>OZ245787.1:0-1898514 GCA_965228015.1 Peptococcia bacterium
GATCTAAAAGAAAATCTGAAAAAAACATTCTTGATTCCCTGCGCTGGCTTGGAATTAATTGGGATGAAGGTATTGAAGTCGGGGGAGATCACGGTCCTTATCGTCAAACTGAAAGACTTGATATATACAGAAATCATGCTCAGGAGTTAATTGATAAAGGAATGGCCTACCAGTGTTTTTGCAGCCAGGAAGAAATTGAAGCAGACAGAGAAGCAGCAATGGCAGAAGGTAGAATGCCAGTTTACAGTGGGAAATGTCGTAATCTGACTCAGGAGCAAAAAGATGCTTACATTGCAGAAGGCAGAAAACCAGTAGTTCGTTTCAAAGTCCCTGCAGATAAAGTTCTTACTATAGAAGACCAGGTTCGTGGAACTGTTAGTTTTGAGTCAAACGGTGTCGGAGATTATGTAATAATCAAGTCTGATGGAATTGCAACATACAATTTTGCAGCGGTAATCGACGACCATTATATGGATATAACTCATGTAATACGTGGGGAAGAGCACTTATCAAATACCCCAAGGCAAATAGTAGTTTACGATGCCTTCGGATGGAATAAACCAGAATTTGCTCATATTTCCCTGATTCTTGGAAAAGATAAAAAGAAAATGAGTAAACGTGACGGAGCAACAAGTGTTGTTCAATATCAGAATGCAGGATATTTACCAGAAGCTCTTGTAAACTTCTTGGCATTACTTGGATGGTCTCCTTCAACAGAAGAAGAAATTTTTTCTATGGATGAGTTAATCCAGCAATTTTCTCTGGATCGAGTAGCAAAAAATCCTGCAGTATTCGATTTCGAAAAACTGAAGTGGGTAAATGGTATATATATAAGAAATCTTCCGAAGGAAAAAGTTGCAGAAGGAATCCGATCTTTCCTTGGAGAATATCTTGCAGAAAAATCTGCTGAAGAACAAGAAGTCTGGCTGAATTATGTGGCAGAGGCTCTATTTAATCACATCAACACATTTGCAGATATAAAAACTGAGCTGGAAAAATTCATGAAGGAAGACATCCAAATTTCAGATGAGGCAAAAGAAGTTCTTGCCATTGAAGAATCAATTGCTGTAATTCGCTGTTTCAGAGATAAACTGGCAGCTCTGGAGGAAGTAAATCCTCCTGCAGTTAAAGAGTTAATCAAAGAAACAGGAAAAGAAATGAACGCAAAAGGCAAAGGATTATTTATGCCAGTGAGAGTTGGAATCTCCGGAGAACTTCATGGTCCAGATCTTGCAAACACCGTTACAATTCTCGGGAAAGAAAAAACCCTTAGCAGAATTGACAAAATCCTTCAAGGTTAAGTATAATCATAACAATATAAATATATGACTTATATAATTAATAACAAAAATGCAATGAAGAGAAGAGTATCTTTATGAATCTTTACCAGAGAGAATCTGCCACTGGCTGAAAGCAGATTTTAAAGAAATTAAAGAGAAGTGCATCTCTGAGCAGAAAAGCAGAAATTAAGGTCGACGCCGCAAAACCGTCAGTCCGCGAGAGTACGCCCATCCGTTTTGCAGCGTTACATGCAGAGAGTGGAAAAACCCGTCGCCGCTATTCCAAGGCAATAAAGCTCCCCCAATCACCACAAGCACTACGAGGAGCCTTATTGCAGTCGCAGCCACCGGTTTTTCAACCAGAGTGGAACCACGCACCTATGCGTCTCTGACCCCAGAGATGCATAGGTTTTTTTTATGCAGCAGAGGGGACGCTTCCATTTTCCGCGCTTTATCCACAGGAAGTGTCCCAGATAAGGAGGAGCAATGAATAAGAATAAAAAAATGGGCGTTCTTGCTCGGATGAAAAATAATATTAATGTAATCTTCGAAAGAGATCCGGCCCCGAAAAGTAAGCTGGAAGTAATTCTTAACTATCCCGGGCTCCACGCAATCTGGATGCACCGGATCGCCCACTTTTTTACAAAACCCACTTTTTTTAATCGCCCGACTCATATCTCAGTTCACCCGTTTCCTGACACAAATTGAGATCCACCCAGGAGCGAAGCTTGGAGACGGACTTTTTATCGACCGCGGCTGTGGCGTAGTAATCGGCGAAACTACAGAAATTGGCGAAAATGTTACCATTTTCTAGGGAGTAACTCTGGGGGGAGCGGCAAGGAAAAAGGCAAACGTCATCCAACCTTGGGAGACAATGTTGTTGTAAGTACGGGAGCAAAAGTTCTCGGCTCTTTCCGTGTGGGAGATAACGCGAAAATCGGTGCCAGCTCAGTTGTTCTCAAAGAAGTTTCCGACAACTGTACCGTAGTTGGAATCCCCGGCCGGGTAGTTGCAGGACACCGCCCAACAGGTAAAAATGAAATTGACCTTAAGCATGATGAACTTCCAGATCCAATCAAGGAAATGTTTGTTCTGCTTCAAGACAAAATACAAATATTAGAAAAAAAGTAGAAGAGCTGGAGGTAGAAATTGACGATGATAAAAATATATAACACTGAGAAACAGCAAAAGGAAAAGTTCATTCCATTAGAAGAGAAACAGGTAAAAATGTACGTCTGCGGACCAACAACCTATAACCTGATTCACCTGGGAAACGCCCGCCCTGTAGTTGTTTTCGATACAATAAGACGTTATTTCGAGTATTCCAGATACCAGGTGACTTACATTCAAAACTTTACTGATGTTGACGATAAAATCATAAATCGTGCAGCTGAAGAAAACATGGAGCCCCTGACCCTTGCAGAAAAATATATTGGTGAATATTTTAAAGATACAGAAAAATTAAACATTAAAAAAGCAACCCACCATCCCAAAGTGAGTGAAAATATACCAGAAATTATTGCCTTCGTTCAGGGGCTTATAGATAAAGGATTTGCATACGAAGTAGATGGAGATGTATATTACGACATCCAAAAATTTGATCACTATGGAAAATTCTCCGGCCGTGATCTTGAAGATATGCAAATGGGTGCTCGCATAAATGTAGATGAAAGAAAAAAACATCCAGGGGATTTTGCCCTTTGGAAAAGCGCTAAACCAGGAGAACTCTTTTGGGAGAGTCCCTGGGGTCCAGGTCGTCCTGGGTGGCACATTGAATGCTCCGTTATGAGTAGAAAATTTTTAGGAGATCAATTTGACATTCATGGTGGTGGACAGGATCTTGTCTTCCCCCATCACGAAAATGAGGTAGCTCAGACAGAAGCAATGACAGGGAAGAAAATGGCAAACTACTGGATGCACAACGGTTTTATCACCATCAATAAAGAAAAAATGTCAAAATCCTTAGGCAATTTCTTTTTATTAAGAGAAATCTTGGACAGATTTGATCCTATAACAGTTCGTTTCTATTTAATTGAAGCTCACTATCGCAGTCCTTTGGATTTCGATTACGACAAAATTGAAGAAAGCGGCCGGGCTTTGGAAAGAATCAAAAACACCTATCTTCAACTAAAAAATTATCAAGAACCTTCATCATCAGAAGATGAAAGTAAAAAAGTTGAAAAAATTATTGAAGAAGTAACAGAAGATTTCAAAGAAGCAATGGATGATGATTTTAATACGGCTCTTGCTATCGCAGAAATTTTTGATTTCACAAAAGAAATTAATAAACTCATCAAGAAAAATGAAATGACAAAAGAAAATTCAGAAAAACTTTTATCCGTTTACGCAGGGCTTTTAGATGTGCTAGGATTAGACATAGAAAAAGCAACCACATCTTCATCAAAACAAGGAGAGCAGTCTAATCTTACAGAAAAATTAATTCAAATTTTAATTGACCTTCGTCAGGACGCGAAGAAAAACAAAGATTTTGCAACTGCAGATAAAATCAGAAATTCTCTTAGTGAAATTGGAGTCCATTTAGAGGACACCAGAGCAGGGATACAATGGAAGATATAAAAAATTATACTGGAATTGTTTTAGCATACATCGGAGATGCAGTTTACGAGCTAGAAGTGAGAAAAGCGTTAATTAAAAAAGGATACTACCGGGGAAATCGCCTTCATAAAGAAGCAATCCGCCGGGTTAATGCTCCAATGCAAAGCAGGCTGATCCTATCCATTTTAAATGATCTTACCCCCGAAGAGGCAGATGCTTTTCGCCGGGGAAGAAATACCAAGCCGAAATATATTCCGAAACAATCAAATATTACCGAGTATACCAATGCCGCAGGTCTTGAATCATTAATGGGATATCTTTATCTCAAAGAAGATAAAAAGCGAATCGGGGAAATTATAAATCGCCTGGAGGAACTTTTAGATGAGGATGAAAAGGAGAGAAGATAATTGATTATTACAAAAGCAAAAGTATTGATTCCAAAGTCAGAAATTGAAAAAGATTTCTTAAAGAGATTAGAAAGATACGCCCGTGTCTGCTATAAATCTGAAGACAAACTTAGAGACGAAGTGAATACCAGTTTTCTTGGCGGGATTATTAAACATGGACACGAATCTATAATTGAACACGAAAAAATTACACTTATGTTCATTACAGACAGAGGTATAACTCATGAAGTAGTCCGTCACAGAGTTGGCGGCTATTCTCAGGAGTCAACACGATACTGTAATTATTCAAATGATAAATTTGGGAATGAGATAGCAGTTATAGATCCATTTTTCTACAGAAATCGTCCGGCAGAATATGAATTATGGGAG
This sequence comes from Peptococcia bacterium, assembly GCA_965228015.1. Lineage (GTDB taxonomy): Bacteria > Bacillota > Peptococcia > Peptococcales > SKKY01 > SKKY01. The sequence continues at coordinate 4,613 of OZ245787.1, forward strand.
AAATCCTGTAAGGAAGCTGAATCAAATTACTTTGCACTTCTTGAAGCAGGCTCAACTCCACAAGAAGCCCGCTCTGTATTGCCTAACTCCTTGAAAACAGAAATCGTTGTGACATATAACCTGAGGGAATGGAGACATTTCTTAAAGCTTAGATGCGACAAAGGGGCTCACCCTCAAGTAAAAGAAATTGCAATTCCATTACTTAAATACTTTAAGGAAATTCTGCCTACACTTTTCGCAGATATTCTTTTTGAAGAAGACTTTGCAGAAGAAAACTATGGTGAAATTGTATTTACAGATGACTTTTTCAATCCTATAGTCTGAGAAGAGGTAAAAATATATATGAATAATTCAGAACAATATTATTATGGAAGACATGCAGTAATGGAACTAATTAAATCCGGCAAAAATCTAAACAAACTATATTTAAGTAAAGGTATCCGGGAAAGTACCGTAGCAGATTTTAAAAGGAGTCTTGAAGGCACAGGGGTTCCAATCAAATTTATTGATAGAAACATAATGGATAAAATGTTTCCCGAAAAAAATCATCAGGGAATAGCCGCAGAAGTAAGTGTAAAAGAATATTGTGAATGGGAAGAAATCCTTGCAAAGGCAGAAGAGAGAGGGGAAGATCCTTTAATTCTTCTTCTTGATTCCGTTGAAGATCCCCACAATTTCGGGGCAATAATCAGAACAGCAGAAGCTGCAGGAGTTCACGGGATTATTATCCCGAAAAACCGTTCAGTTATGCTCTCCGAGACGGTAGCAAAAACATCCGCAGGAGCATTGGAAAATATTTTAATTTCCCGGGTTACAAATTTATCTCAGTTAATAGACAAACTGAAAGAAAAAAACATCTGGATTTACGGAACCGATCTTAAAGGCCAGAGCATATATAAGGGCAAAATTACAGGAGCAACTGCAATTGTTCTTGGCAATGAAAGTAAGGGAGTTAGCCCAAATATCCTAAAAAAGTGCGATGTTGTTATTACAATACCTATGATTGGACAAGTTAATTCTTTAAATGTATCAGTTGCCACAGGAGTAATTCTATTTGAACTTCTTCGCCAAAAATTATCAAATGCGAAGGATGGGAAGTAATCTTGGACTTTTATCTGGTTGTTGATGGCTATAATATTTTAAACAGCTGGCCGGAACTATCGAAAATGATGGAAGACAGCATTGAAGATGCAAGAGACCGCCTGATTCATTTGTTAAATAACTATGCGGGATATAAACATTATAAAATCATATTGGTTTTTGATGGGCACAAGGTAAAAGACAATGTTGGAGAAAGATATTTCAATGGAAAGGTTGAAGTTGTTTTCAGCCCTTATGGAGTATCTGCAGATCATGTAATAGAAAAGGAAGTTGGCAAACTTTTGAAGACCAGTAAAGTTTTTGTTGCAACCTCAGATAAGTTACAGCAAGAAATAATTTGGTCAAAAGGAGCTTACCGGGTTTCATCCAGAGAGCTTCTGAGTGAACTTGAAAAGACTCAAAAAGAGTTTAGCGAGTTGATTGAAAGAAAAAGTAGTGGAAAAAGAAATTACCTGGAAGCAAACTTAAATAAAGATGTTCTGGCAAAGCTTGAAAAAATCAGAAGAAAAAAACATTGACTTTGTTCCGGGGATATTATAGAATAATTTTTGTCAGAAAAAAGCCGACGTAGCTCAACTGGAAGAGCAGCTGACTTGTAATCAGCAGGTTGCGGGTTCGAGTCCCATCGTCGGCTCCAATTTTTCTAACAATATGGAGGGATGCCCGAGCCGGCCAAAGGGGGCGGACTGTAAATCCGTTGGCTACGCCTTCACAGGTTCGAATCCTGTTCCCTCCACCATTTATTTTTAAGTTTTTGGGTAAAGTATTTTTATTATTAACGCGGGGTAGAGCAGTTGGTAGCTCGTCGGGCTCATAACCCGGAGGTCGAAGGTTCAAGTCCTTCCCCCGCAACCAAAATTTTTTTGCCCATATAGCTCAGGCGGTAGAGTGCCACCTTGGTAAGGTGGAGGTCGGCGGTTCAAGTCCGCTTATGGGCTCCATGGACAATACCGATTTCAAAAATTTAAAATTATATACAAGGCGGCGTAGCTCAGCTGGCTAGAGCATACGGTTCATACCCGTAGGGTCAGGGGTTCAAATCCCTTCGCCGCCACCAGAAAAAGATTCGGAGATTCCGGATCTTTTTTTAATGCAAAAATGCTTTACTCTTTAAAGAATTTGCGATAATATTTGACATGAAAACAAATACGTTGAGCTATCTATTTTTTAATAGTAGAACAAGGAGGAAAAAGTAAAATGGCAAAAGCTAAATTTGAAAGAACTAAACCCCACGTAAATATTGGAACAATTGGTCACGTTGACCACGGTAAAACAACATCAACAGCAGCAATCACTGCAGTTTTAGCACAAAAAGGTTTTGCGAAAGTATCAAAATTCGACGAGATTGACAAGGCACCAGAAGAAAAAGAGAGAGGTATTACAATTAATACAGCTCACGTAGAATACGAAACAGAAAACAGACACTATGCTCACGTAGACTGTCCAGGTCACGCTGACTATGTAAAAAATATGATTACAGGAGCAGCTCAGATGGACGGAGCAATCTTGGTAGTAAGTGCAGCAGATGGCCCAATGCCACAAACAAGAGAACACATTCTTCTTGCACGTCAGGTTGGGGTGCCATATATCGTAGTATGGTTAAACAAAGCAGACATGGTTGATGATGAAGAATTATTAGAGTTAGTTGAAATGGAAGTAAGAGAACTATTAAGCCAGTATGAATTCCCTGGAGATGATATTCCAGTAGTAAGAGGTTCAGGTTTGAAAGCTCTTGAAGATCCAACAGGCCCATGGGCAGAAAAAGTACTTGAGTTAATGCGGGCAGTAGATGACTACATTCCAACTCCAGAGCGTGCAATCGACAAGCCATTCCTAATGCCAGTAGAGGACGTATTCTCAATTACAGGCCGTGGAACAGTAGCAACAGGCAGAATTGAAAGAGGAGAAGTAAGAGTTGGTGAAGAAGTAGAGATCGTAGGTCTTTCAGAAGCTCCAAGAAAAACAGTAGTAACAGGAGTAGAAATGTTCCGTAAACTTCTTGACTATGCACAAGCAGGAGACAATATAGGCGCATTATTAAGAGGTGTTGACAGAAAAGATATTATCAGAGGCCAAGTATTAGCTAAGCCGGGATCAATCAAACCTCATACAAAGTTTTCCGGAGAGGTTTATGTATTAATAAAAGAAGAGGGTGGAAGACACACTCCATTCTTTAACGGATACAGACCACAGTTTTACTTCAGAACAACAGACGTAACAGGATCAATTGCAATGCCAGAAGGAGTAGAAATGGTAATGCCGGGAGATAACATCAAAATGGACATCGAATTAATTACTCCAATAGCTATTGAGCCAGGCTTAAGATTTGCAATCCGTGAAGGCGGAAGAACTGTTGGTGCTGGTGTTGTTTCAGGCATTAACGAGTAATAAAATTATTTAAAAGTTAAAGCTAAAACCTTCGCTTACTGCAAAAAGGTAGGCGAAGGTTTTTTAAACCATATTGCCTTAAAAAATGTTGACACATTAATTGGGATATGCTAAAATTTTAAGGTGTGAAATATATATGTATTTATATAGATGAATCTGAGTTTAAGGAGGTGCGGCAATGAGAGTGGCATTGACGATTGCTTGCACAGAATGCAAGAATAGAAATTATAATACAACTAAAAATAAGAAGAACAATCCAGACAGAATTGAAATGAAAAAATACTGTCCAACATGCAAAACACATACTATACATAAAGAAACTAAGTAATTGCAGGTAAAGCAGAAAGGTGTTTTAAAATGACTGTTAAGCAAACTGAAAAACAGGGCTTTTGGGCAAGAACGAAAAAGTTCTTGAGAGCATCCTTAAATGAATTGAAAAAAGTTCACTGGTCAAATAAAAAAGAACTTACTACGTATTCAATCGTAGTAGTTGTTTCTGTATTATTTGTTAGTGGTATTATTTGGATCTTTGATTCTGTGTTGAGTCTGATTATGGGATTCATTATTTAAGAGTAAATTGTATTAGGGGGTGGGGGTTCAGTTTTCTAAACGGAACCCTTTAATTATGGAATCAGCTTGGTACGTTGTCCACACTTACGCTGGCTATGAAAATAAAGTCAAAGCCAATTTGGAAAAAAGAATAGAATCCATGGATATGGGTGACAAAATTTTCAGGATAATTGTTCCTACAGAAGACCAGATTGAAATTAAAAGTGGCGAGAAAAAAGTCAATAAAAAAAGAATTTTCCCAAGTTATGTTATTGTTGAAATGATTCTCACTGACGAATCTTGGCATCTTGTCAGAAACACTTCCGGAGTAACTGGTTTTGTTGGTACTGGTGGTAAGCCGGTTCCTTTAATGGAGCAGGAAGTCCAAAAGATTCTTAAAAAAATGGGAGAAAGCACATTTAAAGGGAAAATTGACTATGAGATTGGTCAAAATGTAAGAGTTACAGATGGGCCATTTGAAAATTTTGTAGGTAGTGTTGAAGAAATTGATTTAGAAAAAGGCAAACTAAAGGTTACAATATCAATGTTTGGCAGGGAAACTCCCATCGAACTTGATCATAACCAGGTAGAAGAAGTATAATTCAAAGGTATATTAAAGCTTTAGGGCTTTTTTATAAAGTGGAAGGATTTAATTATCCGCTCTTACCACATTACAATAAGGAGGTGAACCGTGAAATGGCAAAAAAGGTTATAGGATTCATTAAACTTCAGTGTCCAGCAGGTAAAGCTAACCCGGCTCCACCGGTAGGTCCTGCACTAGGTCAACATGGTGTTAATATCATGCAATTCTGTAAAGATTTTAACGAAAGAACTAAAGATGACATAGGTTTAATTGTTCCCGTTGAAATCACGGTTTATGCTGACAGGTCGTTTACTTTCATTACAAAAACACCACCAGCTGCCGTTCTGCTTCTTAAAGCTGCAGGTATTCCAAAGGGATCAGGCGAACCAAACAGAAAAAAAGTTGCTAAAGTAAATTCAGCTAAAGTAAGAGAAATCGCTGAATTGAAAATGGTAGACTTAAACGCCGGTTCAGTTGAAGCAGCAATGAGAATTATTAAAGGCACAGCACGCAGCATGGGTATCGTAGTTGAAGACTAAGATTATGGTGTAAGGCTGTGGGAGGATTAAATTCTGTAAATACCACAAAGGAGGAAAGTAAAAATGCCAAAGCATGGAAAAAGATATCAAGATGCATTAAAAGCTATTGATAAAACAAATTTATACGGCTTAGAAGAAGCTGTAAAATTAGCTAAAGAAAACGCTAAAGCTAAGTTTGATGAGACGATTGAACTTTCATTCAGACTAGGCGTAGATCCAAGACATGCTGATCAGCAAATCAGAGGCGCCGTAGTTCTTCCTCACGGTACAGGCAAAGTAAGAAAAGTTCTTGTTTTTGCTAAAGGTGAGAAGGCTAAAGAAGCTGAAGCTGCAGGAGCAGATTTTGTTGGAGAAGCAGATATGGTAGCAAAAATCCAGGAAGGCTGGTTCGGTTTTGACGTTGCAATTGCAACCCCTGACATGATGGGTGTTGTAGGTAAAATTGGTAGAGTATTAGGACCTAAAGGTTTAATGCCAAACCCAAAAACCGGAACTGTAACTCTTGACGTAAAAAGAGCGGTTGAAGATGTAAAAGCGGGTAAAATAGAATACCGTGTTGACAAAACAAGTATCGTTTCTGTACCTGTTGGAAAGGCATCTTTCGATGTTGAAAAAATAGTTGAGAATGCTAATACGATTATTGATGTAATCAAAAAAGCAAAACCAGCTACAGCAAAAGGTCAGTACTTGAAATCTGTAACAGTTTCATCTACAATGGGACCTGGAGTTAAAATCAATCCGTTTTCAGTTTAATTAAAAATGAATTTTATATGTAATCTGCTTAAGAATGCCGGTGTCATTTAGACTTAATTATCCTGCAGAGGTGGAACGTTTATTGATATAGTTTTGTGTCAGTTTACTTTGCCTCTGGAGATTCAGAGGCATTTTTAATTGGATAAAATTTAAGGGAGGTGAAACTATGGGTAGTCTCGAAAACAAAAAAGTAGTCGTTGGTGAAATTACTGAAAAAATGAAGGAAGCAAAGTCCTTTATTGTTACAGATTACCGTGGACTAAATGTTGCCCAGGTGACTAAACTAAGATCAGAATTAAGAAAAGCAGGGGTTAAATATAAAGTATTAAAAAATACTCTTATGACCATTGCTGCAAATGATATTGGTTTAGAAGGAATTCAAGATTATTTCAAGGGTCCAACTGCTGTAGCATTTGGCGTTGAAGATGCTGTTACTCCTGCGCAAGTCCTCGCTAAGTTTGCTAAAGAATTTGAAGCTCTTGAGATCAAAGCGGGGGTTCTTGAAGGTAAATTAATAACAGTTGATGAAATCAAAGCCTTAGCAGATCTTCCATCAAGAGAAGTTCTTCTTGAGAAACTTGCAAATGTTATGCAGTCACCAATTGCTGGTATGGCGAATGTACTACAGGGTCCAATCAGAAAACTTGGTTATGCACTTGTTGAAATTCAAAAAGTTAAAGAACAAGAAGCTTAATAATGAGCGAATTGTATTAAATTAAAAATTAAAAGAAAATTTAGGAGGAATAAAAATGTCAAAAATCAATGAGATTTTAGAAACAGTAAAAGGTTTAAGTGTATTAGAATTATCTGAGTTAGTAAAAGCTTTCGAAGAAGAGTTTGGTGTATCTGCATCAGCTCCAGTAGCAGTTGCGGCAGCTAGTCCAGTAGCAGCAGCAGAAGTTGCTGAAGAAAAATCAGAATTTGATGTAGTATTAGCATCTGCTGGAGAAAAGAAAATCAACGTAATTAAAGTGGTTAGAGAAATCACTGGCTTAGGATTAAAAGAAGCTAAAGAATTAGTTGACGGAGCTCCTGGAAAAGTTAAAGAAGGCGCTTCAAAAGAAGAAGCTGAAGAAATTAAGAAAAAGCTTGAAGAAGCTGGAGCAACTATCGAAGTTAAATAGTTTTGCTTTTAACTATAAAAGATTTGAAGCCATCCTGGTAATAAACCGGGATGGCATTTTTTGTTTTTTGAATATGTTTATAATATTTGTTTTTTGGTATATAAATATTTTACCGATAAAAAATGGTATGATATAATTTTTTTTATTTTCTATATTTTATTGATTTTATAAAGAGAATATGATAGCATTATATACTGCGATTTTATGTAAATGAGGGGTGACAATAATTGTTTTATCCAGTTAACGCTTTGAGAGAAAGACACAATTTTTCAAGAATCAGAGAAAACATGGAAATGCCAGATCTTATTGAGATTCAAAAGAAATCTTATGAATGGTTCATAACAAATGGTCTTAAGGAAGTGTTTTCAGAAATATTTCCAATTCAAGATTTTACAGGCAATCTTATTCTTGAATATATTGATTGTCGACTAGAAAAAGATGCAATAAAGTATGACATTGAACAATGTAAGGAAAGGGATGCAACCTACGCCGCTCCTCTTCGTCTTAAGGTTCGTTTGATTAACAAAGAGACAGGAGAGATTAATGAGTCAGAAGTATTCATGGGTGATCTTCCTTTAATGACTGACACTGGAACTTTTATCATCAATGGTGCTGAAAGGGTTATTGTAAGTCAGCTTGTTCGTTCTCCAGGGGTTTATTTTTCAAAAAATACTGACCCGGCAGGAAAAAGTTTTTTAAGTTCAACAATTATCCCCAATCGTGGTGCTTGGCTTGAGTTTGAGACTGATGCAAATAATTTGTTGTTTGTCAGAATAGACAGAACAAGAAAATTACCTGCAACAGTTCTTTTGCGCGCTCTTGGAATGGGCACAAATGCAAATATATTAGAAACTTACAAGAACAATAAAAATGTTCAAAATACATTAGAAAAAGACTCAACTACTTCTGAAGCAGAAGCATTAGTTGAAATCTATAAAAGACTACGTCCAGGGGAACCCCCAGCTGTAGATAGTGCAAGAAATCTTTTGAATTCATTATTCTTTGACTCCAGAAGGTATGATCTTGCAAGAGTAGGAAGATATAAATTAAATAAAAAGCTGGGTCTTGATATCCCAGAAGAAACCAGACACGTAACCAGGGAAGACATTTTTAAAGTATTTGATTATCTTCTTGGTCTTGTTGATGGTGAAGGTATGATAGATGATATTGACCATTTAGGTAACAGAAGAATCCGTTCTGTTGGCGAGCTATTGCAAAACCAGTTTAGAATTGGTCTTTCTAGAATGGAAAGAGTTGTAAGAGAAAGAATGACAATTCAGGATACGGAAGCGATTTCTCCTCATCTTCTTATTAACATCAGACCTGTTGTTGCTTCAATAAAAGAGTTTTTTGGGAGCAGTCAGTTATCACAGTTTATGGATCAAACAAATCCTTTAGCTGAGTTGACCAACAAAAGAAGACTTAGCGCATTAGGACCTGGCGGTCTAAGCAGAGAAAGAGCCGGATTTGAAGTCCGTGACGTTCACTTTTCACACTATAGTCGCATGTGTCCAATTGAGACTCCAGAGGGTCCAAACATTGGTCTGATAAACTCCTTAAGTAACTATGCGAAAGTTAATAAGTATGGATTTATCGAAGCTCCATACAGAGTTGTTGATAGAGAAAATGGGATTGTAACTGATGACATAAGATATATGTCTGCAGATGAAGAGGAAAAGTATATTATTGCCCAGGCAAATGCTCCTCTTGATGATGACAGTAAATTTATTAATTCTAAAGTTAACGCCCGCCATGGACATGGAAATATTGTTGCTGACATTAGTCAGGTAGAACATATGGATGTTTCTCCTAAGCAGGTGGTATCTGTTGCAACTGCATTAATTCCTTTCCTTGAACATGATGATGCCAACCGTGCACTTATGGGTGCAAATATGCAACGTCAGGCAGTTCCTTTATTAAGAACAGAAGCACCATTCGTTGGAACAGGTATGGAATATAAAACAGCCTATGATTCAGGTGTTTTAGCTATTGCCAGAGAATCTGGAATAGTAGAAAGTGTAAGCGCGGATGTCATTTTAATAAAGAATGATAATGGACTTTTTGATAGATATAACTTATTAAAGTTTAAAAGGTCCAACCAGGGAACATGTATTAACCAAAAACCACTTGTAAAAAAAGGTCAAAGGATACTGAAAGATGAAGTTATTGCAGACGGCCCCTCCACAGACAAAGGAGAGTTATCTCTTGGACATAATGTTCTTGTGGCATTTATGACATGGGAAGGTTATAACTATGAAGATGCTATTTTAATAAGTGAAAGACTAATTAAAGAAGATTATTATACTTCTATTCATATTGAAGAATATGAAATTGATGCTAGAGACACAAAATTAGGACCAGAAGAAATAACCCGTGATGTTCCTAATGTATCTGAAGAAATGAAAAAAAATCTAGATGACAGAGGCGTTATAAGAATTGGTGCTGAAGTAAGACCTGGAGATATATTAGTAGGGAAAGTTACTCCTAAGGGAGAAACTGATTTGAGTGCTGAAGAAAAACTTTTAAGAGCTATCTTCGGCGAAAAAGCCAGAGAAGTTAGAGATACTTCGCTAAAGGTTCCTCACGGTGAAGCAGGAAAAATTGTTGATGTAAAAGTATTTACAAGAGACAACGCAGATCTGTCACCTGGAGTTAACCAAACAGTCAGAGTATATATAGCTCAAAAAAGAAAACTTTCAGTTGGAGATAAAATGGCTGGTCGTCATGGTAATAAGGGTGTTATTTCCCGGATTATCCCTGAAGAAGATATGCCAATAATGCCAGACGGAAGATCCGTAGATATAGTTTTGAATCCTTTGGGCGTACCATCCAGGATGAATATTGGTCAGGTTCTAGAAACACATCTGGGTATTGCTGCTAAACAGTTAGGCATTCATACAGCTACTAGTGTTTTTGACGGTGCAAATGAGGAAGATATTACCGGAATGCTTGAAAAAGCAGGATTGCCAGCCACTGGCAAATTCCATTTAAGAGATGGAAGAAGCGGAGATTCATTTGATAATCCGGTAACAGTAGGGTACATGTACGTATTAAAACTTGCTCACCTTGTTGACGATAAAATACATGCTCGTTCAACAGGACCATATTCTTTAGTTACTCAGCAGCCACTGGGGGGTAAAGCACAGTTTGGTGGTCAGAGATTCGGAGAGATGGAAGTTTGGGCTCTTGAAGCATATGGAGCTGCATATACATTACAAGAAATTCTTACAGTTAAATCTGACGATGTAGTTGGAAGAGTTAAAACTTATGAATCTATAGTAAAAGGGGAGAACATCCCTGAACCCGGGGTTCCTGAATCCTTCAAAGTTCTAATAAAAGAGCTTCAGAGTCTTGCTTTAGACATCAAAATTCTTTCAGAAGATAATCAAGAGATTGAAATCAGAGACAGAGATGAAGATGTAGTAGAGACTGCTAAAGAACTTGGACTTGAAATTGAAGGGGAAAAGAACGAAGACGAATTGCTGAAAGACAAATATATTGAAACCCCTGAAGAAGATATTGAAGAACCAGAAGAGGATCTTGACAAATTTGATTTTGATAATGATGAGATATAAATAAATTTTTCAGGGAAGGGAGCGAACAAATTGCTTGATTTAAACAATTTCGATCGAATGAAGATAGGATTAGCATCTCCTGAAAAGATGAGATCCTGGTCAAGTGGAGAAGTAAAAAAACCCGAGACCATTAACTACCGTACGCTTAAACCAGAAAAAGAGGGTCTTTTCTGCGAAAAAATATTCGGCCCCACAAAGGACTGGGAATGTCATTGTGGTAAATACAAAAGAATTCGTTACAAAGGCGTTATATGTGACCGTTGTGGCGTTGAGGTAACACGCTCCAAAGTAAGAAGAGAAAGACTTGGGCATATTGAGCTTGCTGCACCTTGTGCGCATATTTGGTACTTAAAAGGTATACCAAGCAGACTCGGACTTTTGCTTGATGTATCCCCAAGAATTCTGGAAAAGATTATTTATTTTGTATCTTTTATTGTAATGGATCCAGGAGGTACACCATTAACAGAAAAACAAATTTTGTCTGAAAATGAATATCGAGAGTACAGGGAAAATTATGGAGATAAGTTCGAGGCTGGAATAGGAGCTGAGGCAATTCTCAAATTACTTAAGAAAATGGATTTAGAATCACTTCATAAAGATTTAAGAGCAGAAATTAGGGATACAACTGGTCAAAGAAGAATTAGAGCAACAAGAAGACTAGAAGTTGTTGAGGCTTTCCAAAAATCTTTAAATGAGCCTAGCTGGATGATTTTAGAAGTACTTCCGGTTTTACCTCCTGATCTTCGTCCAATGGTTCAGCTTGATGGTGGCAGATTCGCTACATCTGATTTAAATGATTTGTACAGAAGGGTAATTAACAGAAACAATAGATTGAAAAGACTACTAGATTTAGATGCCCCTGACATTATTGTTAGAAACGAAAAAAGAATGCTTCAGGAAGCAGTTGATGCTTTAATTGACAATGGCAGAAGAGGCAGACCGGTTACAGGTCCGGGAAACAGACCTCTCAAGTCTTTAAGTGATATGCTGAAAGGTAAGCAAGGCAGATTCAGACAGAACCTTTTAGGAAAGCGTGTAGATTATTCCGGAAGATCTGTAATAGTAATTGGACCTAATTTAAAAATGCATCAGTGTGGCTTGCCTAAAGAAATGGCTCTTGAACTTTTCAAGCCATTTGTAATGAAAAAATTAGTCGAAGAAGATTATGCACAAAACATAAAGAATGCAAAAAGAATGGTTGAAGCAGGTGCTCCTAAAGTATGGGATGTTCTTGAAAGTGTAATTAAAGATCATCCAGTACTATTGAACAGAGCCCCAACTCTTCACAGACTTGGAATTCAAGCTTTTGAGCCGGTTCTTGTTGAAGGCAGAGCCTTAAAGTTGCATCCGTTGGTTTGTACTGCTTATAACGCTGACTTCGATGGAGATCAAATGGCGGTCCACGTACCATTAAGTGCTGAAGCTCAGGCTGAGGCAAGGTTGTTAATGCTGGCTTCTAATAATATTTTAAACCCTAAAGATGGGAAGCCTGTAGTTACACCTACTCAGGATTTAATTTTAGGTTCATATTATATGACTATTTCTAAAGAAAATCAGGTTGGAGAAGGTAAAACTTTTATAGACTTTGAAGATGTAATTCTTGCATATGATAATAAAGTTGTGAGTATTCATGCGAAAGTTAAAGTAAAAGCTCCAGATGATCTTTGGGTAATTGATACAAAAGGAAAAGAATTCCATAAAAAAGGCGAGTTCCTTGAAACTACAGTTGGAAGAGTTCTCTTCAACAGGGTAGTACCTGCTAAAATTGGGTTTTTTAATACACCAATGAGAAAAAAAGAGCTTGGAAAGCTTGTAGGAAGAGCATTTGAAATTCTTGGAGCAAGTCAAACGGCAGAAATGCTTGATGGTATCAAATCACAGGGCTTTAAGTTTTCAACGCAAGCAGGAATAACAATCAGCGTTGATGATATCAAAGTACCTGCTATAAAAAAGACTCTTCTTGATGAAGCGGATGAAAAAGTAGATGTAATAGAGAAAAAATTCAGAAGAGGTATTATCACTGAAGAAGAAAGATATAATAGTATTATAAAAACATGGGAGTCAACTACAGAAGAACTTACTACAGAATTATTAAAACACCTTGATTTAGATAATAATATTAATATGATGGCTGAATCTGGAGCTAGAGGAAACATACAACAGATTCGTCAGTTAGCTGGCATGAGGGGATTAATGGCTGATCCTTCAGGTAAAACAATAGAACTGCCAATTAAATCAAATTTTCGTGAGGGTTTAACAATACTTGAGTACTTTATTTCTACCCATGGTGCCAGAAAAGGTCTTGCTGACACCGCACTTAGAACAGCGGATTCTGGTTATCTTACAAGAAGACTTGTTGATGTATCGCAAGACTTGATAGTAAGAGAAGATGATTGTGGTACTGAAGAAGGAATTGAAGTTTTCTCAATTAAAGATGGAAATGAGGTAATTGAGGAGCTTCAGGAAAGAATTGAGGGCAGAACTGCTCTTAAAGATTTTGTGGATCCAGCGACAAATGAACTTATTGTAGAGAAAAATACTATAATAAATGCAGATGCTGCAGAGAGAATAGTAAAAGCCGGACATGAGAAGGTTGGAATAAGAACAGTTTTAACTTGTAAGTCAAAACATGGTGTTTGCCGAAAATGCTATGGAATAAATCTTGCTACTGGCCTTCAAGCAGAAATTGGAGAAGCGGTTGGAATTATTGCAGCTCAATCTATAGGAGAACCAGGAACTCAGCTTACAATGAGAACATTCCATACAGGTGGTGTTGCTGGTGGAGATATCACTCAGGGTCTTCCAAGAATTGAAGAATTATTTGAAGCTAGGAAGCCAAAAGGACTTGCTGTTATTACAGAAATATCAGGAACAGTAAAGATAAAGGAAGAAGACAGAAAGAAAGAAGTATCAGTTATTTCTGAAGAAGGCATTGCAGAATCTTATCCAATACTTCAAGGATCAAGGTTAAGAGTTAAGGATAGGGATTTTGTCCAAGCTGGAGATATTCTTACGGAAGGATCTGTAAACCCTCATGACTTATTGAGAATCAAAGGTTCCAGAGGAGTTCGGGATTACCTTCTTCAAGAAGTTCAAAAAGTTTACAGAATGCAAGGTGTTGATATCAACGACAAGCATATTGAGGTTATAGTTCGCCAGATACTAAGAAAAGTTAAAGTTGAAGATTCTAATGATACAGATCTTCTTCCAGGCGGACTTGTTGATTCTCTTGAATTCCAGTCTATTAACGATAAGGCTGTTGAATCCGAAGGGGAAGGGGCGACAGCAAGTGCTGTTCTTCTAGGAATAACAAAAGCTTCACTGGCAACGGATTCTTTCTTATCTGCTGCAAGTTTCCAGGAAACAACCAGAGTTCTTACAGATGCGGCAATAAAAGGGAAAGAAGATCCTCTTATTGGTCTTAAGGAAAACGTAATAATTGGTAAATTAATACCAGCAGGAACCGGAACGAATTATTATAGAAAAATTAAGATTGAGAAACAAGAACTTGGGGAAGAGGCTTTTTCAATAATTGATGATGAATAACGTTAGTGTAAAATAATTATGGGTAAAAAAACAAAAAAATATTAGAGCAACTCCTTATGTTACAATTAAATCGCTAAACCAAATCGCAAAAAAGGAGAAACTCTAATGAATAATATTATACATGAAATTGCAACTAAAATCGGTAAAGAAATAGCAGAAAATATGGAAACAACTTTAATTGAGGGAAATAATATATCTGAATTCATTTTAAAAACCAAAAAAATGCTGGATGAAGTTGGGGTTGCAATTACAGAAAAAGTACTTGAAACTGTAGATATTTTAGTTAAAAAAGATTGTGTAAGAAAAAGAGACTGGAAAATAAAGGAAACAAAGTCGAAGAAAAGTTTGGCGACGATATTTGGTGAAGTAACCTATAAAAGAACGTATTATGTTCATAAAATTACCGGTGAATATAAATACTTATCTGATGAAGCTGTTGGTATTGAAGCAAATGACAGAATGGATATATTGCTAGAATCAATGTTAATAGAAGAAGCAATAGAGATACCATACAGAAAAAGTAGCGAAAAAATATCGAAGAATGTGTATCTTACTGGTCAAACAGCAATGAATTCTATTAGAAAGCTTAAAGATATTTCTAATCATGCAGCACCAGTGAAAAAACTGATTCTCAAGCTAAGATTTTGTACATCGAAGCTGATGAAGATCATGTTTCACTTCAAAGAGGAACATGTGCCGAACCTAGATTAATTTATGTTCACGAAGGTAAGCGAAAGGTAAGTAAAGATAAATATGAATTAATAAATCCCTGTAATGGTATAGTCTTGTTGTAACACCTAGTACGGATAATATATAATAAACCCGAACTAGGAGGATTACAAAATGAGCAAACGTTACGATTTAGAATTCAAGAAGGAGGTTGTACGTGAATATCTAAAAGGCAAAAGCCTTGGTGATCTTTTTGCAACCTACGGTGTATCAAAATCAACAATGTCCGGATGGATAAAAAAATACAGCGAAGAATGTCATTACACAAAACCACAAAATAAAGAAAATGCAATATCACCAAAGGAATATAGAGCGCTTAACAAGAAGCTTATGGAATTTCAAAAGGAAAATGATTTCCTAAAAAAAGCAGCGGCATTCTTCGCAAAGGAAATCGATTAGTGGTATATCAGTTCATTGATGCCTATAAACTTGAGTTTGGATTGCGCTGGTTATGCCGCAAATTCAACCTCTCTCCGAATATGTACTACAATTACTTAAAGAACAGAAAATCCACGTATCGTGAGGGAAAGGCTAAAGTTCAAGAAAACATAAAAAGTATTTATTACAATAATGGACGCATTATTGGCCATAGGTGGATAGTCACTTTTCTTGCAAGGCAAAATATATTTATTAGTAAGACAACAGCGCATAAGTATATGAACAAGGAATTAAACCTGCATGCAATCACTGTAAGAAAAAGGCCCAAATATGTAAAAGGTGAAAAGAACAAAGTATTTCCCAATATTCTTAATCAAAATTTCTCTGTCACAGAAAGAAATAAAGTATGGTGTACTGATTTCACCTATATAAGATTAACAAACGGTAAAATGCGTTATAATTGTACTATTATAGATTTAGCAAAAAGGGAAGCAATAGCAACGGTTAACTCAAAATGAATCAACTCAGATCTGGCAATAGAAACCTTGTCTAAAGCTCTTGAAAGAGAGAGCCCAGATGAAGGGTTAGTCTTACATTCAGATCAGGGGGTACAGTTCACCTCATGGGCTTTCGTAGAGTACTGCAAAAGCCAAGGAATAAGGCAAAGCATGAGTAAAACAGGTTGCCCATATGATAACGCTCCAATGGAGAGATTTTATAAATCACTTAAGTCAGAGCTTATTTACTACCAAAAATTTGAAACCGACCTACAATTAGATGAAACTATCAATAAATATGTTTATGTGTGGTACAACCACATTCGACCTCATTCATACAATGGAGGGCTGACTCCATTTGAAGCGCGAAATATAAACTGATTTTCCGTACTTAGTGTTACAAAGATGCTTGACCATTACACCTATTTCCAATAAAATATAAATAGAACAGGTGATTTAGTGAAGAATTCTGTTGTAATTGGAGAAATAAAAGGTATAAAAATCGAAATTAATGCCAGCTGGTTAATTGTTTTCGGACTTGTAACTTATATGCTGGCTACAAGTTTTTTCCCGGTAAACTATCCTCAATGGCCATCCTCAATTTATTGGCCTTTAGGAGCAATTATGGTAATCTCTCTTTTTGCTTCGGTTCTTCTCCATGAGTTATCTCATTCTATTGTATCAATTAGGAACGGAATAGATGTTAAAAAAATAACCTTGTTTATTTTTGGCGGGGTAGCTCAAATTGAAAGCGAGCCAGATGAACCAATTAAAGAATTAAAAATTGCAATTGCAGGCCCGGCAATGAGTGTATTTATAAGCATTATAGTTTCATTTACCGCAGCTTTGCTGGAAAATTTTGGGGGAAGTGAATTTGTTATTGTTCCTTTAAGATATCTGGCATCAGTAAATCTGGTATTGGCTATTTTTAATATGGTTCCCGCATATCTTCTTGGCGGAGGAGAAGTCTTGCGTGCATTAATCTGGTATTACAAAAAAGATCTTAAGGCTGCAACAAAAATATCTTCTTCAATAGGAGGATTTTTTGGTTATTTTCTAATGTTTTCCGGAATATTCCGGGCTTTAGATGGTCAGCTTATTGGAGGTCTGTGGCTTGTATTTATTGGCTGGTTCATTAATCAGGCATCCCAGACAAGTTATCAGCAGACAGTAATAATTGATGTTTTCAAAAAAATTAAGATTAGTGAGTTTATGAC
Organism: Peptococcia bacterium; assembly: GCA_965228015.1. Lineage (GTDB taxonomy): Bacteria > Bacillota > Peptococcia > Peptococcales > SKKY01 > SKKY01. The sequence goes on from OZ245787.1 coordinate 21,592, forward strand.
AAAAGATGTTGTTGTGGTAGATTATCACAAGACTATTAAGGAATTTGTTGAAGACTATTTATATACATGGAAATTTAAAACCTTTCCCGTAAGGAAAATTGATGAAATTGCCGGGGTTGTGGGTATAAATGAAATAAAGGCTGTTCCCCCCGGGAGTTGTGGGGGGAGCTTGTTGTTGAATTGTTGCTCTCTCTTACAGATGAAATGGTCGTGTCTCCAGAGTGTACAGTAACAGATTCCCTTGCTCTACTGGCTAAAAATGGCTTAGGGAGATTACTGGTAATTGAAAATGGAGAACTTTTAGGAATAATATTCAATACAGATGTTCTAAAATATATTAGAATACATAGTGAATTGGAATGAATTCTGTTATAATTTAGAATGAATACATGTAAAAATAAAAGGGGTTTTAGCCTTGAATCAGAAAATTCGTTTAGGTGACTTATTAGTTGAAAATAATATAATTACTCAGGAACAGCTAATGCAGGCTCTTCAGGAGCAAAAGAATACAAAAAAAAGATTAGGAATAGTACTTACGGATCTTGATTTTGTGTCTAAAGATAAGCTTAACGAGTTTTTAGCAAAGCAGCTTAACATAGAATACTGCAGTCTGTCTTTACAGGATCTGGATTTAGAAGCGGCAAAAATGATTCCGGAGAATATTGCCCAAAGATATAATGCAATTCCTTTTTCAAAAATAGGGAATTCTTTGTATCTTGCAATGAGTGACCCCTTGGATCGTCTGGCGATTCAAGATATTCGTTATATGACAAATCTGGATGTTAAACCTGTTTTGGTTTCTGATTCAGATGTAAAAATTCTTATTGAAGGGGTTTACAAAAGCGGGGATATTAAAGATGCGGCTAATGAATATCTAAGCAATCTTGATGCATTAAGTGAGTTGGAAAGAGGAAGTTTAGATATAAACGCTGCTCCTATTGTAAAATTAATTAAATCTGTTTTTGACAATGCAGTTGGCATGAATGCCAGCGATATACACATTGAGCCGGAAGAAGATAAAATGCGGGTTCGTTTTAGAATTGACGGGGTTCTTCGGGAAATACTATCTACAGATATTAAACCTCATAATTCTATAGTTAATAGAATAAAAATATTATCTGGAATGAATATTTCAGAAAAAAGAATTCCTCAGGATGGAAGAATACTCCATGATGCAGGTGGTCAGGCAATCGATATGAGGGTATCCTCTATGCCCACAAATCACGGAGAAAAGATAGTAATCAGGCTTTTAAACAGAGCTAATTTTATGGTTAATAAAGATAAGCTTGGTTTTTCTAAAAAAGATGAAGAATTATTTGAAAAATTTCTCATGAAACCATACGGCATAATTATCGTTACCGGACCCACAGGAAGTGGTAAAACAACAACACTTTATTCAATGCTTAACGAATTGAACGACAGTAAAAAAAATATAATAACTTTGGAAGATCCTATTGAATATGACATAAAAGGTATAAGTCAAACTCAGGTTAACGTTGAAGCTGGGTTTCTTTTTAGTAATGGCTTGAGAGCAATTTTACGCCAGGATCCGGATATTGTTATGGTAGGGGAAGTAAGGGATGGAGAAACTGCCGAAATTTCCATTAGAGCAGCTCTAACAGGTCACCTTGTTCTTACAACACTGCATACTAACAATGCGGTGGGAAGTATTCCTCGCTTGATTGATATGGGAGTAGAGCTCTTTTTTTTATCATCATCTTTGGTGGGAATTATTTCTCAAAGATTGGTTAGAAAATTATGCCCAAAATGTAAGGTGGAATATCAGGCAACAGAAGATGAGAAAAAACTTTTGGGAATACCTTTAGAGGAAGATGTAAAGGTTTACAAAGCTCAGGGATGTAAGTTGTGCATGAATTCCGGCTATAAAGGGAGAATTGGAATATTTGAAGTTCTTGAGGTAAGCAGGGAAATAAGAAAAATGATTGATGAAGAAGCCAGTGCCGATGAAATAGGGGATATGGCATTGTCTCAGGGATTCCATACAATTTTTGAAGATGGAAAAGAAAAGGTTCTTGATGGTACAACTTCAGTTAGCGAGTTGTTAAGAGCTGCATATATTAATGGATAGGGGTTTTCCTTTATGGCTGTTTTTAAATACCGGGCTATAAGTAAAGATGGAAAAATAAATAGTTCCGAGATTGAAGCTGCCTCTCTAAATGAAGCTAAGAATAAAATTAAAGAAATGAACCTTACTCCCATTGAAATAACTCAGGGAAAAACAAAACAAGATTTTTCATTAGACTTTTCAGCCTTTGGAAGGCTAAAGTTCCGTAAAAAAAAGAGTTTATTGAAAGTAGATGTTTTAAGCCATTTTTGCAGACAGTTGTCGGTAATAATGGATTCAGGTATTAATACAATAAAGGGACTCCAGGTTTTGAAAATGCAGACCCCGGATAAACGTACCCAAGATGAGATTGAAAGGTTAATAAATGGAGTTAAAAGAGGGCTAACCATTTCAGAAGCCATGGATGAACCGGGGAGTTTGTTTCCTTCTATTCTTACGGGTGTGGTTAGAGCTGGGGAATCTACAGGAAAAATTGATATAGTTTTACGAAGTATGGCAGATTATTATGAAAAGGAAAACCTTTTGGGGAAAAAAGTAAAATCCGCTGCCGTTTATCCGATGATAGTACTAGCCATGGCTTTTGTTTTAGTAATATTTTTTGTTCAGTTTTTGATGCCGATGGTAATAAATATTGTTGAATCTTCTGGAGGGAAGTTATTTCTTATTACGAAAATTGTAATTGGAATCTCAACTCTTATGGGAAGTTATTATTATATAATTATTCCTTTCTTGATTCTTGGTATTTTGGGAATTAAAAACTTTTTCTCCAGGGATAAAGGGAAACGCATTCTTGACAGAATAATTTTGAAAGTACCAATGCTTGGGACAACGAGAAAAAACATTATAAGTTTAAGATTTGCGATGGCAATGTATGTTTTTACTATAAGTGGTTTTTCAATCCTGCAAGGTTTAGTTCTTTTAAAGAGTATAGTTGGAAGCCCCCTGGCTGAAGATAGTATAGATACCGCAATAAAAGGTCTTCAGAGAGGTGAATCAATTAGTGAAAACTTTAAAAGAGATCAGTTCTTTGATGATATACTTGTTCAAATGATATCAATTGGAGAAGAAACCGGCCAAATGCAAAAGCTCACAGAAAAGCTTGTTGATTATTATGATAAAGAAGTTGAGCTGGGAATTAACAAATTAATTTCTCTGGCGGAACCTGTTTTAATGCTTGTAATCGGTGTAATAGTAGGTTTATTAATTATTTCAGTAGCTCTACCAATGATGACAATTTTTACTAATGTTTAATATATGAGATAGGGGCAAGATAATGAGTAAATTATTTATTCAATTAATGGACAACAGAATATTACTGGCAGCTGGTTCATTAAAAGGTCAGGATGAATATGAATTTTTATTTAAAAAGGAGCTGGAATATGATGTTCATAACCAGACTCCTGAAAGTTTTGCCAAAATGGTTAAAACTGAGTTTGCTCAGGCAGGTGTTCTATCTCAAAATACTAAAAGGCCGGATCTAGATATTGTTTATAGTCGCCGTGGTATTTTATTCAGGGTTGTAAAAGTTCCTTTTATGCCTTTGGATGATCTGGAAAAAATGATGGAATTTGAAAAGGGTGAATATTTATCTGTAAGTCCCGAGGAATATGAAATCAGATATAAAATTATTGATAAATATGATGAAAATGGGCAGATTTTTTGGGATATTGCAGTTGAAGGAATTGAAAAAAATAACATTCAGCTACTGGTTTTAGCATTGGATGCAGAGGGTTTTAGAATTAATTTTATTGAAGTTTTACCTGGAAATTACGAAGGGATTTTTTCAAAGATTCAGGAAAAAGATTTGATAATCCTAGAGGATGATGGAGACTTCTCTAGAATTTGTATTTTAAAAAATGGAAAAATTTTCTTGTATGCAGATTTTCCGATTAATAATAAAGAAATGTTTGAAAATGCAGATTTTACTAAACTCATTATGGAGTTAAGAGGATGTTTAGAATACTATTCTTCAAGGAATTTTGGTAAAAATGTAGATGCTCTTATTTTATTGAGGAATTACAGTAAAAGTGAAGTAAGAGATAGAATATCAGAAAGTTTTATGAATTTAAAAGTATATAGTCCTGATCAATTGTGTAATATTTTGGCAAAGAGTACTGAAAACTGTTCACAAGAAAAAATTGTGGAAAATTTTTATGCATTTATGAGTATAGTAAATTTAAGAAACAGAACTAATTTTATCTGCCCTGAATACTTAGAAAAAGAAAAGGAAAGAAAGAAAAAGAAATTAATAAAAACATTTACTCCAGTATTGCTGGCTTTATTAATTATCTCTGTATGGATGATGTATTCCAATAATAAAGAGACTCAGGATGAAGTTGCAAAACTTTTATTGGAACAAGAAAAGCTAAATAGTGAAATAGCAATATTGGAACCAATAGAAGAAAAAATTGCAAAAACTGAAAATAAAATAAGTGTTTTTGGTGATTTGTTAAAAAGTTCATATAAAAGAGTTGTTAATATAAGAAATATTGAAGAATATATTCCAAGTGAGATAACTTATACAAAAATAACACTTCTGTTTTCTGATTATAAAAAAACAGAAGATGGTCAAGCTAAACCAGTGGAAAAATCTGAAGAATCTCCCAAAGTTAAAATATATGAAAATATTCCCAATATAATGGTTATTGAAGGCAGAAGTCACAGCTTGGATGCAATTAGCAGATTTGTTTATCAGTTAAATAACGATCCTCTTATTGAAGTTGTAAGTATGGAACAAATTGGCTGGCTGCAAGAGGAAAAAGTAAACTCCTTTTTAATTACAGTTGAAATTAAGGAGGGGGAAAATAAATGAGAGAGAGAATTTTAAAATATTTAAAAATTGGCGGAATTGTACTTTTATTTTCTTTGTATTTATATTTTTTAATTTTTGGTCAGTTCCAAAAAGGTACATTTTTCAAGAGTGAAAAGGAAAAAATTCAAAAAGAAAACAGAAACCTTGAAAAAAGATTAACCATCTTAAAAGACAGTGAGGCTATACTAAACTCTCTTGAAACAGAGGCTGAACTTGTTGAAGAAAAGTTAAATCATGATCTTTCAGACGGGGCTTTTCTCGTTAATTTAACTGAAAAAATTACAAAGGAAAACCTGATTCTTGCCTCATACCAGGTTAGCTCTGTAGAAGATTTTGAAAGCTTTTACGCCCTGCCAAGTAAAATTACCTTAGTTGGTAATTGCCGAGGGGTAATGAATGTTTTAAACTATATGGAATATCAGCCAAATATGACCCAGGTTCAGGATTTAGTTATCAGAAAACTTGAAGAAGAAGAGGAAATTAAAACTTATTACGGCACTGCAGAAGATTTGGGAACTTTAACAGAAAGAGTCTTGGTAGAAAGAGATCCGGTAACAGTATTGCCAGGAGAAAGTCCCTATGAAGAAATAGAAATTACCCGTTCAATTCAGATAGACTTAGTTGAAATGTTCAATGGCAGAGTAGTGGCAGAATGTACCTATGTACTCTACACAGTACCAACACCAGAAGTAAAAATACAACTTCAAAATATACAAAGCTGGAGAACAGGAAACTCAAACCCCTTCAGCTGAAAAAGTCCGCGGAATTTGGGACAGTTTGGCGTGACCCCAAAAAAGAGTACACTTCTGGGACAGTAAATTTCACCAAATTAATTAAATGAAAAAATCTGTTTATAGAAGCCTTGGAGGGACACCTCCAAGGCTTCTATGCGTCCTGTCATTAATATAAAATTTAATGTAATCTTCAGTAATTTCTTTTATATCTTTAAAACTTTTGATTCTTTTCTTGTAGAGATTAATACTTTCTGTTTTGTAATGGCTAAAGAAACTTTCAATCTTCGCATTATCCCAGCAATTTCCTCTTCTGGACATACTTTGAACTGCTCCTAAAGACTTTAAATAGCTGGAATATTCTTTGCTTGTGTATTAAACACCTTGATCACTATGGATAACAGTATTCTTAATATCTATCTTTTTTGAAAGTTTTTTAATAGTTTTTACAGTCAGCTTGCTGTCAGGATTCTTACTGTATTCCCAGCTTACTGGCTCATTGTTAAACAGATCTAGGGCAACACACAGATATAGCTTAGAGCTTCTGTAAGGAATACAGGTAATATCTGTGGCTATTTTTTCTCCTGGGCGACTTGCCTTAAAATCCCTGTTTAATATATTGGCTTTGAATTGTTTATCATCTTGAATCCTATTCTTTTTTCTTCTGATTCTGGATCTGAGATTGTTTTCCTGCATTATTCTTTGAATCTTTTTATGATTAACAACTATTTTAAACGCATTTCTTAGCTCATTTCCTATTCTTCTGTAACCAAAAATTCCTTTTGATTTGTTATATATTTGAATAATTATTTTCTCAATGGAATCTTCTTTTTTTATTGGTTTGTCTCTGAAATTGCAATAGGCTTTTCTTTTTACTCCAGCAATTTCGCAAAGAAATTTTACTGTATATTTAAATTCCAAAGCAAATATAGCTCTGTACTTTAGCTCCCTGACTTTTGTTTTTTTTAGAAATAAAGGGCTGTAAATGCTCTAATTGTTCGTAGTATTCAATTTTAGCATAAAGATGTTCTATTTCTTTTTCGTATTCAATTTCTCTTTGTGTTTTCTCAGGAAAATCTATTTTATTTGATCTGATTTTTATCTTATCCGGATCTTTCTTAGCTTCTGTTGGAAGAAGTCCTTTTTCTTTTAATTGTTTTTCCCAATTAAGAACAAGATTTTTTGAAGATAAATTGTACTTTGCAGTAATCTTTCTTACCCCAAGATTGCTTTCGTAATATTCCTTAATTACAGAGAGTTTAAATTCATCGGAATAGTTCTTTGTCATTAAAATCAGCCCCCAAAATTAGTATATCTTACTGTCCCAATTTTGTGTAATTTTTGGGGGTCAGACCACTTCTTTTTTCCTCTTAAAAGGTTCTGATTGTATAATATTAATAATTATTAAATTTGTGTAAAAGTGTTGTAAATATAAAGGGGAGGAAGATTGCATGAAAAAATCTTTTCATAAACTTATACTAATAAGTCTTTTTTCGCTATTCTTTTGTCTATTAGTCTTCCTTCTTTTTCGGCTACGGAAAGGGAAGAGGAAATTCTTTTTATTAGTTCCTACAATGGTTCCTTCCCAACCTGGTACAATCAGCTAAGTGGAATAAAGGAAGTTTTAAAAAATGACTATGTTCTTGATGTTGAAGTTATGGATAGCAAAAGATTTTTTGATCCAGAATACTTTCAAATTGTAGACAGCCTTTTTCGATATAAACATGGAAACAGATGGAAGTCTGATGCAGTTATAGTTAGTGATGATAATGCTTTTAACTATGTGATGGATAATCAGGATAAATTATTTAAAGATATTCCAATAATTTTTATAGGGGTAAACACAATTAAAAGTGTTGTAAGAGCAGATTCCCTTTCCAATATAACTGGTTTTATAGAATCCCTTTCTATGGAAGATACAATAAATATGGGCTTAAAACTTCTTCCCGATACAAGTCGTATTGTGTATATAGTTGATGATACCCCCACAGGGAGAGGGCAGCTTCAAAACTTTAACAATATTAAAATGAAATATGAAAAAGATTACAAAATAAAACCCCTTTTGCTGAAAGATCTATCCTTTGAGGATTTGATAAAAGAAATTTCTGAATTTAACCAGAGTGACATGGTTCTCCTTCTTTCTGCAAATCTTGATAAAAATGGAGTAAGAATTAATTTTAATGATGTTGTTGATATAGTTAATCAAAACTCCCCGGTTCCGGTTTTTCACCTTTGGGGATATGGAGTTGGGGACGGTCTTGCAGGGGGCAAGCTGATATCTCACTATAAATACGGAGTGGAAGCGGCAACCTTGCTAAAAGAAATTCTTGAAGGAAAAAAAGAAATAAAGGATATAAAAGTTGTTACAGAAAGCGATAATGATTATATTTATGACTACGAAGTTTTAAATAAATACAATATTGATCTTGGAATTTTACCCGAAGGTACAATTTTATTAAATCAACCTGTGAACCGGGATGAAGCTATTGAAAGATATCAATATATAATAATCCCAGTTGTATTAATAATTTTTGTTTTAACTGTTTTTGTATCTATTTTATTATTTAACATTAACGAAAGAAAAAAATATGAAGTCCAAATCAGGAAAATGGCATTTTTTGATAAACAAACAGGACTGCCAAACAGGATATCTTTAAAAGAGGAATTAACCAGAGAAATATCAGCAGGAAGACCAGGTGCTCTTATTTCCTTTGATATTGATAATTTTAAAAATATAAATGATGCCTATGGACATACCATAGGTGATGATGTTCTTATTGAAGCAGGTAAATTACTTAAAAAAATCTGGGTAATGAAAATTTTCTTGCAAAAATGGAGGGTGATGAATTTATCATTCTTCTGAAAAATCAAAAAGAAAAAGATAAAGTTTTATTTTATATTAAAGACCTTTTAACTCAGATAAATGAGAAAATTATTATAGGCCTTTATTCTTTTTACATCACATTTAGTATTGGAGTTTGTATATATCCTGATGAAGGAGATAATTTTGAGACTCTTTTCATGAATGGAGAGATGGCTTTATATAAAGCAAAGGAATACGGAAAGAATACAATAGTGTTTTATGAAGATTCCTTCAATGAAGGGCTTAAAGAAAAATTAAATCTTCAATATGAGTTGATGGATGCTTTAAAGAATAATGAAATGGTCTGACCCCCAAAAATTACACAAAATTGGGACAGTAAGATATACTAATTTTGGGGGCTGATTTTAATGACAAAGAACTATTCTAATGAATTAAAACTCTCTGTAATTAAAGACTATTACGAAAGCAATCTTAGGGTAAGAAAGATTACTGCAAAATACAATTTATCTTCAAAAAATCTTGTTCTTAATTGGGAAAAACAATTAAAAGAAAAAGGGCTTCTTCCAACAGAAGCTAAGAAAGATCCGGATAAGATAAAAATCAGATCAGATAAAATAGATTTTCCTGAGAAAACACAAAGAGAAATTGAATACGAAAAAGAAATAGAACATCTTTATGCTAAAATTGAATACTACGAACAATTAGAGCATTTACAGCCCTTTATTTCTAAAAAAAACAAAAGCCAGGGAGCTAAAGTACAGAGCCATATTTGCTTTGGAATTTAAATATACAGCAAAACTTCTTTGCGAGATTGCTGGAGTAAAAAGAAAAGCCTATTGTAATTTCAGAGATAAGCCAATAAAAAAAGAAGATCCCATTGTAATGGTATAGTCTTGTTGTAACACCTAGTACGGATAATATATAATAAACTCGAACTAGGAGGATTACAAAATGAGCAAACGTTACGATTTAGAATTCAAGAAGGAGGTTGTACGTGAATATCTAAAAGGCAAAAGCCTTGGTGATCTTTTTGCAACCTACGGTGTATCAAAATCAACAATGTCCGGATGGATAAAAAAATACAGCGAAGAATGTCATTACACAAAACCACAAAATAAAGAAAATGCAATATCACCAAAGGAATATAGAGCGCTTAACAAGAAGCTTATAGAACTTCAAAAGGAAAATGACTTCCTAAAAAAGCAGCGGCATTCTTCGCAAAGGAAATCGATTAGTTGTATATCGGTTCATTGATGCCTATAAACTTGAGTTTGGATTGTGCTGGTTATGCCGCAAGTTCAACCTCTCTCCGAATATGTACTACAATTACTTAAAGAACAGAAAATCCACGTATCGTGAGGGAAAGGCTAAAGTTCAAGAAAACATAAAAAGTATTTATTACAATAATGGACGCATTATCGGCCATAGGTGGATGGTCACTTTTCTTGCAAGGCAAAATATATTTATTAGTAAGACAACAACACATAAGTATATGAACAAGGAATTAAACCTGCATGCAATCACTGTAAGAAAAAGGCCCAAATATGTAAAAGGTGAAAAGAACAAAGTATTTCCCAATATTCTTAATCAAAATTTCTCTGTCACAGAAAGAAATAAAGTATGGTGTACTGATTTCACCTATATAAGATTAATAAACGGTAAATGCGTTATAATTGTACTATTATAGATTTAGCAAAAAGGGAAGCGATAGCAACGGTTAACTCAAAATGAATCAACTCAGATCTGGCAATAGAAACCTTGTCTAAAGCTCTTGAAAGAGAGAGCCCAGATGAAGGGTTAGTCTTACATTCAGATCAGGGGGTACAGTTCACCTCATGGGCTTTCGTAGAGTACTGCAAAAGCCAAGGAATAAGGCAAAGCATGAGTAAAACAGGTTGCCCATATGATAACGCTCCAATGGAGAGATTTTATAAATCACTTAAGTCAGAGCTTATTTACTACCAAAAATTTGAAACCGACCTACAATTAGATGAAACTATCAATAAATATGTTTATGTGTGGTACAACCACATTCGACCTCATTCATACAATGGAGGGCTGACTCCATTTGAAGCGCGAAATATAAACTGATTTTCCGTACTTAGTGTTACAAAGATGCTTGACCATTACACCTATTTCCAATAAAATATAAATAGAACAGGTGATTTAGTGAAGAATTCTGTTGTAATTGGAGAAATAAAAGGTATAAAAATCGAAATTAATGCCAGCTGGTTAATTGTTTTCGGACTTGTAACTTATATGCTGGCTACAAGTTTTTTCCCGGTAAACTATCCTCAATGGCCATCCTCAATTTATTGGCCTTTAGGAGCAATTATGGTAATCTCTCTTTTTGCTTCGGTTCTTCTCCATGAGTTATCTCATTCTATTGTATCAATTAGGAACGGAATAGATGTTAAAAAAATAACCTTGTTTATTTTTGGCGGGGTAGCTCAAATTGAAAGCGAGCCAGATGAACCAATTAAAGAATTAAAAATTGCAATTGCAGGCCCGGCAATGAGTGTATTTATAAGCATTATAGTTTCATTTACCGCAGCTTTGCTGGAAAATTTTGGGGGAAGTGAATTTGTTATTGTTCCTTTAAGATATCTGGCATCAGTAAATCTGGTATTGGCTATTTTTAATATGGTTCCCGCATATCTTCTTGGCGGAGGAGAAGTCTTGCGTGCATTAATCTGGTATTACAAAAAAGATCTTAAGGCTGCAACAAAAATATCTTCTTCAATAGGAGGATTTTTTGGTTATTTTCTAATGTTTTCCGGAATATTCCGGGCTTTAGATGGTCAGCTTATTGGAGGTCTGTGGCTTGTATTTATTGGCTGGTTCATTAATCAGGCATCCCAGACAAGTTATCAGCAGACAGTAATAATTGATGTTTTCAAAAAAATTAAGATTAGTGAGTTTATGACAAAAGATGTTGTTGTGGTAGATTATCACAAGACTATTAAGGAATTTGTTGAAGACTATTTATATACATGGAAATTTAAAACCTTTCCCGTAAGGAAAATTGATGAAATTGCCGGGGTTGTGGGTATAAATGAAATAAAGGCTGTTCCCCCCGGGAGTTGTGGGGGGAGCTTGTTGTTGAATTGTTGCTCTCTCTTACAGATGAAATGGTCGTGTCTCCAGAGTGTACAGTAACAGATTCCCTTGCTCTACTGGCTAAAAATGGCTTAGGGAGATTACTGGTAATTGAAAATGGAGAACTTTTAGGAATAATATTCAATACAGATGTTCTAAAATATATTAGAATACATAGTGAATTGGAATGAATTCTGTTATAATTTAGAATGAATACATGTAAAAATAAAAGGGGTTTTAGCCTTGAATCAGAAAATTCGTTTAGGTGACTTATTAGTTGAAAATAATATAATTACTCAGGAACAGCTAATGCAGGCTCTTCAGGAGCAAAAGAATACAAAAAAAAGATTAGGAATAGTACTTACGGATCTTGATTTTGTGTCTAAAGATAAGTTTAACGAGTTTTTAGCAAAGCAGCTTAACATAGAATACTGCAGTCTGTCTTTACAGGATCTGGATTTAGAAGCGGCAAAAATGATTCCGGAGAATATTGCCCAAAGATATAATGCAATTCCTTTTTCAAAAATAGGGAATTCTTTGTATCTTGCAATGAGTGACCCCTTGGATCGTCTGGCGATTCAAGATATTCGTTATATGACAAATCTGGATGTTAAACCTGTTTTGGTTTCTGATTCAGATGTAAAAATTCTTATTGAAGGGGTTTACAAAAGCGGGGATATTAAAGATGCGGCTAATGAATATCTAAGCAATCTTGATGCATTAAGTGAGTTGGAAAGAGGAAGTTTAGATATAAACGCTGCTCCTATTGTAAAATTAATTAAATCTGTTTTTGACAATGCAGTTGGCATGAATGCCAGCGATATACACATTGAGCCGGAAGAAGATAAAATGCGGGTTCGTTTTAGAATTGACGGGGTTCTTCGGGAAATACTATCTACAGATATTAAACCTCATAATTCTATAGTTAATAGAATAAAAATATTATCTGGAATGAATATTTCAGAAAAAAGAATTCCTCAGGATGGAAGAATACTCCATGATGCAGGTGGTCAGGCAATCGATATGAGGGTATCCTCTATGCCCACAAATCACGGAGAAAAGATAGTAATCAGGCTTTTAAACAGAGCTAATTTTATGGTTAATAAAGATAAGCTTGGTTTTTCTAAAAAAGATGAAGAATTATTTGAAAAATTTCTCATGAAACCATACGGCATAATTATCGTTACCGGACCCACAGGAAGTGGTAAAACAACAACACTTTATTCAATGCTTAACGAATTGAACGACAGTAAAAAAAATATAATAACTTTGGAAGATCCTATTGAATATGACATAAAAGGTATAAGTCAAACTCAGGTTAACGTTGAAGCTGGGTTTCTTTTTAGTAATGGCTTGAGAGCAATTTTACGCCAGGATCCGGATATTGTTATGGTAGGGGAAGTAAGGGATGGAGAAACTGCCGAAATTTCCATTAGAGCAGCTCTAACAGGTCACCTTGTTCTTACAACACTGCATACTAACAATGCGGTGGGAAGTATTCCTCGCTTGATTGATATGGGAGTAGAGCTCTTTTTTTTATCATCATCTTTGGTGGGAATTATTTCTCAAAGATTGGTTAGAAAATTATGCCCAAAATGTAAGGTGGAATATCAGGCAACAGAAGATGAGAAAAAACTTTTGGGAATACCTTTAGAGGAAGATGTAAAGGTTTACAAAGCTCAGGGATGTAAGTTGTGCATGAATTCCGGCTATAAAGGGAGAATTGGAATATTTGAAGTTCTTGAGGTAAGCAGGGAAATAAGAAAAATGATTGATGAAGAAGCCAGTGCCGATGAAATAGGGGATATGGCATTGTCTCAGGGATTCCATACAATTTTTGAAGATGGAAAAGAAAAGGTTCTTGATGGTACAACTTCAGTTAGCGAGTTGTTAAGAGCTGCATATATTAATGGATAGGGGTTTTCCTTTATGGCTGTTTTTAAATACCGGGCTATAAGTAAAGATGGAAAAATAAATAGTTCCGAGATTGAAGCTGCCTCTCTAAATGAAGCTAAGAATAAAATTAAAGAAATGAACCTTACTCCCATTGAAATAACTCAGGGAAAAACAAAACAAGATTTTTCATTAGACTTTTCAGCCTTTGGAAGGCTAAAGTTCCGTAAAAAAAAGAGTTTATTGAAAGTAGATGTTTTAAGCCATTTTTGCAGACAGTTGTCGGTAATAATGGATTCAGGTATTAATACAATAAAGGGACTCCAGGTTTTGAAAATGCAGACCCCGGATAAACGTACCCAAGATGAGATTGAAAGGTTAATAAATGGAGTTAAAAGAGGGCTAACCATTTCAGAAGCCATGGATGAACCGGGGAGTTTGTTTCCTTCTATTCTTACGGGTGTGGTTAGAGCTGGGGAATCTACAGGAAAAATTGATATAGTTTTACGAAGTATGGCAGATTATTATGAAAAGGAAAACCTTTTGGGGAAAAAAGTAAAATCCGCTGCCGTTTATCCGATGATAGTACTAGCCATGGCTTTTGTTTTAGTAATATTTTTTGTTCAGTTTTTGATGCCGATGGTAATAAATATTGTTGAATCTTCTGGAGGGAAGTTATTTCTTATTACGAAAATTGTAATTGGAATCTCAACTCTTATGGGAAGTTATTATTATATAATTATTCCTTTCTTGATTCTTGGTATTTTGGGAATTAAAAACTTTTTCTCCAGGGATAAAGGGAAACGCATTCTTGACAGAATAATTTTGAAAGTACCAATGCTTGGGACAACGAGAAAAAACATTATAAGTTTAAGATTTGCGATGGCAATGTATGTTTTTACTATAAGTGGTTTTTCAATCCTGCAAGGTTTAGTTCTTTTAAAGAGTATAGTTGGAAGCCCCCTGGCTGAAGATAGTATAGATACCGCAATAAAAGGTCTTCAGAGAGGTGAATCAATTAGTGAAAACTTTAAAAGAGATCAGTTCTTTGATGATATACTTGTTCAAATGATATCAATTGGAGAAGAAACCGGCCAAATGCAAAAGCTCACAGAAAAGCTTGTTGATTATTATGATAAAGAAGTTGAGCTGGGAATTAACAAATTAATTTCTCTGGCGGAACCTGTTTTAATGCTTGTAATCGGTGTAATAGTAGGTTTATTAATTATTTCAGTAGCTCTACCAATGATGACAATTTTTACTAATGTTTAATATATGAGATAGGGGCAAGATAATGAGTAAATTATTTATTCAATTAATGGACAACAGAATATTACTGGCAGCTGGTTCATTAAAAGGTCAGGATGAATATGAATTTTTATTTAAAAAGGAGCTGGAATATGATGTTCATAACCAGACTCCTGAAAGTTTTGCCAAAATGGTTAAAACTGAGTTTGCTCAGGCAGGTGTTCTATCTCAAAATACTAAAAGGCCGGATCTAGATATTGTTTATAGTCGCCGTGGTATTTTATTCAGGGTTGTAAAAGTTCCTTTTATGCCTTTGGATGATCTGGAAAAAATGATGGAATTTGAAAAGGGTGAATATTTATCTGTAAGTCCCGAGGAATATGAAATCAGATATAAAATTATTGATAAATATGATGAAAATGGGCAGATTTTTTGGGATATTGCAGTTGAAGGAATTGAAAAAAATAACATTCAGCTACTGGTTTTAGCATTGGATGCAGAGGGTTTTAGAATTAATTTTATTGAAGTTTTACCTGGAAATTACGAAGGGATTTTTTCAAAGATTCAGGAAAAAGATTTGATAATCCTAGAGGATGATGGAGACTTCTCTAGAATTTGTATTTTAAAAAATGGAAAAATTTTCTTGTATGCAGATTTTCCGATTAATAATAAAGAAATGTTTGAAAATGCAGATTTTACTAAACTCATTATGGAGTTAAGAGGATGTTTAGAATACTATTCTTCAAGGAATTTTGGTAAAAATGTAGATGCTCTTATTTTATTGAGGAATTACAGTAAAAGTGAAGTAAGAGATAGAATATCAGAAAGTTTTATGAATTTAAAAGTATATAGTCCTGATCAATTGTGTAATATTTTGGCAAAGAGTACTGAAAACTGTTCACAAGAAAAAATTGTGGAAAATTTTTATGCATTTATGAGTATAGTAAATTTAAGAAACAGAACTAATTTTATCTGCCCTGAATACTTAGAAAAAGAAAAGGAAAGAAAGAAAAAGAAATTAATAAAAACATTTACTCCAGTATTGCTGGCTTTATTAATTATCTCTGTATGGATGATGTATTCCAATAATAAAGAGACTCAGGATGAAGTTGCAAAACTTTTATTGGAACAAGAAAAGCTAAATAGTGAAATAGCAATATTGGAACCAATAGAAGAAAAAATTGCAAAAACTGAAAATAAAATAAGTGTTTTTGGTGATTTGTTAAAAAGTTCATATAAAAGAGTTGTTAATATAAGAAATATTGAAGAATATATTCCAAGTGAGATAACTTATACAAAAATAACACTTCTGTTTTCTGATTATAAAAAAACAGAAGATGGTCAAGCTAAACCAGTGGAAAAATCTGAAGAATCTCCCAAAGTTAAAATATATGAAAATATTCCCAATATAATGGTTATTGAAGGCAGAAGTCACAGCTTGGATGCAATTAGCAGATTTGTTTATCAGTTAAATAACGATCCTCTTATTGAAGTTGTAAGTATGGAACAAATTGGCTGGCTGCAAGAGGAAAAAGTAAACTCCTTTTTAATTACAGTTGAAATTAAGGAGGGGGAAAATAAATGAGAGAGAGAATTTTAAAATATTTAAAAATTGGCGGAATTGTACTTTTATTTTCTTTGTATTTATATTTTTTAATTTTTGGTCAGTTCCAAAAAGGTACATTTTTCAAGAGTGAAAAGGAAAAAATTCAAAAAGAAAACAGAAACCTTGAAAAAAGATTAACCATCTTAAAAGACAGTGAGGCTATACTAAACTCTCTTGAAACAGAGGCTGAACTTGTTGAAGAAAAGTTAAATCATGATCTTTCAGACGGGGCTTTTCTCGTTAATTTAACTGAAAAAATTACAAAGGAAAACCTGATTCTTGCCTCATACCAGGTTAGCTCTGTAGAAGATTTTGAAAGCTTTTACGCCCTGCCAAGTAAAATTACCTTAGTTGGTAATTGCCGAGGGGTAATGAATGTTTTAAACTATATGGAATATCAGCCAAATATGACCCAGGTTCAGGATTTAGTTATCAGAAAACTTGAAGAAGAAGAGGAAATTAAAACTTATTACGGCACTGCAGAAGATTTGGGAACTTTAACAGAAAGAGTCTTGGTAGAAAGAGATCCGGTAACAGTATTGCCAGGAGAAAGTCCCTATGAAGAAATAGAAATTACCCGTTCAATTCAGATAGACTTAGTTGAAATGTTCAATGGCAGAGTAGTGGCAGAATGTACCTATGTACTCTACACAGTACCAACACCAGAAGTAAAAATACAACTTCAAAATATACAAAGCTGGAGAACAGGAAACTCAAACCCCTTCAGCTGAAAAAGTCCGCGGAATTTGGGACAGTTTGGCGTGACCCCAAAAAAGAGTACACTTCTGGGACAGTAAATTTCACCAAATTAATTAAATGAAAAAATCTGTTTATAGAAGCCTTGGAGGGACACCTCCAAGGCTTCTATGCGTCCTGTCATTAATATAAAATTTAATGTAATCTTCAGTAATTTCTTTTATATCTTTAAAACTTTTGATTCTTTTCTTGTAGAGATTAATACTTTCTGTTTTGTAATGGCTAAAGAAACTTTCAATCTTCGCATTATCCCAGCAATTTCCTCTTCTGGACATACTTTGAACTGCTCCTAAAGACTTTAAATAGCTGGAATATTCTTTGCTTGTGTATTAAACACCTTGATCACTATGGATAACAGTATTCTTAATATCTATCTTTTTTGAAAGTTTTTTAATAGTTTTTACAGTCAGCTTGCTGTCAGGATTCTTACTGTATTCCCAGCTTACTGGCTCATTGTTAAACAGATCTAGGGCAACACACAGATATAGCTTAGAGCTTCTGTAAGGAATACAGGTAATATCTGTGGCTATTTTTTCTCCTGGGCGACTTGCCTTAAAATCCCTGTTTAATATATTGGCTTTGAATTGTTTATCATCTTGAATCCTATTCTTTTTTCTTCTGATTCTGGATCTGAGATTGTTTTCCTGCATTATTCTTTGAATCTTTTTATGATTAACAACTATTTTAAACGCATTTCTTAGCTCATTTCCTATTCTTCTGTAACCAAAAATTCCTTTTGATTTGTTATATATTTGAATAATTATTTTCTCAATGGAATCTTCTTTTTTTATTGGTTTGTCTCTGAAATTGCAATAGGCTTTTCTTTTTACTCCAGCAATTTCGCAAAGAAATTTTACTGTATATTTAAATTCCAAAGCAAATATAGCTCTGTACTTTAGCTCCCTGACTTTTGTTTTTTTTAGAAATAAAGGGCTGTAAATGCTCTAATTGTTCGTAGTATTCAATTTTAGCATAAAGATGTTCTATTTCTTTTTCGTATTCAATTTCTCTTTGTGTTTTCTCAGGAAAATCTATTTTATTTGATCTGATTTTTATCTTATCCGGATCTTTCTTAGCTTCTGTTGGAAGAAGTCCTTTTTCTTTTAATTGTTTTTCCCAATTAAGAACAAGATTTTTTGAAGATAAATTGTACTTTGCAGTAATCTTTCTTACCCCAAGATTGCTTTCGTAATATTCCTTAATTACAGAGAGTTTAAATTCATCGGAATAGTTCTTTGTCATTAAAATCAGCCCCCAAAATTAGTATATCTTACTGTCCCAATTTTGTGTAATTTTTGGGGGTCAGACCACTTCTTTTTTCCTCTTAAAAGGTTCTGATTGTATAATATTAATAATTATTAAATTTGTGTAAAAGTGTTGTAAATATAAAGGGGAGGAAGATTGCATGAAAAAATCTTTTCATAAACTTATACTAATAAGTCTTTTTTCGCTATTCTTTTGTCTATTAGTCTTCCTTCTTTTTCGGCTACGGAAAGGGAAGAGGAAATTCTTTTTATTAGTTCCTACAATGGTTCCTTCCCAACCTGGTACAATCAGCTAAGTGGAATAAAGGAAGTTTTAAAAAATGACTATGTTCTTGATGTTGAAGTTATGGATAGCAAAAGATTTTTTGATCCAGAATACTTTCAAATTGTAGACAGCCTTTTTCGATATAAACATGGAAACAGATGGAAGTCTGATGCAGTTATAGTTAGTGATGATAATGCTTTTAACTATGTGATGGATAATCAGGATAAATTATTTAAAGATATTCCAATAATTTTTATAGGGGTAAACACAATTAAAAGTGTTGTAAGAGCAGATTCCCTTTCCAATATAACTGGTTTTATAGAATCCCTTTCTATGGAAGATACAATAAATATGGGCTTAAAACTTCTTCCCGATACAAGTCGTATTGTGTATATAGTTGATGATACCCCCACAGGGAGAGGGCAGCTTCAAAACTTTAACAATATTAAAATGAAATATGAAAAAGATTACAAAATAAAACCCCTTTTGCTGAAAGATCTATCCTTTGAGGATTTGATAAAAGAAATTTCTGAATTTAACCAGAGTGACATGGTTCTCCTTCTTTCTGCAAATCTTGATAAAAATGGAGTAAGAATTAATTTTAATGATGTTGTTGATATAGTTAATCAAAACTCCCCGGTTCCGGTTTTTCACCTTTGGGGATATGGAGTTGGGGACGGTCTTGCAGGGGGCAAGCTGATATCTCACTATAAATACGGAGTGGAAGCGGCAACCTTGCTAAAAGAAATTCTTGAAGGAAAAAAAGAAATAAAGGATATAAAAGTTGTTACAGAAAGCGATAATGATTATATTTATGACTACGAAGTTTTAAATAAATACAATATTGATCTTGGAATTTTACCCGAAGGTACAATTTTATTAAATCAACCTGTGAACCGGGATGAAGCTATTGAAAGATATCAATATATAATAATCCCAGTTGTATTAATAATTTTTGTTTTAACTGTTTTTGTATCTATTTTATTATTTAACATTAACGAAAGAAAAAAATATGAAGTCCAAATCAGGAAAATGGCATTTTTTGATAAACAAACAGGACTGCCAAACAGGATATCTTTAAAAGAGGAATTAACCAGAGAAATATCAGCAGGAAGACCAGGTGCTCTTATTTCCTTTGATATTGATAATTTTAAAAATATAAATGATGCCTATGGACATACCATAGGTGATGATGTTCTTATTGAAGCAGGTAAATTACTTAAAAAAATCTGGGTAATGAAAATTTTCTTGCAAAAATGGAGGGTGATGAATTTATCATTCTTCTGAAAAATCAAAAAGAAAAAGATAAAGTTTTATTTTATATTAAAGACCTTTTAACTCAGATAAATGAGAAAATTATTATAGGCCTTTATTCTTTTTACATCACATTTAGTATTGGAGTTTGTATATATCCTGATGAAGGAGATAATTTTGAGACTCTTTTCATGAATGGAGAGATGGCTTTATATAAAGCAAAGGAATACGGAAAGAATACAATAGTGTTTTATGAAGATTCCTTCAATGAAGGGCTTAAAGAAAAATTAAATCTTCAATATGAGTTGATGGATGCTTTAAAGAATAATGAAATGGTCTGACCCCCAAAAATTACACAAAATTGGGACAGTAAGATATACTAATTTTGGGGGCTGATTTTAATGACAAAGAACTATTCTAATGAATTAAAACTCTCTGTAATTAAAGACTATTACGAAAGCAATCTTAGGGTAAGAAAGATTACTGCAAAATACAATTTATCTTCAAAAAATCTTGTTCTTAATTGGGAAAAACAATTAAAAGAAAAAGGGCTTCTTCCAACAGAAGCTAAGAAAGATCCGGATAAGATAAAAATCAGATCAGATAAAATAGATTTTCCTGAGAAAACACAAAGAGAAATTGAATACGAAAAAGAAATAGAACATCTTTATGCTAAAATTGAATACTACGAACAATTAGAGCATTTACAGCCCTTTATTTCTAAAAAAAACAAAAGCCAGGGAGCTAAAGTACAGAGCCATATTTGCTTTGGAATTTAAATATACAGCAAAACTTCTTTGCGAGATTGCTGGAGTAAAAAGAAAAGCCTATTGTAATTTCAGAGATAAGCCAATAAAAAAAGAAGATCCCATTGTAATGGTATAGTCTTGTTGTAACACCTAGTACGGATAATATATAATAAACTCGAACTAGGAGGATTACAAAATGAGCAAACGTTACGATTTAGAATTCAAGAAGGAGGTTGTACGTGAATATCTAAAAGGCAAAAGCCTTGGTGATCTTTTTGCAACCTACGGTGTATCAAAATCAACAATGTCCGGATGGATAAAAAAATACAGCGAAGAATGTCATTACACAAAACCACAAAATAAAGAAAATGCAATATCACCAAAGGAATATAGAGCGCTTAACAAGAAGCTTATAGAACTTCAAAAGGAAAATGACTTCCTAAAAAAGCAGCGGCATTCTTCGCAAAGGAAATCGATTAGTTGTATATCGGTTCATTGATGCCTATAAACTTGAGTTTGGATTGTGCTGGTTATGCCGCAAGTTCAACCTCTCTCCGAATATGTACTACAATTACTTAAAGAACAGAAAATCCACGTATCGTGAGGGAAAGGCTAAAGTTCAAGAAAACATAAAAAGTATTTATTACAATAATGGACGCATTATCGGCCATAGGTGGATGGTCACTTTTCTTGCAAGGCAAAATATATTTATTAGTAAGACAACAACACATAAGTATATGAACAAGGAATTAAACCTGCATGCAATCACTGTAAGAAAAAGGCCCAAATATGTAAAAGGTGAAAAGAACAAAGTATTTCCCAATATTCTTAATCAAAATTTCTCTGTCACAGAAAGAAATAAAGTATGGTGTACTGATTTCACCTATATAAGATTAATAAACGGTAAATGCGTTATAATTGTACTATTATAGATTTAGCAAAAAGGGAAGCGATAGCAACGGTTAACTCAAAATGAATCAACTCAGATCTGGCAATAGAAACCTTGTCTAAAGCTCTTGAAAGAGAGAGCCCAGATGAAGGGTTAGTCTTACATTCAGATCAGGGGGTACAGTTCACCTCATGGGCTTTCGTAGAGTACTGCAAAAGCCAAGGAATAAGGCAAAGCATGAGTAAAACAGGTTGCCCATATGATAACGCTCCAATGGAGAGATTTTATAAATCACTTAAGTCAGAGCTTATTTACTACCAAAAATTTGAAACCGACCTACAATTAGATGAAACTATCAATAAATATGTTTATGTGTGGTACAACCACATTCGACCTCATTCATACAATGGAGGGCTGACTCCATTTGAAGCGCGAAATATAAACTGATTTTCCGTACTTAGTGTTACAAAGATGCTTGACCATTACACCTATTTCCAATAAAATATAAATAGAACAGGTGATTTAGTGAAGAATTCTGTTGTAATTGGAGAAATAAAAGGTATAAAAATCGAAATTAATGCCAGCTGGTTAATTGTTTTCGGACTTGTAACTTATATGCTGGCTACAAGTTTTTTCCCGGTAAACTATCCTCAATGGCCATCCTCAATTTATTGGCCTTTAGGAGCAATTATGGTAATCTCTCTTTTTGCTTCGGTTCTTCTCCATGAGTTATCTCATTCTATTGTATCAATTAGGAACGGAATAGATGTTAAAAAAATAACCTTGTTTATTTTTGGCGGGGTAGCTCAAATTGAAAGCGAGCCAGATGAACCAATTAAAGAATTAAAAATTGCAATTGCAGGCCCGGCAATGAGTGTATTTATAAGCATTATAGTTTCATTTACCGCAGCTTTGCTGGAAAATTTTGGGGGAAGTGAATTTGTTATTGTTCCTTTAAGATATCTGGCATCAGTAAATCTGGTATTGGCTATTTTTAATATGGTTCCCGCATATCTTCTTGGCGGAGGAGAAGTCTTGCGTGCATTAATCTGGTATTACAAAAAAGATCTTAAGGCTGCAACAAAAATATCTTCTTCAATAGGAGGATTTTTTGGTTATTTTCTAATGTTTTCCGGAATATTCCGGGCTTTAGATGGTCAGCTTATTGGAGGTCTGTGGCTTGTATTTATTGGCTGGTTCATTAATCAGGCATCCCAGACAAGTTATCAGCAGACAGTAATAATTGATGTTTTCAAAAAAATTAAGATTAGTGAGTTTATGACAAAAGATGTTGTTGTGGTAGATTATCACAAGACTATTAAGGAATTTGTTGAAGACTATTTATATACATGGAAATTTAAAACCTTTCCCGTAAGGAAAATTGATGAAATTGCCGGGGTTGTGGGTATAAATGAAATAAAGGCTGTTCCCCCCGGGAGTTGTGGGGGGAGCTTGTTGTTGAATTGTTGCTCTCTCTTACAGATGAAATGGTCGTGTCTCCAGAGTGTACAGTAACAGATTCCCTTGCTCTACTGGCTAAAAATGGCTTAGGGAGATTACTGGTAATTGAAAATGGAGAACTTTTAGGAATAATATTCAATACAGATGTTCTAAAATATATTAGAATACATAGTGAATTGGAATGAATTCTGTTATAATTTAGAATGAATACATGTAAAAATAAAAGGGGTTTTAGCCTTGAATCAGAAAATTCGTTTAGGTGACTTATTAGTTGAAAATAATATAATTACTCAGGAACAGCTAATGCAGGCTCTTCAGGAGCAAAAGAATACAAAAAAAAGATTAGGAATAGTACTTACGGATCTTGATTTTGTGTCTAAAGATAAGTTTAACGAGTTTTTAGCAAAGCAGCTTAACATAGAATACTGCAGTCTGTCTTTACAGGATCTGGATTTAGAAGCGGCAAAAATGATTCCGGAGAATATTGCCCAAAGATATAATGCAATTCCTTTTTCAAAAATAGGGAATTCTTTGTATCTTGCAATGAGTGACCCCTTGGATCGTCTGGCGATTCAAGATATTCGTTATATGACAAATCTGGATGTTAAACCTGTTTTGGTTTCTGATTCAGATGTAAAAATTCTTATTGAAGGGGTTTACAAAAGCGGGGATATTAAAGATGCGGCTAATGAATATCTAAGCAATCTTGATGCATTAAGTGAGTTGGAAAGAGGAAGTTTAGATATAAACGCTGCTCCTATTGTAAAATTAATTAAATCTGTTTTTGACAATGCAGTTGGCATGAATGCCAGCGATATACACATTGAGCCGGAAGAAGATAAAATGCGGGTTCGTTTTAGAATTGACGGGGTTCTTCGGGAAATACTATCTACAGATATTAAACCTCATAATTCTATAGTTAATAGAATAAAAATATTATCTGGAATGAATATTTCAGAAAAAAGAATTCCTCAGGATGGAAGAATACTCCATGATGCAGGTGGTCAGGCAATCGATATGAGGGTATCCTCTATGCCCACAAATCACGGAGAAAAGATAGTAATCAGGCTTTTAAACAGAGCTAATTTTATGGTTAATAAAGATAAGCTTGGTTTTTCTAAAAAAGATGAAGAATTATTTGAAAAATTTCTCATGAAACCATACGGCATAATTATCGTTACCGGACCCACAGGAAGTGGTAAAACAACAACACTTTATTCAATGCTTAACGAATTGAACGACAGTAAAAAAAATATAATAACTTTGGAAGATCCTATTGAATATGACATAAAAGGTATAAGTCAAACTCAGGTTAACGTTGAAGCTGGGTTTCTTTTTAGTAATGGCTTGAGAGCAATTTTACGCCAGGATCCGGATATTGTTATGGTAGGGGAAGTAAGGGATGGAGAAACTGCCGAAATTTCCATTAGAGCAGCTCTAACAGGTCACCTTGTTCTTACAACACTGCATACTAACAATGCGGTGGGAAGTATTCCTCGCTTGATTGATATGGGAGTAGAGCTCTTTTTTTTATCATCATCTTTGGTGGGAATTATTTCTCAAAGATTGGTTAGAAAATTATGCCCAAAATGTAAGGTGGAATATCAGGCAACAGAAGATGAGAAAAAACTTTTGGGAATACCTTTAGAGGAAGATGTAAAGGTTTACAAAGCTCAGGGATGTAAGTTGTGCATGAATTCCGGCTATAAAGGGAGAATTGGAATATTTGAAGTTCTTGAGGTAAGCAGGGAAATAAGAAAAATGATTGATGAAGAAGCCAGTGCCGATGAAATAGGGGATATGGCATTGTCTCAGGGATTCCATACAATTTTTGAAGATGGAAAAGAAAAGGTTCTTGATGGTACAACTTCAGTTAGCGAGTTGTTAAGAGCTGCATATATTAATGGATAGGGGTTTTCCTTTATGGCTGTTTTTAAATACCGGGCTATAAGTAAAGATGGAAAAATAAATAGTTCCGAGATTGAAGCTGCCTCTCTAAATGAAGCTAAGAATAAAATTAAAGAAATGAACCTTACTCCCATTGAAATAACTCAGGGAAAAACAAAACAAGATTTTTCATTAGACTTTTCAGCCTTTGGAAGGCTAAAGTTCCGTAAAAAAAAGAGTTTATTGAAAGTAGATGTTTTAAGCCATTTTTGCAGACAGTTGTCGGTAATAATGGATTCAGGTATTAATACAATAAAGGGACTCCAGGTTTTGAAAATGCAGACCCCGGATAAACGTACCCAAGATGAGATTGAAAGGTTAATAAATGGAGTTAAAAGAGGGCTAACCATTTCAGAAGCCATGGATGAACCGGGGAGTTTGTTTCCTTCTATTCTTACGGGTGTGGTTAGAGCTGGGGAATCTACAGGAAAAATTGATATAGTTTTACGAAGTATGGCAGATTATTATGAAAAGGAAAACCTTTTGGGGAAAAAAGTAAAATCCGCTGCCGTTTATCCGATGATAGTACTAGCCATGGCTTTTGTTTTAGTAATATTTTTTGTTCAGTTTTTGATGCCGATGGTAATAAATATTGTTGAATCTTCTGGAGGGAAGTTATTTCTTATTACGAAAATTGTAATTGGAATCTCAACTCTTATGGGAAGTTATTATTATATAATTATTCCTTTCTTGATTCTTGGTATTTTGGGAATTAAAAACTTTTTCTCCAGGGATAAAGGGAAACGCATTCTTGACAGAATAATTTTGAAAGTACCAATGCTTGGGACAACGAGAAAAAACATTATAAGTTTAAGATTTGCGATGGCAATGTATGTTTTTACTATAAGTGGTTTTTCAATCCTGCAAGGTTTAGTTCTTTTAAAGAGTATAGTTGGAAGCCCCCTGGCTGAAGATAGTATAGATACCGCAATAAAAGGTCTTCAGAGAGGTGAATCAATTAGTGAAAACTTTAAAAGAGATCAGTTCTTTGATGATATACTTGTTCAAATGATATCAATTGGAGAAGAAACCGGCCAAATGCAAAAGCTCACAGAAAAGCTTGTTGATTATTATGATAAAGAAGTTGAGCTGGGAATTAACAAATTAATTTCTCTGGCGGAACCTGTTTTAATGCTTGTAATCGGTGTAATAGTAGGTTTATTAATTATTTCAGTAGCTCTACCAATGATGACAATTTTTACTAATGTTTAATATATGAGATAGGGGCAAGATAATGAGTAAATTATTTATTCAATTAATGGACAACAGAATATTACTGGCAGCTGGTTCATTAAAAGGTCAGGATGAATATGAATTTTTATTTAAAAAGGAGCTGGAATATGATGTTCATAACCAGACTCCTGAAAGTTTTGCCAAAATGGTTAAAACTGAGTTTGCTCAGGCAGGTGTTCTATCTCAAAATACTAAAAGGCCGGATCTAGATATTGTTTATAGTCGCCGTGGTATTTTATTCAGGGTTGTAAAAGTTCCTTTTATGCCTTTGGATGATCTGGAAAAAATGATGGAATTTGAAAAGGGTGAATATTTATCTGTAAGTCCCGAGGAATATGAAATCAGATATAAAATTATTGATAAATATGATGAAAATGGGCAGATTTTTTGGGATATTGCAGTTGAAGGAATTGAAAAAAATAACATTCAGCTACTGGTTTTAGCATTGGATGCAGAGGGTTTTAGAATTAATTTTATTGAAGTTTTACCTGGAAATTACGAAGGGATTTTTTCAAAGATTCAGGAAAAAGATTTGATAATCCTAGAGGATGATGGAGACTTCTCTAGAATTTGTATTTTAAAAAATGGAAAAATTTTCTTGTATGCAGATTTTCCGATTAATAATAAAGAAATGTTTGAAAATGCAGATTTTACTAAACTCATTATGGAGTTAAGAGGATGTTTAGAATACTATTCTTCAAGGAATTTTGGTAAAAATGTAGATGCTCTTATTTTATTGAGGAATTACAGTAAAAGTGAAGTAAGAGATAGAATATCAGAAAGTTTTATGAATTTAAAAGTATATAGTCCTGATCAATTGTGTAATATTTTGGCAAAGAGTACTGAAAACTGTTCACAAGAAAAAATTGTGGAAAATTTTTATGCATTTATGAGTATAGTAAATTTAAGAAACAGAACTAATTTTATCTGCCCTGAATACTTAGAAAAAGAAAAGGAAAGAAAGAAAAAGAAATTAATAAAAACATTTACTCCAGTATTGCTGGCTTTATTAATTATCTCTGTATGGATGATGTATTCCAATAATAAAGAGACTCAGGATGAAGTTGCAAAACTTTTATTGGAACAAGAAAAGCTAAATAGTGAAATAGCAATATTGGAACCAATAGAAGAAAAAATTGCAAAAACTGAAAATAAAATAAGTGTTTTTGGTGATTTGTTAAAAAGTTCATATAAAAGAGTTGTTAATATAAGAAATATTGAAGAATATATTCCAAGTGAGATAACTTATACAAAAATAACACTTCTGTTTTCTGATTATAAAAAAACAGAAGATGGTCAAGCTAAACCAGTGGAAAAATCTGAAGAATCTCCCAAAGTTAAAATATATGAAAATATTCCCAATATAATGGTTATTGAAGGCAGAAGTCACAGCTTGGATGCAATTAGCAGATTTGTTTATCAGTTAAATAACGATCCTCTTATTGAAGTTGTAAGTATGGAACAAATTGGCTGGCTGCAAGAGGAAAAAGTAAACTCCTTTTTAATTACAGTTGAAATTAAGGAGGGGGAAAATAAATGAGAGAGAGAATTTTAAAATATTTAAAAATTGGCGGAATTGTACTTTTATTTTCTTTGTATTTATATTTTTTAATTTTTGGTCAGTTCCAAAAAGGTACATTTTTCAAGAGTGAAAAGGAAAAAATTCAAAAAGAAAACAGAAACCTTGAAAAAAGATTAACCATCTTAAAAGACAGTGAGGCTATACTAAACTCTCTTGAAACAGAGGCTGAACTTGTTGAAGAAAAGTTAAATCATGATCTTTCAGACGGGGCTTTTCTCGTTAATTTAACTGAAAAAATTACAAAGGAAAACCTGATTCTTGCCTCATACCAGGTTAGCTCTGTAGAAGATTTTGAAAGCTTTTACGCCCTGCCAAGTAAAATTACCTTAGTTGGTAATTGCCGAGGGGTAATGAATGTTTTAAACTATATGGAATATCAGCCAAATATGACCCAGGTTCAGGATTTAGTTATCAGAAAACTTGAAGAAGAAGAGGAAATTAAAACTTATTACGGCACTGCAGAAGATTTGGGAACTTTAACAGAAAGAGTCTTGGTAGAAAGAGATCCGGTAACAGTATTGCCAGGAGAAAGTCCCTATGAAGAAATAGAAATTACCCGTTCAATTCAGATAGACTTAGTTGAAATGTTCAATGGCAGAGTAGTGGCAGAATGTACCTATGTACTCTACACAGTACCAACACCAGAAGTAAAAATACAACTTCAAAATATACAAAGCTGGAGAACAGGAAACTCAAACCCCTTCAGCTGAAAAAGTCCGCGGAATTTGGGACAGTTTGGCGTGACCCCAAAAAAGAGTACACTTCTGGGACAGTAAATTTCACCAAATTAATTAAATGAAAAAATCTGTTTATAGAAGCCTTGGAGGGACACCTCCAAGGCTTCTATGCGTCCTGTCATTAATATAAAATTTAATGTAATCTTCAGTAATTTCTTTTATATCTTTAAAACTTTTGATTCTTTTCTTGTAGAGATTAATACTTTCTGTTTTGTAATGGCTAAAGAAACTTTCAATCTTCGCATTATCCCAGCAATTTCCTCTTCTGGACATACTTTGAACTGCTCCTAAAGACTTTAAATAGCTGGAATATTCTTTGCTTGTGTATTAAACACCTTGATCACTATGGATAACAGTATTCTTAATATCTATCTTTTTTGAAAGTTTTTTAATAGTTTTTACAGTCAGCTTGCTGTCAGGATTCTTACTGTATTCCCAGCTTACTGGCTCATTGTTAAACAGATCTAGGGCAACACACAGATATAGCTTAGAGCTTCTGTAAGGAATACAGGTAATATCTGTGGCTATTTTTTCTCCTGGGCGACTTGCCTTAAAATCCCTGTTTAATATATTGGCTTTGAATTGTTTATCATCTTGAATCCTATTCTTTTTTCTTCTGATTCTGGATCTGAGATTGTTTTCCTGCATTATTCTTTGAATCTTTTTATGATTAACAACTATTTTAAACGCATTTCTTAGCTCATTTCCTATTCTTCTGTAACCAAAAATTCCTTTTGATTTGTTATATATTTGAATAATTATTTTCTCAATGGAATCTTCTTTTTTTATTGGTTTGTCTCTGAAATTGCAATAGGCTTTTCTTTTTACTCCAGCAATTTCGCAAAGAAATTTTACTGTATATTTAAATTCCAAAGCAAATATAGCTCTGTACTTTAGCTCCCTGACTTTTGTTTTTTTTAGAAATAAAGGGCTGTAAATGCTCTAATTGTTCGTAGTATTCAATTTTAGCATAAAGATGTTCTATTTCTTTTTCGTATTCAATTTCTCTTTGTGTTTTCTCAGGAAAATCTATTTTATTTGATCTGATTTTTATCTTATCCGGATCTTTCTTAGCTTCTGTTGGAAGAAGTCCTTTTTCTTTTAATTGTTTTTCCCAATTAAGAACAAGATTTTTTGAAGATAAATTGTACTTTGCAGTAATCTTTCTTACCCCAAGATTGCTTTCGTAATATTCCTTAATTACAGAGAGTTTAAATTCATCGGAATAGTTCTTTGTCATTAAAATCAGCCCCCAAAATTAGTATATCTTACTGTCCCAATTTTGTGTAATTTTTGGGGGTCAGACCACTTCTTTTTTCCGCGGGCTATCCACAGGTCTCCATAACTAAAGGAGGTTCTTTAATGGAAAGAATTTTAGGAGCTGTTAAAATTGCTATTGAGAATAAGGCATCAGATGTTCATTTAAGTGTAGGGATTCCCCCTGTAGTCAGGGTAAATGGAGAGCTGGTACGAACTCAGTACCCGCCATTGGAAAATTCTGTTGTGGAAGAATTTATACAAGAAATAGCTACTCCCCTTTTAATCGAAGAATATAAAGATAGAGGGGAATCGGATTTTGCCCATCTGATTTTCAATCAGCGCTTTAGGGTGAATATTTTCCGGGAAAGAGGAAATAACGCAGTTACCATGCGTTTAATAAATACTGAAGCTCCGGATATTGACAAAATGGGTATGCCTGAAGTTTTCAAAACTTTAAACAAAAAGAAAAATGGATTAATTCTGGTAACTGGTTCAACGGGATCTGGTAAATCAACAACAATGGCCGCCATCATTAATGAAATTAACAAAAACGAAAGCCGCCACATTATTACTCTGGAAGACCCAATTGAGTATATATTTGAGAACAACAAAAGTCTTATCAAACAAAGGGAAGTAAATGTTGATACAAAAAGTTTCTCAAATGGTGTAAGAGCTTCTCTTCGTCAGGATCCAGATGTTATCCTTATTGGAGAAATGAGGGATTTTGAAACTATCAGCGCAGCAGTTATGGCAGCAGAAACCGGTCACCTGGTTATATCAACTCTTCATACTTTGGGAGCTACAAAAACCATTGATCGTATTATCGACGTTTTCCCGCCTCATCAACAAGGACAGATTCGTTCTCAGCTTGCCATGGTCCTTGAGGGAGTTATTTCTCAGGTTCTATTAAAAAATATTACAAATAATGGCAGAGTTGCCGCATATGAAATAATACTGGCAAATCACGCAGTCAGAAATCTTATCCGGGAAGGAAAAACTCATCAGCTCCAGAATGTAATTCAAACCAGCGGAAAAGCCGGAATGGTTACTATGGATAATTATTTAAGAAATCTTGTAAATGAAAGAAAAATTACCAAAGAAGCAGCATCAGAACACATGGTTGAAGAAAATGTGTTTATAGGTTAAAATTTGCAGGTGAATCTTATTTTACTGGAGGAATTAAACTTGGATAAAGTTAAAGAAATTCTTATAAGCGAGGAAGAAATAACACAGAAAGTAAAAGAACTGGGAGCAAAAATTACAAAAGACTATGCAGGAAAACCCCTTCTGTGTGTTTGTATTTTAAAAGGATCAATATTATTTACAGCAGATTTAATAAGGGAGATTAATTTACCTCTTGAAATTGATTTTATGGCAGTATCAAGTTATGGATCATCCACTGAATCATCGGGTATTGTTAGAATTTTAAAAGACCTTGATAAATCCGTTGAAGGTCAGAATGTTCTTATTATTGAAGATATAATTGATTCAGGTCTTACTTTGCAATATTTACTAAAGAACTTAAATAACAGAAAGGCAGAAAGCGTAAAAGTATGCACTTTCCTTGATAAAAAAGAAAGAAGAGTTGTTGATATAGTTCCGGATTACTCAGGATATGTAATTCCGGATAAATTTGTAGTTGGATACGGACTTGATTTTGCAGGGAAATACAGAAATTTAAAATATGTTGGAATTTATAATGAATAAAATTTAAATTATTTAAAAAGTCGGGTTTATGCCGGCTTTTTTTGTTATAATATTTGGAAAAGCTGTTAAAAAGCAATCTGGTAATATGTAAAGATTTATTTTCAGATAATAATTTGCGTAAGCTTTAAAAAAAGACATAGCAAACACATTCTATAGTTTTTAATAAAAAATAGGTCTGATAGAAAGTATATGCTATTTAATGTCTCCAACTTTATTGCTGGAGTAAAGTTGGTTTTTGGTCAGCAATCCAAAAATCAGACGTACTAATTTACGAGATGTCAGTGCGAGTGCTCTTTTATGGGAATGTTTTGATACTTCACTAACTTTCTTGTTATAAAATTCTCTATATTCCGGAATATTATTTTTAACACTATTAGCTGCTTCAATTAAATAATACCTAAGATATTTATTTCCTGTTTTTGTCATCCGTGTATTTTCCGATGTATAGTTTCCAGACTGATTTACTCTCCAGGTTAATCCGGCATACTTTACCAGACTATCATGAGAATCAAAAGAAGTCATGGATCCAATTTCGGCTAAAATGCCACTGGCAAGCACCGGGCCAATTCCAGGAATGGAAATAAGAGAGTGGTACTCTGTTGTATTAAGTCCTTTAATGGTTTTTTCTATAGCTTTATCGATGGCCTTAATTTCTTCTTTAAAGGCTTTAATCACGTTAAAGGAAGAAGAAATGGAAGAATTTAGAGGTTTGTATAAGACTTTATCTAGTTTGTAAGAATCTCTGGCAGCCTTTTGCGGTATTTTGGCAGTTTGCAAGGGATCGGTAAAACGATTTTTACTTTTTTAGCGACAAAAGCAACGAGATCTTCAACAGGTCCGTAACTAATATCATCTAAAAAAAGGAACTCTGTTAAAACGGCTGCAGATGTTGAACCATAGGTATTTGAAAAAGGCCTGTCCTGCTTGTCTAATACAGCCAATTCACTGAATTTCAAATAGATACTTGAGACCATATAAGTTTTTTCTCTGGTCATGGATTCCACCAAATGGAGCCTGTGTCTGGAAAGTCTTTGCAAGGCAAGGAATTGGGCTCCTCGCCAAGGTTGTGATGTAATTCTCCCAACTCTTGCAAAGTCAGCGATGACATAGGCATCCAGTGGATCTGTTTTATCTATATCTACAAAAGATTTGCGATAATTAGCAACAGACTTAGGATTTAGACAATAAACCATGGGATTGTAAAATAAAAGTGGTTCATTAGAAGACAGAAAGTTAGTAATATGAGTGCTATAAAAAGAAATAGACTCCAAAGCAACAACAACATTTTTAAGGCAATTAGTATCTAAACAGGAAAGAATGCTATCTAAAATAGCTTCAGCACCTGGTTGATTGTTCAGTGCCTTAACATTAAGAAGTTTATTGCCTCGGAAATCGAGGGCACATAAGACATTAGTCTTAGAACTTACATCAATACCAATAAATAAAGTAGACATAAACTTGTCTTTCGTGAGATCACCACCTTTCATGTAAGATTAGTTTGAACAATTAGTAAAAGAGATATCCTAATCGATGCCGTTAACCGCAACCTCCCATTATTAGCATTCATCTTTGAAAAATACCTTGCTGTTGGCCAATCAAAGAGATGCAGCATCTGAGTTAGCAGAATATGGCGACAACGTCAGGAAGCACGCTTTTTTGGCAATAGCGATTAAGCTTTGCAAGGAGTGAAAGAATTATTCTTCGCTAATTATTCTTGATTAAATTTTAGCCTTAGGACATCTCTTTTAACAATAAAAAAATATTGTTAGACTGGTAAAAAACAAGGTTTAAACATAGTATACGAGGATTGATATGATGAAAAAACATTAATTTTAATTATGATTTTATTATTCTCAATAAATTCATTTTCAGCAGATATTAAAGATCAGCTTTCAAATCTTTTAATAAATAAAGTGGATCGTTTTGAGGGATTATCTAATTTATCTGTATCCTCCATTGAAGAGGATAAATATGGCTTCTTGTGGTTTGCAACCCAGGGTGGTCTAAACCGGTATGACGGAAAAGAATTTGAATTTTTCAGGAATAATCCTTTTAATGAAGAAGGATTAGTTAATAACTTGATACAAACAACTTTCTATGATGATGAAAACCATGAAATATGGCTTGGAACTTATCAAGGGATTTCTAGATATATTATTTCTGAGGATGGATTTATTAATTATCATTCCGGAGAAGAAGGTCTTTCTAATCAAATTGTTACAGCAATTTCCAAGGATTCTCAAGGTTATTATTGGGCAGGGACTTTAGAAGGATTGAATAGAATAGATGGGGAAACAGGAGAAATTGTTCAATACCAAATTAATGGAAATGTTGTAAGGGATATTTTACTTGATTCAAAAGACCGGTTAATACTTGCAACTTATGAAGGAATAATGCTTTATAACCAGGAAAAAGATTTAGTAGAACCTCTGAGTATTAACCTTCCTTCAAAATTTGTTATGGTAATTAAGGAGTTCCAACCAGGTATTATTACCGGAGGACTTTGGGATGGTGGCGTTTTTGAATTTAATTTTGATACAGAAGAATTAAAAACCTGGGAATTTCCAAATAATAATATTTATACAATAGAAAAAACAAAAGATAATATTCTGTGGGCAGGTTCTTGGGGGAGGAGGACTTTTTTCCCTCACTGAAGAAGGGGAAATTTATGAGATCCATTCTGGGAATAAAACAAACCAAGTAAGTCATCCCGTAGTATATTCTCTACTTGAAGATAATTCAGGAATATTGTGGATTGGTACTAATGGTGGAGGAATAAATAAAATTAATCCCCGAAAAATAAATTATACTTTTTTAGCCAATAATCCGGATAATCCGGACAGCCTGAGTCCAGGAAAAATTAATGCTATATATGAAGATACTGAAGGGAACTATTGGGTTCTTGTTTATAATCAGGGAATTGCAAAATATACAACAGAGGGAAGATTAATCAAATACAATAAAGAGAACAATAAAATTCCTGATAATACGGTTACAACAGTATTACAAATAAATAATAAACTGTATTTTGGAACAGCTGTAGGTGTATTGGTTTATGATTATCAAAAGAATTCTTTTGAGCCCCTTTCCAACTTGCCTCAGGATGAAAATGTCTACAGTCTTTCAAATGACAGCAGTAATCTTTGGATAGGAACTTATTCTGGAGGAATATATAAATATAATTGGGAAATTGAAGAACTACAGCATTTTAATAACTCTGGAGAGGAAAATTCTCTTTCAGACAATCTTGTTTATTCAATTCTTTCAGACTCTAAAGGAAGAGTATGGATTGGCACCAACAATGGATTAAATATTTGGGATGAAGAAACTAATGGTTTTATAAAATATTTCCGGGAGGAAGGCAATAAAGAAAAAATCCCAAGTAATAATATAAGAATAATAAATGAAGATTCAAAGGGGAATATTTGGATAGGTTCTGTTGGCGGAGGTTTGTCCAGATATCTGGAACCTTTAAAACATATACTGAAGAAGACGGGTTGTCTGGTAATGTTGTAATAGGCATTATTGAAGATTCTCAAGGGAGAATCTGGACATCAACTCATGATGGAATTTCAATAATTAATCCTGAAACTGGTGCGATAGACAGATTGACTCCGGAAGATGGAATCGGAGGCTGGGAATTTAATTCAGGCTTCTTCAGGGATAAAGAGGATAACTTATTATTTGGCGGTATTCATGGAATTATAAGAATACCTGATGGTTTTATAACTTCTGAGTCACAAGATGTAAACCTTTACATCGCAAATATGGAATTGTATCAAAAAGAAATTACTCCCGATTTAATAATCTATAATAATTTTTATAAAGAACTAGAATATGATGAAAATTATTTAAGCTTTAAGTTTGTTGCTTTGGATTATGATGCTCCAAATAAAGTTAATTATTTTTATAAACTAGAAGGTTTTGATGAAGACTGGGTGAATAACGGAACAAGAGATTATGTTGCCTTTTCAAATTTAGAACCTGATAAATATAAATTTAATGTATATGCGGAAACAATAAGAATGTAATGGTATAGTCTTGTTGTAACACCTAGTACGGATAATATATAATAAACCCGAACTAGGAGGATTACAAAATGAGCAAACGTTACGATTTAGAATTCAAGAAGGAGGTTGTACGTGAATATCTAAAAGGCAAAAGCCTTGGTGATCTTTTTGCAACCTACGGTGTATCAAAATCAACAATGTCCGGATGGATAAAAAATACAGCGAAGAATGTCATTACACAAAACCACAAAATAAAGAAAATGCAATATCACCAGAGGAATATAGAGCGCTTAACAAGAAGCTTATGGAACTTCAAAAGGAAAATGACTTCCTAAAAAAAGCAGCGGCATTCTTCGCAAAGGAAATCGATTAGTTGTATATCGGTTCATTGATGCCTATAAACTTGAGTTTGGATTGTGCTGGTTATGCCGCAAGTTCAACCTCTCTCCGAATATGTACTACAATTACTTAAAGAACAGAAAATCCACGTATCGTGAGGGAAAGGCTAAAGTTCAAGAAAACATAAAAAGTATTTATTACAATAATGGACGCATTATCGGCCATAGGTGGATGGTCGCTTTTCTTGCAAGGCAAAATATATTTATTGGTAAGACAACAGCACATAAGTATATGAACAAGGAATTAAACCTGCATGCAATCACTGTAAGAAAAAGGCCCAAATATGTAAAAGGTAAAAAGAACAAAGTATTTCCCAATATTCTTAATCAAAATTTCTCTGTCACAGAAAGAAATAAAGTATGGTGTACTGATTTCACCTATATAAGATTAACAAACGGTAAAATGCGTTATAATTGTACTATTATAGATTTAGCAAAAAGGGAAGCGATAGCAACGGTTAACTCAAAATGAATCAACTCAGATCTGGCAATAGAAGCCTTGTCTAAAGCTCTTGAAAGAGAGAGCCCAGATGAAGGGTTAGTCTTACATTCAGATCAGAGGGTACAGTTCACCTCATGGGCTTTCGTAGAGTACTGCAAAAGCCAAGGAATAAGGCAAAGCATGAGTAAAACAGATCGCCCATATGATAACGCTCCAATGGAGAGATTTTATAAATCACTTAAGTCAGAGCTTATTTACCACCAAAAATTTGAAACCGACCTACAATTAGATGAAACTATCAATAAATATGTTTATGTGTGGTACAACCACATTCGACCTCATTCATACAATGGAGGGCTGACTCCATTTGAAGCACGAAATATAAACTGATTTTCCGTACTTAGTGTTACAAAGATGCTTGACCATTACATTTCCATATTTTCTACTATTTCTTTACTGATTTTAGTTGCAATTTCATGTATAATATTATTCATTAGAGTTTTTCCTTTTTTGCGATTTGGTTTAGCGATTTAATTGTAACATAAGGAGTTGCTCTAATATTTTTTGTTTTTTTACCCATAATTATTTTACACTAACAGCAATGAAAATATGGAAAAACCGTTATCTTAAGGAAAGAAATATTGAGTTGGAAAAAATATCTTTATATGATTTTCTGACAGGTCTTTACAATAGAAGATACTTCGATGAAAAATTAAATGAATATGTTCATCTTACAAGGAGAAGCAAATTAAATATTACTATTGCCATGATAGATATAGATAATTTTAAACGATTTAATGATGAGAATGGTCACGTGGAAGGAGATAAAATTCTAATTAAGTTTGCATCCTTAATTGAGAAGAGCCTTCCAAGAAGTACTGATTTTGCTGCACGTTATGACGGTGATGAATTTGTCATTGTTCTTTACGATACTGAAAAAGAAGGTGCAGAAATAGTATTTGAAAAAATTAGGGATAAAATAAAAAATTCCGAAGACATAAATGAATATCTTTCCTTAAGTATTGGCTCAATTTCCTTTATTCCGAATGAGGAAGTTACTATTGAGGAAATGATAAAAGAAGCTGATAGTGCTCTTTACGAAGCAAAAGTATCAGGGAAAAACAGAATAGTTTTAAAAAATATATAAAAAGTTAGGAATATTTCAAATATCCTTCGTAGTATATTACAGCTTCAAAAAAATATACAAGGAGGAGTTTAAATGTCGCAATTCACTTATGAAATTCAAGAAAACCTGGGGGTAATTTCGGAGTCAGAAAATGGCTGGGAAAAAGAGTTTAAAATTATTAGCTGGAATAACAAACTTCCGAAGTATGATATCAGGGACTGGTCTCCGGATGGTAAGAAAATGAGTAAGGGAACCACCTTTACCCAGGAAGAAATAAAAAAATTAAAAGAACTTGTAGCAGAAATAAATTTTTATACAAAAGAGGTCCTCAGGGCCTCTTTTGTATAAAGTTGTTATTTTGTGGATTAAGAACGGATAATGTGATATATTGAAAAAAATAATAATGATGGTGATGATAATTGAGATTTGTTGATGTTGACACAATAAGAGAAGATATGGAACTTGCAAAAACTATATATGGGAAAAATGGAGAAGTAATGTTAAGGAAGGGGATCCTTATTAAAACTCTTTTTGCTAAACGATTAAAACAACTAGGTTATCCAGGTGTGTATATTACAGATGTTTTTTCTGAAGATATAGTTATTGAAGAAATAATATCCGAAGAATTAAGGCAAAAAGCAACTTTTACAATTAAAAAATCTTTAATACTATTGAGACGAATCCCTCTGTAACTAAAAATATGAATACAAATGTTGCGGTTCTAAAGAATATTATTGACGAGATAATGTCTGAAATAATATCGACAGATATTGCCTTGGTTAATATTAGAGATTTAAAAAACTATGATGACTACACTTACTATCATTCAGTTAATGTAGCTGTTTTATCTATATTAATTGGTAAAGCTCTTGGCTTAAAAGAAGAACAATTAAGAGAATTAGGAATGAGTGCTATCCTCCATGATGTGGGGAAAATTTTTATTGGATCAGAGATAATAAATAAGCCGGACATCCTTACTATGGAAGAATATGAAATGGTAAAGGAGCATGGCCGTGAAGGATATAAATATCTGAAGGATGATTTTAATATTCTATCAAAAGTCTATGTTTCCATTCTGCAGCATCATGAAAATTATGATGGAAAAGGTTGTCCCAGTGGTATTTCAAAGGAATAAATATTTTTTTATGCAAGGATTATTTCCGTAGCTGATGTATATGATGCATTAACTTCAGAAAGACCCTATAAGAGAGCAGAAACTCCAAATAAAGCTTTGGAATTTATACTTCAAAATGAGGGTAAAAAGTTTGACCCCCAGGTAGTTAAAGTTGTTTCGGAAAAGTTAGCTCCTTTTCCAGTGGGAACATTTGTAAAACTTAGTAATGGTATGATGGGGGATTGTTGTAGAAAACTTTTCAAATACTTGTTTAAAGCCAAAAATAAAAATTTTCTGGCAGGACGGCAAGCCCGTAACTCAAGTGGTAATTAATTTAAGAGATGATGAGAATTACAAAAATGTTGAAGTTTTAACTGCCATTAGCGGTTTGTAGGAGGTTTAGTTAAATGGAAAAATACAAAATTATTGGTATTTGCGGAAGTCTTAGAGAACAATCCTATAATAAGAGTATTCTTGAATATGTTGCTGCTAACTCCCCGGACTCAATGGAAATTCAAATTGAGTCAATTAGTAATTTCCCCTTATTTAATGAAGATATTGAAAAAGAAGGTTTCCCTTCAATGGTGCAGGATATAAGAGAGAAAATAAGAAATGCAGATGGGTTAATTATAATAACTCCAGAATATAATTCATCTGTTCCAGGTGTCTTGAAAAATGCAGTAGACTGGATATCCAGAAAAGATGAGAATTGTTACCTTTTTTCAAAAAAACCAATTATAATAGCAGGAGCAACAACAGGATTAACCGGGACTTCAAGATTACAAAAAGAATTAAGGGCTGTTCTCCATAATATTAATACTTTCCCAATGAATAAACCCGAGTTATTCATTTCTCAAGCAGATAAAAAATATTTAATGGCAAGTTAGTTGATGAAAAGACTAAAGAAGTAATTGGAAAGATGCTAAATAGTTTTTCAAGATGGATTGAATTAATAAAGAAATATTAATTACATAGAGGTGTGCTTTGAATTTTTCATTAATTGCATTTTTATTTTTAATCCTTAGTATTTTCATACTTTCCAATTATTATATTGGAAAAAGAATATATAAAAACATAAATTATGTTGTGCCCTTACACAAGGGCTTTTTCTGGTCGTTTTTTATTTTATTTAGCAGTTCTTATATTATTTCAAGGTTTATAGAAAAATTTTTCCCATATAAAATTTCCAGCATTATGGTTACGGGGAGTTCATATTGGATAATTTTTTTCTTTTATGCGTTATTATTTCTCTTATTATTAGACTTAATTGCTTTTATAGATAAAAAAATTGATTTTTTACCTGAAATATTAAAATATAAAAAAGATAACAGAGCAGTGATTACGGTTTTTTTAATTACTTTTATTATGGCTTTAGGTATTTTTGGAAGTTTTCAGGCAAAAGATCTGCAAGTTACAGAATATACTATTGAGACCACAAAGGAATTAAAACAAAATTATACCATTGTATTAATTTCGGACATTCATATAAGCTATCAAGTTGGTTGTGAGGAATTAAAAAAAATGATTGACTTGGTAAATAATCAAAATCCTGATTATATTCTTATCGCAGGAGATTTTTTTGATGGGGACTGGAGAACCTTTTATGAAGAAAACATTAATTCTTTACTAAGAGAATTTAAACCTAGAAAAGGAACCTATATGATTTTGGGTAATCATGATAATTTTATGGACAATACAGAAATTATTCCCTTTTTGTTTGCAGAAAGTGGGATTACGGTTTTAAATGACGAAAAGGTCGTATTAAATGAAGATCTGCTTCTTATTGGAAGAAAAGATATTACAGTAGGAAGAGAACGTTATGGTGAAGATACAAGAATACATCTTGATGAATTGTTAAAGGATACAGACCCGGAGCTTTTTTCTATTTTAATGGATCATTCACCAGTGGAAATATATGATGCAGAAAAATCAGGAGTTAATCTGCAAGTTTCAGGCCATACTCATCAAGGCCAGATATATCCTTTTGGAGTAATAACAGAAAGGTATTACCCTTTTGATTACGGTCATTTAATAAGAGGAGACTATCATCTTATTGCTTCTTCAGGCGCAGGAACCTGGGGTCCGCCAGTAAGAATAGGTACAAAATCTGAAATAGTAAGAATTAATGTTAAACAAAAAGTGAGATAATCAGATTGTGAAAATATTAATATCTTGTGAATATTAATTAAGTGACTTAGAATAAAAAGTAATTGAATATTCGGGAATGATAATTACGGGAGATACTTTAAATAGTAGCCGAAGAGGCAACATATAATCAGCTTGGTTTATATGGAATCTTACAGGCAAGAGGATCGTAGTTTGACCTGACTCTGAAAAGACCAAAACAAGGCACCGAAGGGGCAATGCAAATGCGGAAACTCTCAGGTAAAAAAGACAGAGATATAAAGCGATTTCTTCAGAGCGCCTTTATATCTCTTTTTAGTTTAGAGATAATACATAAAAGGTAAAAAATGGGAGGGGATTTAATGCAACTTAGTGAAAATATCAAGAAAACACCTTTGTTTGATCATTATGAAAAGTACGGAGGAAAGATAGTTGATTTTGCTGGCTGGGCACTTCCTGTAGAATTTTCAACTTTGAAAGATGAGCATAATGCAGTTAGAAATAAGGCGGGAATATTTGATGTTTCTCATATGGGCGAGGTAGTTGTATCAGGAGAAGAGGCGGAAAAATTTCTCGATTATCTTCTAACTAACGAAATTGGTAAAATACAGGAAAAACAAATTAGTTATAATTTAATGTGCTATGAATCAGGAACAGTTGTGGATGATCTAATAGTGTATAAATATACAAATGATCATTTTCTTCTTGTAATTAATGCAGGAAATATTGAAAAAGATGTTGCTTGGATAATGGAAAAAAGCAAGTTATTTAAAGTTGAAGTAGACCATATTTCAAATAATATTGCCCAGCTTGCGGTTCAAGGTCCTAAGGCTCAGGAAGTGCTACAAAAACTGACAGATTTTAACTTAGCAGAAATTAAATTTTTCTTTTTTGAAGAGGAAATAAATGTAGCAGGAGTTAAATGTATTGTTTCCAGAAGTGGTTATACAGGTGAAGATGGTTTTGAATTATATATGAACAAGGACTTTGTTGTATTATTATGGGAAAAAATCATTGATGCAGGAAAAGAAGAAGGTTTGATTCCTTGTGGTTTGGGAGCAAGGGACACCTTAAGGTTTGAATCAGGATTGCCTCTTTACGGTAATGAGTTATCTGATCAAATCACTCCTTTGGAAGCTGGTCTTGGTTTCTTTGTAAAACTCCAAAAAGATGATTTTATTGGAAAAGAGGCTTTAGTTAAGCAAAAGAAAGAAGGATTAAAAAGAAAAATAGTTGGTTTTGAAATGATTGATAAAGGAATCCCTCGTCACGAATATGAAGTTTTCTCAGATGAGAAAAAAATTGGATTTGTTACCACAGGCTATATGGCTCCAACAGTAGGAAGAACAGTTGGCCTTGCTATGGTGGATGCTGAATTCTCACCAATAGGAACAGAAATTCTTATAGGTGTGAGAAATAAAAAACTAAAAGCAAAAGTTGTTGATAAGAAATTTTATCAAAAAAATTATAAAAAATAGGAGGATGTTAACAATGGAAGTTAAAAAAGGTCTTTTTTACACGAACGAGCATGAGTGGGTAATGGTAGAGGAAGATGTTGTATATATTGGGATAAGTGATTATGCTCAGCATTCCATGGGAGAATTGGTTTTTATTGATCTTCCTGAAGAAGGGGACGAGTTTGAAAAGGGGGATGCTTTTGGAGCAGTTGAGTCTGTAAAAGCGGCTTCTGATGTATATATGCCTATTAGTGGCGAGGTATTAGAAGTAAATGAGAATATATCAGATAATCCAGCTCTTGTTAATGAAGGTGCTTTTGAAAACTGGTTAATTAAAATCAAACCTTCAGATTTGGAAGAACTTGGAGAGTTAATGAATTCTGAACAGTATGAAACTTTTTTAAGTGAGGAGAACTAAATGAATCCATATATTCCAGTAACTAAGGAAGATCTTCAGGAGCTCCTTGAAAAGACAGGGGTTAAGGATGTAAAAGAATTATTTAATGATATCCCCTCTGATATTCAGTTGGACAGAGAATTGGATTTACCTCAGGGAAAGTCGGAAATGGAAGTAAGAACTTTCATTGAAGAAATAGCCAGTGAGAATCATACTACAGATGAGTTAATTTGTTTTTTAGGCGCAGGGGCCTATGATCGCTATATTCCTTCAGTTGTAAAGCATTTAGCTGGAAGATCAGAATTTTACACAGCATATACTCCATATCAGCCGGAAATCAGCCAGGGAACCCTGCAGGTGATTTTTGAATATCAAACAATGATTTGTGAGTTAACAGGAATGGATGTAGCCAATGCTTCAATGTATGACGGTGCAAGCGCAACAGCTGAGGCGGCTATTATGTCTGCTGTTCAAACAAAAAGAAATAAAATCCTTTGTTCTGATGGAATCAATCCACAAACAAAAGCTGTACTAGATACTTATCTTCGTTTCAGAGGATTTGAAATTGAATATTTACCTTTGAAAAATGGAGGAACTGATTTAGCACTTATTCAGGAAAAACTTGATAAGACAGTTGCCAGTGTTATAGTTCAAAATCCAAATTTCTTTGGAGTTATTGAAGAATTATCTGGTTTTGCTGAAAAAATTCATGAAAATAAATCTTTATTAATTGTATCTGCTGATCCAATTAGTCTTGCAATTTTAAAGAAACCAGCTGATTATGGTGCTGATATAGTAGTGGGAGAGGGACAACAATTTGGTGGATCCCTATCCTTTGGCGGGCCTTATCTTGGATTTATTGCCTGCACAGAAAAGTTAATGAGAAAAATGCCAGGAAGAATAGTAGGTCAGTCAGAAGATGTTGATGAAAAAAGAGCATTCGTTCTGACTCTTCAAGCGAGAGAACAGCACATTAGAAGATATAAAGCTACTTCAAATATCTGTTCAAACCAGGCTCACAACGTTTTGATAGCCAGTATTTATCTTACTACCATGGGCAAGGAAGGCCTGAAGGAAGTTGCACTACAAACTATTCAGAAGACTAATTATCTATACAATGAAATATTAAAAATTGATGGATACGAAGAAGTGTTTAAAGATAAAAAATATTTTTCAGAGTTTCCGATTAAATGTCCTGGGGATGTTAGTGCTATTAATCATGAATTACTATATCAAGGCTTTATAGGTGGATTCAATGTTGAATCAGAATATCCTGAATATAAAAACACTGCTTTATATTGTGCAACTGAAAAAAGAACAAAACAAGAAATGGATGAGTTAATTGAAGTGTTAGGAGGGGCGAAATGAGAAAATATGACAAATTAATTTTTGAAATTTCCAAAGAAAACAGAAAAGCCTATACCCTTCCGGCTCTGGATGTTCAAGAAGTGGGTTTAAATCAGCTTATTCCTCAGGATATGCAAAGAGATGGGATTAACCTACCTGAAGTTAGTGAAGTAGACGTAGTACGTCACTATACAAATCTTTCAAATAAGAACTATGGTGTTGATACAGGTTTTTATCCCCTGGGTTCATGTACGATGAAATATAATCCAAAAATTAACGAAGATATGGCGGCTCTTCCAGGTTTTGCAAATATTCATCCTCTTCAGGACGAACTTACTGTACAGGGAGCCCTTGGACTTATGTATGATATGGAAGGTATGCTTTCTGAAATAGCTGGAATGGATGGTTTTACTCTTCAGCCCGCAGCGGGAGCTCACGGGGAGCTAACAGGTTTGATGATAATTAAAGCTTATCATGAGTACCATAAAGATACAAAAAGAACTAAAATTATTGTTCCTGATTCTGCTCATGGAACAAACCCGGCAACTGCTCAGTTATGTGGATTTGATATTGTTGAAATAAAATCCGATGCAGAAGGCTCAGTAGATTTAGATGCTTTGAAGGCTGTACTGGGAGATGATATTGCAGGTTTAATGTTAACTAATCCCAGCACCCTAGGTTTATTTGAAACGAATATTAAGGAAATTGCCCGTTTCGTTCATGAAGCTGGTGGGTTATTATACTACGATGGAGCAAATATGAATGCCATTATGGGTGTAAGCCGTCCTGGTGATATGGGCTTCGATGTAGTTCATTTTAATCTTCATAAAACATTTTCAACACCTCATGGCGGAGGTGGACCAGGAAGCGGCCCGG
The DNA here is from genome assembly GCA_965228015.1 of Peptococcia bacterium. GTDB lineage: Bacteria > Bacillota > Peptococcia > Peptococcales > SKKY01 > SKKY01. Next base: position 66,287 of record OZ245787.1, read on the forward strand.
TTGGAGTTAAAGAAAAATTAATTCCTTTCTTACCATATCCAGTTATTCAGGTTAACGATGAAGATGAGATGTTCGAATTGGATTTTGACAGACCGTTGTCCATTGGAAAGGTAAAAAGTTTCTATGGGAATTTCCAAGTTGTTGTTAAAGCCTACACCTATATTAAAATGATGGGTAGTAATGGATTGAAACAAGCAAGTGAAATGGCAGTTTTAAATGCAAACTATATTAAAGAAGAGCTTAAAGGTATATATGAGCTACCAATTGATAAAGTATGTAAACATGAATTTGTTTTCTCTGGGATAAAAGATAACTATGATGTTACTACTTTAGACATTGCTAAAAGACTTCTTGATTATGGGTATCATCCACCAACGATTTACTTCCCTTTGATTATTCATGATGCAATTATGATTGAACCTACTGAAACTGAAAGTAAGGAAGAAATGGATGGATTTATAGAAGTAATGAAATTAATTGCTGAAGAAGCAAAAAAAGATCCAGAAATTCTGAAAAACGCTTCATATACAACCCAAGTTAGAAGAATTGATGAAGTAAAGGCAGTCAGGGATCTTATCCTGAAATATAAGCCGGAATAAAGGAAAAATTATGACTTATGATGTAATTGTAATAGGAGCAGGACCAGGTGGTTATGTAGCAGCAATTAAAGCTGCAAAAGAAGGCTTGAAAACTGCAATTATAGAAAAAGAAAAAATTGGCGGAACTTGTCTTAACTGGGGCTGCATTCCAACAAAGACTTATTACAGGAATGCTGAACTTCTTAAAGATATTAAATCTGCAGATGAATTTGGAATTACTATTCCGGAATTTTCCTTTTCCCTTGAAAAAACATTTCAGCGAAAAGAAGAAGTGGTGGAAAAACTAACAACAGGAATTCGTCAGTTAATTGCAGGCAATAAAATTGATCTTTTTGAAGGTGCCGCAAGTTTTAAAGATAAAAATACAATTCTTGTTAAGACAGAGGGAAATGAAGAAGTTCTTACTGGTAAGAATATAACTATTGCAACGGGATCAAAAACTAATACTCCTCCAATTAAAGGGATTGAACATCCTGAAGTTCTTGACAGTAAAAGCATACTTGAACTTAAGGAATTGCCAGAAAACCTTTTAATTATTGGTGGCGGAGTAATTGGAATAGAATTTGCTGGTATATTTAATTATTTTGGATCCAAGGTTCAGGTTTTGGAATATATGCCGGAAATATTAATCCATGAAGACAGAGAGATAGTAAAAAGATTCTTGCCACTTTTAAAAAAACAAGGAGTAACTGTAAATACTTCAATTAAAGTTACAGAGGTTATTAAGACTGACAGTGGCTTTGTTGTAAAAGGTTTGAATAAAAAAGAACAGGAAATTGAGCTTACTGCATCTGCTCTTTTAAATGCTGCAGGACGAGTGGCTGCAACTGATGGATTGGATCTTGATAAGGCCGGGGTTGAATTAGAAAGAAGCACTATCAAGGTTGATAAAAAGTACCAGACTAATGTAGAAGGTATTTTTGCTATTGGTGATGTAAATGGTAAAATTCAGCTTGCTCATGCAGCCAGTCATCAGGGAATAGTTGTTGCAGAATATATTAAAAATCCCAGCATGGAAATTCATGAATCACTTATTCCTTCCTGTACTTTTACTTTTCCTGAAATAAGCAGCATTGGCTTGACAGAGGAACAGGTAAAGGAAGAAGGAATAGAATACAAAACAAATAAATTTCTCTTTATGGCTAATGGTAAGGCCCTGGCTAAAGGTGAAAAAGATAGTTTTGTAAAAATAATTACTGATTCTAATAATAAGATTATTGGAGTTCATATACTTGGACCTCACGCCTCAGATTTAATCCATGAAGCAGCTGTGGTAATGAGTAAGAATATGGGGGTCGATGATATTGCTAAAATTGTTCATGCCCATCCAACTCTTGCAGAAGCCTTTGGTGAAGCTGTCTTAGGAATATCTGGAAAAGCGATTCATCAAATTTAAAATTTGTTAAATGAAAATGCACATCTTCTTTACCAGAAGGTGTGCATTTTTCGTTAGAATAAGGGTAAGTAATTAAGAATAAAAGGAGGATTATAAAAATGAAAAAAATAGCTTCATTATTTTTATTAATATTTTTTAGCTCAATAATTGTTTCCGCTTACTCTGCAACGGATAATGTTATTGTAAGAGTAGGATACCCAAGGCTTGGGCAGAATCAATATGTAGGAACAGTAAGAATTTATGAGCCAGATGCAACAATAGATAGTATTCAGAATGGTGATATCTTTACAATTTTTGTAGACAATGCAGAATTTATGTCCCCTCCAACTCTTACTGAAAGAGGGCGTTTTGACTTAAATGTTATTTCGGGAGGAAATGATGGAGACAGTTACATCACCTATAAATTTGTTCCATCTTCAACCGGGGGACAGGAAGAGTAATTATAGATTTTGCCTTTGATGATATGAGAGTCCTTGGCGGTGATGTAACAGCAAGAGTCGACAGTGTTCAGTCAGGAGTTTCCAGTGGTTGCTTTAGCCCTGGGGGTTCTGAAGAAGAGAAAACCCCAGAATCGGTGGTTAAAGAAGAAGAAGTAATACTTACTTCTCAGCAAATAAAGGAAGCCCTGGAAAAGAAAGTTAATATTCTTGTTCAAAACAATGACTATCAGATCTTAATTCCAAATAAAATTCTTTATGAAAATGTTATAGAAGAAATATTGGAAAAAGATAATATCTTAAAAATTATGGTAAAAAGAGAGATACCGTCTGATATAAAATATTTAACAGATATGTATTCATTATCCTTTTTTGTAATTGATAAAGATGGAAATGAAAAAAGTAAAATTACAGAATTTGAGAATTCTTTTAATTTAAAAATAAAAGATCCTGATGTAAAGGATAAAAGAAATGTAAAGGGTATTCTTGCTTCCACCTCAGAAGAAAAAGTTTTTAATACACATTATGATGTAAAAAAAGATTATATTATTATTCAGGTGAGTGATTATTCAGATAAAATTTCATTGATTAGAAGAAGCAATAACAGAGAATTAGTTTTCAATCAGGATGATTTTGCAGTGTTTGAAGGTAAAAACTATCTTCCGGTAAGACAGGTTGCCGATTATTATGGCTGGAATGTAACTTGGAATCCTTTTACAAGAACAGTTAATCTACAAAAAATGAAAGTACAATTGAAGTAAAAGATTATATTATTGTTAGAGAACGTTCATATATTTCCGCAGATTTTATTAGAGAAAATTTTTCAGCTCCTGTGTTTGAATTAGAAGATCAAATTGTATTAAAATTTAATTGATTTTCATGTTGATTTTTCTATTTGATTAATATAGTATAAAAATGAGTCATATTTAAGTTAATTATGACTCATATATCCCCTGGGGGTGATAATATTTATATTAATCAAAGACAGGAACAAATTATTGATATTGTAAAACGTAAAGGCCCAATTACCGGGGAAAAAATTGCCGAACATTTTGAGGCAACCAGAGCTACTATTCGTTCTGATCTCGACTTCCTTAGCCAGGTTGGCTTTTTGGGAGCACGACCCCGGGTGGGCTATTTTTTTAAGGAATCAGAAAACATGGAGTTTCTGATGAAAGGTTTGGTAAATAAAAAAGTCCGGGACTATCATTCGGTTCCCGCCTGTATCGGGGAAAATACTTCTATTTATGATTGTATTGTTCAATTATTTCTCGAAGATGTAGGAACTATTTTTGTTGTTAATGAAGATAAATATCTTGAGGGAGTTATTTCCAGAAAAGATCTTTTAAAAGCAACAATTGGGAATTCTGATATAAAAAGTCTTCCTGTAAGTGTAATCATGACCAGAATGCCTAAAATTATTACTGCTTCTATGGAAGAAAGTCTTGTTAGCATAGCAAAGAAAATAGTAGATAATGAAGTTGACAGTCTTCCCGTGGTAGAAGAAAAGGTAGTAAATGGAGAGGCAGTTTTGGATGTTATTGCAAGGGTCAGCAAAACAAATATTACAAGAGCATTTCTTGATTTTACCAAGAACCTTTAATATAAAAGAAAATGCTTAAGGGAGGTAAAGGTCATTAATAAAAAAATTGTTTATTTATTATCAGACTCTCTTGGAGAGACTGCAATGCTTGTTGTAAAGGCAGCTATGACTCAGTTTTCCAGTGAAGACACTTTATTAAAAAGAATTCCTTATATTGATGACAAGGATTCTATTGAAGAAATAATTCAGGAAGCAAAAGAACACAAAGCTTTAATTGTATATACCTTAGTGGTAAAAGAATTAAAGCAATACATTAACAAAAGAGCAAAAGAAGAAAATATAATTACAGTTGATCTTCTTGGTCCCCTTATTAAGGGAATGGAAGACTTTTATGGTCAAAAGCCAGAAAGAACCCCAGGGCTTTTACATAAACTGGATGAAGATTATTTTAATAAAATTGAAGCAGTTGAGTTTGCTGTGAAATATGATGATGGTAAAGATCCCAGAGCAATTTTTTATGCAGATATAATTTTAACCGGTGTTTCCAGAACATCGAAAACACCTTTGTGCATTTACTTGGCTCACAGAGGTTTAAAAGTAGTTAATATTCCATTAGTTCCAGAGGTAAAACTACCAGAGGAGCTGTTTGCAAAGAAAAGCGGCAAAGTGATTGGTCTTACAATTAAACCTACATTACTTAATGAAATAAGAGTTGAAAGATTAAAAACAATGGGACTTGAAAAAGATGTAGATTATGCAAGCTTTGAAAGAATCCTGGAAGAACTGGAATATGCCGAAGGTGTATTAAAAAAACTAGGCTGTCCTGTGATTGATGTTACTAATAAAGCTGTTGAAGAAACAGCAAGTAAAATATTACAAATTTATAACAGGGGTGATTTGATTGACAGGTAAAAAGTATATTTACGCGTTCAATGAAGGGAACAAAGACATGAAAAGCCTTCTTGGAGGTAAAGGAGCTAACCTTGCAGAAATGACTAACATTGGAATTCCAGTACCACCAGGAATCACTATTACTACTGAAGCTTGCATTGATTACTTTAAAGAAGGAAATAAACTTCCCGGAAACCTTGAAGAACAAATTTGGGAGTACATGAAGTCTCTTGAAGAAAAGTTAGGCAAAAAATTTGGTGATAATGAAGATCCCTTGTTATTTTCAGTTAGATCAGGTTCAGTTTTTTCAATGCCAGGTATGATGGATACAGTTTTAAACCTTGGTCTTAATGACCAGGCAGTTGAAGGATTAGCAAAGAAAACAGAAGAAAGAAGATTTGCATATGATTGTTACCGCAGATTTACCCAAATGTTTTCAAATGTAGTATTAGACATTGAACATCATGAATTTGAAGTTGTTTTAGATGCACTTAAACACAAAAAAGGTGTTGAGCAGGACAATGAATTAGAAGCAACTGACCTTGAAGCATTAGTTGTCGATTATAAAAAACTTGTAAAAAAAGTAATGAAAAAAGATTTTCCACAAGATCCAAAGGAGCAGCTTTTACTTTCGGTTGAAGCAGTATTCAGATCATGGAATAATGAAAGAGCAAAAGTCTACAGAAGAATTAACAAAATAGATGACAATTTAGGAACTGCAGTAAACATTCAGGCAATGGTATTTGGTAACCTTGGCCCAACAAGTGGAACAGGTGTTGCTTTCACAAGAAACCCATCTAATGGTGAGAACAAACTATACGGAGAATATTTAATTAATGCTCAAGGTGAGGATGTTGTTGCGGGGATCAGAACTCCTCAGCCAATTAGCCAGCTTGAAAATGATACGCTTCATGTTTATGAAGATTTTGTAAGAATTACCAAGAAACTTGAAAATGACTACAAAGATATGCAGGATATTGAGTTTACTGTTCAAGAAGGAACTTTATATATTCTTCAAACCAGAACAGGAAAAAGAACGGTTCAGGCTGCTATAAATATTGCTGTAGATATGGTAAATGATGGAATAATTTCAAAAGAAGAAGCACTTGTAAGAATTCAGGCTGATCAGCTAGATCAAATGCTTCATACAAGAATTGATCCAGAAGCAAAGTTAAACATAATTGCTAAAGGACTTCCAGCATCCCCGGGAGCTGCCAGCGGCCATGTTGTTTTTAATGCTAATGAGGCAGAAAAAAGAGGTCTTGCAGGAGAAGCAGTAATTCTTGTAAGAACAGAAACAACTCCCGATGACATTCATGGTATTATTCAGGCTAAAGGTATTTTAACCAGCCGTGGCGGAATGACAAGTCATGCTGCTGTAGTAGCAAGAGGTATGGGTAAGCCTTGTGTTTGTGGTGCTGAAACTTTAAAAATTAATTATGCAGACAATTGCATTAAAGTTGGAGATATTATTATTAATAAAGGTGACTTTATTTCCATAGATGGTACTGCTGGGCATGTAATCCTTGGAGAAGTGCCTATGATTGACCCTGAAATTTCAGAAAACTTTAATACAATTCTTGAATGGGCAGATGAAATAAAAAAATTAGATGTAAGAGCAAATGCTGATAATCCAGAAGATGCTGAAAAGGCAAAAGAATTTGGAGCAAAAGGTATTGGACTTTGCCGTACAGAGCATATGTTTATGGCTCAGGGCAGACTTCCAATAGTTCAGCAAATGATTCTATCTGAAGATCTTGTAAACAGAAAAAAAGCTTTGGAAAAATTACTTCCAATCCAGGAAGAGGATTTTTACGGTATATTGAAGTCAATGGCAGGATTCCCTGTGACAATAAGACTTCTTGATCCACCATTGCATGAGTTTCTTCCAAATTATGAAGAGTTGCTTATTGAAGTGACTGAACTAAGAGTAAGAGGGAATAATGAAGAGCTTAAAAAAGAAAAAGAAGAGCTTCTGCGCAAAGTAAAAGAATTAGAAGAGATGAATCCAATGCTTGGACACAGAGGATGTCGTTTAGGAATAAGTTATCCAGAAATTTACAAAATGCAGACTGAAGCAATTTTCAGAGCTTGTGCAAGATTAACAAAAGAGAATGTTGAAGTTCATCCTGAAGTTGAAATTCCTTTGGCTATTTCTTGCAAAGAACTTGAAATAATTAAAGAAATGATTGATCAGACAGTAGTTGAGGTTAAAAATGAATTTAATGCAGCCTTTGACTATATTATTGCAGCTATGATTGAGCTTCCAAGAGCAGCTCTTACTGCAGATGAATTTGCTGAGCAAGTTGAATTATTCAGTTTCGGTACAAATGACCTTACTCAGACAACTCTTGGTTTTAGCCGTGATGATGCTGAAGGTAAATTTATGCCAACATATATTGAAAAGAAAATTTTCCCAGAAAGTCCATTTATTGTTTTAGACAGAGATGGGGTAGGAGAATTAATGAAGATTGCAGTTGAAAAAGGAAGAAAAGTTAAACCAGATCTTGAAATTGGAATTTGTGGTGAACATGGGGGAGAACCAAGTTCAGTTGAATTCTGTCACATAATCGGGTTGGATTTCGTAAGCTGCTCTCCATTCAGAGTACCAATAGCAAGACTGGCAGCAGCACAAGCAGCAATTAACAACAAATAAATAAAAGATATAAAATGCCTGAAAGATATTAAAGTATCTTTCAGGCATTTTATATATAAAACTTTATAATATGATAAAATATAACCTGAGGTGAAAATATGACTCGTCAATATTTGGAAATGCAGGAAAAGAAAAATCTGGCTTCTTACGCAGCACATTCTTCTGAATCAAAAGGGCGTTTTTATCCTGAAGGTAAAGATGTTTTAAGGACAGCGTATATGAGGGATAGAGACAGAATCATTCATTCAAAAGCTTTTAGAAGGCTAAAACATAAAACTCAGGTGTTTATTGCACCGGGGAGTGATCACTTTCGCACCAGGCTCACTCACACCTTGGAAGTGTCTCAAATTGGAAGAACGATTGGCCGAGGTTTAGGTTTAAATGAAGATCTTATTGAAGCAATAGCCCTTGCCCATGATATTGGCCACACACCCTTTGCTCATGCTGGTGAAGAGGTTTTAAACAGACTTATTCCTGGTGGTTTTAAGCATAACCATAATAGTGTCAGGGTGTTAACAAAAATAGAAAGAAAATCTGAAAAATACCCAGGACTTAATTTATCTAAAGAAGTTTTAGATGGAGTTCTTCATCACAGTGGATTTAATAAAAGCAAGGAAAGAGCAGGGACATTAGAGGGACAGGTAATTCGTTTAAGTGATAAAATTGCCTATGTGCAGCATGATATAGATGATGCAATGAGAGCAGGAACTCTTTCGGAAAAAGATTTGCCAAAGAAGGCAGTACAACTGCTAGGTAGAACTCACGGGGACAGAATAGGAGTACTTGTTTATGATGCAATTGAGCATTCAAGGTATCTTCTGTCAAAGAATGAGTTTGTTGTTTCTCCAAGTCCTGAGTGTAATGAAGCCTTAGTAGAGCTAAGAGAATTTATGTTTAACAATATTTATCTTGGTAATGTTTGCAAGGAAGAAAGAACAAAAGCCACTTTAGTTATTAAATATTTATATGAATATTATTTGAAAAACATTGATAAGCTTCCTGAATTTTACAAGAAAATTGCTGAAGAGGAAGGAAAGGAACAAGGGATTGCAGATTATATTTCAGGTATGAGTGATAATTATTGTATCAGCACATTTAAAGATCTTACAATTCCTCGCTCCAATATTAATTTATGAATAAATTTAAAATAATTGTTGATTCGGATGCATGCCCCTTTAAAAATGAAATTATTGACCAGGCAAAAAAACATGGTATAGAGTTATATTTTGTTTTTAGTACTTCGCATATTTCCAATTGTCCGGAATATGTAAAAAAAATTATGGTTGATAATATCAAAGAAGCTGCGGATTTAGCAGTAGTTAACTTGGCAAAAGAAAATGATATAATTATAACTCAGGATTATGGACTTGCTGCTATGGTGCTTTCTAAAAAAGCCAGGGTGCTTTTAAACAGAGGTCAGGTTGCAGATCATAATAATATTGATCAACTTCTGGCTTTTCGTCATGAAAGTGCTAAAAACAGAAGAAACAGGGTAAGAATAAAAGGCCCTTCAAAAATAACTGAAACAGATAGAAAAAACTTTATTGAACAGTTAAATAAAATGATTTACAGAATTATAGGAGTTGATTAAAACGGCTGGAAACAATTTTTTTGAACAGGATAAAATCCAAGAAGTTCTGGACCGTGTTAATATAGTTGAATTGGTTTCAGGTTACATTAACCTTAAACGAATGGGAGCTAATTATAAAGGATTGTGCCCCTTTCATTCTGAAAAAACTCCCTCTTTTGTTGTGTCTGAAACAAAGCAAATGTTTCATTGCTTTGGATGTGGCACAGGGGGAAATGCTATAAAGTTTTATATGGATATTGAAAGTAAAAGTTTTCCAGAGGCATTAAGGGAATTAGCTGAAAAAAATGGAATAACTATAGAGGAAGTAAAATTAACTCCAGAAGAAGATCGCAGGAAAAAACAATATAAAAGGTATCTTGCAATTAACAAACTTGCAGCAGAGTTTTTCAAGCATTCTCTTCACAATACTCAAGAGGGCAGTAAAGGTCTTGAATATTTAAAAAACCGAAAATTAAGCAGTGAGCTAATAGAAAAATTTAATCTTGGATGGGCTGAAGATAGCTGGCAAAATCTGAAGAACTTTCTCAATAGTAAAAACATTTCTGATGAAGAGTTATATCGTCTCGGATTACTAAGTAAAAATCAGGATGGAACAAGATATTTTGATAAGTTCCGAGGGAGAATAATGTTCCCAATTCAAGATGTAAATGGAAATTATATTGCCTTTGGTGGAAGAATCATTGGAGAAGGTGAACCAAAATACTTAAACTCACCAGATACTCCGGTATATAATAAAGGAAAACATCTTTACGCTTTAAATAATGCAAAGAATGAAATTAGAAAAAAAGACTATGCTCTTTTAGTTGAAGGATATATGGATGTTTTAATTTGTCATCAATTTGGTATAGAGAATGCAACAGCCTCTCTTGGAACAGCCCTAACTGCCGACCAGGTTAAACTATTAATGCGATACACTATTGATTGCAAAGTGGCTTATGATGGTGATAATGCAGGAGAGAAAGCAGCCCTTAGAGTTTTTGAAGTTTTAGCTGATGCAGGAATGAAAACACAGGGGATACAGTTTCCTGATGGTGTAGATCCAGATGAATTTCTGCTAAAATATGGTGCTGAAAATTTTGAAAAGCTAATTGAGAAAGCAGAACATCCTGTGATTTTCAAACTTAATTATTTAATTCCTTCCGGAGAACTTAATATTTCTGAAAAGAATAATATTATATCCCAGGTTTCCGAGGATATTTTCAAAGTAAAAAGTACTATTTTAAGAGACTATATTGTAAAACAAATGTCTTTAAAACTTGGTCTTCAAGAAGATTTAGTAAGATCAGAATTAAACCTGCTTTTCCGAAATAAGAAAAATAAAATGAATCCAAGGGAATTAAAGAAACCAGCAATAAAAAAAGAAATTAAATATAAAAAAGAACATATTTTTTTACTGCAAAAAATTAAGGAAAAGCCAGAGCTGGCTGAAGAAGTTGAAAAAAGAGGAGGTTCATGTTTATTCCTTGAAGATCTTGAGGATATCTATATTTACTTTACTAAAGGGGATAATCATGATACAATAAAAAATCTGAGAAATTCATATGATAAGCTTATTTCTGCTATTTTGCTCCATGAATTTGATTACGAAAATGAAGAAAAAGCCTTTTTTGAGATTCTGAATAATATGTGTTGTCTCAAGCTGGACAAAGATTTCACTGAGAAACAAAAAAAACTTATGGAATCAGAAAAAAAAGGTGATCAAAAAGAAATTCAGGCAATTCTTTCGGAAATAAATGAAATCATTAAAAGTAAAGATCGAATCAGAAAGGGGCTATTTAATTGAAAGAGGAATTACAATCAATTAAGGGATTTTCGGAGCTTTTTGAAAAAGGTAAGAAAGATAAAACTATTACCCAAAAGGAATTTGAAGATAAATTCGAAAAAGTTGACCTTACCCCTGAACAAATCGAAGACATAATGGACTTTTTTACAGATAATGACATAGAAATACTAGATACGGATAAAGATGCTGAGGAAGAAGTTATTGATTTATCAACTCCAGACGAAGTTTCTGTTGATGATCCGGTTCGTATGTATTTAAAAGAAATCGGACGGATTGATTTGTTAAGCGGAGAAGAAGAAGTTGAACTTGCAATCCGCATGGAACAAGGAGACGAAGCTGCAAAAAGAAAACTTTGCGAAGCAAATTTAAGGTTAGTAGTAAGTATAGCAAAAAGATATGTAGGCAGAGGTATGTCTTTTCTTGATTTAATACAAGAAGGAAATCTGGGTCTTATTAAGGCTGTTGAAAAATTTGACTATACTAAAGGATTTAAATTTAGTACTTATGCAACCTGGTGGATCAGACAAGCAATAACCAGAGCAATAGCTGACCAGGCTCGTACAATCAGAATTCCTGTTCATATGGTGGAAACAATAAATAAACTTGTTAGAATACAAAGACAGCTTCTTCAAAAACTAGGAAGAGAACCTTTCCCTGAAGAAATTGCTAAGGAAATGGACATAACTGAAGAAAGAGTAAGAGAAATAATGAAAATTGCTCAAGAACCAGTATCTCTTGAAACCCCTATCGGAGAAGAAGAAGATAGTCATCTTGGAGATTTTATCGAGGATGAAGATGCTCTTGCCCCTGCCGACAGTGCTTCATATATCCTGTTAAAAGAGCAATTAGAAGAAGTTTTAGAATCTTTGACAGACAGAGAAAAGAAAGTATTAAGACTTCGTTTTGGTCTCGATGATGGAAAAGCAAGGACTTTGGAAGAAGTTGGAAAGCAATTTGGAGTAACAAGAGAAAGAATTCGTCAGATAGAAGCTAAGGCATTAAGAAAATTAAGACATCCTTCAAGAAGCAAAAAATTAAAAGATTATCTTGACTAAAAAATGGAAAAAATATTAATTTTTTTTCTTGACACCAGTTCAGATGCCAGATATAATAACTAATGTTGCTAGGTTAATGGGCCTATAGCTCAGTGGTAGAGCCCCCGGCTCATAACCGGGTGGTCCCTGGTTCGATCCCAGGTGGGCCCACCATTCTGAGCTACAAAAGAGTTAACAATGGGGCGCGTTGGAGAAGCGGTTTAACTCACCAGCCTTTCACGCTGGCATTCACGGGTTCGAATCCCGTACGCGTCACCATAAATATAAGGGCGATTAGCTCAGTTGGGAGAGTGCTTGCCTTACAAGCAAGATGTCGGCGGTTCGATTCCGTCATCGCCCACCAAAGACCATCAGGGAAATCTCTGATGGTCTTTTTTATACATATAAACAGGTTCTTTGTCAAATGTTGGGGTAACCCAATTAGATTAGATTCCATGAGTACCGCATTAAAAAATGCGGTACTTTTTTAAATTGTTTTTAGTTCATTACGTGCATTATTCTGTTTTTGAATCTCCAAAAACTTCTTACACCATAAGCATTTCTTTTTAAAACCTTAATTTTGTTATTAACTCCTTCTGTATATCCGTTAGTATAAGTACAAGTAAATGAATTAAGAATATATTTCTGCCAGTTGAAAATGGTTCTGGAGCATTTATCGAATTCTTCAAGCTCACAGGACATAACAAACATATACCAGGCTTTCAAATTCTTTTTTGCACTTTCTAAATCACTGCTGTCAACAAAGTTATAAAATTTTTCTTTTAACATATAAGCTTTTTGCAGTTTCTCAGAAGTAGCAAGCATAACGTTTACCTGGTCAATTTCTTCAGGAGTTAAATACTCCATTCTTTTTAAGAGAAGGGAGCGACTTCTTTTGAAATATCTTCGCCTTTCCTTGGCAAATTTCTTTTGCTCATCTTTCCTAATTCTTTCAAATGCCCAAGTGACCTGCCTAATGAAATGAAATTTATCGATAATGATAGTTGCATTTTTAAAATATGTTTCAGCAATATCCTTGTAAGGTTGCCACATATCCATAATGAAGTATTTTACTTTATCCCTGTCATTGAATTTCCTGAAATAGTCCGATAAAATGTGTTGTTCTCTTCCGTGAAGAATATCAAGTACCTTCTTGTTTTGGGGATCAGTTAATATGCACTGGTACTTTTTACCCCCGGCATTACCTTTAAATTCATCAATAGAGATTACTTCGGGCAATTTTGTTAGGGAATAGTTTATGAATCTAAAAAGCCTGAGAGCCGTTGATGGTGAAATATTATTCTCTTTGGCAATATCAGATACAGAGTAAACATTTTTCATTCGAGTAATTATGTATTTTATCAGCCTGCTGGTCATTCTTTGATAGCGGGGGAGAAAATCATTTTTTTCGTAGAATTTTTTATTGCAGTGATTACAAACGTACCTTCTTTTTTTTGTAGTAAATTGTAATGGTCAAGCATCTTTGTAACACTAAGTACGAAAAATCAGTTTATATTTCGTGCTTCAAATGGAGTCAGCCCTCCATTGTATGAATGAGGTCGAATGTGATTGTACCACACATAAACATATTTATTGATAGCTTCATCTAATTGTAGGTCGGTTTCAAATTTTTGGTGGTAAATAAGCTCTGACTTAAGTGATTTATAAAATTTCTCCATTGGAGCGTTATCATATGGGCAACCTGTTTTACTCATGCTTTGCCTTATTATTCCTTGGCTTTTGCAGCACTCTACGAAAGCCCATGAGGTGAACTGTACCCCCTGATCTGAATGTAAGACTAACCCTTCATCTGGGCTCTCTCTTTCAAGAGCTTTAGACAAGGCTTCTATTGCCAGATCTGAGTTGATTCATTTTGAGTTAACCGTTGCTATTGCTTCCCTTTTTGCTAAATCTATAATAGTACAATTATAACGCATTTTACCGTTTGTTAATCTTATATAGGTGAAATCAGTACACCATACTTTATTTCTTTCTGTGACAGAGAAATTTTGATTAAGAATATTGGGAAATACTTTGTTCTTTTTACCTTTTACATATTTGGGCCTTTTTCTTACAGTGATTGCATGCAGGTTTAATTCCTTGTTCATATACTTATGTGCTGTTGTCTTACTAATAAATATATTTTGCCTTGCAAGAAAAGTGACCATCCACCTATGGCCAATAATGCGTCCATTATTGTAATAAATACTTTTTATGTTTTCTTGAACTTTAGCCTTTCCCTCACGATACGTGGATTTTCTGTTCTTTAAGTAATTGTAGTACATATTCGGAGAGAGGTTGAACTTGCGGCATAACCAGCACAATCCAAACTCAAGTTTATAGGCATCAATGAACCAATATACCACTAATCGATTTCCTTTGCGAAGAATGCCGCTGCTTTTTTTAGGAAGTCATTTTCCTTTTGAAGTTCCATAAGCTTCTTGTTAAGCGCTCTATATTCCTCTGGTGATATTGCATTTTCTTTATTTTGTGGTTTTGTGTAATGACATTCTTCGCTGTATTTTTTTATCCATCCGGACATTGTTGATTTTGATACACCGTAGGTTGCAAAAAGATCACCAAGGCTTTTGCTTTTTAGATATTCACGTACAACCTCCTTCTTGAATTCTAAATCGTAACGTTTGCTTATTTTGTAATCCTCCTAGTTCGGGTTTATTATATATTATCCGTACTAGGTGTTATAACAAGACTATACCATTACATAGGTTTTCTTTCCTGAGATGGAAATATCTTTTATCATTTGAATTCTGTAATCATGAACTTTACTGGTTTGTTGATGGCATTTGGGGCAATTGTGAGTTTTAATCTCCAAAGAAAAAGAAAAGGACATTGAATCAGAAGAAGTTTCTAATTGTTCTAAAATTATCCCTTTAAAACCAATTAATTTTTTAATATAACAGTTATTGCAGAGCATAAGTAAATTCCTCCTTAGATTACAGTGGGTGTTTTCTAATATGGATTTACCTAATGCTCTGTATTTTTTCGCAAAAAAATGTCAGAATGGTTTTTACCACCCCAATATTTATTGTAGAACCTAAAAAAATGGGTATATAAACCTGCAGAGGTGATATTTTTGGAGAAGAAGAGATATTTCATAATAGGGGTGACTGCATTAATACTTATTGTACTATTTGTAGTTTTTACCTCAGGTGAAGAAATTAAAAGTTTTGAAATCAAAAAAGGTGATTTTAAGGAAACACTTTCAGCCTCAGGAAGAGTAGAGGCAAAAACGGAATTAATATGATTTTTGAAAAATCTGGAATAATTGAAGAGATACCTGGATTTGAAGGGAATTATTATAAAAAAGGTGATTCTTTAATAATTCTTGAAAAGATTGAAGAGGAAAATGAAGTTGATAGTAAAAACCTTCAATTGAGAATTGCAGAAAATAACTATAAGGATATTGAAAATCAATATAAGATAAAACTATTAAATTATGAAGTATCAAAAACCAATTTAGAAAATATTAAATTAATGGATGACAGGAGTTTGAAATTATTTGAAGTTGGCGGAGTTTCACAAAAAGAACTTGAAGATTTATCTTTACAATCAAAAGAAGCTGAAGCAAAAACATTAATGGCTGAAATTGAGTCTAAAAATTATGCTCCAGGAGGATCAGTAAGAGAAAAAGGATTAATTGATATTCAGAATGCGAAAATTCAGCTAGAAAAAGCAGAAATTGAAAAAAACAAAAAATCATTTCCGCACCCTTTGATGGGCAGGTTCTTACTATAGAAAAAGAAAGGTATAGTAATGTCCAAACGGGTGAAACAGGGTTAGTATATTCAGAAGAAAAATCTTTTATTACCACAGATATTAACGAAAGAGATTATTTGAAGGTTAAAGCCGGACAAAAAGCCTTTGTTAAGTTTTAAATTCTTCTGAAATACTTGAAGGAAGAGTAAGAGGTGTTTCTCCCGTTATAGACAGAATTAAAGGTACAATTAAGGTTAGAATAGATTTGGATTCAGAAGTATCATTAAAAACAGATATAGGAGTAAATGTTGAGATTATAGTTAATGAATATAAAGATGAAATAATTGTCCCGTCAGAATTTATATTCCAAAACCCAGCCAGAATAGTTTTAGACGATGGTGGTAAAGCTAAAGTCTTGTTGTTGGAAAGATTTGAATCAGCTCAGGGATATTATGTTTTACTAGATACAAATATTGATGAGTTCATAGGTAAAAATATTGTTGCGGTAGATTTGGAAGATGGAAAAACAATTAATTAACAGAAAGCAGGTATTTCATGAAATTTGAGTTTATGGTTGCCTTTAGATTTTTAAAAGAATCAAAAGGGCAAACTCTATTAATAATGTCTGGTATAATTATTGGAGTTTCAGTACAAATCTTTTTGTCAGTATTAATTGGTGGTCTTCAAAAAGACCTTATTGACAGTACTGTTGGAGATTCTCCTCACATCTTTATTAGTGCTTCGGAAAACAGGCAGCTTCCTTTATTGCCCCTGAAGAAAATGAAATTGTTGTTTCCGGGGTTACTGAAAGCAGAACTTTAAGAAATATTATTTCATATAATCAAATTCTTGAAGAATTAAATGAAGATAAAAGGCTTTCTGCTGTGTCTCCTGTTGTAAATCAGCAAGCTTTTGTTACAAGAGGAGGAGTTCAGAGTACAGTTAGCGTTAAAGGAATTGAGATAGAAGATGGAGATAAGATTTGCAAGGTAACCTCAAGACTTCTTGAAAAAGAGGGGGAGCTTACAGGCAATAATATTTATATTGGAATTGGTCTTTCAGAAAATACAGGCCTGGAAATTAATTCTATTCTTGAACTTAGGAGCAGTTTTGGTACTACAGCTTTTTACAAGGTATCTGGAATTTTTGATTTTGAAAATCAGCAGCTTAATGATGCTTTGGTATTTATGAATCTAGCATCTTCTCAGAGCTTTTTTTAGATGGATGGAATGATAAGTCATGTTGAAATGCAAATTCCTCAGGTCTTTGAAGCAGAGTCCATAGCCAGAGATTTAGAAAAAAATTTCCAGGCTATAAATTAGTATCATGGCAGGAAAACAACCAACAACTTTTGACTGCTTTGAACAGTCAAAAGTTCTTCATCATATGTAATTCAGTTTTTTGTAATTTTAGCAATTACTTTAGGGATAGTCAGTGTGCTGGCTATTAATGTTGTCCAAAAAGGTAAACAAATCGGGATTTTAAAAGCAATGGGAGCTACGGGAGGACAAGCCAGCAGAATATTTATTCTTCAAGGAGCCCTCCTTGGATTCATAGGATCTCTTTTTGGAGTGGTTTTTGGGATAGCTTTTTTAGAAGCCTTTATTCTCGGTACCAGGTCACCAAATGGCGATAATCTATTTCCTCTTACTATTGAGTCTGGAATATTGCTTTTTTCTGTTTTTATTACAACCACAGCAAGTATTATTGCAGCGGCAATACCTGCAAGAAAGGCGGCTCTGTTAGATCCGATAGAGGTAATTAGAAATGGATGATAAAAGAGATACTATTTTACAGGTAAAAAATTTAAATAAAGTTTTTGGTGAGGAAGTAAAAACCCAGGTTCTTTTTGATTTGAATCTTGAAATAAAAAAAAGGGGAATTTATGTCTTTGATTGGCCCCTCAGAATCAGGTAAAAGTACATTTTTAAATATTTTAGGAGTATTGGAAAGACCTACATCAGGAGAAATAATCTTTGAAGGGAAAAATATAAGTACATTAAATGATAAAGACCTTGCAAAGTTTCGAAATTAGTATTTAGGATATATATTCCAGTTTCATTATCTTTTTCCGGAATTTACTGCTTTGGAGAACGTTCTTCTTCCTTATCTGATTAATCATTCTGAAAAGACCCCGGAGATAATGAAAAAAGCAGAAGAACTTTTAGGAATGGCGGAACTTTCAGGTTTTGAAGATCGTAAAATTAACAAACTCTCCGGAGGTCAGTAACAAAGGGTTGCCATTGCAAGGTCCTTTATTAAATAATCCTAAAATTATACTGGCAGATGAACCCACAGGATCATTAGATACATCTACCAGTAAGTCTATAATGAGTTTAATGAGGGAATATAACCATAAAAGCGGTACTACTTTTATAATTTTTACCCATGACAGAAATATAGCTGGAAGTAAAGAAAGAATAGTTGAATTAGTTGATGGAAGGATTTCTAAAGACTTTTCTCCGAAAGAGATTGGAGAGGCTCAGGCTTGGAAAGAACTGGAGAGACACGCCTGTACAGATTGTGATACACTTGAAAAGTAAAATTTGTTGGAAATAAAATATAGGTGGTTATTTTGAAAATATCGGAAAGACTAAAAACAATTAGTAATTATGTTATCCCTGGATCCGTTACTGCAGATATTGGAACAGACCATGGCTATCTTTTGAAATATTTATTAGAGAAAGATAAAATAATAAAAGGATTTGCCTGCGATCTTAATAAAAAGCCATTAACTTATGCTGAAAGAAATTTAAGAGAGTATATAGAAGTCAAAAAGGCAGAAATTAGATCAGGAAGCGGACTGAAACCTTTAAAAAAAGAAGATAATGTCCAATGTGTTGTGATTGCTGGAATGGGCGGAAAGTTAATGGTAGAAATACTTGAAGAGAGTAAAGATTTTATTCAAAGTATTTCAAGAATAATTCTGGCTCCAAATGTAAATTGGGAAAAAGTTAGGGATTTTGGAACTAAAAATGGCTGGAAAATAATTGACGAAGATCTTGTGTTGGAGGATAATAAATTTTATCCGGTTATAGTTCTGGAAAAAGGGCAAAACAGGAAGTTAGAAAAAGGAGAACTTTTTTTTGGTCCTTTGTTAATAAAAAACAAGCATCCTTTGCTGGATAAATTTGTCGAATTTGAAAAAGAAAAGGTCAGTAAAAACATTTCCAGAATGAGAAAAAGCAAAAATCCTGAGATAGATAAAGAAATAGAGAAATAGTTGAAGAACTGGGAAGAAATGAGCAGGTGCCTTAATGAGTCTTAAAACAATAGATGTAATTAGAAAAATTGAACAATGGCTTCCTGAAAAATATGCAACGAAGGAAGACAAAATTGGTTTAATTACTGGTTCACATAATAAAGAAGTAAATAAAATTCTTGTAACTCTTGATGTTAATATGGAAGTATTAAAAGAAGCTGCAGAAAACAAGGTAGATATGATTTTTGCCCATCATAATCCATTTTATGATATGCCGGAAACCTTTGTATCAGATACTCCTCAGGGTCGCATTCTTCAGGAATTATTAAAGAAAGATATTTCTTTATACATAGCACATACTAATCTTGATGCTGCCTTTGGCGGTGTTAACGATGTACTTGCGGATATGCTTGGTTTAAAAAATATTTCCAGCCTTATTACAGGCTGGAAAGAAAGATGCTTAAAATTTGCAGTAAACGTTCCTTTAAACTTTGAAGAAAAAGTCAGAAAGGCTATAACAGAAGCTGGAGCAGGACACATAGGTAATTATTCAGATTGTACCTTTCATATAAAAGGGAAGGGATATTTTTTACCTAAACAAGGTACTGAACCTTTTTTAGGTAAAATTGAAGAGCTTTCAGAGGCACCTGAAGTAAAAATAGAAACTATGTTAAACATTGAAAAATTAGACAAAGTAATAAAAGCTATGCTGGAAGTGCACCCATATGAAGAGCCTGCATATGACATTATTCCCCTTTATAATGATAGTAAAAAAACTGGAATAGGCAGAATCGGATATATTCAAAATCCAATTATACTAAAGGATTTTCTTGGACTTGTAAAAAATGCACTTTGTATTTCTGACTTAAAATATACGGGAGATCTGAATCGCCATGTTTATAAAATTGCCTTATGCGGGGGCTCTGGAATGAGCTTCTACAAAGATGCATTACAAAAAGGAGCCGATGTGTATCTTACAGGAGATATAAAATTTCACGAAGCTCAAGAGGCAAAGGAATTAGGCTTAGCACTTGTAGATGCAGGGCACTATGCTACAGAAAAACCAGTTGTTGAAAAAGCAGCTAATTTTTTGTTATTAAATTTTAAAGAAGATATTCAGGTAGTAATTTCAAAAGTTAATACAGATCCATTTGCGTTTTATAAAGGGTAGGAAAATTTTTCCTGTCCTTTTTTGTTTTTTAAATTTAATCATAATATATGAGGAGAGATTTTAATGGATATTCGAATGTTTTCCCTTCAGAAACTTGAAAAGGAACGTGAAGATCTGGTAAATAATAAAGACCTTGCCAGTTTTAAAAAGGAGCTTCAAAAAAGTAAAAAGGAGATTCAGGAAATTATAAAAAGCTATAATAATATGAAAGAACAACAGGAAATAATTGTTCTGGATATGAAACGAATAGAAGAGGAGAATAGTGCTTTTTTAAATGATATAAAGGTAAAAGAAAATAATCTTTATAAAAATTCAGATGCAAATTTTAAAGAACTTGAATCTTTGAAAGAAAATATTGAAGATCTTAAAGAGCGATACCAGGAAAAAGAAGAGGAACTTATTGAATTAATAGCTGCCTCTGAAGATTTAGCTGAAGGAATTGAAAAAGAAAAAGAATTTATTAAAGAAAAAAACAAGAATTTAATGAAAAACTTAAAGAATTTAAGGAACTGGAAGAAGAAAATGAAATAAAAGTGAAAAAATTAGATGTTGAAATAGAAAATCTTAAAAGTGAACTTCCTCCTGATGTTTATGCTAAATATATTTCGGTACAAAAAAATATCCTCTTAATGGAATAGCTGTTCTCGAAGAGGGAAATAAATGTTCATATTGCAGATTAAATGTTTCCATAGTAAAATTAAGAGAAGTAGAAGCAAAGAGTATAACTTATTGTGAAAGTTGTTCAAGATTGTTAGCAGGGAAAAAAGAAGAATTAAGTAAGTCAGATGATCGCTGAAGAAATTCAGAGGAAAGTCCGGACACCATAGGGCAGGGTGCTGGCTAACGGCCAGTGAAGGTGACTTTAAGGATAGTGCCACAGAAAATATACCGCCGGTTTTCCGGTAAGGGTGCAACGGTGCGGTAAGAGCGCACCAGTGCTTAGGCGACTAAGCTGCTAGGTAAACCCCACTTGGTGCAAGACCTGATAGAGAGGCATATGGGGCTGCCCGTCCCGCCTCCGGGTAGGTCGCTAGAGGTAGAAGGTAACTTTTATCCCAGATAGATGATCATCTGAAACAGAATCCGGCTTATAGACTTAGTTAATTTCTTTTATAAAATATTTTCCAAAAAAGCTTTATTACCAGTGGTGATAAAGCTTTTTTAAGTAGTAAGTTAATAATTTACATATTATTTAAATAATACAATTGAAATATTTGTAAATAATAATCTATTATTTAGGGTATAGAAAATAAAATGGAGGAATATACTTTTATGAAAAAATATTTATTAGGACTAATAATTTTATCAATGTTAATTTTTACAGGATGTTCGAAAGAAGAAAATAAGCCTGAGGAAGATAAACCTGAAGTTCAGTCACCAAAACAGGAAGAAACTCAAAAAGAAGAACCTAAGAATGAAGAGCCTAATGAAGGTGAGCAGCAAGGTTCAAAGATTGATCAATTCCCCGAAGCTGCTCAGGGAAAATTTACAGATCTTTCAATAACCTTTAAAGACACCAGAGAAAAAGTTATTAAAGAACTGGGAGAAACTGATGAAATAACAACATGGCAGGGTTCAGATCTATATATATACAACAACATTGGAATATATATAGATCCAACAGAAGAAAAAGTAACAGGATTGACAGCTGGAGAAGGATATCGCACATATGGAATTAAAATTGGCATGACTGCCGAAGAAATAAAAAATGTTTTAGGGGAACCGGATTACGAAGGAGAAAACTTTGAAAGTGGTGCATATGTTCTGGAATACGAAGCTGGGGATTATATAGTTGAAGTTTCCCTTGATCCGGAAGGCAAAAAATCAGCAGGAATAACATTATACAGTTACAACTATTAATTAATGGAGATGATTAAATGACTATGAAAAAAGTAATGATTATTGAAGATGATGTAAATATCAGTAAACTCCTTAAATTGTACCTGGAAAAAGAAGGATTTTTATGTACAAGTTATATTAATCCTGTTGAGGCATTAGAAAACTTTGAGAAAGATAATCCAAATATAGTATTACTGGATATAATGCTACCTGAAATGGATGGGTATGATGTATGCAAAAATATACGTCAAAAAAGCAATGTTCCAATAATTATGCTTACAGCTAAGGGAGAAACTTTTGATAAAGTTCTTGGTCTTGAGTTGGGAGCAGATGATTACATTGTAAAACCTTTTGAACCTAAAGAAGTTCTTGCAAGAATAAAAGCAGTTATCAGAAGATTTGGGGAAAAGGCTGCTATAAATGATGAAAAAATTATTGAACTCCCTGACATAGTAATTAATATGAATAACTATACTATTAATTATCAAGGTAAAATTCTTGAAATTCCTCCGAAAGAAATTGAATTGATTCATTTTCTTTCAAGTAATCCAAACAAAGTTTTTACAAGAGAACAATTATTAAGCAATGTTTGGGGATACGATTATGAAGGAGAAACCAGAACTGTTGATGTTCATGTAAAAAGACTCAGAGAGAAGTTTGAAGGAAACGTTAACTGGGAAATAAAAACAGTTTGGGGTATAGGGTATAAATTCCAAATAAATGCGGGGTAATAAATTGAAAAGATTTTTTTCAAAATTTCTCACCCTGAATTTACTAATAATATTTCTGGCCTTTTGGGTTTTTAATCATTATATAGTAAATGAAATGGCAGAATATTTAATAGAGAAAAAAGAAGAGGACTTAATTTCTCAATCCCAGATTGTAGAAAGGAAGTATCAAAAATTCCTTAGTGACGGAGTTCTGCGATATGAAGATCTTACCTCAGAGCTTGATGCCATGGAGAGATTTCTAAATACAAAAATAGGATTTTCAACCAGAAGCGGTGGTCTTTTTGCCGCTTCTCTAAACTATTCTCCAGAAAGAATAGAAAAATATTTTACAAATGAAGATATTGCCAATGTTTATGAAGGTAATATTGTAATTAAAAAAAGCAAAACTTTTTCGGATAAGGGAGAAAACTTTTTAGTTTTAGGCTATCCTTTAAGTTTTTATGAAAAAACTCATTTTGCTTTGATTATGGATGCCTCCTTCCCGGAAATTGAAGCTACAATATCTAAAATAAACAGTATTAGTATATATGCAGTTCTTTTCATAGCTCTGGTAATTTTTCTTGTTAATTTTTACAGCATCAGAAGGTTAAGTGACAGTATTAATAAAATAAATAAAGGAATAAATGAGATAACAAAGGGAAATTACGAAGAAACAATTAATTTATATAAAAATGATGCTTTGGGTGATTTAGCAAGAAGTTACAACAGTATGACTAAAGATTTGAAAAAATATGAGGAAATGAGAAAAAATTTCGTTTCCAACCTCAGCCATGATATGAGGACTCCCCTTACTTTAATTACTGGATTTATTCAGGGAATAAAAGACGGGACTATTAAAGAAGAAGAAAGAGATAAATATCTGGATATAGTGCTAGATGAATCCAAAAGACTTATCAAAATGACTAATGATGTTCTGGATTTATCAAACATACAGGCCGGTGGAATGAAATTTAACATGGAGCCCTTTGATTTAAATGGCACAGTTTTAAATGTTCTCGAAAGCCTTGAACAAAGAATTATTGAGAAGGAAATAGATTTGCAGGTAAGTCTTCAAGAAGGAATGTTTTATGCTTATGGAGATGAACTAAAAATTCAAAGAGTAGTCTACAATCTTGTAGATAATGCACTGAAATTTTCTCATCAAAATGGGACTATAATTTTAAAAACCTATACTAAAAATGAATTAATCTTCTTTGAAATAATAAATTTTGGAGAAATTATAAATATGGAAGAACTACCTTTGGTATTTAATCGTTTTACAAAACTAGATCAATCCAGAGGTAAAGAAAAAATGGGTTCAGGTTTAGGATTATCCATTGCGAAAGAAATTTTAAAAGGTCACGGGCAGGATATTTATGTAGAAAGTTCTCAAGAAAAAGGAGTTGTATTTACTTTTTCTTTATCCCAATGTAAAAAACGATTGATTTTAGAAGGAGAATAAAATGTCAGAAATAAACCTAGATAAAAAAACAGAAAAAAATTCCTTTTTTAGCATAAAAAACATAATAATTTTATCTCTTATAGTTGCCTTGTCTGCTTTCTCCTTTGGATTAGGCTTAGGAGCCGCTCGACATTTTTTTATTGAAAAAGAAGATAATACTGAACAAAGAGTGATTGAATATGACTCAGGAGATGCAAACATAAGTTATATTTTTGATGAGGTCTCCAAGTCAGTTGTATCAATAACCAGTACAGAAATATTCAGAGATTTTCTTTCAAATAATTATTCCAGAACATCTCAGGGATCAGGAGTAGTAATTGATGACAATAAAGAAAATTTAACAATTATTACAAATTATCATGTAGTCGAAGATTCAGCTAAAATACTTGTTCTTTTGGATAAGGAAACAGAAACCGAAGGAACACTTTTGGGATATGATGAAGAGTCAGATCTTGCTTTCATATCAGTAAACAAAGAAAACATAAGTCAGGAATTACTTGAAAATATTAAGACTGCTAAGCTTGGTGATTCTGAAAAATTAAAAGTCGGTGAAAAAGTATTAGCAATTGGTAGTCCTTTGGGCTATAAAAATACTGTTACAGATGGTATAATTTCCGGACTTCAAAGAAATTTGAATTTTTCTGATAGAAGGCTGAAATTAATACAAACAAATGCAGCAATAAATCCTGGTAATTCTGGAGGAGCTCTTGTAAATATGTCCGGTGAAGTAATCGGAATAAACACAGTTAAAATTGCCGGTAGTAATCTTGAGGGACTTGCTTTCGCTATACCAATTAATCATGCTAAAGGTATCTATGAAGAAATACTTGAAAAGGGATATGTATCAAGACCCTTTCTTGGAATAATAGGCAGTGAAGTAGTTAATGAAAAGAACAATGATGAATATATGGCAGGGGTTCTTGTAAGAGGAATAGTAGAAGAAAGTGCAGCGGGAGAAGCAGGTATAATTGAAGGTGATATAATTATCAATTTCAATGGAAATGACATTCTTGATATGGAAAGTCTTTTAAAAGCAATTGAAGAGACAAAAGTTGGAGACGAAATAAATATAATAGTTATAAGAGATGAAAGTAAGCGTATTGAGTTTAAGGTAACTATGAAGGAAAGAAAATAGGTTCTTTGTCAAATGTTGGGGTAACCCAATTAGATTAGATTCCATGAGTACCGCATTGAAAAATGCGGTACTCATTTAAATTGTTTTTAGTTCATTACGTGCATTATTCTGTTTTTGAATCTCCAAAAATTTCTTACACCATAAGCATTTCTTTTTAAAACCTTAATTTTGTTGTTAACTCCTTCTGTATATCCGTTAGTATAAGTACAAGTAAATGAATTAAGAATATATTTCTGCCAGTTGAAAATGGTTCTGGAGCATTTATCGAATTCTTCAAGCTCACAGAACATAACAAACATATACCAGGCTTTCAAATTCTTTTTTGCACTTTCTAAATCACTGCTGTCAACAAAGTTATAAAATTTTTCTTTTAACATATAAGCTTTTTGCAGTTTCTCAGAAGTAGCAAGCATAACGTTTACCTGGTCAATTTCTTCAGGAGTTAAATACTTCATTCTTTTTAAGAGAAGGGAGCGACTTCTTTTGAAATATCTTCGCCTTTCCTTGGCAAATTTCTTTTGCTCATCTTTCCTAATTCTTTCAAATGCCCAAGTGACCTGCCTAATGAAATGGAATTTATCGATAATGATAGTTGCATTTTTAAAATATGTTTCAGCAATATCCTTGTAAGGTTGCCACATATCCATAATGAAGTATTTTACTTTATCCCTGTCATTGAATTTCCTGAAATAGTCCGATAAAATGTGTTGTTCTCTTCCGTGAAGAATATCAAGTACCTTCTTGTTTTGGGGATCAGTTAATATGCACTGGTACTTTTTGCCCCCGGCATTACCTTTAAATTCATCAATAGAGATTACTTCGGGCAATTTTGTTAGGGAATAGTTTATGAATCTAAAAAGCCTGAGAGCCGTTGATGGTGAAATATTATTCTCTTTGGCAATATCAGATACAGAGTAAACATTTTTCATTCGAGTAATTATGTATTTTATCAGCCTGCTGGTCATTCTTTGATAGCGGGGGAGAAAATCATTTTTTTGTAGAATTTTTTATTGCAGTGATTACAAACGTACCTTCTTTTTTGTAGTAAAGGTAGGTTTTCTTCCCTGAGATGGAAATATCTTTTATCATTTGAATTCTGTAATCATGAACTTTACTGGTTTGTTGATGGCATTTGGGGTAATTGTGAGTTTTAATCTCCAGAGAAAAAGGAAAGGACGTTGAATCAGAAGAAGTTTCTAATTGTTCTAAAATTATCCCTTTAAAACCAATTAATTTTTTAATATAATAGTTATTATAGAGCATAAGTAAATTCCTCCTTAGATTACAGCGAGTGTTCTCTAATATGGATTTACCTAATGTTCTGTATTTTTTCGCAAATAAATGTCAGAATGGTTTTTACCACCCCAACATTTATTGTGCTCTAAGTGTTCAACTCCCTGAATAATTATTGAAGAAACATGTTCATCATCCAAAGAATAAAAAACCTGCTTACCAATCTTCCTGTTTTTTACAATTTTATTTTGCCTGAGTATTTTTAACTGATGGGAAATACTTGACTGGCTCATTCCTAACTCATTAGATATATCATTTACACACAGTTCTGTGTCCATAAGGGAAAAAATAATTTTAAGTCTGGTAGAATCTCCGAAAAGCTTAAAAAAGTCGGATAAATCATACAAAAATTCGTCACTGTGAGGGGTCTTATTCATACAAAAGCCTCCTTTAAATTATTCTTTATATATTGTACCTTTACTGTTAAAATAATTCTATAGAATTATCCTGGGGAGGTTTTAAAATGTCAGAGCAAATAGTTATTATTGGTGCTGTTGCTGCGGGTATGAGTGCAGCAAGTAAAATAAGAAGACTGAACCCTGAGATTGAAATTGATGTTTATACAGATGAAAAATATATTTCTTATGCAGCTTGTGGAATACCTTACTACCTTAGTGGCATGAAAAAGGAAATAAGTGAACTTATTGCAAGAACTCCCGAAGAATTTGCAGCTTAAAATATTAATGTACATATGGAACATTTGGTTAAAAAAATAATTCCGAAAGAGAAAAAAGTATTAATTCAGGCTGGAAATAATTCCTTTGAGAAGTATTACAGTAAACTGCTTATAGCAACAGGAGCAGGTGCAAGAAAAATTGATTTTAAAAATGGAGATTTAAAAAATATCCATACCCTGAGAAATCTTACAGATGGAATTAAAATAAAGAAAGCCATCGAAAATGGAATAAAAAAAGCAGTAATCGTTGGTGCTGGTTATATTGGAGTTGAAATGGTTGAAACATTTAAAAGATTAGGTGTTGAAACTACCATAATAGAAGCCGGAGACAGAGTTTTAAGTAAATTTGATGAAGAAATATCAGAAACCGTCAAGAAATATATTGATAGTGAGGGGATAAAAGTTATCCTCAATGAAAAAGTAACAGGTTTCGAAGGTGAGGATGGAATAGTAAAAAAAGTAATTACTGAAAATGGGGTTTGTGAATTTGATTTGGTAATTTTAACTCTTGGCTCAGTTCCAAACCCCCAACTTGCCGAAGAAGCTGAAATAGAATTAACGGAAGAAAAAGCAGTAAAGGTAAATAATTATATGGAAACAAACATACCGGATATTTATGCTGCTGGTGATTGTGCCAGCCATTATCACATAGTTAAAGAAAAAAATGTATATATACCACTGGGAATAACAGCTAATAAGCAAGGAAGAATTGCGGGAAATAATATGGCTGGAGGCCGGGAAGAGTTTAAAGGAATAGTTGGTACAGCTATAACAAAAATAATAAATATGGGAGTAGCCAGAACGGGCCTCTCCAAAAAAGAAGCAGCGGCAGAGGGGATAATGGCGGAAGAAGTAATTGTTGATTCTATGGATCTGGTAAGATACTACCCAGAACATAATCCTGTTAAAGTAAAATTAATAGGGTCAAAAGAATCGAAAAAAATAATTGGTGCACAAATTATTGGACAAAACGGTTTTGCAAAAAGAATTGATGTCTTAGCACTGGCAATTCAAAATAGAATAAGAGTAGAAGACTTGGCTGATACAGATATGGCCTATGCTCCTCCTTTTGCACCTGTTTGGGATCCTTTTTTGATTGCAGCAGGAATATTAAAAGATAAGTTATAAAAATAAGAGGAGGAAGTAATTTGTTTGGAAAAAATTTTACAATTGAATTAAAGTTTGACGCTCATGATTTATTGTATATAATAAGTGACTTTTTGAAGTCTAATGGAATTTCTCATTTTAATAATATTGATGGCAATAAGCTTCGTGGTTATGGAGATGCAGGAATGGGTGTTTTCCAAATTGAGAAGAGAATTGACAGAGATAAAATATTAAAATTGTTTGTCGAAGCGAATTCTCCTGTCAGTGCAGATATATTAAAAAACCTTATTGAAATGACTCTTGAACATATTGAAGAAAATAAATTATATGAAAATATCGTTGGGGAAATTTCTGAAGCTGAGGCTGAAAATGAAGTATCTTCTCAAACAATAATTGCAGAGGAAGTAATATGCAATCATGATTATCAATTTATTAAAGAAGATGAGCTTTTAGGTATGGAAGTAAATGTTTATTTATGTAGCAATTGTCAAAAAATTGAATTTTACAAAAAATAAGCTTGGAGGTTTTCTTTTATGAAAAAGATCCTTTTAATATTATTAATAATCATGTTATCTTTAACGGGGTGTTCATATAAAAAAGAAGTTGCAGAAAAAAGCATTGAACCTCCGGTTACTCCTGAGGAAACAGCTCCCAAGGAAGAAGTTTTTGTAAAAGAATTTGAAGGCAGTTTTATTGTTTCTGTAGATAACCATACAAAAGCATATCCTCAATCTGGTCTTGATAAAGCAGATACAGTTATTGAATTACTGGCAGAAGGTGGAATTACAAGATTTTTAGCTTTTTTCGACTCTTATCATGCTGAAAAAATAGGGCCAATAAGAAGTGCCCGCTATTATTTTATAGAAATTGTTAAAGGCTATCCTTCAGCTTTTGCTCACGCCGGCGGGAATACGGATGCTTTAAATTTAATCCCTTATCATAAAATAATGGATTTAGACGAAATATATAATTCAGGGGTAGCTTTTTACAGAACAAAGGACAGAAAGCCACCCCACAACTTATACACAACAACGGAACTTATGTTAAAACATGCCAATTCAAAAAAATATCCAATAAAATCTCTTGAAGGACTTCCTATTGGTGAAGTTTCTGAAGGTAATAAGGTTGATATAATAGATATTCCATATTCTAAAAAATCATCATATTACCATGTTGTTACATATATGTTTGAAGATGGAAAATTTTGGCGCTATGTTAATGGTAAATCTTTTGAAACAGACCAAAAAGTTAAGATATTTGCAGATAACTTAATTCTTATGGAAACTCCAACCAGGACAGTGGTTAAAGAAGAAGTCCAGTCAGAGATGAATGTTTTTGGTTCAGGGAAAGCCGTATTCTTTATTGATGGTCTTTACTATGAAGGTACCTGGGAAAAGGTAAAAGCAGCTGATCCTTTTACTTTCAAATATAATGGTGAGCCTATGAAATTTAAGGAAGGAAAAACATGGATTCAAGTAGTTCCTAATATTTCAGAAGTAACATTTAAAGCAAAAGAAGCCGTTGCATCTCCATCTGCTCCTGCTGCTACAGCTTCAAAATAGAACCAGGGCATGTTTAATAAAAAATTAAGCATGTCTTTTTAATTGTTTTTTTGGGTAATATATACAAGTAATGGGGAGGAGATTTCTTCTTGAAAACCTTTGAGGAAATTCTAAAATTTAGCAAGAAAATAAATCAGGATTTTTTAGTACAGGAAAAATTGATTTCCAAGAACTGACGGATTTTTTTTGGATCTGGCGGAAGGTAAACTTGCAGCATTTAACCTCTTTATAGAAAATACAGCTAATTTTAAAACTCTTGGTCTTTCTGGTGAAAAGGGAGTTTTAAAGAAAGCTTTCGAATTTTTAGGATATAGCCCCAAGGGGAAAGTCTGGGAGTACGACCCAATTAGAGAAGATAAAATAAATAAAAGCACAGTGACTGTTTTTAATGATTTAACTGAACTTACAGGGAAAGTAATACCAAAAAATATTGTTACAGTTATTGAAAAAATAGCTGGAATACAGCAAGTGGTTGTAATAAGAGTTGAAATTAATAAAAAAACAGCAGCTGATTTTACTATTTTTATGGATAAAAATTAGCAGTTTAAAAATTTTGAAAAAGCAGAGTTATTTGCCAGTCAGGCAAGTATTCTTATTGATAAACTAAATATCTCCAGGAATTTAATTGAAAAAATAGAATATTTTGATTTTCTTGTTGAAGCAACAGGTACTGGAACCTGGGACTGGGATATGATCTCTGACAAGGTTGTTTTTTTCCAAAGAATGGAAAGCTATGCTTGGCTACTCTGATGAAGAAGTAGAAAATTCCTTTAATGGCTGAAAAAATCTTTGGCACCCTGAAGATGTTCCAATGATAGAAAAAACCATTAAAGATTACATGGAAGAAAAAATTCCAGAATATGAAGTAGTACATCGCCTTAAACATAAAAATGGTGGATGGAAATAGATTCTTACAAGGGGCAATTTATTAAAAGATGAAAAAGGCAAGCCTTATCGCTGGGCAGGAATAAATATAGATTTAACAGAATTAAAAGAAAATGAAGAGAAGCAAAAAGTTCTCGTGGACAATAGCTATGACATTATTTACCTCATTACAACAGATGGCAAATTTGACTTTATTTCTCAAGCCTGGACAAAACTATTAGGCTATTCTATCGAAGAAGCTCTTGGGAAATCCTTTGAACCATATGTCCATCCAGAGGACCTAAAAACGGTAACAGATTTTTTGAAAATATAAAAAAGACAAAAAAAAGAATGGAAATTTCCGATTACCGCTTAAAACATAAAGATGGCAGCTGGAATATATTTACAACCAATGCGGTTCCTATATGGGATGAGAATAGAAAAATAACAGGTTATGCTGGAACCGCAAGGGATATTACAGATTTGAAATTAGCTCTTCAGCAAACTTTGGAGCAAAAGGAAGAATTAGAGAGATTTTTTGCTGTCAACCTTGACCTGCTTTGCATTACGGATCTTCAGGGGAATTTTATCAGAATTAATAAATCCTGGGAAAAGATATTAGGATATCCAGAGGACTATATTTTAAAAACAAATTTTCTTACCTATGTTCACCCAGATGATTTAGAGTCAACCCTTGAAGCAGTTGCAAATTTGAAGGATGGTAATCCAGCCCTTAATTTTACCAACAGATACAGAGCGTGGGACGGAAATTACAAACATATTAAATGGAAATCAGTAGCATATAATAACTTAATTTATGCTGCAGCCAGAGATGTTACAGATAATATAATTATTTCCAGAGAGCTAAAAATTGAAAAAGAGCTTTTCAGACAACCTTACTTTCTGTTGGTAATAGTGTTGTTTCAACAGATTCCAGTGGTTATATCATTCTAATGAACCAAGTAGCACAGAATTTAACAGGATGGACTCAAGAAGAAGCAAAAAATATGCATCTTTCAAAAGCATTCCCA
Organism: Peptococcia bacterium; assembly: GCA_965228015.1. Taxonomy (GTDB): domain Bacteria; phylum Bacillota; class Peptococcia; order Peptococcales; family SKKY01; genus SKKY01. Next base: position 97,986 of record OZ245787.1, read on the forward strand.
ATAATCCGGGAAGATAACAGGGAACCTGCAAATGTAGAAATAAAAAATGCTTTTGACAATGGGGAAATTTTGGAAATACAAGATGTTTTACTAATTTTCCGAAATGGAAAAGAAATACCAATAGAAAAAACTTCAGCTCCTGTAAGAGATTCTGAAGGTAATATCACTGGAGTTGTAACAGTTTTCCGCGATTTTACTGAGAGGAAAGAAAAGCAAAAACAAGTACAATATCTAAGTTATCATGATCAGCTTACAGGATTATATAATAGAAGGTACATGGAGGATTCTCTAAATCGTCTTAATATTGAAAGAAACCTTCCTCTTTGTATAATGATGATGGATGTTAATGGTTTAAAAATGGCAAATGATGCTTTTGGCCATAAAATGGGAGACCGTCTTCTTGTAACTTCTTCTGAGATACTATTGAGTGTTACTCGAGCTGATGATATACTTTGCAGAGTTGGTGGGGATGAATTTATGCTGATTCTTCCCCAAACAGATAATGAAACGGCTGGTAAAATTAAGAAAAGGATTTCAGAAAAAACTAGAAATACTTTACTAGACTCAGTAGTAGTTTCTTTGGCTGTGGGATATGAAATAAAAACACAAGTTTCTCAGGATATTAATGATATACTAAGACAGGCAGATTCCAATATGTATAAAGATAAGTTTAAACATGGAAGAGAAATGCATCTTAGAACTGTAAATAATATTCTTAATGATATTGATAAAATATATTCCCATGAAAAAGAACATAGAGAGAAAGTAGCAGAATATTCTCTAATGATTGGCAAGGCCTTTGATTTCGATGATAATCGTATGGAAGAATTAAAACTTGCAGCAATGGTTCATGATGTGGGTAAAATTAAAGTTTCTGGAGAGATATTGAACAAAAAAGGAAAACCATCAAAAGAAGAATGGGAAGAGCTGAAAAAACATTCTGTAACAGGCTATAATATTTTGAAAGCAGTAGATGATTATGCAAGTATAGCAGAGGAAGTATTGCACCATCACGAAAGATGGGATGGTAAGGGTTATCCGAAAAAGTTAAAAGGGGGAAGAAATCCCTCTTATCTCCAGAATAATTTCTGTAGCTGATGCCTTTCAGGCAATGATTAGTGAAAGACCATATAAGGAAAAGAAAACTACAAAGGAAGCTATTGAAGAAATTAAGAATTATTCCGGTAAACAATTTGACCCGGAAATAGCAAAAATATTTATTGAGTTACTTGAAGAAAGAGGTTATTGATGAAAATGAAGTTTAAAGATTATCCTTTAGATAATCAAATAAAAAGGGCTTTAAGTGAGCTTGGTTTTCAAAGTCCTCTTGAAGTACAGGAAGAAGCAATACCAAAAATACTTGAAGGTAAGAACCTGACAGTAAAATCAAGAACGGGAAGTGGTAAGACTGGTGCTTTTGCTATTCCTATTTGTGAAATGATTGATTCAGACCTTGAAGCAGTCCAGGCTGTTATTATGGCACCAACCAGAGAACTTGCTCAGCAGGTTAGAGAAGATATAAATGATATTGGAAAATACAAAGGTATTAAAAGTATTGCTCTCTATGGTAATCAGTTAATGGAAATTCAGCGTAAAGCTTTGAAAGATGTTCCTCATGTTATTGTTTCAACTCCAGGAAGATTAATGGATCATATTATGAACAAAAACGTGAAGCTGGGTAGTGTTAAATTTTTAATACTAGATGAAGCAGATGAAATGCTTCTTATGGGTTTTAAGGATCAACTTGAATTTGTTATTTTAAAAATTCCGGAAAACAGAACTACTTTGTTGTTCTCTGCAACAATAAATCAAGAAGTTAAAGATATTGCAGAAAAATATTTGAATAATCCAGAAAACATTGAAATAGAATTTGGAGAAAACCTTTTGGAAAAAATTGAACAACTGTATTATGCAGTTGAAGGGTTAAAAAAAGTTGATTTCATGAAAAAGGTAATAAAATATGAAAAGCCTCAAAAAGGAATAATTTTCTGTAACACAAAGGAGCAGGTAGACAACCTTTATACAATTTTAAAAAAGTGGGACAATGCTGTTTGTGCTTTTCATGGTGGGGTTGATCAAACTGAGCGCCAGGAAATATTAAAAGATTTTAAAAAAGGTCAGTATAGAGTTCTTATTGCAACAGACTTAGCTGCAAGGGGTATTCATGTTGCTGGTATCACTCATGTAATTAACTATAGTGTTCCCTTTGAACCGGAACAGTATGTTCACAGAATAGGTCGTACTGGCAGGGTTGATGAGAAAGGTGTTGCTATAACTTTTGTAATGCCTTCAGAAATGGATAGGTTTAGAGAATTAGAAACATTTTTAGGATATAAAATTCCTTGTAAAGGTGGATATGTAAACACAGCACCTAAAGTTCCTCAAAAGAACAGAAGGGATGCTGGCAGATTTAAAGACACGGGTAACAGAAAAAAAGCCGCTGTTATAAGGATTGAGGGAGGAAAGCTCAATAGTTCTCTTCAGACAAGAGATATTCTCTATACAATAAGAAATATTAACGGAGTAAATAATGAAGATATTGGAAAAGTTGATATTAAAGATAAAATAACTGAGGTAGTTATTTACGGCGGAAAAGAAGATACCATATTAAAAGAACTAAAGAAAACCGGTATTAAAAAAAGAATATATAAAATGAAAAAGTTATAATAGCAGAAATTTATAATAAAAAAGGACCTTCAAGGTCCTTTTTTATTTGCCAAATATTTTATCGATAATTTTTTTGAAAAAAGATTTTTTTCTGTAATTGTCTTTTTCTCCTGCAATAAAGGCTGTGGCTGAACTTTAGCCTGAACAGATGCGGGTGGTTGAACTTTTGTCTGAACTTTTGGGTATATTTTCTTCTCTGTTTTTACTGCAGGTTTTACTGTTTTTGCCTGTTTAGGAATTACTTTAAGTTTTGGCTTCTTAGAAAGCTTCCATTTTTCAGCTGCAGGTTTATTTTTATTATATAAACTATCTGAAGGAAGATCTTTTTCTTCAATCATTGCTCCCGTATGCTCTTCTATTTCATAAAGACTCATAATATCTTCAGAAGTAACAAGAGAGGTTGCTTTTCCATCATGACCGGCTCTTCCGGTGCGACCAATACGATGTACATAATTGTCCTTTTCAACAAGTAAGTCATAGTTAATTACTAAACATAAACCTTCAATATGGATTCCCCTTGCAGCAACATCTGTAGCAACAAGAATGGGGAAAACGCCTTTTTTAAAATCATTAATAATATTAAGTCTTCGGCCTTGAGGAATATCTCCATGAAGAGCCTGGGAGGCGTAGCCTTTCATTAATAAAAAGTTGTGAACCTGATCTGTACTCCTTTTTGTATTACAAAAAATTATGCAACCTTCAGGTCTTTCTATTGTAAGGATCCGGTTAAGCTGTCTTCTTTTTTCATCATAATTAACTCTGTAATATATTTGCTCAATAGAGTCTACTGTTTTTGTTTCAGATTCAATTGAAACAGTCTCCGGATTATTTAGATATCTGTGGCAAATTTTTTTATCTCATCTGGAAGAGTAGCCGAAAACAACATAGTTACTCTTTCTTTAGGAATTTTCTTTATAATTTGCTGAACCTGATCAATAAACCCCATATCCAGCATTCTGTCAGCTTCATCTAAAACCAAAAATTTAATATTCTTTGTATTCAGAGTCCCTTTTTGGATATGATTAAAAATTCTTCCAGGAGTCCCCGTAACAATACGAACTCCCTTTTTGGTTCTTGTATTTCAGTATTAATACTATGCTGGCCATAGATAGCTGTAGTTTTATGTGGCAAATATTTTCCTAGTTCCTTTAAGTCTTTATCAACCTGTACCGCCAGTTCCCGGGTAGGGGTAATTACCAGACCCTGGGGAACATTGTTTTCAAAATCAATATTCTGAAGCATAGGTATGCCAAAGGATTGTAATGGTCAAGCATCTTTGTAACACTAAGTACGGAAAATCAGTTTATATTTCGCGCTTCAAATGGAGTCAGCCCTCCATTGTATGAATGAGGTCGAATGTGGTTGTACCACACATAAACATATTTATTGATAGTTTCATCTAATTGTAGGTCGGTTTCAAATTTTTGGTGGTAAATAAGCTCTGACTTAAGTGATTTATAAAATCTCTCCATTGGAGCGTTATCGTATGGGCAACCTGTTTTACTCATGCTTTGCCTTATTCCTTGGCTTTTGCAGTACTCTACGAAAGCCCATGAGGTGAACTGTACCCTCTGATCTGAATGTAAGACTAACCCTTCATCTGGGCTCTCTCTTTCAAGAGCTTTAGACAAGGCTTCTATTGCCAGATCTGAGTTGATTCATTTTGAGTTAACCGTTGCTATCGCTTCCCTTTTTGCTAAATCTATAATAGTACAATTATAACGCATTTTACCGTTTGTTAATCTTATATAGGTGAAATCAGTACACCATACTTTATTTCTTTCTGTGACAGAGAAATTTTGATTAAGAATATTGGGAAATACTTTGTTCTTTTCACCTTTTACATATTTGGGCCTTTTTCTTACAGTGATTGCATGCAGGTTTAATTCCTTGTTCATATACTTATGTGTTGTTGTCTTACTAATAAATATATTTTGCCTTGCAAGAAAAGTGACCATCCACCTATGGCCGATAATGCGTCCATTATTGTAATAAATACTTTTTATGTTTTCTTGAACTTTAGCCTTTCCCTCACGATACGTGGATTTTCTGTTCTTTAAGTAATTGTAGTACATATTCGGAGAGAGGTTGAACTTGCGGCATAACCAGCACAATCCAAACTCAAGTTTATAGGCATCAATGAACCGATATACAACTAATCGATTTCCTTTGCGAAGAATGCCACTACTTTTTTAGGAAGTCATTTTCCTTTTGAAGTTCCATAAGCTTCTTGTTAAGCGCTCTATATTCCTCTGGTGATATTGCATTTTCTTTATTTTGTGGTTTTGTGTAATGACATTCTTCGCTGTATTTTTTATCCATCCGGACATTGTTGATTTTGATACACCGTAGGTTGCAAAAAGATCACCAAGGCTTTTGCCTTTTAGATATTCACGTACAACCTCCTTCTTGAATTCTAAATCGTAATGTTTGCTCATTTTGTAATCCTCCTAGTTCGGGTTTATTATATATTATCCGTACTAGGTGTTATAACAAGACTATACCATTACACAGGTTAAGAGGACGGCAAAGGGGTTCATCATAACCAATAACAAGGTCTTTAACCTTGAAAACAAGTTTTCCGGACGCCCTTGAAGTTTTAAAATTAAACTCTGGCTTTGGTTTTTCCCTTGCAAGTTCAATAATTTCCATTTTATCCAGCTTTTCCTGTCTGGACATTGCCATGTTTCTTGTAGAAACTCTGGCTTTATTTCTTTGAACAAAGTCTTCCAGCTCGGCAATTTCATTTTGTTGCTGCTTGTATGCTGCTTCAAGCTGTTTTTTCTTTGCTTCATAGATTCTCATGAAGTTGTCATAATCTTCAATATATCTGTTTAGCTCTCTGTTACCCATATGGCAAATAAGGTTTACTACGCTGTTTAAGAAGGGGATATCGTGGGAAATAAGAATAAAAGTATTTTCATATTCCTGAAGATATCTTCTAAGCCATTCAATATGCTCTTCATCCAGATAGTTCGTAGGCTTATCAAGAAGAAGAATATCAGGTTTTTCTAAAAGAAGTTTAGCTAAAAGTACTTTTGTACGCTGACCACCGCTAAGGTTGTCTACTTCTTTTTCAAGCCCCACTTCTGTCAATCCTAATCCTTTGGCAACTTCGTTAACTTTGGCATCAATTATATAAAAGTCATTATGATTTAAAACATCCTGAATATTACCAACATCTTCTATTAGAACATCTAGTTCTTCTGGGTCAACTTCACCCATTTTCATGTATAGATTATTTATTTCTTCTTCAAGTTCAAAAAGATATTTGAAAGCAGTTTCCAAAACATCTTTAATAGTCTGGCCTTTTTCCAATGCAGCATGCTGATCGAGATAGCCTACACGAACCCTTTTGACTACTCAACCTGACCTTCATCTGGCTCAAGCTTGTGGGTAATTATATTCATAAAGGTTGACTTACCTTCACCATTGGCACCTATTAAGCCTATGTGTTCACCCTTAAGAAGACGAAAAGAAACATTTTCAAATATTGCACGGTCACCAAAGCCGTGACTTAAATTTTTTCACATTTAAAATACTCATTTAAAACCCTTCCTTATATAAGAATATCCTTAATATTATATGTAATAGCAGGAAAAAAGCAAAAAAAATAGTGTACTTTTCAGTACACCTTAAATTACATTTATTTAGCAGATTCCATAACAGTATTTAATATTAATTGCACTAATTGATTTATGAACCATAAATATATTGTTACAATTTATGTTATTAAATCCATTTTTTGAGTCAGTGCAATTTATGCAATTAATTAGATTTTGAGAATTTGAACAGTTAATACAGTTTATACAATTAGTACAATTTATGTAATTTATAAGGGATCTTGAGTATTTACGTGTTATTTCTTTACTATATTTTGAAGCAACCCATTTATTACCATTTATATCTGTCCAATGATTTTCTTTCAATAACAAATCCATTAATAACACAACCTTTTTGATTTTATTCTGCTCCCTTTAAATTACAGTTGTTTTAAACTAATTTTAAAAGTGTATAAAATATTTAGAATAATTATAAAGGGGGATGTTTTATGGCAAAGCTTACAATAATTGAGGGAATTGGCGAGGCTTATGAAGTTAAGTTAAAGGAAGCGGGAGTTGACTCTATTGAAAAACTTTTGACAGCCTGCACAACAAAAAAAGGAGGAAAAGATTTAGCTGAAAAAGCTGGAGTTTCCGAAAAACTGATTTTAAAATGGGCAAATCATGCTGACTTAATCAGAATAAAGGGAATTGGCGGGGAATATGCAGAGCTTTTGGAAGCTGCGGGAGTAGATACAGTTCCTGAGCTGTCAAACAGAAGAGCAGATAATCTTACAGCTAAAATGGCGGAAGTAAATAAAAAGAAAAAGCTTATCAGAAAACTTCCAACTGAAAAAATGGTAAAAGAATGGATTGATCAGGCTGGAAAATTAGAAAGAGTATTAAATTATTAAAATAATATACAATCAGGACTGAGATGAAGGTTATTCATCCCGGCCCTTTATTTATTTAGTTGGAAAACATGGTATTATTAAGGTAATGAAAAAAATGGAGGGATTTTTGTGCATCTTCTCACTGCTGAAAATATTACAAAAGCATACAGTGAAAAGCCTTTGTTAAGAGACATTACTTTAAATATTAATGTTGGAGATAAAATAGGTCTTATTGGAGTTAATGGAACTGGCAAATCAACGCTTTTAAAAATTATTGCTGGTGCTGAAACAAGTGATTCCAGTGATATAAAAACAAGTAATAAAACAATAATCGAATATCTGCCGCAGGATCCTGATTTTTCTGATGATGGAATAGTTTTTGAGGAAGTATTTTTTAAAAGTGTGCCCAGAGAAAATGAGGAAGAAGAATGGATGTATGAGGTAAAGGTTAAGACTATTCTTTCCAAACTAGGAATTGAAAATCTTACTGGAAAAATTCCACATCTTTCCGGGGGGCAGAAAAAGAGAATAGCCTTAGCCAGAGTGCTTATTAATGAGTGTGATCTTTTAATTTTAGATGAACCTACAAACCATTTGGATAATGAAACAATTCGGTGGCTTGAAAAATATTTAAATAACAGAAAAGGCTCTTTATTAATGGTTACTCATGACAGATATTTTCTGGAAAGAGTATGTAACAGAATTGCGGAGATTGATTTTGGTAAAATATATAACTATGAAGGAAATTATGAAAAGTTTCTTGAATTAAAAGCTGATCGGGAAGAACGGGAAAGAAATACAGAAAGAAAAAGGCAAAGTGTTTTAAGAAAAGAACTTGCCTGGATTCAGCGGGGAGCAAGGGCAAAAAGCACCAAACAAAAAGCAAAAATTGAAAGGTATAAGGATTTAAAGGTTCGTAAGGCTCCAGAGGAGCTTGATAAAGTTAATATAAAAGCAGGTGCATCCCGTCTGGGCAAAAAAACTATTGAACTTGAAAACATATCCAAGAGTTATGAGGACAATAAACTGATAGATGATTTTAGCTATATACTCAAAAGAGATGACAGAATTGGAATTATTGGTCCAAATGGTATTGGAAAATCAACTTTGCTTAATATTATCTCTGGAAAAATTGTACCTGATAAAGGAGAAGTAATCACTGGGGAAACGGTAAAAGTGGGTTATCTTGGCCAGGGAAATACTGAAATGAATGAAAATCTTAAGGTAATTGAGTATATTCGTGAAGTTGCAGAATATCTTCCAACCCCAGATGGGTTGGTTAGTGCATCGCAAATGCTAGAGGAGTTTTTATTTCCTCTTTTCGTACAATGGACTCAAATTTCAAAGCTCTCTGGTGGAGAAAAGAGACGCCTCTATCTTTTAAGAGTATTAATGGGAGCTCCAAATATCATATTACTGGATGAACCTACAAATGATTTGGATATTCAAACTCTCACAATTCTTGAAGCTTATCTTGAAGATTTTCCAGGAGTAGTAATTGCTGTTTCCCATGACAGATACTTTGTTGACAGGATTACCGAAAAGATATTTGCATTTAATGGATCTGGAGAAATAGAGATTTACTACGGAAATTATTCTGAGTATTTGGAAGAAAAAGAAGAAAAAGAAATAAAAATCAAAAAGGAAGAAGCAAAAGAAAAAACCTTAAAAGAAAGAAAAAAGACATCGAAGCTGACATATATGGAACAAAAAGAATTTGAGGAGATTGATGATAAGATAATATCCTTAGAAGAAGAAATAAAAGAACTGGAAATAAAAATAAATGAAGCAGCTAAAGACTATGAGGTACTAAAAGAACTTCTTAAAAAGAAAGAACAGTTAGATAACAAGTTAAATGAGACAATGGACAGATGGGTATATCTCACTGAAAAAGGAGAATATAATTAATGAGAGAATTATTTAGTAAATTAAATATTGACCAGTCTGTTGCTCAGGCTTTAGAAAAAGAGAATATTATAACACCAACCATGGTTCAGTCTAAAGTAATTCCAGAGGCTTTACAAAATAAAGACCTGATAGTTCAGTCTGAAACAGGTTCAGGTAAAACTTTTGCATACCTTATTCCTCTTTTCAAAAAAATTGATACAGAAAAAAGAGAAATGCAGGGAATTATTTTAGCTCCTACTCACGAGCTTGCCATTCAGGTACAGCGCCAGATTGAAATTTTAAGTACAGGGTCAGATATAAAAATGAACTCCGCACTAATTTTAGGGAACGTAAATATTCAGCGCCAAATTGAAAAACTTAGAGAAAAACCACAGTTTATAGTTGGTTCTCCAGGAAGAATCCTTGAGCTGACAAAAAAGAAAAAAATTAATCCTCAGACAATAAAAACAATAATAATTGATGAAGTTGATCGTTTGATGGATATTAATAACTATCAGATAATAAAAGATATTATAAAAACTACTCAAAAAGACAGACAGTTGCTGGTGTTTTCGGCATCGGTTACTAAGGACACAGAGAATAAGGCAAAAGATTTAATGAATAACCCTTTATTTATTAAAACCGGAAACAGTAATTTTGTTCCGGAAACTATTGAACACTACTGTTTTCAAGTGGAACTGAGAGATAAAATTGAAACCTTGAGAAAAGTAATTAGAATTGTAAGTCCCGAAAAAGCTATTGTATTTATAGGGGAAAGAGAAGAAGCAGATGTTTGTGCTTCCAAGCTTAGTTATCATAAATTGGTTGCAGAGGCAATTCACGGTCAAAATGATAAGATGGACAGAAAAAGAATTATAGAAAACTTTAAAAAAGGAAAAACACATGTACTTGTTGCCTCAGACCTTGTAGCCAGAGGATTGGATATTCAAGGGGTAACCCATGTATTTAATCTTAATATTCCAAGAGTTTCCCAGAATTACCTTCACCGGGCTGGGAGAACAGGAAGAAAAGGGGAAAAGGGAGTTTGTATTTCCATCGTTACAGAAAGAGAAAAGGAATATATTAAATTGTATGAAAAAGAGCTTAAAATAAAAGTTCAGTCTAAAGGGATGTATAAAGGCAGGATTATTGATATAAAAGAAAAAATGTAACAGAGAGGAATGATGAAATATGTATTATGAAGGTAAATTGTGGGTTGGACAAAGTGACAAATCATGTTTCTTGCTTCCAAAAAATGGCAAACCGTCATGGATTAATTGCAGGTGCTACAGGTACAGGAAAAACAGTCACCCTTAAAGTAATGGCAGAATCTTTTAGTGAGATGGGTGTTCCTGTATTTTTAGCAGATATTAAGGGTGACTTGGCAAGTCTGGCAACCCCTGGCAGTGAAAACCCAAAAATGATTGAAAGAATTGAAACCATAGGAATTGAAAATTTTACATATAAGTCATTTCCAGTACAATTTTGGGATCTATTTGGTGAAGGCGGCCACAGAGCAAGAACAACTGTCAGTGAAATGGGAGCTCTTTTATTAGCAAGAATTTTGGGACTTAATGATACCCAGACTGGTGTACTGAATATAGTTTTTCACGTTGCCGATGAAAATGGCATGATGCTCCTTGATTTTAAAGATCTAAGGGCAATAATTCAGCATGTTGGCGAAAATGCAAAGGAATATACTTTACAATATGGAAATATCTCATCTCAGAGTGTTGGTGCTATTTTAAGAAGTCTTCTTGCTTTGGAAGATCAGGGAGCAGAACACTTTTTTGGAGAGCCTGAGCTTGATTTTACGACATGATGAGAGTTTCTCCAGAAGGGAAGGGATATGTAAATATCCTTCATTCAGTAAAACTTTTCCAAAGTCCGGTGCTTTATTCAACCTTCCTTCTGTGGATGTTGTCTGAGTTATTTGAAACTCTCCCTGAAACAGGGGATCTTGAAAAACCAAGAATGGTATTTTTCTTCGATGAAGCTCATTTAGTTTTTGATGATGCTCCAAAAATTTTAATGGATAAAATTGAACAGGTTGTAAGATTAATTCGTTCTAAGAGTGTTGGTGTATATTTTGTTACTCAAAATCCAATGGACCTGCCAAGTGAAGTATTGGGACAATTAGGAAACCGGGTGTAGCACGCTCTTAGAGGCTTTATACCAGTGGATATTAAGAAAATTAAAGCAGCAGCAGATACTTTCAGATAAAATCCTGAGCTTGACGCTGTTGAAGCTATTACAGATTTAAAAACAGGGGAAGCTTTGGTTTCTTTCTTTGATGAAGAGGGAAGACCAGGTATGGTTGAAAGGGCATTAATTTTGCCACCTCAAAGTAAGTTTGGAACTATTGAAGATGACTTAAGATCTAAAAGTATGAATGAATCTTTGTTAAAGGGAAAATATGACAGAGAAATAGATAGGGAATCTGCCTATGAATTAATTCATGAAAAACTAATTCGCGATGAAGAAAGAAGAAAAGAAGAGGAAGAAAGAATTGCTGCACAAAAAGAAGCATTAGCAGCACAAAAAGAAGCATTAGCAGCACAAAAAGAAGCTGCAGCTGCTAAGAAAAAAAGTACATCAAGAAGTTATCAAAGACAGACTCCAATAGAAAAAGCCACTAATGCAGTTATGAGTACAATTGGGAGAGAAATTGGAAGAACTTTAATCAGAGGAATTTTGGGGTCGTTAAAAAGATGACAAATACAAATATCAAATTTTCAGAGTTTCCTTTAGATAAAGAGATATTAAAAACACTGGATTTACTGGGATATGAAACTCCGGCGAAAGTTCAGGAAGAATTAATTCCTCTTATTCTCGGGGGGGAAGATTGTATAGTAAAATCAAAAACCGGAAGTGGCAAAACAGCAGCTTTCGCTATTCCTTTATGTCAGTTGATTGACTGGGATGAAAATAAGCCTCAGGCTCTGGTTCTTACCCCAACTAGGAAACTTGCTGTTCAGGTTCAGGAAGAAATTTTTAATATTGGCCGTTTAAAAAGAATTAAAGTTGCTTCAGTGTATGGAAAATCATCCTTCCGCCATCAGGAAAAAGAGCTTAAGCAAAAGACCCATGTAGTTGTTGGTACTCCGGGAAGAATTATTGACCACTTAGACAGGGAAACCCTGGATGTTTCAATGATTAAGTATCTGGTAATAGACGAAGCGGATGAAATGCTGGATATGGGCTTTATTGAACAAATTGAAGATATTATTTCTTTTCTACCTGATAACAGAATCAATATTCTGCTTTCTGCAACAGTTTCCGAAGAGGTCAGAGAACTATGTGATGCTTATCTTAATAATCCTGAATACGTTGAAACTGAAGAAAAAGCAGGAAATATTGGAACAATTAAGCAAATATATTATAAAACAAATGAAGATGATGATAAAAATGATGTTTTGCTTAAAATCCTTATAAAAGAAAATCCTGATACAGGAATTATTTTTTGCGGTATGAGGGCAAAGGTAGAGGATTTTTATGCCTTCTTGAAAAAAGAGGGAATTCCCTGCGGAAAAATTCATGGTGATTTAGAACAGGATGACCGTCTTAAAGTAATGAAAAACTTTAAGAAAGGTAAGTTCCCTTTCTTAGTAGCTATAGATGTTGCAGCTAGAGGCATAGATGTTGATAACATTTCTCTTGTTGTAAATTATGATTTCCCAAGGGACAAAGAAGTTATGTTCACAGAATAGGCAGAACCGGCAGAATAGGAAAAGATGGAAAAGCTGTGAGCATTCTTACATCAGGAGATCAAAAATATTTTAAACAGGTACAAAAAATATTTACAGAAGAACTTCAGGAAGAAAGCATTCCAACATTTAAAGAGTTGGAATGCTTAAAGACAGGCTTTTTAGAAAAAGCATCAAGAAAGCCAGAAGTTAAAGAGTCAAAAGATAAGAATCTTGTTAAAAATATTATGAAAATACACATTAACGCAGGTAAGAAAACAAAAATGAGAGCAGTTGATGTTGTAGGAACTCTGTGTAATATTGAAGGAATAACTGCAGAGGATATTGGAGTAATTAATATTCTTGATGTATCTACTTTTGTTGAAATATTGAATGGAAAAGGAAAACATGTACTTAAGGTTCTTCAAACAAAACCGGTTAAAGGAAGAATAAGAAAAGTTAAGGAAGAAAAAGAGGGAGGTGGGAAATAGATGATTAAAGCTTATGTTGCAGGGATATCGACCAACCAAGAGGGTGAAGAAATAGAAATTCGTTACAGTATTTTCAAAGATGGTGAGAATCTTGCTCAGGTTAAAAAATATCAGGAATATAAAAAACCATTCTTGGTTACTCACTTTGCCATTCTTGCTCTTCTTAAAGATTTAAAAAAGTATCCTAAGGAAGAAACAGAAATAATTATTTTTGACCCATCTCTTTTTGAACAGCTTAGAGGGACATCCACTTCAAAGAACAGAGAAGCTTTAAAATTATCAGCAAAAATAAAAGAAGAGTTAGAAAAATTTGATTACCCTGTAAGTATCCATGATGTAATAGGAAAAGGACAAGAAAAACTTGAGTGGAATAAAGTACTTGAATTCTAAGGGATTTAATTTTAAGCCTTGCATTGACAAGGCTTTTTTTGTGGAATAGTATATTCTTATATCGTTATATAAAATATAAGAAGGAGTCCTTTATAAGAAGGAGTCCTTTATGAATAAATTTGAAAGATATTTAACACTTTGTGTAGCATTATGTATGGGAACAGGAATATTTATAGGAAAATATTTACCATTTATTCCTAAATTTTTGGGTAAGTTTGAATATGCAAATGTATCTGTTCCAATCGCAATATTGATTTGGATAATGATTTACCCAATGATGATGAAAGTAGATTTTAAAAGTGTTACAGATGTCGGTAAAAATCCTAAAGGCCTTTATTTAACCTGGGTTGTAAACTGGCTGATTAAACCTTTTACTATGTTTGGTATAGCATATCTCTTTTTCTTTGTTATTTTTAAAACAATAATTTCAGAGGATCTTGCCAGGGATTATCTTGCAGGAGCAGTTTTATTAGGGGCAGTACCTTGTACAGCAATGGTTTTTGTGTGGAGTCATCTTACAAAAGGAAACCCGGCATATACAGTTGTTCAGGTTACAACTAACGATTTGATTATATTACTGGCATTTACTTCAATTGTTACATTTTTACTTGGAGTAGGAGGAATAAGTGTTTCTTGGGATACTTTAATACTTTCTGTAGTACTTTTTGTAGTTATTCCATTAACAGCGGGAGTTTTTACCAGAATAAGGGTAACTAAGGGACATGGGGAAGACTATTTTAATAATGTTTTCTTGCCAAAATTTAACAACATAATAGTGGCAGGATTGTTATTAACTTTGGTAATTATTTTCTCTTTTCAAGGAAATATAATTCTTGAAAATCCTTTGCATATTTTATTAATTTCAATACCTTTAACTATTTAGACTTTTTTCATATTCTTTATTGCATACTATGGAGCAAGAGCATTAAAATTGCCCCATAGTATTGCTGCACCAGCAGGAATGACAGGAGCTTCAAACTTTTTTAAACTGGCAGTAGCCGTTGCCATAGCCTTGTTTGGAGCAACATCACCAATAGCCCTTGCTACAATTGTCGGGGTATTGGTAGAAGTTCCGGTAATGCTGACTTTGGTAAAAATAGCGAATAAAACAAGATATTAATGGAGGTTATAATTATGGAAGAAAAAGTTAAAGTAGCTTATATCTGTGTGCATAATTCCTGTCGCTCTCAAATATTTGAAGCATTATCAAAACTTTTTGCTTCAGATATTATTGAAGCTTATTCCGCTGGTACAGAAACTAAGCCGGAGATTAACAAGGATGCAGTGGAAATAATTGGTGATTTGTATGGTGTTGATATGACCAAGGATTAAAAGTCGAAGCTGTTAACTGAAGTTCCTCCGGTAGATATTGTAGTTACTATGGGGTGTAATGTGGAGTGTCCCTATTTTCCAAGTAAACACAGGGAAGACTGGGGTCTGGATGACCCTATGGGAAAGAGCAGAGAAGAATTTCTTAAAACTGCAAGAACTATAGAAGAGAAAGTAAAAGATCTCCGGGAGCGTATTGTCTCCGGAGACCTGAAAATATAAATATGGGATAAAAAATATGGAATGTTTTATTTTTGATACATTTCATATTTTTTTGTTGTATAGCTTTATCTTCAAGAAACTCGTCAAAGGATATTTCTTTGTCGAAGATTCCCGATGGGGTTATTTCTATTACCCTGTTGGCAATTGTGTTTACAAACTGATGGTCGTGAGAAGTAAAGAGCAGAGTGCCTTTAAAAGCAATCAGACCGTTGTTTGCAGACTGAATTGACTCAAGATCCAAGTGGTTTATAGGGTCGTCTAAAAGAAGTACATTTGCTCCTGAAAGCATTAGCTTTGAAAACATGCAGCGAACTTTTTTTCCACCGGAGAGTACTCCAACACTTTTTAAAGCCTCATCTCCAGAGAAAAGCATCTTACCTAAAAATCCTCTGATAAATGGTTCTTTTTGCTGACTTTCTTTTGAATATTGTCTTAACCAGTCAACCAAAGTTAAATCAGGGTTATTGAAATAGGAAGCATTGTCCTTTAGCAAATATGCCTGGCTTGTTGTTACTCCCCATTTAAATGTTCCGGAATCAGCTTCAATTTCACCCATTAATATTTTAAAGAAAGTAGTAATTGCTAACTCATTTCTGCTTAAGAAAACTATTTTGTCTCCTTTACGAACTGTAAAAGAAACATTATTTAAAGCTTTACCTCCATCAATTTCCTTTGTAATTCCATCTACAGTAAGAATATCATTTCCAGCTTCTCTGTCTGGAGTAAATCCTACAAAAGGATATTTCCTTGAGGAAGGTGCCATGTCTTCAATTGTATTTTATCAAGAAGTTTTTTTTGAGGTTGCCTGTTTTGCTTTAGAGGCATTTGAACTAAAGCGGGCGATAAAGCTTTGCAGTTCTGCAATTTTATCTTCCTTTTTCTTGTTTTCTTCTCTTAAAAGTCTAAGCATAAGCTGGCTGGCTGGATTCGTACCAGAAGTCATAGTCACCAACAAACATTTTTGCTTTACCAAAGTCTATATCAACCATATGAGCACAAACTTTATTTAAAAAGTGACGATCGTGGGAGACAACTATTACTGTATTTTCGTAATTAATTAAGAATTCTTTAAGCCAGTTTATTGCTTTGAAGTCCAAGTGGTTTGTTGGCTCATCCAGTAAAAGAATATGTGGATTTCCAAAAAGAGCCTGGGCAAGGAGAACTTTTACTTTATCAGCTCCATTAAGATCTTTCGTTTCTTTTCCGTGAAGATCTTTGCCAACTCCTAATCCCATTAACAGCTTTTCTGCATTTGTTTCTACGTCCCAGCCATTAAGCTCTGCAAACTCACCTTCAAGTTCAGAGGCAATGTTTCCGTCTTCTTCTGTGAAATTTTCTTTAGCGTATAAAGCATCTTTTTCTTTCATTATCTGATAGAGGCGGGTGTGCCCCATAATTACTGTATCTAATACAACATTGTCATCAAAGGCGTAATGATCCTGTTTTAATACGGCAAGACGTTGCCCTGGAGTAATAGCAATGTTTCCCCTTGTTGGTTCAACATCCCCAGCTAAAATTTTAAGGAAGGTTGATTTTCCAGCACCGTTGGCTCCTATTAAGCCGTAGCAGTTTCCCTCTGTAAATTTAAGGTTTACATCTTCAAAAAGTTTTCTTTCACCAAAATTTAATGTTAATTCATTTACTTGTATCATTTTATTTTTTATTGCTCCTTTCAGGCTAACTTTACATAGTATACACTTATATTGATAAAGATTCAAATTTGCTCTGTATATTTTATTTCTGTATAATTTAGGCACATAAAAAAGGGGGGGAGGAGAAAATGCGTAAAAAATCAGCAGTTAGTAAGGCTTTAATGGTAATATTGGTTTTGCTTATGCTAATGAATTTAGCAGGCTGCACTAAGACTGAAGACAGTAAAGAAAATATAAATAATGAGAGTGCTCAGGGAATTGAGGAAGGTAAAAGTTATTCTTCAAAGGATGAGGTTGCTGAGTATCTTCATAAATATAAGGAATTGCCGCCTAATTTTATAACGAAGAAAGAAGCAGGAGCCCTTGGCTGGAAAAGTTCCGAGGGAAATTTATGGGAAGTTACAGATAAAGCTTCTATTGGCGGAGATATTTTTGGAAACAGAGAGGGTTTGCTGCCTAAAAAAAGGGCAGGGTCTATTATGAATGTGATATTAATTATCAGGGAGGATACAGAGGAGCTGAAAGAATCGTATTTTCAAATGATGGATTAATTTTTTATACAGATGATCATTATGAGAGCTTTGAGGAACTCTATGGGGAGGAAAAATAAGTGGGAGAAATTATTTTAAACGGAGAAAAAATGACAGATAAAAAAGTAACCCATCAATACATTAAAAGAAAATTAAAGTTACCAGAGTATTACGGAGAGAATCTTGATGCTTTGTGGGATTGTTTGTCTACAGAGAGTAATGAAACAAATATAATTATAGTTAATACAGAGTCCATCACTAAAAATCTGGGCTTTTACGGAGAATCTCTTCTTCATTTAT
Organism: Peptococcia bacterium; assembly: GCA_965228015.1. GTDB lineage: Bacteria > Bacillota > Peptococcia > Peptococcales > SKKY01 > SKKY01. Next base: position 115,575 of record OZ245787.1, read on the forward strand.
TACTTGAAGTTTGTTTGGAAAATCCAAAGATAACAGTTAAATTACGGGGGTAGAAATAGTTGTTGTTTATTGAAATATTAAAAGCAGTCTTTTTGGGAATTGTGGAAGGAATCACGGAATGGCTTCCTATCAGCAGCACTGGTCATATGATTTTAGTAGAGGAGTTTATGCAGTTAAATGCCTCAGATGCTTTTAAAGAAATGTTTTTTGTAGTAATTCAGCTGGGTGCCATAATGGCTGTTGTTTTGCTTTATTTTCATAAGTTAAATCCTTTTTCTCCAAAGAAAAATCTTCAGGCAAAAAAAGATACAATGGAAATTTGGTTTAAAGTTGTAATTGGTGTTTTACCGGCAGCAGTTCTTGGGTTGTTATTTGATGACTTGCTGAACGAAAGGTTTTATAATTACCAGACTGTAGTAGTTACCTTAATTTTATATGGGGTGCTGTTTATCATTATTGAAAACAGAAATAAAAACAGAAGGCCATTGTATGAGGATTTCAAATCCCTTAGCTACAAAACAGCCTTCTTGATTGGTGTTTTTCAGGTTTTTTCTTTGATTCCCGGTACATCCAGGTCAGGAGCAACAATTCTTGGTGGTATTATTCTTGGAGCCTTAAGATTTATTGCTGCAGAATTCTCTTTTTTCTTATCTATTCCCATAATGTTTGGCGCAAGTGCTTTAAAGTTATATAAATTTGGTCTTGATTTTACTAATATGGAACTTGCCATTCTTGTAACAGGAATGATAACAGCTTTTGTTGTTTCTGTTGCTGCAATAAGCTTATTATTAAAATATATTAAGAATAACGATTTTAAAGCTTTTGGATGGTATAGAATTGTACTTGGAGTTCTTGTATTAGGATATTTCTTGTTGTTTGGATAAGAGTTGAAAATTAAACTTCCAGTTCACGTTTAAAGAGGTCCAGTCTGTTAAGGATCTCTTTTTCCGTTCCTCTGAAAATTATTTTATCTTCAATTCTTCCCAGCTGATATTCGTACATAGGATCATAATATTCTTTTAATAAATACTCAATCCAGTTTTTGTGGTAATCGAAATCTTTATTTGTAATTTGGTATTCAAAAGCATAGTTGAAAGAATCTATTATTCTTTGATAAAGTTCTCCCCCAAGCTTCTTCTTAATATGAAAGAAGCTATTCTCCATATGGTTTTTCCGCTGGACCAAACCTTCCTCGTAACCAAAAACTTCCTGATTTTCTTTTTGCGCCTGATTAACGTATTCTTCTAAAGTATTGTTTACCCTTTGAAAGAAAGGAACTTCCAGAAGAATATGAGGGGAATCAGCAAAATGACGGGCAAGATTTTTAGGAAGGTAGCAACGACCAATATTTCGACCTTCATCTTCCAAAACCATAATTTTGTGTCCTTTTTCTTCATTTTGAATTATTTTATAAGCCAGATTATTATCGAAATTAATTTGTGTAGGTTGGGGGGGATATGTTTTCCAAAGGCAGAGCCCCTGTGATTAGCAAGGCCCTCCAAATCAACAGTTTCTTGAATTTCATTTATGAAAATAGTTTTTCCGGCGCCGGTATATCCGTTTATTATTATAGGCTGCGCCTTAATATTTTCTGGTTTCAGAGAGGAGAGGAGGTAGTTTCTAAATTCTTTATATCCTCCAGCCAGGCGAGGAACCATTATTCCAGTTTCATTATAAATCTACTCCTGAGCTATTTGTGAACGCTGCCCGCCCCGAAAACAGTAAATTAGCGCGTTTGGGTTCTTAGTAAGAAAATCAACCCAGCCCTGAATTCTTTCTTTCTTAATATCGCCAGAAACCAGTTGATGACCAAGTTTAATAGCTTCATCATTACCTTTTTCTTTATAACAAATTTCAACCTTTTGCCTTTTTTCGTTGTTCATAATCGGCATATTAACAGCATTTATAAAAGCCCCTTTTTCAAACTCAACAGGGGCACGGAAATCAATCAAAGGCGTCTCACTAACAACAATATTCCGGCAATCATTATATGTACAATTTTTTAAGTTCATTTTAACTCCTCCAATTTCTGAAAAGAATTTTATACCAAAATTAAAAATATGACAATGAGGCGGAGGGGACGCTTTGGTGTGACCCCCCAAAAAGGGTACACTTCTGGGACAGTAAATTTCACCAAATTAATTAAATGAAAAAATCTGTTTATAGAAGCCTTGGAGGGACACCTCCAAGGCTTCTATGCGTCCTGTCATTAATATAAAATTTAATGTAATCTTCAGTAATTTCTTTTATATCTTTAAAACTTTTGATTCTTTTCTTGTAGAGATTAATACTTTCTGTTTTGTAATGGCTAAAGAAACTTTCAATCTTCGCATTATCCCAGCAATTTCCTCTTCTGGACATACTTTAAACTGCTCCTAAAGACTTTAAATAGCTGGAATATTCTTTGCTTGTGTATTGAACACCTTGATCACTATGGATAACAGTATTCTTAATATCTATCTTTTTTGAAAGTTTTTCAATAGTTTTTACAGTCAGCTTGCTGTCAGGATTCTTACTGTATTCCCAGCTTACCGGTTTATTGTTAAACAGATCTAGGGCAACACACAGATATAGCTTAGAGTTTCTGTAAGGAATACAGGTAATATCTGTGGCTATTTTTTCTCCTGGGCGACTTGCCTTAAAATCCCTGTTTAATATATTGGCTTTGAATTGTTTATCATCTTGAATCCTATTCTTTTTTCTTCTGATTCTGGATCTGAGATTGTTTTCCTGCATTATTCTTTGAATCTTTTTATGATTAACAACTATTTTAAACGCATTTCTTAGCTCATTTCCTATTCTTCTGTAACCAAAAATTCCTTTTGATTTGTTATATATTTGAATAATTATTTTCTCAATGGAATCTTCTTTTTTTATTGGTTTGTCTCTGAAATTGCAATAGGCTTTTCTTTTTACTCCAGCAATTTCGCAAAGAAATTTTACTGTATATTTAAATTCCAAAGCAAATATAGCTCTGTACTTTAGCTCCCTGACTTTTGTTTTTTTAGAAATAAAGGGCTGTAAATGCTCTAATTGTTCGTAGTATTCAATTTTAGCATAAAGATGTTCTATTTCTTTTTCGTATTCAATTTCTCTTTGTGTTTTCTCAGGAAAATCTATTTTATCTGATCTGATTTTTATCTTATCCGGATCTTTCTTAGCTTCTGTTGGAAGAAGTCCTTTTTCTTTTAATTGTTTTTCCCAATTAAGAACAAGATTTTTTGAAGATAAATTGTACTTTGCAGTAATCTTTCTTACCCCAAGATTGCTTTCGTAATATTCCTTAATTACAGAGAGTTTAAATTCATCGGAATAGTTCTTTGTCATTAAAATCAGCCCCCAAGATTAGTATATCTTACTGTCCCAATTTTGTGTAATTTTTAGGGGTCAGACCACTTCTAAAATCAGCGCTTTATCCACAGGATAAGTTTGGTTGCCTGGTACAATCCAGGCTTGTGGATAGCCCGTTGATTTTAGAAGCGTCCCCTCTGCTTTTGTTTGACAAGAAGCGGAGATAGTGGTAGTATTTGTTTAGTAATTTACTAAATTAGTAAATTACTAAACAAATAGGAAGGAAGGATTTAACATGAAAATTCCAACAACACTGAAACACAAGCCTGTTGTTGTTTCAGAAAACTATGAAAATGTGGACGGAAGATATGCATACAACTCAGATGCTAAGGGTCTTTCTCTGGGTCTTGCCCAGTGGAATGACAGAGGGAAAGTAGAAATATCTGGAAAGGTTTGGCGTCATACAGGAGAGAAGTGGTCCCGTCAGTCAGAAGAACTGCCATTGCACAGAATCCTTGATCTGGCAATAATGGTTTGCAGAACAAAAGTTCATTTTATGGATGCCTACAGATTTGAGAATCTTTATGACGAAACGAATCCACAAATAGACCGAATTGGCCTCCAAGGAGATGCAATGACCCTGGAAACTTGTACAGAAAATGAAAAAATTAATGAAGATATAAAACTTTTCTCTCAGGCACTAAGCAACGATGGTGAGCTGATTGGTGAGCGTCTGGCAACTCTTTCCCGTCTTTTAAAAGAAATGGGGTATTAGGTTTTGGAAAGAAAAAAACTAAAGGAACAATATAAACAAATGAAGCCGGATATGGGGCTGTTCATAATAAAAGCAAAAGACAGCGGCCGTTATCATCTTGAAGGAACTCAAAATCTTAAAGGCAAAATGAACAGTTTGCTTTTTCAGCTTAAAATGGGAGGCAGCTATAATAAGGAACTTCAAAAAGACTGGAAAGAAAAAGGGGAAGAAAATTTTATTGTAGAAATTATTGAGAAACTTGAATATGATAAAGATGAATCTAAAATCGACTATACAGAAGAATTAGAACTTCTAAAAATGATCTGGCAAGATAAACTCCCAGGTAAACCATATTAAAAAGGGTGATCATCAATAAAACTTGATGATCACCCTTTTTAATATATTATTTATTTAAAGTCTGTCAGCGCTACCAGGTTCCCCCAGTAATTTGCCTTTCCAGTATATTTGTCAATAAAGAAATCTTGAACAATTATCCCTAATTTTACTACATCATTTTCAACCTTAAAAGCAGCTTCTTCAAGGCTAATCTGGTTATTAACAGTAATTTTATTGTAGCATATGTCAACAATTGTTCTAACAGGGAAGGATATCATTAAATTATTTTCTTCATCAAGAAGGTTAGCTACAACATCTTCATTTTCCAGTGCAGTAACAATTTTATACTCCATACCCTGATGGTTAATTATTATTTGATTCTCTTGAAAATCATCCTGGAAATCATGATTTGGCTTGGCAGCATGAATGTTACCTATATAATTATAACCCTCAATATTTAAGCTTGACCCTGAGCAAGATTTACAAATACAGTCTCCTTAATTCCATCCGGGCCTTCATATTCCCTAAAGCCAAAAGTATCATAGAAATCATTGTAAAACTCAAAATCATCTGGAAGGAAAGTAACTTTATCCAGACATTCCATACGACTTAAATAGTTCATACTATTAATTATTTTCTTTTTTTCTTCATTATCTAAATCTGGTTTAGCAATAATTTCACCATTCTCCAGCATTCCATTAGCGAGAAGGGTTTCTTCAAGGTTATTCAGTTGACTGTTTTTGCTTACTGAAAAAGCATCTACAGGAGGTACAATTGAGATAACTGAGAAAATAATAAGCAGTGCAGCAATTAATCCGTTTCGTTTAACAGGAACAAAGCTTAAAATTCCTCTTGCAATGGCTGCATATACTCCATAGAGTGCAGCATAATAACAGCCATAGGTAATTCCCATTTCCCCAACTTTTAATACAGAGGCAATAACCTGAAAAACTACGATAGGAACAAGAACCTTGGGTGCAAACTTTCTGAATAGCACAGCAAATTTATTTTCCAGCATGCTGCTTAGAATATAAATAAGAATAATTGCAATTGAGTAGTTTACCAGCATCGGCTCTAATAAATTATTTGTTCAAAATTCCCCTCGAATATTTAATACAATATAAATTATTAAAATCACTGTGAATATTGCAGAAATAGGGATTATAATATAAGAAATAAGAACTTCCGGCAATCTGGGGATATTTGAATATTTTTCAGTTTCTTCATTGGGTTTTTCAGGGTAAACGGGTATCATAGATAGAAGGAATAATGGTGCAAAAATGAAAAATACAATAGTTGCATTGTAGGAGTAAATTTTGCTGTTAACTGAAAAAAGAAGCTGATCAACAGCACCAATAATTAATGCAACCCCAAGAAATATAACTCCTGAGAAAAAAACCGAAATAAAAAATCCTTTAAAGGAAATCATAAAGCTTTCGTTAAAAGTCGTTTCTCTTTTTACAGAAGGAATCCAGATAAATGTAATTAGAACTGCAAATAAAGTAGCCCCTGTTCTCACGGATAATTCAATGCTAAAGTCTGGTGAATCATTTACAATCAGATAATACCCCAGGGTTATAAGGGCAATAAACCCATAATAATATATCGAAAATTAATCTTGTCCTTAAAAAACATTCATAGGTAATTTGACCAGTGGCACTTAAAAAAGCACCAACAACAAGACTTATAATATATACTCTGTATCTTTCGGGAGAATTAATATCAATAATATTTGTAATGGCTGCAGCAACAAGAAAGACTGTTGTAAGGGGAAACTTTCCTGTAGCTATGGTCAGACCAGCTATTTTAGTTTTTATTTTTTCAATTAAATTCATACAAACCACCCTTTCGAAGCGAATCTTCAACTTAAAGTATCATATACTCTAAGGAGGACATTATGAAAAAATTAATATAAAACTATTTATTATTCCTTTTGTAATAATGTTCTTTGTTTTTACCTTCTTCGGGTACAAAGCCATCAGTTCAAGAATCCAGGAAAATTATAATTATCTTGAAGAAGATGTATACATAATTGCTAAAAGTTATTCAGAGATTGTTTCAAAATCAATTGAAGCTAGTGATGTAATAAATTCTCTCCTGGAAGAAAAAATAATTTCTGCGGGAAAAATAGGTGAACTTTATATGGGAGAAGAAAGTAACCAGTTGCTAATAGAAATTGCAGAAAGATTAAATGTCGATGAAATGTATTTTTATAATGAAAAAGGGAAATTAATTTATTCTAGCACATATGAAGATATTGGCTGGGTTCCTGATAATAATCATCCAGTCATGATTTTTTTAAACAGTGATAATAAAACCTTTATTGAACCTATCAGAAAAGATACATTCAGAGAGTTATTTATGAAGTTTGGTTATTACAGGTTGGAAAATGGAACTATATATCAAATTGGAGTTCAGGCAGAAAAAATACAAAATTTTATTAGTAGCTTTGAGATACAGAAAATTCTGGATAGTATTTATAATGAAGGTATTGTAGATGGTATTTTATTTTATGACACTAATGATACTTTGCAAGCCAGCACTGGTATAACTGAGGTTGATAGTAAGTTTTATCATGAAGCCAAGGCATTTGTTGGGAAGGGTGAAGAAATACTTGGTACTCTTACTATAATTAAATCCGCAGATGAATTTAACAATATAACTAAACGGATTTTATTTCAGAGAATGGGTGCATTTTTAGCTTTGGTTTTCACATTAGCCTAGATTATGAAAATTATTTATAAACAGAGTAAAAAATATTATGAACTTGCATATTTTGATCAGTTAACGGGACTTCCAAATTATGATTACTTAATAGAATTTCTTGCTTCAAAAAAAGATAAAGGCTCAGATAAAAATCAGGCCTTATTTCTAGTAAGTTTTCGGAACTTAAAAAACCTTAATCTTACCTACGACTTTAAATTCGGTGAAGAAATTATTATTGAGGTAGCAGAAAGACTTAAAAATCTCGTCGGAAACAGGGGCATGGTTTTTAAATATAATGTAGATCAATTTGCCCTTTTTATTGAAGGTTATACCGACGTAAATGATTTGCTTATAGCTGCTGAGCAGATTACTGGTACTATAGAAGACCCTTTTTCCGGATCCCTTGGTAATCAGTATATTAACCCGGCAATTGGTATTCTTGAATTAGGGGAATCTTCCTGTACTCCAGAAATGGCAATAAAGAATGTTTTTACTGCCATGACAATTGCCAAAAAGAATTCCTATCAGCCCTTTGTTTTCTATGACGAAGCAATGGAAAAAAATTGAAACGAGAAGATAAAATTGAAAAAGCTCTTCGAAAAGCTGTAGAAGATAAAAGTTATCCCTGCTTTTATCTAGAATACCAGCCGAAGCTTAATCTAAGAAACAATTCAATAGCAGGTTTTGAAGCCCTGGCTCGTTTAGAACTGGATGAATTTGGTAAAATATCTCCTGTGGAATTTATTGATGTTGCGGAGAGGTCTCTTTTAATCAGTGAACTAGGGAAGAGGATATATTCTAAAAGTATTGATTTTATTCACAAAATGGAAGAAGAAGGTTTCTCTGGTGTAAAAGTTGCCATAAATATTTCTGGGATCCAGCTAACCCAGGAAGATTTTCCGAATTTTCTAATAGATGGAGAAAAAGCAGAATTTGAAATTACCGAATCAGTTCTTTTGGATAACTTTGACAGAGTAAATGAAAGCTTTCAGAATTAAGAAGGAAAGGAGTAGCAATTTATCTTGATGATTTTGGAACCGGGTTTTCTTCCATGTCCAGACTTCGTGACTTAAACATTGATGTCTTAAAAATAGACAAGGTTTTTATTGACAGAATTGGACAGAAAGATTTAAAACAAAGTGAATTAATTACTCCGGATATTATTTCCATGGCCCATAAACTAGGGCTGAAGGAGTGGAAACTCAGGAGCAAAAGGAATTTTTAATAACTCATAAGTGTGATATTATTCAGGGCTATCATTTCAGCAAGCCCCTTTCAGAAAAAAATGCAATAGAATTTTTAAAAAAGGAGATTAATAATGATAACTAAAAAAAGTATCTTTCTAATATTTACGATAATTGCATTACTTTTTTCCGGATGCAGCTCTCAGAAGACCGAGGTTGAAGAACCAGAACAAAACAGAGACGTTCTTTACCAGGTCTCAATCCTTAATGCCTTAATGGAAGGTAATTTTCAAGGCACAGAGGAAAATGCATCCTTAAAAGAAAAAGGTGATTTTGGAATAGGAACTTTCCATTCCCTTGACGGTGAGCTTGTAATGAGTGAAGGAAAAGTATATCAGGTTAATTATCAAGGAAAAGTTACTGAAATGGATGATAAGATAACGGTTCCCTTTGCTGCAGTTACCTGGTTTGATAAAGATGGGACCAAGAATTTAACGGGAATTTCAAATTACGCAGAACTAACAAAAGCTCTTGATAAAATTAGAAGCAGTAATGAACTATTTTATGCCTATAAGATTGATGGTAAATTTAGCTATATTAAAACAAGATCAGTCCCACCTCAGGAACAGCCGTTAGTGTAAAATAATTATGGGTAAAAAACAAAAAAATATTAGAGCAACTCCTTATGTTACAATTAAATCGCTAAACCAAATCGCAAAAAAGGAGAAACTCTAATGAATAATATTATACATGAAATTGCAACTAAAATCAGTAAAGAAATAGCAGAAAATATGGAAACAACTTTAATTGAGGGAAATAATATATCTGAATTCATTTTAAAAACCAAAAAAATGCTGGATGAAGTTGGGGTTGCAATTACAGAAAAAGTACTTGAAACTGTAGATATTTTAGTTAAAAAAGATTGTGCAAGAAAAAGAGACTGGAAAATAAAGGAAACAAAGTCGAAGAAAAGTTTGGCGACGATATTTGGTGAAGTAACCTATAAAAGAACGTATTATGTTCATAAAATTACCGGTGAATATAAATACTTATCTGATGAAGCTGTTGGTATTGAAGCAAATGACAGAATGGATATATTGCTAGAATCAATGTTAATAGAAGAAGCAATAGAGACACCATACAGAAAAAGTAGCGAAAAAATATCGAAGAATGTATATCTTACTAGTCAAACAGTAATGAATTCTATTAGAAAGCTTAAAGATATTTCTAATCATGCAGCACCAGTGAAAAAACTGATTCTCAAGCTAAGATTTTGTACATCGAAGCTGATGAAGATCATGTTTCACTTCAAAGAGGAACATGTGCCGAACCTAGATTAATTTATGTTCACGAAGGTAAGTGAAAGGTAAGTAAAGATAGATATGAATTAATAAATCCCAGATACTTTAGTGGTCTCTATCAAGATAGTGCTGATTTATGGCTTGAAGTAGCTGATTATATTGATAGCAACTATGAAGAAGAAACTATCGAAAAGATATATTTATCAGGAGATGGAGCCAACTGGATAAAACAAGGCAAAGAATGGATTAAAGATAGTATCTATGTTTTAGATAGATACTATTTGTCGAAATATATAAAGAAGGCAACTGCTCATATGAAAGGCACACACCAAATGATGTGGTATTACATAAATACGAAAAGGAAAGATTTCGTAAAAGATTTATTCAAAGCAATAATTGAAGAAACAGAATCAGAAACAAAAAATAGAAGCAATAAAAGATGCTAGAAGTTATGTGTTAAATAATTGGGAAGGTATAATGAATCAATATGACCCGGATTATATAGGCTGTAGCACAGAAGGCCATATTAGTTATATATTATCTACAAGATTAAATTCAAGGCCTCTAAGCTGGTGCAGAGAAGGTATTGATCAAATGTCACGTCTGAGGGCTTTTAAGGCTAATTCAGGTAATGTATATGATTTAGTAAAAGAAAGAAGCAAGAAAAACAGAAACAAGAATCATAAAATTAGAAAGCCGTATTATAAAAAAGCTACGAACCTAATATCAGATGAGAAATTCGGTAATGTGCCAGTAGTTTTAACTGGTAAGAGAACTTGGAAAAGAGAATTATTTAAAAGGATAGCGAGTGCGATTTAGCATGTAATACATACAAGGGGTTTTTTATTCTTTTAAAACCCATAATTAATTGACGCGATCGGAACAGCCATATCTATTGCTTTCTGAGGTTACAAAAAATCAACCAATTTTCGAATATGAAAATGTTGAAGGCTCACTTATTGGTTTTTGGTGCCCTGACTATGTTGGACAGGTTAATGTGCCTGGATATCATCTGCATTTTCTTTCAGCAGATAAAACCATGGGTGGCCATTTGATTGAAGTTACCGTGGAAGAAGGCACAGCTTTTTCCGATATTACTTCAGAGTTTTCAATGATGGTACCGGAGTCAATTGTTTCAGCAGATTTAGCTGACCCTAAAAAAGAAATTGAAAAGGTAGAAAAATAATATGAATGATAGAATCAGCACTGGCTTTAGTGGTTTTGATAAAGTAATAGACTATCTTCGTCTGGGAGACAATGTTGTCTGGCAGGTTGATTCTGTTTCTGATTATAAAGAGATTATAGCTCCTTATGTAAAAAAGCTATTGAAGAAAAACGTAAGATTGTCTATATACGCTTTGCAGACCATGAATCCCTTTTGGAAGAAGATAAAGATATTGAAGTAGTAGAAATAAATCCTGATACAGGTTTTGAAAATTTCTTAAAAGAAGTACATTTTCATTTGGAAAGAGAAGGGAAAAGGGTTTTTATGTTTTTGACTGCCTTTCTGAACTTTTAAAATATTGGTTTTCCGATTTAATGGTTGGAAATTTTTTCAAAGTTACCTGCCCATATCTTTACGAGCTGGATATGATAGCATATTTTGCTATCATTCGTAATAGTCATACCTACAGTACTATTGCCGGGATAAGAGAAACTACTCAGTTACTTCTTGATCTTCATAAAGTTGATGATAATTTATATATTCATCCCTTAAAAGTATGGCAAAGATACTCTCCGGAAATGTTTTTCCCCATTTAATACAAGAAGATAAAGCAGTATCCGTTACAGCCAGTACTGAAGCTGCTCAACTGTTTTCAAGAATCAGAAGGGCAGAAAACCGTCTGGATTACTGGAATGTAATGCTAGCCCAAGGTGACAAAAATACTCTTATGAAAATGCTTATTGGTCATAAATCAAGAATGTACGATTTATGTGATAAATATTTTACTCTCGAAGATATTTTATATATTGCCTCAAGAGAGGTGGGAACAGGTTTTATTGGGGGTAAAAGTGTTGGAATGCTTCTTGCCAGAAAAATTTTGGAAAAAGAAACTCCAGAATCAGTCTACCCATTTCTAGAGCCTCATGATTCCTTTTATATTGGTTCTGACATATTCTATACATATCTTGTAGAAAATGGCTGGTGGAAACTTAGAAGAAAACAAAAAAGTAAAGATGGCTATTATAAATATGCGGAAATATTAAGGGAAAAATTCCTTCATGGTAAATTCCCTCAGGAAATACAGGAACAGTTTATGCAAATGCTTGAATATTTTGGTCAATCTCCAATAATTGTTCGTTCCAGCTCGCTTTTGGAGGATAACCTTGGCAACGCCTTTGCAGGAAAATATGAAAGTGTGTTTTGTGTTAACCAGGGAACCCCGGAAGAAAGATACGAAGCTTTTGAAAATGCTGTTCGTCAGGTTTACTCTAGTGTTATGAGTGAAGAAGCCCTTAGATACAGGATGAACCGAGGTTTATTTGATAAAGATGAGCAGATGGCTTTACTTGTACAAAGAGTTTCAGGGGATTGTCATGATGATGATTTCTTTCCCCACATTGCAGGGGTAGGAAATTCTTCTAATTTATATGTTTGGGATGACAGTATAGATATGGAGTCTGGAATGCTTAGAATGGTTCTTGGCCTTGGAACTAGGGCGGTAGACAGGACCGAAGGAGACTATGTAAAAATTATTTCATTGGACCAGCCTCTTAAAACACCCTTAAGAACAAAAATGAAGAAAAAAGATTTTCCCAGCATCAGGTTGATGTTTTGTCCTTAAAAGATAATGCATTACTTAACAGAAAGTCGGAAGATATATTATCCAGAAATATAAAAACTGATGTAAAAATGTTTGCCTCTTTGGATGTCAGCCGAATTAACAGACTCAATGAAGATAGTGAAGTAAATACCTCTTCAAGAACAATTAATTTTAACAGACTTTTAAAAGATACAAATTTCCTAAATTTAATGAAAGAAATCTTAAAAACTCTTTCAAAAATATATGACTATCTAGTAGATATCGAATTTACAGGTAATTTTAATAAGGATGGAGAATATAAAATAAATTTACTTCAATGCCGTCCCCTTCAAACAAAAGGATTAGGAAAATCTGTAAAAATTCCAAAAATCACTAATCCAGAAGAGTGTTTTTTTGCAAGCAAAGGAAATTTTATGGGTGGGAATATTAGAATCCCAATTGATTATGTTTTATTGGTTAAAGAACAGGAATATTTAAATTTAAAAGACCAGGAAAAATATTCCCTGGCAAGAGAAGTAGGGAAAATAAATGATGAGCTAAAGGGGAAAAAATTACTGTTTATTGCTCCAGGCAGATGGGGCAGCACCACACCCTCACTGGGAATACCTGTACATTTTACAGAAATAGCCAATATATCAGTATTATGTGAAGTATCTTCACAAAAATCCGGATTTATGCCAGAGCTTTCATACGGGAGTTATTTCTTTCAAGATCTTGTAGAATCTGAAATATTTTATGCCGGAATTTTTGAGGGACAACAGGATGTAATTTTTAATTCATAATATATTTTAAAAAAGAAAAACCTGAAAGAATCCAAAGTACTTCACTTAGCTTCAACATCAGGAATGGAAATATTCTCTGATATAAAAACTCAACAACTACTTTGCAGATAGGGGATTAATATGAAAAATAATAATTTTGATTATAAAAAATATTACAAAAAAGCTTCGAAAAATTATATTGCAGTGTTTTTATTACTAATAATCCTGGTTATTGCTAAACATCTTATGGTTCAAACCCTTGTTTCAAATCAGGAAGAAAGTGCCAATCTTGTTAATATAGCCGGAAGACAAAGGATGTTGAGCCAAAAAATTACAAAAGAAGCCCTTTTAATAGCCAGAAATCAAACACCAAGAGAATTTGAGTATTATTCAGAAGACCTGGAAAAATCATTAACAGAATTTCAAGAAGCCCATTTATTTTTAACCCAAAGGGAAAATGATGAAGAGATAACAAAAATGTTTATTGAGCTAGAATCTTATTGTAATAATATTGTCAGCTCTGGAAACCAGATTTTAAAAAACTTCTCTGATTATCAGCTGATACCTCCTGAAGCAGAGAAAATAAGACAGAATGAATTCTTTTTTCTTTTGATAATGGATGATATCGCTTTTCATTATGATGAAGATACCACCAAAGCTATTTCTGAAATAAGACTGACAAATAACTTCTTTATGAGCGTGATTGGAATTCTTTTTCTTTTTTTACTACAATAATTATAAAACCAATTAATGAAACTATGAAAAAATCATTTTTAGAAATTCATGAGAATAGTACAAATATTATGCGTATGTTTAATACCATGAAAAATCCTCTCTTTCTTATAAATAAAGATGGAGAAATAATTAGTGTTAACAAGGAAGGGAAGAAGTTAATAAATCAGTATGATTTTAATGAAAATAAAAACATTATAAGCAAGAATATTAACTGGATTACTATAAATATAAAGGACATTATTGAAACAATAAATGCAGAAGGAAAAACAGATGAGTGCGAGGGGACAATAAAAGATCCTGAAGGTAAGGAACGATATGTTTCGGTTTCGGGTTTTGCCAGTATTTATAAAGGAGAAGATGTAATTTTTATTGCCTTGAATGATTTTACAGATCAGAAAAAAGCAGAAGAACAAATTATAGAAATCGCTACAAAGGATGGTCTTACGGGACTTTATAACAGAAGATATTTAGACATGATAATTGAAGATGAAATAGAAAGGGCTGAAAGGTATGATATCCCCTTTTCTTTATTTATTCTTGACCTGGATCATTTTAAAAAAATAAATGATGACTGGGGACATTCTGTTGGAGACATAGCGTTAAAACAAACTGCAGAGATAATATTGAATAATATAAGATTGTCAGATATTCCGCTTAGAATTGGGGGGAGAAGAATTTATAGTATTAATGCCCCACGCTAATTTAGAAGGAGTTAAAAAAGCAGCAGAAAAATTAAGAAACGAAATAGAAAAGCCAATTCATCCAGTAGCAAGTAAGTATACTGCCAGTTTTGGAGTGGCAGAAAGAAGAAGAGGAGAAACATATCATCATCTTTATCAAAATGCTGATTCAGCATTATATAAAGCAAAAGATTCCGGCAGAAACAGAGTAGAGTCATTTATTGATGAAAATTTTGAATCAGCATCTCTTTACTGGAAAGATGCCTGGAACTGTGGTAAAGAAACCATTGATAATCAGCATAAAGAGCTTTTATAATGTCCAGCAAGCTTTTGGAAAACTATGTTTTGACCCTGGATAAACAAGAAATACTCAAGTATCTTGATGATATACTTGAGTATTTAACAGAACACTTTAATTATGAAGAAAGAATTTTAGAAAAAATAAATTATAAAGATATATATAAACATAAAAATATTCACAGAGATATTATCAAGAAAGCATTTGAAGTCAGACACAATATTGAAGATGGCATAATTGATCTTTCCAAGGCTTTTACTTTTCTTTTTGATGAAGTAGTTGTTGGTCATATGCTTAAAAAAGATACTAAATTTTTCCCTCAAATTAATAAAATATAATAATTAACAAGGAGCTGAAATAATTTGTTTTCCCGAAAAAGCAACATATATTCATTGCTCTTTATATTACTAATATCAGTATTTATTTTGCTGTTGGCCAAAAATGATTTCTTTTCTGAAAAAGAACTGGAAATTAACATAGCGGGACTTTCTTCTGAGAAACTGGATGAAATTATTTCTCAAGCTGTATTATCCAGAGCAACAGGTTATATGGAGGGTGAATTTGTAACTGAAGGTCATATAATATTGGGTAAAGAAGAAAAGGAAAATAATGTAAAAGTTTACACAGTTGCCAGTTTGGGAGTATATGGCTTTGAAAATGGAATTTTTACCACAGTAATGGAATTTGAAGCAGATACTCAGGGAAAATGGGAGCTAAAGGAATACAAAGAGCCAATGGATGGTGGAGGCTATGGAGATTCCATTAAAAAAATGTTCCCCAAAAAAATATATGAAGAAATTTTTTCTGGGAATCAGGATTATTACGAAAAGTTGAAAGCCCAGCAAAAAGAACAAGCTCAAGTTTATCTGGATTCCATTGGAAGAGAGGCGGAAATACAACCAGGACACGTTGAAAAAACTCTTTCTAATATTAATGTTGAGGCCTCAAACAAATTATTTGCAGAACTTACAAAGTATGATGAATTTTTAAATAACTGTCCCTATTGGATCGGAACAAGGGAAAAAATAGAGGAAGGCCAAAGATTCATTTACGAAACGAAACAAGAAAAAACTATTGAAGGCAAAGATATGATGATATACAGCAAGACCAATGAAAAAGGTGAAGTAATAGAAAAAAGAGAATATTTAATAGAAGGTTCAGAACCTGTATTGGTGGAGTAGCAGAATTGTTAAAAGTAATATTTTTTCTAAGACCGCATATAAATAATATGCGGTCTTATTTTATTTTTTATAAAAAAGTTAAGTCCGTTTTTAGGGACAGGTCTTATGTTATGATTATTACTATGGAATAATTATAGTTAATTAAACTATGTTAAATTAACTCAATATGATAAAATTTAGTAGTATTGATTTTTGAAAGGAGGTATTTCTTTTGTGGTGCAAGAAGTGTAAAAGGGAAAGCAACTATGAAAAATGTGAAATTTGTGACTCTGACACTGAAAAAGAAATACCGCAGGAAATTTATTGGTGTGATAGTTGTAAAGTTCCAATAATAAAAAATGCGAATGAAAGTAAAATAGAGATTTGCTCTAAATGTAATTCAAAAATGACATATATGACAACGGATATAAGACCTGTATTTCCAGAAGAAAGATTGTTAATTGAATTATTAGTCGCTAAACCATTTGAATATAAAAACAAGTCTATTTGGGCCTCTAACAACAGATATTTTATTGATGGTAAAGCAAAAAAACTATTAGTACAAAAGCTTATGAAAATGTGGATTTTGAAAAGATTAGAAATGATCTAGAAAAATATAGTGAACAAAATGATTATTTGTTTTTTTATAAAAATATCGAAAAATTTATTTATGCTAATTCTTTAAGATTGAAGTATTTAACAGAAGAAGCATTTCAATTTATTAAAGAATCTGTAAAAAAGTTTTCTGAAGAAAGTATTGTAATTTCTTTTTCTGGAGGTAAAGATTCGACAGCATCTGCAGATCTAACAATAAGAGCTTTAAGTAACCCTAGTTTAGTATATATGTTTGGGGATACAACTTTAGAATTCCCTTTAACTTATGAATATGTTAATAGGTTTAGAGAGAATAATCCTAGAGCTATATTTAAAACAGCAAAAAATAAGGATCAAGATTTTTATTCTGTTTGTGAAGATATTGGTCCCCCAGCAAGAATGCTTAGATGGTGTTGCTCAATGTTTAAAACAGGTCCAATTACAAGAGTCTTGAATTCTTTTTATAAAGATAAAGATATAATCACCTTTTATGGGATTAGAAAGTGTGAATCGATCAGCAGAAGTAAATATAATAGAATAGAAGATAGTTCAGATGCTATAAAAATTCAAAAACAAACTGTTGCTTCGCCAATTTTTAATTGGATTGATTAGATATATGGCCATATATTTTTACTGAAAAAGTTGATTTCAATGATGCATATAGACTAGGCTATGATCGTGTTGGGTGTTGGTGCTGTCCAAACAATAATTTAAGAGCACAATTCTATTAAAAATATATATGCCAGAACATTCAAACAAATAGAGAGAATTCTTAGTTTCTTTTGCAAGAAGGATAGGCAAACCTGACCCAGAAGTTTATGTTGATACTGACAAATGGAAGGCAAGACAAGGTGGTAACGGTCTTGAAAGTTCAGAAGATGTAAAAATTAAGTTTAAAAATTATACTGCTAAAGAAAATGCAAAAATTTATGAAGTAAATCAAGATGTTGATGATTCTTTTTATAATTTATTTATACCATTCGGAAGACTAGCACCTGAATTAGGGCGAAAAATAATAAACGAAATTGTAATGGTCAAGCATCTTTGTAACACTAAGTACGGAAAATCAGTTTATATTTCGTGCTTCAAATGGAGTCAGCCCTCCATTGTATGAATGAGGTCGAATGTGATTGTACCACACATAAACATATTTATTGATAGCTTCATCTAATTGTAGGTCGGTTTCAAATTTTTGGTGGTAAATAAGCTCTGACTTAAGTGATTTATAAAATTTCTCCATTGGAGCGTTATCATATGGGCAACCTGTTTTACTCATGCTTTGCCTTATTCCTTGGCTTTTGCAGTACTCTACGAAAGCCCATGAGGTGAACTGTACCCCCTGATCTGAATGTAAGACTAACCCTTCATCTGGGCTCTCTCTTTCAAGAGCTTTAGACAAGGTTTCTATTGCCAGATCTGAGTTGATTCATTTTGAGTTAACCGTTGCTATTGCTTCCCTTTTTGCTAAATCTATAATAGTACAATTATAACGCATTTTACCGTTTGTTAATCTTATATAGGTGAAATCAGTACACCATACTTTATTTCTTTCTGTGACAGAGAAATTTTGATTAAGAATATTGGGAAATACTTTGTTCTTTTCACCTTTTACATATTTGGGCCTTTTTCTTACAGTGATTGCATGCAGGTTTAATTCCTTGTTCATATACTTATGCGCTGTTGTCTTACTAATAAATATATTTTGCCTTGCAAGAAAAGTGACTATCCACCTATGGC
Organism: Peptococcia bacterium; assembly: GCA_965228015.1. GTDB lineage: Bacteria > Bacillota > Peptococcia > Peptococcales > SKKY01 > SKKY01. The sequence continues at coordinate 133,877 of OZ245787.1, forward strand.
CAATAATGCGTCCATTATTGTAATAAATACTTTTTATGTTTTCTTGAACTTTAGCCTTTCCCTCACGATACGTGGATTTTCTGTTCTTTAAGTAATTGTAGTACATATTCGGAGAGAGGTTGAATTTGCGGCATAACCAGCGCAATCCAAACTCAAGTTTATAGGCATCAATGAACCAATATACCACTAATCGATTTCCTTTGCGAAGAATGCCGCTGCTTTTTTAGGAAGTCATTTTCCTTTTAAAGTTCCATAAGCTTCTTGTTAAGCGCTCTATATTCCTCTGGTGATATTGCATTTTCTTTATTTTGTGGTTTTGTGTAATGACATTCTTCGCTGTATTTTTTATCCATCCGGACATTGTTGATTTTGATACACCGTAGGTTGCAAAAAGATCACCAAGGCTTTTGCCTTTTAGATATTCACGTACAACCTCCTTCTTGAATTCTAAATCGTAACGTTTGCTCATTTTGTAATCCTCCTAGTTCGAGTTTATTATATATTATCCGTACTAGGTGTTACAACAAGACTATACCATTACAATATGAATAAACTAGAAATAGTAATTAATGATATTTTTTCTATATATAAATCAAAAGGTTTTGTGACTGAAGATGAAGTTGTAGAATTAATGACTATTAATAATGTATCAATAAAAAACATAGATATAATAATGGAAAAAATTATAGGATTAGGGGTAATTTTTTCTGACATTGAGTCAAAAAAAGATCAAGTAATAGATAAAGCCCAAATTGATTATGAAATAATTTATGATAGGATAATATTAATCTCACCAAGTCTAGGACCTCTAATTCTCTATTTTAGAGGTGTGAAACCACCACAAAATAGAGAATGGATTTCTTTAATCCCATAAGTAAAGGAAGATAATATATTCGCTATAAATAGGTTATTTGAAATGTATTTTAGAATGGTTTAAGTATTGCTTTAAATTTCCATTTGGAAGGTAATATTGACCTAGAAGATGCTATTCAAGAGGGTTCAATAGGTCTCATAAAAGGGATTAAAAAAATTGATTTTTCAAAACATGATTCACCTGCATCGTATTTTTCTTTTTGGATTATTCAACATATAAATAGAGCAATAAAAAATAGAGAAAGGATAATTCGCTTACCAGTACATGTACATAATAAACTAAAGAAAATAAAGGATGAAGAAACAAAATATTATAATAAATATAATTGTACGCCAAAAACTAAGGAAATATCAAAAGCTACTGGAATAGAAGAAGAAGAATTAGAAAATATTAAAAAATATTTTGAAGAATTAGTATCTTTAGAATATCTTATTCAACAAGAAACAGAAGGTAGTATAAATAGTCAATTCTATAACTTTGATAAATCACCTTTGGATATAGTTTTCGAACAATTATTGAAAAAGGATATCTATAAAATTTTAAATCTATTAAACCCTAGAGAGAAGGAAGTTATATTATATAGAATGGGCTTCATTGATAATAATCCTAAAACTCTTGAAGAAATTGGAAAAATTTTTAATGTAACACGAGAAAGAATTAGACAAATAGAAAGTAAAGCTATAAGAAAATTAAGACATCCTTCTAGAAGTAAATTTTTAAAAGATTATTACAGCCAACTTTAGGCGTCCCGGGAGAAATCCCGGGCATTTTTACGTCTTTGTTCCTTTTACAGCTCTTTATTTCTAGATATTCCTCCGAATTACCAGAAACAGCATCTTAATTTATATTATTTCAAGATTAGTGCTTAAATGTACTGGAATCAAGAATCCAGGTATTATTCTATTCATGGAACAGCTGACCAAATATTCAGGGAAGGAGAAAACAATGGAAGAAATTTTAATCAGTTTCGGTAATTATGGATTTCCAATGGTTGTATCTGCGTATTTATTAGTCAGAGTTGAACAAAAAATAGATGCTCTTTCAGTATCTATTAAGTCCCTGGCTGGGGCAATAAAACCAAGAAATGCCTTATGAGCAGAAACCGGGAAGGTATTGTAGTGCATCATTCTGCAAGTCCGGGAAAAGTCTGGGGCAGCGAGGGCTGCAGGAATATTTCTGTTGCGGACATCAGAAGATGGCATGTGGATCAGAATTTTGGCGATATTGGCTATCATTATGTTATTGATAGTGATGGTTTTATCTGTAAAGGAAGAGAGACTGATCAAATTGGTGCCCATTGCCGGGCTGGCCGAAAAAATCATACCAGTATAGGAATATGTGTGGTTGGCAATTTTCAATATGACTCACCTTCGGAGATACAAATGTCATCTCTGGTAATGCTGGTAAGGTATTTGAAAGAAGAATACGGGATACCAGATAAAATGATTGAGCTTCATGGCAATGTTGCGGGAGCGCAAACATTGTGTCCTGGAAAGTTCTTTCCGAAGGATTATTTTTATAAAAAAATAAAAGAAGAGTTTTAGAATAAGAAGGAGCATCCCAAGGGGTGCTCCTTCTTATTCTGTCATAATTATTTAGATAAACAAATTTGCATTTATGACAAGGCTAACATATAATATAAATATAGGAGGTGTAGCTATGTTGAATTTCGAATTGGCTGCAAAAAGATTTAGCGAGTTACGAAATAATAGTGGTTTTACGCAAAGCATTGTGGCTGAATACTTAGAAGTGGATCAAAGCTATATTTCAAAATGCGAAAAAGGTGAAAGACAATTTAGTATAGATATATTAGAAAAAGCAGCGGAACTTTTTGGATGCACTATGGATTATTTTGTAAATGAGTCGATTGAATTCTCGCAGATTCCGGTAGCTCTTAGGGCAAAAAGTGTTACTATAGAGGACCTAAATACTATAGCAGCCATGAATAAAATAGCTCTAAACCTAAGATTCATGGAAGGTTTACTTAAGGAGGAATAAAACTTGAAAGAGAAGATTGAACTAAACAGCGAAGCTATAAGTTTAAGAAAAAAGTTTGGTGAGGACTCTTATTCACCAATAGATATATTTTCTCTAATTCATAATAATGATGATTTAACAATAGTATTTTATCCTATGAGTAATCGAATAAGTGGCATTTGTATTAGAGATGGAAAGAATAAAATCGTGGGAATTAACTCTAATTCAACATATGGCCGACAACGTTTTACAATTGCCCATGAGCTATATCATCTGTATTTTCATGAAAATTTTAAAAGTATAGTTTGCTTTAAAGATCTTGAAATGAATAAGGATCCACAGGAGAAGGAAGCAGATATGTTTGCATCTTACTTTTTAGCCCCTTATGAAGCCTTATCTTATTTTATAAAAGATAAACTTGGAAAAGAAAAATATAAACTTGATGTAGACGATGTAGTAAAAATAGAGCAGTATTTTGGCATAAGCAGGCAGGCTATTTTATGGAGATTAGTAAATGATGGATATTTAAATTATGAAAATGCTGAAACTATGAAGAATGGCATAATAACTTCAGCTAGAAGCCTTGGCTACGATGACGAACTTTATACGCCCACTCCGGAAGATAAACAATATGCAACTTTTGGGAAATATATTAAATTAGCAAATGAACTTAAAAGCAAAGAAGTAATTTCACAAGGTAAATATGAAGAAATTTTACTAAATGGATTTAGAAGTGATGTTGTTTATGGATCATGCCTGGATGAGGAAGAAGTCTATGACTAATAAAATGTTTTTTGATACAGATTGTATTTCTGTCTTTTTGTGGGTGAAGGAAGAGAACATTTTATTCAAATTATATCCAGGGAAGATAATTTTACCAAAGCCTGTCTTTAATGAATTAAATAATTCCGAGTATTCCCCATATAAAAAACAAAGTTAATGAATTATGTTTAAATGGAGAAATTTTTACAAAAGAAATATTGTTGAATACAGAAGAATATAGGTTGTACTATGAACTAGCGATAGCTCCGCCCAAAGGTGAAAAGATTATTGGTAAAGGTGAAGCAGCTGCCATAGCGCTAGCTAAAACATATAATGGAATTATAGCTTCTAATAATTTAAAAGATATATCTAAATATATTGAAAAATATGAGCTAGAACATATTACCACTGGTGGTATATTAGTGGATGCATTAAATGAAGGCTATATTGATGAACATATCGGTAACAAAATATGGACAAATATGATAAGTAAAAGAAGAATGTTGCCAACAACTTCTTTTTCAGAATATCTTAAAACAATGAAGTAAGTGCTAAGCCCATAGAGTAATTAGCTGTAGGGCTTTTTTATGCCTAAAAATTCATAATTTATTAATCAAATTCTAATCTTGAACCTAAAGCTATCTGGGTTTTTATGGTAAAACTGGGTACATATTCTTTATAGAAACTTCAAGGTGGTGTCTTAAAATGTTGTCCTGGATTAAGAGAATAATTCTTGGTTTTGTTATGCTTCTTCCCGGTGTAAGTGGGGGGACAGCATTTGTTATTTTAGGGGTGTATGAGGATTTATTAAGAGATCTGGCTAAGCTAAACCTTAAACCTCATTAAAACTGTTTGGGGGAATAGTTATCGGCTTATTTTTAAGCGGATTTTTATTTTCTTTATTTTTTGAAAATCATAGAAATGAAGCAGCAGTTTTTCTTCTTGGAAGTTTAATTGCTTCAGTTCATTTTGTTATTCGTGCAGATTACCATGTTAATCGTCAGTTGCTAGGACTTTTTACAATTGGTTTTTTTGTTGGTTTTGTTTTGGGAGCAGAGCCAATTGGCACAGGGGAACTTTATGAAGATATAAGCCTTGCATATATTTTTACCGGAGCAGCTTTATCCAGTGCGGCTATGGTAATTCCTGGTTTACCCGGAAGCTCTGTTTTAATCTTAATGGGACTTTATGACAATGTTTTTTATTATCTAAGTGATTTAAGAATACTTGAACTTCTTACTTTTGGTGCAGGAAGTTTAATTGGAATGTTTTTATTAGTTAAGCTTTTGGCGAATCTTTATGAAAAATACAAAAAGTCACTTTCATATATTTTCGCAGGTTTAATACTAGGTTCCGCCAGGGCTTTAATTCCTACAGAAATAAGTGTCTAGATAGTGATCCTGTTTATACTAGGTTTTAGCACTGTTATAGTATGGGGTAAAAAGGCACTTTAGTAAGGAGGGTGAACATTATACAACTTAATTTGGCAACTTTGGTTATGGCTCTATATATAATTCTTGCAACTCAGGTTGTTGCACTATTTGTACAGTACAAAATGAACATAAAAAACAGTTGTGTAGGTTATTGGCTGGTGGGATCTGCTTTAATGACAGCAGGTTTTATTTTTATGTCTTTTGTAAGAATTGAAGAGTTACTCTTTTTAGCTATGATTTCTAATCCTTTAGTAATATTAGGTTATGTGTTTTTATATATCGGAGTTCAGCAATTTTTAGAGAATAAGATAGAGAAATTAAAGCCTTTCCTTATTTTCTTGATTTTTAATTTAGTTTATTACTATTTTATGTTTATTAACAACAGCGCATCGGCACGAACAATTGTTATATCAGTTGCTCTTTCTTTTATATCCTTCATGATAAGTTACCTGATTTTCTTTAAAAAGAATAAAAATGTTTCAGCTTCCACAAGGTTTACCGGCTCAATATTTTCTCTATACGGGGTTTTTATATATTTAGAACAATCTATGTGTTCCTTGCTGAACCTGCAGCAACATATATTGATGGATCTGAGGTGCTTATAGCTAGTTTCATATTTGAAATTATTATGACTAATTTGTGGACTTTGGGATTTATTATTATGCTAAACCAAAGAATGAATACAGATATTAAAAAAGAAAAAGAAAAATTAGAAATAATTTTTAACACAAATATTGATGCTCAGATAATTTCAAGATTTGAAGATGGATTAATTATTAATATTAACGATGGGTTTTCTTCTTTAATTGGTTATGAAAAATCAGAAATAACAGGGAAATCTATAAAAGATATTAATTTTTGGAATAGTCCAGAGGACAGGATTACTTTTCTTAATGAATTAAGAGAAAAGAATATTTGTAAAAACAAAGAATTTATTTTTCAACGAAAAGATAACAACCAGTTTATTGGAACTATTTCATCTAGAATTATTTTAATCGAGTCTGTGGAACATATTATTAGTGTAGTTCAAGACATAACTGACAAAAAAGAAACAAAGCGGCAATTACAATTGTTACTGGAACAACTGGAAACAGAAAAAACCTTAGCTCATCAGGATTCAATTACTGACAGTTTGACGGGTCTTGCAAATCGCAGATATTTTGATGAAACCTTTAGCAGGGAATTCGCCCGAATTCAGAGGTCCGGATCAAAACTTTCTTTAATTATGATAGACATAGACTATTTTAAAAAATATAATGACACCTATGGTCATATTGTTGGTGATGAATGTTTAAAAACTATTGCAGACAGGTTAAAAACTATTACTAAACGAGGCTCAGATATTGTTGCCAGGTACGGAGGGGAAGAATTCATAATGATCTTGCCTGAAACCGACGAAGAAGGAGCAAAACTATTAGCAGAGGAATTGAGAAAAGAAATTGAAAACCTTGCTGTACCTCATTTATCCTCAGATATTGCTGAAGTTGTGACAATAAGTCTTGGTGTTGTTACCGTTCAACCCAAAAGGTTATTTTCCCGGGAACAGGTATTAAATCAAGTTGATAAAGTTTTATATCTTACTAAAAGTAAAGGAAGAAATCGCTGGGAAGTTTATTCATAAAATATAAAAATATATTTGTAGTTATTTAAAACTTCGGAGATTTCCGAAGTTTTTTTGTGGTAAAATAATTTTATATTGCCAACCAGGGAGTGGGTTTGTGATAGATTATCAATTCCAACGAATTATAGAAGGTCTTCCTTTTTCTGTAAGTATAATAACTTTAGATGGCACTATCCTCTATGCAAATGAAAAAGGCTTTGAGCTTTTTGAACTAGATCCCAAAGTTATTGGTACAAACACAACCTTTCTTCTGTGGATGGAACCGGAAAGACGAAAAGTATGGATTCAGGAGATTATGGAAAAAGGTGTTGTTAAAGATTTTGACATGCATCTCAAAACTCTTGGAGGCAGGGAATTTTGGGCCAGAGGCAGCGGAGTGATTATAGATTATGAAGGGCAGAAGCGTGTCCTTTCCAGTCAGCATGATATTACGGAAAAAAGACAAATAGAAGAAGCTCTAAAAATAAGTGAAGAAAAATATCGTTTTCTTACTGAATTTGTCTCAGATGTAATATGGGTTTTAAATATTACAAAGAATATTTTTACATATATTAGTTCTTCAATTTTAAATCTCAGGGGACTGACAGTAGAAGAAGCTACACAGGAAAAACTGGAAGACTCAATGACTCCAGACTCTTTAAAGAGTGTAGAAGAAGCGCTTAAAAATAATTTACCAAAATATCTTGCCAATCCTCATATTTATGAATCATTTATTCATGAAATTCAGCAGCCCCATAAAGACGGCCATTTAATGTGGGTAGAAGTTTCAACAAAAATCAGATTGAATAATGAAGGAGAAATAGAGGTTATTGGTGTAAGCAGAGATATTACAGAAAGAAAAAAGGCTCAGGAAGAAATTCTCTACCTAAGTTATCACGATCAGCTTACAGGCCTCTACAATCGCCGCTATTATGAAGAACAGTCAGTGAAACTAAACAAAGCAGAAAATCTTCCCCTGGGAATTATCATGGTAGATGTTAACGGCCTTAAGCTTACTAATGATGCTTTTGGACATAACAAAGGTGACGAGCTTCTAAGCACCTTTGCGGGAATTTTAAAGAAAAATGCAGGTAAGAATGATCTTGTTGCCAGAATAGGGGGAAACGAGTTTATTGTTATATCTTCAGAATCCGGCCGCCAAGATACAGAAAAAATAATTGAGAATATTAAAAAAGACATTGATAAAATAAAGGAAAGAAACATTTTTCTTTCCGTATCTCTTGGTTATACCGTTAAGAAAAAGGCAGAGGAGCCAATGTCCAGGGCTTTTATCAGGGCAGAGAATGCCATGTATAAAAACAAGCTTAATGAAAGCAGCAGGATGAAAGATGAAATAATTGAAAGAATAATGATTATTTTAGCAGAAAGACATCCGGAAACTACTGAATATAATCAAAGAATAAGTGAAGAAGCAGTAAAAGTTGCACAGGCATTAGATTTACCAAAAAGAGAACTGGATTATATTAGGAATTTGGCACGACTTCATAATATAGGAAAAATTGTTGATAATGGTAGAATTGAAACAGGTAAATACCCTGAGACCGGCTATCAGATTTTAAAATCTGCCACTAGCTATGCCCATCTTACCGATTATGTTTTAAGTCATCATGAGCACTTTGATGGTACAGGATACCCCGGAGGACTTAAAGGAGATGAAATACCTCTCCTTTCAAGAATACTTTCCACAGCAGAAACCTGGGTGGATTTGGTTAAAGAAGGCAAAGGAATGAAAGAACTAAAAGAAAAAGCAGGAAAAGAACTGGATAACAGAATAGTAGAAGTATTTATAGAAAAAGTATTGGGATGAAAGGGAAAAATATGAAAAAAGTTGAAGTAGTTGCAGCGGTTATTATTAAAAACAAACAAGTTTTATGCACGCAAAGAAATTTTAATAAACTAGATTATATTTCGTATAAATTTGAGTTCCCTGTAGGAAAAATTGAGGAAGGCGAATCATCTACAGAAGCTTTAACAAGGGAAGTTTATGAAGAGATGAATGCAAAAATTAATATTAGTGATAAGAATTTCTTTATGACAGCTGACCATAAGTATCCAGATTTTAATTTAATTATGCATACATTTTTGTGTAATGTTGATGATTTAACTTTTAATTTGAATGAACATATTAGTCATAAGTGGTGTGATAGAAGTTGTATTGAAGATTTAGATTGGGCAGCAGTAAATATACCTATTGTAAAAAAGTTATTATCCGAGGATATATTATGAGTATTTTAGAAAAATTAAAAGATGGTTTAATAAATGGATATATTGATAAGAATAGATTGGCTGATGAAGAATATAAGCCTAAGTTAATTACTAATGATGCGGAAAAATCGGAGAAAGTATTAACTACTTTAAATCAAGAACTACTTTCTTGCGATAGCTTTTATTTTAATGTTGCTTTTGTAACATTGAGCGGAGTAACATCACTACTTAATACATTTTTGAATTAGAAAAAAGAGATGTTAAAGGGATAATAATAGCCTCTCAATATCAAAATTTTTCCCAGCCTAAAGCCCTAGAAAAATTACTGAATTTTAAAAATATAGAGTTAAGGATTGTTCCTAATGATAGCTTTAAACTGCATAGTAAAGCATACATTTTTCAAAAAAATGATACATACTCAATTATTATTGGTAGTAGTAATTTAACTTCAGATGCTTTATGTATAAATAAAGAATGGAATATAAAAGTATTTTCAAATAAAGAAGGATCTTTTATAAATCAGACTTTAAAAGAATATAATAATATATACAATATTTCTATTTCAGTAACAAAAAAATGGTTAGAGACCTACTCTGATATTTATTATCAATTTAATAGCTTAAGAAATACTAATACTCAAAGTATCTTACCTCCTCATTTATTACATAAGATTAATCTGAACAAAATGCAAGCTGATGCTTTAGAAGAATTACAAAAAACTAGAGAATCTGGTAATAATAGGGGTATTATTATTTTTGCTACAGGAACAGGAAAAACATATTTATCTGCTTTTGATGTGAGAAGATTTAATCCAGAGAGATTCTTATTTGTAGTACATAGAGAGATAATAGCTGAGGAAGCTTTAAATAGTTTTAAAAGAGTAATTGGCGAACATGTTAGCGTGGGTATTTTAGGTGGCGGTAAAAAAGACATTAATTCAAAATATATTTTTTCAACAATTCAAACAATATCTAAAGATGATGTTTTATATTCTTTTAAAAAAGATGAGTTTGATTATATTGTTATTGATGAAGTCCATAGAGCGGGTGCTCCTTCATACAAGAAAATTTTAGATTATTTTGAGCCTAAGTTTTTGCTAGGAATGACAGTGACACCAGAAAGAACAGATGGAGAAGATATATATAGTCTATTTGAGCACAACGTAGCCTATGAAATTCGTTTAAATCATGCAATGAAAGAGAATCTTGTGTGTCCTTTTCATTACTTTGGGATTACGGATTTAACTATAGGTAGAAATGTAGTTGATGACAACAGTGATTTTAGATATTTAGAGGCAGTAGAAAGAGTAAATAATATTATAGAAAAAGCAGAGTTTTATGGTTATTCTGGAGAAAGAGTTAGAGGTTTAATTTTTTGTAGTAGAAATGATGAAGCAAAAATTCTTTCTAATAAATTCAATGAAAAAGGTTTTTCAACAATTGCTTTTTCAGGGGCAGATTCAAATAAAGCTAGAGAAGAAGCAATTAAAAGACTTGAACAAGATTATGAATATAATAAATTAGATTATATATTTACTGTGGATATATTTAATGAAGGTGTAGATATTCCTGCAGTAAATCAAATTATAATGCTGAGACCAACAGAATCTGCAATTATATTTGTTCAACAATTAGGTAGAGGCTTGAGACACTATAAGAATAAAGAATATGTTATTGTTTTGGATTTTATTGGTAGTTACCAAAAGAACTTCTTTATTCCTATGGCTTCATCTGGAGATAAAACGTATAATAAAGATAATTTAAGAAAATTTGTTACATTAGGAACTAGGGTAATACTAGGAGCTTCAATAGTTAACTTTGATGAAATATCTAAAAATAGAATATTCAGTGCAATTGACTCTGCTAGATTTAATGAAAATAAATTAATAGTAGAAGCATATAATAACTTAAAGGTTATGTTGGGAAGAATCCCAGAATTAGATGATTTTGATAATTATGGTTCAATAGATTCTATTAGAATCTTTTTTAACAAATCATTTGGTTCTTACTATAATTTTTTAAAAAAGAATGAGTCGAAATATAATGTTGAATTTAATAATATCCAGGAAAAGTATCTAGAGTTCATTTCCAAAAAAATAGTAATAGGCAAAAAACCCCAAGAACTTATTTTATTAAAGATATTGTTGTCAAATGATAATGAAATATTTAGTAAATTAGCTGAAGAATTAAAATTAAAATATAATTTGTCTTTAAATGAAATTGAGAAAATAAATATATTTAACATAATGACAAATAATTTTATTCAGGGTACTAGTAAGGATACATTTAAAGATTGTATTTTTTTGGAGGAAGATCTTTCTCTAGGATTTAAAGAAGTGAAAATTTCAAGTCAATTTAAAAAAGAGCTAGAAAATGAAAAATTTAGAAATGCCTTAACTGATTTAATATTATATGGTCTTAAAAGAAATGCTAAAAATTTTAGGAAAAGATATAAAAATACTAATTTCCAACTTTATCAAAAGTATACATATGAAGATGCATGCCAATTATTAAATTGGGAAAAAGGAATAGTGGTTCAAAATATTGGGGGATATAAATATGATGAAAAAACTAATACCTATCCAGTATTTATTAATTACCACAAAGAAGAAGATATTAGTGACACTATAAAATACGAAGATCGTTTTATTTCTCCCCAAGAATTAATTGCAATTTCAAAATCTAGAAGAAAGTTATCTTCAAAAGATGTTGTACAAGCATTAAATGCAAAACAACTGGGAATAGAAATGCATCTTTTTGTAAGAAAAATAAAGATAATAATGAATCAAAAGAATTTTCTTATTTAGGTTTTATTGAAGCTATTGGGGAAGCCAAAGAAATAGTAATGGGAGAAACCGGTCAGTCGGCTGTAGAAATTCATTACAAACTTAAAAACCTTGTAAGAGAAGATATTTACAGCCACATCACAAACTAACCAACGAGGTAAACACATGATAAGAAAATTTCAACCTGAGGATCTTCCTAAGGTTATGAACATTTGGCTTGAAGAAAACATGAAAGCCCATAACTTTATAAATTCCCAGCATTGGGAAGAAAACTATGCCTTTGTCCAGGATATTATTCCCCAAGCAGAGGTATATGTAATTTTAAATGAAAATATAGTTGCCGGATTCATTGGTATCGCTAATGGATTTATAGCAGGACTTTTTGTAAAGGAAGTTTTTCGAGGCAAGGGTTTGGGCAGAAAGCTGATTGAAAAGGCAAAATCAGAATATACCAGGCTTTCTTTGCATGTATATAAGAAGAATCTGCAGGCTTTGGTCTTCTATAAAAGACTTGGTTTTTATGCTGAATCTGAGAGAATTAAAGAAGCAAACGGAGAGGAAGAATATGTAATAGTCTGGGAAAGAAATAAACTGGTAATTCTTGAAGAACCCTTTGTTTCCAGTGAAACAATAGAATATTTAAAAAATGAAAATGTTAAGGTTTTGAAAAACAACAAGACAGAAGAAATTATAGATTCTTCAGAAATTCAGTTTGTTTCCGAAGCGGAATTTTTATCATTATATAATCAGCAGGGTATTATTTATACCAATTCAGAAAATGCTTTGTCCTGGATTATTAATAACATAGATGATAAAGAACTATTGGCAACAATAGATAATGTAAAAGATAAAAACAAATTCAGAGAAATTTTAAAGCCAATGGATCCGGACTTTTTCTATAAAGAAGTATCTTTAGAAAATCTTGAGAATATTAATTCCAGGGAGCTTCTTTTGCCTTTAACATTAAAACCATCAGTTGGTTTTTTTCAGTGTTGGAGTATATACCATTGAAAGTTCAGAGGACTGGGATAAGGCTGTTAAAGAAATTAAAACTCAGCATAAAGAGTGGAAGAATACCTATGCTGAAAGTGTTGTAAGTGATGGAATGTTTATACTGGAACAATATATTACAGGAGATGAATATGCCATAGATATATACTTTAATAACAAAGGGGATCCAGTAATTTTGAACATTATAAAGCACGAATTTTCAGGAAGTAAGGATGTAAGTGACCGCCTGTATTATTCAGGTTATCAGGTAATAAAACAAAATCTTGAAAACTTTACTAACTATTTAAATGAAATGAACAAATATTTAAAAGCAAAAAACTTTCCTGTACATATTGAAATCAGGGTTGATAAGGGAAAAATAATGGCAATCGAGTGTAATCCTATGAGATTTGCAGGATGGTGCACAACAGATCTGACACTTTTTGCTTATGGCTTTAGAACCTATGACTACTACTTAAACAACATTGTCCCTGATTGGGATTCCTTGCTTAAAGGTAAGGGAGATATTCTTTATGGAATGGTAGTACTTGATAAGTCAGGAGAAGTTAATGAAAACAACAGCTTTGACTATGAAGGAATAGAAAAGTGCTTTGATAAAGTACTTAAACTAAGAAAGCTTGATTATAAAAAGTATCCTGTATTTGGTTTTGTTTTTACAGAAACTCAGGTAAATAATAAAAAGGAATTAGACAGGATGATGACAGAAGATTTGAAAAAATATCTTAAGTAAGGAATATGATTATGATTTATCAAAATTTTAGTTGGAACTTCTTTGGATTACCTTCGTCTATATTTTTAACTAAATAAAGTGGAGGAAGTAAATATGAAAAATTTTTTTTAAAAAAACCATAGTCACAGGAATCATAGCAGCATTTTTAGCAATTTCAGGTGTGGCTGCAACCAATGATATTATGCCTGTAAATTATCATGAACATTGGGCTCAAAATGTTGTAATTGAACTATCGAAAAATCCCAACTTTAGAAATTTATTGAATAATAAAAATTTAAATTCAATAATAACTCTTGAGGATTTTCAAAAGGCAGTGAAAATTTTGATTGATGAAAAATATGCAGGCAATGCAGATTCAACTACAAGAGAAGCAGTAACTGCAGAGTTGGTAAACATCTGGAGTCAAAAAACAGGAATAAATCTTAATAAAGTACCCGTATTAAAAATGATTTTTTACAGTGACTTTTCAGATATTGACTCAAAATATGCTCAGGGAATAAATATTGCTTATATGAAAAACATTGCAAAAGGCAGGGGAAAGGGAATTTTTACTCCTAAAGCTAATGTAACTTATGGAGAGTTGGCGGCATTTATTAAAAAGACTAATGAGGCAATTAATTTGGAAAAGGGTATCGCTGCTGGAAAATTTGAAACAAGAGCAGACTTTAGTATTAAAGATGGAAAGATGACTTTTGATTTTGAACTTTATAGTCACTACACTCAAAGACAAGACTTGATTTTTGGCTCAGGGCAGCAATTTGAGGTAACTGTTGAAGATGAAAAAGGCAATGAAGTATACAGATTTTCCGATGGCAAAGCTTTCACTCTGGCTTTGGTAATGAAAAGTATTGAACCAGGTGAGTCTTTAGTTTGGCAGGGTGTTTGGGATATGACAGATAAAGAAGGAAATAAAGTATCTGAAGGAAAATACAAGGCTACTATCAAAATATTGGTTATTCATGAAGAGGGAGAAAAGCCAATACCTGAAGAACAGTTAACAAAGGAAATTGAATTTACTATTTAATTTAAAATTGGTGATTTGAATGAATAATAATTTTATTCTCAGTGCAAAAATTAACCGGGAGGAAATCCCGGTTAATTCATATATCAAAGAAATTAAAGCAATTGCAAATCTGAGAGAATTAAAATTTGAAAAGAATATAACATTTTTTGTCGGAGAAAACGGAACCGGGAAGTCCACCTTTCTTGAAGGGATAGCCGTTGCCTTTGGTTTTAATCCTGAAGGGGGAACAAAGAATTTTATGTTTTCCACTAAGGATACCCATTCTCCTTTAAAAGATGCTCTAACTTTAGTAAAAGGAATTTCCAGGCCGAGGGATGGATATTTTTTCCGGGCAGAAAGTTTTTATAATCTTGCTACACAAATAGATGAATACGAGAAAGATATCCTAGGGTATTTGGAATATTATAATGGGAAGTCCCTTCACGAACAATCTCATGGAGAGAGTTTTTTATCGCTAATTCAAAATAAGTTCCAGGCTAAAGGGTTGTATATCCTTGATGAGCCTGAATCAGCATTGTCTCCTCAAAGACAATTGACACTTCTTTTTACAATATATGAGTTAGCAAAGCATGGGGCTCAGTTTATTATTGCAACCCATTCTCCAATTATCTTAGGAACACCAGATGCATGTATCTTTACTTTTGATAATAGTGAGGTAACAGAAATTCAATATGAAGAAACAGAGAGTTACAAGATTACAGAAATGTTTATAAATCAAAGGGAAAGGTTATTAAATAAGTTGTTAGACTAATTATATAACTGGAGATGATTTTATGAGTAAGTATGTAATATTTGCTTTTAATGGTAACCAAATGTGCTTTGTTCATGTGCTTTTGAATGCCCTTGAAATGGAAAGTAAGGGTTTAGAGGGGAAAATAGTAATTGAAGGAGAAGCAGTTAAATTAATAAAAGTTATGGAAGAATCTGCTAATCCTTTATATCTTAAAGCAAAAGAAAAAAGATTAATAGATGCAGTGTGTAAAGGTTGTTCGGCAAAAATGGGAGTTTTGGAATTTAATGAGGGAATAGGTCTTCCAATAGTAGGTGACATGAGCGGCCATCCATCAATGGAATCATATATTTCAAGAGGATACCACATAGTAACTTTATAAAAAAGGTAATTTAAAACTAAAACAGGATCTCTATAAAGGAGACCCTGTTTTTTAATTTAGCTTTTGTTATTTTTATCTGTCTTCTTCTGGAATAATTGCCTCATCATGAACAATTGTAGATATTGCTTCTTCAATCACATGATCTTCTCTAACCTGCCGTAACTTTTTCTTTACAGCTTCTTCAATTTCATATTCTTGATTAAGTCCTTGGTATAAAGAAACAATCATAAGAATCAGTATAATTGCAAAAGGAATTCCAGTAATTACCGAAGCAGTCTGAAGGGCAGTAAGACCTCCGCCAATTAATAATGTAGCTGCTACAACTCCTTCCATTAAAGCCCAAAAGATTCTTTGCGGAACAGGAGAGTCAAGCTTCCCTCCGGAAGTTAAATGATCAACAACTAAAGATCCTGAGTTTGAAGAAGTTACAAAAAATACAACGACTAAAATTATACCAATAAATGAAGTAATTTTTGTAAGTGGCAGACTTCCAAGCATTGCAAAAAGGGCTGTAGAAACATCATTTTTTACAAAACCGGCAATATCTGCAATACCGTTTGTTTCTAAAAATATTGACGCTCCTCCAAATACTGACATCCAGAAAAAAGAAAGTAGTGTTGGAATCAGCATTACACTAAGAATAAATTCTTTTACGGTTCTGCCTTTAGAAATTCTTGCAATAAACATTTCTACAAAAGGAGACCAGGATATCCACCATGCCCAATAGAAAACCGTCCAGCCTCCCTGCCAGTTTGTATCTTTAAAAGTTTCTGTCCATAAACTCATTTCAATTAAATTAGAAAGATAGTAGCCAATGTTTTGAGTGAAACCACTTAACATGTAAATTGTTGGTCCTGCAAAAAGAACAAAGAGTAAAAAACTCCTGCTAATACCATGTTTATCTCACTTAATTTTTTAACCCCGCTATCTAATCCCAAGAACACAGAAATAGTTGCAAGTAAAGTGATGCCTATTATAAGCATTACCTGAATAGTAACACTAATGTTAATTTCAAAAAGATAATTAAGCCCTGCGTTAACCTGAGATACCCCTAATCCAAGGGAGATAGCTAGTCCAGTTAGAGTTGCAAGTACGGATATAATATCAATTAAGTTCCCCCAGAAACCATAAATTTTATTTCCAATAAGCGGGTAAAAAACAGATCTTATTGTTAGAGGAAGTCCTTCATTATATGAGAAAAATGCCAGCCCTAAGCCTACAAGTGCATAAATACCCCAGGGATGGATTCTCCAATGGAAAAATGTAGTTGACATAGCAGCCTGGGCGGCTAAAGGTGAGCCAGAGGAAACCCCATCAAACAGAGGAGAGGGATTGCTTAGGTGCATAATTGGTTCTGCCACGCTCTAGAATAGTAAACCTATTCCCATACCGGCACTTAGTAACATTGCAAACCATCCAAATTTTAAAAACTCAGGTTGTGCCTCACTTCCCCCGATTTTAATATCTCCAAATTTACCAAAGGCAAAAAGAAGTCCGGCAATAATAAATATATTTGCTGCTAATACTAAGAACCAGCCAGCATTTTTAGATATAAAATTAAGAGAATTACTAAAAAACAGTTCTGCCTGGCTTGGAAATATTAGCGTTAAGGCAATAAATATAATTAGTAAAGCTGAAGAAATAAAAATAACTTGAGGGTTTAAATCAAAGCCATAACCCTCCCAATTATTTTCACCAGGTTCTTTTTTGCCTTCCTCGTCAAATAAAGATACAGTAGGCCTTATTTGCAGACCTTTAAAAGAAGGGCGGTTTTCAATTGCTTTTTTTTCTTGCTTCAATTTCTGCCTTTTTTAACTTTTTGGCCAAGGCTTTTTTGAAGCTAACCGTTGTTTTTGATCTTCATTCATAAGGGAACCTCCTGAAAAATAATATGTATTTTCAAGAAAATTATATAAAAAAATAAATAATAACAAATTGTAAATTAAAATTATTCCTGTTGACAGTAACTGTACTATGCAATACAATACAGCCAAGAAGTGTATCAACGTTGATAGTACAGTGAGGAGGGAAGAAAATGATTAATATAGACTCAAATAGTCCCAAGTCTATTTACGAACAGGTATATGAGGAGTTTGTAAAACTTATCAGCAATAAGGTACTCAAACCTGATGAGCAGCTGCCTTCAGTTAGAGATCTTGCTGGAATGCTTAGAATAAACCCTAATACTATCCAAAAAGCTTACAAACTTTTAGAAACAAAAGAATTTATTTATTCTCTTCCTGGAAAAGGTAATTTTGTAGGAAGACCAGAAAATACTCTAAGAGCCGAAATTGAAGGTGAATTCGAGAAACTTAAAAATATTACTATAAAGCTTTTGTCTCTCGGAGCATCAAAGGACGCAATAATAAACGCAGTAAATGATGCTGCAGAGGGAGTGAATGTGAATGTTAGAGCTTAAATCCATTACAAAATCCTTCAGAGATTTTAAAGTGTTGGAGGATATAACTATTACGGCAAGACCGGGAGAAATTTATGGCCTTGTAGGTTCTAATGGCTGCGGCAAAACAATTTTGTTAAAGCATATTTTACAGATATATCGTCAGGATTCCGGAGAGTTATATTATAAGGGAGAAGTCGTTAAAGAAGATTCGGAATTATTTAAAGATTTTTATTATGTTCAAGATGATTTATTTTTTCCCTTTGGCAGCACTTTAAGAACACTTTTTGAATATGAGAAAATGTTTTATGAAAATATGTCAGAAGAAAAATTTAATAAATTAATAAAGTTCTTTAGTATTGATTCTGATAAAAAATTATCAACAATGTCTAAGGGACAAAAAAAGCAGGCAGCCTTTGTTTTAGCAATGGCGGCTAATCCAAAAGTTCTGCTTCTTGATGAAATAGTAGATGGACTGGATGCAATTGTAAGAAGAAAATTCTGGAATGTTCTTATTAAAGAAGTTCAGGAAAACAATATGATTGTAATAATATCTTCCCATGCACTTAAGGAACTTGATAACATTGGCGACAGAGTGGGAATTATGCACCAGGGAAAAATTATAAAAGAAGAGAACATGGAATCTCTTAGAGATAATCTTAAACGAATATAATTTGCTGTTGAAGGTGATTATGAAGATATTCAGGGTGAAAACTTTAGGGTTCTTAAAACAGTTAAAATTGGCAGTGTGTACTTTGTTACCCTGGAAGGCAATACCGAGGAATTTGAAAAAGCTTTAAGAGAAAAATATAAGGTATTAATTTTTAGTGAATTGGCAATGAATTTAGAAGAAATATTTATTACAGAACTGGGAGGTACAGGTTATGGAATTGAAGAATACGACGAAGAATAATAATCTAAATCTGTTAATGTATAACTTAAAAGAAAAAAAGAACTGGTTTTTAGTGTCTATCGCAATAATGACAATTACTTTAATAATAATGCCAATTATTTTGGGATCAGGAATCAATCAGACAATAATTATTGTGGGAATTCTTGAAATAGGAACATTGATGTTTTTAAATTCTTTAATGGACTTTAGTTATTTTCATGACAACCGAAAATTAACTTATTTTTCATCAAAGCCAGCAACAAGAATGGCAAGAATTAATGCTTTAATTATATCAAATTTGGCTTTTGTTTTTTGCTGTTAGCTTTTCTTGTTGGGATAGGTGTTTTTTCAGAAGTTCCTTTTGACGATATTAAAGAAATATTTATTCCATCGGTTCCCTGGCTGATAATTGGTTTATTTGCAATACCTTTATCATCTGCACTAACGGGAAACACAATAGCCGCGGGAGCAGCATCAATTATTAACTTCACATTGCCATTATCTTTACTTGCTATAATTTATTATGGATTTGAAGTTGTGGGGCATTTTGCCTTAGGATTTAACCCGAGAATTTTGTTTAACAGCTTTATCGACAATTTTTACAGAATGGATATTTTATATTTTGTTAAATATGTAAACAATAATTTTAGCTGGGATTACTTTGTGGTTTTGGCAGGATGGATTATTTTTTTATACAGCTTGATTATATATGTTGCAAAAAGAAGAAAGAACGAAAGAACTGGAGATTTTGTAGTATCCGATGGTTATAAAAATATTATTTCTATTCTTTTAGCTTCTCTTGTTCCTATCGGTTTTTTTGAAATGTTTTACAATACAAGTATAGCCAGCAGAATAACATCATTTATAATTTTATCGGGATTAACATATTATCTAATTAATGCAATTCTTGAGAAATCTTTTAGAATAAGCAAGTATGCATTAAAGTTATTTGCAGCATTTATTTTGTTCTTCGGACTGTTTGTTCTTGGAACAAATATTACAGCGGGAAATTTTGAAGCAACAGTACCAGAAGCAGGTGAAATTCGCTCAGTATATCTTGGTACAGACAATTATATCTGGAGTGAAAATTATGAGGAAACCTGGGATATTTATAATGTAAAAGAAGAAGATCTTGATGAAAGCCCATATGCAGTTTTATATAAAGATCCTGAGAATATTGAAGCAATAATTGATTTTCATAAAGAAGTAATTAAAAACCAAGAATATTATAACTACGGAAGTTTTAATATAGTATATTTTTATGAGAATGGAGTTCGTTTATACAGATACTATGAATTGAATCAAAGTGAAGTATATGATAAGGCCAAGGATCAGTATTTGCGGAAAATTGCCAATACACCAGAATTTAAAAAAGAAAAAATGCCTTTTATTTATGATGATGAGTTCTATAAATCCCTTGAAATAATAAGTCTAAATGTGTATTACGAAGATCAGGATAAGTATTCTGACGATATTGGAGTTAACAGAAGCAATGTGGATATGAATATTCTTAGGGAAAAGTTGAAGAATGACTTCAATAAGGTGCTGTTAAGTGGAGATACTCATTTAAATTATATTTTGATGGACAGATATGGATACTATGACAGATATAGTTTTGACAAAATGATAGAAACAGAAGCAGTAGAAAGAAAAGAAACCTTTAATATAAGTATTAATTACAACAGGGGAAACATTAAAAAAGATGATTATATATCATTTAGAATCGATGAAGATTATAAAGAAACTTTTGAATATTTAAAAACCCTGAAGGAAAATGATACAGAAAAACTAGAAGAAATAATTAGAGAGCATTCCCAGGAAAAAGAAAACGCAGTGGATTCAGTTTTAAGTAATGACACTAGGGAAATGACGATTTAAATTTAGTTAAATATTAAAATAAAATGATTTTTAGCAAGCCATGGTCTTTATTGCAAAGACTATGGCTTTTCTATGTTCTTTTTAATCGGGAAGTATAATATAATATAGTTGTGTAAGTGGAAAAGGTGGGAGTGATTCCTGTGCCAAAGAGTGCAAATCAGAAATTTAAAATACTATACTTAATGAAAATGTTTTTAGAAAGAACTGATGAGGAACATCCGGTTAGTGTAAATCAAATGATAGATGAGCTGGCTTTATATGATATAAAGGCTGAGCGAAAATCTATATATGATGATATAGAAGCCCTAAGGGTTTATGGACTCGATATTATTAAAGTAAAAGGGAAAACCACAGGATATTATATTGCATCAAGAGATTTCGAAATCCCCGAATTAAAGCTGCTAGTGGATGCGGTGCAGTGTTCAAAGTTTATTGCTCCCAAAAAGAGCAAAGAGCTGATAAAGAAGCTTGAAGGTTTAGCTAGTCAGCATCAGGGAAAATTGCTGAACAGAGAAGTGTGCTCAACAAACAGACCAAAAACTTTTAATGAAAGTATTTATCTTAATGTTGATATACTACATGAGGCTATAAGCAAGAAAAAAGAAATTCGTTTTAAATATTTTGATTATAGTTTGAATAAAAGAAAAATATACAGAAAAAATGGAGATTTTTATTATACAAGCCCTTATGGATTATCTTGGGATGATGAACATTATTATTTAATTTCTTATTCAGAAAAAATGATGATTTTATTCATTACCGGGTGGACAGAATGAGCGATGTAGAAATAACCAATGAGCCTAGAATTCCTCTTCCCAGAGGTGAAGATTTTAATCTTGCTGAATATTCAAAGAAAGTTTCCGGAATGTTTGGCGGGGAAGGAACTACCGTAGAAATGTGCTTTGATAATTCTTTGGTAAATGTGGTTGTTGATCGTTTTGGCAAAGATATTAGAATAAAGAAAAATGATAGTAAGAGTTTTACAATAAAAACGGAAGTAGTATTAAGTGCTCCTTTTTATGCATAGATTTTTCAATTTATGGATAAAGCGGTAATTATTTCACCAGAATTTGCTTTAGAGGAATTTAAAAACAGTATTGAAAAAACATTATTAGAATACAATAAGGGAGATATAAATGAAGGATAATTTGTTAAAGAATAAATATGTTGTTTTATTAATCAGGGTTGCTGTGATTACTGTTGTGGGATATTTTTTGTATCAGTCTTTTTTTGGCGCAGAGGGAAAGGGAAATATAGAAGACAGTGAGAATAGAGCAGCTAAAGAAGCAGAAGTGTTAGTGATTGATAATTCGGAAAAATTACCTGAAATACTTGAAAATCCAAGTAAGTATGAAAATGATTTTAAACTTATGTTAGAAGGTTACAGTCAGGCCTGGGCAGACATGAAAATAGAGCCAGAGTTATACAATGAGATTGCTGAAAAGAAAAATGCTATTAAAGGACTAAACTGGCTTATGTCTGAAAGAGAAAAAGAAAAAACTATTCCGAAAGTTCTTGTTACAGCATTAAGGGATTTTATGGGAGAGGATATAAAGGTAATAGAGGAAGTATCAGAAATTTTTGGCCCTGAATCCCGTCTGTCTGTTGTCCGGGAATTTACTGGTGGAAAGTGGACCTTAAATTTGAAAGAAACATCAGAATTATCTTCATCATCAACAAAAAAAGATGGAATTGAATTTAAGGGGTTGGGATTAGATTAATGCCATTTTATATTTTCTTTTAAGTATTTTGATTAATGTAATTATTGGTATTAGTGGCATTTTACCTATTTATTTTGTGGCAGGATTTAATTTGTCATATTTTGGATTTGGATGGGGGCTGTTGGTTTCTTTCATAGGAGAGAGCCTTGGGGCAATAGTGGCTTTATGGCTATACAGAAAAAGGCTGAAAAAACCCTTGCTTCCAAAAATTAAAAAGTATCCTAAGCTCGTGAATCTTCTGAATAGTGAAGGGAAAGAAGCCTCTTTGTTGATTATATATCTTAGAATGTTTCCTTTTATGCCCTCCGGACTAGTTACTTTGGGGGGAGCTTTGGGAAATATATCTTTAGTAAATTTTGGATTGGCAAGTTCTCTGGGGAAAGTTCCTGCTATGGTCATTGAGGCGTTAGCGGTATATCAACTAGGGGGTGCGGACGTTTTTTTGGACCTAAGCAATTAAATCTAAGCTTTTTCTATAAGTCAATGGACTCATTCCCCCAAAGGAAATTTTAATTCTTTTTTCTGCATACCACCTTAAATATTCATCTAATATTTCAATAAATTGTTTTATTGTGACTTCTTTCCATGAATATCCATAAAACATTTCGTTTTTTACTCTGCCAAAGAAACCCTCGCATGCAGAATTATCTGGAGAATAACCTTTCTTTGACATAGAACGAACAAGATGAGCTTTTTTCATTCTCTCAATCCAGCCAGGCCAACGATAGTGTGCTCCACGATCTGTATGTACTATAGGTCTTTCATTTTTATTTAAAGTGCTGATGGCTTTGTCTAACATTGTATTTACCAATGTGGCATCAGGAGAGGTTCCAATACTCCAACTGACTGGCAGCCCATCAAAGCAGTCAATAATTGGAGAAAGATATATTTTCCCGGCAGGAATATGGAACTCGGTTAGATCTGTTAGCCACTTCTGGTTTGGTTTATCAGCATGAAAATTGCGTTTCAACAAATTTGGCATTACAGGGCTTATCTCACCTTTATATGAGTTGTATTTCTTTTTCTTAATGCCTGGTATTGAAAGTTTCTCTTCTTTCATAATTCTTCTAACAATTTTTTCTGAAATAATTATACCGGTTTTCTTTATAACTGAATGAATTCTTCGATAACCATAACGTTTTGAAGATTCAATAAAAACTTCTTTAATTTTATTACGTAAACTGGAATATTTATCTTCTTTACTTAATACAAAATCCTGATAAAAATAGCTACTTTTTGCCATGTTAAGAATTATCAATAAATCTTTTAAAAAAATTCTCTCTTAGGGCATTAATCGCCATGGCTTTTTCACTATTAGAAAGTGTTTTTATGCTAATGCCCTTATCTTTTTTTATTATTTCTGCTGCTTTTTCCAAAATATCTCTTTCTAACTGAAGATGATATATATCCTTTTTTAATTCTTCCACTTGTTTTAAAAGAACATCTTTTTCTTTTAATAATAATTTTGCTTGATCATCACTAATATTAGTTTTCACTTTTGGGGATACTTTATCTTTTTTTGGCATTGTCCTATTCCACCCTTTTTTTAGAAGCTGATTTTTCCAACTATAAAGCCTCTCACAGGTAATGCCAATTTCATTCGCTACTTCTCTGGCCGATTTTTCCCGTGAGCATAAAGCTATAACTGCTGCTTCTTTTTGTTCACGAGTATATTTTATCAATGCGTTACCTGAGCGACAATATTTCTTTTGTTCAGGCGCCAATTCTAGTATCCATTTATCAAGAGTAGGTCTGCTTGGATATCCAAGAATTCTTGTAGTGCGTCGTACACATTTTCCGTGTTCTAAATAATGATTAACAGCTCTGTATTTTTCTTCTTCAGAAAATTTTGCTTTTCTTTCACATTCTTTAATTAAGTCACCATTACTTAAATATTGTTTGTACCACGCCGTTAGGGATTTTCTATCTAGGTATCCTAACTCCCGCATTACTTGTGCATAACATTTGTCATATTTAATTAATAATTTTACAGCTTTAATTTTTTCTTCGTAGGAATACATATGGACATCCTCCTGTATTTTTAGTCCAGGTTTTTGTCCGCACCCCCCAGTTATGGAGTTTAATATTGCAGGTAAATTAATACTTTTAATTGCAGGTTTTTGGGGTTCATACACGATAGTAATGAAGAAAATATCGGGAAGACAGGGTGAGTTTTAAATGTTTGTTTTAATGGGGAAGGCAAATTTATTCATTCCAGAGAGTCATTCTTTAAAAGATAAGAGAATGGTTGTAAAAAGTCTTGGGAAGAAACTAAAATATAAATATAAGATTAGTTTTGCTGAGACAGGAGAGCGCCACAAATGGCAGAGGGTAGAAATTGGTATTGCTGCAGTAAGTAAGGAGTATACATATCTTGAGGTTTTGGAAAATATGGTTAAGTACTTTATTTTAGACAATTATCCTGTAGAAATTTTAGATTGGGATTTTGAAATTATTAAAAAATGAAAGAAGGCAAGTTGGGAAAAATGAAGACTAATGCTATGAGAATTTTAGATCAAAAAAAGGTTAAATATGAAGTCCATGAATATGATATTTCAGATGGTAAAATTGATGGAATTTCTGTGGCAGAAAAAACCGGAACAGATCCTGCCAGGGTTTTTAAAACTTTAGTTACCCAGGGGACAAGTAAAAATTATTATGTTTTTGTGGTTCCGGTTTTAGAAGAGCTGGATTTAAAAGAGGCAGCAAGAGTCAGCGGTGAGAAAAAAATTGAAATGATACCAATGAAAGATCTGCTTAAGATTACCGGATACATCAAAGGTGGTTGTTCACCCATTGGAATGAAAAAGAACTTTAAAACCTTTATACATAAAAGCAGCATAGAACATGAAACAATAATGGTAAGCGGAGGAAAACAAGGGCTGCAAATAGAACTAGCTCCAGGCGAGCTGTATGGGACGCTGCCATTTTTTTCTGTCCTTATCCATAAGATGATTTCCTGTGGATAACCCGCACTAAATAGAACTGGTCTGACCCCCAAAAATTACACAAAATTGGGACAGCAAGATATACTAATTTTGGGGGCTGATTTTAATGACAAAGAACTATTCCGATGAATTTAAACTCTCTGTAATTAAGGACTATTACGAAAGCAATCTTGGGGTAAGAAAGATTACTGCAAAGTACAATTTATCTTCAAAAAATCTTGTTCTTAATTGGGAAAAACAATTAAAGGAAAAAAGGACTTCTTCCAACAGAAGCTAAGAAAGATCCGGATAAGATAAAAATCAGATCAGATAAAATAGATTTTCCTGAAAAAACACTGTAATGGTCAAACATCTTTGTAACACTAAGTACGGAAAATCAGTTTATATTTCGCGCTTCAAATGGAGTCAGCCCTCCATTGTATGAATGAGGTCGAATGTGGTTGTACCACACATAAACATATTTATTGATAGCTTCATCTAATTGTAGGTCGGTTTCAAATTTTTGGTGGTAAATAAGCTCTGACTTAAGTGATTTATAAAATCTCTCCATTGGAGTGTTATCATATGGGCAACCTGTTTTACTCATGCTTTGCCTTATTCCTTGGCTTTTGCAGTACTCTACGAAAGCCCATGAGGTGAACTGTACCCCCTGATCTGAATGTAAGACTAACCCTTCATCTGGACTCTCTCTTTCGAGAGTTTTAGACAAGGCTTCTATTGCCAGATCTGAGTTGATCCATTTTGAGTTAACCGTTGCTATTGCTTCCCTTTTTGCTAAATCTATAATAGTACAATTATAACGCATTTTACCGTTTATTAATCTTATATAGGTGAAATCAGTACACCATACTTTATTTCTTTCTGTGAAAGAGAAATTTTGATTAAGAATATTGGGAAATACTTTGTTCTTTTTACCTTTTACATATTTGGGCCTTTTTCTTACAGTGATTGCATGCAGGTTTAATTCCTTGTTCATATACTTATGTGTTGTTGTCTTACTAATAAATATATTTTGCCTTGCAAGAAAAGTGACCATCCACCTATGGCCGATAATGCGTCCATTATTGTAATAAATACTTTTTATGTTTTCTTGAACTTTAGCCTTTCCCTCACGATACGTGGATTTTCTGTTCTTTAAGTAATTGTAGTACATATTCGGAGAGAGGTTGAACTTGCGGCATAACCAGCACAATCCAAACTCAAGTTTATAGGCATCAATGAACCGATATACCACTAATCGATTTCCTTTGCGAAGAATGCCGCTACTTTTTTAGGAAGTCATTTTCCTTTTGAAGTTCCATAAGCTTTTTGTTAAGCGCTCTATATTCCTCTGGTGATATTGCATTTTCTTTATTTTGTGGTTTTGTGTAATGACATTCTTCGCTGTATTTTTTTATCCATCCGGACATTGTTGATTTTGATACACCGTAGGTTGCAAAAAGATCACCAAGGCTTTTGCCTTTTAGATATTCACGTACAACCTCCTTCTTGAATTCTAAATCGTAACGTTTGCTCATTTTGCAATCCTCCTAGTTCGGGTTTATTATATATTATCCATACTAGGTGTTACAACAAGACTATACCATTACAAAATTTACTGTCCCAGAAGTGTACCCTTTTTGAGGGTCACCCCAAAGCGTCCCATTTTCCGCGGTTTTTCCACAGCTTTTTCTCTCTCTTTTGCTTTGTCGAAAAGGGCTTCGCTGTGGTCTGAAAGCATCATTCCCTGCCATTTTAGCATGCAGCGATCAGGGTAAAGCATATCTTTTTTGTATCCCCGTATTTCTTTTAATTCATCATTTTTAAAGTCTTTTTTATTCACTATTTTGTTTCTCCTTTGTGTCCCCCGATATATCCGGAACGTTCTAAAAATGTGCTTCCTTCCTCCAGACTGTGGGCTTTAAAAACTGCAGCTTTTCCGTACTTCTCTCTTATTACATCTATTACAGAATCTATACTTTTTCTTTTTCCTCATTTGACTCATTACCGAAAAGTTTTTCCTGAACCATCTTTCCAGGTGAAATTTTTGTACAGGAAAGATAGACTTGCCGCACCGGCTGATTTTTCCAGTTTTCCAAAAAAAGATATTTAAAATAATGATTAATTTTCTTGTTATTCTGGGTGGGACAGGGGAGATGATAATCTTTTCGGAAACCACTTTCCTTGCAGTCTTTACTGAATCCAATATGTAAGCTTACACCACGGCAGAAATAATTATGCTTTCTCAGTCTTGCAGCTATATCCTCAGCCATTTCCGCAATAATAATTAAAATATCCTCTTTGGAAAAATAATCTTTCATTAAAATCTGCCCTTTCCCAAAACTTTTGTTTTTAGAAGGAACTCTTTCGGATAGCCGGCTGTAATCCACACCCCAGCTGTGGTAAAAAAGCTGCAACCCCATTATATCCATGCTTGTTTTCAAAATTTTCGGGTCAGTATGGGTCAAGGAGTATACACTGCTTATTCCTAAATTAAATAATTTTTTTTCATATCTCCTGGAAATCCCCCACATATCTGTAAGAGATGAAATTTTCCAGATTATTTCAGGAACGCTTTCATAGCTCCAGTAAGCTGTTTGACATGGCTTTTTTTGCTTCATTATCCAGAGCAAGTTTGGCCAGAAGAGGATTATCTCCAATTCCCACGGCAGTAACCAGGCCTAGCTCATCATAAATGTCTTTTTGAATTTTTTTAGCAATTTCCCTAGGAGTTCCAAATAATGAGCGGGTTGAGCTGACATCAAGAAAAGCCTCATCAATACTGTAAATCCACAAGTCCTCTTCACTTACATATCTTCTGAAAATATTGCATATTTCAAGATTCTTTTTTAAATATATTCCCATTGAAGGCTCAGTTATGATTATTTTTTTATTATCAGGAATTTGAAATTTTCTGGAACCGGTAGTTGTTCCAAATTCTTTTTTTACTTTGGGTGAAGCGGCAAGAACCACAGCCCCGGGACGTTTAAAATCGGAAATAACAATAATATATGCATCCACGGGATGAAGATATCGTCTTACGGCTTCTACAGAGGCAAAAAAAGATTTAACGTCTATGCATAGTAAATCTCGTCTTGGAAGTTTTTGACAATCAATATTAAATTTCCCCCAGGAATCCTTCACACCCTTAGCCCCCTTTTTTCCCATAAGTATATTCTTTTAGAAAATATTAAAACAGAACACACGTTCTGTAAATTGCCAAACTACCCACAAAGAAAAAATAGATATTTCTTTTCCGAAAAGATTATGTTATTATCAAAAAAGGCTTATCTTCCGCCCTAAAGAGAAGAAAAAAGATGAGATGAGAAGAGAAAAGGAGAGATGAGAAATGGAAAGAAGTAATGGATATTTTGGTCAATTTGGTGGTTCTTATGTACCTGAGTCATTAGGTGCTGTTCTAAAGGAATTGGAGGACAGTTTTTACCAGTATATTGATGATCCTGAATTCCAAAAAGAATTACAATACTACTATAAACAATATGTAGGCCGTGCAAATCCCTTGTATTTAGCAGAGAAACTTACAGAAAAAGCCGGGGGAGCAAAAATTTATTTAAAAAGGGAAGACCTTAATCACACAGGTGCTCACAAAATTAACAATACTCTTGGTCAGGCCCTTTTGGCAAAAAGAATGGGCAAAAAAAGAATTATTGCAGAAACAGGAGCAGGGCAGCATGGTGTTGCAACAGCTACAGTTTGTGCTTTAATGGGCCTTGAATGTATTGTTTACATGGGTGAAATAGACATAAAACGTCAGGAACTCAATGTTTTCAGAATGGAAATTCTTGGAGCGAAAGTTGTTTCTGTAAAAAGTGGAACAAGAACATTAAAAGATGCAGTAGATGCGGCTTTGGAAGACTATGTTACAAATGCAGAGAATACTTTTTATATGCTTGGTTCTGCAGTAGGTCCACATCCATATCCAACTATGATTAGAGAATTTCAAAGTATTATAGGTAAAGAGGCCAGAGAACAAATTCTTGAAGCTGAGGGAAGACTGCCAGACTATCTGGTTGCCTGCGTAGGCGGGGGAAGTAACGCTATTGGTTTATTCCATCCCTTCGTTGAAGATAAAGAAGTAAAGATTGTTGGAGTAGAGCCCGCTGGTAAAGGTTTAGATACCCCAGATCATGCCGCTTCAATAACTTTAGGCACTGTAGGAGTTATTCATGGTTTTAAATGTTATACTCTTCAGGATGAAAAGGGAGAACCTCTTCCGGTTTATTCTGTAGCAGCAGGACTTGATTATCCTGGAGTAGGTCCGGAACACAGTTATTACAAAGAAAGTGGCAGAGGTGATTATGTTTCTGTAACTGATGATGAAGCATTAGAAGCTTTTTTCACCTTATCAAAAACCGAGGGAATTATTCCTGCAATTGAAAGCTCCCATGCTGTGGCCTATGCAATGAAACTTGCTCCAACATTGGACAAAGATAAAATTATCATAGTTAATCTTTCAGGCAGAGGGGACAAAGATGTTGTCCAGGTTATGGAAATGATAGAAAATAAATAGAAAAACAACTATAGTATTTTTAAAATATTTAAGCTTCGGAAAATTAATTCTTTGTCAAATGTTGGGGTAACCCAATTAGATTAGATTCCATGAGTACCGCATTGAAAAATGCGGTACTTTTTTAAATTGTTTTTAGTTCATTACGTGCATTATTCTGTTTTTGAATCTCCAAAAATTTCTTACACCATAAGCATTTCTTTTTAAAACCTTAATTTTGTTGTTAACTCCTTCTGTATATCCGTTAGTATAAGTACAAGTAAATGAATTAAGAATATATTTCTGCCAGTTGAAAATGGTTCTGGAGCATTTATCGAATTCTTCAAGCTCACAGGACATAACAAACATATACCAGGCTTTCAAATTCTTTTTTGCACTTTCTAAATCACTGCTGTCAACAAAGTTATAAAATTTTTCTTTTAACATATAAGCTTTTTGCAGTTTCTCAGAAGTAGCAAGCATAACGTTTACCTGGTCAATTTCTTCAGGAGTTAAATACTTCATTCTTTTTAAGAGAAGGGAGCGACTTCTTTTGAAATATCTTCGCCTTTCCTTGGCAAATTTCTTTTGCTCATCTTTCCTAATTCTTTCAAATGCCCAAGTGACCTGCCTAATGAAATGGAATTTATCGATAATGATAGTTGCATTTTTAAAATATGTTTCAGCAATATCCTTGTAAGGTTGCCACATATCCATAATGAAGTATTTTACTTTATCCCTGTCATTGAATTTCCTGAAATAGTCCGATAAAATGTGTTGTTCTCTTCCGTGAAGAATATCAAGTACCTTCTTGTTTTGGGGATCAGTTAATATGCACTGGTACTTTTTGCCCCCGGCATTACCTTTAAATTCATCAATAGAGATTGCTTCGGGCAATTTTGTTAGGGAATAGTTTATGAATCTAAAAAGCCTGAGAGCCGTTGATGGTGAAATATTATTCTCTTTGGCAATATCAGATACAGAGTAAACATTTTTCATTCGAGTAATTATGTATTTTATCAGCCTGCTGGTCATTCTTTGATAGCGGGGGAGAAAATCATTTTTTTCGTAGAATTTTTTATTGCAGTGATTACAAACGTACCTTCTTTTTTGTAGTAAAGGTAGGTTTTCTTCCCTGAGATGGAAATATCTTTTATCATTTGAATTCTGTAATCATGAACTTTACTGGTTTGTTGATGGCATTTGGGGTAATTGTGAGTTTTAATCTCCAGAGAAAAAGAAAAGGACATTGAATCAGAAGAAGTTTCTAATTGTTCTAAAATTATCCCTTTAAAACCAATTAATTTTTTAATATAATGGTTATTACAGAGCATAAGTAAATTCCTCCTTAGATTATAGTGGGTATTCTCTAACATGGATTTACCCAATGCTCTGTATTTTTTCGCAAATAAATGTCAGAATGGTTTTTACCACCCCAACATTTATTGTAGAACCGGAAAATTATACCTCCGAGGCTTTTTTATTTGTTTCCTAAATTCCCCCTTGTATAATAACCTATTATACAAGGGGGAATTTAGGATGAAGTACCTGTTTTTTATCAATTTGAAATTGGGACTATTTACATAGGAGAAACTGAAGGTAAAATTTCGGAGATCTTTTTTTCAGAGAAGGATGTATCCCAAGAATATCAAATTAAAAAAACCCCTTTGATTATGGAAAGTAAAAAACAGCTTGAGGAATATTTTTCCGGAAACAGAAAAAGCTTTGATCTTCCAATTGTATTTATCCGAGGCACAGATTTTCAAAAAAATTTGGGATACTTTGTTAAAAATTCCTTATGGGGAAACCAGAAGCTATAAAGAAATTGCAGAAATGGCAGGAAAGCCAAAGGCATGCAGGGCAGTTGGGGGGAGCAAATAATAAGAACCCTATATCAATAATTGTCCCTTGTCACAGAGTTATTGGGGCAAATGGTTCCTTAGTTGGCTATGGCGGGGAACTAAATATTAAAAAAGCACTTTTAGACCTGGAAAAGGAAGATGTCTATGTATAATGCATTAAGTATAAAAAGAAAAAAGACTATAGGAATTATTTTATTTATATTCCCTGTATTTTCTTCTTATGCTTTTGAATTTAATTCAGGAATGGGAATAACAAAATTAAAAGGTGACTGGGAGTTTTATTGGGAGGAACTCCCTTACCCTGAAGATTTTCAAAATGAGAGCCTTCAGGATAAGGGAGTTCTTTTTCCAATTCCGGGAGAGCTTAAGGGCTATCCCTCAGATACATATGGAACCTTCAGAACAAAAATTACTGTCGATGAACCTTCAAAATCCTACGGATTAAAAATACCATATTTTTCCTCTGCAAACCGTGTTTGGATTAACGGAAAAGAGGTTTTTGCATCAGGGGTTGTTAGTGATACCAAAGAAAACTATATTCCCAAGTATATGCCAGGAGAAGCATATTTTGTACCTGGAAGTGAAGAGGTAGAAGTAGTTATTCAAATTTCTAATTTTCACCACAGAAGAATAAAACTTAAAAATGTTCTTTTTGGTGATGCAGATGCAATAAAGTCTCTTACTCAAAGAAATCTAATTAAAGAAAGCACCTTAGCTGGTGGTTTAATTCTAATTTTAGTTTATTATGCTGTTCTTTATTTTATTCAGAATAAAGAAAAAGCTTCAATCTATCTATCCTTACTATCTTTTGTTGTAGCTATAAGAGGAACTATTCTCACAGAGAAAATAGTACTTCACTTGTTTCCGGGTATATCGGGAGAATTTCTAATGAAGCTGGGCTTTTTACCTTCATTTTTATTTCTTCCTCTAATTGCCTTATATGTTAAAGAAGTATTTAAAATAAAAGAAATATAAAAAATCGAAGGGATTCTGTAAAAATCGGCAGTTGCCTTTGTGCTTCTTGTTTTATTTACACCAGATAAGGTATACGACTTAGCATTTAATGTATTAAACTTTGTTTTTGTCCCTGTAGCTTTCTACATTGTTTTTGTAATGTTTTACAATAAAGAATACAGAAAAATGAGAGGATACCAATTGATGGTATCGGGAAGTATAATACTCTTTTTAACCGCTTTAAATGATATTTTAAGTGAATTCGATGTTATAAAAACTCCTGAAATGTTCACAACAGGAATGTTTATCTTTATATTAATTCAGGCAGTTTTTCTAGCCTGGGAATTAAACCATGTAATGGTATAGTCTTGTTGTAACACCTAGTACGGATAATATATAATAAACCCGAACTAGGAGGATTACAAAATGAGCAAACGTTACGATTTAGAATTCAAGAAGGAGGTTGTACGTGAATATCTAAAAGGCAAAAGCCTTGGTGATCTTTTTGCAACCTACGGTGTATCAAAATCAACAATGTCCGGATGGATAAAAAAATACAGCGAAGAATGTCATTACACAAAACCACAAAATAAAGAAAACGCAATATCACCAGAGGAATATAGAGCGCTTAACAAGAAGCTTATGGAACTTCAAAAGGAAAATGACTTCCTAAAAAAGCAGCGGCATTCTTCGCAAAGGAAATCGATTAGTGGTATATCGGTTCATTGATGCCTATAAACTTGAGTTTGGATTGTGCTGGTTATGCCGCAAGTTCAACCTCTCTCCGAATATGTACTACAATTACTTAAAGAACAGAAAATCCACGTATCGTGAGGGAAAGGCTAAAGTTCAAGAAAACATAAAAAGTATTTATTACAATAATGGACGCATTATCGGCCATAGGTGGATGGTCACTTTTCTTGCAAGGCAAAATATATTTATTAGTAAGACAACAACACATAAGTATATGAACAAGGAATTAAACCTGCATGCAATCACTGTAAGAAAAAGGCCCAAATATGTAAAAGGTGAAAAGAACAAAGTATTTCCCAATATTCTTAATCAAAATTTCTCTGTCACAGAAAGAAATAAAGTATGGTGTACTGATTTCACCTATATAAGATTAATAAACGGTAAATGCGTTATAATTGTACTATTATAGATTTAGCAAAAAGGGAAGCGATAGCAACGGTTAACTCAAAATGAATCAACTCAGATCTGGCAATAGAAACCTTGTCTAAAGCTCTTGAAAGAGAGAGCCCAGATGAAGGGTTAGTCTTACATTCAGATCAGGGGGTACAGTTCACCTCCTTGGCTTTCGTAGAGTACTGCAAAAGCCAAGGAATAAGGCAAAGCATGAGTAAAACAGGTTGCCCATACGATAACGCTCCAATGGAGAAATTTTATAAATCACTTAAGTCAGAGCTTATTTACCACCAAAAATTTGAAACCGACCTACAATTAGATGAAGCTATCAATAAATATGTTTATGTGTGGTACAATCACATTCGACCTCATTCATACAATGGAGGGCTGACTCCATTTGAAGCACGAAATATAAACTGATTTTCCGTACTTAGTGTTACAAAGATGCTTGACCATTACACCATAATCTTGAAGAAAAAATAAAAGAACGTACTTATGAATTGGAAAATCTAAATAAAAAGCTGGAAGTATTTTCCAGAATTGATGCTCTTACTGGTTTGTATAACCGCAGAGCTTTTGAAGAAAAATTTGAGGGAGAATGGGAAAGAGTAACCAGGGATAATAAACCCTTATCTGCATTAATTTTTGACATTGATTATTTCAAAGACTTTAATGATAACTATGGACATATTTCAGGAGATGAATGTTTAATTAAAGTTGCAGAGACTATTAAAAAAAACAGTATCCCTTCCTCAGGGCTTTACTGCCCGTTTTGGGGGAGAAGAATTTGTGGTTTTACTTCCTGAAACAGATTGGTCTGCTTCAAAAGATCTTGCAGAAGAAATAAGGCTGAATATTGAAGGGCTTAAAATACCCCATGGTTTTTCTCGAGCAGAAAAATATGTAACTGTAAGTGCCGGAGTTACAACTTTGTGTCCGGAGAATAGTGAGATTGACAGTCGGGAGTTTTTAAAAATGGCAGATAGTTATTTATATCTTGCAAAAAAATGGGCCGAAACAGGATCGCCGGAAATGTAGCAGGAGGTGATGATATTTGCGGAGAACAATTAAAGATGAACTTTTTCGATTAAAAGAAGAAAAATATAAAAGCTTTTCTCTCAAACTTCTTCCTGGAATTCCAGAGGAATCTCTAATAGGTGTAAGAATTCCCCTTCTTAGAAAAATTGCTGGTAAAGCAGCAACATCAGGGGAATGGGAAGAATATTTAAAAGAAAATGAAAATTTATATTTTGAAGAAAAGATGATTCAGGGAATGACTATAGGAAAAATAAAAATTAGTCCCGAATACAGACTTAGTTTAATTGAAGGCTTTATTCCAAAAGTTGATAACTGGTCTCTTTGTGACAGCTTTTGTACCAGTTTGAAGTTTGCCAGGGAAGACAAAAACAAAGAAATTATTTGGAATTTTATTGAGCCTCTGTTTCTTAATGAAATTGAATATCATGTACGATTTGCTTCAGTAATGTCTTTAAACTACTTCTTAAATCCCGTCTATCTAGACAAAGTCCTCAGGGGATACAAGTCAGTTAATCATCAGGGATATTATGCAAAAATGGCAGTTGCCTGGGGAATTTCCATGGCCTTTATTAATGACTCTGCAAAGACAAAAGAATTTTTAAAAGAAAATTCTTTAGATAATTTTACATATAATAAGGCAATACAAAAAATACGAGAATCTTATCAGGTCAGTCAGGAAGAAAAAGACTTTTTAAAACTATTAAATAAGGGTACAAGAAACTAGATTTAGATAAATGGAGTGAAAATATGAAGAAGACATCCTGGAAATTTATTTATCTTTTTATTGTAATATTTTTATACATATTTTAGTACCTTTTTCAGCTCTAGCTCAGGAAAGACCCTTGTTAATTGTTGGAGATGATGAATATTATCCCCATACAGTTTTGTCGATAAAAACGGAGACCCTGCAGGTTTTAATATTGACCTGGTTAAAGCAGTTGCTAATGCAGCGGGCTATGATTTAGAAATACATTTAGATGAGTGGAGCAAAGTAAGGGAGGTTTTGGAAGCCGGTGAACTTGATCTTATAAGTGGAATGGTTTTTTCAGAGGAAAGAGAAAAAAATTACAGTTTCTCTCTTAAGCACTCTGTTAATATTGGTGATGTTTTTTCTTTGAGGGAAAATAAAATATCAAGTATTGAAGATCTCAGGGGTAAGACCATTGTTGTCCAAAGGTCAGATATAGTAGCAGAATATATGGCCGGCAGGGCAGAAGAACTTGAATTGCGGCTTATTGAGGTTTCTTCAGAAAAAGAAGCTGTTCAGGCAGTAAGCTCCGGAGAATATGAATTTACAGCTTTAATGAAACTTCCGGGTTTATATGCAATTGATGAATATGATTATTTCAATGTTGTTGAAAATAATTTATCTTTAGTTGCCAATGATTATGGGATGGCGGTTTTAAAAGGAAATGAAGAATTATTAATGGAACTTAACAGTGGTTTACAAATAATAAAAACTACTGGGGGATATGATGAAATATATGATAAATGGATTAATATATACGAAGAAGTTAATGCTTCAGATTTTATATACAGGTTTTGGTGGATCCCTTTGCTTATTTTATCAGCGATAATAATTTTGTTAGGAATATCTGTAACATTAAGATACTTGGTGAATAAAAAACTTTAGAGCTTGAAGATGCAAATATTAAACTTATAGTTAACTCAGAGGAAATGGAAGTAAATTTAGAAGAACTTACTGCTATAGAGGAAGAGCTTCGTGCAAACTATGATCAGCTGAGAATAAGTGAAGAAAAACGTCGCAGAATTATAGAATCTCTTCCTGATTTGGTGTTTATTTTTTCAAAAGATGGAAGGATAGTTGAAGTACATAATTATAAAGATAAAGAATTGCTTTTGCCAAAAGAACAATTTTTAGGAAAGCATATTTCTGAAGTAATGCCGGAACATATTGCAGCAAAAGTATTAGAGAGTCTTAATAAAGTGTTTGCTGAAAGCAAAATGGAATCATTTCAATATGATCTCGGGTTTGAAGTAAATACAAGAAGTTATGAAGTAAGAATGGTTAAATCTGACGAAACTGAAGCTGCTGGTATAGTAAGAGATATAACAGCAGATAAATAATATAAAGAAAACATGGAATACTTAAGTCATCATGATTTCCTCACAGGACTCTTTAACAGGCATTATTTTGAAATTAAGCTTGCAGAAATGGATACTAAAGAAAATCTTCCTATTTGTCTCATTATGGCAGATGTTAACGGACTGAAGCTTGTAAACGATTCCTTTGGTCACAAGGCTGGGGATGAGCTTCTAATTAAGGTTGGAGAGGTTCTTAAAAAAGCCTGCACTTCTGGTGAATATATTTTCCGTATAGGGGGAGATGAATTTGTAATTCTCTTCCCGCAAAAAAGAACCAAGACAGGGAGGAGAACTAATTGAGAAAATTAAAAAAATGGCTGAAGGAGAAAAAATCAAAGCTATTGAATTGTCCATTTCCTTTGGCTGGGCTTTAAAAGAGAGTATAGAAGAAGATATACATAAAACTTTTAAAGATGCAGAAAATCATATGTATAAGAGAAAGCTTTTTGAAAGCCCTAGTATCAGAGGGAAAACAATTAATGCTATAATTAATACTCTTTATGAAAAAAACCAGAGAGAAGAAAAACATTCAAGAAGAGTTTCTGAACTTGCCTTTGAATTTGCTCAGGTTTTAGGTATGATGGAACAAGAGGTTCAGGAAATAAAAACCATGGGGCTTCTTCATGATATTGGCAAAATTGCTATTAATGAAGGGATTTTAAATAAAGAGGGAAGATTGACCTCAGAAGAATATAATCAAACTAAGCTTCACCCGGAAATCGGTTACAGAATTTTAAGTTCTGTTAATGATATGTTGGATATGGCAGACTATGTACTTTGTCACCATGAAAGATGGGATGGCAAGGGTTATCCCAGAGGTGTTTCTGGTAATGATATTCTTCTGCAGTCCAGAATAATTGCAATAGTGGATGCTTACGATGCAATGATAAGCTCTAGGACATACAGGAGTTCAAAGACTGTAGATGAAGCAGTAGCAGAACTCAGAAAATTTGCCGGAACACAATTTGATCCGGAATTAGTTGAAATCTTTATTAAAATTGTTTTAAAAAAAGAGTAAGGAGATTTTAATGAGTAATTATAACTAAAATGAAAGTCGTGAGCTGGAAGATACTTTATTAAAGAAGGTTCTACAATAAATGTTGGGGTGGTAAAAACCATTCTGACATTTTTTTGCGAAAAAATACAGAGCATTGGGTAAATCCATATTAGAGAACACCCACTGTAATCTAAGGAGGAATTTACTTATACTCTATAATAACTATTATATTAAAAAATTAATTGGTTTTAAAGGGATAATTTTAGAACAATTAGAAACTTCTTCTGATTCAATGTCCTTTTCTTTTTCTCTGGAGATTAAAACTCACAATTACCCCAAATGCCATCAACAAACCAGTAAAGTTCATGATTACAGAATTCAAATGATAAAAGATATTTCCATCTCAGGGAAGAAAACCTACCTTTACTATAAAAAAAGAAGGTACGTTTGTAATCACTGCAATAAAAAATTCTACGAAAAAAATGATTTTCTCCCCCGCTATCAAAGAATGACCAGCAGGCTGATAAAATACATAATTACTCGAATGAAAAATGTTTACTCTGTATCTGATATTGCCAAAGAGAATAATATTTCACCATCAACGGCTCTCAGGCTTTTTAGATTCATAAACTATTCCCTAACAAAATTGCCCGAAGTAATCTCTATTGATGAATTTAAAGGTAATGCCGGGGGCAAAAAGTACCAGTGCATATTAACTGATCCCTAAAACAAGAAGGTACTTGATATTCTTCACGGAAGAGAACAACACATTTTATCGGACTATTTCAGGAAATTCAATGACAGGGATAAAGTAAAATACTTCATTATGGATATGTGGCAACCTTACAAGGATATTGCTGAAACATATTTTAAAAATGCAACTATCATTATCGATAAATTCCATTTCATTAGGCAGGTCACTTGGGCATTTGAAAGAATTAGGAAAGATGAGCAAAAGAAATTTGCCAAGGAAAGGCGAAGATATTTCAAAAGAAGTCGCTCCCTTCTCTTAAAAAGAATGAAGTATTTAACTCCTGAAGAAATTGACCAGGTAAACGTTATGCTTGCTACTTCTGAGAAACTGCAAAAAGCTTATATGTTAAAAGAAAAATTTTATAACTTTGTTGACAGCAGTGATTTAGAAAGTGCAAAAAAGAATTTGAAAGCCTGGTATATGTTTGTTATGTCCTGTGAGCTTGAAGAATTCGATAAATGCTCCAGAACCATTTTCAACTGGCAGAAATATATTCTTAATTCATTTACTTGTACTTATACTAACGGATATACAGAAGGAGTTAATAACAAAATTAAGGTTTTAAAAAGAAATGCTTATGGTGTAAGAAATTTTTGGAGATTCAAAAACAGAATAATGCACGTAATAAACTAAAAACAATTTAAAAAAGTACCGCATTTTTCAATGCGGTACTCATGGAATCTAATCTAATTGGGTTACCCCAACATTTGACAAAGAACCATTAAAAGTAAAGTTCAATAAAGAGATTAATGATCTATATAAGAGTATAGAAGAAGGAATGGAGCTGCAGGATTCCATGCTTATAAATATAATCATTGATCCTTCAGAAGACAGGGAAAATATATTCAGGGTACTTGAAGTAAAGGATATTGATGAATTGAATTTTAAAATGTCCCAGGACAGAATTTTTAAAAGAATAATTAAACTTTTAGAAGAAAAGGATTTGACCTGGGAAATAAGACAAAATTTCCTCAGGGAAAAACCATCAGGGGTTATATGTTGCAGTTAAAAATTTTATTAAAAAAGTAGGCTACTTGAATTCACCACCAGTCCCAATCGTGATTTACATCGTGGTCCCAAAAGTCTATCCAGGCTGGAATATTCTTATCCCGGAATATTTCAGCCATTATTTTTTGTATCCTTAATTGTACCTTCTTCCCAAGCTCCCTGACCTGAGCACAAAACTATCTGGCTTTCTCTGAATTAATCTAAATACCAGGGGTTATCTAAATTTTTTAAATAGTCGACAGGGGAGTTAATATAAATATCAAAATTCATCTCTTCACCAGCAAAGTATCGTATATCATATATGCCGCTTAGAACCACAACTGTATCAAAAATATCTGGGTGTCGAAGAAAAAATTTAATGCATGATAGGCTCCAAGGCTGCATCCCGTGGTTGCAAATTTACCCTTCCAGCCAGCTTCTTCTTTAATTAACTGACATAATTCTTCACAAATATAAAGATCATATAAATTATGCTTTGCAGCTTTTTTAAAAGGATGAATCATATCATTCATCCAGCTTTCCTGGTCAATGCTGTCTGGAGTGTACACTCTCATTTGACCTTTATCTATAAAAGGGCGCAATGCTTCTATTATACCAAAATTCTCATATTCATAGAAACTGCCTCCAGAGCTTGGGAATACAATTAGTGACTTACCTGAATTTCCGTATTCTCTAAAAAACATTTCTCTGTTTAATTTTTTACTAAAAAAAGATCCTTCATTTTTATACATCATAACAAGCCCTTTCCAGAATTCCTGTGGCAGCTGCTTTAATTTTTTTGAAATCAGGATCCTTTAAAATAAATGCATAATCCCCCATTGAATCGGAGTAAAGAGGTGGGAGTGCACCGTGATAAACAATAACATCATTAAACAATTTTGCTATTTCATTTACAGAATAAAGATATTTTTTCCTGTTTTTTCTCCCCTACTACAGTTTTTTGCATATAGGTCATATAAATCAAGGCTTGTAGCATAATTGTACATATCAATTGTCATTCCACCGGGAGGTCTGGAGTTAAGCTCAAGAGCCACATAACTCCCATCATTTTTCTTAAAAAATTTCAAATGAAAAAATCTTTCTTTGATATTAAATTCTTTTATTATTTTTTTTGCTAAAATCCATCAGCTCTTTTGGGGGGAGTTCTTAAAGTATAATAAAAAACATCCAAGTCATCTCATATAATTTCCATTACTCCCGCATCAAGGTGGAAGGAAGCGTGAAATATAACATTGCCATTTATGTCGGTTATTCCGTCAAAACTTACAATTTCTCCTTCAATCCATTCTTCCACAATATAATCAAAAGATTCAGATTTTTGTTAGCAAAAAAAGCCTCAAGTTCTTCAAAGTTTTCAATTTTGTAAGTATCTGCAGCTCCAACACCAATATCAGGTTTTATATAGACGGGAAACCGCTTTCTTTTATAAAATTCATTCCATCCTTTTTGGAATGAATGATTTTTCCTTTAGCAACGGGAACTCCTGCTTTGATGAAGATTTTTTTCATTTCCGATTTTCTTTTTGCAGTTACCAAAGTGTCGGGTTTGTAATCAGGAACATTAAAATCCTGTCTCAGCCGGGCGTCCTACTCAAGCCAATATTCATTATGGGATTCAATTCTTTGAATTTTTCCATATTTATGAGTAAAAAATCCTACGGCTCTAAGCATCTCATCATAATTTTCCATGTTGTTTACTCTGTAGTATTCTCTCAGGGAGGATTTTAGTTCCGGTTTTAAATTATCATATTCTTCAGAGCCAATACCTAGGACAGTTATTCCATTTTCCTTTAATTTCTGGCAAAAGTGCATATAATTTTCTGGAAAATTGGGAGAAATAAAAATATAATTCATTTTTTTCAACTCCTTTACATGGAAATTACCCTAATAAACAAGGTTTAAACCTTTGACAAATAAGGTATCAAAGTATAAAAAAGGAGGAGTAAAAATGACTTACCAAATTAAAAATTTAGAAGATACTTATAAATTTTCTTTACCTCTTTATGATTATCTTAATAAATCCGGGCACAAAGAAATGGCTAAAATTTTTGAAGAACTCGTGGATGACTGTTTTGACAATGAAAGCCGTTCACTGGCGGCTCACAAAAAAGCATATAAAAAGGTTTTAGATGAAGTTGAAGGACTTCCGGCAGAAATGCTAACAGCACTTGAAGAGGCTTTATATTTGATGAGGTTAGTGTAAAATAATTATGGGTAAAAAAACAAAAAAATATTAGAGCAACTCCTTATGTTACAATTAAATCGCTAAACCAAATCGCAAAAAAAGGAGAAACTCTAATGAATAATATTATACATGAAATTGCAACTAAAATCAGTAAAGAAATAGCAGAAAATATGGAAACAACTTTAATTGAGGGAAATAATATATCTGAATTCATTTTAAAAACCAAAAAAATGCTGGATGAAGTTGGGGTTGCAATTACAGAAAAAGTACTTGAAACTGTAGATATTTTAGTTAAAAAAGATTGTGCAAGAAAAAGAGACTGGAAAATAAAGGAAACAAAGTCGAAGAAAAGTTTGGCGACGATATTTGGTGAAGTAACCTATAAAAGAACGTATTATGTTCATAAAATTACCGGTGAATATAAATACTTATCTGATGAAGCTGTTGGTATTGAAGCAAATGACAGAATGGATATATTGCTAGAATCAATGTTAATAGAAGAAGCAATAGAGATACCATACAGAAAAAGTAGCGAAAAAATATCGAAGAATGTATATCTTACTAGTCAAACAGTAATGAATTCTATTAGAAAGCTTAAAGATATTTCTAATCATGCAGCACCAGTGAAAAAAACTGATTCTCAAGCTAAGATTTTGTACATCGAAGCTGATGAAGATCATGTTTCACTTCAAAAAGGAACATGTGCCGAACCTAGATTAATTTATGTTCACGAAGGTAAGTGAAAGGTAAGTAAAGATAGATATGAATTAATAAATCCCAGATACTTTAGTGGTCTCTACCAAGATAGTGCTGATTTATGGCTTGAAGTAGCTGATTATATTGATAGCAACTATGAAGAAGAAACTATTGAAAAGATATATTTATCAGGAGATGGAGCCAACTGGATAAAACAAGGCAAAGAATGGATTAAAGATAGTATCTATGTTTTAGATAGATACTATTTGTCGAAATATATAAAGAAGGCAACTGCTCATATGAAAGGCACACACCAAATGATGTGGTATTACATAAATACGAAAAGGAAAGATTTCGTAAAAGATTTATTCAAAGCAATAATTGAAGAAACAGAATCAGAAACAAAAAATAGAAGCAATAAAAGATGCTAGAAGTTATGTGTTAAATAATTGGGAAGGTATAATGAATCAATATGACCCGGATTATATAGGTTGTAGCACAGAAGGCCATATTAGTCATATATTATCTGCAAGATTAAGTTCAAGGCCTCTAAGCTGGTGCAGAGAAGGTGTTGATCAAATGTCACGTCTGAGGGCTTTTAAGGCTAATTCAGGTAATGTATATGATTTAGTAAAAGAAAGAAGCAAGAAAAACAGAAACAAGAATCATAAAATTAGAAAGCCGTGTTATAAAAAAGCTACGAACCTAATATCAGATGAGAAATTCGGCAATGTGCCAGTAGTTTTAACTGGTAAGAGAACTTGGAAAAGAGAATTGTTTAAAAGGATAGCGAGTGCGATTTAGCACGTAATACATACAAGGGGTTTTTTATTCTTTTAAAACCCATAATTAATTGACACGATCAAGCTGTACTATAATACTTTACTAAATTTTCACGCTACTGTATAATAATTCTAAATAATTCAGGAGAACAATATGAAAATTAAAAAAATCTTTAGTATTATTATTTTTTTTATTTTAATAAATATAACAGTTTTTAAAATATACTGGGTTCCTTCTGATTCCATGGAGAATACTATAAATGCGGGAGATTTTGCATATGTATATCAATTGCCCTATCTTTTGAATTACGGGCGGCCTGAATATAATGATATACTTGTTTTTTCTTACCCAAAGGATAAACAATATAATTATGTAAAAAGATTGATTGGGAAACCTGGAGACGTTATCTCAATCTTTGAGAATAAGCTTTACAGAAATGATAGTGAAGTTGCAGAAGAATATCTTAATATAAAGAGTGAAATGATGGATTATGGACCGGTTACAGTACCGGAGTATTCCTATTTTTTTATGGGTGATAACAGAGAAAGAAGTATAGATAGCAGAGAATGGGGCTTTGTTGATTGTTCCTTGATAAAGGGAAAAGTAATATCAGTAATATGGCCTTTGGAAAGAGCAGGTGAAATAAAATGACTATTCAATGGTTTCCTGGTCATATGGCAAAAACAAGAAAATTGATTCAGGAAAATTTAAAAGGTATAGATGTTGTTGTTGAAATTTTAGATGGCAGAATACCACTAAGCAGTAAAAATCCTCTTATAGATGATTTGATTAAAGGAAAAGAAAGACTTGTTATTTTAAATAAATCTGATTTAGCAGATGAAATAAAAACAAAAGAATGGATAGAATATTTTGACAGCCAGGAAGGAACAAAGGCTATTCAGATTAATTCATTGAAAGACGCAAAAAATATTAAAAA
This sequence comes from Peptococcia bacterium, assembly GCA_965228015.1. Lineage (GTDB taxonomy): Bacteria > Bacillota > Peptococcia > Peptococcales > SKKY01 > SKKY01. The sequence continues at coordinate 178,199 of OZ245787.1, forward strand.
ACTAATTAAAGATAATATAGAGATTCTTACTAAACAAAAAAGAGAAAAAAAATTAAAAAAAGGTATTAAATCTTTTGCTATAAGAATAATGATAGTTGGAATTCCAAACGTAGGAAAAAGTACATTTATTAATTCTATAGTAGGAAAACAATCTGCCAAAGTTGGAAATAAGCCTGGAGTAACAAGAGGAAAGCAATGGATTAAGTTTGATAATGAAATTGAAATTATGGATACCCCGGGAATCTTATGGCCTAAGTTTGAAGCTCCTGATGCAGGCTTGAAACTTGCTTTAACAGGAACAATAAAAGATGATGTTTTCCATTTTGAACCTTCTGCTATAGCATTGATAGATTTTCTTAAGAAAAATTATCCAAACAAACTTAAAGAAAGATATAAGCTTTCTGATGAGGAATTAAATCTGGAGGCTCCATTATTAACGGAAAAAATCGGAGAAAAAAGAGGATGCCTTTTAAAGGGTGGAGTAATTGACATGAAAAAAACAGCTTCAATTATTATTACTGAGTACAGAAAAGGAAGCTTGGGAAAAATTACTTTGGAATCTCCGGAAAATATAGATAAGGATGAGGAAATTAAACTTTAAAGGGGAAAAGCTGGCAACAGAAAAGTTAAGATTGTCAAAATTATATTCCTGGGAAAAAGAATTAATGGAAAGGGGATATAGATATATTGCTGGAACAGATGAGGCGGGGAGAGGTCCCATAGCAGGGCCTGTAGTAGCAGCTTCTGTTATTCTTGAGCCAGACACTTACCTTGAAGGTTTGAATGATTCAAAAAAGTTTCACCTAAAAAAAGAGAAAAATTATTTGATGAAATAATTGAAAAATGTGTGTGTTTTGGAATAAAAGTAATAGATAACGATGAAATTGACAGAATTAATATTCTTCAAAGTTCTTGTATTGCAATGAAAATGGCTATTGATGAAATGGACATTATCCCTGATTTTGTCCTTGTAGATCGCGTCAATTAATTATGGGTTTTAAAAGAATAAAAAAATCCCTTGTATGTATTACGTGCTAAATCGCACTCGCTATCCTTTTAAATAATTCTCTTTTCCAAGTTCTCTTACCAGTTAAAACTACTGGCACATTGCCGAATTTCTCATCTGATATTAGGTTCGTAGCTTTTTTATAACACGGCTTTCTAATTTTATGATTCTTGTTTCTGTTTTTCTTGCTTCTTTCTTTTACTAAATCATATACATTACCTGAATTAGCCTTAAAAGCCCTCAGACGTGACATTTGATCAACACCTTCTCTGCACCAGCTTAGAGGCCTTGAACTTAATCTTGCAGATAATATATGACTAATATGGCCTTCTGTGCTACAACCTATATAATCCGGGTCATATTGATTCATTATACCTTCCCAATTATTTAACACATAACTTCTAGCATCTTTTATTGCTTCTATTTTTTGTTTCTGATTCTGTTTCTTCAATTATTGCTTTGAATAAATCTTTTACGAAATCTTTCCTTTTCGTATTTATGTAATACCACATCATTTGGTGCGTGCCTTTCATATGAGCAGTTGCCTTCTTTATATATTTCGACAAATAGTATCTATCTAAAACATAGATACTATCTTTAATCCATTCTTTGCCTTGTTTTATCCAGTTGGCTCCATCTCCTGATAAATATATCTTTTCGATAATTTCTTCTTCATAGTTGCTATCAATATAATCAGCTACTTCAAGCCATAAATCAGCACTATCTTGGTAGAGACCACTAAAGTATCTGGGATTTATTAATTCATATCTATCTTTACTTACCTTTCACTTACCTTCGTGAACATAAATTAATCTAGGTTCGGCACATGTTCCTCTTTGAAGTGAAACATGATCTTCATCAGCTTCGATGTACAAAATCTTAGCTTGAGAATCAGTTTTTTCACTGGTGCTGCATGATTAGAAATATCTTTAAGCTTTCTAATAGAATTCATTGCTGTTTGACCAGTAAGATACACATTCTTCGATATTTTTTCGCTACTTTTTCTGTATGGTATCTCTATTGCTTCTTCTATTAACATTGATTCTAGCAATATATCCATTCTGTCATTTGCTTCAATACCAACAGCTTCATCAGATAAGTATTTATATTCACCGGTAATTTTATGAACATAATACGTTCTTTTATAGGTTACTTCACCAAATATCGTCGCCAAACTTTTCTTCGACTTTGTTTCCTTTATTTTCCAGTCTCTTTTTCTTGCACAATCTTTTTTAACTAAAATATCTACAGTTTCAAGTGCTTTTTCCGTAATTGCAACCCCAACTTCATCCAGTATTTTTTTGGTTTTTAAAATGAATTCAGATATATTATTTCCCTCAATTAAAGTTGTTTCCATATTTTCTGCTATTTCTTTACTGATTTTAGTTGCAATTTCATGTATAATATTATTCATTAGAGTTTCTCCTTTTTTGCGATTTGGTTTAGCGATTTAATTGTAACATAAGGAATTGCTCTAATATTTTTTTGTTTTTTTTACCCATAATTATTTTACACTAACGTCCTTGTAGACGGTTTAGAAAATAAGTCTATAACGTTATCCCAGTTAAACCTTATAAAAGGGGACTCAAAAAGCGCTTCTATAGCTGCAGCTTCTATTTTAGCAAAGGTATACAGAGACAGAATTATGGAAGAATATGATTTATTGTATCCCCAGTACGGATTCGCCTCCCATAAAGGATATCCTACCAAGAAATATATCCAGGCTGTAATGGACTATGGTGTCTTAAAAATACATAGAAAAACCCTTACACCCATATCAAAGTTGTTATAAAATTGATATAATTTTTTATATATTGATTATTCTGAAAATTCAAAAATATTATAAGGGGGTATATATGATGAATGAATATGCAATTGTAGGTGTATTTTTAATTTTAGGGATTGCTTTTGGCTTTGCTGCATTAATTGCTAGCTGGTTCTTAAGGCCAAAACCTAATAATCACAATAAATTAAAAAATGAAGTTTATGAGTGTGGTATGGAAACAATTGGAGAAACTAAAGTACAGTTCAAAATAAATTATTTTATAGTAGCTATAGTTTTTTTGATTTTTGATGTTGAAACATTATTTTTATACCCTTGGGCATTAGTTTTTAAAGAAATTGGAACTTTAGCCTTTTTAGAGATGTTTATTTTTCTTTTGATTTTGATCTTAGGATTTATTTATGCATGGAAAGAAGGTGCTTTTGATTGGCGGTAATTAATAAAGAAGATGGAAGAACCAAAGTAAACGATACAGAAGAACTATTAAAAAATAATATAATAGTTACTTCAGTTGATAAAGTTTTAAACTGGGCCAGAGGAAATTCTCTATGGTCTTTAACATTTGGTCTTGCTTGCTGTGCTATTGAAATGATAGGAGCAACTCAATCAAGATATGACTTATCCCGTTTTGGCTATGAAGTATTTAGACCATCTCCAAGACAAGCTGATGTAATGATAGTTGCCGGGACTGTTACAAAAAAAATGGCTCCTGCAATAGTTAGAATCTATGAACAAATGCCAGAACCAAAATGGGTAATTGCTATGGGTAATTGTGCTGTTGGCGGTGGTCCCTTTGCAGATTCTTACTCTGTTGTTGCAGGTGCAGATAAAATAATACCAGTAGATATTTATATACCTGGATGTCCTCCTCGTCCAGAAGCTTTAATTCATGGAATGTTAAAATTAAAGGAAAAGATTAATAATCCGGAAATGGTGAGGTTAGAAAAAAATGGATAATATCCAAGTGGAAATTAAAAATTTTTTTATTTTTATGGAAAAAAAGTTTCTTGAAAAATATGATTATCTAATAGACGTTACTGCAGCAGATTTTAAAGAAAATTTTATGATGTATTATCACTTATCTTCATATAGTGATAATAATAAATTATTAGTAGTGAAAGTAAATATCCCAAAAGATAATCCTGAAATCCATTCTGTGTGTTCTTTGTGGAGTTCTGCTGATTGGATGGAAAGAGAAGTTTTTGATATGTTTGGAATAATGTTTTTAAATCATCCAAATTTAAAGAGAATACTTTTGCCAGATGACTTTATTGGACATCCTATGAGAAAAGACTATAAAATTTGAGGTGATACTTTGAAGACACAAGAATTAAAATTAAACCTTGGGCCACAACATCCAAGTACACATGGCGTCTATCATTTGATAGTTACACTTGATGGTGAGGTTGTAAAAAGTGGCACATCAATTATTGGTTACCTTCATAGAGGTATAGAAAAACTAGCAGAAGATAGAACTTATCAGCAATTTATACCATATACTGACAGACTAGATTATTTAGCTTCAATGAACAATAATCTTGCATACGTTCAGACAATTGAAAAATTAGCAAATATTGAAGTTGCTGAAAGAGCGGAATATCTAAGAGTAATATTTGCTGAACTACAAAGAATTGCAAGTCATTTAGTAGGTGTAGGTACTTTCGTCATGGACCTTGGTGCGGTTACAGGAGTTTTTTATCCCTTTGCACATAGAGAAAGAATTATGGATCTTTTTAGTATGACCTGTGGTGGAAGGTTAACATATAATTATATGCGTTTTGGGGGAGTATCGCATGATATTCCAGAAGGTTTTATTAACAAGTTGAATGAAGTCCTATTTTATATAGAGAAATCAGTTGAAGAATATCATCAACTAGTAACAGGTAATGAAATTTTTATATATAGAACAAAAAATATTGGCTGCATAAGTAAAGAAATGGCTAAAGATTTTGGTTTTTCCGGTCCGAATTTAAGAGCTTCAGGTGTACCTTATGATTTAAGAAAAGAAAGACCATATGGTATTTATGACAGATTTGATTTTAATATACCAACTTTAAATAATGGAGACTGCTATGACCGATATCTAGTTCGATTGTTAGAAATACAAGAAAGTATAAATATTATAAGACAAGCAATACAAACCATTCCAGAAGGACCGACTATTAGTAAAGTTCCGAAAATAATAAAACCTCCTGCTGGTGAAATATATCATAGCAATGAAAATCCAAAAGGAGAACTTGGTTTTTTTGTAATTAGTGATGGTTCAGTGAAACCATATAGAATACATTGCAGAAGACCTTCTTTTGTAAATGTAAGTATCCTAGATAAAATAATCAGTAATTATAAAATTGCAGATGTGATTGCGATTCTCGCAAGTATTGATATAGTTTTAGGTGAAGTAGATGGATAAGGAGGAGCTAAAATATATATGTTAAATATACTTGAATTTGTTGATAACCTTTTTATCAATATAGCTAATTTACTTAGAAGTTTTATTCAATGGACTGGTATAAATGATTTTTGGACAGATTTTTTTATGATTATAGTCTACTTTGCTGGAATTATTATTGTAATGATGGGTTCAGCCCTAGTCCTTGTATTAGCCGAAAGAAAAATAGCTGGTTATACTCAACTTAGACCGGGACCTAATAGGGTTGGACCATGGGGGATTTTTCAAACCGTAGCGGATGCAATAAAACTTTTAACTAAAGAAGATATTATGCCCAAAGGTGCTGATAAAATTGTGTTTACATTAGCTCCGATTCTAGTCTTAATTCCGGCAATTTTGGCTTTTGTTGTTATACCTTTTGGAAATAACATTATAGCTTCGGATTTAGATATAGGAATTTTTTATCTTATTGCAGTTAGCTCACTTTCTACACTACCTTTTCTTATGGCTGGGTGGAGTTCTAATAACAAGTATTCTCTTCTAGGAGGAATGAGAGCGGTAGCCCAAATGATAAGCTATGAAGTACCAATGGTATTTTCTCTTTTGGGTGTAGTAATGTTAGTTGGGTCTTTAAAAATGTCAGCTATTGCAGATGCACAATCAGGATTATGGTTTATTTTTTTTCAGCCAATTGCATTCATTATTTACGTGATATCTGCTACTGCAGAATGTAATCGGGCACCATTTGATATTCCAGAAGGTGAATCTGAAATAGTAGCAGGTATGTTTACAGAATATACAGGAATGAAATGGGCCTTGTTTTTCTTAGCAGAATATGCAAATTTAGTTTTAGTCTCTGCAGTTGCTGTAACCATGTTTTTTGGTGGATGGAATGGACCAGTTTTACCGGGCTGGATTTGGGTTTTTATTAAAGTATGTTTAATGTTATTTTTCTTTATGTGGATACGGTGGACTTTCCCAAGAGTTAGAGTTGACCACCTTATGAGTTTTGGGTGGAAATTTTTAGTGCCCTTGTCTCTTGTAAATATATTTTTAACAGGTATTGGAATTTATTTTTTTATTTAAATAATTAGGCGGTGGTATTTTGTACGGCAAAGGATTAATAATGGGAATGCTTTTAACCATCAAAAAATTTTTCAGTAAGAAAATAACTGAAAATTATCCTGATGAACAACCTTTGATAGACGATAGATGGAGAGGCTCTTTTAAATATGATGCAAATGAATGTATTTTATGTAACATGTGTGTTAATGCCTGCCCAAATAAAGCAATAATTTTAGACTTTGAAAAAGATGAAAATAATAAGCGTATTCTAAAAAGATTTGAAATAAATTTTGAGCGATGTCTAGTCTGTGGTTTTTGCGTAGAAGCTTGTCCAAAAAAATGTTTGCGTTTTACAAAAGAATTTGAACTTTCGGAGTTTCATAAAGAAAATATATATTTGGATTTATTTAAGAATGGTAAATTGGAATTACCAGGATCAGTCTATTTTCAAGAAAAAATTGAAACAAAGAAGGAGGATGATTAAATGGATTTAAATACGATATCCTTTTTAATAATTGCAGGCATATCTATATTATTTGCATTGGGTGTTGTTCTTCTGGAAAATATTGTACATTCAGCTCTTTCTTTAATTGTTACATTTCTTGGTATGGCTGGTATTTTTTTGTTACTTAATGCAGATTTTTTAGGATTAGTACAAGTATTAGCTTACGGAGGTGCTGTTGCAGTTCTAATAATTTTTGCGGTTATGCTTGTTCAAAATTCTGATAATAAAAAAAACTCCAGCGGATTTACAAGATTAAGTCCAATTGCATTTTTTGCAACAATTTTATTGTTAATTTTAATTAATTCATTAATATTTTATTCGAAATGGAATATTTTAGAAACCACTATAATTACCAATTCTGCAGAAAAAATTGCACATTTAATGTTTTCTGATTTTGCAATTCCATTCGAAGCTGCTGCAGTATTATTACTTGTTGCTTTAATTGGTGCAATATTAGTAGGAAAAGGAGCTGATAAGGAAGAATGATTTCTTTAAGCCATTATTTAATGCTGGGTTCTATTATTTTTTGTATTGGTGTATTTGGAGTCGTATCGAAAAAAAACGTTATTTCTATTCTCTTGTCAATAGAGCTTATGTTAAATGCAGTAAATATAAATTTAGTTGCTTTTAATAAATTTATAAGTCCAGATGAACTTACCGGTCATCTTTTTGCTATTTTTATAATCGTTGTCGCTGCAGCTGAAGTAGCTTTAGGTCTTGCAATTGTTATCTCCCTATATAGACAAAGAAAGCACATTATAGTTGAAAACCTGGATTGGCTAAAATGGTAGTAACGCTCTTAATAAAAAAAGGCAGGTGTAATAATGGTTGAATTAAGTTGGTTGATACCGGTGTTTCCGCTATTAGCATTTTTAATAATTAGCTTTCTTACAAGTAAAAGTAAAATAATTAGTTCGGGGATAGCTATTTTAGGTATGACTTGTTCCCTTTTTATTTCAGTTTTTTCAGGAGTTCAAATACTTAATGATGAAATTACTATAGAAAATCCTTATGAGAAGTCAATTGATTGGTTGAATATTTCAGGATTTCATATTGAAATGGGTACATTGATGGATCCGTTAAGCGCGGTAATGCTTATTGTTGTTACTGTAATTTCTCTATTAGTTCTTATTTATTCAATGGGATATATGGAAGGGGATGAATCTTATACAAGATTTTTTTCATATATATCATTATTTACTTTTTCAATGTTAGGACTTGTTGTAGCGAATAATTATTTTCAAATGTTTGTTTTTTGGGAACTAGTAGGCTTGTCCTCGTATTTACTAATTGGTTTTTGGTATAAAAAGAAATCTGCTGCAGATGCTAATAAAAAAGCTTTTATAACTAATAGAGTAGCAGATTTTGGTTTTATGCTTGGAATAATTATACTCTTTATTCATTTTGGAACATTTAATTTTAGAGAGTTATCAGAATTATTAATAAATAGTAAAGAATTATTAGTAATTACAATTGCTGGTATTTTAGTATTTATTGGTCCTATGGGAAAATCTGGACAGTTTCCATTTCATGTCTGGCTTCCAGATGCAATGGAAGGCCCCGCACCTGTAAGTGCTTTAATACATGCTGCAACAATGGTAGCTGCTGGAGTATTTCTTATTGCCAGAGGATATATTTTATTTGCATCTTCTGAGATAGTTATGCTGTTTATAGCATATATTGGAGGATTAACAGTCTTTTTTGCAGCTACAATCGCTCTTGTTCAGGTGGATTTTAAAAGAATACTTGCCTATTCTACACTAAGTCAGCTAGGTTATATGGTTATGGCGATGGGAGTTGGAAGCCTGACAGTCGGGATGTTTCATCTTACAACACATGCTTTTTTTAAGGCTCTTCTGTTTTTGTGTGCAGGTAGTGTAATTCATGCAGCTCATGAGCAGGATATTAGGAAAATGGGTGGATTGTATAAAAAAATGAAGATTACCTCAATTACCATGGTTATTGGTGGTCTTTCAATTTCTGGGATTCCCCCTTTTGCAGGATTTTGGAGTAAAGATGAAATTTTATTATCTATTTTTGAAAGTGGTAATTATTTTCTTTATGCTTTAGGTGTTATTACTGCATTTCTTACTGCTTTTTATATGTTTAGATTGATTTTTCTGGTATTTTTCGATGAACCAAAATCGAATTATAATCCACATGAATCTTCTTATAGTATGACTATTCCGCTTTTAGTTCTGGCTTTTTTTGCTATTACTGCTGGATTTATTGGAGCTCCATTTTTAGACAATGGATTTAGCTCTTATGTTTATTTTGGTCGCCCTCATCATCCCGAGGTAAATTGGTTAATTATTATTTCTTTAATAATTATTAGTTGTTCTGGTATATTCTTAGCTTGGTTAATATATAGAAAGAAAATAATTTCAAGTGAGAAAATTTCGAGAAAATTTCCATTAATATATTCAATTTTAGATAATAAATATTATATAGATGAATTTTATGCTTGGATATTTAAGAAGATTATGTTAAATCTTGGAATTATATTTAATTGGTTTGATAGAAATATTGTTGATGGAATAGCACATGGTATAGCTGGATTTTCACGAGAATCAGGCAATAAATTACGATTAAGCCAAACTGGTAATCTGCAGACATACGCTTTAATTATTTTTTCTGCTGCTTTAGTTTTTGTTATTTATTCGACAGTTTTAGTGACAGGAGGTATAAAATGAATTTACCAATTTTATCTATTATTACATTAACCCCTGTTATTGGAGCAATAATAATTATGATAATTCCAGAAAAAGAACATAAATTAATTAAATATACCGCTTTATTAGCTTCTGGAGTTTCATTATTTTTTTCTTTGTATGTTTATTATCATTATGACAAGATAAAAGGTGGGTTGCAGTTTCTAGAAGAAATTCCTTGGATATCAAAATTTGGGATTTCATATTCCATGGGTGTAGATGGGATTAGCATTCCCCTTATTATACTTACTGCATTAGTTATATTTACGGGTATATTTTCGTCTTGGAAGTTAGAAAAAAGACCAAAGGAATTTTTTGTTTTTTTATTAATATTAGTTGCAGGTACTTTTGGGGTTTTTTGTACTCGAGATTTATTTTTCTTTTATTTATTTTTTGAAATAGCTGTTATTCCAATGTTTATATTAATTGGAGTGTGGGGTAGTATCCGAAAAGAATATGCAGCAATGAAGTTAACATTATATTTGATAATTGGTAGTGCTTTTGCCTTAATTGCAATTATTGCAATATATTTAAATTCTGGTATTGGAACTTTTGATATAGAATCCTTAACACAACAAAATTATGATCCAAGATTTCAAAGGTTTGCGTTCTTTTTACTTATAATAGGTTTTGGTTTTCTTGTTCCAATGTGGCCTTTACACACTTGGTCTCCAGATGGACACGTTGCAGCACCTACAGCAGTTAGTATGCTTCATGCTGGAGTATTAATGAAACTTGGTGGTTATGGTTTAGTAAGAGCTGGTATTTTTATATTTCCTGAAGGAGTGTTTTTCTGGTCTCCTTTAATAGCTTTTTTGTGTATTATTAACGTAGTTTATGGTGCTTTTGTAGCGATGGTACAAAAAGACTTGAAGTTTGTTATAGGTTACTCAAGTGTTAGCCATATGGGATGTGTATTACTTGGAATTGCTGCAATGGGAACTATTAGTATTACGGGAGCAGTTGCTCAGATGTTTGCACATGGTATAATGACAGCTTTATTTTTTTCTTTGGTTGGAGTCATATATGAGAACTCACATACAAGAGAAATAGCCAGGTTTGGTGGTTTGGCACAGAAAATGCCTAGGGTAGCAACTGGCTTTTTAATTGCAGGCTTAGCTTCATTAGGGTTACCTGGATTAGTCAATTTTATCGCGGAATTTTTAATTTTTACTGGATCGTACCCGGTCTATAAAGTTTTTTCTATTCTTGCTGTTTCGGGTATTGTTGTAACGGCTATTTATGTTCTAAGGGTTTATCAAAATGTATTTTTTGGTCCGTTAAACAGTGAATGGGAGAACATAAAAGATGCTAATAATATTCAAATGATTCCTGTAGTAATATTATCCTTTGTTTTGATTACTCTTGGATTTATTCCATCATTATTAATTGAACCTATTGCTAATGCTGTTGAACCATTAGTAGATTTATATTTAGGTACAATAGTATCCGGAGGTGGTATACAGTGAATTTTAATTTAATTATTCCGGAAATTATAGTTTTATTTTTTGCTTTTATATCATTAATAACTTCTTTCTTTGTTAAAATTGAAAATAGAAAAATATTAACTTACTTTGTTTCTTTTGGGTTGTTTACTGCCATTCCTTTTCTAATAATGAATATAAATAAAAGTAATTTTTTCTTGAAAGAAATGTATCTTGTTGATGGTTTTTCTGCTTTTTTTAAAATAATTATTTTGCTCTCTACTTCTTTGATATTATTAATATCTGTTGATTATAATAGTAAATATTTGCCAGAATCATTTTCTGAATATAACTCTCTAACAGTTTTTGCAGCATTAGGAATGATGATATTGGTATCGTCTGGAGATTTAATTACTTTATTTGTTTCAATGGAATTGATGGCGGTTTCTTTTATTGCACTTACAGCTTTCGGATTCAGAAAGTTGAAAAAAGTTCCTGAAGCGGCATTAAAGTACTTACTATTAAATGCCGTTTCTTTAGCAATACTTTTATATGGATTATCTTTAATTTATGGTTTTTCAGGGACAGTTGTTTTTAAAGAAATTGCTATTTATGTGAAAAATAGTTTCGTAATGGAACCTTTATTTGTTCTTGGATTGATTTTTGTAATTTCGGGATTATCTTTTAAGATTTCTGCTGTTCCTTTCCATATGTGGTCACCAGATGTTTATGACGGGGCACCGACGCCTGTTACTGCCTATTTATCTGTAACATCTAAAGCAGCAGGATTTGCAGTATTGATTAGATTATTAATGACAGTTTTTAATAAGCCTGAACTTTGGATGAATGTTATCATTTTGTTGGCAGTATTTACTGTTGTTTTAGGAAACTTTGTTGCTATTCCTCAAAGCAATATTAAGAGATTAATGGCATACTCAAGTATAGCTCAAGCAGGATACATTTTACTTGGTCTTATTGCTTATTCCAATATTGGAATGGAAGCGGCATTATTTTATTCCATGATGTATGTTTTTTCTAATATAGGGGTATTTGCTGTTATTTCTGTTATGGGACAATGTTTAGGGAGTGATGAAATTAAAGAATATTCTGGTTTGTGGAAAAGGTCTCCGATAATGGCAGGAACTATGTTAATTTGTTTATTGTCTTTGGCAGGAATACCACCCTTAGCAGGTTTTTATGGCAAATTCTATTTATTTACTTCAATTATGGAAAGTGGATATTTATGGTTGGTTTTTGTTGCATTAGGGATGAGTATGGTATCGGTGTACTATTATCTTATTGTTGTTAAGTATATGTATTTCAAAGATCCCATTGAAGATAAAAAAATTCAGGTTTCATTAATGAATAAGTCAATTATGTTTATTACTGTTATATTGACTTTATACTTTGGAATAAATCCTGAATTACTAACAAATATAACTATAGAAGCAGTAAACTCAATTATTAAATTTAATTAAAAGGCATCTTTAATATGCTCAATAATATAGTTTTCAGGGGTACCCTGAAGGGAAATGAAATCAAAACGGCAGAAGGCTTCATGAAGTTTATTTTTATGAAGAAAAAATTCTGTTGTTTTTTTATTTTTTTACTTTGTTTTTTTGTAATTGTTTCTGAAGGATGAATATTATCTTCCTTTGTAAGACTGCGAACCTCAACAAATACTATTGTATCTTTATCTTTCATTATTAAATCAATTTCTCCGTATTTCCAGCTAAAATTAGAAAGAAGGGGGGTACCCTGAATTTTCAAGATATTCCCCTGCAATTTTTTCAGCCCACTGTTCTTTATCATTCATAATATTACCTGCCTGAATTTATTTTTTGTGGTACTGGTACTGTGGATCCTCCATAAGGAAGAATAAGAGTGTTTGTATTATTTTTATGTTTTTCTTTAACTAATTTCATAGCAGTATCAACATCTTTACAGGGTATAAAGCCCATTGTTTTAATATCTTCAGGATCCATTTTAAAACCAGATAAACATCAGCCATTTTTGCTGCCTCTATTGCCGCATAAAAAATATATCCGGGAATAGTAAATGCTTCTCTCAATGCCTCATCAAGTCGTCTCTCTTTAAATGGAATCAGGTAATTAAAAAAAAGAGTCTGCTCCGGCTCCTTCTGAACACTCGGTCAGGAACACCAGAGAGCCACCTGCCTTAAGGCCGTTTACTGTATTAAAAAGGGTCTTACAGGCCTGATAAAGGTTAATGTCTTTAGGGTAGCCACCGCAGCTGATAATAATAATATCGGCTTTTTTATCAACAGTGACAAAGTAGTTTTCTTTAATCCATTGAGTACCTTTATACCAGGCATTATACCAGTGACCGGCAAAAATTTCTGCCAGATTACCTTCATCATTAATTGTGACATTAATTAAAAAATCCGGATTTAGTAATTCGCATGCTTCTTTTATATCCTGGTTAAGAGGATTAGTATCAACAGAACCAAGACCAATTAATGAATTTGAACGAGGAGCATTTGGGTCAAGGGCAAGCAAATGGTTTCTTTGAATAGTTTCATAGGAAGATATACCAGGAACTGCACTTTTCCTTCCTCCTCCAAAACCTGCCATAAGGTGAGGGGTAATCCCCCCAGTTAAAATTACTTTTCTTTCCCGGGTTAATCCGTTTACATATACTTCGTTATTAAAGGAAGTTTTTCCTATAGGAATCATTTCCTGATTAGCACAGTCGTGGTCAATAATTTCAAATCTTTTAAAGATATTCTCACCAACAAGGAGCTTTTTTCATCATCACTTTGTTTTCTGTGAGTCCCTGTTGCTGTCAGAAAAATTATATCCTGGTCGGAGATTCCTAAGGAGTTAAGTTTGTCAACTACAATTGGCAGAAAAGAAGGATAATTAATCCAGCACCTTGTTATATCTGAAATGACAATAAGAACTTTATTTCCCTTGGAAAAAATTTCAGAGAAGGGAAGGGAGTTTATTGGATTTTCCATAACAAAATTTATTTTCTCCTGAGTATTTTCTATTTTCCTCACTTCTTTACTGGTTACAGTTCCTATTATATTAAGTCCTTTAAGATTAATATTAACTTTCCCTTTACCATATTTTAGTGATACAGATTGCTCCATTTCGTTTCCCCGCCTTTCTGATATTTATTGTATACCTAAATTATTTTAGTAGTCCATTCTTCAAGATTCCATACTTCTGTGACAATGTCTCTGTAGAATTCAGGTTCGTGACTGATTAGAAGAATAGTACCTTTATATTCTTTTAAAACACGCTTAAGTTCTTCTTTGGCATCTACATCAAGATGGTTTGTTGGTTCGTCCAGAACAAGGAAGTTTGTTTCTTTGTTATGTAATGGTATAGTCTTGTTGTAACACCTAGTACGGATAATATATAATAAACCCGAACTAGGAGGATTACAAAATGAGCAAACGTTACGATTTAGAATTCAAGAAGGAGGTTGTACGTGAATATCTAAAAAGCAAAAGCCTTGGTGATCTTTTTGCAACCTACGGTGTATCAAAATCAACAATGTCCGGATGGATAAAAAAATACAGCGAAGAATGTCATTACACAAAACCACAAAATAAAGAAAATGCAATATCACCAGAGAAATATAGAGCGCTTAACAAGAAGCTTATGGAACTTTAAAAGGAAAATGACTTCCTAAAAAAGCAGCGGCATTCTTCGCAAAGGAAATCGATTAGTGGTATATCGGTTCATTGATGCCTATAAACTTGAGTTTGGATTGTGCTGGTTATGCCGCAAGTTCAACCTCTCTCCGAATATGTACTACAATTACTTAAAGAACAGAAAATCCACGTATCGTGAGGGAAAGGCTAAAGTTCAAGAAAACATAAAAAGTATTTATTACAATAATGGACGCATTATCGGCCATAGGTGGATGGTCGCTTTTCTTGCAAGGCAAAATATATTTATTAGTAAGACAACAGCGCATAAGTATATGAACAAGGAATTAAACCTGCATGCAATCACTGTAAGAAAAAGGCCCAAATATGTAAAAGGTGAAAAGAACAAAGTATTTCCCAATATTCTTAATCAAAATTTCTCTGTCACAGAAAGAAATAAAGTATGGTGTACTGATTTCACCTATATAAGATTAACAAACGGTAAAATGCGTTATAATTGTACTATTATAGATTTAGCAAAAAGGGAAGCGATAGCAACGGTTAACTCAAAATGAATCAACTCAGATCTGGCAATAGAAGCCTTGTCTAAAACTCTTGAAAGAGAGAGCCCAGATGAAGGGTTAGTCTTACATTCAGATCAGGGGGTACAGTTCACCTCATGGGCTTTCGTAGAGTACTGCAAAAGCCAAGGAATAAGGCAAAGCATGAGTAAAACAGGTTGCCCATATAATAACGCTCCAATGGAGAGATTTTATAAATTACTTAAGTCAGAGCTTATTTACCACCAAAAATTTGAAACCGACCTACAATTAGATGAAGCTATCAATAAATATGTTTATGTGTGGTACAATCACATTCGACCTCATTCATACAATGGAGGGCTGACTCCATTTGAAGCGCGAAATATAAACTGATTTTCCGTACTTAGTGTTACAAAGATGCTTGACCATTACAATAAAGGAATTTTTTCATTTAGCAGGAATTTCTTAAAAGTTATATTTCCAATATCAAATGTCGGTAAGAATGTCAGTAAGAATGTCGGTAAGGCATCCATTATCCAGAAACAGATTATTGATTTGGTTTGCAATAACCCTCATATTACTCAAAAAGAAATTGGTATTATAATAAACCAAACTACAAGAAATGTTCAAAGAAATATAAAAAAATGCAGGAAGATAATATGATTATAAGAATAGGTTTCAAGACAGAAGGATACTGGGAAGTTATAAAAAAATTAGTTTAAAGAAATTAGAAAAAAGAGGTACTTATGAAAATACTACACTTGTCCGATCTCCACATTGGTAAAAGAGTTAACGACTTCTCCATGCTGGAAGATCAGGAATATATTCTAAAAAAAATACTAAATATTATAGATGAACATATGCCTAAGGCAGTCCTTATTGCCGGTGATGTTTATGACAAAAGCGTACCCTCTGCTGAGGCAGTACAGCTTTTTGACGACTTTTTAGTCAGCCTTTCAGAGAGGGATTTAAAAACCTTCATTATCAGTGGGAACCATGATTCCCCAGAACGCCTTGCCTTCGGTGCAAGACTAATGAATCCCAGCGGAATATATATTTCCCCAGTATATAAAAAAGGAAGCATACCAGTAGTTTTAGAAGATGAATTCGGTAAGCTTTTTATCTACATGCTTCCCTTTATTAAATCAGCCCATGTAAGAGCCCAGTTTCCAGATTTGGAAATAGGTTCATATAATGATGCCCTAAAAGTTGCCCTTGAAGACCTGAATTCTGATGAAAATAAAAGGAACATCCTCATTACCCACCAGTTTGTTACAGGTGCAGTAAAATCAGATTCAGAAGAAATGTCTGTAGGTGGTTCAGATAATATAGACGGAACACTTTTTAATAAGTTCGACTATGTGGCCCTGGGGCACATTCACAGATCTCAGAAAATGCTTAGAGACACAATTCGCTATTCCGGAACACCTTTAAAATATTCCTTTTCCGAAGCAAAACACCAAAAATCAGTAACAATTATCGATTTTAATGAAAAAAACAATATTGAAATATCTGAAATTCCTTTAGTACCCAAGAGAGATATGAGGGAAATAAAAGGAAAATATTTAGACATTACAGCCAAAAGCTATTATGAAAACACTAACCGAGAAGACTATCTTCGCATTACCTTAATAGATGAAGAAGAGATCCCCGAGGCTTTAGGTAAGCTTAGAGTTATTTACCCAAATATAATGAAGCTGGATTATGACAACACCAGAACAAGAAAAGGCATAACAATATCAGAAGGACCATCTGTAGAAAAAAAATCTCCAGCAGATTTATTCAGTGAATTTTATCAATTTCAAAACAATCAGTCTTTAAATGAAGAACAGGAAAAACTTCTAAAAGAGCTGGTAGAAAAAATATGGGAGGGGCAGAAATGAGACCAGTAAGACTTACTCTAAGTGCTTTCGGACCATACGCAGGAAAAATAACCCTGGACTTAGAAAAGCTGGGGAAGAAAGGCCTTTACCTGATTACAGGAGATACAGGTGCAGGGAAAACTACAATTTTTGATGCAATTACTTATGCCCTTTATGGTGATCCCAGTGGAGAAAACCGCGAAGCTTCAATGTTCCGCAGTAAGTATGCAGCTCCAGAAACCTCAACCTTTGTTGAACTGGAATTTGAATATGCAGGACAAAGATATAAAGTAGAAAGGAATCCTGAATATACTCGCCCTGCAAAAAAAGGGGATGGGTTTACCCAGCAAAAAGCCGATGCCACAATAATTCTTCCCGATGGCACAGTTGTAACAAAAATTAAAGAAGTGACAAATAAAGTCATAGAAATTACAGGAATAGACAGAAACCAGTTTACCCAGATTGCAATGATAGCCCAAGGTGAATTTCTAAAGCTTTTGTTGGCAATCACAGAAGACAGACAAAAAATATTCAGAGAGATTTTCAACACAAAATATTATCAGGTACTTCAGGACAGATTAAGACAAGAATTGTCTGAATCTGGGAAAATTAAAGAGCAGCTTGAGAGCAGTATCCGCCAGCACATTGATGGATTCCAGTGTGAAAAAGATAATGTGCTGAATCTTGACTTGGAAAAAGCTAAAAAGAATGAAATAACCTTCTCTGAAAAAATGGAAGTAGCAGAAAAGATTATAGAGGAAGATAGGTCAGCAGAGAAGATTCTTAAAACTGAAATTGAAGCTCTTGAAAAAGAGATAGGAGATATAAACAACCAGCTGGGAACAGCCAGAGAGGTAGAAAAGGCAAGAAAAGAACTAATTCAGTCTGAATTGCTTAAGAAAGAGAAAGCTATAGAACTAAAAACCCTTAAGGAAACCTATGAAAAAGAGACAGAAAAGAAACCTGAAATCCAAAAGATTGCAGAAAAAATAACCAGCAATAGGGCGGAGCTAGTTAAGTATGAGAAACTGGATAATCTGCAAAGAGATTTAAAAGATAAGAAAGAAAAAGTAGAAGAATTTAATGAAAAGCTTTCAAATATAGTAAAAATTCAAGAGGAATCAGAAGGCAAACTTGAACAGGAGAAAAAAGAGTTTCTCAAATTAAAGGATGCCAGTATTGTTGTGGAAAAAAATAAGCAGGAAAGTGAAAAATTAAGCCAAAAGAAAAAAGAACTTCAGGATATAGAAATTTTGGTTAATAATCTCAATGAGCTTAATCAGGAATTAAAAGATGCCCGAGAGAAGCACCTAAAGTTTAAAGATGAATCTCAAAGAGTTAAAAAAGATTATGAAATGAAAAATAATGCATATTTGGACCAGCAGGCAGGAATTATTGCAAGAGAATTAAAGGAAAATAAACCCTGCCCAGTATGTGGCTCAACAGAACATCCGGCTCCCGCGGTATTGCTGGCTGACACATTAACTAAAAAGGATCTTGAAATATTAAAAACAGCAACTGAAGAACTTGCCCAGAAAACTAACAAGGCCAGCGAAGAATCTTCAAAATTAGGGACTCAATCAGATTTGCTTTCTAAAAGAATAACAGAAGCCCAGGAAGCGTTATGCGGAAGTACTTCTTTAGATGAATATAAAGTAACACTAGAGCAAGGGATAATGAAAGTCACACAGGAACTTCAAATTGCAGAAAAAAATCTTGAAAAATACAAAAAGCTGGAAATAAGTATTCCTGAAATAGAAAAATCAATAATTTGTATAAAAGATGAGCTGACTAAGCTTAAAGAAGAAAAAATAAAAACAGAGACAGAAATATCAGGGTTAGAAAGTATAGAAAAAGAATTGTTGAAATCATTGGTCTTCAAAGATATTACTCAAGCTAAAGAAAATATTCAGCTTCTGGAAAAACAAAAGAATGAAATGGAAGCTGCTTTAGAAAAATCTGAAAAAGAATATTTTTCCTGTAAAGAAAAAATTGATACTTTGGAAGGAATAATCCAGGCACTGGCTAAACAGCTGGCAGAAAGTAAGGAAGTTGATGTTGAAGGTCTGAACGTTATACTTAAAGAAAAAAAGGCTAAAAAGAATTCCATAGAGGAAGCATACTCAAAAATTATATCCAGGCTTAACAATAATATAAATGCTTTAGAAAGAATAAAAAAACAAAGTAAAAATCTGGAAGAAGCAGAAAAAAGATATATCTGGGTAAAAGCTCTCTCAAATACTGCAAACGGAAACATAAGTGGCAAAGAGAAGATAATGCTGGAAACCTATGTTCAAATGAGTTATTTTGACAGAATAATAGCCAGAGCTAATGTACGCTTTATGATGATGAGCGGCGGGCAATACGAATTAAAAAGAAAAATAGAGACAGATAACAAAAGAAGTCAAAGTGGTTTGGAACTGGAAGTTATCGATCATTACAATGGTTCTGAAAGAAGTGTTAAAACCTTATCTGGAGGAGAATCTTTCAAAGCATCTCTTGCCTTGGCTCTGGGACTATCTGATGAAATTCAAAACTCCTCAGGAGGCATCCAGCTGGATACAATGTTTGTAGACGAAGGTTTTGGCTCTCTTGATGACGAATCTCTTCAACAGGCAATTAAAACCCTGACTGAGCTTACAGAAGGAAACCGCCTGGTAGGTATTATCTCCCACGTAGGAGAATTAAAAGAAAAAATAGATAAGCAGATTGTTGTAAAAAAAGATAGAGCCGGAGGAAGCAGAGCAGAGATTGTAGTATAATTATGATATGAGAGGGGATGAGTTTATGTCATATCAACCATCATATAAAATAACTGAAGATATCAGCACCTTGATTATTGAAATAGGAGAACTTGTTGGTTCTATTTCAGCGAACAGAGTCATGATTGCTAATCCTAAACTTAGAAGAGAAAACAGAATTAAAACAATATATTCATCCCTTGCTATTGAACAAAATACTTTGACCCTTGAGCAAGTAACAGATGTAATAAAGGGGAAAAGAGTATTGGCTCCACCCCAGGATATTAAAGAAGTGAAAAATGCCAATGAACTATATGAAAAAATGAGTAATCTTGATCCTTATTCCGTTGAACATCTTCTTTTTGCCCATAAAATTTTAATGGAAAATTTAAATAATGAAGCTGGTCGGTTTAGAATGAAAGGAGCAGGAGTTTTTGCCGGAGAAGAGCTAATTCACTCAGGAACACCTCCACAATATATTCCGGAGCTAATTTCACAGTTATTTCAGTGGTTAAAAGAAAGTAAAGTTCATCCATTAATTAAATCCTGTATTTTTCATTATGAATTAGAATATATTCATCCCTTCGCTGATGGAAACGGAAGATTAGGAAGATTTTGGCACACACTTTTATTATCTAAGTGGAAAAACTTTTTTGCCTGGCTGCCAATTGAATCTTTAATTCATAATCAGCAACAGGACTATTACTATGCTCTTAATGAATCGAATAAAGATGGTGAGTCTACCACATTTATTTTATTTATGTTAAAAATAATCAGAGATTCGCTGCTGGAGTTACCAGAAATAAGTAAGATTATGACCGATAAAATGACCGATAAAGATTCTGAACGATGGGAGATTATTAAAAAGTATTTAAATGAAAATGGAGATATTAAAAATATAGAAGTTAGAAAAATATTAGATGTGTCAGATTCGACAGCAAAAAGATACATGAAAAAAATAGTTGAACTGGGTCTTGTTAATTATTCAGGTGAAAATAAAGAACGAAGATATTTTTTAATAAATAACTTAAAATAAATCATAACAAACAAAAAAGCACTGACTTCTGTCAGTGCTTTTTTGTTTGTTATGATTTATTTTGGTTTAAAAAGAAGTAGTATATTAATTTATAGAAAAGAGGATTTATTTATGGAGATTGGAATGATTGGCTTAGGCAAAATGGGATATAACTTAAGTTTTCAAATGATAGAAAAAGGAAAGACTGTTAAAGCATATGATCCTTCTTTAGAAGCACAAAAAATGGCAGCAGATTCAAGAATAATGGTTATGGACTCATTAGAGGAATTGGTTAAAGGTATGACCAGTCCAAGGTTAATATGGATTATGATTCCTACTGGAGATGCGGTTAATCAGGTTTTAAATATAATAGTTCCATTATGTAATAAGGGGACATAATTATTGATGGTGGCAATTCTCATTATAAAGATTCCATTGCAAGATATGAAAAGCTTAAAGAAAAAGGAGTATTTTTTGCAGATATTGGAACAAGCGGTGGTTTAGAAGGAGCCAGAAATGGAGCCTGCCTGATGGTGGGGTGTGATAAGGAAATAGAAAAAATACTTGAGGATAGTTTTTCTGATATTATTGTTCCCGGAGGATATTTAAGAACCGGAGAAACGGGTTCCGGTCACTTTGTAAAAATGGTTCATAATGGGATTGAGTATGGAATGATGCAGGCAATAGGCGAAGGCTTTAATATATTAGAAAATAGCAATTTTGATTTAAATCATTCTGAGGTAGCCAAGGTATGGAGTAATGGTTCAGTAATTAGAGGCTAGTTAATGGAGCTGGCAGAAAAAATGTTTAATGAAGATCAGAATCTTAGTTCTATTAAGGGAGTAGCTGGTTCTTCCGGGGAAGGCTTTGGACTCTGCAGGAAGCCTTAGAACAAAAAACTTCAGCTCCATGTATAGCAGCAGCCTTGTTTACCAGGTTTGAGTCACAAGTGGATGATTCCTATTCTAATAAAGTAGTGGCTGGTTTAAGAAATTAATTTGGCGGACATAGTGTTATAAAAATAAGGGAGGACAAATAATGGATGATAATAAAAATATTAAGCCCCTAATATATATCATATTTGGAGGAGCTGGGGACTTAAGCAAAAGAAAACTTATTCCTGCTCTTTTTGCCCTTTTTAAAAGCAAGTCATTAAATAGAGAAACTATGATTCTAGCTATAGATAAAAAGGAATATAGCTTAGAAGAATTTAAAAAAGAAGCCAGAAAGTTTTTAGAAGAATACACTTCTTATAAGATTACAGATTTTCAGTGGTCATCTTTTTGCGAACATCTTAAATATCTATCTTTAGATATTAAGACCGAAGGAAATTTTAAGGAACTAGATAATAAATTAAAAGAACTGAAAGAAGGCTTTTCTGTAAAGGATAACAGAATTTTTTATATGGCAGTATCCCCGAATCTTTTTGAAGCTATTACCATAGGTTTAGATAGAGAGAAAATGATTGAAAAAGAAACGGGATGGCAAAGAATTATGTTTGAAAAGCCCTTTGGTTCCAGCCTTGAAGGTGCCAAGAAGTTTAATGAAAATATTACCAAACTAATACCTGAAGAAAAAATATTTAGAATAGATCATTATTTGGGTAAAGAAATGATTCAAAATATAACTGCTATAAGATTTTCTAATAGGATATTTGAATCACTTTGGAGTAATGAAAATATTGATCATGTACAGATTCATGCAACTGAAGAAATTGGAATTGGTACAAGAGGTGAATATTATGACAAGGCAGGAATAATGAAAGATATGTTTCAAAATCATATTATTCAAATGTTATCTCTAGTTAGAATGGAAACACCGAAAGATTATTCTTCTGAAAATATTCGAAAAGAAAAGGTTAATCTTATAAATAGTATTCAACTATTCCCTGAAGGGAAAATTAATGAAAGAATGGTTATGGACCAGTATACTAAGGGTGTAAAGGGAGAAAATTCTTATCTGGAGAAGGAAGGAATTCCACCAGATTCAGTTACATCAACATTCTTGGCATCGAAGTTAAATATTAACAATAAACGTTGGCAGGGAGTTCCTTTTTATATAAAAACGGGGAAGAGATTATCTAAAAAATCATCAATTATCGTAATTCAGTTTAAAGAACCAAGTACAAAATTAATTAATGATAAGGGGGCAAATTCAAGTCCAAATGTACTGGTAATTAAAATACAACCAAATGAAGGTATTTTTTTTCAAATAAATGCCAAAGTTCCAGGTCATAATTTTAAAGTAGACAAAGTAAAGATGGATTATTGTCAGCTTTGTAAATATACAATTAATTCTTCTGAATCCTATGAAAGACTTTTATTAGAAACAGCAAAAAACAATTCTTTATTATTTACAAGCTGGGATGAATCAGAAAGTTCCTGGAAACTTTCTGATTATCTTGAAAAAATATATTATGATAATGAAAAACTTTATTACTACTCAGGAGGAAGCAAAGGACCTGAAAAAGTTGACGAAATAATAGAAAATGATAAAAGAAAATGGTGGGAAGATGAATAATAAAAAAATATATGATATTAGCATGACAATACACAATGAAATGCTTGTTTACAAAGGACGGTCTGATAAAAAACCAAATTTATACAAGGTTGCAGAGTACTCTGAAAAAGGCATAAATGAAACAGAAATAAAAATGAATTTACATACAGGAACACATATTGATGCTTCCTATTATATTAATTTTGTTGGAGAAACCATTGAAAATATTGATCTTAGCAGGTTAATTTGTAGCTGCAGAGTAATAGACTTGTTAAATGTTGATAAAAATATTAAAAGAGAGGATTTAGAAAAGGAAAATATAAAGAAAGGAGAAAGCATTTTATTGAAAACTAAAAATTCAATAAGAGGCAAAGGCAGAGAGGATTTTGTTTATTTAGATTATAGTGCCGGGGAATTTTTGGCGGGAAAAGAAATTTCTTTAATTGGCTTTGATGAATTAGGTATAGAAAGAAATCAGCCGGGACATCCTGTTCATAAAAAATTATTAGAAAGTGGTGCCATTATTATTGAAGGTTTAAAGCTTGAGAATATTTCTCCCGGAGAATATGAAATGGTAGCTTTACCTTTGAAAATAAAAGGAGTAGATGGAGCTCCTGCCAGAGTAATCTTATTAGGAGGGGAAGAATGAAAAAGAGAAGAATAATTACATATTTATTAATATTGTTATTGGTTTTAAGCATTATGGTCTGACCCCCAAAAATTACACAAAATTGGGACAGTAAGATATACTAATCTTGGGGGCTGATTTTAATGACAAAGAACTATTCCGATGAATTTAAACTCTCTGTAATTAAGGAATATTACGAAAGCAATCTTGGGGTAAGAAAGATTACTGCAAAGTACAATTTATCTTCAAAAAATCTTGTTCTTAATTGGGAAAAACAATTAAAAGAAAAAGGACTTCTTCCAACAGAAGCTAAGAAAGATCCGGATAAGATAAAAATCAGATCAAATAAAATAGATTTTCCTGAGAAAACACAAAGAGAAATTGAATACGAAAAAGAAATAGAACATCTTTATGCTAAAATTGAATACTACGAACAATTAGAGCATTTACAGCCCTTTATTTCTAAAAAAAACAAAAGTCAGGGAGCTAAAGTACAGAGCTATATTTGCTTTGGAATTTAAATATACAGTAAAATTTCTTTGCGAAATTGCTGGAGTAAAAAGAAAAGCCTATTGCAATTTCAGAGACAAACCAATAAAAAAAGAAGATTCCATTGAGAAAATAATTATTCAAATATATAACAAATCAAAAGGAATTTTTGGTTACAGAAGAATAGGAAATGAGCTAAGAAATGCGTTTAAAATAGTTGTTAATCATAAAAAGATTCAAAGAATAATGCAGGAAAACAATCTCAGATCCAGAATCAGAAGAAAAAAGAATAGGATTCAAGATGATAAACAATTCAAAGCCAATATATTAAACAGGGATTTTAAGGCAAGTCGCCCAGGAGAAAAAATAGCCACAGATATTACCTGTATTCCTTACAGAAGCTCTAAGCTATATCTGTGTGTTGCCCTAGATCTGTTTAACAATGAGCCAGTAAGCTGGGAATACAGTAAGAATCCTGACAGCAAGCTGACTGTAAAAACTATTAAAAAACTTTCAAAAAAGATAGATATTAAGAATACTGTTATCCATAGTGATCAAGGTGTTTAATACACAAGCAAAGAATATTCCAGCTATTTAAAGTCTTTAGGAGCAGTTCAAAGTATGTCCAGAAGAGGAAATTGCTGGGATAATGCGAAGATTGAAAGTTTCTTTAGCCATTACAAAACAGAAAGTATTAATCTCTACAAGAAAAGAATCAAAAGTTTTAAAGATATAAAAGAAATTACTGAAGATTACATTAAATTTTATATAAATGACAGGACGCATAGAAACCTTGGAGGTGTCCCTCCAAGGTTTCTATAAACAGATTTTTTCATTTAATTAATTTGGTGAAATTTACTGTTCCAGAAGTGTACCCTTTTTGGGGGTCACACCATTACCTCTGCTTGTTCAGATAAAGAATCTTCAAGTATCCAACAAGCCCAATTTAATAAAAATAAAATTCAAGAGGAAATAATTAAGAAGTTATCTGAGGGGGATGTGGCTGGAGTATCTGTTTATATAGAATCCCCAAAATTATCAGAACCAATTTTTTTGCTGAAGGCTTTGCAGATAAGGAAAACTTAATCAAAGCAGAATCACTTACAAAATATATAATAGGAAGTATAACAAAAAGTTTTACTGAGATGGCAGTTTTAATGCTTCGTGATCAGGGTTTATTAAACATAAATGATCCTATAACAGAACATCTTGATTATAAAAATCCATACCTGGAAAATATAACAATTAAAGAAGCTATGAGTATGACAACGGGTTTAAAGGGTTATATTAATGATCTTGATTAAGAAAATCCTAAAACAATGGAGGATAGTTTACTTTATGATTTTCTTGAAAATTATCCGGGAGAAAAAATTGAACCCGAAACTTTATTAGAGGAAGCAATCAGAATAACTGAAATATATGGGATTGACGAGAATAAAGAATTTCATTATTTCAACACTAATTATATTATTCTTGGAATGATTATTGAAAAAGTATCAGGTATGAGCTATGAAAGTTTTATTGAAAAAATATTATTGAATCTTTAGATTTAAATAACACAATTGTTCCTTATACACCAGAATTACCTGCAAATTCAGCAAAAGGCTATATCGACTTTAATGAAGATGGAATTAAAGAGGATATGTCTTATCTTCATCCATCATATGTCTGGGCTGCAGGAAGTATTGTTTCTGATGTACAAGACATTAGTAAGTGGATGAGAGCTTTGGCTTCAAAAGAATTAGTATCTAAAGAAACCCTTAAGTATTTTTTTGAAGAAGGAGCTTTAGCTGGAGAAAGTACAATTTATACTGCAGGTATTATGGTACTTGAGGATAATGATTTATGGCACAACGGAACAGTATTAGGATATCATGGAGATTTTTACTATGTTTATAAAACAGATTCTGTTATTGCCATCTTAAGTAATTCAAATTCAGAAGAAATGGATGTAACAAAAGAAATTTTGGAATTAATCTTAGATGAAATTGTTATAAATAGTTAACAATAATAATACATGTAAACTTTTTGAATAAGCCCCAATATCCGTTGACAGCAAAGGGATTCTTAAATATTAATAATATGTAATTAACATATTATTAATATTTAAGAATCGGGGGAATAGAAATGAATTTATCAAGAAAAATTGCCGTATATGTTGGAATACTTATTTTATTAGTATTCGTAGGACTAGGTTTTACTGCAAACTATTTTACAAAGAACTCCCTGGTTGATTCTGCAGAACAAGCCTTAATACTTCTTGCCCATGAAGGCTCGAATAACATTGAAGCAAGAATACAAGGTAACTTTGATGTTATGGAGGCTTTTGCCAACAAGGATCAGATTCGTTCAATGGATTGGAGTATCCAGAAGCCAGCATTAGAAAATGAATTAAGCAGACTTTCAGCAAGAGGCTATCTTGGTATGGGAGTTGTTTTTCCTGATGGAACAACTTTATATGCAGATGGCAGTGAAGCAAATTTAGGTGACAGAGCCTATGTTCAAAAAGCATTTAATGGCCAGGTAAATGTTTCAGATGTTATTGTAAGTCGTGTAACTAATTCAACAGTATTAATGTACGCAGCACCAATTTATGATAATTCAGGAAATATTGGTGGAGTACTTATTGCCAGAAGACCAGGGGATATTTTAAGTGATATTACAGATCAAATGGGCTTTAGTGAAGGTGGCTTTGCCTTTATTCTTGGCAGTGACGGAACTTTCTTTGCCCAGCCAGATAGAGAAATGGTGTTAAATCAATTAAATGTTGTAAAAGAAATTGAAGAAGGTGGAGTATATAAAGAATTAGGTGAAGAGTCTCTTCGTCTTGGCGCAGGTAATTCAGGCACTATGATTTATGATGTTAATGGAACAAACAGATATGTTGGTGCATACCCAATGGAATTTACAGGATGAACTTTTGCAGTTGGTTCTCTTGAAGATAATGTTCTTGCAGGAGTAGGTGCATTAAGAAAAGGAATAATTATTGGTTCTCTGGTATTTATCTTAATTGGTATAGTTGTAGCTTCCTTTATTGGAAGAGTTATTTCAAAATCAATAGTAGCTGCCAGTGATTTTGCCGAAACTATGGCTTCAGGAGATTTAACTAAACATGTTGATGAACAATATCTAAAATTAACAGATGAAGTTGGAATTTTATCAAGGGCATTTAAAACTTTGGGAGAAAGCTTTAGACAAACTATTTCAGAAATTCAAAAATCTGCAGAAGATCTTGCAGCTTCCAGTGAGGAAATGTCTGCAACAGCAGAAAGTTCTTCAGCAAACATGGAAGAAGTTTCTGCCTCAACGGAAGAGATTTCTGCAAGTCTTGAAGAAGTATCTGCAGCTGCAGAAGAAATTGCAGCTTCAAGTCAGCAAATGAATGCACCAGCAAGTGAACTTTTGAAAAATATGAATGAAGGAAATAAATCTGTAAAGGCAACTGAGGAAAATGCAACAAAAGTACAGGCAGATGTAGAAATAAGTCAGAAGAGAGCTATGAGTGTTTATACAAATCTTGATGCCAGATTAAAAGATGGAATTGAAAAAGCTAAAATTGTTAATGAGATTTCCAATATGGCTAACCAGATTGCAGCTATCGCCGACCAAACTAACTTACTTGCACTAAACGCAGCTATTGAAGCAGCAAGGGCAGGAGAACAGGGCAAAGGCTTTGCAGTTGTAGCAGAAGAAGTAAGAAAACTTGCTTCAGATTCAACCTTAACTATTGAAAGTATAAAAAATCTTACTGAGCAAGTGCAGGATAATATTAAAGGTCTTATTGATGATGCAAATGAATTGCTGGAATATATGAGTACTGATGTTAATCAAGACTATCACAAGTTCCTTGAAACTGCGTCTCAATATAAAAGAGATGTTAAACTGTTTAATGAAATTACCGGAAGCGCAGCACAAATGGGCGAACAGGTGCTTACAGCAGTAGATGAAGTAACCAGGTCAATTTCTGAGGTAACAGCATCAATTAACCAAAGTGCTGAGGGTGCAAATCAAATTACTAAGGGAACAGAAGAAATATCTAAATCAATGAATGAAGTAAATAAAGCATCAATCAGGTTGTCAAAAATGAGTGAAGAATTAACCATTATGATTAGTAAATTCAAGGTATAATTTTTATTAAAAAAGTCTTTGTCCTTTATATTAGACGAAGACTTTTTTATGCTGCTACTAGTTCCTTTTTCCTATAAAATTATCCTTAATGAACATACGGAATTAAACACAGGAGGAGGTGGAAAAATGAAGCAGATTAATTTTATATTTGAATCTGAAAAACAGCTAGAAGAAAAAATTAAGGTTGAAAATTTTGTTGAAAAAAATCTATTGGTTTTTTTATTTAGTGATGAGCCTATAGAAAAAATTAAAATGATAATCGGAATTCTGAAAAAATTTACCTTCGGCTTTAGTAGCTGGAACCTCTTCTGTAGGTACAATAAATGATGGATATGCCATAGAAGGTCGCTCTTTGTTGATTTTTTGTCACTTTGATAATGTTCAACCAAAAGGGATGCTCCTTCCAGAGGAAGATTTTACCCCAAAGGAAATGGCTGTAGAAATAAAAAATAAACTATGTTCGGAAAATACTAAAATTCTTTTTTTATTTAAAGATGGGTTGGAAAATAATTCTCATATATTATTAAGTGAAATAGCAGATATCATTCCTGATATTCCACTAGTTGGGGGTAAAGCAGGAAGTAATAATTATTTTGCTGAAAATACATATGTATTTCTAAATGATAGGGTGCTAAATAAGGGAGCCTTAGCTATTTCTTTAAATGGGGAGTTTTTAAGAATTGCCCAGCAATATAGACTGAACTGGAAAAAATAGGCAGAAAAATGAAAGTTACAAGTGCGGATGGAAACATTTTAAAAACTGTTGAAGATACCCCTGTAATCGATATTTATGAAAGATATATAGGGAAAGAATTTGCCGAAAACCTTCCAGAATCAGCAGGTCTTGAATTTCCTTTTATTATTGAAAGAGAAGGAATGACAATAGCCAGAAGTCTTGTAAACGAAAATACAGACGGAAGTGTTCTCTTTCGTGGAAATATTGAAGAAGGAGAAGAAGTTCAGTTTGGATATGGGCATGTCCCTTTAATCCTTGAAGAAGTTGAAAAAGAATATAATAAGGCCTTAGAATTTCAACCTGAAGGTATATTGGTTTTTTCTTGCATTGCAAGAAAAACACTTTTAGGTGAAGCAACTAATTATGAAATAGAGCCCTTTGCAAATATTGCTCCTGCAGGTGGTTTTTTACCTTTAGAGAATTTTATCATCAAGACAGAAAAAATCATTTACTAAATATAACAATGACCATGGTATTACTTTCTGAAGAACAAGAAAAAGATAATTTTTTCATGGAAAGTCAACTGAATTAACAACTAATTATCAAGACAGAAGATTAAGCATTACAAAAACTCTAATTAATCTGGTCGATCAGGTTTCCACAGAATTAGAAGAGCGAAATGAGAAGTTAAAGCTTCTTTCAAATACAGATGGCCTCACAGGACTATATAATCACCGATACTTTATTTGAAACCCTGGATTATGAAATTGAAAGAGCTATAAGGTATAAAAATAAGTTAAGTCTGGCTATTTTAGATTTGGACGATTTTAAAAAGGTAAATGACACATATGATCATTCAAAAGGAGACTACGTTCTTGCAGTGGTAGCAAAGAAAATTAAAGAGAGCTGCCGGGAAACAGATATTGTTTGCAGATATGGTGGAGATGAGATAATAGTAATTTTCCCTGAGACTACATATGAGAAAGCTTTAGAAGTCTCTGAGAGAATTAGTAACAAAGTAACAAAAATCAAATTCTCTCAGGAATAAATAAAGATAACATTAAGTTATGGTGTTTTAGAACTTGATCCGGATAATCCAGATATGTTTATGAAAAAAGTAGATGAAAGATTTTACATGTCAAAGAGGGGAAATTAAGAATATTTAAGCAATTCTGTTTATAAAAACATTTAAAGAATCCGAATAATTTATCCGGATTCTTTTTATTTTATAAACACTATCTTCCTCCCGGTACATACCATACTTCGTTGTTACAGCATTAGTATATCCTGCCGCAATTAATTCTTCTATAAGAGATTCTGAAAACCTTCCTGCAGGGTAACAAAAGCTTTCTACTAGATTACCTGTAATATCCTCCAGAATTCTTTTTGATTCTCCAACTTCATATTTTAGCTGTTTTTCTCCCATTTTATGCATGTTAAGGTGAGACATGCTGTGGGACCCAAATTCCATCCCGTTAGCAGCCATTTCTTTTATTTCCTCTTCAGTTAAAGAATTCCATGATCCAAATTTCTTAGGATATACATAAAAAACACCCTTCATTTCCGACTCCTTAAACAGTCTATACACAAGGCTATACATACTTGAATATCCGTCATCAAAGGTGATTGCAATAGGTTTTGGAGGAAGTTTTCTTAAACCGGCTCTGTTTTTTTGTAAATCACTTAGTGTAACTGTGTTATAGCCATTTTTTTTTAAATATTCCATTTGGTTCCTGAAATTTACTTCAGAAACATATAAACTTTCCCAAGGCCCGTCAGGATCGCCGATTTCATGATACATAAGAATGGGAACCTCCTGAACTATTTCAACGGGCTGAGAGGAATAAGAACTACTATATAAAGAAAATGAAATTATACAGGCAGTTAAAAAGCTCAGCATTTAAAACTCCTTTAATTCTTTTAGTTTTTTATCATCAATTTTCTTAATCAGCGCAACTAATAAGGTTTTCAGGTATTCATAATCTTTTATGTTGAAAATGCTGTTGTGACTGTGAATGTATCTGGTAGGTATACCAAAGGATACTGAAGGAACACCCGCTTCTGCCAGATGAATGCTGCCAGCATCAGTTCCTCCGCCAACCATAGTAGAAAGCTGAACAGGGATATCTAATTCTTTAGCTGTTCCCAATACAAAATCTTTTAGTTTCCGATGGGGAATTAAGGATGCATCTGCAAGGAGAATTATTGGGCCTTTTCCCAGGTCTGCATTCATATTATGGCTTTCAAGACCAGGAGTATCTCCCGCAATACCTACATCAAGGGTGAAGTTTATATCTGGCTTGATATGATTTGCAGCAGTTTGTGCTCCCCTTAAACCAACTTCCTCTTGAACAGTTCCAACTCCATAAATAATGTTAGGATGATCTTGATTTTGAAATTCCTGCAATATATCTACCATTAAAGCAGTACCAAGACGGTTATCCAGAGCTTTAGCCATGTAATAATTTGGATTTGTCATTTGAATAAATTCTGAACAGGGAACAATTGGGTCACCAAGAGCTACTCCAAAAGTGTCTTCAGCTTCTTCTTTACTTTCCGCTCCGATATCAATAAACATAGATTTAATTTTTACCACATTATC
Source organism: Peptococcia bacterium (assembly GCA_965228015.1). GTDB lineage: Bacteria > Bacillota > Peptococcia > Peptococcales > SKKY01 > SKKY01. The sequence continues at coordinate 209,886 of OZ245787.1, forward strand.
TCTGTCCTTTGCTTCCAGAACATGAGGTGGAGTAGAGCCGATTACCCCGGTTAAATTACCTTTTTTTGTTTTAATAATAACTTTTTTCCCTAAAAGAACCTGATCCCACCAGCCCCCTAGTGTGATAAATTTAATAAAGCCTTCTTTGGTTATATGTTTAACCAGAAATCCTATTTCATCCATATGCCCGGGAAGCATAATTCTTGGTCCATTTTGAGTTCCTTTTTTCTCACAAACAATACTCCCGAGAAAATCAAAAGAAATATTTCCAAGTTCTTTCATTTCTTTTTTTAAATATTCTCTTGCATCTTCTTCAAAACCTGAAGGTGCATTTATTTCACAAAGTTCTTTAATAAGTTTAATGTGCTTTTCCATTTTCTTCCTCCTTGTTATAATGTTAAGATAACATGGTAATTATAACATTATTATATTAAAGAATGGAATGAAGTTTGTGAGAGTATTTGCCCTGGTGGGTGAGAGTGGTTCTGGAAAAAGTCACAGAGCTGCTGAGATAGCCTATGAATACGGAATTAAATATATAGTTGATGATGGCCTCCTTATTAATGATACAAAAAAAATTGCAGGTTCTTCAGCAAAAAGAGAAAAAACAAAGGTAATGGCAGTAAAAAGAGCTATTTTTTTTGTTGAAGATCATCGCCAGGAAGTGGCAGCGGCAATAAAAAAAGAAAACCCGGAAAAAATTCTGGTAATTAGTACATCTTTAAAAATGATTAACAAAATTACTACTGCTTTAGAGCTTCCTACTCCAGAAAGAATAATTTATATAAGAGATGTATCTACAGAGGAAGATATTAATGAAGCAAAAAAAATGCGTCACGATTTTGGTCATCATGTAATTCCCCTGCCGGAAATTGAGGTTCAGAAAGATTTTCCTTTTTACTGGTTGAACCCTTTTCACAGTATAATTAAAAGGAAAAATAAAAAAGTTGAAAAAACAATTGTAAGACCACATTTTTCTAACATCGGCAAGTTGGTAATATCTGAAAATGTAATTCATCAGTTGGCAAAAGAAGAGAAAAAAAATTATCCTGCTCTGCGAAAAATAATAAGAGATGTTATATTAATTCAAGACGAAGGAGCAGATATTCATATTGAACTAAAAGTAAGAATTTTAAACAGCCTTCCAGAAGAGCTATATAACTTTAAGCAAAATCTTGAAAAGCTGATAACAGAAACTACAGGTCTACAGGTAAGAACACTGAAAATTGATATAAAAGGAATTGATTTTACTAATGAATAAAAACACACTGGCTTCCTGGTTTTTTGAGGGCGGGGCAGTTTCTATCCCAAAAAGGTTAATTGGTTTAAGTGAAATGATAGGACTTGATCACAAAGATCTTGGCCAAATTACATATATTCTTTACTGCGACAGCAAAATTTCCAAGAATGATAAATTTTCCATGAATGCTGTCAGGGGATTAAAAAGAAGGAATCTTATAGCTCTAGATGAGGCGGGGGATTTTTATCAGGTGAATTTTGATCCCCTTTTTGATTTAATAGAAAAAAAACTGGGATTAAATGAAGCGCCAACAAAAGAAAGTAAAGAGGTTTCAGTTGTTTCTGAAAGTAGTTATTCTGATATGGTTAAAAGAGTTGAATCCGAATTAGCGGTTTTTTTAACAGTCAGGGAAAAGATGGAGCTGCAGGAAATTGTTCAGCAATATCTTTGGGATTATGAACTGGTTGGAGAAATGTTTATTAATTATTATAAAAACTTTAAAAGACAATATCCTTTTAAGTTTTATTGTAAAATGGCTTATGGTAATAATGTTGCAGATGTTTCTTCCTTAAAAGATTTCCAGGAAAATCTGAACTATTTAGATTATAAAATTGTTGAAGTTAAGAAAAGGCTTGGACACAGAAAAAATTATTCTGAAGTGGAAAAAGAAACTTATTTAAAATGGATAAATCTTTGGAAGTTTTCCCATGAAATGATTCTTCTTGCTGTAGATCAAACCTTATCTGCTAAGGATCCGACCTTTAAGTATCTTGATAAAATACTAGAGAACTGGCACAAAGATTCAATTAAGACCAGAGATGCTTTTTTAAGAAAAGAAAATGAATTTGAACGCAGTAAGGCAGATTTGCAAAAACCTTTGAAGAAAGAGTTTGAAGATAAAAAAGTTCTGGATAAAAATATACGGAACTTAAACAGGTTTATTGAATAGGAGATTCCATGGATAGAGAAGAATTAAGAAGAAAAAAAATTGCAGAGTGTGAGGAAAAAACTGATGAAGTTTACAACAGGCTTCCCAGGTTACGGGAAATAGAAGAAGAAATTAAAAAATTGTCCTTTCAAAAAATTCAGCAAGCCTTATTGAAAAAAGGGTTAAAAAAAGATGGAATTGAAGAAAAGGTTTTTCAGCTAATAAAGGAGAAAGATTTAATATTGGAGGCAGAGGGAATAAAACCTGATTTTTTTGAACCCGACTGGAACTGCAAAAAATGTTGTGACAGAGGTTTTATTGAGCCTGGAGTTCCCTGCTTTTGCTTTAGCAAAGAAAAAAGCAATATCCTCATGGAAAGAAGTGGTTTGGTAGGGGAAATGCTTGAAAAGACCTTTGAAAATTTCAATTTAAATTATTATACCGACCCCCATTCTATGCAAAGAAAAATTCAAAGAGCTATGGAATTTATTGATAATATTCAAAAAGATAAAAAACAACAAAATTTATATCTTTTTGGTGGCGTAGGAACTGGTAAGACGCACTTGTCTCTTGCAATTGCCAATCAGCTTCTTAAATATAACCACTCAGTAATTTATAAAAGAATTGATGATTTGCTGGAAATAATTATTGAACTGAAATATGAAGATAAAGGTAATAAAGAACAGCTAGAAGTGCTAAAAAAAGTTGATTTGCTTGTTATAGATGATCTTGGGGCAGAAAAAACTTCAGCTTTTGCACTTAATCAAATCAGGATAATTCTAGAAGAAAGAGCAAATATGAATAAAGCCATTATCATAAACAGTAATCTGGATCTAAATGATTTGCAAAAATATTATGGACCAAGAATAGCTGACAGGATAATTGAAAATTTTGATATTTATGAATTGAAAACCGAAGAAAGTATAAGGGTGCAAAGAAAAAAGGAAGGTTTATTATAAATGAAAAAAAGATAATTTTAGCTTTTATTTTTATTGGTGTTATTATGTTTTCTGGCTGCTCTAAGGAACCAGAAATTTCTAAAGATGAAAAAGATTACCAAAAAAATATGTAGATTTTTCAGATAAGTTAAAGGTTGAAAAAAATAATATTATTCAATATATTGATGAAATTTCATCCGAAAAATATGAAGGCAGAAAAACAGGAACTAAAGGTGAAGCAGAAGCAGCCCTTTATCTTGCATCTTTTTTGAAAGATCACGGAATAGAACCTTATACGGAGGGCGGTTATTTCCAAGTCTTTACTGATCCGGATACAGGAATAGAAGGAGATAATGTTTTAGGTATTTTAAAATATCCTGAAAGACATAAATATATTGTTATCTCAGCTCATTATGATTATTTGGGGCGGGAAAATGGTAGAAAAGAAAGGATTCTGCCTGGAGCAAATCAAAATGCTTCTGGGGTATCTGCAGTAATGGAAGCGGCACGGGTTTTAAGTAAAAACTTTGACAGTATGGAATATAATGTAGTTTTTGCCTTCTTTTCTGGTCATGAACAAAATTTGGCCGGCTCAAAAGCATATTTTGATTTCTTAACAGAGACAGAAAAAAACAATATTAAATTTATGGTAAACCTTGATACAACAGGGAGTTTTGGGGATAAAAATTATATTATCTGGTGGGAAAATGAGTTGTCAAAAAATGAAATAAGTGAGTTTATGAGTTGGAAAGACTTTTCAATAAAACCTTCAGCAAGAGGGGCAGACAACAGTGATCATTATCATTTTGGGAAAAATAATATTTCAGCAATCACAATAAGATCCCAGGACTGGGAAACAGGAGCCGGAACAATTGGAGATACCCGCTATGGGGTCAATATTGATAATGTAAGAATGCTGACTCAGAATCTGGTGAATTATATTTACAACTTGGAAGGGGAAGAAGATGCTGGATAATATTAGTCACGAAGCCTATGTATTTTTTATTTCCATGCTACCTCTTTTTGAGCTGAGATTATCAATACCTTATGGTATTTTGAATCAGCTCCCCTGGCAGGAAACATTTATTCTTGCAATTGCCGGAAATTTTATTCCTATTATCCCATTATTGCTTTTACTTGAAAAAGTCCTTAATTTTTTAAACCGATTTGAAATCTTTAAAAAATTCTACGATTTTGTAATGGAAAAAACTCATAAAAATAAGGGTATAGTTGAAAAATACAGAAAACTTGGATTATTTATATTTGTTGCAATTCCTATGCCAGGGTCTGGAGTTTACACTGGATCAGCTATAGCAATGCTTTTGGGAATGAAGAAAAGAGAATCCTTCCCTGCCCTTACTTTGGGTATGATTCTTGCTGGTATATTAGTTACTTCCGCAACTATGGGAGTGGTGAATATTTTTGATAATCCGGCTTTTGTTATTTTGTTCATTTTAATATTATTTTTTATATATAAAAAGATCTCAAGAACCTCCTAAATGGAGGGTCTTTTTTTATTTATGGGACTAGAGTCCCTTTTTGATATTTATTAATAAATTATGAATTATTTTAGCATAATAGTGGTAAAATATACTCAAAGTAGTAAAAAGTGGTTAGAAGTGGAACAAAGTGGGTGAATTTCAAGATGTTTATGGGTGAATATCAACATACGATAGACCAAAAAGGCAGAATTATGATGCCAGCCAAAATAAGAACTCGGCTGGGAGAACGCTTTGTTCTTGCTAAGGGTCTGGATTCCTGCTTATTTGTATACCCAGAACAAGAATGGAAAGTCCTGGAAGAAAAACTTAAAAAACTTCCATTTACTAACAGAGATGCTCGTAATTTTTCAAGATTCTTTTTCTCTGGTGCATTGGAAGTTGAATTCGATAAACAAGGACGTATTCTTGTTCCTAATAATCTTAGAAATCACGGAAAGCTCGAAAAAGATGTAGTTATTATTGGGGTTTCTACAAGACTTGAAATTTGGGATAAGGAAACCTGGGAGAATTATAATAATGAAACTCAAGGTGAATATGAAGAACTTGCAGAAAAAATGATGGATTTTGAAATAAACTTCTAAAAAATGGTGATTAAATGGCTTTTCAACATATATCAGTTTTACTAAATGAATCCGTACAGTTCATGAAGCCTAAGCCAGGGGAGATCTTTGTAGATGGTACTTTAGGAGGGGCAGGTCATTCCCTGGCATTTTTGGGTAAATTGCTGCCTGGAGGTAAATTGATAGGTATTGATCAAGATGTCACAGCTTTGAAAAATGCTGAAGAAAAGCTAAAGGAATATAAAGAAAATATATTATTAGTCCATGATAATTTTCAAAATCTAGGGAAAATAATAAATGAAATGTACCCAGAAGGTGTAGACGGGATTTTTTTGGATATAGGTGTTTCATCTCCTCAAATAGATACACCTGAAAGAGGTTTCAGTTATATGCATGATGCCCCTTTGGATATGAGAATGAACCGGGATGAAGCAATTGATGCAAAATACATAATCAATAATTATTCCGTGGAAGAACTTCACAGAACAATTAAAAAATACGGTGAAGAAAACTGGGCTAAAAGAATAGCAGAATTTATTGCAGAAAAAAGAAAAGAAAAACCAGTAGAAACAACAGGAGAATTGGTGAAAATTATAGAGGCCGCTATACCAAAAGCTGCCAGAGAAAAAGGTTCTCATCCTGCAAAAAGAACATTTCAGGCATTGAGAATAGAAGTTAACAAAGAACTTGAGGTGCTTGAAAAAGTAATCGATGATTCAATAAAAGTATTAAAAAGTGGCGGAAGGCTGGGCATAATAACCTTCCATTCCCTGGAAGACAGAATCGTAAAAGAAAAATTTAATTATTATGAAAAAGATTGTATATGTCCTCCAGAATTTCCAATATGCAATTGTGATAAGAAAAGAGAAGTAAAGATTCTTTCAAGAAAACCTATAGTTCCTTCAGAAGAAGAAACTATGCATAATCCAAGAGCAAAAAGCGCCAAATTACGAGTATTAAAAAAATTAATGAGCGGTGGTGTAATTAATGGAAAGTACAAGAAGAGTTGTTGGTCTTGATTATTCAGTTCAGGGAATGAGCATTCCACAAAGGGAAAGGGTAGTAAGAGAAAAGGTTAAAGTAAGAGAAGATAAATCTCATGTAGTTGAAAATGAAGTGAAAGGATTGTTCAAATACTTCTGTACTGTATTAGTTTGCATGGCTTTATTACTTGGACAAGGTGTATACATAAATAATCAGGGTGTTGAAATGGGCAAGTTGAATGGCATGATTGAAGAGTATAAGTTAAGCAACGACAAAAATATAATAAAAATTTCAAATCTTTCTTCTTTGGAAAATATAGAAAAAACTGCTATAAACGAATATAATATGGTAAAGCCTGAAAGAATTCAGTATTTACTTAGATAATTCATAAACACAAGGAGAAAAAATTGAAAACAGTCCCAGAAAAAAATATAAATATGTTTAGAATAAAAATTACTATAGCGATTTTCCTATTAGTAATTTTTATTATCGCCGGATATTTATTTAAAATAATGATAATAGATGGTGATGATTTAAAAAGATTATCAATCAATCAAAGCTTCCGGGAAGTTGAGACAGAATCTAAAAGAGGAGGAATATATGACAGAAACGGCTCTCCTCTTGCAATTAGTCTTGATGCTTATTCTCTTGCCATTGATCCTCTTCTTTCAAGGGAGGATAAGGATTTACATAATAAGCTAAGGGAAATATCATCAATTACCGGCATAGAAGAAGAAAAGCTTGTTGAAGCAGTAAACAAGCAAAGTCGCTTTGTTTGGATAAAAAGGCTTCTAGAAGATGAAGAAACAGAAAAAATAAGAGAAGTACGTTTAAGAGGTGCTTTGCTTTTTGAAGAAAGTAAAAGGGTTTACCCCAAAGGACAGTTCCTTGCTAATGTTATTGGATTTGTAGGCCAGGATAACAAGGGTCTTGAAGGTATAGAATATTACTATGACTCTGTTTTAAGGGGAACTCCGGGAAAAATTCTTGTAGAAGAAGATTCCAAGGGGAGAAGTATTAATTCATCCGTATATCAAATATCCAGACCTTCTAAAGAAGGTCTGGATATTTATCTGGCAATTGATGAGACAATTCAATATGTTACAGAAAAAAGACTTATTCAGGCAGTGGAAGAACTTAATGCAGACAAAGCTGTGGCTATGGTATATGATCTCCAAAACGGAGAGTTTTTATCTATGGCTAGCTACCCTACCTATGATCCGAATATATATTCAACTTTTACTAATGAGCGCTTTAGAAATATTGCCATTAATTCAATTTACGAAGTAGGATCTACTTTTAAACCCTTTGTTGCTTCCGTGGCAATTGAAGAAGCAAAAATTGGTAAAGATGAAATAATTCAATGTGATAGTTCAATAAAAGTATTAAATTATAACATTAGAGAAATAATATATCCAAAAAGTTATGGAAAACAAACTATTGTTCAGGCATTACAAAATTCTTCTAATGTTGGCTTTGTTCAAATTGGCCAAAGAGTAGGAAAAGAAGATTTATACAGATATATAAAGGGTTTTGGACTTGAAGGAAGAACTGGCATTGATTTGCCTGGTGAAAGAACAAGTAATATTATTCCTGAAAAAAGAGCGACTATTCTTGATGTTTCAGTTAGTTCAATTGGACAGGGGAATGCTTTAACTCCAGTTCAATTAATCAGAAGTTTTGCCGCAATAGTAAATGAAGGTAAATTAATGAAACCTTATTTGCTAAAAGAAGCTAAAGATTCCCAGGGGGATGTAATTATAAAAAACGACCCTAAGGTTGAAAATATAGTTATATCTAAAGAAACTTCAGAATTTATGAGAAATGCTTTAAAAAGCGTTGTTGATAAAGGGACTGGAAGAAGAGCAAGGATTGAAGGCTTTAGTATCGCAGGTAAAACAGGTACAGCACAGAAGATTTCTGATAAAGGGGGATATCTTGAAGACCAGGTGGTGACATCATTTATTGGTTTTGCCCCTTCAAATAATCCAAGGTTTGTCTGTCTTGTAATGGTAGACACCCCTAAAACCTATAAAACCGGAAGTCAGACCGCTGCTCCTGTATTTAAAGATGTAATAGAAAAAACCTTGGAATATTATGATATAGTTCCTGAAATACTGCCAGAGGAAGTAGAGGTTGCAGATATTCTTCCTAGAAAAATTGAAAATACAAAAATAGTTCAGAAATATCATTCAATGGAAATTGAAAAATCTGAAGAAATTAAAAATAATCCTGATAACTTTATTCTTAAAGGAAATGGTAGCTATATCTTAGCTCAATATCCATTTGAGGGAGAAGAAATAAAAGAAAGTCAAAAAATATTCATATATTTGTCGGATAAAGAGAAAAATGAGATAATGGTGCCTGAATTAAAGGATTTGACTATTTTGGAAGCTGGAAAACTTCTGGAACAAATGGGACTGATAATAAAAGTAAATGGCAGTGGATATGCGGAATCTCAATTGCCTTCACCGGATACAGTTCTGAAAAAAGATTCAATAGTTCAAGTATATTTTTCAAATAAAAACGAAAGGCGAATTGAAAATGATAAAACTCAGTCTTAAAGATTTTGCTTTTCTCCTGGGCTATCAATATCAAGGAGATGAAAATATATATTTTAATAAAATTGTTATTGATTCCAGAAAAGTAAGTTCAGGTGATCTTTTTATAGCAGTAAAGGGAGAAGAGACTGACGGTCATAAGTATATAGGACAAGCATTAGAAAATGGTGCTTCTGGAGTGTTATTTTTAGGTGGCAGTAAAGAAGTTTTATTAGAAAAAGCAAACTATATTATTGGCAATCATGAAGATACCCTGGAAGAATTACTTTATAAAACCGGAAAATTAATAAAAAGTAAATCTAAGGCTAAAGTGATTGGCATTACAGGTAGTGTAGGTAAAACAACTACAAAAGATATGCTTTATGCAGTTCTAAAAAAACAGTGGAATGTAATTAAAACAGAAGGAAATTATAATAATGAGCTTGGTTTGCCTGTTACTATGTCAAAGGCCGATGAAGATACGGACTTTATGATTTTAGAAATGGGTATGAGAGGGCCAGGTGAGATTAGATATCTTACAGAAATTGCTGAACCGGACTATGGAATAATTACCAGTATCGAGCCTGTTCATGCGGAACTACTAGGAAGTATAGAAAATATTGCAAAAGCAAAAAGTGAATTAGCAGAAAAAATAAGTGAAGAAGGATGTTTAGTAATTAACTATAAAGATATAGATCTGCTTAAACCTTATCTTAAGGGGTGTAAAGGGAAAATTATTACTGTTGGTTTTTCTGATAAAGCAGATTTTTTTATAAAAGAAATAGTATCTGAAAAGGAAAAGGAAACTGAATTTATTTTAGCTAATAACTCTTTTGAGAAAAAAATAAAAATCAATGTTCCGGGTAAACATAATGTTCAGAATGCTGCAGCTGTATCAGCCTTATGTGATTTTTTAGTATTAAAAGAAAAATCTTTGGAGGGATTAATAGAAGTTGATTTTTCTGAAATGAGATTTAGCATAAAAGAAATATCAGGAGTAAAATTAATAAATGATGCTTATAATGCCAACCCATCATCTACAAGTTTTTCTTTAGAATCTCTTGGGAAAATTAATGGGGAAAGAAAAATTTTTGTTTTTGCCGATATGTTTGAACTTGGAGAATATGAAAAAGAAGGTCATGAAAGGGTGGCAGAGAAAGCTAAAGAAGAAAAAGTTGATATTATATTTCTATTAGGAGATAAAGTTTCCTTCACATATGACAAGTTTAAAAAAATAAATTATAACATGAAGAATGTTTTTTTATTCAACGATAGAGCACAGCTTTTAGATAAGATTAAAGAAACTATCATTAAAGGTGATGTAATACTCTTAAAAGGGAGCAGAGGCATGCACCTTGAGAAAACAGAAAGAGAAATTGAGGAATTCTTAAATGTATTATGAGTTATTTGTGCTTCCTATTCTTACATGGCTTGGAATTATTGCAGGTAAATTTTTAATTCCATTTTTGCATAAACTAAAATTTGGTCAGATTGTAAGAGAAGAAGGACCAGAAAGCCATAAAACTAAAACCGGAACACCAACAATGGGAGGAATATTATTTTTTATAATGTTTCTTCTTGGTGGTATTATTTTTGGCAGTGGATTTTTATTTGGAGCAATAAGCAAGGAACTTTGGTTTATGATTATTTTTTCTTTAGTCTTCGGTCTTATTGGATTCGCTGATGACTTTTTAATTATTTTGAAAAAGAATAACCAAGGCCTGAATGCAAAGAATAAGTTGTTGTTAATTATTTTAGCAGCTCTTTCCGGGATATGGTTCTATTTAAATGTTCTAAATTATTCTACAGTTATAGGGCTTGAAAAGTTTGGGTTTTCTGTTGATCTTGGGCCTTTTTATTACGTTTTTGCAATTATTTTGATTGCAGGTACTACAAATGCTGTTAATCTTACAGATGGTATCGATGGACTTTCTTCCTCCGTAACTGTTGTTGCTACTTTATTTTATTTTATTTATGGTCATATATCAGAGAACTACAGTATTGTAGTTTTTGCTATTCTACTGATTTCCTCTTGTTTAGCTTTTCTTTATTACAACTGGAATCCTGCAAGGGTTTTTATGGGAGACGCAGGTTCTTTGCTTCTCGGAGGCGCCTTGGCTGCCCTGGCAATGACAACAAAAACGGAAATATTGCTGCCTTTGGTTGGAGGAGTTTTTGTGTTAGAAACTCTTTCTGTGATAGGGCAGGTATTTTCATATAAAATGTTTAAAAAGAGAATTTTTAAAATGAGCCCCATTCATCATCATTTTGAATTAAGTGGCTGGAAAGAGAAGAAAATTGTAGTTATTTTTTCTGGAGTGGGTTTTGTTTTTTTAATTCTTTCCCTGAATTTATTCTAAAGGAACAGGTGATAATTTATGGATTTACAATCTAAAAAAGTATTGGTTATTGGAGCTGCCAGAAGTGGAATAAAAACAACGGAATTTTTACTTTCAAAAGGGGCACAAGTATATTTAAACGATTTAAAGGAAAATCTCGAAATACCTGAAATATTTAATTCAAATAATAATTTTCACACTATATTTGGCAGAGAACCAGAGTTATCTGAAATATCTTCGGATTTTATAGTAGTTAGTCCTGCAGTACCTTTAGATAAGGAATTTCTTCTTTCAGCAAAAGAAAGAGGTATTGAAATTATCAGCGAACTTGAATTAAGCTATCGTTTTACCAAAGCGCCTTTTATAGGAATAACAGGAACCAATGGGAAAACTACAACTACCTCTTTAATCGGAGAATTGTTTAAAACAGCGGGTTTTAATACTCTTATTGGAGGTAATATCGGAGATCCTTTGGTTACAGAAGTGGAAAAAATACCAGGAAACGGGGTTATAGTAGCTGAAATATCAAGTTTTCAACTTGAAGGAATAAAAGAATTTGCACCCCAGGTTGCTATAATTACAAATCTTACTCCAGATCATATGGACAGACATAAAACTATGGAAAATTATCTGGAAGCAAAAGCAAGGATTTTTGAAAATCAGTCAGAAAAAGACTTTTTGATTTTAAACTGGGATGATTCTGTAATAAGGGAACTAGGCAAAAGAAGTAAAGGCAAAGCTCTCTTTTTTAGCAGAAAAGAAGAAGTTAACCAAGGAGCTTTCATTGAAGATGGGTTTTTGACAGTGTCTTTTAATGGTAAAAAAGAAAAAATAATTAAACCTGAAGAAATATTCATTAAAGGTGGGCACAACCTGGAGAATTCAATGTGCGGCGTTCTTACAGGTGTTGTAAAGGGAATAGACCCAAAAATTACAGCACAAGTTTTAAGAGATTTTAAGGGCGTGGAACACAGACTGGAATTCTCTGGAGAATACATGGGAGTAACCTATGTAAATGATTCCAAAGGCACTAATCCAGATGCAAGTCTTAAGGCTCTTGCTTCATACGATCAGCCTATAATAATAATTGCAGGGGGAAAAAATAAAGGAAACTCCTTTGATGAATACGCAAAAGTTATAAAGGACAAATGTAAGTTTGCAGTTTTAATTGGTGAATCAAAGTTCGAAATTAAAGAAGAACTTGATAAAATTGGATTTAATAATTATTTTTTAACAGATAATTATGAAGAAGCAGTACAAAAAACCGTTCAGATATCTGAAAAAGGTGATGTGGTATTATTATCACCAGCCTGTGCAAGCTGGGATATGTTTCCCAACTATGAAATCAGAGGAAATCAATTTAAGGAACTGGTAAAAAAATATAATGAAAAATAAACTGTTTCAGCCAGGGAAGAAATTTGATCCTCTGCTGTTTTATGGGGTTATGTCTCTTTCTCTCATTGGGCTGGTTATGGTATTAAGTTCAAGTTCATACCTGGGTTCAATTTCATATGATGATGCATTTTATTTTTTTAAAAAACAAAGTGTATTTTTTGTAATTGGCTTAATCTTAATGTTGATAATTTCGAAAATAAACTATAAAACCTATAATAATCAGGAATTAATTTTGTTTGTCGGTTCTGTTATAGTTATTTTCTTATTCTTACTTTTTACTCCTATGGGTAAAACCGTAAATAATGCTACAAGGTGGCTGGAAATTAGCCCGATACCAAGATTCTCACCTTCAGAGCTTGCTAAATTGTATTTAGCCTTCTTTTATGCTTGGTGGATAAATAAAAACTATAAGTATTTTTTAACATTGAAGGGATTTGCATTAAGTTTTGTTCCGATGATTGTTGTATTTATTTTGATTGTAAATCAACCGGATTTAAGTACTGCCGGGTTAATAGCTTTAGCAACAATAGCAACCTATTTTCAAGCAGGGGCAAGATTTATGCACATATTTTCCTTAATTAGTGCTGGAGCTATTTCTGCAGGATATTTTATTTTATCTTCTGAATATCGGATAAGCAGAATAATTGCAGTATGGAAACCCTTTGAAAATCAGCTGGATGAAGGTTATCAGGTTGTAAAATCTCTTTATGCTCTTGGTTCAGGAGGTTTATGTGGTCTGGGGATAGGAAATAGCAGGCAAAAATATCTTCATCTTCCTGAAAGGCACACGGATTTTATTTTTTCTATAATGGGTGAAGAGATTGGCTATATAGGTTTACTATTTGTGCTATTTTTGTTTTTTGTAGTCTTTTGGCGAGGATATTATACTGCAATTAAGACAGATACTGTATTTGGGAAATTACTTGCTCTTGGAATTACAAATATTTTATTAATTCAAACATTTATTAATATTACAGTAGCTGCAGGTTTATTTCCTACAACGGGAACGACCCTTCCTTTTATAAGCTATGGAGGAACATCCTTAGTAATAACAATGGCGGCTACGGGGGTTTTGTTAAATATTTCAAGTAATATAGATAAAAATCCAAAAAACAATTGAGGAAATAAGAATGAAAGCTGTTTTTACCGGTGGAGGCACAGGGGGGCATATTTATCCGGCTCTTGCTGTTGCTCAAAAATTTCTAGAAGATGCCAAATGGGAGATTAGCTACACAGGCTCTGAAAATGGTATGGAAAAAAAAATTATTGAAGAAGCAGGGATAAATTTTACTGGAATTTATATTGATGGTTTCAGAAGCAAAAATCCTATAAAAAATTTAATTGTACTTTTAAAAGTCAAAAATGCAGTAAAAGTTGTAAAAAAGATATTTGAAAAAGATAAGCCTGATTTTGTATTTGCTACAGGGGGTTATGTTTCAGCTCCTGTTGTTTTGGCGGCAAAAAAACTTAATATTCCAATATTTCTTCATGAGCAAAATTCTATTCCCGGTCTTACTAACAAAATTAGCAGCAGGTTTTCAAATATTGTATTTACCACTTTCCCAGGCAGCGAAAAATATTTCCCGCAAAAAACTAAAACAATATGCACCGGCCTTCCAGTGAGAAAAGAATTTTATGAAGTTACTGATAATAAGGAAACCTTGTCAAAGTTTGGTTTAGACAAAAACAAAAAAACTCTTTTAATTACTGGTGGGAGTGGAGGAGCTCGTTTTCTAAATAATGCAGTCCTTTCTTTATATGCTTATGCACAGGAAAAAGATTTTCAGATAATTCATGTTACTGGAAACAGAGACTTTGCTGAAATAAAAAACAAGGTTTCTGACTTAGAAAACGAAATTAAAAATGTAAGGATATTTCCATATCTTTCAGATATGTATAATGCATTGGCGGTTTCTGATTTTTGTATTTCAAGAGCAGGAGCGGCATTTCTTTCAGAAATGACATTTTTAGGAAAATCCGGAATAATTGTTCCTTTTCCATATTCTGCCAATAATCATCAATTGGAAAATGCAAGAAACCTTTCAAAAAGAGAAACGGTTATTATGATTGAAGAAAAAGAGATCAAAAATAATCCAATGCTTTTAAAAAATATTGTTTCAGATGTTTTATTTGACGAGGAAAAACTTGAAAAATTGAAAAAAAATTCTTATGATTTGGGAATTAGAAATACTTTAAATCTAATAGAAGAAAATATTCTAAAGGAAATAGGTGTAAAACTTTGAGTAAAAAAATTCATTTTATTGGAATTGGCGGTATAGGAATGAGTGCTATTGCTGGTATCCTTATTGAACAGGGATTTCAGGTTACAGGCTCAGACCTTAAAAAAACAAATATAACTCAGAATCTGGAAAATATGGGGGCAAAAATTTATTATGATCACAAAAAAGAGAACTTAGCTGACTCTGTTTGTGAAGTTGTGGTTTCCTCGGCTATTCAGAAAGATAATCCGGAATATATTGAAGCTTTAAATAATGACATAAAAATTACCCAAAGAGCAGAAAAACTTGCAGAAGTAATGAACTCAAAAAAGGCCTTATGCGTTGCCGGGGCTCATGGAAAAACTACCACTACAGGAATGCTTTATTGTTTGCTTAAAGAAGGTAATTTAAAACCCTCTGTAATGGTGGGTGGAGTGTTGAACAATATTTCCGGCAATTATTTGCTGGATTCAGGGGAGTATTTTGTGGCAGAAGCAGATGAAAGTGATCAGTCTTTTTTAATGCTTTCTCCTTATGGAAGTATTATTACAAATATAGAAGATGACCATATGGAAAATTATGGAAGTATGGAGAAAATTATAAATGCTTTTGAATTATTTCTTTCAGGAAATACCTGTAAAGACTTAATTACTTTGTGTATTGATAATGAAAATGTAAAATTAATGAAGGATAAGATACCAGAATCTATATCCTATTCCCTTGAAAATAAAGAAGCAGATTATTATGCAAAAAATATAAGTTACGAAGGAATTGGAATCGGCGGAGATTTAATACATGATGGAAAAACATTAGGAAGGCTTCAACTTCAAATACCAGGCTATCATAATTTGCAAAATGCAATAGGAGCAGCAGCAATGGCTTTAAAACTTGGAGTTTCAATGGAGGACATACAGAAAGCCTATTCAGCATTTTATGGAGTAAACAGAAGATTTCAAATCTTATTAAATAATAAGGAATTGAAAATAATTGATGATTATGCTCATCATCCATCAGAGATTAAAGCAACAATAAAAGGTGCCAGAGAGGCTCATGAGGGAGAAATTATTATAATCTTCCAGCCACACAGACACTCCAGAATATTTCAATTATTAAAGGAGTTTAGTGGAAGCTTTTCTGAGGCGGATAAGGTTATTCTGTTACCAGTTTATTCTGCAGGAGAAAAAGATGATCATGGAGTCTGCACTGAAGACATATTCAAAGGAATGTCGGAAGAAGATAAGAAAAAAACAATAATTTTGAATACATTTAAAGATACAGAAAATTATATTAAAGCAGAATTATTAAATAAAGAAAAAAATCAGCTGATTATGACAATGGGAGCAGGGGATGTTTTTATACTGGGAGAAAGCCTTGCCAAGTCAGAAGGTGTTTAAATGATTATTGAGAAAGAAAAACCTTTAAGCTCTTTAACTTCATGGAAAATCGGAGGACCTGCAAAAGTCCTTTTAATTCCTGATACAAAAGAAGAATTAAAAGAGGCTGTTAGTATAGGAAAAGAATCTGGGAAATTTTATGTATTAGGGAAAGGCACAAATCTTCTCGTTAAAGATGAAGGGGTTTCATATCCTTTAATTAAACTTGGAGATGGCTTTAATTATTTTAAAATAGATGGAGACAACTTATTAGCAGGAGCTTCATCTTCGTTAATTTTCCTGGCTGTTAAGACCGCCGGGGAAGGTTTTAAAGGTTTTGAATTTGCCTCAGGGATTTCAGGAAGCCTTGGTGGTGCAGTAATTATGAATGCAGGAGCTTATGGTTCTGAGATTAAAGATATTCTTGTTGATGTCTTGGTATATGATACTGAAAAAGAGGAATATGTAACTTTCAGAAATGAAGAATTGAAATATTCCTACAGGAATTCTTTTTTAAAAAACAATTCTCATTATATAGTAGTTGAGGCAAACTTAAAGCTTTCTCAAGGTGATAAAAAACTATTAATGGAAAACATAAAAAATACTAAAATTGAGAGAATGTCCAAGCAACCTTATGAATATCCTAATGGGGGGAGTGTATTTAAAAATCCTCCGGGTATGTCTGCTGGAAAGTTGATTGAAGAGTCTGGACTTAAAGGCCTGGCGATTAATGATGCCCAGGTTTCAGAAAAACACGGGAACTTTATTATTAATAAAGGTAATGCTAAAGCAGCTGATGTAATTAACCTTATTGAGCATATTGAAAAAGTTATTAAGGAAAAATATAATATTAATTTAGAAAGAGAAATAATTATTATAGGATAATTGTATTGAATAAAACAGAAGGTTTATCATATCAGCAATATTTGGTATAATAAATTAGAATAAAAAGGTGAATTATTTGGTAACAGACATAAAAAAATACAAACAAGAAAAGAAGCTTAGTTTATTAAGCAGATTTTTGATTTTTTTGTTTAAATTTCTTGTAATAACTGGCCTAATTGTTGCTTTAATAATTTATGTTCCTGTATTTAAAGTAGCAGAGGCACAAATAACAGGTTTATTTTATCTGGAAAAGAATTCTTTAGATTCTCAGCTTGAAGAAATAAAAGGAGAAAATATAGTTTTTCTTAATAAAAAGAAAATAACTGAATCTTTTCTTGCCAATAGTTACATAAAAGAAGTTGAAGTTAAAAAAAGCTTTCCAAACAAGACCGTTGTAAATGTTAAAGAAAGAGCTCCCGTGGCGTTACTGGTTACCATGGATGGCTTTATCCAAATAAGTGAAGATTCGGTTTTCCTTGATATAAGGCAATCCCCCGGGGATTATAATCTTCCCTTAGTTACCGGAATAGAACTTTATGCTATACCAGGAGTTGGGGAAAAAATAGAAAGCCCTGTACTGGAAGAAGCTTTAAAAATAATTTCTGGTTCAAACCGTATTTTAACTGGAAAAATTGCCGAAATTAATATAGATAATGAAAGAATAATAGCTTACACTAGGAATGGTATAACAGTACTGTTAGGTGGAGCTGAAGATATAGATAATAAGCTTAAAATTCTTGAAGGTATTATGGATGATATTGTTGATGTTTCAATTTCCGTTTCTGAAATTAAACATATTGACCTTAGATTTAAAGATATCTACGTTATTAAGCGAATCCAAGACTGAAAGGGGAAAAATTAATGTTTGAGCAGGGAAATCATCATAATAAATTGGCTAATATAAAGGTCATAGGTGTAGGTGGCGGAGGAAACAATGCGGTTAACCGAATGATAGAATCAAATATTGCAGACGTTGAATTTGTTGCTGCAAATACAGATGCTCAAGCCTTGATTTCTTCATTGGCACCAGTAAAAATGCAAATTGGAGAAAAACTGACAAGAGGATTAGGTGCCGGTGCAAACCCAGAAGTTGGAAAAGAAGCTGCGGAGGAAAGCCGTGAAGAGTTAATGAATGTTCTCAAAGGCAGTGATATGATATTTGTAACTGCCGGAATGGGCGGGGGTACAGGTACCGGTGCAGCTCCTGTAATTGCTCAGATAGCTAAAGAAATTGGAGCATTAACAATAGCTGTTGTAACTAAACCCTTTTCTTTTGAAGGTTCTTTGAGAAATAAACATGCAAAAGAAGGTATTGAAAGACTAAAAAATTCTGTAGATACATTAATTACAATACAAAATGATAAAATTTTCGAAGTTGTAGAAAAAAGAGTTCCTATTAACCAACAGTTCAGAATTGCTGATGATATTTTAAGACAAGGTGTTCAAGGTATATCAGACTTAATAAATAAACCAGGATTAATTAACCTGGATTTATCTGATGTAAGAACAATTATGAAAGATAAAGGAACTGCAATAATGGGTATTGGGGTTGCCAGCGGAGATGACAGAGCAGTTAAGGCAGTTTTAGCGGCAATATCTTCCCCTCTTCTTGAAACAAACATTAATGGAGCTCAGGGTATCATTTTAAACTTTACTGGTTCTGATACATTGTCTATGGACGAAATCAGAGATGCTACAGAAGAAGTAAATAAACTTGCAGGTAAAAACTCAAACGTTATTCTTGGAGCTGTAATTGATGAAAGCCTTCAGGAAGATGAAATAAGAGTAACAGTAGTTGCTACTGGTTTTGATAAAGAAAGAGGGAAAAAAATAACTTCTGAGTTTTCTATGGACACTTCAGAAGATGATATTGAAATTCCTGATTTTATCAGATCAAATAGAAACTGGTAATAATGGGCTATTGAGCTTGGCTCAATAGCCTTTTTTTATAATCATAAATAAGGAGAGAAAAATGAATTGTCCTTTTTGTAATTATTTTGATACAAAAGTTCTTGATACACGCTCTGCAGATGAAGGCAAATCTATACGCAGAAGAAGAGAGTGTAATAATTGCCAGAAAAGATTTACCACATATGAGAAACTTGAAAGCATTCCTTTGATAGTAGTTAAAAAAGATGGCAGAAGGGATCTTTTTGACTCAAATAAAATATTAAGCGGAATTATAAAAGCTTGTGAAAAACGTCCTGTAAGCATGGACACAATAGAAAAGATGGTTGCAGATATTGAAAGATCATTGAATAGCAATCTTGATAAAGAAATTACTACAACAATAATTGGTGAGGAAGTTATGAACAGACTTAAAGAAACCGATGAAGTTGCATATGTCAGATTTGCTTCTGTATACCGGGAGTTTAAGGATGTAAATACATTTATAAAAGAAATTGAGGACTTAATAAGAAAGCCATCTAAATAAAAAATGAGGTAAATAATGAATAACAAAATAAAAACTTATCATCATGATGGTTTTAATGATAATCAAACAATCTATGCTTTTACTGGAAGACGGGGAGGAGTAAGTGAGGGTCAATATAACAGTTTGAACCTTGCTTATCATGTAGGGGATGACATTAAAAAAGCAGAAGAAAACAGAATCTTACTATCAGAAAAAATGGGCTTTAATGTTAATAATTTATCCTGGGCTTCTCAGGTTCACGGGGATAATATATTCATTCTGACTAACGAAAAAGATTCCGGTTTTTTGGGAGAATATGATGGAATAATTACTTCTTTGAAAGAATTTCCTATAATGACTTTATTTGCAGATTGTATACCAATACTCCTTCATGACCCTGAAAAAAATATTGCAGCAACAATTCATGCAGGCTGGAAGGGTACTTATTTGGAAATAGCAAAAAAAGCAGTATTTTTAATGGAGAGTAAGTTTGGCTGCCTTCCGAAAGATATAAAAGCATTGATTGGCCCGGGAATATGTTTGGATCACTATGAAGTATCTGAAACTATGATTAATGATTTTTTGGAAAAATTTCCTGAAGAAGTAAATAAAGACAAAAGAAATCTTGATTTAAGAAAAATCAATAAATATATATTAAAAAAAGCAGGATTAAATAAAATATTTGATATGGGAATCTGCACTTCTTGCAATAATGAAAACTTTTTTAGCTTCAGAGAAGAAAAGGGTTTAACAGGAAGATTTGCAGCATTAATAATGCTTAAATAAGAGGTGTTGTAATTGAAAATAAATAAAGTATTTCAATTAACAATACTCCTGTTTTTATTAATTTTTTTAGTAAACTCAGCCTATAATTACATATTGAATAATTTCCTAATAAAAACTGAGGTAATAAAAGAAGGAGTTTTGCTAAAAGGTTATGATACCCAGGGGTATATTTTTGGAAAAGAAACATTAATAAAAACAGGTTCAGAAGGTCCTATTAATATAATGGTAACAGAAGGACAAAGAATTAGTAAAAGATATCCTATTGCTTCAGCAGGAGGGTTCAATATTTTAAGTCCTATTAGTGGTATTGTTACCTTTAAGTTTGATCACCTTGAAGAGTATGGAGATCCCTTTGAATCTACGACCTTTAATTTTGAAGAAATAAAACTAAATTATAAAGAAATTGACAACTCTGAAAAAAAAGACTTTATTAAAGGTGATGTAATACTAAAAATAAAAGATAATCTGGTCAAACCCCAAATGTATCTTGAGTTACCAATAGCCAGCTTCAAAGAACCCCTGCAGATTGGTCAAATCCTTACATTAAAACTTCCCCAGGATGAAAAAACTATAAAACTTTCTATTTCAAAGTTAAAAGGATTAGGACAGAATGCCCTTATAGTTCTTGAATTCTTGGATATGCCTGAAAAATATAATAGAATACAAGATGTTAAAATTATTTCTGAAGAAATAAAAACATATATGATACCTAAAAAAGCAGTTATCGTTAATAACGGCAAAGAAGGTATATATAGAATAGTAAAGGGTTTGATTACTTTCCAGGAGATAAATATTCTTGGAGAAGAGAATGAATACTTTTTAACAGATTCATTAAATTCTACAACAGAGATTGTAACAAATCCAAAATTTGCTAAAGAGGGAAAGTATATTAGATAGGAAGGATTTAAAATGTCAGTTAAAGAAAATTATGATAGAATAAAGAGTGATTTAAAGGATAATGTTTCTTTGATAGCCGTGGTAAAAGGTCAGTCTTTTGAAAGTATCAGAGAACTTTATGAATCGGGACAAAGAATATTTGCAGAGAATAAAGTTCAGGACTTACTTAATAAGATGGAGTATTTCAAAGACTATGATATGAAGTGGCATTTTATTGGTCATTTACAAAAAAATAAAGTAAAATACATTATAGATAAAGTAGATTTAATACATTCTTTAGACAGCATTAAACTTGCAGAAAAAATATCAGCAAGAGCAATAAAATCGGGAAAAATAATGGATTGCTTAGTCCAGGTTAATACTGGCAGTGAAGAAAATAAGTTTGGTATTGATATTGATGAATGTGAGAACTTTTTAAGTGATTTGCAAAAATTTGAAGGAATCAGAGTAACAGGGTTAATGGCAGTTACACCATTTTCAGAAAATCCTGAAAATGCTCGTTCATACTTCCAAAAAATGCAGACACTTTTTAATAAAGTTAGAAAACAAAAGTATAATAATGCAGATATAAAATATCTTTCGATGGGTATGAGTAATGATTATCAGATTGCTGTCGAAGAAGGTGCTGATATGGTTAGGATTGGCAGTCTTTTATTTTACTGAGAGGGGAAAAAGAGTTATGGTTTTTAAAAACTTTTGGGAAGCATTGGGTTTTGGAGATTCTGAAAAAGATGATAGAGAAGAGTATTATGAAGAATCTGAAGAGGTGCAGTCTTTTGTTTCACCAAAAAAAGAAAGAACCAATAATTTGGTTGCTTTGAAAAATGATAAAGTTAGCGTAGTGGTAATTGAACCTACTAACTTTGAAGAGGCTCCTATAATTGCAGATAATTTAAAAGACAGAAGACCTGTAATTATTAATATGGAAAATGCAGATCCTGTTTTAGTAAGAAGAATGATTGATTTTATAGGTGGAATTTGCTATGCAATAGGGGGAACAATGCAGAAAATTGGCTATAAGATAATTCTTGTAGTTCCTCCAAATGTTAATATCTCAGGAGAGTTAAGAGGAGCATATAACCAGCAAGATCAGGAAGAAATTTTTGCCTGGGTAACTCATTTTGATAAGGAGGACTAACCTTGATTAGTATTGGTTTTATTGGTGCTGGAAATATGGCAGAAGCAATAATCGGCGGCATAGTAAAAAACGGAATTATTAGCGGGGATAATATTTTTGCTTTCGATATTTCAAAAGACCGAATAGAATATATTTCTGAAAAATATAACATTAATTTCCTGGACTCTGAAGAAAAAGTTTTACAGGAGTCGGAATATGTTTTTTTAGCTGTAAAACCTCAGATTTTTCCATATCTTCGTGATAAAGGTATTGGTATAAATTATAAGGGTACAGTAATTAGTATTATGGCAGGTGTAGATTTAAATTCTTTAAAAATAGCTTTCCCAAAGGCTGAAATAGTCAGGACTATGCCTAATTTTCCTGCTTTGGTAGGAGAAGGTGTAACAGGGATATGTTTTTCTGACAATGTATCTGATCTAAAAAAAGAAACAGTAAAAAATATCCTTGCTTCTATTGGTAAGACCCTGGTTCTTGAAGAAAAAAATATTGATGCCCTTACAGGTTTGAGTGGAAGTGGCCCTGCTTTTGTTTTTCGGTTTGCAGAGGCTTTGGCTGATGCTGGAGTTTATTGCGGTCTTTCAAGAAAAGATGCATATCTTTTGGCAGCTCAGACTATTTACGGAAGTGCTAAAATGATTATGGAAACTGGAATTCATCCTGGAGATTTAAAAGATTCAGTAACTTCTCCTGGGGGAACTACAATAGAGGGAATAAAAGAATTAGAAAAAAATGGTTTTAGAAATGCTGTGATGGAAGCAGTAATAAGTAGTTATAAGAAATCTAAAGAATTAAAATGAGGGGTGTAGTTTTTGTACTTTTTAATACAAGTTGTTAGTGTTTCTTTTGATGTTTTTTACTGGATGATGATAGCCAGAGTTCTGTTATCTTGGGTTTCACCAAGGTCATATAATAAGTTAATTGAGTTTGTTGTAGACGTAACAGATTATGTATTAATTCCAATAAAAAGGTTTATACCTACAAATGTTGGAGGGGTTGATTTTTCTCCAATACTTGCAATTTTCCTTTTAAACTTTTTAAAAAGATTAATTATTTCATTTTTATATACATTAATGTAAAAGGTAAAGGATACTTTTGTGAAAAACAAAGATCAGAATTTTATACAAAATTTTATTAAAGAAAAAGTGGAAAAGGTTTATAAAAGAAATATTAAAGAACTAACAGATTTCCTTGATCCCTCAGAAGCGGATTATTGCGAAGAATTTTTAAAGAAAAACAAAGAAAAAGTTTTTTATTCTTTTTATGGTGGATATAAAGAAGCAGAAAGAAAAAACTTTGTATTGCTCCAATAGGTGATGAAATTACTAATGATGATTTCGAAATTCAGGCATTAGAGGCAACAGCAAAAAAATAAACAGGGAAATAAGCTACAGAGATATACTCGGGGCAATTATGGGTACTGGAATCAAAAGGGAAAAAACCGGAGATATTATTATTTTGTCAAAGGGCGTAGCTATTATTGCAGATAAAACAATGATTTCTTATCTTGAAGGCAACTTCCCGGTAATTAAAAATAATAATTTTAATATAAAAGTTTTTCAGCTGAACAATATTCCTTTCC
The DNA here is from genome assembly GCA_965228015.1 of Peptococcia bacterium. Taxonomy (GTDB): domain Bacteria; phylum Bacillota; class Peptococcia; order Peptococcales; family SKKY01; genus SKKY01. Next base: position 233,602 of record OZ245787.1, read on the forward strand.
AGAAGTTGAATCTACAGAAAAAATAATTAATATATCTTCCTGGAGATTAGACGGAATAATTGTCAAAACCTATAATCTTTCCAGGGGTGATTCCCAGGAATTTATTCGTTCAGGGAAAGTTAAAGTTAATCATAAAGAAAATTTAAGAACAGATTTTATTCTATCTGAAAATGATATAGTTAGTGTCAGAACAAAGGGACGCTTTGTTATCATAGAAGAATTGGGTAAAACAAAAAAGGATAATTACAGAGTTTTAATAAATATATACTGATTAAAGGGGTGCTTTTATGATTACACCGAAGGAAATTCATGATAAGGAATTTAAACGTTCTCTAAGGGGATATGACATGGACGATGTAGATCAGTTTCTGGATATGATTATTAAAGATCTGGAAATGTTATACAAAGAAAATGCTGGTTTAAGAGAAGAGTTTGACAAAACTTCTAAGAAAGTTGATCAGTATAGCGAAATGGAAGGAAGTCTTAACAGGGCTTTACTTCTTGCAGAAAAGACTGCAGAAAATGTAAAAACTGAAGCAATGATAGAAAAAGATAGAATTTTAAATGAAGCCAGAGAAAAAGCTTCAGCTATTTTGGAAAAGACTAAGTCTGATGCGGAAGCCTTTAATAGTGTTAACCTGGATTTAATTGAAAAATCTGAAAGATTTAAAAGAAATTTAATTAATTTATTTGAAAATCAAATTAATATAATTAAAGAATCAGGATCAATATCAGAAGATATAGAATTTAAAGAAGCCCTTCAAAAAAGAGAAGGATTTGAAGAAAAGAAAGAATCAGTAATTTCAACGATTTCTACTCCGGAAGAAGTTTTTATTGAAACAGCAAAAGAAGAAGTGAAAGAAAACTTTTCTACTGAGTATAATGAAGAGTTTGATAATGGCCTTTTAGATGAAGAGGAAGAAGAATATAAAAACAAAGTATTTAAATTCCTTGATAAATAAAAGGTGAATAGTTGACACAGAATAATAAATATTTTATTATCAGATAATATTAAAATAGAAATGCATTGAGCAGGAGAGTAATTTACATTAATCTTTAAAGCGAAACCGGGTGGGTGTAAGCCGGTTAGGATTGTGCAAATGAAAATCACCTGGGAGCTGTTGCCCTGAAATTTTTGCAGTAAGGGTGAACGCATGTCTGCGTTAGAGGCTTTGAGTGACAATAGTATTTTTTATTGTTACAAGGGTGGTACCGCGAATTTTTCGTCCCTTGAGGGCGATTTTTTTATCCATTTTTTGGATTATATTACTGGGAGGTTGTAAAAATATATGGAAAAGAAAGATTATGGGCAAACCTTAAATTTACCCGTTACCGAATTCCCAATGCGCGGGAATCTTCCTACTAAAGAGCCGGAAATTGTGGCAAAATGGGAGGAAATGAAAATTTATGATGTTGTAAATGATAAAAACAGAGGGAATGAGTCCTTTATTCTTCATGACGGACCTCCATATGCCAATGGAGATATTCACCTTGGTCATACTCTTAATAAAGTTCTTAAAGATATTATTGTTAAATATAAAACTCAATTAGGTTTATTTTCTCCATACGTACCGGGATGGGATACTCACGGACTTCCCATCGAATTAAAAGCAATACAAATGATGGGTCTTAATCCTCATGATGATAAAGTTGAATTTAGGAGAAACTGTAAAGAGTATGCATTAAAATATGTTGATATTCAAAGAGAGCAGTTTAAGAGACTTGGAGTAAGAGGAGACTGGGATCATCCATATATAACTTTACAGCCAGAATTTGAAGCAGAGCAAATTGGTGTATTTGGCGAAATGGCAATGAAAGGTTATATTTACAAAGGATTAAAACCAGTTAACTGGTGCCACGATTGTGGAACAGCTCTTGCGGAAGCTGAAATTGAGTATCATAATAAACATTCATATTCAATATATGTAAAGTTTCCTGTTGTTGATGGAAATGGAATTCTTGATAATGATGATTATGTTGTAATATGGACTACAACACCTTGGACCTTACCTGCAAACCTTGCCATATCAGTTCATCCTGAATATGATTACCAGCTTATAAAAGTTAATGGTGAAAAATTATTAATGGCTAAAGAATTAGTGGAAAGCGTTCTTAAGGATACTAAAATAGAAACAGGATTTGAAGTTTTAAAGGAATTTAAAGGTAAGGAACTTGAAAAAGTAGTTTACCGCCATCCATTTATGGAAAGAGATTCTTTAGTTATTCTTGGTCAGCATGTTACTTTGGATAGTGGTACGGGAGCAGTTCATACAGCTCCTGGTCACGGTATTGAAGACTTTGAGGTTGGAAAACAGTATGGTTTAAAAGTGCTTTCACCAGTAAATAATTCAGGTGAACTTACCCTTGAGGCAGGTAAGTATGCAGGATTGAAAGTTGATAAAGCAAATAAAATAATAGTAGATGATCTTGTTAACAGTGGAGCTATGCTTGGGTTTTCTACAATCGAACACTCCTATCCTCATTGCTGGAGATGTGGTCACCCAACAATTTTCAGAGCCACAGAACAATGGTTTGCTTCAATAGAAGGATTTAGAAAACAAGCTTTAGAAGAAATAAATAATACTAAATTTATTCCAGCCTGGGGTAAAGACCGTATTTATAATATGGTTGCCGACAGAAGCGACTGGTGTATTTCAAGACAGAGAACCTGGGGTGTACCAATACCTATTTTCTATTGTAAAGATTGCGGCAAAGAAGTAATTAATGAACAAACAATAAAACATATTCAGGAACTTTTCAGAGAAAATGGTTCTGATATTTGGTTTGCTAAAGATGCAATGGATCTTATTCCTAAAGGTTTAAAGTGTGAACATTGTGGTTCAGATAAATTTACTAAAGAAACAGATATAATGGATGTATGGTTTGATTCAGGTTCATCACACAGAGCGGTTTTGACAACAAGAGAAGATTTAATCTGGCCTGCAGATTTATATCTTGAGGGAAGCGATCAGCACAGAGGTTGGTTTAATTCATCATTGAATACATCTGTTGCCACTACTGGTAAGGCACCATATAAAGCAGTTTTAACCCACGGATTCCTTGTAGATGAAAAAGGCAGAAAAATGAGTAAATCTCTTGGTAATGGTGTTGATCCTCTTGAGGTTATTAACCAAATGGGAGCAGATGTATTAAGATTATGGGTTTCATCTGTAGATTACAGAAGTGATGTTGCAGTATCACCTAATATCATTAAACAAGCGGCAGAGGGCTATAAAAAGATAAGAAATACCTTCAGATTCCTTCTTGGAAATATATCAGATTTCGATTATGCAAAACACAAAGTTGCTAGAGAAGATATGCTGGAAATTGACCGCTGGGCAATGAATAAGCTTTACTCCTTGACTGAAAGAGTTAGTAAGGCTTATGAGGAATATGAATTCCATGTTGTTTATCATTCAATCCATAAGTTTTGTACAGTAGATATGAGTGCATTCTATCTGGACATTATTAAAGATTGTCTTTATGCATCAAAACCAGAGTCCTTAAAAAGAAGATCTGCTCAAACTGTAATGTATGAAACTTGTTTAGCTCTAATTAAAATGCTTACTCCAATCTTATCTTTTACTATGGAAGAAGTATACTCACATCTTCCAGCAGAAAATAAAGAAGTTAGTCCTCAATTGATTGGCTGGCCGAAGCTTGATAAATCTTTTGAAGATAAAGAGCTTGAAGAAAAATGGGCAAAAATACTGAAAATCAGAGAGTTTGTTGCTAAGCCTCTTGAAGAAAAGAGAAGGGCAAAAGAGATTGGGCATTCATTGAATGCAGAAGTTATCCTTTATGCAGACGATGAACTTTATGATTTCATTAAAAATATAGAAGAAGATTTAGCAACAATATTTATAGTTTCCCAAGCTTCAGCAAACAAGCTTTCAAACCTTGAGAATGATTCTGCATATAGTTCAGAGGAATTTGAAAATCTTAAAGCTGTTATTAACAAAGCAAAGGGAATTAAGTGTGAAAGATGCTGGATTTATACTGATGATGTAGGCAGTGATCCTGAGCATCCGGAAATTTGTGCTCGTTGTGCAGAAGAATTAAAATAATTGAAGAGGTGTAGAAATGTCCCAGGAAAATTCACGTGTAGTAGTTACAGTAGTTGGCAAAGATAAAGTAGGTATAATTGCAAGAGTTGCCAACATTCTTGCAGAAAATAATGCAAATATTTTGGATATTAGCCAGACAATAATGCAAGAATTTTTCACAATGATTATGATTGTTGATATTCAAAACTGTAAGGTAGATATGGCAGGATTAAAGGAAACTTTAAATGCTGAGGGAGAAAAAATTGGTGTAAAAATTTCGGCTCAGCGTGAAGATGTATTCCAATATATGCATAGAATTTAGGGAAAAAAAGTGCCAATAGGTTTTAGTAATGAAGAAATTATGCAAACCATTAAAATGGTTGAAGCTGAGAATCTTGATGTAAGAACAATAACTATGAGTGTTTCTCTTCTTGAGTGCAGCGATGAAAACCCAGATAAGGTTTATCAAAAAATATATGATACTATTTCAAAAAGAGCAGAGAACTTAGTAAAAGTTGGAGAAGAAATTGAAAGAGATTACGGAATCCCGATAATTAATAAGAGAATAGCGGTTACTCCGATAGCAAATATTCTTGGCTCATGTAAAACAGATAACTATACATTTACAGCAAAAGCTTTAGATGCTGCTGCAAAGAATGTTGGTGTTAATTTTATCGGAGGATTTTCTGCTTTAGTTCATAAAGGAATGACTAAAAGTGATGAAATATTAATCAGATCTATTCCAGAAGCTTTATCAGCTACAGATTTAGTATGTTCATCTGTTAATATAGGTACAACTAAAGCTGGAATTAATATGGATGCAGTAAAAATAATGGGTGAAATTATTAAAGATACAGCTGAAAGAACAAAAGATAAAAACGGTCTTGGTTGTGCAAAACTAGTTGTTTTCTGTAATGTTCCAGAAGATAACCCATTCATGGCAGGTGCATTCCATGGTGTTGGAGAACCAGAAACAGTAATTAATGTTGGAATTTCCGGACCAGGGGTAGTTGCAAGTGTTGTTAAACAAAATCCAGGAATACCCTTAGGGATTCTTGCAAGAAAGATAAAAGAAACAGCATTTAAAATTACTAGAATGGGTGAACTGGTTGGTATTGAAGCTGGTAAAAGGCTTAATGTACCTTTTGGTATAGTTGATCTCTCTCTTGCTCCAACTCCTGCAATTGGTGACAGCGTTGCTGATATTCTCGAGGGAATGGGACTTGAAAGAGTAGGAACTCATGGTACAATTGCTGCTCTGGCAATGTTAAATGATGCAGTGAAAAAAGGAGGGGCTATAGCTTCCTCTTATGTTGGAGGTTTAAGCGGAGCTTTTATTCCTGTTAGTGAAGATGCTGGAATGATCAGAGGTGTTGAGGAAGGCTCTCTTTTTATTGAAAAAATGGAAGCTATGACTTGTGTTTGTTCAGTAGGCTTAGATATGATTGCTGTACCGGGAAAAACCAAAGCATCAACAATTTCTGCAATTATTGCAGATGAAGCGGCTATTGGTATGATCAACGAGAAAACCACAGCAGTAAGAATTATTCCTGTTCCAGGAAAAGATGTTGGAGAATCAGTAGTCTTTGGCGGATTGCTGGGAAGAGCTCCAATTATGAAATTAAGCGACTTCGATTCTTCGGAGTTTATTGCAAGAGGGGGTAGAATTCCTGCACCTATTCAATCATTAACAAATTAATATTTTTTAAAATAGCGGAGACTTGTTCTCCGCTATTTTTGTTATCAGGGTTTTATGATAAAATTGAGGTTTTTGTCAAATGTTGGGGTAACCCAATTAGATTAGATTCCATGAGTACCGCATTGAAAAATGCGGTACTTTTTTAAATTGTTTTTAGTTCATTACGTGCATTATTCTGTTTTTGAATCTCCAAAAATTTCTTACACCATAAGCATTTCTTTTTAAAACCTTGTAATGGTCAAGCATCTTTGTAACACTAAGTACGGAAAATCAGTTTATATTTCGTGCTTCAAATGGAGTCAGCCCTCCATTGTATGAATGAGGTCGAATGTGATTGTACCACACATAAACATATTTATTGATAGCTTCATCTAATTGTAGGTCGGTTTCAAATTTTTGGTGGTAAATAAGCTCTGACTTAAGTGATTTATAAAATCTCTCCATTGGAGCGTTATCATATGGGCAACCTGTTTTACTCATGCTTTGCCTTATTCCTTGGCTTTTGCAGTACTCTACGAAAGCCCATGAGGTGAACTGTACCCTCTGATCTGAATGTAAGACTAACCCTTCATCTGGGCTCTCTCTTTCAAGAGTTTTAGACAAGGCTTCTATTGCCAGATCTGAGTTGATTCATTTTGAGTTAACCGTTGCTATTGCTTCCCTTTTTGCTAAATCTATAATAATACAATTATAACGCATTTTACCGTTTGTTAATCTTATATAGGTGAAATCAGTACACCATACTTTATTTCTTTCTGTGACAGAGAAATTTTGATTAAGAATATTGGGAAATACTTTGTTCTTTTTACCTTTTACATATTTGGGCCTTTTTCTTACAGTGATTGCATGCAGGTTTAATTCCTTGTTCATATACTTATGTGTTGTTGTCTTACTAATAAATATATTTTGCCTTGCAAGAAAAGTGACCATCCACCTATGGCCAATAATGCGTCCATTATTGTAATAAATACTTTTTATGTTTTCTTGAACTTTAGCCTTTCCTTCACGATACGTGGATTTTCTGTTCTTTAAGTAATTGTAGTACATATTCGGAGAGAGGTTGAACTTGCGGCATAACCAGCACAATCCAAACTCAAGTTTATAGGCATCAATGAACCGATATACCACTAATCGATTTCCTTTGCGAAGAATGCCGCTGCTTTTTTAGGAAGTCATTTTCCTTTTAAAGTTCCATAAGCTTCTTGTTAAGCGCTCTATATTCCTCTGGTGATATTGCATTTTCTTTATTTTGTGGTTTTGTGTAATGACATTCTTCGCTGTATTTTTTATCCATCCGGACATTGTTGATTTTGATACACCGTAGGTTGCAAAAAGATCACCAAGGCTTTTGCCTTTTAGATATTCACGTACAACCTCCTTCTTGAATTCTAAATCGTAACGTTTGCTCATTTTGCAATCCTCCTAGTTCGGGTTTATTATATATTATCCGTACTAGGTGTTACAATAAGACTATACCATTACACCTTAATTTTGTTATTAACTCCTTCTGTATATCCGTAGTATAAGTACAAGTAAATGAATTAAGAATATATTTCTGCCAGTTGAAAATGGTTCTGGAGCATTTATCGAATTCTTCAAGCTCACAGGACATAACAAACATATACCAGGCTTTCAAATTCTTTTTTGCACTTTCTAAATCACTGCTGTCAACAAAGTTATAAAATTTTTCTTTTAACATATAAGCTTTTTGCAGTTTCTCAGAAGTAGCAAGCATAACGTTTACCTGGTCAATTTCTTCAGGAGTTAAATACTTCATTCTTTTTAAGAGAAGGGAGCGACTTCTTTTGAAATATCTTCGCCTTTCCTTGGCAAATTTCTTTTGCTCATCTTTCCTAATTCTTTCAAATGCCCAAGTGACCTGCCTAATGAAATGGAATTTATCGATAATGATAGTTGCATTTTTAAAATATGTTTCAATAATATCCTTGTAAGGTTGCCACATATCCATAATGAAGTATTTTACTTTATCCCTGTCATTGAATTTCCTGAAATAGTCCGATAAAATGTGTTGTTCTCTTCCGTGAAGAATATCAAGTACCTTCTTGTTTTGGGGATCAGTTAATATGCACTGGTACTTTTTGCCCCCGGCATTACCTTTAAATTCATCAATAGAGATTACTTCGGGCAATTTTGTTAGGGAATAGTTTATGAATCTAAAAAGCCTGAGAGCCGTTGATGGTGAAATATTATTCTCTTTGGCAATATCAGATACAGAGTAAACATTTTTCATTCGAGTAATTATGTATTTTATCAGCCTGCTGGTCATTCTTTGATAGCGGGGGAGAAAATCATTTTTTTCGTAGAATTTTTTATTGCAGTGACTACAAACGTACCTTCTTTTTTTATAGTAAAGGTAGGTTTTCTTCCTTGAGATGGAAATATCTTTTATCATTTGAATTCTGTAATCATGAACTTTACTGGTTTGTTGATGGCATTTGGGGTAATTGTGAGTTTTAATCTCCAGAGAAAAAGGAAAGGACGTTGAATCAGAAGAAGTTTCTAATTGTTCTAAAATTATCCCTTTAAAACCAATTAATTTTTTAATATAATAGTTATTACAGAGCATAAGTAAATTCCTCCTTAGATTATAGTGGGTATTCTCTAACATGGATCTACCCAATGCTCTGTATTTTTTCGCAAAAAATGTCAGAATGGTTTTTACCACCCCAACATTTATTGTAGAACCAAAATTAATAGACATTAAAATGAAATGAGGATATAAATGATTTATTTTCTAATTGCAGCAGGAGTATTAATTTTTGATCAGGTAACAAAATTTCTTGTAAGAACAGAATTTTCCTTATATGAATCAAGACCAGTTATAGAAAATGTTTTCCATTTAACTTATATTGAAAACCCAGGTGCTGCCTTTGGTATGCTGGCAGATAAAAGATTATTCTTTTTAATTGCAACTTCCTGCTCCATTATTTTTATAATTTATTTTATGAAAATAATGGAGCAGGAAGAACCTAAAGCAAATATTTTTTTAGCAATGGCTGTTGGAGGAGCAATTGGTAATTTTATAGACAGGGCAACGAAGGGAACTGTTACAGATTTTTTTGATTTTAGAATATGGCCTGTTTTTAATATTGCAGATTCATTTATTGTAGTGGGTATGATTATTGCAGCTTTTTATGTGCTTAAAGGAGAAAAGAAATGAGCTATGAAGAAATTATAATTGAAGAGGAATTTTTAGGGGAAAGAATAGACAAATTCCTTGCAGAGGAATATGAAGAATTGTCACGTTCTTATATACAAAAATTAATAGCTTCAGAAAATATATATGTTAATGAAAAAAGCGTAAAAGCTAATTATCGGTTAGTTTCTGGAGATATATTAAAAATAAATATTCCACCCTCGGAAGAAGCGAAAATTTTGCCGGAAAAAATGGATCTTGATATCCGGTATGAAGATCAGGATGTCATTATAATTAACAAAAGAAAAGGAATGGTTGTTCACCCTGCACCAGAGAATTATACAGGTACCTTAGTAAATGGTCTTATGGAATATTGTAAAGATCTTTCTGGAATAAATGGGGTACTGAGACCAGGGATAGTACATCGTATTGACAAGGATACCTCTGGCCTTATAGTAGCATGTAAAAATGATAATGCTCACAAGTTTCTTGCAAATCAATTTAAAGAACATACAGTTGAAAGGGCATATTATGCTGTTGTCCATGGAATTGTTAATGAACCTTTAGGTAGAATTGAAGTTCCCATTGGCAGAAGTGATAAGGACAGAAAAAAAATGGCAGTTACTTTTAAAAACTCCAAGGAAGCAATAACAAATTACAAAGTTGTTGAAAGGTTTTCTCAAGGCTATACTTTAATTGAGTGCTCCTTGGAAACAGGGAGAACTCACCAGATAAGGGTTCATATGGCTTATCTTAATCATCCACTGGTGGGAGACTATACTTATGGTTCAAAAAAGAAAGATTTCAATATACAGGGGCAGGTACTTCATGCCTACAAACTTGGATTCATACATCCGGGAACAAAAGAAAAAATAGTTTTTGAATCAGATATTCCAGATGATTTTAAAGAAGTTTTAAATACATTAAGAGAGGGGAATCCGCTGTGAAAATAATTGAAAAAAATATGATTATGGATTCAGCTGCAGTGGACAGGTCTTTAACAAGGATTGCTCATGAAATTATTGAGAAGAACAAAGGTACTGAGAATCTTGCTTTGATTGGCATAAGAACAAGAGGAGTTCCTTTAGCTGAGAGACTGGCAGAGAAAATTGAAAGTATTGAAAAGGTTAAGGTTCCAGTAGGATGTTTGGATATTACTCTTTACAGAGATGATCTTACTGCTTTGGCAGATCAGCCTGTACTACATGGTACTGATGTAGAATTTGATGTTTCCGGGAAAATAATTGTCCTTGTAGACGATGTTTTATATACAGGGAGAACGGCAAGGGCAGCTCTTGATGCAATAATAGATCTAGGAAGACCTTATCTTATACAGCTGGCTGTTCTTGTGGACAGGGGTCACAGAGAGCTTCCAATAAGGGCAGACTTTGTAGGTAAAAATGTTCCCGCATCAAAAAAAGAGCTTATTTTAGTAAAACTTGAAGCAACGGATAGCAAAGAACGGGTTGTACTGGCAGAAACAGAAGAGTAATTTTAAAAAATTCTTTAACGGGCATAACTTTTTGTAGAAAAAAACAAGGAGGATTATTAATGAAAACAAAATTAACAGAACTATTAGGAATTGAGCATCCGATTATTATGGGAGCTATGGCTTGGTATACAGATTCAAAAATGGTTTCCGCTATTTGTAATGCGGGAGGAACAGGTGTTATAACTACAGGTGGAAGAGACCTTGAGTGGGTTAGAGATGAAATCAAAAAAACTAAAGAACTAACTGATAAGCCCTTTGGTGTTAATCTTATGTTGATGGATCTAAAGGCAGACCAGGTTGCTGATATAATAATTGAAGAAAAGGTTGCTTTTGCAACTCTTGGTGCAGGAGATCCAGTTCCTTTTTTTGAAAAACTCAAAGCCGGAGGAGTAAAAGTATTACCTGTAATCCCTAATTTAAAGCTTGCGAAAAGGGTTGAAGAAAAAGGTGCAGATGCAATAATCGTTGAAGGTATGGAAGCTGGGGGTCATATCGGTACTTTAACTACCATGGCACATATGACTAATATTATTCCAAACGTAAATATTCCCGTTGTAATGGCCGGAGGTTTTGGTGATGGCAGAGGAATTGCAGCTGCTTTATTAATGGGTGCAGCAGGAGTACAAGTTGGATCAAGATTTTTAGTTTCTCATGAATCTTCAGGACACCCAAATGCTAAGCAAAGAATAATTGAAGCAACAGATACAGATGTAGTTGTTACAGGTTACTCAAGAGGTCATGGGGTAAGAGGTCTTAGAAGTAAGTTTACTGATGAGTATATTGCAATGGAAGTTAGCGGAGTGCCCCAGAATGAGTTAAACAAGTTCGCAACTAGTACAAATAAAAAGGCAGCAATTGATGGTGATTGTGAATACGGCTTGGTTCAAGTAGGACAAAGCGTTGTTCCTATAATTAAAGAAATGAGTATCAAAGAAATAGTTGATGAACTAATGGAAGATACAGTTAAAACACTTAAAAAAGCTTCAGAATTATTAAAATAAAAAAATAGGAATTTCCCCTCTTTATTTGGTTCTTTGTCAAATGTTAGGGTAACCCAATTAGATTAGATTCCATGAGTACCGCATTGAAAAATGCGGTACTTTTTAAATTGTTTTTAGTTCATTACGTGCATTATTCTGTTTTTGAATCTCCAAAAATTTCTTACACCATAAGCATTTCTTTTTAAAACCTTAATTTTGTTATTAATTCCTTCTGTATATCCGTTAGTATAAGTACAAGTAAATGAATTAAGAATATATTTCTGCCAGTTGAAAATGGTTCTGGAGCATTTATCGAATTCTTCAAGCTCACAGGACATAACAAACATATACCAGGCTTTCAAATTCTTTTTTGCACTTTCTAAATCACTGCTGTCAACAAAGTTATAAAATTTTTCTTTTAACATATAAGCTTTTTGCAGTTTCTCAGAAGTAGCAAGCATAACGTTTACCTGGTCAATTTCTTCAGGAGTTAAATACTCCATTCTTTTTAAGAGAAGGGAGCGACTTCTTTTGAAATATCTTCGCCTTTCCTTGGCAAATTTCTTTTGCTCATCTTTCCTAATTCTTTCAAATGCCCAAGTGACCTGCCTAATGAAATGGAATTTATCGATAATGATAGTTGCATTTTTAAAATATGTTTCAGCAATATCCTTGTAAGGTTGCCACATATCCATAATGAAGTATTTTACTTTATCCCTGTCATTGAATTTCCTGAAATAGTCCGATAAAATGTGTTGTTCTCTTCCGTGAAGAATATCAAGTACCTTCTTGTTTTGGGGATCAGTTAATATGCACTGGTACTTTTTTGCCCCCGGCATTACCTTTAAATTCATCAATAGAGATTACTTCGGGCAATTTTGTTAGGGAATAGTTTATGAATCTAAAAAGCCTGAGAGCCGTTGATGGTGAAATATTATTCTCTTTGGCAATATCAGATACAGAGTAAACATTTTTCATTCGAGTAATTATGTATTTTATCAGCCTGCTGGTCATTCTTTGATAGCGGGGGAGAAAATCATTTTTTTCGTAGAATTTTTTATTGCAGTGATTACAAACGTACCTTCTTTTTTTGTAGTAAAGGTAGGTTTTCTTCCCTGAGATGGAAATATCTTTTATCATTTGAATTCTGTAATCATGAACTTTACTGGTTTGTTGATGGCATTTGGGGTAATTGTGAGTTTTAATCTCCAGAGAAAAAGAAAAGGACATTGAATCAGAAGAAGTTTCTAATTGTTCTAAAATTATCCCTTTAAAACCAATTAATTTTTTAATATAATAGTTATTACAGAGCATAAGTAAATTCCTCCTTAGATTACAGTGAGTGTTCTCTAATATGGATTTACCCAATGCTCTGTATTTTTTCGCAAAAAATGTCAGAATGATTTTTACCACCCCAACATTTATTGTAGAACCTTTTTTTGAAGAATAAATAAGGAGGGGATTTTTTATGGTAACAATAGTAAATTCAGCAGGAAACAATGGAATGAAAGTACAAAAAGTAATAATAGAAATTGATATTTCAGGAGGCATACCAGATTTCAGAATTGTTGGAATACCTGATGGAGCCGTAAGAGAGAGCAAAGAAAGAATAAGATCTGCAATAAAAAACTCGGGCTTCGACTTTCCTTTAAGGAAAATAGTTGTGAATCTTGCACCTACAAATTTAAGAAAAGAAGGTGCAACTTATGATCTTCCAATAGCATTAGGGATATTAAAGGCAACAGGACAAATACTGGATTCCAGAGGTGATTTTAATAAACATATATTTCTTGGGGAACTTGGCCTTGATGGGAGTTTGAGAGGAGTAAAGGGAGTGTTACCTGTGACCCTACATTTTATTTATCAAGGATTTTCTTTCATCGTGCCGGAGGTAAATTCAAAGGAAGTAACTTTAACTGGAAAGAGCTGTATACGAATTAGTACTTTAAAAGAAGCAACTAATTACTTTAATGAGTTGGGTGACTTTGTTTTTGAACAGCCTTTAGAAATTATTAATGAAAATAAAAATTCTTTTTCGGAGAAAAATGAATATGACTTTTCTCAGGTAAAAGGTCAGCTATTTGCAAAAAGAGCTATAGAAGTAGCCGTTGCAGGAGGGCATAATATTTTAATTAAAGGCAGTCCAGGTACTGGGAAAAGTATGCTGGCAAAATGTATTCCCGGAATATTGCCGGATCTTGAAAAAATGAAATATTAGAAGTAACAAAAATCTACAGTATTGCTGGAGAATTAGATGAAAAAACCAGTAATAAGAAAACCACCTTTCCGAAGTCCTCATCATAGCAGCTCAGTTCCTGGAGTAATTGGAGGAGGAATATTTCCAAGACCCGGTGAAGTAAATCTAAGTCATTATGGAGTTTTGTTTCTAGATGAAATATCTGAATATTCAAAGTCAGTACTGGAATCATTAAGAGAACCTCTTGAAGAAAAAGAAGTTACTATTTCGAGAATATTCGGGAAAGTAAAATATCCTTCAGATTTTATTTTAATTGCAAGCATGAATCCTTGTCCCTGTGGTTATTATGGAAGTAACAGAAAACAATGTAGTTGCACAGAATCTAAAATAAGGCAATATAACAGTAAATTATCAGGTCCTTTATTGGATAGAATAGATATAATAATATCTTCTCAAGATGTAGAATTTGAAATTTTAAGAAAAGAAAAAACATCAGAAAATAGCTCAGTAATAAAAAATAGAATTACCCAGGCAAGAGAAATCCAAAAATTAAGGTACACAAATAACAAAAGAAAATTAAATGCGGGGATGGGAAAGGGAGATATAAATAGGCATTGTAATCTTGATTCTCAGGGAGAAAGTCTTTTAAAAGAAGCATATTCATTTTTGAATCTTAGTGCCAGGGCATGTGATAAAATACTAAGGGTTGCCAGGACTATTGCAGATTTAAAAGGTAATGAAAATATTTCCTCAGAGGATTTAGGGGAAGCAATATAGTATCGAAGTTAATTATTATAAAAACACTATTAATTTGATGAGTATTTCAAGTTATTCTATAAAATAATAAAAGTAAAGAATGCGGGTGATGTGTTTTATGAATAAAAAAGAAGTGGCTCATGAATTGTTAATCAAAAACAACATAAATGTATCTTATCAGAGAATGAAAATTATGGAGTATCTTATTGGGAATCATAGTCATCTAACAGTTGTTGATATTTACAACGACTTAAAAGAACAGATTCCTGCTTTTTCAAAAGCTACAGTTTACAATATCATGAAGCTTTTTGAAGAAAACAATCTTGTACAATCAATAAGCATAAAGGAAGAAGAGGTAAGGTTTGATCCTGATGTTTCTTTCCACGGTCATTTTTTATGTAAAGAATGTGAAAAAGTCTATGACTTCCCAGTAGAAATTCAGGGTTTAAAAAACAGTTTTGAAGAAGATTTTATTGTAGAAAACTCTTATTACTTTTTAAAAGGTTTATGTCCGGAATGCAAAAAATAAAATGCCCGTTAAGGGCATTTTATTTAATCTATTTTAAAACCAAGATATTTCTTTTTGAATTCCTCGGGTTCTTCTTGTTTGGGGCGGGTAATCATTACTGGCCTTTTGCTATATGCAAGAACCTTGGTTGAAACGCTTCCCATCATAACGGCAGATAGTCCGGTTCTTCCGTGAGAACCCATAATAATAAGATCGGCATTAATTTCTTCTGAGAAATCCAAAATTTCTGTTACAGGATCTCCCATTTTTATAACTTTTTCATAGTCAATTCCATCCAGTAATGCAACACCTTTATCAAGGATGTCGTTTGCTTTTTCTTTATGGTATTTAACCAGCCCTCTTCTATCTCCAAGGGTAAAATATTCTTCATGAGGTATTTTAACTTTCTGTACATTCATAAGGTATATTTTGCTTTTTTCTTTGTCATTAAATTTAAGAAATAATCTTAATGCTTCGCAGGAATCTTCGGATCCGTCCATGGGTACAAGAATTTTATTCATGATGACCTCCTGTAATTTTTTTTATATCATTAATTTTACACTAATTATTAACTAGTTAAACCTGTTGATAGACTTGAAAATTTGAATGTGTTATCCTTATGAATATGTTTAATAACCGGGGGAAGGTAATATGGCAAAAACTCTAAAAGAACTTCTTAAGGGACTTGAATTTGAATTGGTTCAGGGAAATATAAATCAGGAAATTTTATCTGTTTCCTATGATTCAAGAAAATGTAAGGATCAGAGTGTCTTTGTGGCAATATCAGGTTTAGTTGCTGATGGCCATACATATATAACAGGGGCATTAAAATTTGGGGCGAAAGTAGTAGTTGCTAGTAAAAAAATTGATTTACCTAAAGACATTACTATTATAAAGGTAGAGGATACAAGAAAAGCTCTGGCTGTTATAGGGGGTAATTTTTATGAAAATCCCTTTGAGAAAATGAAAGTTGTAGGCATAACAGGTACAAATGGTAAAACCACAACAATTCATATACTCAAATCTATCTATGAAAAAGCTGGATATAAAACAGGCCTTATTGGTACAATTGGAGCTAGTGCAGGTAATATGGTTATTCCATGTAAAAACACAACTCCTGAGTCTTTGGATTTGCAGCATATTTTATTTCAAATGGTTAATGAAGGTGTAGAGTATTGCTTTATTGAAGTATCTTCTCATGCTCTTGGTTTAGACAGGATTTTTGCAACTAAGTTTTATGCAGCTTTATACACTAATCTTTCCCCAGATCATATGGAATTTCATAAAGATATGGAAGATTACTATAACACTAAGAAAAAATTGTTTTTTATGTCAGATAACTTTAATATTATAAATATTGATGATCTTTGGGGTAAAAGACTTTTTGGTGAATTAAAGGGTTTGGATAAAGAATTAATTACTTATAGTATTGAAGAGAAAAGTGATTTTCAGGCAGAACTAATCGAATACAGTCCATCTGGAGTTACCTATGATTTGAATTATTCAGGTTTTTCCGGGGGAATAGATTTGAATCTTCCTGGGAAAGTTAATGTCTATAATTCTCTTGCTGCAGCCGCCTTTGCTGTTACAGATAACATTCCTCTTTCTGTAGTTTCAGAAGGAATTAAGAATATTAAGGGAGTAAAAGGAAGATTCGAAACGGCCTTTAGAAAAGATGATTTTCAGGTTATAATAGACTTTGCACATACGGAAGATGGCTTGAAAGAAGTAATTACAACTTTAAGGCCATTTACAAAGGGAAAAATAATCTTGGTTTTTGGTGTCTACGCAGCCCCAGGAGAAGCAGGGAAAGATAAGCGAATTTCCATGGGCAGAAAAGCTGCAGAGTTTGCTGATGTTTTATTTGTTACTTCAGATAATCCTAAGACACAAGATCCAGGTGAAATTATTGGAGAAATTATTGAAGATATAAAATCCTTTAATGATAAAAAAGAAACATATAGTTATATTGACCGTAAAAAGGCTATTGAAAAGGCAATAGAAATTTCTGGTGAAAAAGATTTAGTTCTGATAACTGGAAAAGGTCATGAGACTGCTCAGATTATTGGTAATGAAGCAATTCCTTTCAATGAAAAAGAAATTGTTCTTAATGCAATCTCAAAAAATAAAAATAAGGCAGGGATAAAATGAAAAAAGATAAATATTTTGGAGTAATTGGTGGAATGGGATCAAAAGCGACATCTGTATTTTTTGAAAGATTAATTGGATCTTCAAAGGCAGAAAAAGATCAGGATCATATGAATGTAATGATATTAAATCATGCCACTTTACCAGACCGTACTGAAGTTATTATAGAAAATAAGGAAAATGATTTCTTGGACTGTATTAAGAAAGACTTTGAAATTATGGAGTTTGCAGGGGTAACTGATGTTGCAATTCCTTGTAATTCGGCACATTTCTTTTATGAAGATATGAAAAAAATGACTAATATTAATATAATTAACATGATAGAAGAAACAGTAAAAGTTATTCACAATACTCATGGTGAGGAAACAAAAGTTGGGCTTCTGGCAACAGATGGAACAGTCAGAAGTGCACTATACAATAAATATTGTGATCAGTATAACCTTGATATGGTAGTTCCGGATTTAAAGGTGCAGCAAGACATAATGAAGGTTATTTACGATAACATTAAAGGACATATGAACCTTAATTCTTCATTGCTTGAAGAATTAATCGAATTTTTTGTTTATGAAGAAAAATGTAAAACGGTAATAATAGGTTGTACAGAACTTTCCTATATTCCGGTCAGAGAAGAGTTAAAAAGATATACTCTTGATGCCATGAATGTTTTGGTTGAAAAATCTATTGAAGTTTATGAAAAGTATTAAAATAAGCCCTCAATTTTTTGAGGGCTTATTTTTTATTCTGGTTACAAGAATAGGAATATCACTGTAGGAAAGCAGCTTTGAAGTTACGCTTCCCATTATAACTGAAGTTAAGCCAGATTTTCCGTGGGATCCGACTATAATTAAATCTGCATTAATTTTATCTGCGTAATCAAGTATTTCAGTAACGGTATCTCCAATTCTGATTTCTGTAGAATATTTTTCTCCCTGCAATAGTTTTTCCACTTGTTTAATGACTTTATCTCCTTGATCTCTAAGATAATCCATAACATTATCTTTTGTACCAAGAGAGTGATAAGTTTCATAAGGGAAAGCAATATTTTGAACATTTAAAATATAAAGATCATTTGAAGAACATATATTCAGGTCTTTAAATATTTTAATTCCTTCCAGGGAAAAAGCAGAACCATCAACTGGAATAAGTACTTTTTTCATCAAATTCACCTCAATTCTTATAAAAATATTTTACACTTAGTAAAACTTTCTTAAACTTAAGAAAAATAATAATATAATATTAATATATTGTTTAATTTTATCAGATAAAATAGTTAGAGTTGTTAATAAATGAAAACGGAGGAATTTTTAATGAAGAAAAAAATTGTTGCAATTGCTTTATCCCTTATGCTCGTACTAAGTATTACTGGATGTGGAAAGAAAGATCCTGTAGAGAGGCTGAAAACTTCTTTTGAAAGATCTATGTCTATGGAATCAGCTTCACAAAGTTTTGATATAGATGTATTTATTGATTTTTCTGAAGTAACTCCAGAAATGGAAATGGTAAAAAATATGTTAAATGGAATGAAAATTACCGGAACTATGGATATGAACCAAAAAAATATGACTTTCGCAGGGAAAATGAAGTTTGACTTAAATGGAATGGCCTATGAAATGGAATTATACAGAGGAGAAGAATATTTTATTAAGATGCCTTTTTCTCCACGGTATGTAATTATTTCTGATAAGGAAGAAGCGGCGGAATTATTTGATACTGAGTTTATTAAAGGCTTTGGTAAAGATATGAATGATTTAATTTTCTCAAAACTATCTGACAAAAATACAGTGGCAAAAGAAGATGTTACTATTGAACAAAATGGTGAAAATGTAAAAGTAACACCAATTTCAGTTACCTTAACTGAGGAAGAAGCAAAAGTTGTATTTAAAGAAATAATGGAATTTATGTTTAGCAGCCCGGAATTTACTAATCAAATGAAAGCTAATATGAAAAAAGAAATAGAAACCATTGAAGGTGAGAAAACAGAAGAAGAAATAGATGAAATTTATAATTCAGCTGTTGCAGAGATGGATAATGTTTTTAAAGCTATTAATGAAGGTATATCTTTAAAGAAAATGGATTTCACTTATTATCTTGATAAAAAAGATGATATTAGAAAAAGTGATATTGATTATGTAATGGGTATGGATATGCAAAAACTAGTTCAGGCATCAATGGCTGGAAATGAAGAAGTTGAAATGCCAGAAGAAATAAATCTTCCAGTGATCAGTATTCAACTAAAAGGGACCTCAGATATCTACAATATCAATAAAGTCCAGGAAATTATAATTCCGGAAATTAATGAAGAAAATTCAGTTGGAATTGAAGGAATGTTTGGAATGCCTATTCAGTAAAACAGGAGGTGTTATGAGAGTTGGTTTACTTACCGGGGGCGGGGATGCTCCTGGACTAAATGCAGTAATAAGGGCTTGCGTCAAGACCTTTAAAAATCGTGAAGAAGATATTACTGTATATGGTTTTCGTGATGGTTTTAAAGGAATGGTAACCAGAAACTACTATGAACTTGATGAAGCAACAGCTTCTGGAATACTTCATCTTGGAGGAACAATTTTAGGCACAACAAACAGAGATAATCCTTTTGCCTTTAATGAAGGGGGAATTATTTCTGACAAATCCGGAGTTGCTCTTGAGGTATATCGTGAATTGAAGCTGGATTGTCTTATTATTATTGGCGGAGACGGTACATTAAGAATTGCCCACGAACTTTCGCAAATAGGAATCAACATTGTTGGAGTACCAAAAACTATTGATAATGATTTAGTTTTGACAGATACTACATTTGGCTTTATGTCAGCAGTTGCTGTGGCTACAGATGCTTTAGACCGTTTACACACAACAGCAGAAAGTCATCATAGAATTAGTATTTTAGAAACTATGGGAAGAGATGCAGGATGGATTGCCCTTTATGCAGGAGTTGCAGGAGGAGCAGATGTAATCTTAATACCAGAAATTCCTTATAATATTGCCAGTATTTGTCAGAAAATCGAAAGTAGAAGATTACAAGGTAAGAAGTTCAGCTTAATAGTTGTGGCAGAAGGTGCTATTGAACAGGGTTTTTCCCAGCAGGGAGAAAAAGGTAAAAGAGGTTTTATTTTACAAGAAGATCTTGAAAGACAGGGAATTGAAACCCGCTGTACAGTTCTTGGACATCTGCAGAGGGGTGGAAGTCCTGTAAGCTATGACCGTATTATTGCTACTGAATATGGTTTTGAAGCTGCCAGACTTGTTTTAAAGAAAAACTATAACAGGATGGTTAGCCTTAAAGGCCTTGATATTATTAGCGTTCCTTTAGAAAAAGTATCCGGAGTAACCAAGCAGGTCCCCTTAGATCATAATTTAATTCTTGCATCAAGAGCCTTAGGAATAAGTTTTGGAGATGAATTATTATGAAAATAACTTATTTTGGTCATTCGGCATTTATGATTAAAGAAAATGATTTTACTTTTTTAATTGACCCATATATAACAGAAAATCCTCATACAGATATTCCCATTCAGGAGTTAAAACCTGATTATATTCTTTTAACTCCTGGTCACGGAGATCATATTGGAGATGGTCTTAAAATTGCAAAAAAATAGTAATACAGTAATTATTGCTCCGGCAGAACTTGCCTATTATTGCGAAAAAAAGGGAGCGAAAATTCATCCTATGCATATTGGGGGAGGATTTAATTTTGACTTTGGAAGAGTTAAAATTAACTCAGGCACTTCACGGATCTGCTGTTACAGAGGGTGATCAGGTTATTTATACAGGTAATCCATGCGGATTTTTATTGATAATAAATGGCCAGACATTGTATCACGCAGGAGATACGGGATTGTTTTCAGACATGAAGTTAATTGGAGAGTTGAATAAAATTGATATTGTGTTATTACCTATTGGAGATAATTTTACTATGGGAGTAGATGATGCAGTTTATGCAACAAATTTAATTAAACCAGTTTTGGCAATTCCAATGCACTACAATACTTTTGGATATATTATTCAAGATCCTGAGGAATTTGTTAAAAAGATTGAGAATAAAGGACATAAAGGTCTTGTGCTGGAAATGAATAAAGAATACGAACTCTAAATAAAAGCCCCTCGGGGCTTTTATTTTTTATAAAGGGGGAGTTTCTTTGTTTAAGAAAAATATTGATTATGCAAAATTACATTTAATTTTTGGAGGTGGAAAAGGAGAGTTATTTAAAGAGATAGTTTCTGGGGAAGAAAAACTGGAACTAAAAACAAAAAAGAAATTAATGATTTTATAAGAAATTTCAATTTTTCAAAAAAAGGAAAAGGAAAATATTGATAAAAGAATAAGGGAAACAGATTTTAGTAAAGTTGAAGACTATATTCAAAAGAATAATATTAAAATTGTATCTCTCTTTGATAAAGATTATCCTGATTCTTTAAGAAATGTTTTTGAACCACCTAACCTTATATATTTAACAGGTTAAATTAAAGAATATTTCAGAATAGCTGTTGTTGGACCCAGAAATCCAAGTAACTATGCTAAAGAATGCACAAAAAAATAGTGAGAACTCTTTCAGAAAACAATATATCCATTGTAAGCGGAATGGCTGCGGGAATTGACAGAATTGCACATGAAGAGTCTTATCTTGCTTCAGGGGGGTCTATAGGGGTTTTAGGAGCGGGAATTGATGTAGTATACCCGAAAGAAAACTATCAATTATATAATAAAATGAAAAAAATGCCTCAAAATATTCTTTTAAGTGAATTTCCCTTAGGATTTCCATCTGCAAAGTATACATTTCCAAAAAGAAACCGAATAATAAGCGGGCTTTCCCAAGGTGTATTAATAACAGAGGGAACTAAAAAAAGCGGGTCTATGATAACAGCAAGACATGCATATGAACAAGGAAAGAGTGTTTATGCTCTTCCGGGACTTGTAAGTAATCCTTTGACTAAGGGTGTTCATCAGTTAATTAAGGATCGGGCAACTCTAATTGAATCGGCTGGAGATATACTTGAAGATCTCTATCCTATGCTTAAAATTCAGGCAGAAAATAAAAAATTCTTGAATTTAACAGATATAGAGCTTAGTATAGTAGAGAAATTAGAGGTTAATCCCGGAACAATTGAAGAAATAATATCTTTTTCAGGTTTAGGAGTAAATGAAACCTTAAAATTTGTATCGGTTCTTGAGATAAAAGGTATTATAAAAAAGGAAATTAATAACAAATATTTTGTAATTATATGAGGTGAGGAATTGAGTTATAACTTAGTTATCGTAGAGTCTCCAGCAAAGGCTAAAACAATTGAAAAATTTTTAGGTAAAAACTACAAAGTTGCTGCATCAATGGGTCATTTAAGAGATCTTCCCAAAAGTCAGCTTGGTGTGGATTTGGATAATAATTTCCAGGTTAAATATATAACTGTAAGAGGAAGAGGAAAACAGGTTAGTGAACTAAAAGTAATGGCAAAGAAAGCTAATAAAGTACTGCTTGCAACTGACCCGGATCGGGAGGGTGAAGCAATCGCCTGGCACCTTGTTAGTTTGCTGAATCTTGATGATTCTAAACCAATCAGAGTTGAGTTTAATGAGATTACTAAGAAAAAAATTACAGAAGCAATAAAAGAACCAGCTTATATAAATTTGAATCAGGTAGATGCCCAGCAGGCAAGAAGAGTTCTTGACCGGATTGTTGGTTATAAACTTAGTCCCTTATTATGGAGAAAAATAAAAAAAGGTTTAAGCGCAGGCAGAGTTCAGTCTGTGGCTCTAAAGCTTATTTGCGAAAAGGAAGAACAGGTTTTAGCTTTTGTCCCCGAAGAATATTGGAGTATTGAAGGAGATTTCTTAAAAGATAAAGATATTATTAACGGAAAGTTACAAAGTATTTCCGGGAAAAAAGCAGAGATCAAAAATGAAGAGGAAGCTTTAAAAATTTCTAAGGAAATAAAAAAAGAAAAATATAAAGTTGAAAGTGTGACTACAAGTGAAAAAGAAACTCAGCCTAAGGCTCCCTTCACTACAAGTACTCTTCAGCAGGAAGCTGCTCAGAAAATTAATTTTACTACTAAAAAAACTATGATGGTGGCTCAGCAGTTATATGAAGGTGTTAAATTAAAAAAAGAAAGTATTGGTTTAATAACGTATATCAGAACAGATTCAACCAGAATTTCAGATGAGGCTGCTGCTGAAAGCAAAAATTTTATATTGGAAAATTTTGGTGAAAATTATCTTCCAAAAAGCAGAAGAGTATATAAAAATAAAAGCCAGTCTCAGGATTCCCATGAAGCTATCAGACCAAGTTCAGTTAATATTACTCCTGACTCGGTTAAAGATTATTTAACCAGAGACCAATACAAGTTATATAAACTGATTTGGCAGAGGATGCTGGCAAGCCAAATGGCATCTTCAAGAACGGAGCATATAAAAGCCAAAATATCCGGTGGAAAGTTTGGCTTTTCAGCTCAAAGTTCAAAAATGCTATTTGATGGATTTAATATTGTTTTGGAGAATAAAGAAAAAGAGGAGAAAACATATATTGATGGACTGGTAGAAGGAGAATTTCTGACTTTTTCAAAAGTTATAGAAAATCAGCATTTTACCCAACCTCCAGCAAGATATACAGAAGCTTCTCTTGTAAAGACCTTGGAAGAAATGGGAATTGGAAGACCAAGTACTTATGCACCAACAATAATGACTATTTTAGCAAGAGGTTATGTTGTTAAAGAGGATAAAAAGTTTTATCCCGCAGAAATGGGCGTCATTGTAAATGAGTTATTGAGCACATATTTTTCTAGAATTATAGATTATGACTTTACTGCCCAGTTTGAGGAAAAACTGGATAAAGTTGAAGAAGGCAATATTGAATGGAAAGAAGTTCTTAAAAAATTTTATGAAAAATTTGTGGTTGATTTAGAAAAAGCAGAAAAAGAAATTAACAAAATTGAAATTAAACCAGAAGAAAGTGATGAAAAATGCGACAAATGCGGAAGAAATATGGTTGTGAAAATTGGAAGATATGGTAAATTCCTTGCATGCCCAGGATTTCCTGAGTGTCGAAATATAAAGCCATTATTAGAGGAAACAGGAATAAAATGTCCTTCCTGTGAGACAGGTAATATAATTGTAAGAAGAAGTAAAAAAGGAAGAAAGTTCTTCGGATGCAGTAATTTCCCGGATTGTGATTTTGTAAGCTGGGAAGAACCTACCCAGGTTTCTTGTCCTGAATGTGGAAGTTATATGACAAAGAGTAAAGTAAAAAATAAAGTCAAATTCAAATGCAGCAATAAAAAATGTGGTCATGAGTTTGAAAAGAATAAAGAGGAGTAACATGGATAAAAGTATTAAAGTAATTGGAGCTGGAATCGCAGGATGTGAAGCAGCCTGGCAGATAGCTGAAAGAGGAATAAAGGTAAAGCTATATGAAATGAAACCAATAAAAAAACAGCCTGCTCATACATCAGACTCTTTTTCCGAGTTAGTTTGTTCAAATTCCCTTAGAGGAGCAGGGCTGGAAAATGCAGTTGGGGTATTAAAGGAAGAGTTACGAAGATTAAAAACATTATTTATGTATGCTGCCGACAAGCATAAAGTTCCTGCAGGTGGTGCCCTTGCCGTTGACAGAGATAATTTTTCTCAGGAAATTACTGAGAAAGTAAAAAAACACCCTTTAATTGAAGTTATTAATGAAGAAGTTGAGTTAGTTAATACTGAAGAAATTACAATTATTGCAACAGGTCCTTTAACAGATGGAAAAATTATGGAAGATATTAAAAAACTTGCAGGAGAAGATTTTTTCTATTTTTATGATGCTGCTGCCCCAATTGTTAGTGCTGAGAGTATTGATTATTCCAAAGTTTTTTGGGCTTCCAGATATGATAAAGGGACTCCGGACTATTTAAATTGTCCTATGACTAAAGAAGAATATGAGAATTTTTATCATGAATTGATAAATGGGGATAAAGTACCAGTTAATGATATCGATAAAGAAATTTTTTTTGAGGGATGTATGCCTGTAGAAGTAATGGCATCAAGAGGTCCAAAGACATTGCTCTTTGGTCCGCTAAAACCTGTTGGATTAATACATCCGGAAACCGGTAAAGAATATCATGCAGTAGTTCAATTAAGAAAAGAAAATCTTGATGGAACAATGTTTAATCTTGTTGGTTTCCAAACCCATTTAAAATGGGGAGAACAAAAAAGAATATTTAGTATGATTCCAGGACTGGAAAATGCGGAGTTTTTAAGATATGGAGTAATGCATAGAAATTCCTTTATTAACTCTCCAAAAGTTTTGAATCCTTCAAATAATTTAAAAGAATATCCAAACATATTTTTTGCCGGACAAATAACAGGCGTAGAAGGTTATGTTGAGTCTTGTGCATCAGGTTTTATAGCAGGAATAAATGCCGCAAGAAAAGCTATGGATAAAAAGAGTTTTATATTCCCTTCAGAAACAACAATTGGTGCACTGCATGAATGTATTACTACTTCAAATACAAAAAACTTCCAGCCTATGAATGTTAATTTTGGGCTTTTGCCAAAAACAGAAAACAGAATTAAAGGTAAGAAAGAAAGATATAATTTTTTAGCAGAAAGAGCCCTGAATAAACTTGATGAAATAATTAAGGAGGAAGAACTGTGATAAGACTTCTTGATACTTATCTGGAATACTTAAAATATCAAAAAAATTATTCTGATAATACTCTGCAAGCTTATAGAAATGATATCAGGATTTTTTTTGATTATTTAAACAGAGAAGGTATTGCTGCCCCTAAAAATATCGATAACAGGGTTTTAAGAAGTTATTTAATGGTTTTAAACAGTGAAAAAAGAAAAAGAAAAACAATTGCCAGAAAAATAACCTCTTTAAAAGGTTATTTCCGGTTTTTGAAAAAAAATAATCTTATTCAAAGTAACCCTGTGGAGAATGTTAAAATTCCAAAAGCAGAAAAAAGATTACCTCATGTAGTTAATGAGGCAGAAATGTTTGATTTTTTAGATAATGCCTTTAATCTTGAAAAACCTTTGGAACAAAGGGACAAGGCAATTTTTGAAGTCCTCTACAGCTCCGGATTAAGGGTATCAGAATTAATAAGTTTAGAAAGAGGAATGATTGAAGAAAGTTATTTGAGAGTAATAGGGAAAGGCAATAAGGAAAGAGTAGCTCCTTTAGGTAAAAAAGCTCTGGATGCTTTAAATATTTATTTAAAGGACGGAATAAATAAGCTTGATAAAAAAAAGACTAATAAAATTTTTTTAAATAATAACGGCGGACCTCTTACAGCAAGGGGAGTCAGATACATTCTTAATAAATATATTCAAAGGTATTCCTTAAAACAAAAAATCAGTCCCCATGTTTTTCGTCACAGTTTTGCTACACATCTCTTGAATAATGGTGCCGACTTAAGAACTGTTCAGGAATTACTTGGGCATGTGAATCTATCATCAACTCAGATTTATACACATGTATCTAAAAACAGAATTATGCAGGTTTATAATCAGGCTCATCCCAGGGCTTAAAATTAGAGAAAAGAAGGTGTTTTAATGTTTGAAGCAACAACAATAGTAATGGTTAAAAAAATGGAAAAGTTGCTATAGCAGGAGATGGCCAGGTAACTTTTGGTCAGAATACAGTTATGAAGCATAAAGCAACAAAAGTGAGAAAAATATACAATGATAAAATTTTAACAGGGTTTGCAGGAAGTGTTGCAGATGCCTTTACACTTTTCGAAAAATTCGAAGGTAAATTAGAAGAAAACAGCGGGAATTTAAAAAAGCTGCAGTAGCTTTAACAAAGGAATGGCGTGGGGATAAGATTTTAAGAAAATTAGAGGCAATGATGCTTGTTGCAGACGAAGATACTATTTTACTTCTTTCGGGAAACGGGGAATTAATTGAACCAGATGAAAGTGTTGCTGCAATAGGTTCAGGAGGAAACTTCGCCATGGCTTCAGCAGTGGCCTTAACAAGAAATACAGATCTTTCTGCAAGGGAAATTGCCCAGAAGTCTATTGAAATCGCTGCAGATATATGTGTTTTCACAAATCATAATATAACTATTTTGGAATTATAGGAGGGTTTAAACTTAGATAATCTAACTCCAATTGAGATAGTAAAAGAACTTGATAAATATATTATAGGCCAGGATAATGCAAAAAAAGTGCAGCTATTGCACTAAGAAACAGATACAGAAGAAGTTTATTGTCCGGAGAGCTTCAGGATGAAATAAATCCTAAAAACATACTGATGCAAGGACCTACAGGTGTGGGAAAAACAGAAATTGCCAGAAGACTTGCAAAAATAGTAAAAGCGCCTTTTATTAAAGTTGAAGCTACCAAATTTACTGAAGTTGGCTATGTTGGCAGAGATGTAGAATCAATGGTAAGAGATCTTGCGGAGATATCCTATCAGATTGTTAAAAAAGAAAAAATTGAAGGTAACAGAGAAAAAGCTGAGGTTCTTGCAGAAGAGAGACTCCTGGATTTAATAATACCAAAAAAGAAATCACCATTTAATGCAATAGGGAATATTTTTGGGCAGCCTCAAAGTAAGACTCCTGTAGATCCTGAAGAAGAAAGCTCCCATGAAGAAAAAAGAAGAATAATAAAAGAAAAATTGAAAAGGTTTGTACTAGAAGAAGAACAGGTAGAAATAGAGGTAAAAGAAAATAGTCCCCAGGTTATGGGAATGCTTACAAACATGGGAATGGATGATATG
The DNA here is from genome assembly GCA_965228015.1 of Peptococcia bacterium. GTDB lineage: Bacteria > Bacillota > Peptococcia > Peptococcales > SKKY01 > SKKY01. The sequence goes on from OZ245787.1 coordinate 261,278, forward strand.
GCAGATAACATGGGAGAAATGTTTAACCAGTTAATGCCACAAAAAAAGAAAAAGAGAAAGATGAAGGTTAAAGATGCCAGAAAAATATTAATAGAAGAAGAAGCGGAAAATCTTCTGGATAATGATGAGGTAAAGGAAGAAGCTTTAAGAAGAGCTGAAAACTATGGAATAATTTTTATCGATGAAATTGATAAAAATTGCAGCCAGAAATGGTGGTAATGGCCCTGATGTTTCAAGGGAGGGAGTTCAAAGAGAGATTCTTCCTGTAGTTGAAGGGAGTGTAATAAGGATTAAGTATGGTAATCTAAAAACTGATTATATCTTGTTTATAGCTGCAGGAGCCTTTCATATCGCTAAACCTGAAGATTTAATTCCGGAATTACAAGGAAGATTTCCTATAAGTGTTAAACTTAATTCATTAACAGTTGAAGATTTTAAAAAAATACTTAAGGAAACTAAGAATTCTCTTATTATGCAGTATACAGAAATGCTAAAAACTGATAAAGTATATATAGAATTTTCTGAAAACGGAATAGACAGAATCGCAGAATTAGCTTTTCACGCGAATCTGGAGCTTGAAAATATTGGTGCAAGAAGACTTCAGACAATAATGGAAAGGCTTTTGGAAGATGTTTCCTTTGAAGCTCCATATAGTAAAGAAAAAAATATTATGATTGATCAGGGTTTTGTTGATGGAAAGCTTGGTGTAAGTAAAGGTAAGAATATTAACAATTTTATATTGTAGTAGTTCAGGGGGTAAGATATGAAGGATTTGCTTGTTAAAACAAGGAACCTAAACAGGATGCTACAAAAGGGCGCGGGAAATCCTGTTGATTTTGGAGATATGGCTGTAGTGCTTACAGAAATGCTCAACTGCAACACCTACATCATTAGCTCAAAAGGTAAGATTCTTGGGGTTTCGTTTCTTGAAGAATTTAATTGCGAAATTGTGGATCAGATAGTTATGGAAAAAAGAAGATTTGATGAATCCTTTAATGATTATTTATTATCAGTTAAAGACACTCAGGCAAATTTAAAGAATACTGATAGTTTATGTACCTTTTCCAAATCTGAGAAGTGTCCTCTTGGGGGTAAAATATTTTGTATTATTCCAATTATTGGTGGTGGAACAAGGCAGGGAACATTGCTGATATCTAAGAATAACAGTTCCTTTGATGAGGCTGACCTTATATTGTCAGAGTACGGTGCAACAGTTGTAGGTATGGAAATAATAAGAGCAAAGGCTGAGGAGATTGAAGAAGAAGCCCGTAAAAAAGCTGCAATTTCTATTGCAATTGCTACTCTGTCTTATTCAGAAAGAGATGCGATTAAACATATCTTTGAAGAATTGAAAGGAACTGAAGGTTTTCTTGTTGCAAGCAAAGTAGCAGACAGAGTTGGAATTACCCGTTCGGTTATTGTTAATGCTCTGAGAAAGTTTGAAAGTGCAGGAGTAATTGAATCAAAATCTTTGGGAATGAAAGGAACTTATATTTTAGTTCTTAATGATTATTTGCCTGGGGAAATAGAAAAATTAAAATAGTGACTAAAAGCCGAAGTTTATATAAAACTTTGGTTTTTTCTGTAAAAATGTTAAAATAACATGAGATACAGGAGGGGATTTAAATGATTAATTTTGATAAAAATAAAACCATATCAGTTTTAACAAAATCGATGGATGCGTCTGCCTTAAAACAAAAGGTTACGTCCAATAATATCGCTAATATAAATACTCCTGAATATAAAAGACAATATGTAGACTTTGAAACCAGATTAAGCGAGGCAATTAATAAAGACCTTGATTTAAAAGGAAAATTATACAGAACCAACGAAAAACATTTTCCTTTGAATGTAAGCGTTGACAAAATTCAGCCTCTGGTAAAAACTGATAACAGTACTTCATTAAGAGAAGATGGTAACAATGTTGATTTAGACATGGAACTTGCTGATCTGGCAGAGAACACAATAAGATATAATACTCTGACTGAAACGGCAATTAAAAAATACTCCGGCATTAAAAATGCCATCAGGGGAGGCAGATAATAATGACAATTTTTAATTCTTTAAGAACAAGTGCGACAGGACTAAGCGCTGAAAGACTTAGAATGGATCTTATTGCAAATAACCTTGCAAATGCCGAAACAACCAGAACAGATGAAGGTGGACCGTATGTACGTCAAGTTGCTGTTTTTAAACCTTACAGAAGTTTTGAAAGCATCTTAAATGATAAAGTCAGCGGAGTGCAGGGAGTAACAGTAGAGAAAATAATGAAAGATAAGGCTCCTTTCAGACTTGAATATGAACCAAATCATCCAGATGCAATACAAGAAGAGGGAGATCTTAAGGGACATGTAAGATACCCTAATGTTAATCCTGTAAAAGAAATGATCGATATGATTTCAGCCTCCAGAGCTTATGAAGCAAATGTAACAGTAATGAATTCAGCTAAAAGTATGGCAATGAAAGCTCTTGAAATTGGAAGGGGATAATAAAAAATGAAAATAAATCCTGTTGGAATAAATTTTCTTGATCCCCAAAAACTAAAAGAAACGGATGCTCAATACGAGGGGAAAAGTTTTATGGAATTCTTAAAAGATTCCATTGGCGAGGTAGACAGACTGCAAAAAACCGGGGATGAAATGTCAGTTCGATTTGCAGCTGGAGATCCTCAGGTAGATATTCATAATTTGATGCTTGCCCTTGAAGAAACAAGTATTGCAATGCAGCTAACGATTGAAATTCGTAATAAACTGGTAGAATCTTATCAGGAAATTATGAGAACGCAGGTATAGTCCAGGTTTAATAACCTGAATATGGGGTGAGATTTTGGATTTTCTCAGAAGAACTTTTGAACAAATAAAATCAGGTTGGAGCAATCTTTCCGGTAATCAGAAAATTCTTTACTCAGGAATTGCGATTTCACTAATTATTGCAATTACAGTGACAGGAATAATGCTGGGATCAAAAAACTATGTTCCTTTATATAACAATCTTACTGCTACTCAATCCAGAAGCATCACTCAAAGACTTCAGGAAATGTCAATTCAGTATAAATTATCTTCGGATGGGACTACAATTTTAGTCCCTGATGATGTAGTGCATCAATTGAGGCTGGATCTGGCTACAGAAATGCCCGCAGGTGGAGTTGTAGGATTTGAAAGTTTTAATGAAACAAGATTTGGTGAAACAGAGACAGATAAAAGAGTAAGATTTTTGGCAGCTTTACAAGGGGAATTAACAAGAACAATCTCAAGAATGACTGAAGTTGAAAGTGCCATGGTTCACCTTGCAATACCAGAAACATCAGTTTTTATCTCAGAAGAGAAACCAACAAAAGCCTCAGTATTCCTGAAGCTTAGAAGTACTTCAAGAATGGATGCAGATAAAGTGCGTTCAATTATTTATTTTGTTGCCAATAGTGTTGAAGGACTTAGTCCTGAAAATGTTACTGTTATAGACGAATACGGCAATCTTCTCTCTGAAGGCCTGGTGGGAGCTAATTCTCCTTTTTCTGTAAGTACTATGACGGCCACTCAGTTGGATATAAAATCCAGATATGAAAGAGAAATAGCCAGGTCTATTCAAAATATGCTTGAAAGAGTAAGAGGAGCCGGAAAAGCTGTTGTTAGTGTAAGCGTGGATCTTGATTTTGACAGTGTTGAAATTAGTCAGGAAACCTACGGAGATTCTGTTTTAAGAAGTGAGCAGACCTCCGATTCCCGGTCCTCTGGCACAACTCCCGGGGGTGGAGTAGCAGGCACCGATTCTAACCTTCCTGGAACTACAAGTTTCCAGGAAACAAGCGGAGGGGAAACTTCAAGTACCCAGACGGAAGCTATAAGAAATTATGAGATAGATAAAATTACAGAACTTAGAGTAAAAGCTCCGGGTAAAGTAACAAAATTATCTGTTTCTGTAATTGTTGATGGTGAGTTAACTGATGATGACAGAGTTTCTCTTGAAAATGTTGTAGCCAGCGCTTCTGGCTTGGATTTTGCAAGAGGAGATATAATAAATGTTGCAGGAATGCCATTTAATACTGAAGCATATGATACACTTCAGGAAAGTATTGCAAATGAATTAAGAAATCAGCAAATTAGAACATATATTAATTACGGGTTAATTGTATTGGGTGTTTTAGGTTTAGCCGGACTTGGCTTCCTGTTAAAGAGAAGAAGCGACAGACGTCTTCAGGTTTCTCTTGCAGGGGCAAGAATTGGAGATATTTCTCCGGATTTATCTTTTGATTCTCTGGACGATTTAGATCCTTTAACTGCTGAAAAAGCAGAAATTCAAAGAAAAGTCGAAAGACTTGCAAAAACACAGCCAGAAGATGTTGCAAAAGTAATTAAATCCTGGTTAATTGAAGATATGAGGTGAATTAGTTGGCTAGAGATAAAGTAATGGGAAGACAAAAAGCAGCAGTGTTATTAATTTCTCTAGGGCCAGAGCAATCTGCTCAGGTTATGAAAAACCTGGGAGAAGAAGAAATTGAACAACTTACTTTGGAAATAGCCAATGTCCGTAAGGTAGATGCAGAACAAAAAAATAAAATTTTTGAAGAGTTTTATCAGCTTTATATGGCTAATGAATATATTGCCAAAGGCGGAATAGACTATGCAAAAAGTGTTCTTGAAAAAGCACTGGGAAATCAAAAAGCAATAAATATTATTAATAAACTGACATTCTCCTTGCAAGTAAAACCCTTTGATTTTGTAAGAAAAGCAGATCCAAGTCAGTTAGTAACCTATATTCAAAATGAGCATCCGCAAACAGTGGCTCTTATTCTGGCCTATCTTGATCCAGATCAGTCTGCAGCTATTTTGGCATCATTACCAGGAGAAATGCAGTCAGATGTAGCAAAAAGAATAGCTCTTTTAGACAGAACTTCTCCGGAAATAATTAAAGATATTGAAGATGTTCTTGAAAAGAAACTTTCGAACTTTATGGTTCAGGACTTTACTTCTGCCGGCGGGGTAGAATCAATCGTTCAAATCTTGAACAAAGTTGACAGAAGTACTGAAAAAGCAATTCTTGAAAATCTTGAAGTTCAGGATCCAGAATTAACTGATGAAATTAAAAGACTTATGTTTGTATTTGAAGATATTATTTTACTTGATGATAAAGACATTCAAAAAGTTCTTAGGGATATTGAACAAAAAGATCTTGCTCTTGCAATGAAGGGTGCAACAGAAGAAGTTAAAGACAAAATTAAGAAAAATATGTCTAAAAGGGCAGCAGAAACCATTCAGGAGGAAATTGACTTTATGGGACCTGTACGTCTTAGGGATGTTAAAGAGGCTCAGCAAAGAGTTGTTGCAACAATTAGAAGACTTGAGGATTCAGGTGAGATTATTGTTGCCAGAGGTGGAGGAGACGATATAGTTGTCTAGGATAATAAAAGCAGATCGCCTTACTTATACAACAGTAAAAAAAAGTTTTTCTCAAGAAGAAGAGGGTATGGTAACTAAGAATTCCGGAAGTACCGCTTCTGAAGCTGAGGATATTTATAATGAAACAAAAAAAATGATTGAAGAATTAATTGAGAATGCGAGACAAAAAGCAGAACAAATTCTTTATGAAGCAAAAATAAAAGCAGAAGTTATAGTCGAAGAAAGTAAAATTGAAGTAGAAAAAAGAATGGAAGAAGCCTGGGATAAGGGCTTTGCTGAAGGAAGAGAAAAGGGAGAAAAAGAGCATTCAGAGCTTATTGAAGGTGCAAATAAAGTTATACAGGAAGCATATATTGAAAAAGAAGCTCTGTTGAAAAGTTCGGAACAAGAGATTTTAAATTTTATTACAGATACTTTAGACAGAATTTGTTTTAGTTTAATTGTTGATAAGAATGACCTGATTCTTGAAGTCTCAAAGTATTTAATTGATTTTGTAAAAGATTCAAAAGGCCAGGTAATCCTAAAAGTATCAGGGGCAGATTTTGAATTTTTAAACAATCACAGAGAGGATATTAACGCTCTTTTAACTACTGGAACATTGTCAGTTAAACTGGATAAAAGTCTTAATCGGGGACATTGTATGGTTGTTTCAGAAAAGGGTATTCTTGAAGTTGATCTTGAAGAAAATTTAGAGAAAGTTAAAGCGGTATTACAGGATGTGGTTATAGGTGATTGATTTAGGGGAATATAAAAGTAAAATCAGAAAAATTCCTATGATAAAAAATAAAGGTTATGTTGATCAGGTAATTGGTCTTATTATTTATTCAGTAGGTCCCAGAGCTTCCATTGGGGAGCTTTGTTACATTAATAACGGAAATGAACAAATACCTTCTGAAGTTGTTGGTTTCCGGGATGATAAAATTTTGCTTATGCCCTTAGGAGTGTTTACAGGAATAAGACCTGGAACGGAAGTAGTGGCAACAGGTTCAACTTTGAACGTAAAAGTTTCTGAAAAATTGCGGGGGAGAGTTCTTGATGCCCTTGGTAATCCTATGGATGGCCTGGAATCCGTTGAGGGTAAAGCCTATCCATTGACAAATATTCCTCCCCATCCCTTACAAAGGAAAAGAATTGATGAAGTACTTCAAGTTGGCGTGAAAGTTATGGACGGAATGCTTACTTGTGGAATTGGTCAAAGATTAGGGATATTTGCTGGAAGTGGTGTGGGAAAGAGCACCCTTCTGGGTATGATATCAAGAAATTCCAAAGCGGATATTAACGTAATAGTTTTAATTGGTGAAAGAGGAAGAGAAGTAAAAGAATTTCTTGAAAAAGATCTGGGGCCAGAGGGTTTAGAAAGATCAATTGTTATTGTTGCATCTTCGGACCAACCAGCCCTTTACAGAATTAAAGGAGCCTATACAGCAACTGCTATTGCTGAATATTTTAGAGATAAGGGCTATAATGTAATGCTTATGATGGATTCAGTAACCAGATTTGCAATGGCTCAAAGAGAGTTGGGCCTTGCAATAGGTGAACCACCAGCAACGAAAGGCTATCCTCCCTCAGTTTTCGCAGAACTACCGAAACTTTTGGAAAGAGCTGGGGCTTCCGATAAAGGGACTATTACTGGATTATATACGGTTCTGGTTGATGGAGATGACATGAACGAACCTATTGCAGATGCTGTAAGAGGAATTCTTGATGGGCACGTGGTATTAAGCAGGAAAATAGCAATGCAAAATCATTATCCCTCAGTTGACATTTTAAACTCTGTAAGCAGAGTTATGAAAGATATAGTTACAAACGAACATTACAACCTTTCTCAGTCTTTAAAAGAGCTTACAGCTGTATATAATGAGGCAAAAGACCTAATAGACGTAGGTGCTTATGTAAAAGGCAGTAATCCTAAAATTGATAAAGCTATGCAAAAAATTGATGCAATAAATAGTTTTCTCAGACAAGATGTTTATGAAAATTTTTCTCTGGAAGATACGGTCAGCATTATGAAAAAAATAGTAAGTGATGGTAAAAATTAATGACCAGATTTAAATTCCGCCTGGACATACTTTTACGTTTGGCAATAAACAAGGAAGAAGAAGCAAAAAAAGATCTGGCATCATGGCAAAAAAGATTGCTTGAAGCACAGGAGAGTCTTCAGAGGATATTAAATGAAGTTACAAATTCACTAAATGAAAAATCTTCAAAAAGAAATATAAATGAAATACTGTTATATGAAGCTTATTTGGAAAGTCTCAGAACCAGACAGAAAAAAATAGAAAATGATATTGAGTATTTTACTGGCGAAAGAGACAAAGCAATTTTAAAACTTCAGGAAACCATAAAAGAAAGAAAAATTTTGGAAAAACTAAAAGAAAAGAAATTAGAACAACATGTTTTTGAAGAAAATCAAAAAGAACAAAAAGAAGCAGATGAAATTGGATTAAAAATATTTATAGACGGCAGGTGAATTGATGAGTAATAAGAAATTAATAATCACAATAATAATTCTTGGTATAATTTTTGCTTTAATTGGACTGCTTCTTGCTATGAATGCTTCAGGTGTATTTAATTTAAAGTCTGCATTATCCGATCTACCTGTAATTGGAGAAAGATTTAAAGTTGAAGATCCTGTAATGGTTGTTGCTCCCCTTGAAGATGAGAATAAGGATTTACAAAGGCAAATAGAAAAACTTAAACTGCTTTTATCTGAAAAAGAAAAGGAATCAGCTTCTTTTGATGATGAAAAGGCAGAATATGAATTAAAGATTACTGAACTTGAAAAGAGTATTGCAGAAATTCAGCAAAAAGATATTCAAAGTGATCAATTGGCTCAAATTTACGGAAAAATGGAAGATAAACAGGCCGTAAGAATTTTTGATAATCTTGACGATAACACCGTAGTAAGTATTTTATTGAAAATACCAAGTAAAAAAACCGCCTCTTTTTTAGCAGGAATGGATTCCATGAGAGCTGCTAAACTTACAGCGATTCTTACCGATAAAACTATAGAAGCTGTGAATTAAAATTTGCAGCAATCTTATAGGGCAAGGAGGTGAAATAATTGAATACAGGAATGCAAATATTATCATTTGTTCAGGTTTCGGAACCTGTCAGTATGTCAAAGAGTATAGGCTCATCAAATCCTTTTGGAGGTAGTGGTGAAGAAAAATCCTTTGATAATGTACTGACAGGTCTTTTAGGCTCTGGGAATATTTCTAAAGAAAGTGATTCAATAGGTGAACAGACAGCCACTATGGAAAATATGGGGGTTTACGGAACTTTAATTGAAGCACTGCTAAATGTTCAGGTAGATAAAATTTCCGAACTTGAAACTCCTGTAGCAAATGAAATTAGCGAGATTAAAGATTTAAAAAATGTTTTGGAAAATCTTCCCCAAAATCTAAATGAGAATTTAGAGGAAAAAATTCTTCAATATTTATCTGAAATAAAAGATGTTGATGTTTCAGAGGAATTTACCCTCATTAAAGAAAAACTGATTAATCTTTTTAAAGACAATAAACTTCTGCCAGAAAAATTTTTAGATAAAATTTTTTCTGAAGAAAATATCAAGGATTTATCCGGGAAAGAAAAAGCTGAATTTACAAGTATTTTAGGTAAAGAAATCCTGAATATTTTAAAGGATGTTGTTAATAAAGATGTTTCCCGGGGAGTAAAGGAATTAACTTCCCTTAAGGATTTAGTTCAAAAATTTGAGAATCCTTTTGCTTTTATTCAAAAATATTCAGAAAAACATGAAATGGTTTTTTCGGATAATAAGAATCTATTAAATCAGGAAGAGTCTAAAAAAACTGAAAGCCTAAAAGAAGTAAAGGCTGAAGTGAATTCTCAAAATAATCAAAGTGGCGAAATAAAAATAGGAGCAGAACAAGCTCAGGATAAAGGGAACTTGTCTTTCCAAAAAAGTCTTGATGAAAATATCAACAAACTTACAGATGCGCAAAAACTTCAGGAAAAAGTTGAACTAAGAAATCTTCCTAAGTATATTGAAAACCAAATAAAGAATAGTTTTAAAACAGGAGAAGCTGGTTACCGTGAAATTACAGTAAAAATCAATCCAGAGCATCTTGGTAAGTTAACTTTAAAAATATCTGCAACTGAAGATTCTGAAATGACAGTAAAAATTGTTGCTGAAAGCAGAAACATTAAGGAATTTTTAGATACAAACTTATCAACATTAAGAAATAATCTTGAAAGCAGCGGAATCAGAAATGGAGCTTTTAATATTGAGACAGATTTTGAAAAGAATTTCAACCATTTTAATGGCTCTAATCAAAACTTTTCAGGAAACTCAAACAGAAAAGATGGAAATGGTTCACAGGAACACCAAAGTTTTGAAGAAAAAATAGAGAGTATCTTTAATAATTCCGGAGGACTGGAAGTCTTCGCATAAAGGAGGGAAAGAGATGGCAGTAAATCAGGTTAATAACCTTAACAATAATTATAGTTTTAGTAGTACAACTGGAACAAGAAATACTGGTGAACTTGGTAAAAATGATTTTTTAAAGCTTTTTGTTAAACAATTAAAAGCTCAGGATCCTCTAAGCCCAATGGATAATAACGAATTTATCGCACAAAGTGCTCAGTTTACACAATTAGAGCAAATGACAAACTTAAATACAAATATTACAAATTTCCTTAAACAGCAAACATCTGTATTAAATTCAGTTCTATACTCACAAACTTCAACCCAAGCATTAAATTTAGTTGGCAAACAGGTTACAGCTTATGTAGCAGATGGAGCAGATGGTTTTACAAAAGTTGAAGGCATAGTTGATAAAGTAACATTTAATGGTTCTTATCAGGTTCTTCGCATAGGAGATAAAGAAGTATTTCTTAATGAGGTTTCAGAAGTAGGAATGGTTCCAGCAGAAGATGGAGCTGAAGAAAATGAAGAATAATTTTATTGATAATAATATAAGAATTAATCCAGGGATATCAAAACCCAGAACTCAGCAACCAATAAATAATACTGGAAGCAGTTTTTCCGAAATATTAAACAAACAAATTAATACAGATAAAGAACTTAAATTTTCCAAACATGCTATGGAAAGATTAAGTAATAGACAAATTGATATTTCACCAGAAAAAATGGAAAAACTAAATTCTGCAGTAGAAAAAGCAGATTTAAAAGGTTCAAAAGAATCACTAATCCTTATGGATGATTTAGCATTTGTTGTCAACATTAAGAACAGGACGGTAATTACTGCTGTAGACGGAAATAGCATGAAGGATAATGTTTTTACAAATATTGACAGTGCAGTAATAATCTAATAACGGGACTGGACCAAGGATGGAGGTCCCTCAGCCTGCCGAATGACAGAGGCAGAGAAAGAGGAGGAAAACATAATATGATGAGATCAATGTTCTCTGGTGGATCAGGCTTAAAAACACACCAGACAAAAATGGACGTTGTAGGTAATAATATTGCCAACATAAATACAGTAGGTTACAAAAGAAGTACAGTAACCTTTAATGAAATGCTTAACCAGCAAATAAGAGGAGCATCAGCTCCAAGTTCAAATTTCTTTGGTGGAACAAACCCAATGCAGGTTGGTTTTGGTGTAACGGTAGGAAGTATTGATGTTGTTCGCTCAGCAGGTTCACTGCAACCAACAGGCAGATCAATGGATATGTCTATTGAAGGTGAAGGATATTTTGTTATTGGACTAGGTTCCGATAATTACTATACAAGAGCAGGGAACTTTGGTTTTGACAGTGAAAATAACCTTGTTGCTTCAAATGGTATGAAAGTAAAGGGCTGGACTGCAGCAGTAGATGCAAGTAATAACTTTAATTTGGATACAAGTCAGGCAATTGCACCAATTAACCTGACAGCTCTTTCAACATCGCAAATTATACAGGCAACAAGTGGAATGACTATAGGGGTAAACTTAGACAGCAGAACTGCTGCAACAAAGGCAACAACACCAGCTGAATTAACAGGAGCAACTTATTCAGCTGTAACAGGTTCACTTGATTTAAATATAAATGGAGTTGAAGTAAATGTCCCTCTTTTAGCTGGAGACAGCATAGCTGCTGCAGCAAAAAAAATAGATGCTGCCGTTAATACAGCATTTAATACATCAGGAATAAATTATGCTGTTGTTAATGGTGGAGATATTAATATTACTGGGCCTGGGATTGGTAAAGAAGCATCAATAGAGGTTCTTGCAACAACTACAGCGGGTTTACCTGTTGGAGCTTCTGCAACTGGAATGAGCACAACAAAAACATATATCTCTTCAATAGTAACAGGTGGAGATGTAAACAGCATTGATTCAACAAATAGTGTAGTTCTTAGTGCTGGAGAGGGACTAGTTGTAGATGGAGAGTTTTCAATATCAGATGGGGAAAGAGTACTTGTTCTTAACCGCAGTAATTCTGACTACTGGGACGTTGATCCTTCTTCAGGGCAATTAACTTTAAAAGATGTAAATGATGATGGATTCTGGACAGATTGGGATGCAACTTCAAATATGCAGATTAACTATAAAAAAGCAGACTATCAAACTTCTATGAAAGTTTATGACAATCAAGGCGGAGCTCATGACTTTACTGTAACTTATATGAAAGCTGATTCTAACCATTGGGTTGCAAATTATGCAATAGATGGAGATGTAATAAGTGTGGGAGCTGGAAATGACTACACGAAAGATATGTATTTCAAAACAAATGGTCAGATAAATGATACAATACCTCAAAACGCTGCTTTTGAACTACCATTTACTTTCCCAGCTACATCTGGTTTAGGTCCGCTAAGTATAAATGTGGACCTTGCTAATATGATTCAGGTTGCAAATGAGAGCAGTACCTTATCTAATATTCAAAATGGTTTTTCACCAGGAAGCTTACAAAGAATAAGTGTTAACCAAACTGGACAGATTATTGGAACGTTTTCAAATGGTGAAAACATTAAATTAGCTCAAGTTGCTCTTGCTACTTTTAGCAACACAAGTGGTTTAAGTAAAGTTGGAGATACACTTTTTGTTGAATCCAGAAACTCTGGATTACCAGAATATGGAGCTCCAGGTACAGCGGGCAAAGGTAGTGTTAAACCAGAATCCTTAGAGATGTCTAACGTTGACTTATCTCAGGAATTTGTTGATATGATTATTACTCAAAGGGGTTTCCAGGCAAACTCAAGAATTATTGCAACTTCTGATGAGATGCTTCAGGAATTAATAAACCTTAAGAGATAAAAAGTGATATAATAATCAGGGGGTAATTTTGCCCCCTGATTATTAAAAAAAGGACGGTGTCATTATGATCAGTCTTACGAAATTTCAGGGAAAAGAGTTCTATATTAACTCAGATTTGATAGAAAGCATTGAAGAAACACCAGATACCATGATAACATTAGTAACAGGCAAAAAAATTACAGTTAAAGAAACTGCTGATGAAGTCGTTGGCAAAGTAATTGAATTTAGAAAAGAAGTTTCAGGACCACCAAGGGTTATATATAAACAATAAGACAAAAGGGGTGTCCGGGTAATGGATGTAGGTAGTTTAACAGGCGTTATATTAGGAATAGGATTAATATTAGGTTCTATCATGCTTCAGGGGGCACTAGGTCCTTTTATAAGTGTTTCTTCTATTTTGATTGTATTGGGAGGAACCATAGCAGCTACCCTTATTAATTTTAATTTATCTCAAGTTATAGGATCTGCAAAAATTGTTAAAATTGCTTTTATGCAAAATAAGCATGAAGAACCAAAGGAAGTAATTGATAATATTGTACGATTTGCTGAGAAGGCCAGAAGAGAAGGTTTGCTTGCTTTAGAAGCCGAAGCTGAAACCCTTGATGATGATTTTATGAAAAAAGGTGTTGAGTTTATCGTAGATGGAACAGATGCTGAGCTGGTGAGGGAAATATTGGAAACAGAATTAAGTTTTCTTGAAGAAAGACATAGAACAGGTGCCTCTATTTTTGATGGAATGGGAGCTTCAGCTCCTGCTTTTGGTATGATTGGTACACTAATCGGACTTATTCTTATGTTAGGAAACTTGTCAGATCCTTCAGCAATTGGACCCGGTATGGCTACAGCATTAATAACAACTTTATATGGTTCTTTTTTAGCAAATTTATTTTTTATACCAATTGCAGGTAAATTAAAATTAAGAAGTGCAGATGAAATATTAAATAAACAACTAGTAATTGAAGGAATTTTATCAATTCAGGCAGGTGAAAACCCAAGAATTGTTGCCGAAAAAATAAAAGCTTTCTTAAGTCCTTCATCAAGAAAATCATTCGAGAAAAATGAAGAGGATGAGTAAAAATGGCCAGAAAAAAGAAAGTAGTTCAAAATCCCCCGGGAGCTCCTTTGTGGATGACTACCTATGGGGATATGATTACTTTGGTTCTTTGTTTCTTTATTTTGTTTTTTGCTTATTCATCAACAGATACTGTAAAGTGGAAAATGGTTGTATCTTCTCTTAAAGGTTCTATAGGAGTACTTGATGGAGGAGAAATCTTGAATCAAATGGATTTGCTGAATCAAGGAGCAGATCCGGACTCTATTAGTGAAAGTATTCTTACAGCTGTTGATGCAGCAGAGCAACAGGGCATAAAAGAATTACAGGAAATTGTCCAGCAGCTCAGGGAAGAGTTAAGTGAAGAGATTTCCCAGGGGGAAATTATAGTACAATTGAATGAAAGGGGAGTTTTGGTAAGACTTCAAGATACCTTACTTTTTGATAGTGGCAGAGCAGTTTTGCGTCCTGAGGCAAGAAGTGCCTTAAATAAGGTTGCAAACACATTAAGAGGCATTGACCGGTATTACAGGATTGAAGGACATACAGACGATGTTCCTACTGACCCCAGGACTTATGCAACAAACTGGGAATTATCTGCAGCCAGGGCAACAAATGTGTTAAGACATCTTGTAGAAAATAGTGGGATGGATCCATTCAGGATGTCCGGGGGAGTTTTTGGAGAATACTATCCTTTGGTTTCTAACGCTGACAGAGAGTCCAGACAAAAAAACCGCAGAGTTGATATAATAGTTCTTAGAGATGATGTTTCTTATACTGAAGAAAGGGTAGTTTTAAACTAGTTTTTAGTTTAAAATTAGGGTATATATAATGGACGAAAAAGAAAATGTTCAAAAAAATGAAAAAAAGGGTACCAGTAAGTTGCTGATTATTGGTGGCGGGATACTATTATTAATAGTTTTGGCAGCAGCAATTTTTATTGGAATTAATATGCTATCTGGCGGAGGAGAGGATGGGAAAAAACTACAATAGGCCCTGTTTTTCAAACAGAAGAATATACTGTTAACCTTTTAGATGCCGGTGGCAGAAGGTTCCTTAGAACACAATTTTCTGTTGAAGTTGACAATAAAAAAGTATTAACAGAGATTAATACAAAACTCCCTATGTTTAATGATTCAGTATTAAGAGTCTTAGGTAATTTAACTTTAGAAGATTTAGAATTGCCTGGAGCAAAGGATAAAATAGGAGCCCAGTTAATGGGTGCTTTAAATGATATCTTAGATGATGGAGAAGTTACTAATATCTTTTTTGAAGTTTTTGTATGGCAGTAATTATTTTTTAAGCGTTAGAGAGGTGGAAAAATGGCTGATATCCTGTCTCAGGAAGAGATAGATTCCCTTTTAAATGCCCTGCAAACCGGAGCTGTAGATGCAGAGGAAATGAAGGAAAAAGAATCTGACAAAAAAATATCTCTCTATAATTTTAAAAGGCCGAATAAATTTTCCAAAGATCAGTTGAAAACACTTCAATTTATACATGAAAATTTTGCTCGTCTGGTTTCTACAATGCTTTCCGGAAAACTGAGAACTAGGGTAAATATTAAAGTAGCATCTGTTGAACAACTGACCTATGATGAATTTATTCGATCTGCTCCAAACCCAACTATTATTAATATCTTTCAGCTTGGCCCCCTGGAAGGTAAATCTGTTTTAGAATTCAACCCTCAGCTGGTATTTTTTATTATAGATAAGTTGTTTGGTGGCCCGGGAGTAACTAACTTTAAAGCCAGGCCTTTGACTGAAATTGAAGAAATTGTAGTTAGCAGATTTATGAAAGAGATGCTTGATCATTTAAGAGAGTCCTGGGAGAACATTATTGATGTGAATCCTATTTTTGAATCTCTTGAAACAAATCCGACATTTAGCCAGATAGTATCCCCCACAGAGATGGTAATTCTTATTACCTTAAACATACAGTTGGAAGAAGAGCTTGAAGGATTTATGAATATTTGTACACCCTGCTATAGCCTGGAACCAATTGGCAATAAATTAAATGCAAAATTCTGGTATGGATCAGAAAGTAAAACTCAAACTGAAGATATAATTAACAGTTTAAACAGCAAGGTTAAGATGACAAAAATGGATGTATGTGCCGTTCTGGGAGATACATACATAACCATTAAAGATCTTTTGGACTTTAGAGTTGGTGACGTGATAAACCTTGAAAAACATGTTGATGATGAAATAGATATTAAAGTTCAAAAAAGAAAGAAATTCAAAGGAAAGCTTGGTTTAGTAGGTAAATCAATTGGGGCACAAATTACCAGGTCGATATTTGAACATGATATTGCAGAGGAGGATGAAGTTATATGAGCGATGGAATATTATCCCAAGCGGAAATAGATGCCTTGCTAAGAGGGGCGGATGATGTCGATACAGATTTTATACCTGAAGATATTGCCAGGGATGAACTTAGCGACATTGAAAAGGATGCCATTGGAGAAGTATCAAACATTACTTTAGGAACAGCTTCAACTACTCTGTCAACTTTACTTGGAAAAAAAGTATCAATAACTGTTCCTTCGGTTAAAGTAATCAGTGTTAAAGATTTTGAAATTGAATATGGTTATCCCCATACTGTTGTAGATGTTAAGTATACTGAGGGCTTAGTGGGAAGTAATGTTCTTATCCTTAAAAATATGGATGCAGCAATAATTGCTGATCTTATGATGGGTGGAGAAGGCAAGCCATCCGTAGAGGAGTTGAGTGAATTACATTTAAGTGCTGTAAGCGAAGCCATGAACCAAATGATGGGTTCTGCTGCAACTTCTATGGCAACTTTAGTAAACAGACTAATTAATATTGCACCTCCCCAGGTTGAAATCGTGAATATTTCAGAGGATGGACTGAAGTTTCTTGATCCTTCTCTTAATAAAATTGCTTTGGTTACATTTAATATGCAAATAGAAGAATTAATAGACAGCAAGCTTGTGCAAATCATACCTCTTGATTTTGCAAAAGAAATGGCAGTTTCCTTAATTGGTAATATTAGATCAACTCCTTCAGGTAGTCAGGAAGTTAAAAAAGAAGAGGCTCCTGTTAAACAACAACCACAAAGCACACCAAAACAAGAAGAATATTCTTCAAATAGTTATTCTCAGCCTCCAGAAAACAATTCCAGAAGTAATCAGAGTAATATTAATGTATCACCAGCAGAATTTCAGCAACTGGATTATAATATTAATGTTACAGGATCACAAAATCTTGATCTTATTCTGGATGTTGCTTTAAATGTATCTGTTGAGTTGGGACGTACTCAGAAAACAGTAAAAGAAATTCTTGATTTTTCAACAGGTTCTATAATAGAATTAAATAAGTTAGCAGGGGAAGCAGTTGACCTGATGATTAACGGAAAACTGTTTGCTAAAGGTGAAGTAGTTGTTATAGATGAGAATTTTGGGGTAAGAATACTTGATATTGTTAGTCCTATAGAACGGGTTAAAAAATTACAATAAAAGGGGAAAGATATAATGGCACAGAAAATTTTGATTGTTGATGATGCGGCATTTATGAGAATGATGATTGAGGATACTTTATCTAAAAATGGTTTTGAAGTAGTAGGAGAAGCAGAAAATGGTGCGGTTGCAGTTGAAAAGTATGCTGAATTAAAGCCGGATTTAGTTACAATGGATATTACCATGCCAGAAATGGACGGAATTGAAGCATTAAAGAAAATTAAACAATCAGATCCAGGTGCAAGAATTGTAATGTGCGGTGCTATGGGACAGCAAGCTATGGTTGTTGAAACAATTCAGGCTGGAGCTAGAGATTTTATTGTTAAGCCTTTCCGGGCGGACAGGGTTCTGGAGGCTGTTTCTAAGGCTCTATCATGAAAAAAGTAATTATTTTCATTTGCATTATGTTTATAAATCCTGTCCTTGCATATGCGAATCAAGAATTGAATCTTCCCACAGATCCTACGGATGCGATAAATTTAACTGAGGGTACTACCAATATAGGCTTTTTATTAGTAAGGTACCTGATTGCAGTTATTTTTGTTGTGTCCTTATTGTATTTTACCTTAAAATGTATTACTAAAAAAAATGAGCCAAAATACCGGGATGGGAATTGGTCAAATGTACTGGATTACAACTATATGGGCAATAACAGAGGTTTATATTTAGTAGAAATTAACAATGAAGGGTATGTTATTGGCAGTACTGAAAATTCTTTAAACCTTTTAACAAAGATAGAAAAAAATGATTTTGAAAAAATTAAAAGTGAGATTATTTTAAATAAGGAATTTAATGATTTTACAATTAATCCGTTTAAAAAGAAGGAGCAAGATTCCTTTCAAAACTATCTTAAACAAAATATTAAAATTGCTGAAAAGCATTTTAATAAGAAAAGGGATTAGTATGAATAAAAAAAGATTAGCATTAATACTATTATTAATATTATTTTCTTTGTGTTTACCTGGAGCTTTTGCCCAGGAATTTACTATTCCCGGAATTGAACTTGGTCTGACTAATACAACAGATCCAGAAGATGTTGCAGTTAGTTTGCAAATTGTTTTTTTACTTACAATATTAACTCTTGCTCCCAGTATTCTTATTTTAATGACATCTTTTACAAGAGTTGTAATAGTTCTTTCCTTTGTTCGTCAGGGTTTAGCGACACAGCAAATGCCTCCTAATCAGGCAATAATAGGTCTGGCTTTATTTATTACCTTTTTTATTATGAGCCCTGTTTTTACTGAAGTAAATACAAATGCAATTCAGCCATATATGAATGAAGAAATTTCTCAGGGAGAAGCTTTAGATAATGCACTAAGCCCTGTTAGAGAATTTATGTTTAAATATACACGAGAAGCAGATCTTGCAATGTTTATCAGTGCTTCAGATACAATAAGACCCGAAACAAGAGATGATGTTCCTCTATATGTATTAGTCCCCGCTTTTGTAATAAGCGAAATTAAAACAGCATTTCAGATTGGATTTTTAATTTTTATACCATTTTTAGTTATAGATATGATTGTAGCCAGTGTATTAATGTCAATGGGTATGATGATGCTTCCACCCATGATGATATCTTTACCTTTTAAAATTTTGCTATTCGTATTAGTTGATGGATGGCATATGGTTGTTAGGTCTCTAATTACAGGCTTTTAGGAAGGAGAAGTAAAAAATGACACCAGATTTAGTTATTTACATAGGAAGAGAAGCTGTTTATACAGTACTTTTGATTTCAGGTCCG
This sequence comes from Peptococcia bacterium, assembly GCA_965228015.1. Classification (GTDB taxonomy): domain Bacteria; phylum Bacillota; class Peptococcia; order Peptococcales; family SKKY01; genus SKKY01. Next base: position 280,161 of record OZ245787.1, read on the forward strand.
TTGCTAATTGGGAGTATTCTTATTGGTTTAGTAATTAGTATTTTCCAGGCTACTACACAAATTCAGGAACAGACTTTGACTTTTGTTCCAAAAATTGTTGCAATCTTTGTAATGGTAGTAGTCCTTGGCCCCTGGATGCTTAATATCTTAATAGCCTTTACTCAAAACTTATTTACAATTATGACAAGATTAGGAAGTTAATTATGGAATATATTCAAATTTTCTATGAAAGTTTTCCCACATATTTGATGGTCTTTTTCAGAATAATTGGCTTTCTGATTATAGCTCCACTATTTAGCAGTAGGAATGTATTATCAATGATGAAAGCTGCATTAGCAATGCTGATCAGCATCCTGGTTGTACCAACTATGGTTGATACCCCTTTCTTAACCATTGAATCTTCCTTACTGCTTTTTTTTATATATGCCTTGAGTGAATTTGCTATTGGTCTTTCCATTGGTTTTATAGCAACTTTGTTTTTTGATGCTATTAATTTAGCTGGTCAGCTTATTGATATGCAAATGGGTTTTGGCATCGTTAACGTTGTCGACCCTCAATCCGGAGCTCAGATGCCGGTAATGGGTACCTTTAAATATTTTCTCACAATGTTTTTTTATTTATCTTTAAATGGACATATTTTATTATTAGATGTATTAATCAAGTCTTATGAAATTATCCCTTTGGGTAACTTTAGTGTAGACATCACTTTAATGAATTTTATTATATATGTAACAACAAATTTATTTGTTATTGCATTAAAAATAGCTCTTCCATATGTTGGTGCTTTATTTGCAGCAGACTTCATTCTTGGGATTATTGCAAGAACTGTACCTCAGATGAATGTATTTATGATAGGAATGCCTCTGAAAATAGGAATTGGTTTTATCCTGTCTATTGTAATTATTCCATTGTATATATATGTGTTAAGTGCTTTTTTTGAAAAATCTTTTACAGATATTTATACATTGATAAGGGTGTTATCATGAATAAATACTATGTTAATCTTCAGCTTTTTGCTGGGGAGAAAACTGAAAAACCAACCCCAAAAAAATTAGAAGATGCAAGGAAAAAAGGTCAGGTTGCAAAAAGTGTTGAAATTAATTCAGCAGTAATTTTGCTTGTGACTTTAATTTTTCTTAGAGCTTTTATGGGGGATATGGTAAAAAACATGGAGGCTTTGTTTATTACATTTTTTCATTTTGATACTAATTCTGTGGTAACAATAGAGAGTGTACAGCATATTTATATTACAATTCTTCTTTGGCTTACAAGAATTGTGTTACCCATAATGGTTTTAAGTATGATTGCAGGAGTTCTTGCAAATTATTTGCAGATTGGCTTTCTTTTTACAACGGAACCATTACAAATGAAATTGGAAAAAATAGATCCTATAAAAGGATTCCAAAAGATTTTTTCAAAAAGAACATTAATGGAGCTATTTAAATCAATATTTAAAATAGCTGGAATTTTATATTTGAGTTATTCTGTAATTAAAGACAGAACAATGACCTTCCCTCAGTTTATGGATATGGACATTCAAGTATCCCTTGTATTTATTGGCGAATTAATTTTTGCAATAATTTGGAGGGTGTTGCTATTTTTATTAGTCTTGGCTATTATCGATTTTATTTTTCAAAAGTATGATTATACAGAAAATCAAAAAATGTCTAAACAGGAAATAAAAGATGAATATAAAAATATTGAAGGTGATCCTTTAATTAAAAGTAAAATAAAAGAGAAGCAAAGGCAAATGGCAATAAGCAGGATGATGCAAGAAGTTCCTTCGGCAGATGTTGTAATTACAAACCCTACTCATTTTGCAGTGGCGTTAAAATACAGCCCAGGTATGACTGCGCCAAAAGTAATTGCTAAAGGGCAAGATTATGTTGCCTTAAAAATAAGAGAAATGGCAAAAGAAAATAATATTATTTTATATGAAGATAAACCATTAGTCCGGGCTTTGTATTATAATGTAGAGATAGGCCAGGAAATTTCCGGAGACATGTTCCAGGCTGTTGCAGAAGTTCTTGCATATGTATATAAATTAAAAAATAAAATTATTTAATAGGTGAATAAATGGCTAAGGTAGAGAATGACTTAAACTTGTTAACTAAATATAGTGATATTATGGTAGCAGTAGGGGTAATCATGATTGTTGTAATGATGATTACCCCTCTGCCAACCTGGCTGTTAAGTTTATTAATTGTATTTAATATATCTTTGGCCTTAGTGGTTGTTCTTGTTGCAATGTATAATGAAGAACCATTGCAGTTTTCAATATTCCCCGCATTATTGTTAATTATGACATTATTCAGATTGGCCCTTAACGTATCTTCTACAAGATTGATTCTTCTAGAGGGGGATGCAGGAGAAGTTATTGAACAGTTTGGCAACTTTGTTGTTGGAGGAAATCCAATTGTCGGTTTAATTGTCTTTCTTATATTAGTAATAGTTCAGTTTATAGTTATAACAAAGGGATCTGAAAGAGTTGCAGAAGTTGCAGCAAGATTTACATTAGATGCAATGCCAGGAAAGCAAATGGCTATTGATGCTGATTTAAACGCAGGCTTAATAAATGATATAGAAGCTCGTCAGAGAAGAATAGATATTCAGCGCCAGGCAGATTTTTATGGAGCCATGGATGGTGCTACAAAGTTCGTAAAGGGAGATGCTATTGCAGGTATTGTTATAACTCTCATAAACATTACTGGTGGTATAATTATAGGTACCTTCCAATTAAATCTAGGTAGTATTGGTGAAGTTGCTGTTCGTTTTACATTGCTTACTGTTGGTGATGGTCTTGTATCTCAAATACCAGCACTTTTATTATCCACGGCAACAGGAATAATTGTTACAAAAACTGCTTCTGATGCAAATCTTGGCAGTGATCTGGTGTCACAAATTTTTGCAAATCCTAAAGTTCTTACAATTACCGGGTTTTTCCTTGTAGCTCTTGCAGCTGTTCCGGGATTGCCATTTCTTCCTTTTGCAACTATAGGTGGTTTTTTAATTTATATTGCCTATGTTATGAGAAAAACAGTGAGAGAAAGTATTGATAAAGATGAAGTTGACGAAATAGAAGCAGAAGTTGAAGAAATAAAAAAATCTGAAAATGTATATAATTTACTGAATGTTGATACTTTGGAACTAGAATTAGGATATGGTTTAATCTCTTTAGTTGATGCTAATCAGGGGGGAGATCTTCTTGACGGGGTAATTTTAATAAGAAGACAAATTGCTATAGAATTAGGTATTGTAGTACCTCCCGTTAGAATAAGAGATAATATGCAGCTGGAGCCTAATAAATATTTGATTAAGTTAAAAGGAGTTGTTATGGCGGAAGGAAAACTCCTTCTTAATAGACTTCTTGCAATGAATCCTGGTGAAGAATTACAATTGGCTGGAATAGAAACCCTTGAACCTGCTTTTGGACTTCCTGCATTATGGATAGAAGAAAAAGACCGAGAAGAAGCAGAGATTGCCGGATGTACTGTGGTTGATCCTCCATCTGTGTTGTCTACTCATCTTACCGAATTTATAAAAAATCATGCAACAGAAATAATTTCCAGACAAGATGTTCAAAATATTATTAATCATGTTAAAGAAACTTCCCCTTCAGTTGTAGATGAAGTTGTTCCGAGACTGTTATCTTTAAGCGAGGTCCACAGAATTACAGTTAATTTATTGAGTGAAAGAGTCCCAGTGAGGGACATGGTTACAATTTTTGAGGCAATAGGAGATTATTCCGGAGTCACTAAAGATCTGGATATACTTACTGAATATGTGAGACAATCTATTTCAAGACAAATAATTAATGCCTATATTGAGAATAATATTTTAAATGTTATTACTCTCTCCCCAGAGACTGAAAAAATTATCAGAAATAGTGTTCAAGAAACTGATGGAGGAAATTATCTGGCTCTTGAGCCAAGACAGGCTCAGGCAGTTGCAAATGAGCTTACATCCATAATTGAAAAAAATGCAATAATGGGTCTTCAGCCTGCAGTGCTTACTCCTCCAATAATAAGATTGTATTTCAGAAGATTAATTGAAAGAAATTTTCCATCTATACCAGTACTTTCATATAATGAAATTCCGCAAAACATAAATATTGAAGTTGTGGGGACGGTGAATCTTAAATAATGAAAGTTAAAAAATTTACTGGAAAAAACATCCAAGAAATTTATCAGCAAATTAAACTTGAAATGGGAAAAGATGCTGTAATTCTTCATACTAAGAAACAGAAAAAAGGCGGTTTCTTTGGTTTTTTTACCAAAGAATTTTATGAAGTAACTGCGGCGGTGGAAGAGTTTAATTATGATGATGAGGAAAGCCTTGAAGCAAAAAGAAAAGAAGAAACTAAAGAAAACGAAGCAATTAAGATTATTAATCAGCAAATTTCTATACCCCAGGTGAAACCAGAAGAAAATTCTGTACACCCTGAACAGGAAACCGGAACTTCCCAAACAGAATTATCAGAGATGCAAAAGAAAATGGATGAAATGATGTCTTTAATTGAATCCGGGAATACAGTATTTAAAGGGGAATTTAAAAAAATTTATGATCGTCTTACAGATCAGGAAGTTGATGCTAAAATTGCCTCAAGAATCATAAAAAAAATAGAAAAAAAATATTTTGAAAAGAGTACGGAAAAAAGCGTATATGATTTACTTAAGGAAGAAATCTTTAGAATTATAAAACCACCGAAACCAATTGAAAACATTAATAAAAATAAACAAACTGTAATTGCTCTGGCAGGGCCTACGGGAGTTGGAAAAACAACTACAATTTCAAAACTTGCGGCAAATTACACTATAAACGATAAAAAGAAAGTATCATTAATTACTGTTGATACATACAGAATTGCTGCGGTTGAGCAGTTAAGAACAGTTGGGGAAATTATTGGTGTCCCTGTAGATGTAGTATTCACCCCACAAAATTTAAAAAACTCAATAAAAGATAATTTAGACAAAGAATTGATTTTTATAGATACTGCAGGAAGAAGTCATAAAAACTCTATACAAATGTCTGAGATAAAAGGCTTTTTAGAAGCTGCGGCTCCCGATGATATATTCCTCGTATTAAGTGCTTGTACAAAATATAAAGATATGCTTGATATTATTGAAAAATATGAAGCTCTAAAAATTAAAAAAATTATATTTACTAAACTTGATGAAACAACAACATATGGTGCAATTTTAAATGTTGTAGACAGAAGTAAAAAGAACCTTTCTTATTTTACAAATGGTCAAAGTGTTCCTGATGATATTGAATTTGCTGACCAGGAAAAATATTATAAATTGTTGATTGGGGATTTGCAGGATGAGTAATCAACTTGACCGCCTAAGGATATTAGCTGGTAATCTTAAGGCTGATGTTGAAAATAAAATAAATGGTTTTGAAAGAAAAACTAAAATTATTACAGTTGCTTCTGGTAAAGGCGGAGTAGGCAAAACTAATTTCACCCTTAATCTTGGTATAGCTTTAGGGGAGTTTGGGAAAAAGGTTTTAATTTTAGATGCTGATCTGGGTCTTGCAAATATTGATGTTCTCCTGGGGGCAGCTCCTAAGTGTAATTTATCTCATGTAATTAGTGGTAAGAGAACAATAAAAGATATTATAATAAAAGGACCAAATGATATAGATATTATTCCCGGAGGTTCTGGAGTATTTGAACTTGCCCAATTACCAGAAGAAGATTTAAAGTCTTTTTTTACCCAGCTTTCTCAAATTGATAATGATTATGATTTTCTTTTAATTGATACAGGAGCAGGACTTAATAAAAGTGTTCTAAGTTTCTCTCTGGCAGCAGATGAAGTATTTGTAATAACTATCCCTGAACCAACTTCTTTGACTGATGCTTATGGTTTAATAAAAACGATTAATAAACACAGATATGTGGGTAAGACAAAGTTAATAGTTAACAGAGTTACCTCCAGGGAAGAAGGGGAGATGACAGGGAAAAAAATAAAAATAGTTGCGGAAAGATTTTTAGATAATTGTGATTTGCAGGTTTTAGGTTTTATAAATGATGATAAAATGGTAATTGAATCAGTAAAAAAGCAGGAACCTTTTATAACTTCATATCCAACTTCTAATGCTGCTTCAGATGTATATAATATTGCAGCAACAATACTAGATATTAGTTATGAGAAGAAAATAAATAAAGGATTAAAGGATTATTTTTCCAGGATATCTTCATTATTACGGGGTTAATAATCTTAAAAATTCTGCTTCTTTCGGGGAGGCATAATAATGGAAAAAATTAAAGTATTAATAGTTGACGATTCTTCGTTTATGAGAAAAATAATAAAAGATATAGTAGAAAGCCAACCAGATATTGAAGTAATAGATACTGTTCGAAATGGTAAGGAAGCTTTAGAAAAAGCAATTAAGCTGCAACTAGACGTTGTAACAATGGATGTAGAAATGCCTGCAATGGATGGTTTAACAGCATTAAAAGAAATAATGGAAGCAAACCCTGTACCTGTTGTAATGGTAAGTAGTCTAACCAGTGAAGGTGCAGAAGTTACTTTAAAGGCATTGGAATGTGGTGCAGTTGAGTTTATTGCAAAATTCGGGGGTTCTATTTCCCTGAAAATGGAAGATATTAAAGATCAAATAATTGAAAAAGTAAGAATTGCAAGTAAATCAAAACCCAGAAAAATTATTCTGGAAAAAAGAATTATTCAGGTTCCAATTATTAGAAAGGAATCTCACGTTCCTCCCATTTCAACACAAGAGAAGAAAACAGTTCTGCCTTATCCTGTTATTCTTATCGGAACTTCAACTGGGAGACCAAGAGCCCTTCGTAAAGTAATGGATGATTTAAGTGGAAATATTAATGCTCCAGTATTTATTGTTCAGCATATGCCGGTAACCTTTACAAAATCTTTAGCTATGAGACTTGATAGTATTTCAAAATTTTCAGTTAAAGAAGCTGAAGATGGAGATCTGGTTAAGCCTGGACATGCTTATCTTGCTCCTGGCGGTTACCAAATGGGAGTGACTTTTACAGATAAAGTTCTAAAAGTTAAATTAACTAAGGAAGAACCAGTAAACGGACACAGGCTTTCAGTGGATTATCTTTTTAACTCCTTTGCCAAGTATAACTTTTCTAAAGTTATAGCAGTAATAATGACTGGTATGGGTTATGACGGAAGAGATGATATGGTAAAATTAAATTCTCAAGGTGCGGTGACCATTGCTGAGTCTGAAGAGACTTGTGTTGTTTATGGAATGCCTAAAGCAGCTGTTGAAGCAAACGCAGTTGATGTAAAAGTACCTTTGGATAATATAGCCTTTGAAATTTTAAATGCATATAAAACAATAACCAGATAGGAGGAGTTATTTTGAAAGAAATACAAATTGTAGGTTTTATGTTGGGGGAAGAAGAATATGGAGTGGACATTCTTTCGGTAGATGAAATTCTAAAAATGACAAAAATTACTAGAGTTCCAAAGTCCAGTGAGTTTGTTAAAGGTGTAATTAATTTAAGAGGTAACGTTGTTCCTATTTTGAATGTTAGAAAAAAATTTAAAGGTGAAGAAAAGGTAGTAGATGAAACTACCAGAATAATAATTCTTACAGTAAATAATAATCGTTTTGGGATTATTATTGACAATGTTACAGAAGTAATAAGAATTAGAGAAGAAGATATTGAAGAACCAAATCTTATTGATTCTGTAGATAAAAAATATGTAGATGGTGTTGGAAAATATAATGGAAGATTATTAATTCTTTTAAAATTAGATCAAATTTTAACTATCACAGCTTCTGAAGAAATAAAAGGAGAATAGGAGACTAAAATGAGATTTGAAGATTTAAATGCAATGCAACTTGATGCATTAAAAGAGATTGGGAACATTGGAGCTGGAAATGCAGCAACTGCATTATCAACCCTTTTAAATAAAAGAATTGATATGACGGTTCCGAAAATAGATATTCTTCCTTTTAATGAAGTAGTAGAAATAATGGGAGGAGCAGAATCTTTAGTGGCAGGGGGTTATCTTGAAGTAAAAGGTGATGCTCCAATGAGTATTCTTTTTGTTATCCCTGAAAAAAGTGTATCTTTATTCATGAAGTTGCTTTTAGATAAGGAAATTAAGAGTATTGAAGATTTTGATGAAATGAGTGAGTCCGTAATTAAGGAAGTAACAAATATTTTAGCGGGATCATATCTTAACTCCTTAGGCATGTTTACAAATTTACTATTTGGGGCAACAGTTCCAGCTTTAACTTACGATATGTCTGGAGCTATTCTTGGTAATGTACTTCAGCTTTATGGAGAAGTAAGTGACTATTCTTTTGTAATAGAAAGTGTTTTTTTAGAAGAAGAAGTTGAGGTAAAAGGACATTTCTTTCTTCTTCCAGGGCCGGATTCTCTTCATAAAATTCTGGAAAGACTGGGAGTATCATAAATATGACACAACATAAAGTTGGAATTGCGGAAGCTGCTGTATGTGATAAAAATGATACAATAATTACCATTAGCCTTGGTTCATGTATAGGGGTTTGTCTATATGATTCAATGAAAAAAATAGCTGGAATGGTTCATGTAATGTTACCAGACAGCACAAATTCCAGAAATAATACAAACAGATTTAAATTTGCTGATACTAGCGTACCAGATTTAATATTGAATATGGAAAAAATGGGTGCTTCAAAATTGCGGATGGTGGCAAAAATAGCCGGTGGCGCCCAAATGTTCAGTTCTTTCAATACCAGTGATATTATGAAAATTGGAGAAAGGAATGTTGAAGCTGTAAAACAGCAGTTAAAGAATCATGGAATAAAACTAATTGCTGAAGATACAGGTGACAATTTTGGCAGAACTATTGAACTCTTTGCCGAAGATGGCAGTCTAACAGTAAAATCAATTAAATTCGGGAAAAAGGTAATATAAATATGAATATCGATAAGCTATGGGAAAATTATCTTAATAATAAAAACAGTTGTACAAGAGAGCAAATAATCCTAAATTATGCTGGTCTTGTTAAAACTCATGCTTATAAAATTTATCAGAGCCTTCCAAGCATGGTTGAAGTAGATGATCTAATTTCTTATGGAACATTTGGTCTTATAGATGCTATTGGTAAATTTGATCCTGATAAAAATGTAATATTTGAAATATATGCTTCCTTGAGAATCAGGGGAGCAATTTATGATGGGCTTAGAAAAATGGATTGGGCTCCCCAGTCTTTAAGAAGAAAAGCAAAAAAAATGGAAAAAGCTTATGAAAACCTTCTAAAGGAATATGGAAGAGAGCCAGAAGAAGAAGAAATAGCGTCCTATTTAGAGATGGACGTTGATACATATCAGAAACATCTAAATGATGCGGCATCTTTAACGATATATTCATTAGAGAATGCTTTGGAATCAGGAAACGAAGACACATATATATTAAAGGATTTCCTTGCAGATGAAAAAGAGCCTGGGCCTCAGGCAGTGGTTGAACGGAATGAACTAAAAGGTTTACTTATGGAAAAGCTTAAAGAGCTTAATGAGAAGGAAAAATTAGTAATATCTTTAATTTATTTTGAAGAACTAACTACAAAAGAGGTAGCGAAAGTTTTGGAACTATCTGAAGGGAGAATTTCTCAGATTCATAAAAAAGCAATACTTAAATTAAAAGGTGCTTTAAATTACTATATGGACCAGGGAGGGTAGGGAGAGATGAAATATTACGAATGGGGAACAGATGAAGAAAATTTTGTTGTAAAGAAAAATCCTGAAACAGCTGCAGATATAAATCAACTTATCTCTCATTTTACAAGAGAGATTAAAATCAGAAATATAAAACTTGATTCTATGGCAATAGCTAAATGGGCAGAAGGTGGAATTGCCGAAATTACAGTGGGATCAAAAGACAAAATTGATACTTCTGCAAAAGTTGAAATAACATACAATGGGAAAGTGACAAAAGCTTTTCTTACAATGCATCCAGACCTCTTAACAGGATCCTTGCCTTCTGCTGATATGGTTTCCCAGGAAATTTCAAAACAAGGTATTACTAATGGAATTATTGAAGTTGTTTTGATAAAAATAAAGAATTCAAAAAGCTGTTTTTCAGATGAACTTTTCGCAGAAACCAGAGATGCTGTAAATGGTAACGATGCAGAAATTATTTATCTTTTCAAAAATGAAGGATCTGCAAAACCCAAACTATTAGAAGATGGAAGGGCAGATTTTTATAATACAAATGTAATTAATAATGTTAAAAAAGGTCAGGTTATTATAGAAAAAAAGCCACCAACTAAGGGTGTATCGGGTTTAACAGTTAAAGGTAAAGCAATTCATGCTATGGATGGAAAAAACAAAAAACTTCCAATAGGGAAAAATATTGAACATTCTTCTGACGGTTTAAAAGCAATTGCAACTATTGATGGTATGCTTTCAACAGCAAGAAACAGGGTCTCTGTTCTTCCAATATTTGAAGTAAACGGTGATGTTGACTTTTCCACAGGGAACATTGAATTTGTTGGAAATGTAATTATAAAAGGAAGCGTAAAAAACGGTTTTATGATTAAGTCCGGTGGAGACGTTCATGTTTATGGTATTGTTGAGGGTGGTTCAATAGAGGCAGAAGGCAACATTTTTGTAATGACAGGAATCAGAGGAATGAAGAAATCAAAAATAAATGCCAAAGGTTCAATAAGTACAAAGTTTATTGAGAATGCAAGTATCAGAGCAAATCTTGATGTAACAGCTGATGAAGCAATTATGCATAATGAAGTAGTAGCAGGAAATTCGGTTGTACTTACAAAAAATAAAGGTCTTATTGTAGGTGGAGTTGTCCGGGCAGCACAATTTGTAAAATGTAAGAATATAGGAAATAACCTGGCAACAAAAACTGAATTTGAAATAGGTGTTGACCCATCTCTAAAAGATGAGTTCATGGAAGTTTCAAAGGAATACAATGAAATTAAAGATAATATAAAAAAATCAAGACAGGGAGTAAGAATCCTGGAAGAAATGAAAGAAAGACTGGGTGAACTTCCTCCCCCAAAAGAAAAAATGTTAATGGATCTGGCCCAAAGTTTAAAAAACTCTATGATTAAAGAAGAAGAATTGAGACAAGAAGTGGTTGAGTTTTCAGAAAAACTTAACCAGCTAAAGGAAGCCTATATTGAAGTTGAAGAAACAATTAATCCAGGTACTGAAGTAAGAATAGGAGAATACTCAAAAAGATTTACAAGTCAAAACTACAAAGTAAAGGTTTGTTTAAGCCATGGTGACATAGTGGTAACTCCTCTAATATAATGTAAGAAATGATGTGATTTAAATGTCCGTAAGACCAATTGAATTTCAGGTTTCTATTTCTAAAACCTTTGAAGCCAGCAAGGAACAGCAAAATTTCCTTAAAAGGGCTGATATCGATGCTCAGCAAAAAGTTATTTCGGCTAATGAAGAATCGAACAGAAGAATGAGCAGTGTTGGGGATGTTGAACAAACAGAAAAAAAGGTTTACGGAATGACGAGGAAGGAAAAAATAATAAGGGAAGTAAAGATAATCAAAAAAAAGAAAAAAGAAGAAGAATCACTGTCGGAAAATAAATCATTTTGTTTTGATCCAGGTAAAATTGATATAAAAATTTAATTGATTTTAGAACATAATTATGATAAAATTTATGACGGTGTTAAAATGCACGCTTTTTGATTATTATACTGTTGCTCTTAATAAGAGTTGTATAACAAGCTGAAAAAAGCGGAGGAAAAAAACGAGAGGAGGTGCCTGAATGGCGGTAGTTACTATGAAACAATTACTTGAGGCTGGCGTACATTTCGGACATCAGACAAGAAGATGGAATCCAAAAATGAGCAGATATATTTTTGGAGCAAGAAATGGAATTTATATCATTGATTTACAAAAATCACTGAAGAAAATCGAAGAAGCATATGACTTCTTAAGAAGAGTAGCCCAAGAAGGTAAACCGGTTATTTTTATTGGCACAAAAAAACAAGCACAGAATACGATTAAAGATGAAGCATTAAGATGTGGAGAGTTTTTCGTAAATGAACGTTGGTTAGGTGGAATGCTTACCAACTACAAAACAATCAAGAAGAGAATTGACAGATTGTTTGAATTAGAAAGAATGCAGGAAGATGGAACAATAAAACTTCTTCCTAAAAAAGAAGTATTCCAGCTTCAAAAAGAACAGGAAAGACTTGAAAGATTTTTAGGTGGCATCAAAAACATGAAAACTCTTCCAGGAGCAATTTTTATAGTTGATCCTAAGAAGGAAAGAATTGCAATTCTTGAAGCTAAAAAACTTGGAATCCCTGTTATTTCAATCGTTGATACAAACTGTGATCCTGATGAGGTTGACTACGTTATTCCTGGTAATGACGATGCTATCAGAGCCGTAAACTTAATTACAAAAGTAATGGCTAATGCAGTATTTGAAGGAAAACAAGGAATGGTTAATGCTCAGAAAGCTGCAGAAGAAGCAGTTGCTGCAGAGGAAACAACTGAAGAAATAGAAGAAGCATAAAATAACTAAGAATTATGAGGAGGGGTACCATTAGGTGAATAAGCCATTAATGGCTGCCCCTTTTTAAATATGGGAGGTATGAAAATGTCTATTACTGCAGGAATGGTAAAAGAGTTAAGAGAAAAATCAGGCGCTGGTATGATGGATTGTAAAAAAGCACTTATGGAAACAAATGGCGATATTGAAAAAGCAATTGAGTATTTAAGAGAAAAAGGTTTAGCGGCAGCTCAAAAGAAATCATCAAGAATTACAGCTGAAGGTATTGTTGAAGCATACATTCACATGGGTGGAAAAATTGGTGTACTTGTTGAAGTGAACTGTGAAACTGATTTTGTTGCTAAAACTGATAAGTTTAAAGCATTGGTTAAAGACATTGCAATGCAAATTGCTGCTTCAAACCCAAGCTACATCAGAACTGAAGAAGTTGATCCTACAGAATTAAATAAAGAAAAAGAAATTTTAAAAGCTCAAGCTTTAAACGAAGGAAAACCAGAACAAGTTGTAGATAAAATGGTAGAAGGAAGAATTAAAAAATACTACCAGGAAATCTGTTTACTTGAGCAACCTTTTGTTAAGGATCCTTCAAAAACTGTTTCTCAAATGATTAATGAATCAATTAGCGAAATTGGTGAAAATATTCAGGTTAGAAGATTTACTCGTTACCAAATGGGTGAAGGTTTAGAGAAGAAACAGGATGATTTTGTAAACGAAGTTATGGCTGAAATTAATAAATAAAAAAGAACACTTTGTGTTCTTTTTTATTTATTAATATAGCAAGGAGAATTCAAATGGGAAAACCTAAGTATAAAAGAGTTGTAATAAAATTAAGTGGAGAATCTTTAGCAGGTAATCTTGGTTATGGTATTAATCAGGAAACAATTACCTCCTTTGCTTCTCAGGTTAGTGAAATTGTAAATCTTGGAGTTGAGGTTTCAATTGTTGTAGGCGGCGGCAATATTTGGAGAGGTGTATCTGGCAGCAAACATGGTATGGACAGAGCTACTGCAGATTATATGGGTATGCTTGCAACAGTAATAAATTCTTTAGCATTACAAGATGCACTGGAAAACCATGGTGTTTCCACGAGAGTTCAAACAGCTATAGAAATGAGACAAATTGCTGAACCTTATATCAGAAGAAGAGCAATTCGTCATTTGGAAAAAAAGAGAGTAGTGATTTTTGCAGCGGGCACAGGAAATCCATATTTTTCCACGGATACTACTGCTGCTTTAAGAGCAGCTGAAATTGAGGCTGAAATTATTCTTATGGCTAAAAAAGTTGACGGGGTATATGACTGTGACCCTGCATTGAATCCAGAAGCAATAAAGTATGGTAAATTAAGTTTTATTGAAGTAATTAATAAATCCCTTGGAGTAATGGATAGTACTGCAGCATCATTATGTATGGATAACAATATTCCCTTAATTGTTTTTAGTATATTAGAAGAGGGTAATATTAAAAAAGTAATATTCGGAGAAAAAATAGGTACTTATGTAGGAGGGTAAAAAATGTTAGATGAATTAATGCTGGAAACAGAAGAAAAAATGGAGAATGCTATTAAAGCATTAAAATCTGAGTATGCTTCTTTAAGAGCTGGAAGAGCTACTCCTCAAATGCTGGATAAAATTCACGTTGATTATTACGGAGCAGAAACGCCAGTAAATCAATTAGCAAATATCTCAGTACCAGAAGCGAGGTTGCTGGCAATACAACCTTGGGATAAAGGCTCTATACCTTTAATAGAAAAAGCAATTTTAAAGTCGGATATTGGTATTACACCATCAAGTGATGGAGCACTTATCAGACTGGTAGTACCTCAGCTTACAAATGAAAGAAGACAGGAATTAGTAAAGCAATTAAAAAAAATGGCTGAAGATATTAAAGTAAGAATTAGAAATGTCCGCAGAGATGCAAATGATAAAGTTAAAAAATTAGAAAAAGAAAAATCCGTTACTGAAGATGAAGGTAAAATTTCTATGGATGATATCCAGAAATTAACTGATAAATCCATTCTTGAAGTTGAAAAAATTCTTGAATTAAAAGAAAAAGAAGTAACAGAAATATAATTTAAAGCCCTCCAAAATGGGGGGCTTATTATCTATTGTGGTGAATAATATGAAAAATACTGAACAAAACCCTCAAAGGATACCAAAACATATTGCTATAATAATGGATGGTAACGGAAGGTGGGCCCAAAAGCGTGGTCTTCCACGTACAGCAGGACATAAAATGGGAATTGAATCGTTAAAAAAAATAGTTAAGTATTCAGGAGAAATAGGAATTGAAGTTCTTACTGTATATGCCTTCTCAACTGAAAATTGGAAGAGGCCTCATGAAGAGGTTTCTGTTTTAATGTCTTTAATTATTGAATATATAAAAAAAGAACTAAATGTTCTTCGTAAAAATGGTGTAAAAATAAATCCAATTGGTGAATACCAGCAATTACCAGAAAAAACAGTAAAAGAAATTGAAAAAGCTGTTGAAAAAACCAAAAACAATGAAAAATTAACTCTTAATGTAGCTTTGAATTATGGGAGTAAAGCTGAGATTACCAGAAGTTTCCAGATTATTGGTGAGAAAATAAAAAAAGGGGAAATATCCCCGGATGAAATAGATGAAAAAATGATTTCCCAGCACTTATATACAAAAAATCAACCAGATCCAGATTTAATAATAAGACCATCGGGAGAAAAAAGATTAAGTAATTTTCTTATGTGGCAAGGTGCATACTCTGAATTGTGGTTTTCTGATGTACTTTGGCCTGATTTTTCTGAAGAGCATTTAATGGAAGCAATTAACGATTTTAAAAATCGTGACAGAAGATTTGGAGCAGTTAAAGAAAAGGAGAAAGATGAATGATTACAAGGATTATAACAGCATTAATTGGGCTGCCAATCTTTATAGGTCTGTTATATAAAGGGGTATACTATACTCAGATTCTTGTATTGGCAATGATTTATGCAGGAATTTCTGAAATAGTAAATATTATTAATATTAAGAATAAAATGATAGTTTTTTCTTTGTTTATTTTTTCTGCCATTACAATTTTTCCACCAGATTTTTTACTTCCTTTTGAAACAGCAATGTTATTTATGTTAACTCTTTTTATTATAATTATAAAGGATTTCACCCACAATAATAAAGAAAACAAAGAAAAGTTTATTACCATAATAAAAGGGTTGTTTATTTATTTTTATGTTACCCTTTCTTTTTATCACTTAGTTTTGCTAAGAAATATGGATGATGGATTTAAATATATATTTTTCATGTTTATAATAATTTGGGTAACAGATAGTTTTGCTTATTTTACTGGTATGGCTTTTGGAAAAAACAAGCTTGCACCATCTATAAGCCCCAAAAAAACAATAGAGGGATCTGTTGGAGGCTCACTTTCTGCAGTAATTATCTCTTTGGTTATTAATTATCAGTATACAATTTTTCCAAATGTTTCTATTTGGGTTTTATCTTTGGTAATATTGTCTTTAACAGTTGTTTCTCAGTTAGGTGATTTATTTGAAAGTTCAATTAAAAGAATTTATAATGTAAAAGATTCTGGGAAAATATTACCAGGTCATGGGGGTGTACTAGACCGATTTGATAGTACAATTTTTGTAGCCCCGGTTTTTTATGTTTTATTAAAGTTTCTAATTATTTAAGAAAGCAGGGAAACAATGAAGAATACTGCATTACTAGGTTCCACAGGTTCGATTGGAACTCAGACTCTAGAAGTAATTGATGAATTTAATCAGGATTTTTCTGTTGAAATTTTATCTGCTCACAGTAATTATAAATTATTATTTAAGCAAATTAAAAAATATAATCCTAAAGTAGTCTTTGCTACTGACAGGAAATGTTATGATGAGTTAGTTTCTTCAAATTTAGATAATGTAAAAATTTATTTTGGCTTTTCAGAACTTTCTCAGGTTCTTGAAAATCACAAAATTGATATATGTATTGGAGGAATTTTAGGGGCAGCAGGTATTGAACCTACTCTTGAATTTCTTAAAAAAGGGATTACAGTTGCTTTGGCAAATAAAGAAACCCTTGTAACAGCAGGGCTTCTTGTTAGAAATATAATTAATGAAAATGGAGCAAAAGTAATTACTATTGATAGCGAACATTCCGCAATAATGCAATGCCTTGAAGATACGAAAGCATGCAGGAGAATATTGCTTACAGCTTCCGGGGGGCCCTTCAGAGAGTGGGAAAAAGAAGCTTTAGCTAAAGTAATTCTTGAAGATGCTTTAAATCATCCAACCTGGACTATGGGTAAAAAGATTACAATTGATTCAGCAACCCTTATGAATAAAGGTTTAGAGGTAATTGAAGCAAATTGGTTATTTAATATTGATTATGATAATATTGAAGTTATTATTCATCCTGAAAGTATAGTTCATTCAATGGTTGAATATGGTGACGGGAGTATTATTGCTCATCTTGGGCCAAAGGATATGAGAATACCTATTCAATATGCTTTGACATATCCTGAAAGAATAAATAATTCTTTCCCGAAAATAGATTTAACTGAAATTGGAAGATTAAATTTCTACAAGCCGGATTTTAAAAAATTTCCTTCCCTTAATTTAGCTTACCAGGCTGGAAGAATTGGGGGAACAATGGCTGCCGTATTAAATGCGGCAAATGAATCCGCGGTAGAAATGTTTTTAAATAAAAAGATATCATTTATTCAAATTCCGCAAATTGTTGAAAAAGTGATGTTGGAACATACTCCCCAGTATCATCCTGATTTAAATGAAATAGTAAGAATTGATTCCTGGGCAAGAAACAGGGCCGAGGAAATAAAATAATTAAACTTAAACTTGAGGTGATTTTTTGCAAACTTTTATTGTCAGTCTGTTAGTTTTTGGTGTAATTATAGCTGTCCATGAATTTGGCCATTTTGCTGCAGCAAAAATGGTTGAAATTAAAGTGGAAGAGTTCAGCATAGGTATGGGCCCAAAAATTTTTTCTAAACAAGGAGAAGAAACTCTTTATTCTTTAAGAGGTGTTCCCATAGGTGGTTATGTAAAAATGGAGGGAGAATATTATGAAGAAGGCTCTCCCGAAAGCAACAACCCCTCTAATTTTAATAATAAAACAGTGTTACAAAGAATTTTCGTTGTAATAGCAGGGGTAATAACGAATTTTATTCTTGCAGTATTAATTTTTACAATTATAGGTCTTTCTGCCGGTGTACCAGCAGGAGATACTTTAATTACTCAAATTGTAGAGAACTCACCTGCAGAAGCAGCTGGTTTTATGCCTGGTGATGTAATCGTAGAAGCTAATGGTAAAGAAATAACTAACAGAAATGATTTAGATACGGTAATTAAAACTAATCCAAATAAAGAAATTGAATTCAAGATTAAAAGGGGAGAGAAAATTCTATCTCTGCATCCTGTTATAGGAGAAGGGGAAGAAAAACTTGGTTTCCTTGGAATTGTTGGTGAAGGATATAAAATGGAAAAACCAGGCCTGGCTGGGGCAGTTAAGTATGCTTTTAGTGAAACCACAAGGCTTATGGTATTTATTGTTGCTTCTTTAAAATTTCTTTTTTCCGGGCATATTGGTATTGAATCATTCTCGGGACCGGTAGGAATAATTCAGGTTATTGATGAAACTGCAAAGGTAGGTTTAATGCCTCTGTTGTATCTGACTGGATTTATGTCTGCAAATATCGGTTTTGTAAATCTTCTTCCAATTCCAGGATTGGATGGAAGTAAAATTATTTTTCTTCTTTATGAAGATCTTAGAGGCAAGCCTATAGACAGAAAAAAAGAAGGTTTTATAACAATGATTGGATTCGCCTTTTTATTAGGCTTATTCATTTTAATAACTTATAATGATATATCAAGATTTTTTAATTAAATAAAAAGAAGGCATTTATATGTTTAATAGAAGAAAGACAAAAAATGTTTTTGTTGGAAAAATTGGAATAGGTTCAGATTTTCCTGTATCCATTCAATCAATGACAAATGCTGATACCAGAGATGCTAATAGAACTCTTGGTCAGATTTTTGAATTAGCTGAAGCTGGATGTGAAATAATCAGAGTAGCTGTTCCGGATATGGAAGCTGCTGAAAAAATAAAAGAAATTGTTGAAAAATCCCCAATCCCTGTAATTGCTGATATACATTTTGATTACCGCCTTGCTTTAGAAAGTATTAAAAACGGGATTCATGGAATGCGTATTAACCCTGGAAATATTGGCAATAAAGACAGAATAAAAGCTGTTGTTGATGCAGCAAAATTTTATAATATTCCCATAAGAATAGGTGTTAATTCAGGATCTGTAGAAAAAGAGATGCTTGAAAAATATAATGGAGTAAACAGCAATTCTCTTATTGAAAGTGCTATGAAACATGTTAAAATTTTAGAGGATTTTAATTTTGATCAAATTAAAATATCAATAAAAGCTTCTGAAGTTCCTTTAATGATTGATGTATATAGAAAACTTTCAGAAAAGTTGGATTATCCCTTGCATTTGGGAGTAACTGAGGCTGGATCTGTAAACACTGGGATAATAAAAAGTTCGGTTGGTATAGGCACTTTACTTGCAGAAGGAATTGGAGATACCATTAGAGTTTCCTTAACTGGGAATCCGGTAAATGAAATTAATATTGCCAAGGAAATACTTAAGCCCTTAAAGTTGAGAAAAGAAGGAATAGAAATAGTTTCTTGCCCAACTTGCGGGAGGTGTCAGGTAGACCTGGAAAAAGTTGTTCTGGAAGTTGAAGAAAAGACTAAAGGAATTAAAGAAAACATTAAACTTGCAATTATGGGATGCGTAGTAAACGGACCTGGTGAAGCTAAAGAAGCAGATCTTGGAATTGCCGGAGGGATAAACGAAGGCCTTCTTTTCAGAAAAGGTCAAATTATCCGAAAAGTTAAAGAAGAAAACATGGTAAAGGAAATTCTATTAGAATTAGATAAAATAAGGGGAGAAAAAAATGAGAGTAACTAAAGCATTATTACCTACACTAAGAGATGTTCCAGCAGAAGCTGAAATTATCAGCCACCAGCTCCTTGTAAAAGCAGGTTTTATAAGAAAAAGCGTTGCAGGAATATATAGTTATCTTCCGCTGGCTTTGAGAGTGTTAAAAAAAATCGAAACAATTGTCAGAGAAGAAATGGATAAATCTGAAGCACAAGAACTACTACTTCCAATTATTCAACCAGCAGAATTATGGGCTGAAAGTGGCAGATGGGCAGTTTACGGAGATGAAATGTTCAGATTAAAAGACAGACACGACAGAGATTTTTGCCTTGGATCTACTCATGAAGAAATAATTACAGATGTAGTCAGAGGTGAAGTTAAGTCATATAAGCAACTTCCATTAAATCTATATCAAATACAAAATAAATACAGAGATGAAAGAAGACCAAGATTTGGCTTAATGAGAGGCAGAGAATTTATTATGAAAGATGCCTATTCGTTTGACCAGGATTTCTCAGGTCTTGATGTTTCATACCAAACTATGTACGATACCTACAGCAGAATTTTTGACCGTATGGGATTAAATTACAGAGCTGTAGAAGCAGACTCCGGGGCAATTGGCGGAGATGATACCCATGAATTTATGGTTTTAGCTGAAAATGGTGAAGCAACTATTGCTTATTGTGAAAAGTGTTCATATGCTTCTAATGTTGAAATTACAGAGTGTATTACCAGGGAAGAAATTTTATTTGAAAGCAAAGAATTAGAAAAAGTTTCTACTCCGGAGAAAAAAACAATTGAGGATGTTGCAGATTTTTTAAATGTTTCTGGAGAAAGAACTATTAAAACCCTTGTATTTAAAGCAGATGAAAAAATAATTGTTGTTGTTACAAGAGGAGACAGAACTTTAAATGAAATAAAGTTAAAAAGAATATTAAAAAGTGACCTTTTGGAAAAAGCTGCTGAAGAAGAAATTAAAGAATTATTTAATTGTGAGCCTGGATATATCTCTCCAATAGGCTTAAAAAATATAACTGTTTATGCTGATAATGAATTAAAATACATGACTGATGGAGTATGCGGAGCAAATGAAGAAGGCTATCACTATCTTCATGCAAATGTCAGCAGAGATTTTGGTAATGTAGAATTCTATGATCTTAGAGAAGTAACAGAAGGAGACACATGCCCTAAATGTGGAGGAAATCTGGTTTTTGCCAAAGGAATTGAAGTGGGACAGGTTTTTAAACTTGGAACAAAGTATTCCGAGAAATTAAATGCTAAATATTTAGATGAAAACGGCAAAGAACAGATAATGGTTATGGGATGCTACGGTATTGGTGTTTCCAGAACAATGGCTGCCTGTGTTGAACAGAATTATGATGAAAAAGGTATTATCTGGCCAAAAAATATTGCTCCATACCAAGTTGTTGTAATTCCTGTTCAGGTTAACGATGAGGTTCAGTTTAAAGAAGCAGAAAAGTTATATTTAAATCTTCTTTCTGAAGGATTTGAAGCAGTTCTTGATGACAAGAAAGAACGTATTGGGGTAAAATTTAATGATGCAGATCTTATTGGCTATCCTTTAAGAATTACTGTGGGCAAGAAAATAGCTGAAGGAATCGTTGAATTCAAATCAAGAAACAATTTTGAATCAGAAGATATTAATATTAACGATGTTATATCAAAAGTAAAGGAATTTTATCTAAATGAGTAACAAATTACCTGCAGAACTATTTGATGAAAAAAATAATTGTCAGATTTCCAGTTTTTTAAAAGAATTGGAAATCTGTAAAGTATATATTTCCCAGGCTTTAAATGCCTGGGAAATATATTTTTATTCAAAAATACAATACGATTACAGTACTTTAGAAGAAGGAGAAAAGCTGCTTCTAAAAAAACTTCCAAAGCTTTCTCAATTAAAGCTTATTCCTGCTCTGACATGTGATTGTTTAAGTAATGAAAGCAAGATTAAAGAATTTTTAGAAAAAATAAGTAAAGACGAAACACCAGTGTTAAGAAACTGTTTTCAAAAAACAAAAGTAAATTATTGCAGTGAAAAAAAAGAAATAACAATAAAGACAGGATCCTCTTGGGCTTATAGTTATTTAAAAAAGAATAAAGCGGATATATTAATTCAGGAAAAACTTGTTTTCTCAGACGGAGAAAAAAGAAGTATCATTTTTGACTTTGATCCTGGCCTTGAAGAAATAGACTCAGTGCAGGCCATCGAAGATTTCCTTCCTGAAATAAAAGCTCCTGAGATTTCAAAATATACGGAACCTAAAAAAGAAAAAAATGACTTTAACAGAAAAAGAAACTCAAAAAAACTTAGTCTTAAAAACTATAAAGGTGAAATTAAAGAAATTGCTACTCTTAGAGAAGAAGAAAATAATGTTGTTATTGAAGGAAGAGTATTCGATATTCAAAGCAGGGAACTAAAGACCGGGAAAATATTACTCTCTATTTCATTAACGGACGGATCTTCATCAATAATCGGAAAGTTTATAAAGAAAAAAGAAGAGACAGAGGAAATTTTATCTGAAGTAAAAAAAGACAGGTTTTACCTTTTTTCTGGCAATGTTCAATATGACCAGTTTGCAAAAGAATATATCATTATGCTTTCAAATTATGAGGAGGTTATTAAAGAAGAAAAAACTGATAAATATCCAGAGAAAAGAGTTGAACTTCATCTTCATACAAATATGAGTAAGACCGATGCAATGAATCCTGTGGAGGATTATGTAAAGAAAGCCGCCTTTTACGGACACAAAGCTATTGCAGTTACTGATCACGGAGTTGTTCAGGCCTTTCCAGATGCATATTTTGCCGGTGAAAAACATGGTGTGAAGATTATTTATGGTATTGAAGCCTATGTAATTAAAAAAGATGATACAAGAGAAAAAAAGGGCCGAAAAAATTATCATTTTATTATTTTAGTAAAAAACAGAACAGGTTTAAAAAATTTATATCATCTTATTTCTGAATCCCAGCTTAATTATTATAAAAAAGTACCAAGAATTCCTATGGAACTTCTAAGGGAATACCGAGAAGGATTAATATATGGGTCAGCTTGCGAAGCCGGGGAACTTATTACTTCAATTCTTGAAGGAAAAGATGAAGAAGAACTTCAGGAAATATCTGAATTTTATGATTTTCTGGAAATCCAACCCACTGGTAATAATGAATTTATGATTCGCAACGGGATTGTTAAAGATAAAAAGGAATTAGAAAATATTAATATCAAGGTTATTGAACTGGGAGAAAAATTAAATATTCCTGTTATTGCTACAGGGGATGTTCATTTTTTAAATCCTGCAGATGCTATATACAGAAGAATTATTCAGGCAGGGCAAGGATATACTGACTCAGTTAATCAACCACCTTTATATTACAGGACAACTGAAGAAATGCTTGAAGAATTTTCTTATCTTGAAGAGTCAAAAGCTATAGAAGTAGTAATAAAGAACCCAAATATAATTGCAGAAATGGTGGAAAAAATAAGACCGATTCCAGATAAACTATATCCACCAGAGATTGAAGGAGCAGAAGATGAAATCCGTGACATGACCTTTTCAAGAGCAAAAGAATTATACGGAGAAAGTTTGCCAGAAATTGTTGCAAAAAGAATTGATAAAGAACTGAATTCAATAATTACTAATGGTTATGCTGTTCTTTATTTAATTTCACAAAAATTAGTAAAAAAATCAAATGAAGATGGATATCTGGTAGGATCAAGAGGGTCAGTAGGTTCTTCACTTGTTGCAACTTTAACTGGTATAACAGAGGTAAATCCTCTGGCACCTCATTATCGGTGTCCCTCTTGTTATTTTGCTGAGTTTTTTGAAAAAGGTGAATATGGAAGCGGAGCAGATTTGCCGGAAAAAGAATGCCCTGATTGTGGAGTCCAGTTAGAAAAAGATGGTTTCGATATTCCTTTCGAAGTTTTTCTTGGATTTGAAGGTGATAAGGTTCCGGATATTGACCTGAATTTTTCTGGAGAATATCAAGGTTCTGCTCATAAATATGTTGAAGAATTATTTGGAAAAGATCATGTATTTAGAGCAGGTACAATAGCCACTGTTGCAGAAAAAACTGCCTTTGGATATGTTAAAAACTATCTCGAAGAAAACAATATATATTATAATTCAGCAGAACTTAACCGTTTGATTAAAGGCTGTACTGGAGTAAAAAGAACAACAGGGCAGCACCCTGGTGGGCTTATAGTTGTACCAAAAAGCAAGGAAGCCTCAGACTTTACACCACTTCAGAGACCAGCTGAAGATATAAATTCCGGAACTGTTACTACTCATTTTGATTTCCATTCTTTACACGATTATCTTGTAAAATTAGATATTCTGGGCCATGATGATCCTACAGTAATAAAAATGCTGGAAGATTTAACGGGAGTGGATGCAAGAAAAATAAAGCTTGATAATCCAGAAGTAATGTCCTTGTTTTCATCCGTAAAAGCATTGGGTATCTCTGAAAAAGAGTTATTATCAAATGTTGGAACATATGGAATTCCTGAATTTGGAACAAAGTTTGTACGTCAAATGCTTGAAGATACCAAGCCTAAGAATTTTTCTGATTTAGTACGAATAAGTGGATTCTCCCATGGTACAGATGTATGGCTTAATAATGCTCAAGACCTAATAAGAAGTAAAACCTGTCAGTTATCAGAAGCAATTTCTGCCAGAGATGATATCATGACCTACCTTATAAACATGAATCTTGATCCTTTAATTTCTTTCAAAATTATGGAAGACGTAAGAAAGGGTAAGGGGTTAAAAAAAGATTATGAGGAAGAAATGCGCAAGTTTAATATTCCAGAGTGGTATATTGATTCATGTAATAAAATTAAATACATGTTCCCTAAAGCTCACGCAGTAGCTTATGTGATGATGGCATTTAGGATTGCCTACTTTAAGATTTTTCATCCTCTTGCCTTCTGTGCAGCTTTTTTCTCAGTAAGGGCTTCAGAATTTGATGCGGAAATTATTGTAAGAGGCAGAGAAAGTGTTTTAAATGAAATTAAAAAGATACAAGAAATGGGTAATCAGGCATCACAAAAAGAAACAAGACTTTTAATTGTTCTTGAGGTTGCTTTGGAAATGTATTTACGTGGCTTCTCATTTCAAATAGTATCTTTGGATAAATCTACAGCTAACAGATTTATAATTGAAGGAGACCAATTAATTCCCCCTTTCGGATCTCTGCCGGGAATAGGTGAAACTGCTGCAATGAATATAGAAAAGGAAAGAAATCTGAAAGAATTTAAATCAATTGAGGATTTAAGAATCAGAACAAAAGTTAGTAAAACGGTTATTGAAACAATGCTGAATCATGGAAGTCTCGAAGGACTCCCGGAAAATAATCAACTTTCTTTCTTTGCATAGTTGTCATATAATAATAGAAAGTTTTTTACGCAAATCTATAACAATTAATTGGGGGAATTAAAATGGAAATCCAGCTTAAGCTAAAACAAGAACTTAAAAAGAAACCAGAGGGAGAACTCTCCTTCGGAGCTTACTTTACTGATCATATGTTTGTTGTGGACTACACAGAAGGTAAAGGCTGGCGTGATCCTGTCATTATGCCCTGCGAACCAATTCCAATGGATCCAGCTTGCTGCACTCTTCATTATGGTCAGGGAATTTTTGAAGGAATGAAAGCCTACTATAATAAAAATGGGAAAATTAATCTTTTTAGACCTATGGAAAATTTTAAAAGATTAAACAGATCTGCAGATAAAGTTTGTATTCCTGAAATTGATCCAGAGCTTGCTTACCAAGGGTTGGTTAAGCTTCTAGAAGTTGATAAGGAATGGGTTCCTAAAAAACACGGTGAGTCTTTATATATAAGACCATTTATTGTTGCCACAGAACCATTTTTAGGTATTAAACCATCAAGAACATATAAGTTTTTTATTATTTGTTCTCCTGTTGGTGCATATTATCCTGGTGGCTTAAAACCTGTTAAGATTATGGTGGAAGAATATCATGTAAGAGCAGTTGTTGGAGGCTTAGGGGAAGCGAAAACAATGGCAAATTACGCAGCCAGCCTTCTTGCAGGAGAGAAAGCTAAGAAACTTGGATATACTCAGGTTCTTTGGCTGGATGGAGTTGAAAAAAAATATATAGAAGAAGTTGGAACAATGAATATAGCTTTCGTAATTAACGGAACTTTTGTAACACCTTCTCTTGATGGAAGTATTCTTGCAGGTATAACCAGAGATTCTGTACTTAAAGTAATGAAGCACTGGGGTATTCCAGTGGAAGAAAGACGTATTAGCATTCAGGAATTAATTCAGGCTGGGAAAGATGGCAGTCTTACTGAAATTTTTGGTATGGGTACAGCAGCAGTTATTTCTCCGGTATCTGAATTAAAATATAAAGATGAAATAATAAAAGTTCCTGAATATTCTTCAGACAGTCTTGTTATTAAAGTATACGATTTTATTACCGGTGTGCAGTATGGTAATGTTGAAGATACTTTTGGCTGGACAGTTGAATTATAAAATTTCACAGCTGGATTAATATATCCGGCTGGTTTTTTATAGGTATTTTTAGAAGGAGGTTTATTTAATAAACAAAGAAAGACTTATAGAAACTTTTATAGAACTTTGTAAAATAGAATCTGAATCTGGAAATGAAAGAAAAGTTGCTGTTTATATTTTTGAATATTTAAAAGAAATAAATATTAAAGTTATTGAAGATAATGCTGGAGAGAAAACTGGTGGTAATACTGGAAATCTTATAATAGAAATACCAGGGACGATTCCTGGGAAAATATTATTATCTGCCCATATTGATACTGTAGTTCCTGGAAAAAATGTTGTGCCAATAATTGATGATGAAAAAATTACCTCTTCAGGGGATACAATTTTAGGAGCTGACGATAAAGCTGGAGTAGCTATTATACTGGAAACAATAAAACAAATTAAAGAAGAAAAGCTGGAAACTAAAGATTTATTAATAATCTTTTCCGTATCAGAAGAGACAGGGCTCTTGGGAGCAAAAAATGTTGATGAAAATATTAAGACTGATTACGCATATATTTTAGATAGCAGCAGCAAGCCTGGAACAATAATTGTTCAGGCGCCAGTTCATTATACTTATCATTGTAAGGTAAAAGGAAAATCTTCTCATGCAGATATTGTTCCGGAAAAAGGTATAAATGCTATAAAAATTGCCGGAGAAGTAATATCAAAATTACCTACAGGGGGAATTGACAAGGAAATAACAGTAAATATTGGCTTGATTTCCGGGAGCTCCGCTACAAATATTGTTCCTGAAGAAACAGAAATCAAAGGGGAAATAAGAAGTTACAATAAAGAAAAAGCTGAAAAACTTCTTAAGGAAACAGAAAATATTTTTATTACAATAACAAAGAATAATTTTGGTACATGGGATTTTAGCTATCAAAAAGAATATGATAACTTTAAAATTAGTGAAAATGATGAAGTTGTTATATTAGCTAAAAAGGCAATTGAGAAAGCTTCATTAATTCCCATAACTGAAGTTGCAGGTGGAGGGAGTGATGGAAATATTTATAACCAAAGGGGTATTCCGCCGGTAATTCTTGGAATGGGTTATGAAAATTCATACAAAAAACGAGTTCATGAGAAAAGATGATTTATATAAAGTAATGGAAATTATCTTGAATATTGTGAAAGGGTAAATTTATGAATGAGAAGACTTTAAAAGAAGAATTAATTTACAAAGGGAAAATATTAAATTTAAAAAAAGTTGATGTATTACTTGATACAGGTGTTGAATCTGTTAGAGAAATTGTTGAGCATAAAGGTGCTGTTGCCATAGTTGTATTTAAAGAAAACAAATTTCTTTTTGTTAAACAATACAGAAAAGTTTTTGATGAAATACTAACTGAAATTCCAGCAGGCAAACTTGAAGAAGGAGAAAATCCTTATGATTGTGCACTAAGAGAGCTTGAAGAAGAAACCGGATACATTGCAGAGGATATGGAGCTTATGCAAATAATCTATCCTACTCCGGGCTTTTGTACAGAAAAAATATATTTATATAATGCTTCAAAAATTAAAAAAGGGAATGTAAAGTTTAATGTTGATGAAGATCTTACTTCTGAATGGATTGAAAAAGAAGAAGTTATTAAAATGATTTCCAATGGAGATATTAAAGATGGCAAAACTATTATTGGTGTAGTACTGTATACACTATTGTTATAAAAAGTTCTTGTTTACAAAATGTTCAGAATATATAATTTTTATTAGAAAAGTTTTAACAAAAAAATATTTTTACTAAAAAAGGGAGGAATTATTTTGGAATTTATTACAAATCTGAACAGCACGATTAATGGTATTGTATGGGGGCCCCCAATATTAATCTTGTTGGTTGGTACTGGCATTTTGCTTACCTTCAGACTTAAAGCACTACAGTTTTCAAACCTGATTTATGCTCACAAAATGATTTTCAAGAAAAATGAAGGATCAGAGGGAGATATTACAAACTATCAGGCGTTAACTACAGCCCTTGCAGCCACAATTGGTACTGGTAATATTGCCGGTGTTGCTACAGCTATTGCAGCTGGAGGACCTGGAGCAGTATTTTGGATGTGGGTTACAGGACTTGTTGGTATGGCTACAAAGTATGCAGAAGCAGTGCTTGCGGTTAAATATCGTGTAAAAGATAAAAGAGGAGAAATGGCTGGAGGTCCTATGTACTACATAGAAAAAGGTTTTGGAATGAAATGGCTTGCAGTTCTTTTTGCTTTTTTTGGTGCTGTTGCAGCTTTTGGTATTGGAAACATGGTACAAGCAAACTCAGTTGCTGATGCAATTTATACAACTTTTGGTGTATCACACTGGATTACAGGACTTTTACTTGTTATTTTTACAGCAGTAGTTTTATTAGGTGGTATTAAAAGTATTGGTAAGGTTACAGCTCTTTTAGTTCCGGTTATGGCAGTATTTTATGTTCTTGGTGGCAGCGTTGTTATTATTAAAAATGCTGCATTAGTACCAGCAGCATTTTCATCAATTTTTGCAGATGCATTTACTGGTAATGCAGTAGCCGGTGGTGCTTTAGGTACAGTAATCAGATATGGTGTTGCTCGTGGTGTATTCTCAAACGAAGCTGGCCTTGGTTCTGCTCCAATAGCAGCAGCTGCTGCTCAAACAGATCACCCGGTTAGACAAGCATTAGTAAGTATGACTCAAACATTTGTTGATACATTAGTTGTTTGTTCTTTCACAGCATTAGCAATTCTGACTTCAGGTCTTGTTGGAACAATAAACCCTGCAACGGGAGAAGCTTATACAGGTGCAGCTTTAACAACTACTGCATTTAATAATACTTTACCAGGTGTTGGCGGATTAATTGTTGCCGTTGGAATTATCTTCTTCGCATATTCAACTATTCTTGGCTGGTCATATTATGGCGAAAAATGTCTTGAGTATCTTGTAGGTGAAAAGGGAGTAATATTCTACAGAGCAGCTTTCGTACTATTTATCATGGTTGGGGCTTTAAGTGGTCTTCGGTTCATCTGGGATCTTGCAGATACAATGAATGGTTTAATGGTTATTCCTAACTTAATAGGTCTTGCTGGACTAAGTGGAATTGTAGTTAAAGAAACAAAAGATTACATGCAAAATATTAAAGCTAAAGAAGAAAACTAATTTACCTTTAAGTTGCAGAGCTTCCTTTTAAGGAAGCTCTGCTTTTTTTAGGATTTTGTTGTTAGTGTAAAATAATTATGGGTAAAAAAACAAAAAAATATTAGAGCAACTCCTTATGTTACAATTAAATCGCTAAACCAAATCGCAAAAAAGGAGAAACTCTAATGAATAATATTATACATGAAATTGCAACTAAAATCAGTAAAGAAATAGCAGAAAATATGGAAACAACTTTAATTGAGGGAAATAATATATCTGAATTCATTTTAAAAACTAAAAAAATGCTGGATGAAGTTGGGGTTGCAATTACAGAAAAAGTACTTGAAACTGTAGATATTTTAGTTAAAAAAGATTGTGCAAGAAAAAGAGACTGGAAAATAAAGGAAACAAAGTCGAAGAAAAGTTTGGCGACGATATTTGGTGAAGTAACCTATAAAAGAACGTATTATGTTCATAAAATTACCGGTGAATATAAATACTTATCTGATGAAGCTGTTGGTATTGAAGCAAATGACAGAATGGATATATTGCTAGAATCAATGTTAATAGAAGAAGCAATAGAGATACCATACAGAAAAAGTAGCGAAAAAATATCGAAGAATGTGTATCTTACTGGTCAAACAGTAATGAATTCTATTAGAAAGCTTAAAGATATTTCTAATCATGCAGCACCAGTGAAAAAACTGATTCTCAAGCTAAGGTTTTGTACATCGAAGCTGATGAAGATCATGTTTCACTTCAAAGAGGAACATGTGCCGAACCTAGATTAATTTATGTTCACGAAGGTAAGTGAAAGGTAAGTAAAGATAAATATGAATTAATAAATCCCAGATACTTTAGTGGCCTCTACCAAGATAGTGCTGATTTATGGCTTGAAGTAGCTGATTATATTGATAGCAACTATGAAGAAGAAACTATCGAAAAGATATATTTATCAGGAGATGGAGCCAACTGGATAAAACAAGGCAAAGAATGGATTAAAGATAGTATCTATGTTTTAGATAGATACTATTTGTCGAAATATATAAAGAAGGCAACTGCTCATATGAAAGGCACACACCAAATGATGTGGTATTACATAAATACGAAAAGGAAAGATTTCGTAAAAGATTTATTCAAAGCAATAATTGAAGAAACAGAATCAGAAACAAAAAATAGAAGCAATAAAAGATGCTAGAAGTTATGTGTTAAATAATTGGGAAGGTATAATGAATCAATATGACCCGGATTATATAGGCTGTAGCACAGAAGGCCATATTAGTCATATATTATCTGCAAGATTAAGTTCAAGGCCTCTAAGCTGGTGCAGAGAAGGTGTTGATCAAATGTCACGTCTGAGGGCTTTTAAGGCTAATTCAGGTAATGGTATAGTCTTATTGTAACACCTAGTACGGATAATATATAATAAACCCGAACTAGGAGGATTACAAAATGAGCAAACGTTACGATTTAGAATTCAAGAAGGAGGTTGTACGTGAATATCTAAAAAGCAAAAGCCTTGGTGATCTTTTTGCAACCTATGGTGTATCAAAATCAACAATGTCCGGATGGATAAAAAAATACAGCGAAGAATGTCATTACACAAAACCACAAAATAAAGAAAATGCAATATCACCAGAGGAATATAGAGCGCTTAACAAGAAGCTTATGGAACTTTAAAAGGAAAATGACTTCCTAAAAAAGCAGCGGCATTCTTCGCAAAGGAAATCGATTAGTGGTATATCGGTTCATTGATGCCTATAAACTTGAGTTTGGATTGTGCTGGTTATGCCGCAAGTTCAACCTCTCTCCGAATATGTACTACAATTACTTAAAGAACAGAAAATCCACGTATCGTGAAGGAAAGGCTAAAGTTCAAGAAAACATAAAAAGTATTTATTACAATAATGGACGCATTATTGGCCATAGGTGGATGGTCACTTTTCTTGCAAGGCAAAATATATTTATTAGTAAGACAACAACACATAAGTATATGAACAAGGAATTAAACCTGCATGCAATCACTGTAAGAAAAAGGCCCAAATATGTAAAAGGTAAAAAGAACAAAGTATTTCCCAATATTCTTAATCAAAATTTCTCTGTCACAGAAAGAAATAAAGTATGGTGTACTGATTTCACCTATATAAGATTAACAAACGGTAAAATGCGTTATAATTGTATTATTATAGATTTAGCAAAAAGGGAAGCAATAGCAACGGTTAACTCAAAATGAATCAACTCAGATCTGGCAATAGAAGCCTTGTCTAAAACTCTTGAAAGAGAGAGCCCAGATGAAGGGTTAGTCTTACATTCAGATCAGAGGGTACAGTTCACCTCATGGGCTTTCGTAGAGTACTGCAAAAGCCAAGGAATAAGGCAAAGCATGAGTAAAACAGGTTGCCCATATGATAACGCTCCAATGGAGAGATTTTATAAATCACTTAAGTCAGAGCTTATTTACTACCAAAAATTTGAAACCGACCTACAATTAGATGAAACTATCAATAAATATGTTTATGTGTGGTACAACCACATTCGACCTCATTCATACAATGGAGGGCTGACTCCATTTGAAGCACGAAATATAAACTGATTTTCCGTACTTAGTGTTACAAAGATGCTTGACCATTACATCTCCAGAGAAAAAGAAAAGGACATTGAATCAGAAGAAGTTTCTAATTGTTCTAAAATTATCCCTTTAAAACCAATTAATTTTTTAATATAATAGTTATTACAGAGCATAAG
Source organism: Peptococcia bacterium (assembly GCA_965228015.1). Classification (GTDB taxonomy): domain Bacteria; phylum Bacillota; class Peptococcia; order Peptococcales; family SKKY01; genus SKKY01. The sequence continues at coordinate 311,971 of OZ245787.1, forward strand.
TAAACTCCTCCTTAGATTACAGTGGGTGTTCTCTAATATGGATTTACCCAATGCTCTGTATTTTTTCGCAAAAAAATGTCAGAATGGTTTTTACCACCCCAACATTTATTGTAGAACCGGTAAAAAAAGGCTGAGAAGCCTCTTTTTTGCATAATTATAAAATTTATAAATTTTTTGTAAAGGTGGAGTAATAATGTCAGGACACTCAAAATGGGCTACTACAAAACACAGAAAAGCAAAAGTTGATAGTGCCAGAGGAAAGATTTTTACAAAGTTATCTAAGGAAATAATGGTAGCAGCAAAATTAGGAGGAGATAATCCGGAAGGCAATTTCAGATTAAGAATTGCTATTGAAAAAGCCAGAGAAAATAATATGCCTGCTGATAATATAAAAAGAGCGGTTCAAAAAGGTGCAGGAGGAATGGAGGGGGAAAACTATGAAGAAATGGTTTATGAAGGATATGGCTCCTCTGGCACTGCAGTAATAATGGAGCTAATGACAAATAATCGTAACCGTACTGCAGGAGAAATAAGACATATACTAGATAAAAATGGTGGTAATTTAGGAGAAACTGGCTGCGTAAGCTGGATGTTTGACCGTCTTGGTTATATCGAAGTTGAAAAAGATAAAGTGAAAATGGATGAAGAAGAATTTACTCTTTATGCTATTGAAAAAGGTGCAGATGATTTAAAAATAAAAGATGATATTTATGAAATATATGTTCAAATAGAAAATTTAGAAAATGTCAGAAAAGAGATTTTAAATGACGGGATTGAAATAAAAGAAGCAACTCTTTCAATGGTTCCTAAGAATTTAGTTATAGTTGAAGACATTGAACAAGCTAAAAAAGTAATTAAATTATTAGAAACTCTTGAAGACCATGATGATGTTCAAAACCTTTATGCTAATGTTGAAATTCTAGAAGAAGTTCTTGAAGCATTAGAGTAAGAAAACCTTTGCTAAAATTCCTTAGATAGTGGATAATATAAGAAAGAATGTTCGTAAAAAAGGAATTTTGTTATGAGAATATTAGGAATTGATCCAGGAACTGCAATAATGGGTTATAGTATTTTAGACAAAGAAGGTAATCGTCTGAAAGCTATTGAATACGGCTGTATTTATACCGACAGTTCCTGGCCCTTATGTAAAAGACTGGGCAAAATTTATACCGAAGTAACTAATTTAATAAAAGAATATCAGCCAGGTCACTTAGCTGTTGAAGAACTTTTTTTTAATACTAATGCAAAAACTGCTTTAAGTGTAGGGCATTCCAGGGGTGTTATTTTATTAGCCGGAGAACAGCATAATCTTGTTATTGAAGGTTATACACCAATTCAAGTAAAACAAGCTGTTGCAGGTTATGGCAGAGCTGAAAAAATGCAGGTGCAAAAAATGGTTAAAACTATTCTCTACCTTGAAGAAGTTCCTAAACCTGATGATGCTGCCGATGCCCTTGCTGTTGCTATCTGCCATAGTCAGTCATACTCAACAAAAAGAATAATAAGAGGTATATAATGATAGGATATTTAAAAGGAACATTAATTGATAAAGATGATAAAACTCTTCTTGTATTAGTAGATAAGGTTGGTTTTACTGTATATGTACCTGAAAAAGAAATATCTTTTATTAAAGTAGGTTCAGATATAGAATTATTTACTGAATTGGTTGTCAGAGAAAATGAAATGCATCTTTATGGTTTCCTGACAAAAGAAGAGAAGGAAATGTTCAATATATTAAATGAAGTATCAGGTATAGGACCCAGAAGCAGTATCTCTATTATTTCATTTCTTGATATTAATACTTTAAGTAAAGCAGTTATAAATGAAGATATAAATGCTTTGGTTAAACTCCCGGGCATAGGTAAGAAAACAGCACAAAGAATTATTTTGGATATCAAAGAGAAGCTGGTAAAAAGAGGCAATTTTGACAGCCAAAATATAAGTGAAAATAAATATTCTGCTCAGGAAAAAGACAAATTATTTTTTGTATTTGATTCTCTTGAAGCTTTAGGATACTCAAATAAAGAAATTTTGCATATTTTGCCGGAACTGGAAAATAAAAAAGATCTTTCAGAGCAGGAAATTATTAAATCAGCATTAAAAATCTTATCCGGAAGGCAGGAGGAATAAATGGAAGACAGAATTGTTTCTCCGGGAACACTAAGGGAAGAAGAAAATTTAGAAATACGCCCTAAATTTTTAGAAGACTATATCGGTCAGGAAAAAATCAAGGGTTTAATGAAAATATATATAGAAGCAGCCAAGTTAAGAGGTGATGCTCTTGATCATGTACTCCTTTATGGACCTCCGGGACTTGGAAAAACAACTTTAGCAAATATAATTGCAAATGAAATTAACTCCAGCATAAAAATTACATCAGGTCCTGCATTAGAAAGGGCTGGTGATTTGGCAGCAATTTTAACAAATTTGGAACCCTACGATGTTCTTTTTATTGATGAAGTTCACAGATTAAATAAAACTATTGAAGAAATTTTGTATTCAGCAATGGAAGATTTTTCTCTAGATATTATTATTGGTAAAGGGCCAAGTGCTCGTTCATTACGTATTGACTTGCCCCCTTTTACATTAATTGGAGCTACAACAAGAGCGGGTTTATTAACATCTCCTCTTAGAGCAAGATTTGGAGTAGTTTCCCGTTTGGAGTACTATTCAGAAAGTGAGCTTACTGAAATAGTAAAAAGAAGCTCAAGAGTTTTAAACACAATAATTAGTGAAGAAGGAGCTGCAGAAATTGCCAGAAGATCCAGAGGGACTCCAAGAATTGCTAATCGTATTCTAAGAAGAATCAGAGACTTTGCCATGGTAAAATCTGATGGACAAATAGATATTCAAATAACCAAAGAAGGATTGACTATGTTGGAAATTGATCCAATTGGTTTAGATCAACTTGATAAAAAAATGCTTGAAGCAATAATTCATAAGTTTAACGGAGGGCCGGTTGGTTTAGATACATTAAGCGCAACTATTAGTGAAGACGCTGATACCATTGGTGATGTTTATGAGCCCTTTTTATTGCAATTAGGCTTCATAAAAAGAACACCCCGGGGAAGGGTCTGCACAAAACTTGCCTATGATCACTTGGAAACACCCTATAATGAGGAGTAAAAATGAAAACAACTGATTTTGATTACTTTCTGCCAGAAGAGTTGATAGCACAACATCCTTTGGACGGGAGAGATGACTCAAGACTTTTAGTAATAGATAAAGATAGTGGTAAAACAGAACATAAAAAAATTTCAGATATTATTGATTATCTTGATGAAAATGATTTTCTTGTAATTAACAGTACAAGGGTATTTCCAGCAAGATTAATGGGAATAAAAAAAGAAACCGGAGCAAAAGCTGAGGTTTTTCTTCTTCATCCATCTTCTGAAGAAGATACCTGGGAATGCCTTGTAAGGCCCGGAAAGAAGTTGAAAGAAGGAACTATAATTAGCTTCGGGGATAACTTTTTTAGTGGAGAAGTTTTATCCAGAACCGAAACTGGCGGAAGAATTATTAAATTTAATTATAAAGGTTCTTTTATGGAGGCAATAAGCAAAATTGGAGAAGTTCCCTTGCCACCTTATATTAAGGAAAAGATAGATGATCCTGAAAGGTATCAGACTGTTTATGCAAAAAATACTGGTTCCGTTGCAGCACCTACAGCAGGGTTGCATTTTACAAAGGAACTTTTTGAGAAAATTAAAAATAAAAAAATTGAAATAGCTGAAGTAACTCTTCATGTAGGCCTTGGAACCTTCCGACCTGTAAGTGCAGATAATATTCTTGAGCATAAAATACATGCAGAATTCTTTACAATTGACAACGAAAATACAGCAAAAATAAATAATGCATTAAAAAATGGTAAAAGAATAATTGCGGTAGGTACAACAAGTACAAGAACCCTTGAGTCTGCGGTGGATAACAAACAAGTTGTTAAACAAGAAGGATGGACTGAAATTTTTATTTATCCAGGCTACGAGTTTAAAGCAATAAATGCTTTAATAACAAACTTTCATTTACCTAAATCGACTTTATTAATGCTGGTTTCTGCCCTGGCAGGAAGAGAAAACATTTTAAAAGCATATTCTGAAGCTGTTCAGGAAAAATACAGATTTTTCAGCTTTGGAGATGCAATGTTTATAAAATAAACAATCAGGAGAATTAAATTGGATTTTAAATTTGAATTATTAAAAGAATGTAAAAGGACTGGGGCAAGAGCCGGAATCTTACACACTCCTCATGGAGATATTGAAACACCGATTTTTATGCCCGTTGGGACCCAGGCAACAGTAAAAACTATGAGCCCGGAGGAACTAAAGGAAATTGGAGCACAAATAATTCTTTCAAATACTTATCATTTATACCTGTGCCCTGGTCACGAACTTGTAAAAAAAGCTGGGGGACTTTACCAATTTATGAATTGGGACAAGCCAATTCTTACCGACAGTGGAGGTTTTCAGGTTTTTAGTTTGGGCGATCTCCGTACTATAACTGATGAGGGTGTTTTATTCAGATCCCATTTAGATGGTTCAAAGCATATGTTTACTCCGGAAAAGGTTATGGAAATAGAAAATGCACTTGGAGCAGATATTATAATGGCTTTCGATGAATGTTCTCCATATCCAAGCTCTTTTCAGGAAGTGGAAAGAGCGGTTAAACGCACAACAGATTGGGCAAAAAGATGTAAAGAATCTCATAATAACGAGAATCAGGCTCTTTTTGGTATTATTCAAGGTAATGTATATAAAGAACTAAGAGAAAAAAGTGCCAAGGAAATAATTGATCTTGATTTTCCAGGATACGGAATCGGTGGTTTAAGTGTTGGAGAATCTGCTGAAATAATGTATGAGGTTCTTGACTACACAACACCTCTAATGCCAAAGCATAAACCAAGATATCTTATGGGAGTAGGTGCTCCTGAGAATATTGTTGAGGGTATAAAAAGAGGGGTGGACATGTTTGACTGTGTGCTTCCTACAAGAATTGCCCGTAATGGTACAGTTATGACAAGCTTTGGCAAACTTGTAGTCAAAAATGCTACATACAAGGAGGACTTTTCTCCCCTTGATCCTGAGTGTGACTGTTACACATGTAAAAACTATACAAGAGCATATATAAGACATTTACTAAAAGCTGATGAAATATTTGGCTTAAGATTAACCTCGATTCATAATCTTGCTTATCTCCTTAAATTAACCAGGGAAATAAGAAAAGCAATTTTAGAGGATAAATACCCGGAATTCATTGAAGAATTTTATAGTAAATTGTAAAATATATTTATAATATAAGGGAGGTTTTTATTTAATGAGTCAAAATTTTATTGTTTTAGCAGCAATGTTTGGTTTTATGTATTTTCTGTTAATCAGACCACAAAAAAAACAAATGGAATCAAGAAAAAAAATGATGGAAGAGCTTACTGCAGGAGATAAGGTTTCAACAATTGGAGGAATAAAAGGTACTATCAAAATGGTAATGGAAGATACAGTTATTTTAGAAATAGCTGATAATGTAAATGTTGAATTATTAAAAACAGCAGTTGGAAGTGCCCTGACTGATGATGAAGAAGAAGACGAAGAAGAAAATGATGAATATGAAGAAAATGAAGAAACAGAAACAAAAGAAGAAAAGACTCTGTAAACAGAAGCAGTTAGTGTAAAATAATTATGGGTAAAAAACAAAAAATATTAGAGCAACTCCTTATGTTACAATTAAATCGCTAAACCAAATCGCAAAAAAGGAGAAATTCTAATGAATAATATTATACATGAAATTGCAACTAAAATCAGTAAAGAAATAGCAGAAAATATGGAAACAACTTTAATTGAGGGAAATAATATATCTGAATTCATTTTAAAAACCAAAAAAAATGCTGGATGAAGTTGGGGTTGCAATTACAGAAAAAGTACTTGAAACTGTAGATATTTTAGTTAAAAAAGATTGTGCAAGAAAAAGAGACTGGAAAATAAAGGAAACAAAGTCGAAGAAAAGTTTGGCGACGATATTTGGTGAAGTAACCTATAAAAGAACATATTATGTTCATAAAATTACCGGTGAATATAAATACTTATCTGATGAAGCTGTTGGTATTGAAGCAAATGACAGAATGGATATATTGCTAGAATCAATGTTAATAGAAGAAGCAATAGAGATACCATACAGAAAAAGTAGCGAAAAAATATCGAAGAATGTGTATCTTACTGGTCAAACAGTAATGAATTCTATTAGAAAGCTTAAAGATATTTCTAATCATGCAGCACCAGTGAAAAAACTGATTCTCAAGCTAAGATTTTGTACATCGAAGCTGATGAAGATCATGTTTCACTTCAAAGAGGAACATGTGCCGAACCTAGATTAATTTATGTTCACGAAGGTAAGTGAAAGGTAAGTAAAGATAGATATGAATTAATAAATCCCAGATACTTTAGTGGTCTCTACCAAGATAGTGCTGATTTATGGCTTGAAGTAGCTGATTATATTGATAGCAACTATGAAGAAGAAACTATTGAAAAGATATATTTATCAGGAGATGGAGCCAACTGGATAAAACAAGGCAAAGAATGGATTAAAGATAGTATCTATGTTTTAGATAGATACTATTTGTCGAAATATATAAAGAAGGCAACTGCTCATATGAAAGGCACACACCAAATGATGTGGTATTACATAAATACGAAAAGGAAAGATTTCGTAAAAGATTTATTCAAAGCAATAATTGAAGAAACAGAATCAGAAACAAAAATAGAAGCAATAAAAGATGCTAGAAGTTATGTGTTAAATAATTGGGAAGGTATAATGAATCAATATGACCCGGATTATATAGGTTGTAGCACAGAAGGCCATATTAGTCATATATTATCTGCAAGATTAAGTTCAAAGCCTCTAAGCTGGTGCAGAGAAGGTATTGATCAAATGTCACGTCTGAGGGCTTTTAAGGCTAATTCAGGTGATGTATATGATTTAGTAAAAGAAAGAAGCAAGAAAAACAGAAACAAGAATCATAAAATTAGAAAGCCGTGTTATAAAAAAAGCTACGAACCTAATATCAGATGAGAAATTCGGCAATGTGCCAGTAGTTTTAACTGGTAAGAGAACTTGGAAAAGAGAATTATTTAAAAGGATAGCGAGTGCGATTTAGCACGTAATACATACAAGGGGTTTTTTATTCTTTTAAAACCCATAATTAATTGACACGATCGCAGAGGCTTTTTTATTTGAAAATATTATTCAACAGGTATATAATAATATGGTGTTATTTGAAGCATTAGGAGGAAATAAGAAATGCGTAAAGGAAGTTTGGCAGCAGTATTAATAATTACCATCGCAGTTATAGGTCTGGCATTATTCTCATTTGATTATCTTAAAGATGATCTAAGACTTGGCCTTGATCTTAAAGGAGGAGTTCAGGTTAGACTGGAAACTCCGGAAGATGCTTCAGTTGAAGATATGGCTAAAGCTGTAGCTATTATTGACAACCGGGTTAATGCTCTTGGTGTTACAGAACCGGAAATCAGAAGAGAAGGTACAAACAGAATTCTGATAGAGCTTCCTGGAGTAGAAGATCCTGAAGAGGCTGTGAACCTTATTGGCAGAACAGCACTACTTGAATTTGTAAGAGTGGATACTAATGAAGTTGTTGTAACAGGCAGAGATTTAAAAAATGCAGTTGAAGGCATGGATTCAACTCAGTTTTCTGGAAAAGATTACCGTGTTAGTATTGAATTTAACAGCGAAGGTGCTGAAAAATTCGCTAATGCTACTAGTGACTTAGTTGCGAAATACGGAGAAAATGATCCTAACAGGATGATAGCTATTGTTCTTGATGGAAATGTAATTTCATCTCCTATAGTACAAACTCCAATTTATGATGGAAAAGCTTCAATTTCCGGAGGATTTCAAACTTTGGAAGAAGCAAATTCTTTAGCATTATTACTTCGCTCAGGAGCACTTCCTGTAGAGATGAATATAATTGAAAAAAGAACAGTAGGACCTAAATTTGGAATTGAATCCTTAGAAAAAAGTGCAGGCGCTGCTTTCTATGGTTTAATTGCAATTGCTTTGTTTATGATCATATATTACAGAGTACCAGGTCTGGCAGCTGTAGTTTCTTTAATATTATATTCGGTAATAGTTTGGAGCGTACTTAGCTTTATTAATGCAACCATTACATTACCTGGAATAGCAGGGTTCCTGCTCTCTGTTGGTATGGCAGTGGATGCCAATATAATTATTTACGAAAGAATAAAAGAAGAGTTAGGGAATGGAAAGAGTTTGAGAGCATCTATAGACTCAGGTTTCAAAAGAGCTATCTGGACAATTTTTGACTCAAACCTTACAACTTTAATTGCTTCATTTGTTTTAATATATTTTGGAGCCGGTACAGTAAAAGGCTTTGCAGTTACATTAAGCATAGGTGTTATTACAAGTATGTTAACAGCGATTACATTCACCAGAATTTTATTAAAACAAACATCCCTTGTAATTAGTAATACTAAACTATATAGAGCCTAGGAGGATAAAATAATGGATTTTTCTGGAAAAAAAATGCTTTGGTTTATAATTTCATTAGTTATCATTATCCCAGGCATTGTTTCAATTATGATTAATAGTTTAAACTTTGGTATCGATTTTGCTGGAGGTAACCTTATACAAGTTCAATTTCAACAAGAGATCAATGTAGACACAATCAGATCAGCAGTTAATGAATCTGGTATCAGCGATGCTTTGGTTCAAGAGTCAGATGAAAACTCTTATATAATAAAAACAAAAGTAATTGATGAGAAACAAGAAAGTTTTCTTCTTACTTCTCTTACAAATAATGTAGGAGAGTATGAAATAATGAGAAATGAAGGTGTTGGACCTAGTATTGGTTCAGAATTAAGAAAAGCAGGATTAATATCTTTATTTCTTGCTCTGGCATTAATGGTAGTTTATATCACTATCAGATTTGAATTGTCTTTTGCTATAGCAGCAATACTTGCATTGTGTCATGATGTATTAATTACTGTAGGTATTTTCTCAATACTTCAATTTGAAGTAAATTCTGAATTTATTGCAGCGGTACTTACTGTAGTAGGTTATTCTATAAATGCAACAATTGTTATTTTTGACAGAATAAGGGAAAACTTGAAGGCGATTAAAAAAGATTCACTGGAGAATATTGTAAACTTAAGTATTAAGCAAACAATGGCCAGATCGGTAAATACAACAATCACAGTATTATTTGTAATAGTTGCGCTATTAATATTTGGGGGAGAGACAATCAGAAACTTCAACATTGTACTTCTTACCGGTGTAATTAGTGGACTTTATTCATCAGTTTTCCTTGCAGGAAATTTCTGGCTTGTTATCAGAAATTTAAAAGGGAAAAAAGCGTAAATATAAAATACCTCTTTATAAAGAGGTATTTTTTTAATAAAAAATAATTATTATAGAGTCAGGTGATTATATTGAAAAACATACATGAGAAAATTATTGAAATTGCTTTAAAAAGGTGCCCTGACCCAAAAAAGATAGAAGATTTTTTGTATCCGGAAAAGACAAATCTTATGGCTCCTTTTGATCTTCCAGGAGTGGAAGGAGCTGTTTTAAGAATAAAAAAAGGTATAGAGAATAAAGAAAGAATATTAATCTATGGGGACTACGATGCAGACGGTATAACCAGTACTGCTTTATTATATAGAGCATTATGTAAAATACATAATCAAGTTAATTATTATATTCCTGAAAGGGACGGAGAAGGATATGGACTAAATAAAAAAGCCCTTACCCAGATTTCTCTAGAAGGGACTAATTTAATAATTACAGTTGACTGTGGAATAAAATCATATAGTTTAGTAAAAGAGTTTTCGGAAAAAGGGTTGGATTTTATTATTACAGACCATCATACTCCGGATGATTTGATTCCTGAAAGTATTATTGTAAACCCAAAACTTCAAAAGGAATCTGAATTTTTTGATCTTGCCGGGGTTGGTGTTGCTTATACAATTTTCCGGGGGCTGGGAGAATTTTATCCGGAAATTCTTGATTTAGATAGTCAGCTTCTTCAGCTTGCAGCTATTGGAACAGTTGCAGACTTAGTAAATTTGAGTAAAGAAAACAGAAAGATTGTAAGAAAGGGTATTTTTCATCTTAACAAAAACCCATTAAAAGGTATTAAATACATTACTGAAAAAGATATTGTTTTTGAAATAAATTCCAAAACAATATCTTTTCTTCTTGCACCGATTATTAATTCCAGCGGAAGGATGGGAAGCCCGGAAACAGCTCTGAAATTACTGATTTCAGAAAATGACAGGGAGTTAAATTTACTTGCGGATGAATTAATAAATCTAAACAATAAAAGGAAGGGTCTTGTTGAAGAAGTATATAAGGAAGCGCAAAAAATAATTCTTGAAAACCATTATTTTTCTGATCCTTTTATTTTAGCAGCAAAAAAAGACTGGCCTCTTGGTATTTTGGGAATCGTTGCTTTAAGACTTATGAATGAATATAATCGGCCTATTTTGCTTCTTTCGGAAAGTGAAGAAGGAATATATAAAGGTTCTGCAAGAAGCATTGAAAAGTATAATATTTTTAATGCATTAAAACAATCTGAAAATTTGATAGAAGAGTTTGGCGGTCATGCTCAGGCAGCTGGATTAAGTATATTAGAAAAAAACATTAATATTTTAAGAAATAATTTAAATAAAGACATATATGAAAAATTAAAGCATGAAGACTTTTATAATGATTTTTACCCAGATGCAGAATTAAATGGAATTGAAGAAGTAAGTGATTCGCTATATGAAGATCTGGCCTTATTAGAACCTTTTGGAGCAGGTAACCCGGAACCCCTGTTTACATTTAGCAGTAATGTAAAATTGAAAGTTTCAAAAATTGGTAAGCTTAAAGATCATTTAAGGGTTGATATTTCTAAGGGTAAAATGAAAATAAAAGGTATATATTTTAATTTTAATGAATACCCAGGGGATGAAGCCGAAAGTAATTTAATTTTTGCCCTTGGGATTGATGAATGGCAAAACAAAGTAAATCTCCAGCTAGAGATTAAAAAAATCCTTGATGGTGAGAGAATCCATTATCAAAAAATGGAAGAAACAATTTACAGCAATCTTTATTTTCCAAGGGAAAAGGAAGTTAAAAGTTTTACAACTGGAGAAAGAATAAAGTGTAATGAAGTTTGGAATATATTAAAGGAATATAAAGGAATTCTCCATTCTAAAAGTATAAAAAGCAATTTTTCTAATGCCGGGGAAGTTTTATCGACCCAAATCTTTTCCTATGATAATGAGCAGGATTTTACAGAAAACTTTAAGAATGTTAAAAGATTTATAGAAGCAGAGGAAAAGGGTGTATTATTAACTAATTCACTGTTATTAAAGGATGAAATAATTACTAATACAGAATCCTATATCTTTGGTGATGGAGAGCCTGACAGGGATTTAATAAACTTTTTAACAGAGTTGCATCCACAAATAAAAATATTCTTTTTAGATGAAGGTTTAAATAATCTTAATATTAACAGGGAAAGTTTAAGCCGATTATTTTTACTGATTAAAAAAATATTTTCCAAATCAGAATGTATATTTTTATATAAACTTGAAAATATATTTAACAAAGATAAAGAAACTGAATTAACAACAGAGGAAATTTTTACAGGGATAATGATTTTTGAGGAATTAGGATTTTTAAATTATTCATATAAAAATTCTTTGTTAGAAATAAAATTAAATAATATTGCTGGTAAAAACAATTTAGAGAATTCAAAATTATATAATATTTCTAATCTTAGAATAAGGTGATTTCTTGGTAAACTCTTTTATGGATCTTAAAGAAAAAATATTAAATAAGCATCCGGATTATAACATTGAAATTATTAAAAAAGCTTATAACTTTGCTAGTAAATTTCATGAGGGACAAATAAGAAAATCCGGGGAACCATATATTATTCATCCCTTATCTGTTACAGAGATCCTTGTGGATCTAGGGTTGGATGAAATAACCCTTACAGCTGCTCTTCTCCATGACATTGTTGAAGATACAGATGTTACTTTGGGTGAAATAAAAGGGATATTTGGTGAGGAGGTAGCCTGTCTTGTTGATGGTGTTACCAAGCTTAGCAGAATAGAATATGTATCAAAAGAAGAACGTCAGGTAGAAAATTACCGAAAGATGTTTCTTGCCATGGCAAATGATATCAGAGTGGTAATTATAAAGCTGGCTGACAGACTTCATAATATGAGGACTTTAAAGTATCAAAGTTTTTGGAAACAAAGGGAAACAGCCAAAGAAACCCTGGAAATTTATGCCCCTCTGGCCCGCAGACTTGGTATTTCTAAAGTAAAATGGGAACTGGAAGATTTATGCCTTAGATATTTGTATCCTGACAAATACTATAATTTAGTTGAACAAATACAAATGAAAAGAGAAGAAAGAATTGAGTATATTACTGAATTAATTACAGTTCTTAGTGATGAACTTGATAAGGCAGAAATTAAAGTAGATATTAGTGGTCGTCCAAAACATTTTTATTCTATTTATAAAAAAATGGAAGAAAAAGGAAAAGAACTATCTGAAATATATGATTTAATAGCTGTTAGAACAATTTGTGACTCTGTAAGAGACTGTTATGGAATATTAGGAATAATTCATACTCTCTGGAAACCAATTCCAGGAAGATTTAAAGACTATATTGCAATGCCAAAACCTAATATGTATCAATCACTTCATACAACAGTTATTGGTAAAACCGGTGTACCAATTGAAATTCAAATAAGAACCTGGGATATGCACTTTACTGCTGAGTATGGTATTGCTGCTCATTGGCTGTATAAAGAAAATGACAAAAACCCAGAAAGAAAAAGTCATGAACTTGCATGGCTTGAAAACATAAAAGAAATGCAAAATGAGTTTCAGGATTCTAAAGAGTTTGTTGAAACTGTTAAATTTGATTTATTTTCAGACAGGGTTTTCGTATTTTCACCAAAAGGAGATGTTTTTGAACTTCCCAGAGGTTCAAATCCAATAGATTTTGCCTATCTTGTCCATACTGACGTTGGTCATCGCTGTATTGGAGCAAAAATTAATGGGAAAATTGTTCCTATAGATTATAAATTAAAAACTGGTGATATTATTGAGATAATGACTTCAAAACAAGCTCACGGCCCTTCAAGGGACTGGCTTAACATTGTTCAGACCTCTCAAGCTAAAAACAGAATACGCCAGTGGTTTAAAAGAGAAAAACGGGAAGAAAATCTTGAAAAAGGCCGGGAAATCTACGAAAAAGAAGTTAAAAAGCAGGAACTTTCTGCTGAAAGATTCTTAAAAGCTTCTGTCCTTGAATCAGTAGTAGATAAATTAGGGTTTAAAAATGTCGAAGATATGTTTGTTGGAGTAGGGGAAGGGGTTATTTCAGCAAATCAGATAATCTTAAAACTAAAAACAATAATTAAGGAACCGGATAAAACCCCTAAAGAAGTAACCATTAAAGAGTTGAAAAGTGAAATTAAGTCGGGTAAAAGTTCAAAATCTGGTAAAACTGCCAAAGGAATAAGGGTAAAAGATATAGATGGAGTGGTAATTAGATTTGGTAAATGCTGTAATCCCCTTCCCGGAGATAATGTTGTAGGCTATATTACAAGAGGCAGAGGTGTTTCCATTCACCGAACTGATTGTGTTAATGTAAAAGAATATGAAGCAAATGAACCGGAACGTCTTGTAGAAGCAGCCTGGGATGCAGAAATTAAATCAGTTTACCAGGTAGAAATTGAAATAATTACCCTGGATCGTCCTAAAATTACTGCGGAAATTATGACTACTGTAAATGATCAGAAAATTCATATTAGTAATATTAATGGCAGATCAAAGGATGGCAGGTCAATTGTAACTCTCACAGTAGACATTAACAGTCTTGATCAGCTGTATAAGGTTATGGATAAAATAAAAATAATTAAAGATGTAATTGAAGTAAGAAGAGTTCAAACCAGTTAAGGAGAAGAAAATTGAGGATAGTTATTCAAAGGGTATCTAATGCACAGGTTCAGATGGATGGACAGGTTACGGGGAAGGCTGGAAAAGGCTTACTAATACTTGTTGGTTTTGCTCCTGATGATAATATTGAAGATATTGAATACCTTGTTCAAAAAGTTCTTAATTTAAGAATTTTTGAAGATGACATGGGTAAAATGAATTTATCAGTTCTGGAAATTGGCGGAGATATTTTATCTGTTTCTCAATTTACTTTATATGGAGATGCGAGAAAAGGTAGAAGACCAAGCTTTACTCAGGTAGCAGGACCAGAGAGAGCAAATGAATTTTACGAGATTTTTAATAAAAAACTTGGAGAATCAGGATTAAATATTGAAACAGGGTTTTTTGGAGGAGATATGAAGGTATCATTAGTAAATGATGGCCCAGTTACAATATTATTGGATAGTAAAAAAACATTTTAGGAGGGAATTAAAATGAAAATTTATACTAAAACCGGAGACAAAGGCCAAACCAGTTTGTGGGATGGGGAAAGAGTAGACAAAGATAGTCTGAGAGTAGAATGTTATGGAACTATTGATGAATTGAATGCAACATTAGGAATGGCAAGAAGTGTTGTTGAAGATAAAGAAATGAAAGACCTTATACTAGGTATTCAAAGAAAATTATTCTATGTTGGCGGAGAACTTGCTACAAGAAAAGAAGAAAAGAAATTCTATTCAATGCAGGAAAGTGATATAGAAGAATTAGAAAAAATAATTGACAGCTGTATTGCCAGAATAGATGGAGTAGATAAATTTATAATTGCAGGTTCAACCCAGGCTTCAGCACATCTTGATTTTTCAAGAACTGTAGCAAGAAGAGTTGAAAGATTAATATTAAGATTAAATAAGGAAGAAGAAATTAATCCAAACTTAATTAAGTGCGTTAACAGGTTGTCAGATGCTATTTATTCAATTGAAAGATATTTAGAAGATGAATTAATATATTTTGAAAGTGGGAGATAATTTGATGCACATTATTATCATGGAAGTAGGAATGTTAGGAACAAACAGTTATTTAGTATATTGCAATAATACAAGAGACGGGGTAATTATTGATCCTGGCGGAGATGGAGAGAAGATAATCGAAGTAATTAAAGAAAATCATATAAACATAAAATATATTTTAAACACCCATGGTCACCATGATCATATTGGAGCAAATAAACAACTTAAAGAGTATACTAATAAAGATTTATTGATTCATGAAAAAGACAGCAGTATGTTAATTTCTCCTGAGAAAAACTTCCTTTTCCTTCGGAGACCTGAAAACTGCAGTCCCGCAGCAGATGGTTTTCTTAAAGAGGGTCAGCTTATTACTTTTGGAGAATGCAGTCTGAAAGTTATTGAACTTCCGGGTCACACTCCAGGGGGAGTTGGCTTTTACGCAGAAAAAAAAGGTATTCTTTTCTCTGGAGACACCTTATTTTATGGATCAATAGGCAGAACAGATCTTCCCGGATCCGATTATCAGGAAATGACTAAGTCCTTGAAAAAACTAATGGAATTACCTGATGAAACTATTGTATATCCAGGACACGGACCTAAAACTTCTGTTGCCTTAGAAAAAGACATAAATCCTTTCATTTAAAATGTTTAGTCTTAATAAAAAAAATAGCGAATTTAAGACAGTTGTTTTTGATGTGATAAGAATTTTTTATGGAGAATATAAGTGGGAAGATCTCGAAAATAAAAATTATCCTGAAATAAAAATTCATATTCAAAATAATTTGTTGCAAATTGTTCCAGGGAACTATAAAAATGAGGAAATATTGCTTGATACCTCTGAAAATAATATTAAAAGAGTAATAAAGAAGCTTTTGTATTTATTAATTAAAGAAAATTATTGTAATATTTCAGACTCCTGGGGAATTTTAACGGGAATAAGACCAACAAAAATTGTTCACAGAATGATTGGCCAGGGACTAAAAGAAGAAGATATATTTGATTATCTTACAAATGAATACCTGCTCAAGGAAAATAAAGCGAAGCTGTTACTTGAAATCACAAAAAAACAAAGAGCATTCTTTTTAAGCAGGGAAGAAAGTTATAAGAAAATTGCAATATATATTTCCATACCTTTCTGCCCTTCAATCTGCTCTTATTGTACTTTTGGGTCTTACTTATTAAGCAAGTATAATAGTTTACTTGATAAATATTTAGAAAATTTGAATTACGAGATGGAAGCTGTATTTAAAGATTTTTCTAAACAAGGGATTACAGTAGACAAAATATATTTTGGAGGGGGAACACCTTCCATATTAAGTATTCCTCAATTAGAAAAGATATTTAATACAGTAAGGGCTTATATACCTTTAAATAATATAATTGAGTTTTCTTTTGAAGCTGGAAGGCCAGACACAATAGATTTAGAAAAACTTCAGTTTTTAAAGAATAATGGAGTTTCCAGAATTAGTATTAATCCTCAGATAATGAAGGATTCTGTTCTTAAAAAACTTGGAAGAAAACATCTTACAGAAGATATTTTAAGGTCATATTATGAAGCAAGAAAAATTGGTTTTAATATTATTAATATGGATTTAATTATGGGTATAGAAGATTCCTATCAGGAATTTATTGAAAGTCTGGATGAAGTAATAAAATTAAATCCTGATAATATTACAATTCACAGTCTTGCTTTTAAAAGAAAATCAGCAATGAAAATAGATGAAAAAAAATTTCATGCTCCAGAACAATTGAAGAATTTTGATCAAAGTATCTTAAAATTAAGAAATTCCGGATACGATCCTTACTATCTCTATAAGCAAAAATTAACTGTCGGAGGACAGGAGAACATTGGCTTTGCAAAGAAGGGTAAATACTCTCCGTACAATATCCAAATGATTGAAGAACGACAAATTATATTAGGATTTGGGGTAGGAGCTTCCAGCAAATTAATTAATCAAGATGATTTTACCCTGGAAAATGTTTTTAATCCTAAAGATTTGTATTATTATAATGATAAAATTGAAGAAGTAATAAAAAAGAAAAAAGAATATTTAGAAAAAATCAGCAAGGAGTACGAATATGGAAATAAAAAAGCCTAAAGGAACCAACGACATATTACCGGGGGAAATTGGTAAATGGCATAATCTTGAAAAATTATTACGAGAAAAAAGTGAAACGTATGGTTATAAAGAAATACGTACTCCAATGTTTGAACATACAAAACTCTTTGTAAGGGGAGTAGGAGATACGACAGACATCGTCGGCAAAGAAATGTATACTTTTATGGATAAAGGTGAGAGAAGTATAACTCTACGTCCTGAAGGTACTGCCAGTGTATGCAGAGCATTTTTAGAAAACAAAATGTATGGTGACGGAAGTATTAAAAAATTATATTATATGGGTCCAATGTTCCGTTATGAAAGACCACAAAAAGGAAGATATAAGCAATTTAACCAATACGGTGTTGAATTTCTAGGATCTAAAGAGCCGGTAACAGATGCAGATATTATTGAATTTGCAGTTTCTTTATTAAATGAAACAGGTTTAAAAGATTTGGAATTACATATTAATTCTGTTGGCTGTCCAAAATGCAAACCTGTTTACAGAGATGCTCTTATTGATTATTTCCAGGACAAAAGGGATAAGTTATGTTCTTCTTGTTTAGAAAGGCTTGAAAAAAATCCGCTTCGGATTTTGGATTGTAAAAACGAAAGCTGTAAGGAAGTATCTAAAGATGCACCTGTAATGTCTGACTACCTTTGTGAAGAATGTGATCCTCATTACAAAGAAGTAAAAGAATATTTAAATGCAACAGGTATTTCATTCATTGAAAATCCCAGACTTGTAAGAGGCCTTGATTATTATACAAATACTGCTTTTGAAATTATTGCAAAAGATTTTGTGGCTCAGGGAACTGTTTGCGGCGGTGGAAGGTATAACGGCCTGGTAGGGGCAATTGGTGACCGTGATGTTCCTGGAATTGGTTTTGCCATGGGAATGGAAAGAATATTATTGTTAATGGATGAAAAAAATTTAAATGTAGATTCTGAAAGAACTTTGGATTATTATATTATAGGCATGGGTTCAGAGGCAGAAAAGTTATCCCTTAAATTAGCAAACTTACTTAGAAAAAATTCATACTATGCAGAAATTGATTATCAAGGTAAAAGTTTTAAGAACAGAATGAAGAATGCAGACAAATTGAATGCAAAATATCTGATAATTATTGGAGAAAATGAACTTGAAAAGAATACTGTTATAATTAAGGATATGGAAACGGGAATACAGGAAGAAAAAAGCCTGTCCATATTTATGAATAATCTCAAGGGGGAACAATAAAGAATGATGAAATTAAAAAGAACGCATAAAGTAATTGAAATGCAGGAAAATCTGGTTGGAGAAAAAGTTATATTAACTGGCTGGGTACAAAAAAGAAGAGACCATGGTGGCCTTATTTTTGTAGATTTAAGAGATCGTTCAGGAGTATGTCAAGTTGTATTTAATCCGGATCTTGGGGAAGATACCTTTGTAACAGCAGAACAAATCAGAAATGAATATGTTATTGCTGTTCAGGGAACAATTTATGCCAGACCAGAAGAAATGTATAATGAAAAGCTTGCAACAGGTAAAGTTGAAATATATGCTGATTTAATTGAAGTTTTAAATAAATCTAAAACACCACCTTTTTCTATTAGTGACGAAATTGAAGTAGATGAGAGTGTTCGTTTAAGATATAGATATCTTGATTTAAGAAGACCTGAAATGCAAAAAAATCTTATTTTAAGACATAAAGCAATAAAGGCGATAAGAGACTTTTTAGATCAGCAGGATTTTCTTGAAGTTGAAACGCCAATTTTAACTAAAAGTTCTCCTGAGGGAGCCAGAGATTATTTAGTTCCAAGCAGAGTTAATCCTGGAAGTTTCTTCGCTTTGCCTCAATCACCTCAATTATTTAAGCAGTTATTAATGGTTGCTGGATATGAGAAGTATTTTCAAATTACCCGTTGTTTCAGAGATGAAGATTTAAGAGCTGACAGACAGCCTGAATTTACACAGCTGGATATGGAAATATCATTTATGGACAAAAATGATATTCTTACTTTAAATGAAAATCTTATTTCTTTTGTATTTAAAAAAGCTTTAGATGTGGATGTACCTGTTCCTTTTAAAAGAATAACTTACAAAGAGGCAATAGATAAATATGGCTCAGATAAACCAGACCTTCGTTTTGGAATGGAATTAAAAGATCTTACTGAGATTGCTGCAGGAAGTGATTTTAAAGTATTTACTGAAATTGCCAAAAAAGGCGGTCAGGTAAAAGCAATTAACGCTAAAGGCTGCTCAAATTTCTCAAGAAAAGAAATAGATGATCTTACAAAGCATGCTGCAATTTATGGAGCTAAAGGTTTAGCCTATATGGTAATCACAGAAAATGAAATAAAGTCACCGATTACAAAGTTCTTTAAAGAAGAAGAGGTAAAAGAAATATTAGCTGTTCTTGATGCTGAACCAGGTGATTTATTGCTTTTCGTTGCAGATAAACCACAAATAGTTTCAGATAGCCTTGGGCATTTAAGAATAGAAATCGCTAAAAGATTAAATTTAATTGATGAAAATGAACTTAATTTCCTTTGGGTTATTGACTTCCCGCTACTTGAATGGGATGAAGATGAAAAAAGATATACTGCAATGCACCATCCATTTACTTCTCCAATAGCAGAAGATATTGAATTAATGACAACTGAGAGAGCTGGAGAAATAAGGGCAGAAGCTTATGACATGGTTCTTAATGGTGTAGAAATTGGTGGAGGAAGTTTAAGAATTTACAGAAGAGAATTACAAGAAAAAATGTTCAGACTTTTAGGTATGTCTGATGAAGAGGCAAGAGAAAAGTTTGGATATCTTATGGATGCCTTTGAATATGGTACTCCTCCACACGGTGGTTTAGCTTTTGGAATAGACAGAATGGTTATGTTTATGGCTAAAAAGGACAGTATCAGAGAAGTTATTCCATTCCCAAAAACACAAAGTGCGACAGATTTAATGACAAATGCTCCTTCAGATGTATCTGAAAGACAATTAAAAGAATTACACATTAAACTAAATTTAAAACAAAAGTAGAGTGTTAGTGTAAAATAATTATGGGTAAAAAAACAAAAAAATATTAGAGCAACTCCTTATGTTACAATTAAATTGCTAAACCAAATCGCAAAAAAAGGAGAAACTCTAATGAATAACATCTGTAATGGTATAGTCTTGTTGTAACACCTAGTACGGATAATATATAATAAACCCGAACTAGGAGGATTACAAAATGAGCAAACGTTACGATTTAGAATTCAAGAAGGAGGTTGTACGTGAATATCTAAAAAGCAAAAGCCTTGGTGATCTTTTTGCAACCTACGGTGTATCAAAATCAACAATGTCCGGATGGATAAAAAAATACAGCGAAGAATGTCATTACACAAAACCACAAAATAAAGAAAATGCAATATCACCAGAGAAATATAGAGCGCTTAACAAGAAGCTTATGGAACTTTAAAAGGAAAATGACTTCCTAAAAAAGTAGCGGCATTCTTCGCAAAGGAAATCGATTAGTGGTATATCGGTTCATTGATGCCTATAAACTTGAGTTTGGATTGTGCTGGTTATGCCGCAAGTTCAACCTCTCTCCGAATATGTACTACAATTACTTAAAGAACAGAAAATTCACGTATCGTGAGGGAAAGGCTAAAGTTCAAGAAAACATAAAAAGTATTTATTACAATAATGGACGCATTATCGGCCATAGGTGGATGGTCACTTTTCTTGCAAGGCAAAATATATTTATTAGTAAGACAACAACACATAAGTATATGAACAAGGAATTAAACCTGCATGCAATCACTGTAAGAAAAAGGCCCAAATATGTAAAAGGTGAAAAGAACAAAGTATTTCCCAATATTCTTAATCAAAATTTCTCTGTCACAGAAAGAAATAAAGTATGGTGTACTGATTTCACCTATATAAGATTAACAAACGGTAAAATGCGTTATAATTGTACTATTATAGATTTAGCAAAAAGGGAAGCGATAGCAACGGTTAACTCAAAATGAATCAACTCAGATCTGGCAATAGAAACCTTGTCTAAAGCTCTTGAAAGAGAGAGCCCAGATGAAGGGTTAGTCTTACATTCAGATCAGGGGGTACAGTTCACCTCATGGGCTTTCGTAGAGTACTGCAAAAGCCAAGGAATAAGGCAAAGCATGAGTAAAACAGGTTGCCCATATGATAACGCTCCAATGGAGAAATTTTATAAATCACTTAAATCAGAGCTTATTTACCACCAAAAATTTGAAACCAACCTACAATTAGATGAAACTATCAATAAATATGTTTATGTGTGGTACAATCACATTCGACCTCATTCATACAATGGAGGGCTGACTCCATTTGAAGCGCGAAATATAAACTGATTTTCCGTACTTAGTGTTACAAAGATGCTTAACCATTACAATTATACATGAAATTGCAACTAAAATCAGTAAAGAAATAGCAGAAAATATGGAAACAACTTTAATTGAGGGAAATAATATATCTGAATTCATTTTAAAAACCAAAAAAATGCTGGATGAAGTTGGGGTTGCAATTACAGAAAAAGTACTTGAAACTGTAGATATTTTAGTTAAAAAAGATTGTGCAAGAAAAAAGACTGGAAAATAAAGGAAACAAAGTCGAAGAAAAGTTTGGCGACGATATTTGGTGAAGTAATCTATAAAAGAACGTATTATGTTCATAAAATTACCGGTGAATATAAATACTTATCTGATGAAGCTGTTGGTATTGAAGCAAATGACAGAATGGATATATTGCTAGAATCAATGTTAATAGAAGAAGCAATAGAGACACCATACAGAAAAAGTAGCGAAAAAATATCGAAGAATGTATATCTTACTAGTCAAACAGTAATGAATTCTATTAGAAAGCTTAAAGATATTTCTAATCATGCAGCACCAGTGAAAAAAACTGATTCTCAAGCTAAGATTTTGTACATCGAAGCTGATGAAGATCATGTTTCACTTCAAAAAGGAACATGTGCCGAACCTAGATTAATTTATGTTCACGAAGGTAAGTGAAAGGTAAGTAAAGATAGATATGAATTAATAAATCCCAGATACTTTAGTGGTCTCTACCAAGATAGTGCTGATTTATGGCTTGAAGTAGCTGATTATATTGATAGCAACTATGAAGAAGAAACTATCGAAAAGATATATTTATCAGGAGATGGAGCCAACTGGATAAAACAAGGCAAAGAATGGATTAAAGATAGTATCTATGTTTTAGATAGATACTATTTGTCGAAATATATAAAGAAGGCAACTGCTCATATGAAAGGCACGCACCAAATGATGTAGTATTACATAAATACGAAAAGGAAAGATTTCGTAAAAGATTTATTCAAAGCAATAATTAAAGAAACAGAATCAGAAACAAAAAATAGAAGCAATAAAAGATGCTAGAAGTTATGTGTTAAATAATTGGGAAGGTATAATGAATCAATATGACCCGGATTATATAGGTTGTAGCACAGAAGGCCATATTAGTCATATATTATCTGCAAGATTAAGTTCAAGGCCTCTAAGCTGGTGCAGAGAAGGTATTGATCAAATGTCACGTCTGAGGGCTTTTAAGGCTAATTCAGGTAATGTATATGATTTAGTAAAAGAAAGAAGCAAGAAAAACAGAAACAAGAATCATAAAATTAGAAAGCCGTGTTATAAAAAAGCTACGAACCTAATATCAGATGAGAAATTCGGCAATGTGCCAGTAGTTTTAACTGGTAAGAGAACTTGGAAAAGAGAATTGTTTAAAAGGATAGCGAGTGCGATTTAGCACGTAATACATACAAGGGGTTTTTTATTCTTTTAAAACCCATAATTAATTGACACGATCATTATTCAGTAGAGTGTTGACAAAAAAACAAATTAATAGTAGTATATTAAATATACCGTATGGGGGTATAAAAATGGATAATAATAAAAGAGAATTAGAAAAAAGTAAAATCCAAACCAGACTAAAGAAAATTGAAGGGCAGGTAAGGGGCGTTCAAAGAATGATTGAAAGCGGTTCCTCTTGTTCAGATGTATTAATTCAAATAGCTGCAATTAAATCCGCAGTGAATAAAGTTGGTACTCTGGTTTTTGAAAATCATGCCCAGGAGTGTTTAAGAAATACTTATGAAGGTTATGATGGATCTGAAGGTGTGGAAGAATTAATGAAAATTTTGTCTAACTTTATTAAATAGGAGGAATAAATAATGTTAAAAGAATTTACAGATGCAAGTTTTGAAAATGATGTATTAAAAGCAGAGGGTCCGGTATTAGTAGATTTTTGGGCACCTTGGTGCGGACCATGTAAAATGGTAGGTCCGGTTGTGGAAGCATTAGCAGAAGAAATGGCTGGAAAAGTTACTGTTGGAAAAGTAAATGTTGATAATCATCAGGCCTATGCTCAGAAATTTGGTGTTATGAGTATTCCTACATTGATTCTTTTTAAAGATGGTGCTGAAATTGCAAGAACTGTTGGCTTTTCACCAAAAGAAGAATTAATGAAGTTTGTGCAACAAGGATTATAAAATATTAAGAGCCTGCGGGCTCTTTTTTATTTATTTTAAAATTTGTAAAAAAATGGTTAATAAGTACTAAAATTAAAATTTTGGGTGGGGTTTATATGAAACATTCAAAAAGGGATTTAGTACTTAAATTAATATTTTTTATAATTTTAATGATATTTTTTGTATTTACCTTTAGAGGTACAAATCCAGATCCAAGTTATATTAGCCAGGGTATTTTTGATTTAGGAGAAGAATCCTTCCCTTTAAAAAACTGTAACTTTGGATGGAGAATGGGAGTTTTATTCAGGACTTCTTTCAAATGAGATATCCCCTACAGTTAATGAAGATGAAATTAATTATATTAATGTCCCAAAAATCTGGAATAATTATGAAATTAATGGTGAAAATATTGGCGGGACAACTTATGGTACTTATCGTCTAAAGTTAATTTTGCCTAAAGAAGAGGTTTTTTTATTTAAAGATTTTCAATGTTGCCACTGCCCATAACCTTTATGCAGATGGAGAGTTAATAAGTAGTAATGGAAATGTGAGTAAATACTCAAATTATCATGAACCTGAATTTAGAAGTAAAGTAGTTTGCTTCACTACTAAGAACGAAACAACAGATTTAAGAATGGAAATTTCAAATTATAGTCATGTCAAGGGAGGTTTTTGGGAGCCAATAATTCTTGGCGATCTTCCAAGTATCAAAGCTATTGATAAAAATAAATCATATGGAGATATATTAATAACTGGTTTTTTATTAAAAATAGCATTTATTTATCTTAATATTTCTGCGTATTTAAAAAAAGAAAAAATTTTTTATGTCTTTCTTCTTTTTTATTCCTGGCATCACTGAGAACACTTTTCACAGGGGATATATTGATTAATACTTTCATCCCCGATATGCCCTGGGAAATATTGATAAAAACAGAATATCTTTCATATTATTTAGCGGTTCCTTCTTTTGTTATATTTTTATTTACTTATTTCCAGGAAGAATATAATTCATATATTCGCTTTTCTTTTTACTTTTATCTAATTAATTCTCTTATTGTTATATTTTCTCCAGTTTTATTTTTTTCAAAAATTTTAACTCTTGTAAATATATATACTCTGATTTTTGGAGTTTATATATTATGGAAAATTTTCAAAATCTTCCAGTCAGGGAAAGATAGTGGCCTTGAACTTTTTCCGGGGACAATGATTCTTCTTATTACGGTAATAATTGAAATAATTTTCACCCAAAGAGGCAGTCAGATTTTAAATACTGCTGTTTCCGGAGAAATAATCTTCGCTATTATTTTAATTTATGAAGTAAATAAAAAATTCTCTCTTACTGTCTGCACAGAACGGGAGAATATATTAACCTTGCAGGATATTTCTAACAAAGATGGTCTTACCGGGCTATTCAATCACAGATTTATCTGCCAAAAAATAACTGAAATGTATAGTGGGAAATCTGATACCCCATATTCAGTTGCAATGTTTGACGTGGATAATTTTAAAAATGTTAATGATACTTATGGTCATAAAACAGGAGATTTAATCCTTCAGGAAACAGCAAAAATTATGAAAGACAATACCAGGGGAAGTAATATCGCCGGAAGATACGGAGGAGAAGAATTCCTGGTAATTTTTTATAATACAAAGCTTAAAGGTGCCTATCTTGTTTGTGAAAGAATAAGAGAAAAAATAGAAAAAGAAATTGAAGAAAATACTGGTATTAAAATAACAATAAATGGTGGTTTAGCGGAATTTTCTAAAGAAACAGAAGACATAATAAAAATTGCAGATGAATTAATGTATAAAGCAAAAAAAGCAGGGAAAAACCGAATAGAGAAATAAAATTAACAATTTATTAAAAAAATATTGCAAAAGATATATTAATACTAAAATAAATTCTGTTATTTTCGATAGATATTATAACGATTAAAAAATGGAACAATTATAAAAGGGGGATGATATTTTTTGAAAAATAATTCAAAAATGACCAGAGGTTTGCAAAGTAAGCTTTTGTTTTTTACAATTGGAATATTAGTTATTGCAAGTGTGGGAATTATAGCTTTTGGTTTTATTTATGCATAAAACAGTCAGACACAATTAACCGGTTTTTTGTTAACAGAGAAATTGTCGGGTGATATTAATTCCTTTGAGGGATATTTTGATAAATACCATGAAAAAGCAGTATTAGAAGAGGGTACTTTAAAAGGCAGTAATGGAAGAATTGTTGAAGACGATACTGAAGTTGTAGATTTATTAGGGAAAGATCTTGGAGTTGTAGCAACAATATTTAAAAAAGAAGGGGATGACTTTAAAAGAGTAACAACTTCAATTTTAGATGAAAATGGAAAAAGAGTAACAGGAACATTTTAGGAAAAGAAAGTGCAGCTTATAATCCAATAATTAATGGTGAAATTTTTTCTGGTACTGCAAATATTCTTGGGAAAAGCTATTTCACAGTATATAAACCTTTGAAGGATGTAATAAACCAAACGGTTGGTATATTATTTCTTGGAGTTTCTGATGCAGAAGCCCAGGGTTTAATAAAAGAATATTCCAGTGATTTATTTAAGAAACTAATTATTATCGGTTCAATATTGCTGGGTTTAGCAATTGTTGTAGTTATCTTTTTTGTCAGAAGAATTGTAAATCCAATTACCAGAATCGTTGAGCATGGAAATCTTATTGCTGCTCTTGATATCAGGCAAGATGTGGAAGATGATCTGTTAAAAAGAGAAGATGAAGTAGGATTGCTGGCTAAAACCATGCAGGTTATGTCTGATAATTTAAGAGATATTATATCTTCAATTAACACAAGCTCAATTACCTTATCTTCATCATCAGAAGAATTAAGTGCTACCAGCGGTCAGGCCTCATCAGTTTCTGATGAAATTGCAAAAACTATTGAAGAAATTGCAAGTGGAGCATCTGGTCAGGCTAAGGAAACTGAGCAAGGAGCATTAAATATTGATGAACTTGGAAATATAATTGAAAATGAACAAGAACTTGTTAAAACGGTTAACGATGCAGCATATAAAGTTGATTTTTTAAAAAATGAAGGTTCTTCAATAATGCTTGAGTTAATAAATAAGAATCAGGAAAGTACAAAGGTTGCCAGAGATGTTAGTGATATTATTAATGAGACTAATGTTAGCGCAGGCAAAATTGTATCTGCCAGTGAAATGATTAAAAATATTGCTGAGCAAACAAATCTTCTTGCTTTAAATGCAGCCATAGAAGCAGTAAGGGCTGGAGAAGCAGGAAAAGGTTTTGTAGTAGTTGCAGATGAAATAAAAAAGCTTGCTGAGCAGTCAAATAACTTTACTATAGAGATAGAACAAGTTATTAAAGAATTAACAGGAAAAACAAATCATGCAGTAGAATCAATGAAAGTTCTGGATGAAATTGTTAAAGTTCAAACTTCCAGTGTTGAGGATACTAACAATAAATTCGCAGGTATTGCTGAGGCTGTAGAAGCGATGAAGGGCGTTCTTGAATCGTTAAATGATTCTGAAAAGCAAATGGCAGTAAAGAAAGATTAAATTATTGGTATAATTCAAAATCTTTCTGCTATCTCAGAAGAGAATGCTGCAAGTACTGAAGAAGCTTCTGCCGTTGTTGAAGAACAAACAGCATCAATGTCAGAAATTGCCTCAGCTAGTGAGTCTTTGATAAAACTAGCCCAGGAAATGAAAGAAAGTGTTCAGAGATTTAAATACCAAAACTGTATTAGTATATTAATTTAGCCGACCCTATGGTCGGCTTTTTTATTTAGTGGTAGAATTCAATACATATAGAAAATTAAAAATGGAGTTGGATTTTTTGAACAAAACAGTATTAATAACCGGGGGAGCCAAAGGCGTAGGAAGAGCCATGGCTGAGATATTTGCTTTGAAAGGATATAATGTAGTTTTTAATTTCTACAGATCATATAACGAAGCTAAAGATTTAGAATGCCGGCTTAGAGAAATGGGATGTGAAGCCTACGGAGTTCATGGAGATATAACTAAAAATGAGGATGTTGAAAGAATATTTGATTTTATCGAAAATAAATTTTCAGGAGCAGATATTCTAATTAACAATGCAGGTATAAGCCAGTTTAAGTTATTTACTGATATCTCCGATGAAGATTGGGACTTAATGATAAATGTAAATTTAAAAGGAATGTTTAACTGTTGTAAAAAAGCAGTACCATATATGATAAATAATAAAAGAGGAAAGATAATTAATATTTCATCAATTTGGGGAATGGTTGGAGCTTCCTGTGAAGTTCATTATTCTACTTCAAAAGCAGGAATGATAGGTTTTACAAAAGCTTTAGCTAAAGAACTGGGTCCCTCAGGAATTCAGGTCAATTGTATAACCCCTGGAGTAATAGAAACTGATATGATAAGCGCTCTTAGCGAGGAAGACAAATGTTCTTTAAGGGATGAAACCCCTTTGTTACGTTTAGGAAAGCCAGAAGATATTGCTAACCTGGCTTTATACCTTTCATCTTCAGAAGCAGATTTTATTACGGGACAGATTATAAGCCCAAATGGTGGAATGGTAATATAAGTGAAAAGTACAGGTGATTACTATGGATTTGTTCGATTATAATAGTGAAATAAATAAAAAAGAATCTCCATTGGCAGACAGAATGCGTCCTGAAAATATTAATGACATTAAAGGGCAAAAGCATATTCTTGGTTCTGGGAAAATTATAAACCGACTTGTTGAAGCAGACCGTTTAAGTTCCATGATTTTTTATGGACCTTCCGGAACAGGCAAAACAACTATTGCCATGGCAATTGCCAATACAGCAGGAGCGGACTTTAACAAACTTAATGCTGTAGTTAGCGGAGTTCAGGACATTAAAAAAATAATATCTAAGGCAGAGGATAATAAGAAATACTATAACAAAAAGACTATTCTTTTTATTGACGAAATTCACAGGTTTAATAAATCACAACAAGATGCGCTTCTGCCTTCAGTAGAATCAGGATTGTTAATTTTAATTGGAGCCACCACGGAAAATCCATATTTCTCTATAAACACAGCTCTGCTTTCAAGAACTAATGTTTTTCAAATAAAAAGTCTTGAAAATACAGCTTTAATGAATATTCTTGGTGATGCCCTAAAGAATAAAGAAAAAGGATTGGGAGATTTTTCTGTTAGCATTTCCAAAGAAGCTTTAGAACACATTGTAAACTTTGCTTCTGGAGATGCCCGAAAAGCCCTTAATGCTTTGGAAATTGCTGTTTTATCTACAGTTCCTGATTCACAGGGTCAAAGAATTATTAATTTACAAACAGCAGAAGATTCTGTTCAAAGGCCAGCTATAAGTTATGATAAGTCTGGAGATATGCGCTATGATGCTATATCAGCCTTCATAAAAAGCATGAGAGGTTCTGACCCAGATGCTACGGTTTATTACCTGGCCCTTATGCTGGAAGCTGGAGAAGATCCTTTATTTATTGCCAGAAGGGTATTAATTTTCGCTTCTGAAGATATAGGTTTGGCTGATAGTAATGCTCTTAGTGTTGCTTTAGCTGCCTATCAGTCCCTGGAAAGACTTGGAATGCCGGAAGGCAGAATTGTTTTGTCTCATTCTGTACTTTATTGTGCTCTGGCTAAAAAAAATAATGATGCTTATGTAAGTATAGATCACGCACTAAGTCGGGTCAGAAAAGGTGAAATTCATCCCGTACCTGAACACCTAAGGGATGTTCATTATCCAGGAGCAGCCAAACTGGGGAATGGTTTGGAATATAAGTATCCTCATAATTATCCAGGTAATTGGGTTGAACAACAATATTTGCCAGATAAACTTGTTGGAGAAAAGTTTTTTAAAAGAAAGGAATAAAATTAATATGAAAAAAGTAGCAGTTGGAATGAGCGGGGGAGTAGACAGCTCGGTAACAGCTTATTTATTGAAAAAACAAGGTTATGAAGTAGTTGGTGTATATTTACAAATGATAGAAAAAAAAGATGCAGAAAAAGGCCTTGCTGATGCTCGGAGAGTTGCAGAACAATTAGGAATTGAATTCAGACATTTTGATATCAGGGATAAATTTAAAGAAAAAGTAATTAAATACTTCACGGATTCATATATAGCAGGAATAACTCCAAATCCTTGTGTTGTTTGTAACAGAGAAATAAAATTCAAACTGTTTTTTGATTTGGTTAAAGATTTTGATGTTGACTACCTTGCAACAGGACACTACGTGAAAGTAATTAAAGATGAGAAATCAGGTTTTTTTCATTTAGAAAAAGCGGAGGATGCTCTTAAAGACCAGACTTATTTTTTATATTATTTGAATCAAGATGTACTTAGTAAAGTTTTATTTCCCCTTGGTGAATATAAAAAAGAAGAAGTTAAGAAAATTGCAGAAGAAGCTGGTCTTTATGTAGCGCAAAAAAGTGAAAGTCAGGAAATATGTTTTATTCCAGATAATGATTATAAAAAGTATCTTAAAGAAGCATTTGGTGACAAAACATTTAAAAAGGGACCGGTTTTTGATCTGGAAAATAAAAAAGTTGGTAAACATCTTGGTTTGCCTTTTTATACAATTGGGCAAAGGAAAGGCCTTGGAATAAGTATGGAATATCCAGCTTATGTAATTAAAACTGATCAAGAAAAAAATGCATTATATCTTGGGAAAAATGAAAATCTTTTCTCTGATAAACTAATTGCAGGGGAGATTAATCTTTTAACCGGAGTTTCCTTTGATGAGGATACAGAATATGATATAAAAATCAGGTACAGTACAAGAACTTCAAAGGGGAAAGTAAGAAGTCTCCTTCAGGGGAAAATTAAAGTATCTTTTACAGAACCTCAAAGGGCTATAACCCCAGGACAATCAGTAGTTTTGTATAAGGAGGACCTTTTGGTTGGTGGCGGAGTTATAATGTGATATAATTATTTAGTTACAAGAATACGAGGAGGAGAAATATGCTTACAGCAAAAGAAATAAGAAGAAAATTTATAGAATATTTTAAAAACCATGGTCATGAAGAAGTAAGAAGCTCTTCATTAATCCCTTATAACGATCCTACTTTGCTTTTCAATAATGCAGGTATGAACCAGTTTAAAGATGTATTTTTAGGCCTTGATAAAAGAGATTATTCAAGAGCTGTTACTTCCCAAAAATGTGTAAGAGCCGGTGGAAAACACAACGACCTTGATACAGTTGGAAGGACAGCAAGACATCATACTTTCTTTGAAATGCTGGGTAATTTTTCCTTTGGAGATTATTTTAAAAGAGATGCAATAACTTTTGCCTGGGAATTTTTAACAAAAGAAATGGGGCTTCCTCAGGATAAATTATATATTACTATTTTTGAAGATGATGACGAAGCCGAGGAACTTTGGAAAGAGCTAACTCCTGTCCCTACAGAAAGAATTTTAAAAATGGGAGAAAAAGATAATTTTTGGGCAATGGGAGATACCGGACCATGTGGGCCTTGCAGTGAGATTCACATAGACAGAGGGGAAGATAAGAGCTGTGATGCTCCTGTGTGCGCCCTTGGAGTATGCGACTGTGATAGATGGCTAGAAATTTGGAACCTGGTATTTATGCAATTTAACAGAGACGAAAAGGGAGTTTTAACTCCACTTCCTAAACCAAGTATTGATACAGGTATGGGACTTGAAAGAATAACAAGTGTTGTCCAGAATGTAGACAGTAACTATGATATAGATATAATCAGACCAATAATTGCTAAAGCTGAAGAAATTTCTGGGAAAAAGTATGATAAAGGTGCTGAAGGATTCCCCTTCCGCGTTATTGCCGATCATGCCCGTTCATGTGCCTTCCTGATTGCTGATGGTGTTTTACCAAGTAATGAAGGAAGAGGTTATGTATTAAGAAGAATTTTAAGAAGAGCTGCAAGATTCGGTAAAGCATTGGGTATTCAAGGATCATTTTTATATCAGTTTCCTCCATTAATTGATCAGCTTATGGGAGAAGGTTATCCTGAAATAGGAGAAAAAATGTCCTATGTTCAAAAGGTAATAAAAATTGAGGAAGAAAGATTCCAGCTTACATTAGAAGATGGAATGAAAATTGTAAATGATACAATTGAAAAAATGAAAGCTGAAAACAGAACAATTATCACAGGTAAAGAAAGCTTTACTCTTTATGATACTTACGGATTTCCAATTGATTTAACTGGAGATATTGCTGAAGAAAATGGATTCACAGTTGATATTGATGGTTTTAACAAAGAAATGGAAATGCAAAGAAAAAGAGCAAGGGAGGCGCAAAAAGAAAATCGTGCCTGGGATCTTGCAATGGCAGTAACTAATAATTTCCAGGAACTTTCAAAAACGGAGTTCGTTGGTTACGATAGTCTTAACACTGAAGTTAATCTTTTAGGTGCTCTTGTTGAAGGGGAGAAAAAAGATGTTGTTTATGAAGGTGAAGAGGCATATCTTCTCTTAGATAAAACTCCATTTTATGGCGAAGGTGGAGGTCAGATTGGTGATAAAGGTTTAATTACATTTAGCCATGGATCTGTTGAAATAACAGATACTAAAAAGCTTCCTGATGGAAAATTTGTCCATGTTGGTAAAGTAAAAGGGCAGGTTACTGTTGGTAAAACAGGAAATGCTCAAATAGCTGAATTTTTAAGAAAAAGCACAGAAAGGAACCACACAGCTACTCATGTTCTTCATAAAGTTTTGAAAGAAGTACTTGGAGACCATGTTAACCAAGCCGGTTCCTATGTAAATCCAGAAAGACTTCGTTTTGACTTCTCTCATTTTTCACAAGTTACTTCAGAAGAACTTGCTGATATTGAAAGAAAAGCAAATGAAACTGTATTCAAAGCAATCCAGGTTGATGCCTTTGAAACAGAGCTTGATAAAGCGAAGGAAATGGGTGTAACTGCACTTTTCGGAGAAAAATATGGAGAAGTTATACGCTGCATAAAAATTGGAGATTTCAGCTTTGAATTATGTGGTGGTACTCATATCAAAAATACAAGCGAAATTGGTTTATTTAAAATTATTTCTGAAGGAGCAGTAGCTGCCGGAGTAAGAAGAATAGAAGCTGTTACCGGGCTGGAAGCGTATAAATATCAAAAAGAAGAAGAAAAATTATTTAATACAGTAATTGATAATCTTAAAACAATAAAAAGTGATGTAATTAACAGAATTGAACAATTACTGCAAAAAAATAAAGAACTGGAAAATGAAGTAGATAAATTTAAAAATCAGCAGTCAAAAAATGCTGTAGCAAATTTAATTGACAGTGCAAAAGAAATATCCAGAGTTAAAGTTCTTATAGCTGATGTTGAAAATCAAAGCATGGATATGCTTAGAGAAATGGCAGATCAATTCAGGGATAAATTAAGTTCTGCAGTAGTTGTTTTAGCCTCACCTGTTGATGGTAAAGTAAACTTAATTGCTGCTGCAACAAAAGATCTTGCTGGAAAAATTCATGCAGGCAATATTGTTAAAGAAGCTGCCAAAGCATGTGGCGGTGGCGGAGGCGGCCGCCCTGATCTTGCTCAGGCTGGAGGGAAAGATCCTTCTAAAATTAAAGAGGTTTTAGAAGCAGCAGAAAAGGTTATTACAGAGCAACTTGGTTAATAATGTTAAGGGAGGAAAAAATAATGAGTCGAAAATTTGATGAAACGGTTCACTTTAAAATTAATGCTGAAAAAGACAATTATATTAAGGATGTGCTGGAGAAGGTTTATGAGTCTCTCGCGGAAAAAGGATATAACCCGGTGAATCAGCTAGTAGGCTATATTATTTCCGGAGACCCTGCTTATATTACCAGTTACAATGATGCAAGAAATCAAATAAAAAAAATTGACAGAAATGAATTAGCAGAAGAGTTACTTACAAAATATATGGAGAAGTAAAGAGGGATTATTTTGAGAATTATGGCTCTTGATGTAGGAGACAAAAAAATCGGAGTTGCTTTAAGTGACCCGTTAAAGATTACTTCTCAAGGTTTGGAAACCTATATTCGTAAAGAAACAGAGGAAGACTACAAATATTTTGCGGAACTAATTAAAAAAAATGATGCAGAAATCCTTGTTGTCGGATTACCTAAAAATATGAATGGAACAGAAGGACCCCAGGCTGAGAAAGTAAAAGAGTTTATTAATAAATTACAAAAATATACAGATGTTAAAATAGATTATGCAGATGAAAGACTTACAACAATGGAAGCAGAAAAAATGTTGATTTCAGGCGATGTTTCCAGAAAGAACAGAAAAAAAGTCGTTGATAAAGTTGCGGCAAATCTAATATTACAAAATTACCTTCAAAGACATTATTAATCATTTTAATATTTCTTGCTTTTTAAATATATATTTGTTACGCTTTCTCTTGAAAGGAGTGGATGATTTATGACAAATAATCCTGATAATGAAAACTTAGTTCTGATTGATAAGGATGGAAATGAAGTAGAATTTGGCTTTATTGGCAGTCTGGAATCAGAAGGAAATGAATACGTTGTGCTTTCTCCAATTGACGGGGAAGATATTGATGAAATAATTATCTTCAAGGTTGAAAAAGATGGGGATGAAGAATTCCTTGCTGAAATAGAAGATGATGAAGAATGGGAAAAAGTTGCAGACTTATGGGATGAACTCTCAGAAGACGAGAAAGAGTAATAAACAGATGCCACCCCCTGGGGTGGCATCTGTTTTACTGCGCAAAGGAGAAAAAATGGATAAAATAGTTAAAATATTCATGTCACTTTTTTTAGTATTTGCTCTTATATTGGCAGGGGGATATTTTTATTACAGAAAT
Source organism: Peptococcia bacterium (assembly GCA_965228015.1). Lineage (GTDB taxonomy): Bacteria > Bacillota > Peptococcia > Peptococcales > SKKY01 > SKKY01. The sequence goes on from OZ245787.1 coordinate 346,298, forward strand.
AATTTAGCTCCTGTAAATTCATCACAAGAAGTAAATAAAGTTGAATTTCTTGTTGAAAAAGGTACAACACCAGGAGTTATTGCAAAAAAATTAAAAGAAAATAACCTTATTAAAGATGAAAAATCCTTCCTGGCATTTGTAAGATTGAATAAACTTGATTCTCAGTTAAAAGCAGGAAATTATTTATTAACAGATGCCATGTCTGTAAAAGAAATTACAGATGTGATTATTAAAGGAGTTTTTATACAAAAAAGATTTACGGTTCCGGAGGGTTTTACAATCTGGCAAATCGCTGAGTTAATGGAAAAAGAAAATATTATGACTCAGGATGAGTTTTGGGATCTGGCAATTGAAGAAGATTTTCCTCAGTTCGATTTTTTAAAGGGACTTAAAAAAGATAAGTACAGGATGGAAGGTTATCTTTTCCCTGAAACTTACTATATTTCTGAAACTGAAAATCCAAAAAAAATATTTGAAATAATGCTTATTCAATACCAAACCGTGAGGGATCGTTTACCAGAAAATAAATCTGGTTTAAATGAAAGAGAAGCTTTAATACTTGCTTCCTTTGTAGAGGCAGAATCAATGGCTCCCAAGGAAAGACCAGTTATTGCATCTGTATTTTTAAACAGACTTGCTTTAAACATGCGTCTTGAATGTGATGCAACAATTCAATATACTTTAGGAAAAAGAAAAGAAATAGTCCTTTATAGCGACCTGGAAATCGATTCTCCTTACAATACCTACAGAAGAGCAGGGTTAACCCCTACTCCGATTTGTGCAACGGGAGAAAGCGCTTTAAGGGCAGTATATCAGCCTGAAGATACGGATTATTTGTTTTTCTTTGCTAAAAATGATGGCACAGGCGAACATATCTTTAACCAAACTTATACAGAACATGAAAGAGAAATGAGAGATTGGGATTACAGACAGTGAAGGATCTTTTAGAAACAGATTTGCAAAACTTTATAAAAAATATCCTTCCCGAAAAAAATGAACTGGAATTGGAAATTCAAAAGTATGCTGAAGAAAACCATGTTTCTATTGTAGAAGAAGAAGTAGCTAATTTTTTAAAAGTAATTACAGGAATAAAAAAACCTGAAAAAATTTTAGAAATAGGTACTGGCTTAGGTTTTTCTACAATAAATATGGCAAAATCTTTAGGGGAAAAAGGAAAAATTACTACTATAGAATTGCTTAAAGGAAGAATGGAAAAAGCTGCATATTTTATTGAAAAGAGCGGAGAAAAAGAAAAAATAAAAATGATTCACGGTGATGGCCGGGAAATAATTAACCAACTTGATGAAACTTTTGATATTATTTTTCTTGATGCTGCAAAAGGTCAGTATGGAAAATTCCTGGAAAAATGCGACTCCCTCTTAAATGATAATGGAATAATTATTGCAGATAATGTATTAATTAATGGCTGGGTTATAAATTTAGAATATCCGGAACGCAGAAAAAAGACTATGGTAGTTAATATGAGAAACTTTCTCGAAGGATTCAGAAATAATAAAAAATACGAATTAACATTAATTCCTCTTGGAGATGGGGTAGCTTTAATTGGAAAAAGGTGAAAAAATGAAAAAAGCAGAACTATTAGCTCCTGCAGGTAATATTGATAAATTAAAATATGCATTAAACTATGGAGTTGATGCAGTATATATAGGCGGTAAGGCCTTTGGTTTACGGGCTTTTGCAGGAAATTTTACATTAAATGAGATAGATGCCGGGGTAAGATATGCTCATAAAAGAAATAAAAAAGTTTACCTAACAATGAATATCTTTCCAAGGAACAATGATTTCGAAGGTTTAAATTCCTATCTTGGCCAGCTAAAGGAAATTGGTATAGATGCAATTATTGCTGCTGATCCTGGAATAATTTCTGTAATTAGAGAAAAGTATCCTGATTTTGAAATTCATCTAAGTACTCAGGCAAATTGTACAAACTATCAAAGTGCTTTATTTTGGAAAAATCAGGGAATAAAAAGAATTGTATTAGCAAGAGAATTGAATTTAGAAGAAGTAAAAGAAATAAAAAATAAAACTCAAATGGAAATTGAAACTTTTATTCATGGAGCAATGTGTATTTCCTATTCAGGAAGATGTTTGCTAAGTAATTATATGGCTGGCAGAGACTCAAACAAAGGCGAGTGTGCTCAGCCCTGTCGCTGGAACTATAATCTTGTCGAAGAAAAAAGACCTGGAGAATATTATCCTGTAGTCCAGGATGAAAGAGGAACTTATGTTTTTAATTCTCAGGATATGTGTCTTTTCGACGGATTAGATAAAATTCTGGCAGCAGGTACTGACAGTTTAAAAATTGAAGGACGAATGAAAAGCATTTACTATGTATCAACCATTGTCAGAGCCTACAGGAAGCTTATAGATAACTATTATAACCCTTCAGAATACTTTGACTTTAATTACTGGAGAAATGAGCTGGAAAAGGTTTCTCACAGGCCATATACAACAGGTTTTTATTTTGGAGAAATGGAAAAAAATTCAGCCTTTACTGAAAGTTCAACTTATATTCAACCTTATGATTTTATTGGTATTGTAAGAGAATATGATCCAATTAATAAAATGGCTGTAATTGAACAAAGAAATAACTTTAAAGTTGGAGACAGGGTAGAAGTTTTTGGTCCTGTCACTGGAGATTTCAACTTTTCTATAGATAAAATTTTTAGTGAGTCAGGTTATGAAATGGATGTAGTCCCCACTCCTAAAACTATTGTAAAAGTTCCTGTTCCTTATCCTGTAAGAACTATGGATTTATTAAGAAGGGAAAGCAAAGATGGCGGAATCAGAAAGTTTATTGATTAAAGTTAATCCTGAAGATGTAATATTCTTTGACAAAATTATTGAAAGCATTGATAATTTAGCAATAGTAACAGTAATAAATGGGAAAGAGGGTTTGCTAGAAATAAAAAACCCTCTTTCTTTAAGAAATGAATTATTGGAAGTGTTGAAGAATATTGGCAAAAAGTATCAAATTATAACTGAACAGGAGAAAAAATGATTAAAGAAAAACTTACTCCCGATTATCTGGTAGGAAAAATAGAAGATATAAATATTGATTTTTTCCATGAAAGAAAAATTAAAGGTTTAATTATTGATTTAGACAATACAATTACTTTTTATAATTCAAGGGAAATTGCCTCTGAAGTAAAGGATTGGATAAACAAAGTCATTGATTCTGGTATAAAAGTAGTTATTCTTTCTAATAACTATGCCCCTAGAATCAAAGAAACCATAAAAGACTATCCAATTGAATATGTTGAAAGAGCAAAGAAGCCTTTTAAAAGAGGTTTTATCAGAGCAATAAAAAAACTGAATGTCCCTGAAAAAAATGTTATGATAATAGGTGACCAGATATTTACTGATACTTTGGGAGCAAAAAGAACTGGTATTGAAATTATATTAGTTAATCCCCTTCCCGGAAGAGAATACTGGTTTACATATGTTTCAAGATTTTTCGAAAGAAGATTTAAAGCAAAGCTTATTAAAGACGTACCTTGGCTGAGGTGAGCATGGATAAAAAAGATAACATTATTTTTATTGGTATTATGGGATCGGGTAAAACTACTATAGGAAAAAGAATTGCAAAGAGTTTAGATTATAATTTTATTGATACTGACCAGGAAATTGAAAGAATTACTGGAAAAAAAGTCTCTGATATTTTTAAAAAAGAAGGGGAACTCAGATTCCGTTCTGAAGAAACTCTTGCTCTAAAAAGAATAGAACAAATTCCCCCTGCAGTAATTGCAACTGGAGGGGGAATTGTTTTAAAAAAAGAGAATAGAGATATAATTAAAAATATGGGGATTGTAATTTATCTTGATGCAGATGTTGAAATTATAACTCAAAGAGTCAGAAGAAATAAAAACCGGCCTCTTTTAAGAAACGGAGACATAAGAGAAAAGGTAAAGAAGCTTTCTGAAGAAAGAAAAGATTTGTATTTAGAACTGGCAGATATAGTTATTGATACCGGTTCGGAAAAATTTGAAAACTTGCTGGTGAAAATTGAAAAGGAAATAAAACTATTTCAAGCCGGTAAGAAAAAAGGAGGAATATCTTGAAAAATATTATTTTTGTTGCCTTAGTTGTAGTCTTAATTTTATCCGGATGTTCTTCAAAAAAAAGAGAATCCTCAAACTTTAGCAGAAGTTAATCCTCCTGTTCAGGGAGAAGTGGAAGAAATTGAAAGTATTTCAGATGTTTCGGAAAGAGATAAGTTTCAAAAATTTATTGAAGATTTTTATTATAATCCTGTTGTAAATGAAGAAACAAATAATTCCTTTTTTGAAAACAATGAAAATATAACCAAGCTTTCAGCATACTATAAAGCAGAATATGGATCTGAGAACTCCCTTGAAAAAATTGCTGAAACGTTTTTTGGGAATGAAGCCCGGATTATTGAAATAGAGGGTATAGGAAATCTTTCTGGTTATAACAATACAGCTAGAAGTAAATATCTTCCAGTGGTGGAAGGAATTTATAAAAACGATAATTTGTTTATTGTAAAAGCGGGAGTCTATTCTTTGGCAGAAGAATCGAATTCAGAAAAAAGATTTTTGGTACAATTACTGCAACTTTTGAAATTAATGCAGATTCAGAAGAGTATTATTTAATTGATTATATTTATGAAAAAGTAATTTTGGAAGAAAAATAAATATATAAATAAAAAACTCCTTAATAATAAGGAGTTTTTTATGGAGCCGACGATGGGACTCGAACCCGCAACCTGCTGATTACAAGTCAGCTGCTCTTCCAGTTGAGCTACGTCGGCAAAAATTTGGCGGAGCTGACGGGAATCGAACCCGCGATCTTCGGCGTGACAGGCCGACGTGATAACCGCTACACTACAGCTCCAAATCTCAACAAGACATATTGTATAATCATTTGGTTTAATTGTCAAACAATAATTTTAAAAAATTTAAATTAGCAAATATATGATTTCATGATAAGATAGTAGTAAGAAATTTTTATAATCGGAGGAGATAAATTATGGAACTAACTTTTCACGGAAGCGCAGGAACAGTAACAGGATCTTGTTATCAACTGAAGTCTGCATCAAAGAATATTTTAATTGATTGTGGTATGTATCAAGGGAAAAAAGAATTTGAACAATTAAATTACCAGCCATTCAGGTTTAATCCTGCTGAAATAGATGCAGTAGTAATTACCCACGCACATATAGATCATACAGGCTTAATTCCAAAACTAAGTAAAGCAGGCTTTAGAGGGAAAGTTTATTGTACTCCGCCAACAAAAGCTCTTGCTGAAATACTTCTTCCTGATTCAGCATATATTCAGGAAATGGAAGTTGAAAGAAAAAACAGAAAAGCATTAAGGTCAAACAAAGAACTTATTGAGCCAATATATACTCTTGATGATGTTGAAAGAGTATTGCAAAGTTTTATACCAGTGGAATATGGAAAAGAAATTAATATTAATAGTGAATTTAAAGTAATATTTAGAGACGCAGGACATATTTTAGGTTCAAGTATTGTTGAAATATTTTTTAAAGGCAAAAAAATTGTTTTTAGTGGGGATCTGGGAAGACATAATCAACCATTAATTACAGATCCTGAATATATAAAAGATACAGATTACTTAGTAATAGAAAGTACATATGGAAATCGTTTTCATATTCAAACAGAGAGTAAAAAAGACCAGTTTGCAAGAATTGTTAAAAAAACAATCCGTAAAGGTGGAAATCTAATTATTCCTTCCTTTGCAGTGGAAAGAACTCAGGAAGTAATTTATATTCTTAAAACTTTGATGGATAACGGAGAAATACCAAAACTTGATATATATTTAGATAGTCCTTTAGCAATAAAAGCCACAGAAATATTTTCAAAATATCCCTGTGGTTATGATGAAATTGCTCAGGAGATGCTTTCCAAAGAAGACGACAATGACTTATTTAAGTTTGAAAACTTAAAATTTAGTTTAACTGCTGAGGAGAGTCAGAAATTAAATTCAATTCGCAAAAATGCTATAATAATATCCGCAAGTGGAATGGCTGATGCAGGAAGAATAAAACATCATCTTAAACATAATTTATGGCGCCCTGAATCAACTGTTCTCTTTGTTGGTTATCAGGCAGAGGGCACCCTGGGAAGAAGAATTCTTGACGGAAATAAAACTGTAAGAATACACGGTGAGGAAATATCTGTTAAGGCAGAAGTAGAAATAATTGAAGGTTTTTCCGGACATGCAGATCAAAAGGATTTGTTAAACTGGATAGAAAACTTTGAAGAGATAAGAGATTGTATATTCCTTGTTCATGGAGACGATGATTCCAGAGAAAATATGAAAAATCTTATAGAAGAAAAAAGCAATTATAAAGTTATATTACCAAACTTATTTGAGGTAATGGATCTTACAAACTTTGAAATCAGGTACCAGGGAGAAAAAATTGAGCCGGACTTTAAACTTAATGAACTTCTTGAAGGATTTAATACCAAGCTTAGCGGATACCTTAAAGATCCAGAAAAAGTTAAAATTGTTAATGATTATCTGAAAGAACTAAAAGACAAACTAGTGGGGTAAATAATGATAAAAAAGATTCTGACACTAATTCTTGTTACAATATGTTTTTCCTTTTCTTCATATTCATTAAATGAATTAAGTATAATGAGACACAGTGAAAAAATAACGAATGATAACCGTCCCCAGAATATGATTGCAGAAGAGGTAAGGGGAATTTATATTACCGGAAATGCTGTTCACTGGAAACCAAGATTCGAAGAACTTCTTCAGTTTGTAAAGGACTCTGATATTAATTCAATGGTCATTGATTTTAAAGATGATTCTGGTGTAATTTCAATGAAAACAGATAACGAATATATTCTGGAAGTTGATCCAAGATATCATCGTGGATCTGATTATGCAGGAATAATTAAAATACTAAATGACAATAATATTTATACAATTGCAAGGATAGTGGTTTTTAAAGATCCTCATTTTTCTCGAAAGAAACCTGAATGGTCTATTAAAACTGCTGACGGCTCATTGTGGAGAGACAGAAAAGGTATAACCTGGGTATCTCCCCATAATCCTCATATCTGGGAATATTCTATTGAAGCTTCAAAAGAAGCAGCTAAATTAGGTTTCAGGGAAATTCAGTTTGATTATGTAAGATTCCCAACGGATGGTAATGTTAAAGCTATTAAATATTCAAATGAAAACGGGGAAGAAATGAAAGATGTTATTCATAACTTTTTAAAATATGCCAATAAAGAACTTGCAGAATATAATGTTTTTCTTGCTGCAGACGTCTTTGGTTTGACAACTACAACTCTTGATGATATGGGAATGGGACAGCAATATGAATTAATAGCAGAAGAGGTTGATTATATTTGTCCTATGGTATATCCTTCTCATTATGGCCCGTATAACTATGGTTTTGCTAATCCAAATGCACATCCTTACGGAGTTGTAAGGCAGGCAATGATTGATGGTATAAAAAAGGGCGAAGGGAAGAGAGCCTATATAAGACCATGGTTGCAAGACTTTAATATGGGTACTCCCGGGTATGGTGTTCATGAAGTAAGAGAACAAATAAGAGCAGTCTATGAATCTGATCACAATGAATGGATTATGTGGAATGCAGCTAACAGATATAACGAGAGTGCTTATTATAATATAGAAGCGCTAAAAAATAATAATTAATAAAAATGGGGATACTGGTCTTGAAAGTAATAGTAATTGGAGCAGGTAAAGTTGGCTTTAGCCTTGCTCAAATACTGTCATCAGAAAAACATGATGTTACAGTTGTGGAAATAGATGAAGAAAGGTCTGAAGTATTAAGGGAAAAACTCGACGTAAAAGTAATTACCGGAAACGGAGCGAGTTTTCCTGTACTTGAAGATGCGGATGTAAGAGGAGCCGATTTATTTCTTGCTGTAACCCAAAATGATGAGTTTAATATTTTAGCTTCAGTAATTGCCAAAAGTATGGATGTTAAAAAAACTGTAGCAAGAGTCAGGAACCCGGATTATGATTTCAATATAAGTAAAAAAATAACCAGAGAAAGATTTTTAGGAATAGATTTAATTATTAACCCAGAAAAGGTTGCAGCAAAAGAAATCTCTAAATTAATATCTGTACCTGAATTAGTTAATGTGGAATATTTTGCTCAGGGGAAAATTCAGACTATCGAATTCAAGCCAAATGATGGTTTCCAATATTATGATGTTCTATTAAAAGATTTACCTATTCCTGAAAGATGCGTATTAATTGCTCTTTTAAGAGACGAAGAAATAATAATTCCCTCAGGTAATGACTATATTCGCAAAAATGATCTGGTTTTTGCTCTTTCAAGAACAAAAGATATCCAAGATCTGACAACGTTCTTTAATTTAAAAAAGAAAAAAATAAATAATGCAACTCTTCTTGGTGGAGAAAGAGTTTCTTTCTATCTTGCAAGAATTCTTGAAAAGAAAAAAATTAATGTAAAAATAATTGAAAGAGATCCTGTTAAATGTGAAGAATTAGCAAGAAATTTAGATAATGTTTTAATTATAAATGGTGATGTAAGTGATATAAATCTTCTTAAAGAAGAAGGAGTAGACAAATCGGATTTTATAGTTTCTTTGACAAATGATGATAAGTTAAACCTCCTTATCACTCTGTTTTTAAAGCATTTAGGAGTAGAGAAATCAATTACTCAAATCAGAAGGTCAGATTATTTACCATTAATTGAAAAAATTGGGATAGAAAATATTATCAGCCCAAGAAGTCTTACTTCAACTGCTATTCTTAATTTTATTAAGTCCGACAGTATTATTTCTTTATCTCTGTTAGCAGGAGATAAAGCTCAAATGCTTGAAGTTACTTTGAATAATAAAAAATGTGCTATATTAAACAAACCCCTAAAAGATATCAAATTTCCATGTGGTGTAATAGTTGGTGCAATTACCAGAGATGATGATATATTAGTTCCCCGGGGAAATGATGTATTAAAATACGGTGATAATGTTGTTTTATTCATGCTTCCCGATTGTTTTGAAAAAATTCAAAAGATGCTTGGGTAGACAGGAGCGTTTAAATGAATAAGAAAGTAGTGTTTCATATTGTGGGGATGAACTTGACTATTGTTGGTCTAAGTATGCTTGTCCCCGCAATATGGTCTTTTTATTATGGGACAAAAGATATTTTTGCATTATTAATATCTTTTTTGATCACCTCTGGTTTTGGCCTTTTTTTGTTTTTCTATTTTAAACCAAGAAGAAAAGAAAATGAAATACATTATAAAGAGGGATTTGCTGTTGTTACCTTTACCTGGTTACTTGCTTCTTTTTTTGGAACCTTACCTTTTATGCTTTCTGGTGATATATTAAATTTCGCCGATGCAATATTTGAATCCACATCAGGTTTTACAACAACAGGTTCAACTATTCTTGAAAATATTGAAGAACTTCAGCCAGGTATTATGTTTTGGAGAAGCCTGACACACTGGCTTGGAGGCATGGGAATTCTGGTTCTTTTTATTGCCATACTTTCAATTACTGGTTCTGGTGGTCTTCAGGTTTATAAAGCTGAATCAACATCCTTAATTGACAATAAGCTAAGACCAAAATTAAGTGAAACTGCTAAAATACTTTGGTTTACCTATGTATTATTAACACTTTTTTTAGTCTTGCTTTTATTGGTTGGGGGTATGTCCTTTTTTGACTCCCTTTGTCATGCTTTTAGTGCTATAGCTACCGGAGGATTTTCAACAAAAAATTTAAGTATAGGTTATTATGACAGCAGTTATATTCAATGGGTATTAACTCTGTTTATGTTTTTATCAGGAGTAAATTTTGCATTATATTATCCTGTATATAAAAATAAAAATTTTAAATCCTTTTATAAAAATGCGGAATTTAAACTTTACTCCCTAATAGCATTTATTGCAGTAGTATTTACATTTATAATTCTTTATATGACTTATCCGGAAAATGGTTTTTTTGATAATATATTAGATTCCGCATTCCATGTTGTATCAATTATTACTTCAACGGGATTTGCTACTACAGATTACAATTTATGGCCGGAAGTTAATAAAATTTTATTATTTATAATTATGTTTATTGGAGGTTCCACCGGGTCTACCGTTGGATCAATAAAAATTGGAAGATATCTTATTTTATTTAAACAGACCAGCCAGGAAATAAAAAAGATTTTACATCCCAAAGCAGTTACAAAAATAAAAGTTGGGGATAAGGTTATTGAATATAAAATGATTCTTAATATCCTTCAGTTCTTTTTTATGTTTATGTTTATATTTATTATTAGTGGGATAATTATATCATTTCAAAAAATTGATTTTATAACAGCACTTACAGCTGCAGGCGCTTCATTAACCAATGTTGGCCCTGGTTTAGGGATGGTTGGTCCAATGGAAACCTATTCCCATTTTAATAATTTTAATAAAATTTATCTTTCCTTTTTAATGTTAATGGGAAGACTTGAGCTATATACAGTACTAGTCTTGTTAAATCCGGTTTTCTGGAAAAAATAATTGATTAAAAAGAAGGCATATTAATGAATACCAGAATAGTATTTTACATTGTTGGCATGAATGTCTCAATAATCGGGCTAAGTATATTGTTCCCTGCTTTTTGGTCAATATATTATGGCTCTCAGGATTTGCAGGGAATTTTAATTTCTTCTGCAATAACAACTATATTTGGTTTTTTACTTTACATGTTATTAAAACCTAAAGAAGATTTGGAAATAAGATATAAAGAAGGGTTTGCAATTGTAACTTTTACCTGGATTCTTGCCAGCGCTTTTGGATCTCTTCCATTTCTGTTAACGGGAACAATGAATAATTTTGCTGATGCTTTTTTTGAAACTATGTCTGGTTTTACAACAACTGGAGCAAGTGTTTTAACAAACATTGAAGGTGTTGCTCCTGGGATTTTGTTTTGGCGAAGTCTTACTCACTGGCTTGGAGGAATGGGGATAGTTGTATTATTTGTGGCTATTCTATCGAGTGTAGGAGTTGGTGGCTTTCAAATATTCAGAGCCGAATCTACAGGATTGTCTCCAGATAAAATAAAGTCTAAAATAAGTGAGAGTGCAAAAGTTTTATGGAATACTTATTTATTCCTTTCGGTGATACAAACTATATTATTGTATATAGGTGGAATGACTTTTTTTGACTCTCTTTGTCATACTTTTGGAACAATGGCCACAGGTGGCTTTTCAACAAAAAATCAAAGTGTGGGATTTTACGACAGCTTTTATATTCAGTGGGTAATAATAATTTTTATGTTCCTTGCAGGAGTAAATTTTGCCCTGTATTATGCAGTCTACCATTCCAGGTCCCTTAAAGTTTTTATTAAAGATTCTGAATTTAAGCTCTATGCAATACTTGTAGCTTTTGCAACTGTCATTACTACAATAATGCTTTTTGCCGAGGGATTTGGGGATAAACTTTTTAAAACCTTTACTGATGCAGCCTTTCAGGTTGTATCAGTAATTACAACAACCGGATTTGCCAGCTTAGATTATAATAGCTGGCCGACAGTTACCATACTAACACTATTTGCCTTAATGTTTATAGGTGGTTGTGCAGGTTCCACAGGGGGGTCTGTTAAGGTTGGAAGATTTTTGATATTATTAAGATATATGTTTCAGGAATTAAAAAAAGCGATTCACCCAAGAGCAGTTACAGTTATTAAAATTGGTGGTAAAATAATTGAAGAAAAACAACTCATAAATGTTATGATATTTTTCTTTATGTTTATTTCAATATTTATTATATCTGCATTAATAATTTCCCTTGATAATGTAGATTTTGTAACTGCATTGTCTGCTTCTGCAGCAACATTAACGAATGTAGGCCCAGGTTTCAATCTTGTAGGTCCTGCAGAAAATTATAGTTTTTTTAGTAATTTTAGTAAGCTGTATATGTCCTTTTTAATGCTAATTGGAAGACTTGAACTATATACAGTACTAGTTTTATTAAATCCTATTTTTTGGAAAAAATAGTTCCGGGGGGGGGAGCGATGGCAAATAGTAATTCAGTTAAACTACTAAAAGAAATGTTAATAAATTCAGCAAAAAATTTAGAAAAAGAAAAATCATCCATTGATAACTTAAATGTTTTTCCTGTTCCAGATGGAGATACAGGAACAAATATGTCCTTAACCTTAAAGTCGGCTGCGGGAGCTATTACTGATGATTTAGACTCTCTGGAAACAGTAAGTTCCAGGTTTTCTCATGGAGCATTAATGGGAGCAAGAGGTAACTCTGGAGTTATTCTTTCTCAGCTTATCAGCGGTTTTGCCAAAGGTCTGAAGGGCCAAGATGAATTAAACGCCCAGGTATTAGTTGATTCTTTACAAAAGGGTGTTGAAGCTGCATATAAGGCGGTTTCTAATCCTGTAGAGGGAACTATCTTAACAGTTTCAAGAGAATCTGTTGAAAATTTAGCCCCTGATAAAAATCAGGATATAATTTTACTTTTGGAAGAAATTATTAAAAAAGGGAAAGAAAGTCTTGCCCGTACCCCGGAGCTTTTACCAATACTAAAGCAGTCAGGGGTTGTAGATGCAGGTGGCATGGGCTACCTTGTATTTCTGAATGGTATGCTTATGGCCTTAAAAGGAGAAGAAATTCCATTTATGGATGATTTTCTTGCAGATATGAGCAAAAACTCAGGAGGAAAATCCGGATTATCTATAACCTTTAGCGATGATTTTGATCATGATAACATTAATTTCCAGTATTGTACTGAATTATTACTGTCAGTTGAAACCGGCGAAGAATTTGATACAGCTCCAGCAATTAAAAAATTAGATGGCCTTGGCGACTCTGTTCTTGTAATAGAATCTGAAGGAGTTGTCAAAGTGCATACCCACACTAATGAACCTTGGAAAGTATTGGAATACTTTGGTCAGTTTGGGTCTTTAAATGATATAAAAATTGATAATATGAAAGCTCAAAGTAAAAAGAAATATGAAGAATCAGAGAAAGATCTGGCAATTATTTCGGTAAGCTATGGTGATGGTTTTAATGCAATTTTCAAAAGTCTTGGAACAAATCATATTATTAGCGGCGGCCAGACAATGAATCCAAGTACTGAAGATATTCTTGAGGCTATGAAAAAAAATCCTGCCAGAGAATATATAATTTTACCAAATAATAAAAATATTATTTTAGCTGCAGAACAGGCAGCAAAAATATCCGATAAAAAAATACACATTATTTATTCAAAAACAATTCCTCAGGGAATAACTTCTTTAATGTCTTTTAATCCTGAAATGTCTGGAGAAGAAAATGAAGAAGTCATGAATGAAACTATAAAAAGTGTTAAGTCCATTGAAATTACCCAGGCGGTAAGAGATACAATAATTAACGGTCTTGATATTAAAGAAGGTCAGTATATTGCAATCGCTGAAGGAGAAATAGTATTCAGAGATAATGATCTTAATAAATCAGTTTTTGAAAGTGTTAAAAAAGAAATCGACGAAGATTCAGAAATAGTTACATTATATTTTGGTGAAGATATTGATGAAGAAGCAGCGGAAGAGCTGGTAAATGAATTATCTGAAATATATGATGAAATTGATTTCGAGCTTCATAATGGTGGTCAGCCTTTATATCCATATATCATTTCTATTGAATAAGATTATAATAATACAAACAAAACTCCGGAATCATTTGATTAAATGACCGGAGTTTTTTTACAGGGAGAAAAAACTATGAATATTGGAATAACTCCAGGAAAAGAAAATTTAATACTTACATCCCAGGGTGAAGGAACTCGTACACCAGAACAGGCCCTTCAGGCATTACTTCAGGAAGGTAATGTTCTTTCTGCCCGGGTTCTTGCTCAAAGTGGAAATAATGCCCTTCTAAAACTGGCGGATTTGCTTTTTCCCGTTAAAACAGATGCTCAGGCACCAATAAATACAGAAAATGTAATGCTAAAAGCGGTGAGTGCATCTCCCGAAAAAACTATGATGGAAATTCTTCCTCAAACTTCTAAAAATGAATTTCCCATGCCAGAAGTTAAAATTAATTTTACACTTCCAGAATAAAGTGCAGAAATATTAAATAAGATAGCTGTAAAACCAGGAGAATCTCTTCCAGTAAAAATAACCCAGACTGGAGAAAATACAATAAAAGTTCAAATTGGTGATCAAAGCATTGAACTAAAACCAGAGCTGCAAAATATAAAGGGAGAAAACATAAAAGTAAGATTAGATTTATCTCAAAAAGAAGCTCCAAGATTAATTCTTTTAGAAAATGGAGCTCCTGCAATAAAAGCCCAGGGAGAAAATTCCTTACAGCCAACCCAGGCCAGGACAACTGCTCAGAGTGATACTCCCAAGCCCTTGGTTTTAAGGAAGAAAATATTTAGTTGTTAAATAAGCTGGTAGCAGAAACAAAGCCGCAAATAACAGTTTCAAGACCCAAGGAAGGCCTGGAAACAGCTTTAAAGCTTTCTTTTAATGAAAATGATAAGACTTTAGCGACATTAAAAAATATGGGCTTTGATACATTAAATCTGAAAGAAGGACAAATTAAAAATCAGGAAACAATAAATTTAACTAAACTTGAATTTAACCCTAAAACCCAAATGACAGAAGGTTTTATTAAAGATGACAAACTTCTTTTAAAGCCAATACTTGAATTTAAAGCCAATAATACTTTGGTTCTAAAATTTACCAATGATAATAACAAACCAGTATTTACAATGGATACTATGGTAGCCAAGGAAAACGAAAAAATAATGAACCAGCTGGCCCAAAGGCTGGGGGAATTTATTTTGCAAGAAAAAGAAATTCCAGAAATTATAAAAGGAATAATTGATAATAAAATTCCTTTAACCAAGGAAAACATTAACACAGTTCAGAATTTTATTAACTTTTTTCCTGGGGATGCAAAAAACAGGAATGGATATGCTTTTAAATCAAAACCTGTTGATGGGGCTTTTCTATCAGTTAAACAATTCCAACGATAAATTTTTGATTAATGGCTACGAAAAAAGAAAAGGGAAGAGAGAAGGAAGAGAAAAAGCCTATAACTTTTCCATCCTTTATGAATCGGAAAAACTGGGAAGTATACTAGTAGACCTGGAATGGAGCCAAAACCTTAATCTAGACTTTTACTGCGAAGAAGAAGCGACCGTAAAATTGATTGAAGACACCCTAGATGAACTTACAGACAAACTAAAAATAGAAAATATAAAAATAAACGTAGAACACAACCAGGAAAAAACAAAAAAAGAACCAATAAAAGCCGAAAAAATAACCCTGTCGAATATTGACATATCCGTGTAGGGGACGTTTCTGCGCTGATTTTGGAAGCGTCCGAGACCAGTGAAAAAGCCTTTCTTTAAGTTAAAGGTGAAGGACAAATTTTTATACTAAAAAAAGCTGAAAGCGTTGATATATCTAAGAAAACAGAAAAAAGCCCACCTTTTTATGGTATAATTTATCTACCAAAACAAAATAAACCAAAATGGTGGGCTTTTTATGCTTAGATTAAAATCAAAGCAAATTTCTTTATATTCACAATTATATAATAAAATACCTGAAAATCATATATTAAAAAGAATAGAATCTGTAGTAAATTTCAACTTTATTAATAAATTATTGGAAAAACAGCTACTGCAAAACTTTTGGCAGACCAGCCAAAGAACCAGAATTAATGTGTAAACTTCTTTTCCTGCAGCTTCCTGTATAACCTTTCTGACGAAAAGGTTATACAGGAAGCAGAACTTAATTTAGCATATATGTATTTTTTAGGAATCAATCCCGAAGAATCCCTCCCAGATAAAAGTCTCCTCTCAAAATTCAGAACCCAAAGACTTCAAAACTCCACATTAGATAAAATTATTACAGAAATTATTCGCCAATGTGTTGAACAAAAAATTATTGAAGGAAATAGTGTAAGTATTGGTGCTACACATATAGAAGCCAATACAATAAAAACCCCGGAAAGATTAACGAAACATCTTGCTAAAAAATTATAAATACATATGAAGAAGAAACAGAAGAAAAACTACCCGGTCTTCCTGATGTTCCAGAGTACAAGGAGATTGAAGACCATAAAGAAGCAAAAGCAGTAATGATAGATTACTTAGAAAAAGTAATCTATGAAGCAGAAAAAATACAGAGCTACTCAAAACCAATTCTATTATTGAAAAAGCTAAAAATATATTAAATGATCCCAAGTTTATAAATCAAAAAGGAGTACGTTCATTAATAGATGAAGATGCTCGTGTTGGCAGAAAAAGTAAAAGCCAAAACTTTTTTGGCTATAAAACAGAATTTATTATGACTACAGAAGAAAGTGTAATGGTATAGTCTTGTTGTAACACCTAGTACGGATAATATATAATAAACCCGAACTAGGAGGATTGTAAAATGAGCAAACGTTACGATTTAGAATTCAAGAAGGAGGTTGTACGTGAATATCTAAAAGGCAAAAGCCTTGGTGATCTTTTTGCAACCTACGGTGTATCAAAATCAACAATGTCCGGATGGATAAAAAATACAGCGAAGAATGTCATTACACAAAACCACAAAATAAAGAAAATGCAATATCACCAGAGGAATATAGAGCGCTTAACAAGAAGCTTATGGAACTTCAAAAGGAAAATGACTTCCTAAAAAAGCAGCGGCATTCTTCGCAAAGGAAATCGATTAGTGGTATATTGGTTCATTGATGCCTATAAACTTGAGTTTGGATTGTGCTGGTTATGCCGCAAGTTCAACCTCTCTCCGAATATGTACTACAATTACTTAAAGAACAGAAAATCCACGTATCGTGAGGGAAAGGCTAAAGTTCAAGAAAACATAAAAAGTATTTATTACAATAATGGACGCATTATTGGCCATAGGTGGATGGTCACTTTTCTTGCAAGGCAAAATATATTTATTAGTAAGACAACAGCACATAAGTATATGAACAAGGAATTAAACCTGCATGCAATCACTGTAAGAAAAAGGCCCAAATATGTAAAAGGTAAAAAGAACAAAGTATTTCCCAATATTCTTAATCAAAATTTCTCTGTCACAGAAAGAAATAAAGTATGGTGTACTGATTTCACCTATATAAGATTAACAAACGGTAAAATGCGTTATAATTGTACTATTATAGATTTAGCAAAAAGAGAAGCAATAGCAACGGTTAACTCAAAATGAATCAACTCAGATCTGGCAATAGAAACCTTGTCTAAAGTTCTTGAAAGAGAGAGCCCAGATGAAGGGTTAGTCTTACATTCAGATCAGGGGGTACAGTTCACCTCATGGGCTTTCGTAGAGTACTGCAAAAGCCAAGGAATAAGGCAAAGCATGAGTAAAACAGGTTGCCCATATAATAACGCTCCAATGGAGAGATTTTATAAATCACTTAAGTCAGAGCTTATTTACCACCAAAAATTTGAAACCGACCTACAATTAGATGAAACTATCAATAAATATGTTTATGTGTGGTACAACCACATTCGACCTCATTCATGCAATGGAGGGCTGACTCCATTTGAAGCACGAAATATAAACTGATTTTCCGTACTTAGTGTTACAAAGATGCTTGACCATTACAATCCACTATAATGAGCAAATATAATATCTTAACAAAATACATAAATACAATTCCTGGGGATAACTTAGGTGAATGGTTGGTTGATATGGAAAAGGATGGAATTTCTGAAAATACAATAAAGCTTCCTTTTGTTCAATATTCTGAAATGGTAAATAACTTTGTTAATGATTTTTATATATTTGAAGAAAATAATAAAGATATGAGACTTAACCATTATCAGGATATTCTAAAAAATAATGATCTTGAATTTGATGTAAAATCTATGATAAGTGTTGATATTTCTGATTTAAATGCACAGCGTGTACTTGCCCTTATTATGGGGGCAATCAGAGCTGATCGTTTTTCCGAGGGAATATTATTGGAATCTTTTAATAATGGTTGCGTTTTAAAATGGCTTAAAAGATTAGATAGTATTGAATAAATAATATCAGGAGGATGCTTATGATTAAATTAAATGATATTTTAAATCTTACTGAATCTGAAATTAAAAGAACAAAAATTCGGTTCAATCAAAGTAATAATATAAAATTTTGATCCTATGAAATTGTTTAAAGAAAAGGATTATCAGCTCTATGAAGGACATTTTTGGAATTTTTCTAAGAATAAATCATTTCAGGTTGGATAAATAGCAATTGGTTTACTTAAAATTGAAAATGATAAATGGCTTCTATTTGATATTAGTGAGATTACTAAAGATTTAGAAAGATTTAATGCCATTGGATATGAATATGAGGCTTTAGAGAGGTATAGAAAATATTTTGGTCGTTTAATTATCAAATATAAAAACAAGTCACAAAACTTGATAAGGCGAGCTGAGACTGTTATTAATGATTGTGAAGTGTTCGAACTTATAAGTGATACATATGAAGATAAGGGCTTCCCGGGATATGATAATATTGATTTATCATGGTCTGAATTAAGCAGAGTCCTTAATAAAAAAGATTGGAGCATTGCTTTAGAAAATTAAAAGGGTGTTTATTTAATTACTGATATTGAAAATGGAAAAAGATATGTTGGCTCAGCTTATGGGGAGAATATGATATTAGGAAGGTGGAAAGATTATGTTAAAAATGGCCATGGGGGAAACAAAGATTTGAGGCAGCTTAGTTTTGACTACATAAAAACAAATTTTAGGTATTCTGTTCTTGATATTTTCAAGTCGACAACAGATGATAAAATAATAATTAATAGAGAACATCATTGGATGAGAATATTAATGACTAAAAACAAAAAGTTTGGTTATAATAATTAATGTTTTATATAGGAGAGTATTATGTTTTTTAACAAATTAAAAGAACCAGTTTTTCTAAAAGCTGAAAGTGATGTAACACAAAAGATAACTGATTTGAAAGATCTTCTGCCCAAACTTCCAGAAGATTTAAGAAAAAAAGCTGAGCAAGATATTAAGTTCTCTGAAATAGGGGAATTCGGTGAAAATAATGTTGTATTTGAGCTTAGGAATAGCGGTATTCCTATGTATGTTATTAGAGATCTTCGTCTATCAATAGATGGGTTATCGGTGCAAATTGATTTTCTTGTTATTACGAGAAAAATAAACTTTGTTATTGAATGTAAAAACTTGATAGGTGATATTTTCATTGATAAAAATGGTAATTTCATAAGAAAATATAAAGATAAATGGAAGAGTAATAGAAGAAGGTTTTTACTCCCCTGTTACTCAATCTCAAAGACATTTGGAAATTATTAAAAAAATACGAATGCAGGATAAAAAGAACTTTTTAACAAGAAGATTCTTTGAAAAAATTTTGATGAAGTATACCAGTCCATTATAGTATTAGCTAATCCCAAAACGATATTAAGCAAACAAAGCTATTGATAAAAATATAGCAAAAAAAGTAATTAGAGCAGATCAGCTTGCAAGATACATAAAAGAAAAAAATAAAGATTCTAAGATGGTTGAATCTAATGATGAGCAAATGAGCGAAATAGCATTTATATTTAAGAATTTAGATTGTCCACTAAAAACAGATTATTCATTAAAATATAAAAACAATATTGAGAATAATATTGTTGAAAAAGAAATTATAGATCATTCTATTAATAAGGATGAACTAATTGGAAAATTGAAAAATTATCGTTTAGAAAAAAGCCGTCAGGAAAAAGTGAAACCATATTTTTTGTTTAATGGTAAACAAATGGAAGACTTAATTGAAAAAATGCCTAAAACTAAAGATGAATTAAAAAATGTTTCAGGCTTTGGAGATGTTAAAGTTGAAAAATATGGAGAAGATATTTTAAAATTATTGTTATAATTCATTTCTAATCACCCTAAGGAGCCTTTTACCATGAAAAAAGCTGCAGCATTAAAATACAACCGAAAAGATCAGCAAGGTGCACCCAGGGTCGTTGCCCTAGGCAAAGGTAATGTTGCGAAAAAAATTATTGAAAAGGCCCAGGAAAATGGCATTCCTTTGTATGAAGATCCTGTAGTGGTAGAAAAGCTTGTTAGTGTAAAATAATTATGGGTAAAAAAACAAAAAAATATTAGAGCAACTCCTTATGTTACAATTAAATCGCTAAACCAAATCGCAAAAAAGGAGAAACTCTAATGAATAATATTATACATGAAATTGCAACTAAAATCAGTAAAGAAATAGCAGAAAATATGGAAACAACTTTAATTGAGGGAAATAATATATCTGAATTCATTTTAAAAACCAAAAAAATGCTGGATGAAGTTGGGGTTGCAATTACAGAAAAAGTACTTGAAACTGTAGATATTTTAGTTAAAAAAGATTGTGCAAGAAAAAGAGACTGGAAAATAAAGGAAACAAAGTCGAAGAAAAGTTTGGCGACGATATTTGGTGAAGTAACCTATAAAAGAACGTATTATGTTCATAAAATTACCGGTGAATATAAATACTTATCTAATGAAGCTGTTGGTATTGAAGCAAATGACAGAATGGATATATTGCTAGAATCAATGTTAATAGAAGAAGCAATAGAGACACCATACAGAAAAAGTAGCGAAAAAATATCGAAGAATGTATATCTTACTAGTCAAACAGTAATGAATTCTATTAGAAAGCTTAAAGATATTTCTAATCATGCAGCACCAGTGAAAAAAACTGATTCTCAAGCTAAGATTTTGTACATCGAAGCTGATGAAGATCATGTTTCACTTCAAAAAGGAACATGTGCCGAACCTAGATTAATTTATGTTCACGAAGGTAAGTGAAAGGTAAGTAAAGATAGATATGAATTAATAAATCCCAGATACTTTAGTGGTCTCTACCAAGATAGTGCTGATTTATAGCTTGAAGTAGCTGATTATATTGATAGCAACTATGAAGAAGAAACTATTGAAAAGATATATTTATCAGGAGATGGAGCCAACTGGATAAAACAAGGCAAAGAATGGATTAAAGATAGTATCTATGTTTTAGATAGATACTATTTGTCGAAATATATAAAGAAGGCAACTGCTCATATGAAAGGCACACACCAAATGATGTGGTATTACATAAATACGAAAAGGAAAGATTTCGTAAAAGATTTATTCAAAGCAATAATTGAAGAAACAGAATCAGAAACAAAAAATAGAAGCAATAAAAGATGCTAGAAGTTATGTGTTAAATAATTGGGAAGGTATAATGAATCAATATGACCCGGATTATATAGGTTGTAGCACAGAAGGCCATATTAGTCATATATTATCTGCAAGATTAAGTTCAAAGCCTCTAAGCTGGTGCAGAGAAGGTATTGATCAAATGTCACGTCTGAGGGCTTTTAAGGCTAATTCAGGTGATGTATATGATTTAGTAAAAGAAAGAAGCAAGAAAAACAGAAACAAGAATCATAAAATTAGAAAGCCGTGTTATAAAAAAAGCTACGAACCTAATATCAGATGAGAAATTCGGCAATGTGCCAGTAGTTTTAACTGGTAAGAGAACTTGGAAAAGAGAATTGTTTAAAAGGATAGCGAGTGCGATTTAGCATGTAATACATACAAGGGGTTTTTTATTCTTTTAAAACCCATAATTAATTGACGCGATCGAAAAGCTTATTGAACTTGACATTAACCAGGAAATCCCTGAAGATCTTTATCAGACTGTAGCGGAAATCCTTGCATATATATACAAATTAACTCAAAAATAGGAGGGTGTTTAAAATTTTAAACATAGTACTTTTAGAACCGGAAATACCAGCAAATACTGGAAACATTGGCAGAACCTGTGTAATTACAGGTTCTAAATTGCATTTAATCAGACCTTTAGGCTTCCAGATTGATGATAAAAGCATAAAAAGAGCAGGAATGGATTACTGGAGTAGTATTGATTTACATGTATGGGATTCCTGGGACCACTTTATTAAAGAAAATGCTAATAAACGATTATTCTTTGCAACTACTAAAACAGAAAATAAGTATTCTGACATGACTTATCAGGAAGATGACTTTTTTATTTTCGGCCCAGAAAGCAGAGGGGTTCCTGTAAGCGTCCTTAAAGAAAACCCTGAAACTTGCATAACAATCCCCATGAAACATCATCCCCAGGCCAGAAGCCTGAACCTTTCCAACTCAGTATCTGTGGTACTTTATGAGGCTTTAAGGCAACTGGATTTTAAAGGACTATAAATTAATACTATGAATTTCCACTGATTTTATATAAAATATATATGTTATGCGTCCGTAGCTCAGTGGATAGAGTGCTGGCCTCCGGAGCCAGTTGCGCAGGTTCGATTCCTGCCGGGCGCACCATTGATTTTAAGGAGGAATAAAATTATGAAAAGTATGATCAAGGACATTAACTTAGCTCCAGCAGGTCATAATAAGACAAACTGGGCAAAAGCCCATATGCCGGTAATGAATTTACTGGAAAAAGAATTTACAGCAAAACAGCCCTTTAAAGGCTTAAGAGTGGTAATTTGTCTTCACCTTGAAGCAAAAACAGCTTACATGGCTCAGGTTATTAAAAGTGGCGGGGCAGAGGTTTGTGTTTGCGCCAGCAATGCCTTATCTACTCAGGATGATGTAGTAGCAGCTCTTGTAGACAGTGGAATTACAGCCTTTGCAGTACACGGGGCATCGGAAGAACTATACAATGAACATTTAGAAAATGCTATTAATTTCAAGCCTAATCTGTTAATTGATGATGGAGGAGATGTTACAGCCCTTCTTCATTCTAAATTTAAAGAATATCTTCCAGAATTAATTGGTGGCAACGAAGAAACAACAACAGGAATAGTAAGACTTAAAGCTTTAGAAGCTAATAAAGTTCTTGAAAAACCAATGATTGCAGTTAACGATGCTTACTGTAAGTATCTTTTCGACAACAGATATGGTACTGGCCAGTCCGTTTGGGACGGCATTAACAGAACAACAAACCTGGTTATTGCCGGCAAGACTGCAGTAGTTGCAGGTTATGGCTGGTGTGGTAAAGGTGTGGCTATGAGAGCTAAAGGCCTTGGCGCAAAAGTTGTAGCAACAGAAATCGACCCAATTAAGGCAGCAGAAGCCTGGATGGATGGTTTTGAAGTTAAAAGCATGAAAGAAGCAGCTAAAGTTGGAGATGTTTTTGTTACTGTAACAGGAAACAAATATGTAATCGACAAAGAACATCTGGAAGTTATTAAAGATGGAGCAATTTTAAGCAATGCAGGACACTTTGATATTGAAGTATCAAAACCAGCTCTGGATGAACTAAGCACATCTAAAAAAACAGTAAGAAACAATATTGAAGAATATACTTTCAAAGATGGCCGTAAGATTTACTTACTTGGAGAAGGCAGACTAGTTAACCTGGTTTGTGGTGACGGTCACCCTGCAGAAATAATGGATATGACTTTTGCTTTACAGTCACTGTCTCTGGAATATTTAGCAGAAAACAGAAATTTACCAGTTAAAGTTTACAATGTACCAGAAGAAATTGACAGAAGAGTAGCCGAGCTTATACTGGATTCTTTAGGATTAAAAATAGATAAACTAACAGCTGAACAGGAAGAATATCTTTCAAGCTGGCAGCTTTAAGCAAATAGCCCACCTAAAGGTGGGTTTTTTGGAGGTAAATTTGAGTACTTCATCAGAACAGTTACTAAACATAGAATCTCCTGATGTATTTTTTTCAGAAGATGGTTTATTAAAAAAAGAAAAAGCGGATTTTCAGCTTAGAGTTCAGCAAAAGGAAATGGCAGAAAAAGTATTTGAAGCTTTTTCCAAGGGGCAACATCTTTTTGCAGAAGCAGGAACAGGTACAGGTAAATCCTATGCCTATCTTTACCCTGCAATAATTCAGGCAATGCTTCATGCTGAAAGAGTGGTTATTTCAACCCAGACTATTGCATTACAGGAACAGGTATATCTAAAAGATCTTCCTTATCTTGAAAAGATCCTTGGTCTTTCCCTTAAAAAATCAATTGCCAAGGGTAGGGGAAACTACCTTTGCCTGAGAAAAGCTTTAATGAAAAGAAACGAAGAAAATATGGAAGATACTGAAAAGGAATTCTTTGAGAAAATTAAAGAGTGGACTGACAAGAAAACAGATGGTGACAGGGAAGAGTTAAGCCTTACATACAAAGAACGTTTTTTATGGCAAAAGGTGGCAGCAAGCTCTGAAGACTGTTTTGGACCCGCTTGCCATAAATATAAGGAATGCTATTACTTCAAACAAAAAAGAAAAATAGAAAAAAGTTCAATTATTGTAACGAACCATTCTCTGTTAATCAGAGATCTAAAAATGAACAGTAAATTATTACCAGAATATAATTACCTGGTTTTAGATGAAGGACATAACTTCTCCGACGAATTTATAAATCAGTACACAAATGAATATGACTTTAAAAAAGAAGGCTTCTACATTGATTTCCTTTACAAAAGCAGGAACAGTATCCTTAGAAGGTTGGAGAAAAACTTTTCTGAAAATATTTTTTACAAAGATCTTGCAATATATATAGACAGTTTGAAACTTTTACTTCCTGAGCTGGCAGAAAATTTAAAGGATAGAGCAGAATCCTTAAAAGAACAAAATACAGGCTATAATCCGGAAAAAAGAATAACCGAGGAATATTTTACTAGTGATGAATTTACAGAAATAACCGAGGGTATAAAATTACTACTAAAAGCTTTAAAAAAGGTCTGTGAACTTTTCTTTAAAATAACTCAGGCCCTTGAGGAAGAAGATTTCTTTGAAGAAATATTTTTGGAAATTAAAATTGTTATTCAGATGTTAACAGAAAAAACTGCCATACTTACTGAATTTACAAAACCAAACTTTCATACAAATGTTTACTGGAAAAAAGATACATCTATGTATTCAGCTCCCCTGAATGTATCTGAAATAATAAATCGCACACTCTTTGTACTTAAAAAGTCAGTAATAGTTACCTCGGCTACACTTACAGTGAATAAAAAGTTTGATTTTATTATCAATTCTTTTGGGTTAGATAAAGAAGAGCTTCTTTTTGTTGAAGCCGGATCACCTTTTAATTTTAAAGAGCAGGCCAGATGTATGGTAGCGAGAGATGAAATATCTTTAAATGACATGATGGAATATATTGCAAACCTGGCAGAAAGATTTAATGGGGGTAGTATGATTCTATTCACTAATCATGATTTCTTAAAAAAAACCTATTACTATCTTCTTGAAAGATATCCAGAGAGAATTATTCTGGCGGATGGTATAAGTGGATCCCGAAGAAATATTCTAAAAGAGTTTCGTGCCTCAGAAAATTCAATTCTTTTAGGAGCAGACAGTTACTGGGAAGGAATTGACCTTGAGGGGGATAATTTAAATAATCTGGTAATGACTAAATTACCCTTTTTGCCTCCAAACCGTCCAGTGGTTGAAGCCACCTTGGAAAAAATAAGTGAAAAAGGCGGGAATAATTTTTATGATTACAGTGTTCCAAAGGCAGTCATAAAGTTCCGCCAGGGATTTGGAAGATTAATCAGAACAGAAAATGATAAAGGTAATTTTTATATTCTTGATAACAGAATAGTAACCAAAAATTATGGTAAAATATTTCTTAATTCCATTCCTGAAATGGACAAATATTTGTTAAAAGTGTTAAACTAGTACAGAAAATTTAGATCTGGAGTGTTTATTATGAAAAATATCAGCATAAAAGCAATGATTCCCAACATGTTAACCACAGGAAACCTTTGGCTTGGGGTATTGGCAATTATCTCGGCCCTTGAAGGTGACTTTAAAAAGGCCTGCATTTTTGTAATAGTTGCAGCTTTTTTAGATGGCGTGGACGGAAAAGCAGCCAGAAAACTAAATGTATCTTCAGAATTTGGAAAAGAACTAGACTCATTATGTGATATGGTTTCCTTTGGAACAGCACCTGGAATACTTGCCTATACTTTCTTTCTTAATGAACTGGGAGTAGCGGGATTAATTGTGTCGATATTGTTTATTACTGCAGGAGTTTTCCGCCTGGCAAGGTTCAATGTTTTAAATATAACAACTCACTTTATTGGTGTTCCAATAACAATTGCAGGTGGATTTTTAGCCCTTGTAATGTTAATAGGCAGTAATTTATCACCTTTAATAATAGCAGTTTTAACATTTGTTTTATCCTACTTAATGGTTAGTAATATAAAAACACCAAAGTTTTAACATTTTTTTGACAGGAGTTAAATTTAAAAATATGAATATCTTAGTTACAAATGATGATGGAATTTATTCCCAGGGCTTAAAAGTATTGGTAGATGAGGCATCTTCCTTTGGTGATGTATATGTAGCAGCTCCAATGGAAGAAAAAAGTGCCTGCAATCATGGTATTACAGTTAGAAGCCTTATCAAAATATATAAAAAATCTTTATATGATCTTGCAGTGGAATCCTACGGAATCGAGGGAACCCCTGCAGATTGTGTAAAAATAGCTAAGCAGTTTTT
Source organism: Peptococcia bacterium (assembly GCA_965228015.1). Taxonomy (GTDB): domain Bacteria; phylum Bacillota; class Peptococcia; order Peptococcales; family SKKY01; genus SKKY01. The sequence continues at coordinate 372,721 of OZ245787.1, forward strand.
AATAGAAGGGAAAATTGATTTGGTTCTTTCTGGAGTAAACAGAGGGGCTAATTTAGGGACAGATGTAATATATTCTGGTACTGTAGCTGGGGCAACAGAAGGATATATTAATGGTATTGGTTCTATTGTTTTTTCAATTGACGGATCGAACATTACAAGTTATGAACTGGCAAAAAAGCAATCAGGGATATAATCAGCGAGAAAATAATTAACAGGCAATCCAATGATCGTGTTTTGTACAATGTTAATATACCAAACATTTCTCCAAAAGAATTTCAAGGATACAATGGTACTCGATTAGGGCAAAGAGTTTATAATAATGAGTTTTTAAAAAGGCAGGATCCCTGGGGTAACGATTATTTTTGGCTTGGTAGAGGTGTTGTTTCAATTCCAGAAAATGATTTAGATTACGACACGGGAGCTGTAAATAATAACTATATTTCAGTGACGCCATTAAATGTAGATTTGACTGACTTTTCTCTTTTAAAAAAATAATTATTAAAATTATAAAAAAATAGGTTCTTTGTCAAATGTTGGGGTAACCCAATTAGATTAGATTCCATGAGTACCGCATTGAAAAATGCGGTACTTTTTTAAATTGTTTTTAGTTCATTACGTGCATTATTCTGTTTTTGAATCTCCAAAAATTTCTTACACCATAAGCATTTCTTTTTAAAACCTTAATTTTGTTATTAACTCCTTCTGTATATCCGTTAGTATAAGTACAAGTAAATGAATTAAGAATATATTTCTGCCAGTTGAAAATGGTTCTGGAGCATTTATCGAATTCTTCAAGCTCACAGGACATAACAAACATATACCAGGCTTTCAAATTCTTTTTTGCACTTTCTAAATCACTGCTGTCAACAAAGTTATAAAATTTTTCTTTTAACATATAAGCTTTTTGCAGTTTCTCAGAAGTAGCAAGCATAACGTTTACCTGGTCAATTTCTTCAGGAGTTAAATACTTCATTCTTTTTAAGAGAAGGGAGCGACTTCTTTTGAAATATCTTCGCCTTTCCTTGGCAAATTTCTTTTGCTCATCTTTCCTAATTCTTTCAAATGCCTAAGTGACCTGCCTAATGAAATGGAATTTATCGATAATGATAGTTGCATTTTTAAAATATGTTTCAGCAATATCCTTGTAAGGTTGCCACATATCCATAATGAAGTATTTTACTTTATTCCTGTCATTGAATTTCCTGAAATAGTCCGATAAAATGTGTTGTTCTCTTCCGTGAAGAATATCAAGTACCTTCTTGTTTTAGGGATCAGTTAATATGCACTGGTACTTTTTGCCCCCCGGCATTACCTTTAAATTCATCAATAGAGATTGCTTCGGGCAATTTTGTTAGGGAATAGTTTATGAATCTAAAAAGCCTGAGAGCCGTTGATGGTGAAATATTATTCTCTTTGGCAATATCAGATACAGAGTAAACATTTTTCATTCGAGTAATTATGTATTTTATCAGCCTGCTGGTCATTCTTTGATAGCGGGGAAGAAAATCATTTTTTTGTAGAATTTTTTATTGCAGTGATTATAAACGTACCTTCTTTTTTTGTAGTAAAGGTAGGTTTTCTTCCTTGAGATGGAAATATCTTTTATCATTTGAATTCTGTAATCATGAACTTTACTGGTTTGTTGATGGCATTTGGGGTAATTGTGAGTTTTAATCTCCAGAGAAAAAAGGAAAGGACATTGAATCAGAAGAAGTTTCTAATTGTTCTAAAATTATCCCTTTAAAACCAATTAATTTTTTAATATAATAGTTATTACAGAGCATAAGTAAATTCCTCCTTAGATTACAGTGAGTGTTCTCTAATATGGATTTACTCAATGCTCTGTATTTTTTCGCAAAAAATGTCAGAATGGTTTTTACCACCCCAACATTTATTGTAGAACTAAAAAATATAAAAACAGTTTTCTATTAAGTTAGAAAACTGTTTTTATTGTGTAATTAGATATTATGTTTTTTACGAATTTAAAAAGAGGAGGAGCTTATATTGAAAAAGTATGCTGCAGAAAAAATTAAGAATATAGGGATAGTTTCTCATGCCAGGGCCGGTAAAACTTCATTGACAGAATCCCTATTATTCAGTGCAGGACATTTAACAAGGCTTGGCCGGGTAGATGATGGCACAACAACCACCGACTATCTGCCAGCAGAAACTGCAAGGAAAGTAACAATCAGTACAGCCCTTGCTCCTGTAGAATGGAAGGACTATAAATTTAATTTTATAGACACTCCAGGTTATTCGGATTTTGCCGGTGAAGTTAACGGTGCTTTAAGGGTAGCAGATAGCATGTTGCTTGTTGTCTGTAGTGTTTCAGGTATTGAAGTAAGAACAGAAATTTTATGGGACTATGCGGAAGAACTGCAAAAACCAAGAATGATTTTTATTAACAAGCTTGACAGAAAAAATGCAGATTTTGAACAAAATATTGCAGACTTACAAACTCAGTTCGGAAATAAAATAGTACCACTATGGATTCCAATCGGCAAGGAAGAAAATTTTTCCGGTGTGGTAGATATTATTAAAAACAAAGCCTACGATTTTACAAATGGTTTAAAGGAAATTCCTGTTCCTGAAGATATGAAGGATCAGATTGAAGTACATAAAGCTCAGGCAATGGAAAGTATTGCTGAGTGTAATGATGAGCTTTTAATGAAGTATCTTGAAGGAGAAGAACTGACTCAGGATGAGTTAATGGAAGGTTTGAAAAAGGGAATTAAAGAGGCTTGTTTATTCTTAGTATTCTGTGGTTCAGCTTATAAGAATTACGGACCAGAACTTTTCTTAAACTATATTGCAGAAATTATTCCCGGAGCAGCAGATTTCCCTCCTGAAACTGATAAAGATTCCGCTCTTGTATTCAAGAGCATTGCCGATCCTTTTGTTGGCAAAATGAACTTTATTAAAGTTATGGCAGGATCATTAAAAGTTGGTCAGAATATATACAACTCTACAAAGGAAAAAGAAGAGAAAATCAGTCATTTTATGATAATGAGAGGTAAAACCAGTGAAAATGTTGATGAAGTATTCGCTGGAGATATTGCTGCAGTTTCAAAACTTCAGTATACCGGCACAGGAGATACCTTATGCTTCAAGAATAATCCAATTATTCTTGAAGGAATTGATTTCCCAGAGCCAGTATTACAATATGCGGTATTATCTAAAAACCGCGGGGATGAAGATAAAATTGCATCAGCAATAAACAAAATCCTTGAAGAAGATCTTTCTCTTAGATATATAAAAGATCCAGATACCAAAGAAAGCATTATAATTGGTGTGGGTGATCTGCATCTGGATATTATTAAAGAAAGACTTAAAAATATCTATAATTTAGAAGTTGAGTTAAAAACTCCAAAAGCTCCATATAAAGAAACAATCAAAAACAATGTTAAAGCTCAGGGAAAACACAAAAAGCAATCTGGTGGCGCAGGTCAATACGGTGATGTATGGCTTACAATTGAACCAAATTATGAAGAAACTTTTACCTTTGCTGAAAATGTATTTGGGGGAGCTGTTCCAAAAAACTACTTCCCTGCAGTAGAAAAGGGTGTTCAGGAAGCAATGCACCAGGGAATACTTGCTGGTTATCCTGTAATTAACATTAAGGCAACTCTTGTTGATGGTTCTTACCATCCTGTAGATTCAAATGAAATGTCCTTTAAAATGGCGGGAATTTTAGCCTTTAGAAATGCAATGGCAAAGGCAAATGCAGTAATTCTTGAACCGGTAATGGATGTGGCTGTTACAATTCCCGAAGCTTATATGGGTGATATTATGGGAGACATGAATGGCAGAAGAGGCAGAATAATGGGTATGGAAGCTCAAGGTAAAAATCAGGTTATAAAAGCCAGAGTTCCTTTAGCAGAGATGTACAGTTATGCTATTAATTTAAAAGCTATAACTCAGGGAAGAGGAAATTTCAAAATGGAGTTTGCTGAGTATGAAGAAGTCCCTCCAAGATTGTCTGATGAAATAATTAAAGAAAGCAAAAAAGAAGAAGAAAACTAAAAATGAGTACAAAAAAAGGACAGGAAAACCTGTCCTTTTTCTTTTGGCAGGGGCAGCAGGGCTTGAACCCGCAACCAATGGTTTTGGAGACCACTACTCTACCAGTTGAGCTATACCCCTATGAATAACGCAATTATTATATTATAATAGAATTAATTTTTTGTCAAGGAGCTAATATGATTAATACAATAGATTTGCATATTCATACAAATTATTTAGATGGAACAGATTCTCTGAAAAAAGTACTTGAAATAGCTACTACTAATGGTTTATAATATATAAATATCACTGATCACGAGAGCATGGAAGCTTATAAAAACATCAATTTAATGCATAATTATAAATTAAATGTAATGCCAGGCGTAGAGTTGCATACTTATTATGGCAATAAAGAAATACATTTGCTAAGCTATAGCCTGGAATATGGAAACCCGGATATTTCTGAATATCTGAAAAATCAAGGTACGAAAGAACAGAAATTGCCTTTGAAACTGTTGAGTTAATAAGAAGGCAGGGGATACAACTAACCTGGGAAGATGGATTAAAAAAATCAGGGGATGATGTTGCTGTAACCAAGGGGCACATTATAAATGCTTTATCAGATTTTAATTTAGAAGATAAAAGTTTTTATTATGATTTTTTTAATCCATCAGGTAGTAAGTATTTGCCATATAAAGAAAATCTTTTTTCTAAAGCTGTCGATATTATTAAAAGCAATGGTGGAAAAGCAGTACTTGCTCATCCTGAATTAGTTTTTGATGATAATCTGGTATTAGATATTATTAAGAAATTTGATACTGGACTAGAGGTCTACTACTACTATTATTATGGTAAAAAACGTAATGAATGGATAAAAAAATATAAGACTATGGCATTGGATTATGGTACAATATATACTGGTAGTAGTGACTATCATGGCTATATTACCGAATCTGAATTAGGCGGGATCTATGTTCCCGAAGCAGTTATCGAAATGTTATTGGCTTAATTCAGTTTTTTTCAGCGTAATTGACAACTTGAGAAGCATGTCAAGTTGTCAGCTGAAATAATATAAATATTTTTGGGTGTAAGGGGGACTTATAAATGAGTGAAAAACCAATCATAATTAATCTTGAATTGTGTAAAGCATGTGGTATTTGTTACAGACTTTGCCCAACTGGTGCTATTGCAGGGAATGAAAAAGGTGAAGTTGTTCTCCAGCATCCGGAAAAATGTATAAAATGTGGAATGTGTGAAGACCATTGTCCAGATTATGCTATATCAGTTTGGAGGGATGAAAATGGAAAATAAACCAAGACTTATACAAGGGAACAGAGCCGTTGCGGAAGGTGCTATAGCTGCAGGAGTTAATTTTTTTGCAGGATACCCAATTACACCCTCAACAGAAATTGCTGAAATATTAGCTGAACTTCTTCCCAAAAATGGCGGAAAATTTATTCAAATGGAAGATGAAATTGCAGGAATGGCTGCTACTATTGGTGCTGCTTTAACAGGTAAAAAAGCATTTACAGCCAGCAGCGGACCAGGAGTATCTTTAAAACAAGAAAATGTTGGATATGCTCAGATTACTGAAACACCCTGCGTAATTGTTAACGTACAAAGATTAGGCCCCAGTACTGGCGGACCTACTTTGCCATCTCAAGGTGATATTATGCAGGCAAGATGGGGAAGTCATGGTGATGGTTCAATAATTACTTTGTGCCCGATATCAGTTCCGGAATGTTTTACTATGACTATTACTGCTGTTAATCTTTCAGAAAAATTCAGAACTCCCGTTTATTTGATGCTTGATGAAGTAGTGGGTCACATGAGAGAAAGAATCGTAATTCCAAATAAAGAAGATATAGAAATAGTAGATAGAAAAAGAACCACAAAAAAGCCAGGGGAATATAAACCATATGCCGTTGAAGAAGGCTCAAAGGTGCCGGATTTTGCTGATTTTGGTCAGGGATATAAATGGCATGTTACCGGTCTTATTCATGATGAAACTGGTTTCCCAAGTAACAGTACAAAGGAAGTAAAAAAACTGTTAGACAGATTGATGACTAAATTTGACGATCATCTTGATGAAATAATTATGTACGAAGAACTTAAAACCGAAGATGCAGAAACAATTATTGTTGCCTATGGCAGTGTTGCCAGATCTTCAATATCTGCAGTTAAGCGTTTAAGGGAAGCCGGAGAAAAAGTTGGAGTATTTATTCCAAAAACCATCTGGCCATTCCCGGAAGAAAGACTTCGTGAGATAGTTCAGGGACCATGTAAAAAAATTATTTCTGCAGAGATGAACTACGGTCAGCTTTCTCTGGAAATTGAAAGAATCGTTGTAAAATATGTAGATTTTGAAACGGCTCTTAAATCAAACGGGCTGATTATTACACCAGAAGAACTTATGGATAAAGTAAGAGGAGGTAATATTCTATGAAAAAAGAGTTACAGCATTTATTCAGAATGAATAAGCTTCCCCATATTTGGTGTCCTGGCTGTGGTAATGGTATTGTTCTTAGAACTATTGCTCAGGCTATTCATGAATCTGGGATAGATATAGATAAAACAGTTATAGTATCTGGTATAGGTTGTTCCTCTCGCTCAACAGGGTATATGAATTTTGATACAGTTCATACAACTCACGGAAGAGCTCTTGCTTTTGCTACAGGAATAAAAATAGCAGAACCAAAATTAAATGTTTTTGTAATTACCGGTGATGGTGATGCTACAGCTATAGGTGGAAACCACTTTATACACGCAGCAAGAAGAAATATAGATCTTAATGTTATATTATTCAATAATAATATTTATGGAATGACAGGGGGGCAGTATTCTCCTATGACTCCTCGGGGAGATCTTGCTACAACTTCTCCTTTTGGAAATGTTGAAAATAATTTTGATATTCCTAAGCTTGCTATTGCTGCAGGGGCAACATATGTTGGCAGAAGCACAACTTATCATGACAAACTTCTGGTTTCAGTAATTAAAGAAGGAATTAAAAACAGAGGTTTCTCCTTGACTGAAGCAATTACCATGTGCCCTGTATCCTATGGAAGAAAAAACAAGCATGGTGATGGAGCCGACATGATAGTCTGGCAAAAGGAAAACAGCGTAAATATAAAAGCTGCAGAAAAACTTGGTACAGATAAAGTTAAGGGCAAATATATTATTGGAGAATTATATAATCAGAGTAAGCCTGAATATAATGATTTATATAATAATATTATCAATAGACTTCAAAGAGAGGAGGGCTGTTGCTAATGAGCAGAAAAAAATTCAGAATTTCCGGGTCCGGTGGCCAGGGAGTAATCACATTAGGAATAATCCTTGCTGAAGCAGCTATACAAGATGATAAACTTGCAGTTCAGTCTCAAAGTTATGGTCCTGAAGCAAGAGGCGGTGCCAGTAAGTGTGAAGTAATAATTAGTGATGAAGATATTTTTTATCCAAAGGTAATTATTCCTGACATTTTAATATCTATGAGTCAAAAGGCAGCAGAAAAATATGGTGATGAGATTGAAGAAAATGGAATTATCATTGTAGACTCTAGTATGGTTGAAAATTTTGTAAATGATAAAGCAAAAATATACAATCTTCCTATTACTCAGTTGGCAAGGGGAGAGTTTGGAAGCCCTCTGTATGCAAATATATTAATGCTTGGAGTATTAGTGGGTATAACGGACATAGTTTCATTAGATAAAATGAAAGAAGCCATCCAAATAAGACTATCAAGGGGTTATGAAATTAATGTAAGAGCCCTTGAAAGAGGCTATGAAGAAGCAAAAAAATTATTATAGTCTTGGTAATAATATATAGGTTCTCTGTCAAATGTTGGGGTAACCCAATTAGATTAGATTCCATGAGTACCGCATTGAAAAATGCGGTACTTTTTTAAATTGTTTTTAGTTCATTACGTGCATTATTCTGTTTTTGAATCTCCAAAAATTTCTTACACCATAAGTATTTCTTTTTAAAACCTTAATTTTGTTGTTAACTCCTTCTGTATATCCGTTAGTATAAGTACAAGTAAATGAATTAAGAATATATTTCTGCCAGTTGAAAATGGTTCTGGAGCATTTATCGAATTCTTCAAGCTCACAGAACATAACAAACATATACCAGGCTTTCAAATTCTTTTTTGCACTTTCTAAATCACTGCTGTCAACAAAGTTATAAAATTTTTCTTTTAACATATAAGCTTTTTGCAGTTTCTCAGAAGTAGCAAGCATAACGTTTACCTGGTCAATTTCTTCAGGAGTTAAATACTTCATTCTTTTTAAGAGAAGGGAGCGACTTCTTTTGAAATATCTTCGCCTTTCCTTGGCAAATTTCTTTTGCTCATCTTTCCTAATTCTTTCAAATGCCTAAGTGACCTGCCTAATGAAATGGAATTTATCGATAATGATAGTTGCATTTTTAAAATATGTTTCAATAATATCCTTGTAAGGTTGCCACATATCCATAATGAAGTATTTTACTTTATCCCTGTCATTGAATTTCCTGAAATAGTCCGATAAAATGTGTTGTTCTCTTCCGTGAAGAATATCAAGTACCTTCTTGTTTTGGGGATCAGTTAATATGCACTGGTACTTTTTTGCCCCCGGCATTACCTTTAAATTCATCAATAGAGATTACTTCGGGCAATTTTGTTAGGGAATAGTTTATGAATCTAAAAAGCCTGAGAGCCGTTGATGGTGAAATATTATTCTCTTTGGCAATATCAGATACAGAGTAAACATTTTTCATTCGAGTAATTATGTATTTTATCAGCCTGCTGGTCATTCTTTGATAGCGGGGGAGAAAATCATTTTTTTCGTAGAATTTTTTATTGCAGTGACTACAAACGTACCTTCTTTTTTTATAGTAAAGGTAGGTTTTCTTCCTTGAGATGGAAATATCTTTTATCATTTGAATTCTGTAATCATGAACTTTACTGGTTTGTTGATGGCATTTGGGGTAATTGTGAGTTTTAATCTCCAGAGAAAAAGGAAAGGACGTTGAATCAGAAGAAGTTTCTAATTGTTCTAAAATTATCCCTTTAAAACCAATTAATTTTTTAATATAATAGTTATTAATAGAGCATAAGTAAATTCTTCCTTAGATTACAGTGGGTGTTCTCTAATATGGATTTACCCAATGCTCTGTATTTTTTCGCAAAAAAATGTCAGAATGGTTTTTACCACCCCAACATTTATTGTAGAACCCTTTAAAAATAAATACCTTCTCCCTGCAAAGCTCAGGGAGAAGGTATTTTTATGTTACGTTAACACACACAGAGTAGATGGAGAGGATCACATTGACAATTGACGCTTTTCTGCAACATCTTGCAAATGGAATATCGCTTGGCAGTTTATATACCTTAATAGCTATAAGTTACACAATGGTGTATGGCATATTAAGACTTATAAATTTTGCTCATGGAGAAATCTTCATGCTTAGTACATATGTAGCTCTTTACGGAGTTGCTTTGTTCACATTACCTTGGCAATTAGCCTTCCTTTTAGCAATCCTGATTACAGGTCTGATGGGAGTTTTAATAAAAAAAGCAGCATATAGTCCACTTAGAGAATCACCAAAGATGTCTGTTTTAATTTCGGCTATTGGTATTTCTTTCTTTTTACAAAATCTTGGATTGGTAATTTTCACAGGAAGACCAAAAACTTTCCCAAGGCCAGATTTTTTGCAAAAATGTTTGATTTTGGTGGAATTAAAATAATGAGTCTGACTTTTGTTATTCCTGTAGTAGCGGCAATATTTCTTGGAATTTTAGTATTCCTTGTAAATAAAACTAAAATGGGTATGGCTATGAGAACGGTATCAAAAGATTTTGAAACCGCAAGACTAATGGGAATTGATGTAGATAAAGTAATTTCCTTTACCCTTTTTATTGGTTCGGCATTAGCTGCAGTTGGCGGAATTATGTGGGGAATGAAATTTCCCAGAATTGATCCTTTGCTAGGGCTGCTTCCTGGATTAAAATGTTTTATTGCAGCTGTAGTTGGGGGAATTGGAAGTATTACCGGAGCTGTAATTGGTGGATTCTTCCTTGGATTGGGTGAAATTATGCTTGTAGCATTTTTCCCTGAATTTTCTGGTTACAGAGATGCTTTTGCATTCGTTTTATTAATAATGATTCTCCTTGTAAAACCAACAGGTATTATAGGGGAAAAAACGACAGAGAAGGTGCGATCATATGGAATATAGTAAACTTAAAAAGATACTTACATTCTCAAGCTTTATTCTTCTGATTGCACTTATATATTTTGCTCCGGCTTTTTTAAATGACTATGCAATCAGAATTCTTAATTTGTCAGCAATTTACGTTATTCTTGCTGCTAACTTGAATTTAACTAACGATTTTACAGGTCTCTTTTCTTTAGGCCACGCAGGTTTTATGAGTATTGGTGCTTATACAACAGCTTTATTGCTAATGAGTGAAAAAACAAAAATAATGAACTTTTATATGTATGATATCTGGCCACCACTACAGGGAATTACCTTGCATTTAGTTCCAAGCCTATTAATTGGTGGTACCTTTGCTGCTATTTTTGCTGTAGTAATTGGAGCTCCTACTTTAAAACTCAGAGGAGACTATTTAGCTATCGCTACTCTTGGTTTTGGTGAAATTATCAAAGTAATTTTTAAAAATTCTCACTCCATTACAAATGGTGCTTTAGGATTAAAAGGTATTCCTGGGGTTACTAACTTTTGGTGGAACTGGGGAATTGCAGCTCTTGTAATTTTTATAGTTAAAAATATACTAGATTCAAGCTATGGATTTGCATTTAAAGCTATCAGAGATGATGAAATTGCTGCAAAGTCCATAGGTGTTAATATTTTTAACTATAAGTTATTGTCCTTTGTTATCAGTGCTTTTTTGCCGGTATTGGAGGCGGATTACTTGCGATTCTTCTTTCAACTATTGATCCGATAATGTTTAGATTTGTATTTACGTATCGATTTCTTATGATAGTTGTAATAGGAGGATTGGGAAGTCTTGCAGGTTCCGTAATAAACGGAATTTTTATCACTATTATGATGGAAGTTCTTCGTTTCGTTGAGCAACCTATGAATTTTGGACCTATTGCTATTCCTGGAATTCCTGGAATGAGAATGGTTATTTACAGTTTAATTCTTTTATTTGTAATTCTTTTCTATCAGAAAGGTATTATGGGAACTAATGAATTTAGCTGGAAATGGATTCTAAAAAAATTAAAACTGGATAAATTGATTAAAAAGGAGGCTGCTGAACAGTAATGGAAAAAACTATTCTAAAAACCAATGACCTTACAATGATTTTTGGTGGATTAACAGCAGTTTCCAAATTAAATCTTGATATAAAAGAAAATCAGATTTATGGTCTTATTGGCCCTAACGGAGCTGGTAAAACAACAGCATTTAACATGATTACCGGAGTATATATGCCATCAGCAGGAGAAGTAATATTTGATGGTGTTGATATTTCAAAATTCAGACCTAATAAAATTACCAACCTTGGAGTAGCCAGAACTTTTCAAAACATTAGATTATTCAGCACGATGACTGTAATTGAAAATGTTATAGTAGCAAGGCATTTAAGAATGGGGACAAACCTTCCTGAAGCAATTTTAGGATTACCTTCATATAAAAAGAAACATCAGGAATCCTATGATGAAGCAATGGATCTTCTTAAAAAAGTTGATTTAGAAAAAGAAGCGGGAGAATTAGCAACTTCTTTACCTTATGGCAAACAAAGGAGATTAGAAATTGCCAGAGCTCTTGCAACAACACCTAAATTACTATTACTTGATGAGCCTGCTGCCGGAATGAATCCCCAGGAATCAATTGAATTAATGAATTTTATTGCAAAAATCAGAGACCAATTTTCATTAACTATTTTAATGATTAAACATCATATGCAGGTTGTTATGGGAATTTGTGAACGGATTACAGTTCTTGATTATGGTCAGACTATTGCAATTGGTAATCCTGAAGAAATTCAAAATAACCAAAGAGTTATTGAAGCATACTTGGGGGTAGATTAAATGTTGCTTAAACTAGAAAATCTTAATGTATATTACGGAGGGATTTATGCTTTAAAAGGCATAAATCTTAACGTTGAAGAAAATAAAATTATTACCCTTATAGGTGCTAATGGTGCAGGAAAAAGTTTAACACTAAGAGCTGTTTCCGGCCTTGTTAATTCAAGTGGAGGAAGTATTTTTTATAAGGGAGAAGATGTTACAAGCATTAAAACTACAGAAAAGGTTAAAAAGGGTATTACTTTGGTTCCTGAGGGAAGAAGAGTGTTTGCAAACCTTACTGTTTATGAAAACTTGTTATTAGGTGTATACTTAAGAAATGATAAAAAAGAAATTGAAAATGATATTGAGTATGTATATTCATTATTCCCAAGACTAAAAGAAAGAGTATGGCAGCATGCCGGAACTCTTTCTGGTGGAGAACAGCAAATGTTTGCTATAGGAAGAGCTTTAATGGCTCGTCCTGAGCTGATTATGATGGATGAACCATCTTTAGGTCTTGCACCTCTTGTAATAAAAGATGTATTTAATATTATTCAGGAAATTCATAAACAAGGTGTGACAATCCTTTTGATTGAGCAAAATGCTAATGCTGCATTAAACATTACAGACTATGGATATGTTCTTGAAACAGGTAAAATTGTTCTTGAAACAGGCAAAATTGTTCTTGAAGGACCAGGAAAAGAGCTCGCAGAAAATGAAGAAGTTAAGAAGGTATACCTGGGCAGTTAAATTTTCAGAAAATTCTCCAAAAAACCCCTTGATAAAAAATTTTTTATAGCATATTATCAAATTTAACAAGTATATGGGGGTGAAAAATTTGATCATTACTCAGGGAAAACCTATCTTTTTAGAAAAAAACTAATATATAAGGCTGTTAGCAACTCTTGACATAATATGGCAGGGTTGCTTTTTTAGTTTGAACTTTTTTTAACAAAACAAAATTGAAAGAGGTGTAGAAATGACGGTAAGTAAAAAACAATTTGCACTTAAAAAAATTCATTCCCTTTTAGGAATTATTCCCTTGGGAATATTCCTGGCAGAACACTTTATTATTAATGCATCTGTTTTATTTGGCGTTGATAAATTTGAAGCCATCGTTCATATTCTTGAGAGTACACCATTTATTTGGGTTCTTGAGTGGGTAATTATTTTCATTCCTTTATTAATTCATGGTCTTCTAGGTGTATATTTTGCACTACAAGCAAAAATGAACTTCCAAAATTACACGAATACCAGCAATATTTTCTTTTCAGTTCAAAGATTTTCAGGATTATACTTGTTTGTTTTTCTTCTTTATCATATTTATTCTGTAAAAATTCACAGCATATTAACTGGATCTACTTTTACAGACATTATTCAATCTCAGTTTTCTAATCCAATATTGTTTTTCTTATATTTTCTTTTTGTAGTTGCCGCATCATTCCATTTAATGAATGGTTTATATGGTTTTGCTATTAACTGGGGAATTACAAGAGGAGAGAGATTCCAAAAAATTTGGCAGGGTATTACTTTTCTTCTTTTTGCTGGATTCTCAGGATTTTGGTTCTTAGTAATGTCAGGATTTTTAGGAATCGTTCAGTTTTAAAAATATGAAGAGGAGGATTATATAATGGCGAATAAAGTAATTGTCATTGGTGGTGGTCTTGCAGGTCTTATGGCATCCATGAGAACTGCTGAAGCTGGTATGAAAGTACAAATATTTTCTGTTGTACCAGTAAAAAGATCCCATTCAGTGTGTGCTCAGGGTGGTATAAACGGAGTGCTACATACAAAGGGCGATGGTGATACTCCAGCGCAGCATTTTTACGACACAATTTATGGCGGAGATTTTTTAGCTAACCAAACTGCAGCAAAAAATATGTGTGACAATGCACCAAGAATATTAGAGCTATTTGACAGAATGGGGGTTCCTTTTACTAGAACTCCAGAAGGTAACCTTGATTTCAGACATTTTGGCGGTCAAAAATTAGCAAGAACTGCCTTCGTAGGGGCATCTACGGGTCAGCAGCTTATGTATGCAATTGATGAGCAGGTTAGAAGACTTGAAGACCAAAAGAAAGTTGAAAAATTTGAAAACTGGGAATTTATTGGAACAATCATAGAAAATGATAAGTGTGCAGGAATTGTTGCACAAAATATGTTCACTATGGAAATTAAAGCTTTCCCGGCTGATGCTGTAATAATTGCTACTGGTGATTTAGGAGCAATATATGGCAGAAGTACTAATTCCACTATTAACAACGGTAGTGCTGCTGGTATTGTATACGCTCAGGGAGTTAAATATGCAAATGCTGAGTTTATTCAAATTCACCCAACTGCAATTCCCAGAGATGACAAAAACAGATTAATGTCAGAGTCAGCCAGAGGAGAAGGTGGAAGAATTTGGACATACAAAGACGGAAAACCTTGGTATTTCCTTGAAGAAATGTATCCGGCTTACGGTAACCTTGTTCCAAGAGATATTGCAACCAGAGCTATTTTCTCTGTTTGTGTAGACCAAAGACTTGAAATTAACGGAGAAAATCAAGTTTATCTTGATCTTACTCATATTGATGCCCATGAACTTGATAGAAAACTAGGGGTAATTTTAGAAATATACGAACAATTTGTTGGTGATGATCCAAGAAAAGTTCCAATGAAAATTTTCCCTTCAGTTCATTACGCAATGGGTGGTATCTGGAGTGACTACCATACACATATGACAAATATTCCTGGACTTTTTGCTTGTGGTGAGTGTGAGTATTCTTATCACGGAGCAAACAGACTTGGAGCCAACTCATTATTATCAGCAACTTATTCTGGTTCTGTTGCGGGTCCTTCAGCAGCAAATTATATTAAAGGCTTAGAAAAATCTAGCGAAGCAAGCACAGACCTTCTTGCAGCGGAAGAGAAAAAATATCAGGCTGAATATGCAGAAATACTTGCTATGAGAGGAACGGAAAATCCATTTATTCTTCATGATGAGATGGGTGTTTTAATGACTGAAAACGTTACAGTTGTTAGAGAAAACCCCAGACTTGAAAAAACCCTTGATATTCTAAAAGAATTTAAAGAAAGATATAAAAATATTAATTGCTCTGACCAAAGTGCCAGCGGAAACCAAACTGCACTTCATATCAGAAGACTTAAGTATATGATGAATCTTGCAGAATTAATTACAGCAGGAGCTCTTGCAAGAAATGAAAGTCGTAGTGCTCACTATAAACCAGAATTCCCACAAAGAAATGATGATGAATGGTTAAAAACTACTATTGGAACATATTCTGAGAATGGTCCTATTCTGTCTTATGAAGATGTAGACTTATTACATATTAAACCTGTTAAGAGAGTTTATGATGTTGATAATGCCAGCGGTAAAGGTAAAGAACTGGAAGAGAAGGAAGCTTCTGCAGGTGAGGAGGATAAAAAATGAAAACAGTACGTTTAAAAATCAAAAGAAGAGAAAGTGAAAATACTCCAAGCTACTGGGAAGAATTTGAAGTTCCTTACAGACCTGCAATGAATGTAATTGCCTGTTTAATGGCAATACAAAAAAATCCAGTTAATGCACAAGGACAGCCAACTACTCCAGTTGCTTTTGAAAGCAATTGCCTTGAAGAAGCATGCGGATCTTGTTCTATGGTAATTAACGGAAAAGCAAGACAGGCTTGCTCTGCTTTAATTGATAATTTAAAGCAACCAATTACCCTTGAACCAATGGATAAATTCAAAGTAATCAGAACCTTTATATTGACCGTCAGGCATTTTTTGATGCATTAAGAAAAGTAAAAGCCTGGGTTGATATAGATGGCAGCCATGAACTTGGACAAGGACCACGTTACTCCAGACAAGTTCAGGAACTTCGTTATGATATCTCCAGATGTATGACTTGTGGTGTGTGCGGACAGGTTTGTCCAAACTATAGTTCAAATACCAAATTTGTTGGCCCTCATGTTGCTCCACAAGTAGTTAGCTTTAATCTTCATCCAAACGGAGCATTTGATAAAGAAGAAAGATTAGAAGCTTTAATGGATGAGGGAGGAATTTTTGAATGTGGTAACTCTCAAAACTGTGTTACCTCTTGTCCTAAAGAGATACCATTAAGACAATCCATAGCTCAGGCGAAATCAGAAGTTACCTGGTTAGGAATAAAATCATTATTCACTAAATAGAATTATGTGATAAAATTAGAATTGTGAATTATCAAAATATTTAAAAAATAAGCGGGGTGTTCAGATGCGTGATGTAAATGTAAATTTAATTACTGAAAAAGTAAGAGAACTATGTATAACTTCTAATTGTGATTTGCCTAAAGACGTTGAGGACAAATTAAAGGAAAGGTATGAAAAAGAAGAGTCTTCCTTTGGAAAATATTCAATGGAAAATGTTTTGGATAACATTAAAATTGCCAGAGAAGAAAATGTTGCTATTTGTCAGGATGCTGGCCTAGCAGTAATTTTTATGGAAATTGGACAAGATGTTCATTTAGTTGGTGGAGATTTGGCAGCCGCTGTTGATGAAGGTGTAAGACAGGGTTTTAAAGATGGATATTTAAGAAATTCTGCTGTTGATGATCCAATTTTTGTTAGAAAAAATACTGGGGATAATACTCCCGCCTTGCTATATACAGAAATAGTACCAGGGGACAAAGTAAAAATTACTGTTGCACCAAAAGGTGGCGGGGCTGAAAACATGAGTCAAATGAAAATGTTAAAGCCAGCTAAAGGTGTTGAAGGTGTTAAAAAATTCGTTGTTGAATCAGTTATTAATGCTGGAGGTAACCCTTGTCCTCCTGTAGTTGTTGGCGTTGGTGTTGGAGGTACTATAGAAAAAACTGCAATGCTTGCGAAAAAGTCTCTCATGAGAGAAGCAGGAAAGCCAAACCCAAATCCTTTATATGCAAAGTTAGAGGCTGAAATTTTAGAAGAAGTTAATAAGTCTGGTGTTGGGCCACAAGGTTTAGGTGGAAGATTTACAGCTTTTGCTGTTCACATTGACTATTTCCCAGCTCATATAGCTTCAATGCCAGTTGTTGTAAACTTGAACTGTCACGCTGCAAGACATAAAGAAGCAATTATATAATTGGAAAGGGTGTGTAATAATGTCAAATATTAAAAAATTAACTACTCCATTAACTGAAGAACAAGTTGTTGGTTTAAAAGCTGGAGATCAGGTTATTATATCTGGAACTATTTATACTGGTCGTGATGCTGCACATAAAAACTTAATTAAAGCACTAAATGAAGGAACAAAGCTTCCCTTTGAACTAAAAGATCAAATTATTTATTATGTAGGTCCATGTCCAGCAAAACCAGGACAAGCAATAGGTTCTGCTGGTCCAACAACAAGCGGACGTATGGATTCTCTTACAGATGCTCTTTTAAGCAAAGGCTTAAGAGGTATGATTGGTAAAGGGCCAAGAAATGCTGAAGTTATTGATTCAATGAAAAGAAATAAAGCAGTTTATTTTGCTGCAACGGGTGGAGCTGGAGCTTTAATTGCTAGAGCAATAAAAAAAGCAGAAGTAGTTGCTTATCCTGAATTAGGACCAGAAGCAATTCACAAACTTGAAGTTGAAGATTTCCCTGCAGTTGTTGTAATTGATATTGAAGGTAATGATCAATATAAAATTGGTAAGGCGAAATATGCAATATAATTGCATGTAAATATAATATAATTATTTTGAGGAGGAAGTTTATCAATGAATGTTAACGAAAGGGCACTTAAGCTTCATCAGGACAATAAAGGAAAAATCAGCGTTGAATCGAAGGTTAAAATTAACACTAAAGAAGATTTATCTCTTGCTTACACTCCAGGTGTAGCAGAACCTTGCAGAAAAATTGATGCAAATAAAGAAGATGTATACAAATATACTTCAAAAGGGAACCTTGTTGCTGTTGTTTCTGACGGATCAGCAGTTCTTGGATTAGGCAATATTGGTCCAGAAGCTGCAATGCCTGTAATAGAAGGTAAAGCAATTCTTTTCAAAGAGTTTGCTGATGTTGACGGTTTCCCAATTTGTCTTGATACTCAAGATACTGAAGAAATTATTAAAACAGTTAAATACCTTGCTCCAACATTTGGTGGAATTAACTTAGAAGATATCTCAGCTCCAAGATGTTTTGAAATTGAAGAAAGACTTAAAAAAGAATTAGATATTCCTGTTTTCCATGATGACCAGCATGGTACAGCGGTTTGTGTGTTGGCGGCAATTATCAATGCTTGTAAAGTAATTGGTAAAAATATGGAAGATTTATCATTAGTACTAAATGGTGTTGGCGCTGCAGGTACTGCTGTAGTAAACATTCTTCTAAATGCAGGTATTAAAAAAATGTACTTAGTAGACAAAAATGGTATATTAAACCCAGATATAAAAGAAACAATGCTACATTCTGAACATGAAATTATGGCTAAGAAAACTAACCCTGATAAGAGATCTGGTAATTTAGCAGAAGCTTTAAAAGGTGTTGATGCTTTTATTGGAGTAAGTGCTCCAGGATTAGTAACAGTTGAAATGGTTAAAACAATGAACAAAGATGCTATTGTAATTGCAATGGCTAATCCAACTCCGGAAATTATGCCAGATGAAGCTAAAGCTGGCGGAGCAAGAGTAATTGGAACTGGCCGTTCAGATTTTCCTAACCAGGTAAACAACATTTTAGCGTTCCCTGGAATTTTTAAAGGTGCTCTTGAAGTTCGTTCAAAAGATATTACTGAAGAAATGAAAATAGCTGCTGCTTATGCAATAGCTAGTTATATTCCAGATGCAGAATTAAATGAAGAAAACATTATACCTAAGGCTTTAGACAAAAATGTTGCTTCTGCAGTAGCAAAAGCAGTTGCTGATAAAGCAAGAAAACAAGGTGTTAACAGGGTTTAAGAAAATAACAAAAAAGGAAGCGGTTTTTTCCGCTTCCTTTTTTGTTATTTGTCAAATGTTGGGGTAACCCAATTAGATTAGATTCCATGAGTACCGCATTGAAAAATGCGGTACTTTTTTAAATTGTTTTTAGTTCATTACGTGCATTATTCTGTTTTTGAATCTCCAAAAATTTCTTACACCATAAGCATTTCTTTTTAAAACCTTAATTTTGTTGTTAACTCCTTCTGTATATCCGTTAGTATAAGTACAAGTAAATGAATTAAGAATATATTTCTGCCAGTTGAAAATGGTTCTGGAGCATTTATCGAATTCTTCAAGCTCACAGGACATAACAAACATATACCAGGCTTTCAAATTCTTTTTTGCACTTTCTAAATCACTGCTGTCAACAAAGTTATAAAATTTTTCTTTTAACATATAAGCTTTTTGCAGTTTCTCAGAAGTAGCAAGCATAACGTTTACCTGGTCAATTTCTTCAGGAGTTAAATACTTCATTCTTTTTAAGAGAAGGGAGCGACTTCTTTTGAAATATCTTCGCCTTTCCTTGGCAAATTTCTTTTGCTCATCTTTCCTAATTCTTTCAAATGCCCAAGTGACCTGCCTAATGAAATGGAATTTATCGATAATGATAGTTGCATTTTTAAAATATGTTTCAGCAATATCCTTGTAAGGTTGCCACATATCCATAATGAAGTATTTTACTTTATCCCTGTCATTGAATTTCCTGAAATAGTCCGATAAAATGTGTTGTTCTCTTCCGTGAAGAATATCAAGTACCTTCTTGTTTTAGGGATCAGTTAATATGCACTGGTACTTTTTGCCCCCCGGCATTACCTTTAAATTCATCAATAGAGATTGCTTCGGGCAATTTTGTTAGGGAATAGTTTATGAATCTAAAAAGCCTGAGAGCCGTTGATGGTGAAATATTATTCTCTTTGGCAATATCAGATACAGAGTAAACATTTTTCATTCGAGTAATTATGTATTTTATCAGCCTGCTGGTCATTCTTTGATAGCGGGGAAGAAAATCATTTTTTTCGTAGAATTTTTTATTGCAGTGATTACAAACGTACCTTCTTTTTTGTAGTAAAGGTAGGTTTTCTTCCTTGAGATGGAAATATCTTTTATCATTTGAATTCTGTAATCATGAACTTTACTGGTTTGTTGATGGCATTTGGGGCAATTGTGAGTTTTAATCTCCAGAGAAAAAGGAAAGGACGTTGAATCAGAAGAAGTTTCTAATTGTTCTAAAATTATCCCTTTAAAACCAATTAATTTTTTAATATAATAGTTATCATAGAGCATAAGTAAATTCTTCCTTAGATTACAGTGGGCGTTCTCTAATATGGACTTACCCAATGCTCTGTATTTTTTCGCAAAAAATGTCAAAATGGTTTTTACCACCCCAACATTTATTGTAGAATCCCTTTTTTTATGTACAAAAATATTAATATTGTTATAATTAAGTGTATAAAGACTTTTCGGGGGGGTGCTGATATGAGAGATGCAAGAATTATGATAGTTGATGATTCACCTTTTTCAGTCACATTAATAGAAAAAATGCTTCAGGCAAATGGATTAAAAGTTGTAGCTAAAGCAACTAATAAAGAGGATATGGTTAAAAAGTTTACCGAAGAAAAACCCGATTTTATTACAATGGATTTAACAATGCCAGAAATTAATGGATTTGACAGTATAAAATTATTAAGAACTATAGACCCTAATTTTAAATCGATTATGATTAGTTCTTTAAAGGACGAAGAGCTAATTGAAGAATCAAAAAAACTTAAAATTAATGGATATGTTCAAAAACCAGTAAAAGAAGATGAACTAATTAATACAATAAAAAGCATTATAAATTATGATAAAAACTATTTAGAATTACTTGATGAGCATCAGGCAGTTTTTAAAGAGTCCTTTGCTGATGCAGTAAACAGCATGACCAGAATCCGGGTTTCATTTAAAGAAAGTACTCCAGAAGAGGTAAAATTTTCCATGGGATTTGCTGTTGCAATAGGAATAATAGGTACTTTCCCTGGAAGGTTTTTTCTCGATATGAGCAATGAAACATTAACAGCTTTTACAAAAAGTATAACAGGACAAGAAAGTGAAGATTCTGAAGAAAAAGCTCACTTTATTTCTGAGTTTGCAAATATTGTTGCTGGGAATGCCTGTTCTCTTTTAAATTTAACAGATAAAAACTATAAATTCCGTCTATCTTCCCCAACAGTTTTTTACGGGGAAGAACTTACTGTATCTACAGCTAATTTAAAAACCTATATGGTAGTTACTGAAACAGAATTTGGTGAAATAATAATTGGCACAAGTTTTTCGAGGGGGGGGGGGGGAAATAAAGGATGGATGTAAGTAATATTAATCCTTTTTTAAAAGCATGTACTTTGGTTTTACCCCAGCTGGGTTTTTCTACAGCAAACAAGGTTAATTTAACAGTCTCTGATAAGGTTAATGCCCAAGGAGTTGCTGTAAGTGTTGGTATCATTGGAGATATTAAAGGTACCGTTGTATATAATTTTCCTGAAGATAATGCAAAAAAAATTGCTTCTAAAATGATGACGGGTATGGAAGTTGCTGTTTTTGATGATATGGCTCAAAGCGCTATTTCAGAGTTGACAAATATGCTCACAGCTAATGCTTCAATAGAATTTTCAAAGATAGGTAAAAACATTAATATCTCTACTCCAACTTTGGTAACAGGTAAAGAGCTGGGAATTAAGGTATCTGCCAGAAAAGTACTGGTTGTTGAAATGGAAGCAGATGGAATGAATTTTTTTGTAAATATTGGAATTGATGGAGATGCCTGAATACTGGAAATCTTTTTTGGAAAAAGAAAGAAATGAAGAATATTTTAAAAAAATAACAAAATTTATTAATACAGAATATTCAAAGGGTACAGTATATCCAAAAAAAGAAGAAATTTTTGCTGCTTTAAAAACAACTCCTTTTGAAGAAACTAAAATTGTAATTCTTGGACAAGACCCATATCATGGAGAGAATCAGGCTCATGGTCTGGCTTTCTCTGTTAAGCCTGGAACTAAAAAACCACCTTCTCTAATAAATATTTTCAAAGAATTAAACAATGATCTTAATATTCCCATCCCTGAAACAGGATATTTACTACCCTGGGCAAAGCAAGGGGCCCTTTTAATAAATACAGTTCTTACTGTTAGGGCAGGAGAAGCAAATTCCCATAAAAATATAGGTTGGGAAACTTTTACAGATAAAGTTATTAAAGAACTAAATTCTTCAGACAGGCCTATTGTCTTTTTACTTTGGGGAAAACCTGCCCAGGAAAAAGGAAGGTTATTAAATAACCCAAAACATCTTATACTTAAAGCAGCTCATCCAAGTCCCTTATCAGCCATTAGGGGTTTTTTTGGGTGCAAACATTTTTCAAAAGCCAATACATATTTAAGAAAGAATAATTTGCAAGAAATTCAATGGGATTTATCGAAATAAAAGGGGGTTTGAATGGCACAAAAAAAGAATTTGCAGAGTAGCAGGAATAGCAATAAAAGAAAATCATGTATTAATTCACCGGAGAAAAGATAAAGATTACCGGACTTCCCCTGGGGGAGGGTGTAAATTTTATGAAACAACGGAAGATGTTTTAGAACGGGAATTTATTTCTAAAATTGATGCAAAAATCAAAATTAACCGATTGTTTTTTATTGTGGAAAACTTATATCTGAAAAAAATATTCCTAATCATGAAATTGAATTTTTTTATGAAATAGGAATGGAAGAGAAGTTTAACCCTTCTCAAGAGTATTTTTATGGCAAAGAAGGGGAGGATACCTTGGTTTTTTTCTGGTGCCCTTTAGACCAATTAGAAAATATTATGATTTTCCCTATTTGTTTGAAAAAAGTATTAAAGGATATTCCAGATCATATTCTTCATGTTATACATAAAAATGAAAAGAGTACTATGGATTGAGAAAAAGTTTATCGATTAATTTTTTTAAACTATTTACTTTTAATGGAAATAGGAGTATTATACAGAAAATTTATAAAAAAATACGTTGACTGGAAGTAGTAGTATTTGAAAGCTGTTAAGCGAGTCAGAGATTGGTGAGAGTCTGATACAGTAGAAAAATATGAATTGGGATCCATGAGTAGATAGGTAAACTAACAGTAGCCGATTCCGTGTGCTCACGTTACAGGGCTAGGATATCGAGAAATCCGTATCTGAAAAGAAGATAAAGACACAAAGGTGGCTTAAGAAATCATTATATTTCTCCTTAGGGATGAAATACTTTTTTTATCATTTTTTGTATCTTTAATTTGGGTGGCACCGCGAAACCATTCGCCCCATTTTTTGGGAGATGAATGGTTTTTTTATTTTGAAAGGGTGTTTATATGAAAAAAGTTAAACTAAAAATTTTCAGCAAGAAAATCAGAGGGGACAAATTGACACCAATTTTACTTTATGAAAAGTATGTTAAAGATGAAACAGGATTTCTTTTTGAAAGCAAGGAGCATCCTAAAGGAAGATATTCCATTATTGGCAGAAAACCTTATAAAACTATAAAGCATAATTTAAGTGACATAACAAAGAATCTAAAATATTTAAAACGTGTTCAAAACATGCTTGAAAAATTCCCCGTTGAAAAGAGTGAAAATTCATTTCTTTTTTCCGGAGGAGCAGTTGGATTTTTTGGATATGATATAAGCAAAACCTTTGAAGAAATTCCTGATAATAATATAGATACCATAGGAATTCCTGATTCAAAATTAATGTTTTTCAGGGAATTTATACTATATGATCATTTTCACAGTCAGGTAATAATAGTAGTTTTGGGGAAGGAATCAGAAGAAGAGAAATCTTTATCAAAAATTGAAGATATTATTTATGAACTTTCGATAGAAAATGATGAAAGCTATAAGATTGAAGATAAGGTAAAAATTAAAAATTTTAAAGAGCATACTTCAAAAGAACAATATATAAAAAATGTTCAGAAAGCAAAAGAATATATAAAAAATGGAGATATATTTCAAGTTGTACTTTCCCAAAGGTGGTCCGCAGAAACTGAAACTCATCCCTTTTTAATATATAGGAATCTTAGAGAATTAAATCCTTCTCCTTGTTTGTTTTATATAAATTTCCCAGAGTATGTAATGGTCAAGCATCTTTGTAACACTAAGTACGGAAAATCAGTTTATATTTCGCGCTTCAAATGGAGTCAGCCCTCCATTGTATGAATGAGGTCGAATGTGGTTGTACCACACATAAACATATTTATTGATAGCTTCATCTAATTGTAGGTCGGTTTCAAATTTTTGGTGGTAAATAAGCTCTGACTTAAGTGATTTATAAAATCTCTCCATTGGAGCGTTATTATATGGGCAACCTGTTTTACTCATGCTTTGCCTTATTCCTTGGCTTTTGCAGTACTCTACGAAAGCCCATGAGGTGAACTGTACCCTCTGATCTGAATGTAAGACTAACCCTTCATCTGGGCTCTCTCTTTCAAGAGTTTTAGACAAGGCTTCTATTGCCAGATCTGAGTTGATTCATTTTGAGTTAACCGTTGCTATCGCTTCCCTTTTTGCTAAATCTATAATAGTACAATTATAACGCATTTTACCGTTTGTTAATCTTA
The DNA here is from genome assembly GCA_965228015.1 of Peptococcia bacterium. Classification (GTDB taxonomy): domain Bacteria; phylum Bacillota; class Peptococcia; order Peptococcales; family SKKY01; genus SKKY01. The sequence goes on from OZ245787.1 coordinate 397,238, forward strand.
TATAGGTGAAATCAGTACACCATACTTTATTTCTTTCTGTGACAGAGAAATTTTGATTAAGAATATTGGGAAATACTTTGTTCTTTTTACCTTTTACATATTTGGGCCTTTTTCTTACAGTGATTGCATGCAGGTTTAATTCCTTGTTCATATACTTATGTGCTGTTGTCTTACCAATAAATATATTTTGCCTTGCAAGAAAAGCGACCATCCACCTATGGCCGATAATGCGTCCATTATTGTAATAAATACTTTTTATGTTTTCTTGAACTTTAGCCTTTCCCTCACGATACGTGGATTTTCTGTTCTTTAAGTAATTGTAGTACATATTCGGAGAGAGGTTGAACTTGCGGCATAACCAGCACAATCCAAACTCAAGTTTATAGGCATCAATGAACCGATATACCACTAATCGATTTCCTTTGCGAAGAATGCCGCTGCTTTTTTAGGAAGTCATTTTCCTTTTAAAGTTCCATAAGCTTCTTGTTAAGCGCTCTATATTCCTCTGGTGATATTGCATTTTCTTTATTTTGTGGTTTTGTGTAATGACATTCTTCGCTGTATTTTTTATCCATCCGGACATTGTTGATTTTGATACACCGTAGGTTGCAAAAAGATCACCAAGGCTTTTGCCTTTTAGATATTCACGTACAACCTCCTTCTTGAATTCTAAATCGTAACGTTTGCTCATTTTGTAATCCTCCTAGTTCGGGTTTATTATATATTATCCGTACTAGGTGTTACAACAAGACTATACCATTACACTTTATGCTGGCAGATAGAATGGGAAAAAAGAAAATAATAGCAGAAACAGGAACAGGTCAGTATGGCGTTGCCACGGCCACAGGGGCAGCTTTGTTTAATATGGAATGTAAAGTTTTATGGGTGAAGAAGATATAAAAAGACAGCAAATTAATGTTTATAAAATGGAACTTTTAGGAGCAGAAGTGGTTCCTGTTTCCTCGGGTACTAAAACATTAAAAGATGCAACTAATGAAGCAATAAGAGAATGGGTTAGAACTGCAAAAGATACTTTTTATGTAATTGGATCAGTTGTTGGACCTCATCCTTATCCGGAAATGGTTAGAAATTTTCAAAAAATTATTGGTGAAGAAACCAAAAAACAAATCTTAGAAAAAGAAGGCAGATTACCTGATGCTGTAGTGGCTTGTGTAGGTGGAGGAAGTAATGCAATGGGAATCTTCTACCCTTTTATTAATGATCAAGAAGTAGATTTATATGGAGTAGAGGCAGGGGGATATGGAGTTGATACGGAATTTCATGCTTCAGCTTTTTCTGGGGGAAGGCCTGGAGTTTTACATGGAATAAAGACTTATCTTTTACAAGATGAGGAAGGATTAATAAAACCAGCACATTCTATATCTGCTGGCCTTGATTATCCTGGAACAGGACTTGAGCATTCCTTTTTATACGAAAGAGGAAGAGGAAAATATTCAACAGCAACGGATAAGGAAGCGCTGGAAGCCTTTTATCTTTTATCGAAGATAGAAGGAATTATTCCTGCACTAGAAAGTTCTCGTGCTATAGCTTTTGGAGGAAAACTAGCCAAAGAAATGGGAAAAGATAAGATTATTGTAATAAATCTTTCCGGCAGAGGAGATAAAGATGTTCACACGGTTATGGGAATGGAAGGTGGAATATAGATGAACAGAATAAATATAAAATTTACTGAATTAAGAGAAAAGAATGAAAAAGCTTTAATAACCTATGTAACAGCAGGTGACCCAGACTTAAATACTACGGAAAAGATTATTTATGCTAAAATAAAAGGAGGAGCTGACATAATCGAATTAGGCATTCCTTTTTCTGATCCTCTTGCAGATGGCCCTGTTATTCAGGAAGCCTCATTAAGGTCACTTCAGCAAGGTACAACCCCGGAAAAAGTTTTTTCTTTGGTTGAAAAAGTGAGAAAAAAATCGGACATCCCTTTGGTATTGCTTGTATACTACAATACAGCGCTAAGTTATGGTGTCGAAAAATTTGTAGGCAGATGTAAGTATAATATTGATGGAGTTATTATCCCGGACCTTCCTTTTGAAGAATCTGGTGAAATATTGCCATATTTTGCCGAAACAGATACAGCATTAATACCTATGTTATCTCCAACATTTCATGACAGAATAGAAAACATCTTAAATCTTTTTAATGAAAAAGGATTTGTATATTGTGTAACTTCTTTAGGGGTTACAGGTATGGGATCCTCCTTCTATAATGATTTAGGTAATTATCTTGCAAGGGTAAGAAGGCATAGCGAATTTCCAATTTGCGCAGGTTTTGGAATGAAAAATAAAAATGATTTTGATAAAATTTCCTCAATGGTAGATGGAGTAATAATTGGATCTGCAATTGTTAATGAAATTCATACAAAAGGATTCTCAGAAGAAGGTCTTGAAGTTAGTGTAAAATAATTATGGGTAAAAAAACAAAAAAATATTAGAGCAACTCCTTATGTTACAATTAAATCGCTAAACCAAATCGCAAAAAAGGAGAAACTCTAATGAATAATATTATACATGAAATTGCAACTAAAATCGGTAAAGAAATAGCAGAAAATATGGAAACAACTTTAATTGAGGGAAATAATATATCTAAATTCATTTTAAAAACCAAAAAAATGCTGGATGAAGTTGGGGTTGCAATTACAGAAAAAGTACTTGAAACTGTAGATATTTTAGTTAAAAAAGATTGTGCAAGAAAAAGAGACTGGAAAATAAAGGAAACAAAGTCGAAGAAAAGTTTGGCGACGATATTTGGTGAAGTAACCTATAAAAGAACGTATTATGTTCATAAAATTACCGGTGAATATAAATACTTATCTGATGAAGCTGTTGGTATTGAAGCAAATGACAGAATGGATATATTGCTAGAATCAATGTTAATAGAAGAAGCAATAGAGACACCATACAGAAAAAGTAGCGAAAAAATATCGAAGAATGTATATCTTACTAGTCAAACAGTAATGAATTCTATTAGAAAGCTTAAAGATATTTCTAATCATGCAGCACCAGTGAAAAAACTGATTCTCAAGCTAAGATTTTGTACATCGAAGCTGATGAAGATCATGTTTCACTTCAAAGAGGAACATGTGCCGAACCTAGATTAATTTATGTTCACGAAGGTAAGTGAAAGGTAAGTAAAGATAGATATGAATTAATAAATCCCAGATACTTTAGTGGTCTCTATCAAGATAGTGCTGATTTATGGCTTGAAGTAGCTGATTATATTGATAGCAACTATGAAGAAGAAACTATCGAAAAGATATATTTATCAGGAGATGGAGCCAACTGGATAAAACAAGGCAAAGAATGGATTAAAGATAGTATCTATGTTTTAGATATATATCATTTGTCGAAATATATAAAGAAGGCAACTGCTCATATGAAAGGCACACACCAAATGATGTGGTATTACATAAATACGAAAAGGAAAGATTTCGTAAAAGATTTATTCAAAGCAATAATTGAAGAAACAGAATCAGAAACAAAAATAGAAGCAATAAAAGATACTAGAAGTTATGTGTTAAATAATTGGGAAGGTATAATGAATCAATATGACCCGGATTATATAGGTTGTAGCACAGAAGGCCATATTAGTCATATATTATCTGCAAGATTAAGTTCAAGGCCTCTAAGCTGGTGCAGAGAAGGTGTTGATCAAATGTCACGTCTGAGGGCTTTTAAGGCTAATTCAGGTAATGTATATGATTTAGTAAAAGAAAGAAGCAAGAAAAACAGAAACAAGAATCATAAAATTAGAAAGCCGTGTTATAAAAAAAGCTACGAACCTAATATCAGATGAGAAATTCGGTAATGTGCCAGTAGTTTTAATTGGCAAGAGAACTTGGAAAAGAGAATTATTTAAAAGGATAGCGAGTGCGATTTAGCACGTAATACATACAAGGAGTTTTTTTATTCTTTTAAAACCCATAATTAATTGACACGATCGGTCTTGAAAAATATATCGCTATTTTTAAAGAATAGTGCTATAATAAACTGTTGTCAAAAGAAATTAAAAATTTTTAGAGGTGAATAAAATTAGAATTACAGAATTAAATTGTTCTCCTGAAATTATCAGGGGACTAAATGAAATGGGTTTTGAAGAAACAACACCCATTCAGACCCAAATAATCCCAGTGATTTTAGAGGGTAAAGATGTTGTTGGACAAGCTCAGACTGGTACAGGAAAGACTGCTGCATTTGCAATTCCTGTTTTAGAAAAAATTAATCCTAAGGACAGAAGCACACAAGCTTTAATATTATGCCCAACGAGAGAATTAGCAATTCAGATTGCTGATGAGTTCGCAAAAATAGGCAAATATAAAGAAAATATAAAAGTTCTTCCTGTTTTTGGAGGACAGTCTATAGACAGACAAATTTTAAGACTTAAAAAAGGTGTGCAGGTTGTTATAGGAACACCAGGCCGTATTATTGATCACTTAAGAAGAAGAACTCTTAAAATTAAAGATTTAAAGATGTTCGTTTTAGATGAAGCGGATGAAATGTTAAACATGGGTTTCCGTGAAGACATTGAGATAATTCTTAAAAGTGCAACTGAAGACAGACAAACATTATTGTTTTCTGCAACTATGCCTAAAGAGATTCTTGCAATTATCAACAAGTTCCAAAAAGATCCTGTTGAGATTAAAATTACAATAAAAGAATTGTCTACCCCAAATATAAAACAAACATATGTAATGATTCATGAAAAAGACAAGCTTGATGTTCTTGGAAGATTTTTAGATGCTTACGAGCCAAAAAGATCAATTGTCTTCTGTAACACAAAGAGACAGGTTGATAATATTACCAGTGATCTTCAAAACAGAGGTTATTTAACAGACAAGATTCATGGGGATATGACTCAAATGGCCAGACTTGGTGTTATCAGCAAGTTTAAAACCGGAGACATTGAAATTCTGGTTGCAACCGATGTAGCAGCAAGAGGTTTGGATATTAACGATGTTGAATCAGTGTTTAACTTCGATGTTCCTACTCATGATGAATATTATGTTCACAGAATCGGCAGAACCGGAAGAGCAGGAAAAGATGGTTTAGCTGTATCTTTTGTAACTATAAGAGAGTTCTATTTATTAAAAAATATAATGACTTATACAAAGCAAAAGATTGAAAAAATAGGGATTCCTAATCTTAAAGATATTGAGTCAATGAAAATTGATGCATTATCAGATAAAATTAAATCTTCTATTGATGAAGGAAATCTTCAGCCGTATATGGCTATTTTGGATAATATAATGAGTGATGATCATTCTTCTATTGAAATTGCCGCTGCCTTATTAAAACTTGAATTAGGAAACTTAAATTCAGCTGAGAATAAAAAAGATCCTATAAGAGGAGTTTATATTGATGAAAAAAGATATAACAGACCTAAAACCGGTGGATCCGGCAGCAAAAACAGAGGAAGAAGTTATTCTTCAAATTCAGGTTCTGGAAAACCTTCTTCAGGTAAGCCAAAAGGATCAGGAGACTATAAGTCTAAAAAGAGCCCTTCAAGAAAAAAAGATAACTAAAATAAAGGTGTGAGTATCATTTTTTTAAGTGATAATTCTTCAGGCGTACATGAAAATGTATTAAGAAAAATTAATGAAGTAAATCAAGGATTTACCTTCCCTTATGGAAAAGATAAATATACTATTGAAGCAGAGAATTTATTTTCTTTGCTTTTTGGCAAAGAAGTTGATGTATATTTTACTGTAAACGGGACCAGTGCTAATATTACAGGATTAAGTTCTGTTTTATCCTCTTTTGAGGAAGTTCTTTGTGCAGATACAACCCATATAAATACAGATGAGTGTGGTGCTTTTGAAAAATTTACTGGGGCTAAAATATATACAGTAGAAAATGATAATGGCAAAATAACACCGGAACAATTAAGAAAGTTTCTTCACTTTAAAGGTAATGAGCATCATAATCAACCAAAAGTAGTAAGCATAAGTCAGTGTACTGAAACAGGAACAGTTTATTCTGGGGATGAAATCAAAGCTATTGCAGATTTTGCCTATGACAACGGGATGTTTCTTCATATAGATAGAGCAAGAATATCTAATGCAGTTATAGCTGCAGGAATTACTGTTAAAGAAATGCTTACAGATGCAGGTGTGGATTTTGTTTCCTTTAGGGGAACAAAAAATGGTTTAATGATGGGGGAGGCGGTTGTTTTTCTTAATCCGGAATCATCCCAAAATATGAGGTACATCAGAAAGCAAAGTATGCAGCTTGTATCAAAAATGAGGTTTATTTCAGCTCAGTTCCTTGCTTATCTAGAAAATGACCTTTGGCTTGAGAATTCAAAGTCTGCTAATGAAGCAGGTAAGTATTTCAAAGAAAAACTTGAAGAAATTCCCGGAATTAGTATTGTTGGTTCAGTTGATGCAAATATTATATTTGCAATATTTTCTCAGCATGTAATAGACAAGCTTCTTACTTTGGATTATTTTTATGTAATGGATCCATTAGAAAGAAAAGTAAGATTTGTTACTTCCTTTAATACAAGAACAGAGGATATAGATTCTTTTATATTAAAGTTAAAAGAAACATTATAAGAATATATAATTATTAACAGTCAGACCCCTATTATTGCATAACTGTGATTACAGGGGTTTTTTCTATATGACGAAAGCAGGAGGCAGAGAGTTGAAAACAAAAAAGGAAATTTACCTTTACCTATCCTTATTATTTTTAGTGGCTTTTAAATTTACAGTGTTTAATATTTTTACTGATAACAGAGTCAATATATTTTTTTAACTTTTATTAGTCTGTTATATTTTGCTTTTGTTTTATATAAACTTATTAAAAAACCACTATTTGATTTTTGCTTTTTATTGTCTTTTTTCATTTTTAATGTTTTGTGATTTAATAAATTTTAAATACTTTAATACATATACAAGTATTAATTCAGTTGGGAATATATCTCAACTTGGTGTGATTAAAGATACGATTATTGATCTGATTATTTATGGAGATTTTCTTTTATTAATTGATCTTCCAATAATATTTTGGATTTTTCGGGAAATAAAACCACTGAATTTTTCTTTTAGTAAAAAAATATATAAGCAAGGTATAAATGTTCTGTCAGGAGTGCTTTTTTAGGAATAGTTATTAACCCTTTTCATTTAGATACAGTAAATACGATTCAGAACAGAGAAATCATATCTTACAGAGCCCACGATATTTACTCAAGTTTTGCAAAAAATGAAAAGCCCAAAGATTATTCCCAGCAATTAAAAGAGATGAAAAATTCACTATCTGTTACAGAGCCTGGGAAATATTTTGGAATTGGAAAGAACAGAAATCTTATTGTAATTCAAGTAGAATCATTGCAGAATTTTGTTGTTAATAAGAAGTATGGGGATACTGAAATAACTCCAAATTTAAATTACTTAATAAATAATGACAGCTTTTATTTCCCTAATTACTATCAGCAGCTTGGCCTGGGGAATACCTCGGATGCAGAGTTTATAACAAATAACTCTATTTATCCAACAACGGAAGGGCAGGCATATTCTTTATATCAGAACAATGAATTTTATGGCTTACCATGGCAATTAAAGGAGATTGGTTATAAAACCCTGGCTATGCACGGCCATGATAAAAGCTTCTGGAACAGGGATAAAGCTTATTCAGCACAGGGTTTTGATAAATTTTATGATGAAACTTACCACAAAAATAAAGAATATATTGGATACGGCCTTGGAGACATTGAATTCTTTGAGCAATCTATTCCTGTGTTTACTAAAATAAATAATCCTTTCTACGCTTTTATGATTACCCTTTCCAGTCACAATCCTTATACGGTTCTGGAAAGATATCATACTTTACCCTTGAATGAAAAGGACAAAAATACCTATTTTGGGGATTATCTGTATTCAGTGAATTATACGGATAAAGCTATTGGAAGGTTTATAGAAGTTTTAAAAGAAAACAATTTATATGATAATTCAATTATAGCGATTTACGGTGATCATTTTGGTCTTGGAGTTAAAGATAAAAGAATAATTGAGCAGGTTGAAAATTTTATAGGAAAAGAATACTATTTTGATGAAATGTTAAAGGTTCCATTAATTATTCATATTTCAGATTCAGAAATAACAGAAACACTAAATATTCCTGGGGGACAGGTAGACTTTATGCCTACAATTATGAACTTAATGGGTGAGAAAAACAAAAATCCCTATGTTTTTGGAAGAGACTTACTAAACTCAAAAGAAGGATTTGTTGCATCTCAAACATATTTGGTTAAGGGAAGCTTCATTAAAGAAAATATTCTTTTTGAAATGTCCAGAGATGGAAATTTTAAAAACAGCAGGGCAATTGATTTAACAAAAAGAAAGGAAATAGATGTTTACAGATTTATTGAAGAGTCAGAATTTGCATCAAGTCAGATAAATCTTGCAAACTATATACTAGATAATAATCTAATTAAGAAAGGGCGGGGAGAAGTTGATTAGGAAGCCTGTACTAGAAAGAATTTATCAGGGAGCTCATATACAAAGATGGAACGACCACATTAGACCTAAAGGTTTTACTGAGCTGGATAAACAGTCTCAAAAAATGATAATTGCACATACTCTTGGGTCTTATGAAGAGCAGGATAAGAACATTTCCATTGACTGGAGAAAACTGATAGAAGGGGGTATTTTTGAATATCTTCATCGTATTATTCTTACAGATATAAAACCTCCTGTTTACCATAAACTTATGAACGAGAGAGGAAAAGAGATCAATAAATGGGTTTATGGAATTCTTGGAGATGATTTACAAAGTATAAAGGGTGATTTTTTCCAAAAATTCAAGGAATATTTTGATAATCCTTCTTATGCAGTTTTGGAAAAGAAGATTCTAAAAGCTTCCCATTATCTTTCAACTAATTGGGAGTTTAAAATTATATATCCAATGAATTCCGTTATATATGGAATAGAAGAAACAAAAAAAGCTATAGAAAATGAACTTGAAGAGCATTATGATCTTGCAGGAGTTCAGAAAATAAAACTTGGGAATAAAACAAGTGATCTTATTGATCTGATAGGACAGTTAAGATTTCAGCAAAGATGGGCTCAAAGCCCAAGGGTTCCTGAAACATCTGTAATGGGCCACATGCTTATTGTAGCTATTATGTCATATTTATGTTCACTGGAAACAGAAGCTTGTAACCAAAGGTTATGCAATAATTACTTTGCTGCACTTTTTCATGATATACCTGAAGTTCTTACAAGAGATATAATTTCTCCCGTAAAACGGTCCGTTGATGGGTTGGATGATATTATTAAAGATATTGAAAAAAAACAAATGGATGAAAAATTTTTCCCCTTACTACCTGAAAGCTGGCATGAAAAAATGCGTTTTTATATAGAAGACGAGTTTGCCGGCAAGATAGTTAAGGATGGTAAAATTAAAAATGTGACCTCGGATGAAATAAACGAGAAATATAATTTTGATAAGTATAATCCCGTTGATGGTCAGATAATTAAAGGTTGTGACCACCTTGCCGCTTTCATAGAGGCGCGTATTTCTATATCCCATGGTATTACATCTGTACATCTTGATAAAGGCTCTGAAAGCATAGCCCTTGATTATAAAAATAAGAATATAGCTGGTATCGACTTTGGTCAGCTCTTTGATTATTTTAAATAAAAATTTAACAAAAAGTCCCGGATTTTTAGCCGGGACTTTTATAATTAAAAACTTATTATTTTTTTCAGTTGCAAAATTATCAAAGTATCCTTGAATGAAAACCATTGGAGTTCCTTTGTCGCCACTTCCTGTAGTAAGGTCACATAAACTTCCGAGAAAGTCGGTTAACTGACGGGGAGTAGTGCCAAGGGAAGAAGCGTTATTAACCAAATTGTTTTCTTTTGTTCTGATTTTGTTTTTAGCGGCTTCAATAACCTCGCTGCTAGTAAGGTGGTTTAGTTCAGTATCTACAAGATATTTTAATTTAATTTCATCAGGGGTTCCGTTAAGTCCCTGAGTAAAACCTGGAGAAACAACGGGATCTGCAAGTTCCCATATTTTTCTAACTGAATCTTTGAAAGCACCGTCTCCATAAACTAATACTTCAATAGTCTTTCCAGTTTTTGCTTTAATCTCATCTTGTACAGCTTCAACAAATTCCTGAGAGTCCCGAGGGAATAGTTTCACTTCATTTTCGCTGGAAAGATTAGAGCCAAGCAAACCATATTCAGGGTTATAGCCTGATCCATTTACAGGAGAGCTAAGAATATCATCAAGGCCAAAGACTTTATCTGCTCCAGCAGTCTTTAAAAATCTTTTTGTTCTGAAACGATCATGAACACTAGCAACCAGTACATCTTTTGTATAATTAAGAATAGTTTTTGGATTGTTTGAAAAAATAATTTCAAGATTGTCCCCGCCAATTTCTTTGTATAACTTTACATAGTCTACTCCAGTAAAGGGGCGGGAGACTTCCTCGCCAAATACTTCTCTATATTTTTTCTCATCAAGAACATCAATATAAGGATCGATATTTACCTCATCCATACGATCGATACTCATAAGATGATTTCCAACTTCATCAGATGGATAGCTTAAAAGAAGATAAACTTTCTTTTTTGCTGCCATAATACCTTTTAATAGTATTGAGAATCTGTTTCTGCTTAATATTGGAAAAATCAGTCCAAAATCACCAGGAAATTTATTTTCAATGTCTTTTTTTATTGCATTAATAGATGCATAATTTCCTTGAGCTCTGGCCAGAATAGATTCTGTAACCCCCAGAATATCATTATCCTGAATCTGGAATCCTTCACCAGCTGCAGCGTTTAATAAAGAATCAACAACAATTGGAATTAAATTATCACCTTTTTTTATTATTGGTGCAATTATTCCTCTTGTTGTGGTACCGACAGTCCTTACCATTAAAACTCCCTCTAATCAGTATGTATATAACATAAACAATATTTATTATAACTCAGAGGTATATTCTATGTAACCTGTTTTTTATAAATGATCGTGTCAATTAATTATGGGTTTTAAAAGAATAAAAAACCCCTTGTATGTATTACGTGCTAAATCGCACTCGCTATCCTTTTAAACAATTCTCTTTTCCAAGTTCTCTTGCCAATTAAAACTACTGGCACATTACCGAATTTCTCATCTGATATTAGGTTCGTAGCTTTTTTATAATACGGCTTTCTAATTTTATGATTCTTGTTTCTGTTTTTCTTGCTTCTTTCTTTTACTAAATCATATACATTACCTGAATTAGCCTTAAAAGCCCTCAGACGTGACATTTGATCAATACCTTCTCTGCACCAGCTTAGAGGCCTTGAACTTAATCTTGCAGATAATATATGACTAATATGGCCTACTGTGCTACAGCCTATATAATCCGGGTCATATTGATTCATTATACCTTCCCAATTATTTAACACATAACTTCTAGCATCTTTTATTGCTTCTATTTTTTGTTTCTGATTCTGTTTCTTCAATTATTGCTTTGAATAAATCTTTTACGAAATCTTTCCTTTTCGTATTTATGTAATACCACATCATTTGGTATGCGCCTTTCATATGAGCAGTTGCCTTCTTTATATATTTCGACAAATAGTATCTATCTAAAACATAGATACTATCTTTAATCCATTCTTTGCCTTGTTTTATCCAGTTGGCTCCATCTCCTGATAAATATATCTTTTCGATAGTTTCTTCTTCATAGTTGCTATCAATATAATCAGCTACTTCAAGCCATAAATCAGCACTATCTTGGTAGAGACCACTAAAGTATCTGGGATTTATTAATTCATATCTATCTTCACTTACCTTTCACTTACCTTCGTGAACATAAATTAATCTAGGTTCGGCACATGTTCCTCTTTGAAGTGAAACATGATCTTCATCAGCTTCGATGTACAAAATCTTAGCTTGAGAATCAGTTTTTTCACTGGTGCTGCATGATTAGAAATATCTTTAAGCTTTCTAATAGAATTCATTACTGTTTGACCAGTAAGATACACATTCTTCGATATTTTTTCGCTACTTTTTCTGTATGGTGTCTCTATTGCTTCTTCTATTAACATTGATTCTAGCAATATATCCATTCTGTCATTTGCTTCAATACCAACAGCTTCATCAGATAAGTATTTATATTCACCGGTAATTTTATGAACATAATACGTTCTTTTATAGGTTACTTCACCAAATATCGTCGCCAAACTTTTCTTCGACTTTGTTTCCTTTATTTTCCAGTCTCTTTTTCTTGCACAATCTTTTTTAACTAAAATATCTACAGTTTCAAGTACTTTTTCTGTAATTGCAACCCCAACTTCATCCAGCATTTTTTTGGTTTTTAAAATGAATTCAGATATATTATTTCCCTCAATTAAAGTTGTTTCCATATTTTCTGCTATTTCTTTACTGATTTTAGTTGCAATTTCATGTATAATATTATTCATTAGAGTTTCTCCTTTTTTGCGATTTGGTTTAGCGATTTAATTGTAACATAAGGAGTTGCTCTAATATTTTTTTGTTTTTTTACCCATAATTATTTTACACTAACTTTATAAATAGTCCTTTTGAAAATCATAAAAAGCGAACAAGTGTTTGTAAGTTTTCTTTGTATGGTGTAAAATGTTTTTAATAAACCATTATAAAGAAGGTAATTATTTATGGAAACAGAGAAAAAAATGGCAATTCTTGCTGACAGTGCAAAATATGATGTTTCATGTTCTTCCAGTGGAAGCAAAAGGCAAAATCTGAGGGAATAGGCAATGCCTCCTTAAGTGGTATCTGTCACAGTTGGAGTGAAGACGGTCGTTGTATATCTTTATTAAAAATCATATACACAAATAATTGCGTATATGATTGTGCCTATTGTATTAACAGAATAAGTAATGATATACCAAGAGCTTCCTTTAATTCCAGAGAACTGGCGGATTTAACAATAGATTTTTATAGAAGAAATTATATTGAAGGGTTATTTTTAAGCTCGGGAGTTTACTCTAATCCAGACAAAACAATGGAAAATTTAATTGAAACTATGGAAATTTTGCGAAAAGAATATAAATTTTTTGGTTACATTCATGTAAAAGCAATTCCTGGAGCTGATCCTGTATTAATAAATAAAGCTGGTTTGCTGGCAGACAGGATGAGTGTAAATATTGAGCTTCCCAGTGAAAAAAGTCTTCGTTTACTTGCTCCACAAAAAAACAAAGAAAAGATTTTTAAACCAATAGCCCAAATAACTCAGGGTTTAATGCAAATCGGAGAGGAAAAAGGGAAATATCGTTATTCGCAAAAATTTGTTCCAGCAGGGCAAAGTACACAAATGATTGTTGGGGCTACAAATGATTCTGATTTAAGCATAATAAGCCTGTCACAGGGTCTTTATGATAATTTTAAATTAAAACGGGTCTATTATTCTGCATATGTTCCTGTTAATGAAGGACCTAATCTTCCTGTATTAATTCAGGCACCTCCAATGAAAAGAGAAAACAGGTTATATCAGGCAGATTGGTTATTAAGGTTTTATGGCTTTAGAGTCAATGAATTACTTGATCAGGAAAATCAAAATTTTGATATGGATCTTGATCCTAAGTGTGACTGGGCAATAAGACATTTTGATTTTTTCCCTGTTGAAATAAATAAAGCATCATATAATGAAATACTTAGAGTCCCTGGAATTGGGGTAAAATCTGCAAAAAATTGTTCTTATGAGAAAGTATGAAAAATTTGATTTTCAAGGATTAAAAAAAATAGGTGTGGTTTTAAAGAGAGCAAAATATTTTATCACCTGCAACGGAAGGTATTCCGAAGGTATTTATATTTATCCTGATTAATATTAGAAGCAGGTTTATTCAGAAAAAACCGGAAGACAGACAAATTCGAATTTTTCAGGAGTCGGGACTATGAAAATATTAGTGCATGAAAACACATTTCAAGGATTTCTAACTGCAATGTATGAAGCTTTTTATTCCACTGAAAAGCCAGAAAAAATTTTAAGTAAATTTGATTATTTAAGAGATTTTCAGTTACAATTAGATGCAGAGATTACCGAAGTTCCCGTTGATATTGATAAGGCAGAAAAGGTATATAATGCAATCTTAAAGAAAATATCTTCTGATACATTAAGTAATTTATATTATCTTTTTCTTTCTTCAGAATATGATAAAGGAATTTTGGCTTATTTTATTATTATTTAAAATTTGCCTTTAAAAAAGGAAGGTATGTAAATAATCTTCTTGTGAATGAAAATGTAAAACCAGTTCATGATATTGTTTGGAAAGTTAAACAAGAAAAGTATTGTATAAAGGGATTGCTTAGATTCAAATTATTAGAAAATGGTATTTGTTATGCTGCTTTTGAACCAGATTATGATATTACTGAGTTGATCGCACCTCATTTTCTAAAAGATTAGGGGACCAGTATTGGATAATTCATGACCTAAGAAGGTTAAAAGCTGGTTTATATAATAAAGAGAAATGGATTATTTCAGATCTGACAGAAACAGAGCTGCCCCCTTTAAGTGCAAAGGAAAAAGAAATTCAGGAAATTTGGAAAAGATATTTTAAACATATTTCAATTAAAGAGAGAAAAATGATAAACTGCAAAAATCATTTATGCCTGTAAGATATTGGAAGCATCTGGTGGAAAAAGAGGAATAAAAATGATTGAAAAGTATTACACAATTAAGGAATATGGTGAATCTGAATTAATTATTCAAAAATCCCGTTTTATTGGTTATGCCAAAAGAGTTAATGCTGAAAAAGAAGCTCAGGATTTTATTCAGTCCATTAAGAAAAAGCATTACGATGCCACCCATAATTGTTCAGCATATTTAATTGGAGACTATGATGAAATTCAAAAGGCCAATGATGATGGTGAGCCGGGGGGAACCGCAGGGGTCCCTATTCTTGAAGTTATTAAAAAGAAGGAATTGAAATACACGGTGATTGTTGTAATCAGATATTTTGGTGGCATTAAACTAGGAGCAGGAGGACTTGTAAGAGTTTACTCATCTGCAGCTTCTCAGGTTATAGCCGAAACAGGAATTATAGAAAGAAAACTTGTACAAGAATATTTAATTGAGGTTGAATATACTTTCTTAGGCAAAATTCAAAATGAAATAAAAGAAACAGACTTTGTTTTAAATAATATTTGTTTTGAAAATCTTGTAACTTTAAGTATAATGGTGGATGTTGGAAAAAATGAGATTTTTAAATCCTGGATAATTAATCTCACCAGCAATCAAGTTAAAATAGAAGAAAAAGATAAATTATACTTGGAGGTTATAAAATAATGAAAAAACTGCGACTTACAACAAAAATATTTTTAGGACTGATTCTTGGTATTATAATAGGGTTTTTCCTTCAGGGGAATGCAGAAATAGCTAATACTTTTATTAAACCCTTTGGGACACTTTTCTTAAACTTAATTAAAATGGTTATTGTTCCTTTAGTATTCTCATCATTAATTGTAGGAACAGTAAGTATTGGAGACCCTAAAACTTTAGGAAGAATTGGTGGTAAAACACTAAGTTATTATCTTGTAACAACAGCAATTGCTGTTGTTATTGGTTTATCTCTATCCTATGTTTTTACACCTGGAACTGGCTTAACTTTACCAGTAGATGCAGTTCAGGAACCAGCTAAAGCACCATCAATTCCAGAGACAATATTAAATATTTTTCCAAGTAATCCTTTAAAAGGTCTTGTGGATGGAAATATTTTACAGGTAATAACCTTTGCATTGTTCTTAGGCTTGGGTGCAACAGCACTTCCAAAGGGAATGGCAGATCCTTTTACGAATTTTTTTAAAAGCCTTGCAGAAATAATGTATAAAATTACTGCATTTATAATGACTCTCGCTCCATATGGTGTTTTTGCTTTAATAGTACCAGTTGTAGCCCAATATGGTTTAGATGTTCTATTACCATTAATAAAAGTAATTGGAGTTGTATATTTAGGATGCGTAATTCACGCAATTGCAGCATATTCTGTTACAGTAAAAATCTTTGCAGGGATTTCACCGGTTAAATTTTTTAAAGGTGTCGCACCAGCAGCAATTACTGCTTTCAGTACAACAAGTTCAGCGGGGACATTGCCTGTGACAATCAAATCTGTTAGGGAAAATCTTGGTGTTTCTGAAAAAATTTCATCCTTTGTTCTTCCTCTGGGAGCAACTATAAATATGGATGGAACAGCTTTATATCAAGGTGTTTGTGCGCTGTTTTTAGCTCAGGTTCATGGGATTGATCTTACAGGGGCGCAGATGTTTACTATAATACTTACTGCAACTCTAGGTTCTATTGGAACAGCAGGAGTACCTGGCGCAGGATTTATTATGCTGACTCTTGTGCTTCAGTCTGTTGGATTACCTTTAGAAGGACTGGTTCTTATTGCTGGAATTGACCGTATTCTTGATATGGCAAGAACTTCAGTTAACGTAGTGGGGGACGCAGCTTGTTCAATTTTTGTTGCTGCAAGCGAAAAAGAACTTGATTATCAAATAGCACAAGGAGAAGTTAAGTTTTAATTCTTTTTATATTAAAGGAGATTGATAACACTTGAACCACATTAAGAATCACTTAAAATCAGATATTGTTCTTACAGTATCTATGATTCTTGCAGTTTTCTCTATGTTTATAGTACCACCAAGCTATTCCTATATTAATTATATAGATGTAAATGTACTATTAATAGTATTCTGCCTGATGACAGTTATTTCCGGTTCTTTGTCAAATGTTGGGGTAACCCAGTTAGACTAGATCCCATTGTAATGGTCAAGCATCTTTGTAACACTAAGCACGGAAAATCAGTTTATATTTCGTGCTTCAAATGGAGTCAGCCCTCCATTGTATGAATGAGGTCGAATGTGATTGTACCACACATAAACATATTTATTGATAGTTTCATCTAATTGTAGGTCGGTTTCAAATTTTTGGTGGTAAATAAGCTCTGACTTAAGTGATTTATAAAATCTCTCCATTGGAGCGTTATCATATGGGCAACCTGTTTTACTCATGCTTTGCCTTATTCCTTGGCTTTTGCAGTACTCTACGAAAGCCCATGAGGTGAACTGTACCCTCTGATCTGAATGTAAGACTAACCCTTCATCTGGGCTCTCTCTTTCAAGAGTTTTAGACAAGGCTTCTATTGCCAGATCTGAGTTGATTCATTTTGAGTTAACCGTTGCTATCGCTTCCCTTTTTGCTAAATCTATAATAGTACAATTATAACGCATTTTACCGTTTGTTAATCTTATATAGGTGAAATCAGTACACCATACTTTATTTCTTTCTGTGACAGAGAAATTTTGATTAAGAATATTGGGAAATACTTTGTTCTTTTTACCTTTTACATATTTGGGCCTTTTTCTTACAGTGATTGCATGCAGGTTTAATTCCTTGTTCATATACTTATGTGCTGTTGTCTTACCAATAAATATATTTTGCCTTGCAAGAAAAGCGACCATCCACCTATGGCCGATAATGCGTCCATTATTGTAATAAATACTTTTTATGTTTTCTTGAACTTTAGCCTTTCCCTCACGATACGTGGATTTTCTGTTCTTTAAGTAATTGTAGTACATATTCGGAGAGAGGTTGAACTTGCGGCATAACCAGCGCAATCCAAACTCAAGTTTATAGGCATCAATGAACTGATATACCACTAATCGATTTCCTTTGCGAAGAATGCCGCTGCTTTTTTTAGGAAGTCATTTTCCTTTTGAAGTTCCATAAGCTTCTTGTTAAGCGCTCTATATTCCTCTGGTGATATTGCGTTTTCTTTATTTTGTGGTTTTGTGTAATGACATTCTTCGCTGTATTTTTTTATCCATCCGGACATTGTTGATTTTGATACACCGTAGGTTGCAAAAAGATCACCAAGGCTTTTGCCTTTTAGATATTCACGTACAACCTCCTTCTTGAATTCTAAATCGTAATGTTTGCTCATTTTGTAATCCTCCTAGTTCGGGTTTATTATATATTATCCGTACTAGGTGTTACAACAAGACTATACCATTACATTCTTTAATGAATTTATTTTCCTCTGAATAAAAAAAGGGTATATAGATTGTATATTTATTTAATATAAGAAGGGTGTTGTAAAATATAAAAGAAGAGTTTTTAAGAATGATAGATATAGCAAAATCAACAGGACCAAAGAAACTTACAGTAGCCTGTCCGTATCACTTATCATCACTATTATCATCTTTAATGGCACAAGAAGATGGACTGGCAATCCCAATATTAGTTGGAGATAAAAATAAAATAATTAAAGCCGCAAAGGAAGATAATGTAGATATTAGTTCTCTTAAAATTATTGATATAAAGGATGATCAGGAGGCTTGTGATAAAGCAGTTCAGTTAGTTGCTGAAGGGGAAGTTGAGTTTGTCATGAAAGGTTTAATTGATACTTCCGTTATCCTTAAATCCTTTTTAAAACCAGAATTTGGAATGAGAACAGAAAAACTGTTAAGCCATGTTGCGGTTTTTAATCCTGAAAATTACGGGAAGATACCATTTGTAACTGATGCATCAATGAATATAGATCCTGATTTAGATCAGAAAAGACAAATTATAGATAACGCTGTTGATGTTGCAAGAAAAATGGGAGCAGAAACTCCTAAGGTAGCTGTCCTTGCTGCAATCGAAAGAATTAACCCTAAAATGCCAGAGACAGTAGAAGCAAGAGCATTACAAGAAATGAATGAAAAAGGAATAATAAAAAATGCTGTTGTAGCAGGTCCTTTGACATTAGATAATGCAATTTTTGAGAAAGCAGCCAAAATAAAAAGTATTGACCATCCTATTGCAGGTCATGCAGATATACTCATGGTTCCTAATGTTGAAATTGGTAATATTCTATATAAAGCTTTAGCTTTTTGTTCAGGAGCAAAACATGCCGGGGTAATAGTTGGGGGCAAAAAACCAGTAGTTTTAACTTCCAGATCAGATAATGAGTATGGAAAATATAATTCTATAGCATTCGCTAAATATTTATTAGAAACGGGTGATGGTTATAACAAACTATAAAATTCTTACAATAAATCCAGGTTCTACTTCAACAAAAGTAGCACTATTTGAGAATGATAAAAAAATATTAGAAAAAAATTTATTTCATCCAGCTGAGGAACTAAAGAAATATAAGAAAATTTCAGACCAACTTGAACTAAGAAAAAAAATTATACATGACTATCTTGAGGAACAAAATGTATTGAAATGTGGTCTTGATGCAATAGTTGGCAGAGGAGGTTTGCTTTGCCCTATAAAAGGAGGAACCTACATTATCAATGAAAAAATGCTGGATGATTTAAAAACAAACAGGTTTGGAGAACATGCTGCAGATTTGGGTGGTATGATAGCTTATGATTTTTCTAAAGAATGCAATATTCCATCTTACATTGTAAACCCAATAGTGGTTGATGAAATGGAAGATATTGCGAGAATTTCTGGTATGCCGGAAGTTGAAAGAGTTAGTATTTTTCATGCATTGAATCAAAAAGCTGTAGCAATTAATTATGCAAAAAGTATTAATAAAAAATACAACGAACTTAACCTTATTGTAGTTCATTTAGGCGGGGGCATATCTGTTGGAGCCCATAAAAAAGGAAGAGTTATTGATGTAAATAATGCTTTGAATGGAGAAGGACCCTTCTCTCCGGAAAGATCAGGAGGGGTGCCAGTCCATGATTTAGTAAAGCTTTGTTATTCAGGTAAATATTCAGAAGAAGAAATGTATAAAAAAATAAATGGAAATGGTGGTTTAGTTGCCTATTTAAATACTAATGACGCCAGAAAAGTAGTTGCAGATATTGAAAAAGGAGATAAAAAAAGCGAATTAATTTATAAAGCAATGGCCTATCAAACATCAAAAGAAATTGGAGCAGCAGCAACAGTATTGAAAGGACAAATTGATGCTATTATTTTTACCGGTGGCATAGCAAATGATTCTATGATGATTAATTTAATAAAAGAGAGGGTAAGTTTCCTCGGTGAGGTAATAGTTATTCCAGGAGAAAAAGAAATGGAAGCATTAGCAGAGGGAGCTTTAAGAGTTCTAACCGGTGAGGAAGAGGCTTGTACTTACTGATTTTAAGTTCCTGTTTTTACAGGAATTTTTTTATTGAGAAGTTGAATTATGATACTTAAGGTAGAAAATATAAGCAAATTTTATCAAATAGATAAAGTCAAAGTAACTGCATTAAATAATGTTTCTTTAGAAATATATGAGGGAGAGTTTATTGTAATTTTAGGTCCTTCTGGTTCTGGAAAGAGTACTTTATTAAATATAATTGGTGGAATGGATCATCCATCAGAAGGTAAAATATATGTTTCAGGAAAAGAGATAACTAAGTTTGATGATAAAGAACTTACTTTATACAGAAGAAATCACACAGGCTTTGTATTCCAGTTTTTTAATTTAATGGCTAACCTGACTGCAAGAGAAAATGTTGAGTTGGCAACAGAATTAACTGATGATGCATTAAATATTGATGAAATATTAAGTGAAGTTGGTTTAGAAGACCGAATAGATCATTTTCCATCTCAAATGAGTGGGGGGGACAACAAAGAGTTGCAATAGCAAGAGCGATAGCTAAAAATCCCGTTCTTCTTCTTTGTGACGAGCCAACAGGGTCTTTAGACTTTAAAACCGGTATCAAAATATTAGCCTTATTAAAGAAAGTAAATGAAGTACATAAAAAACTATTATTGTAATTACCCATAATATCGCTATTGGAGAAATAGCAACAAGAGTACTTAAAATGAGAAGTGGCGAGATTGTTGAGGATATAAAAAATGAAAATC
Organism: Peptococcia bacterium; assembly: GCA_965228015.1. Taxonomy (GTDB): domain Bacteria; phylum Bacillota; class Peptococcia; order Peptococcales; family SKKY01; genus SKKY01. The sequence goes on from OZ245787.1 coordinate 418,037, forward strand.
CAATAGATCCTGAAAGGATAGAATGGTAGTAAAAAAGTTAAATATTCGCTTATTCAGACAAATAAAAAGTACAAAAGGTCAGTTTGTTTCCATTACTTTAATGGTCATAATAGCCTTAGTTATTTTTATTTCTATGAATATGGTAAGTGATAATTTATCTGTATCATTGGAAACATTTTATGAAATTACAAATTTTACCGATTTGTTTACTGAAGTGGTAAGAATTCCTCAAAGCGCAATAGAAGGCTTAGAATCAATACCAGGGATCTCTAAGGCCCAAGGGAGGGTAAGAGCCGATGTTCTTTTTAAGGTAGATGATCAAGGGGAAAAAGTCCGTATCAGGTTAATTTCAATTCCTCAAGGAGATAATATTTTAAATGATAACTATGTAATCGAAGGGAAAAAACACCCTGAAATAATAAATGAAGCTGCTGTTTTACAACAATTTGCAACTGGAAGAAATATTAAAGTTGGAGATAAAATAACTCCAGTAATTGCAGGTAAAGAATATAATTTTTTTGTATTCGGGATTATTGCTAACCCTGAATATATTTATTTAATGGAAAATGAAATGAATTTATTACCCGCCCCAGATAAATTTGGGATTTTGTATATTACTGAGGAAATGGCTCAAAATATTCTTGGTTACCAAGGAAATTTTAATGAAGTTGTAATAAAATTTGATAATTATGATAGTAATAATTTAGAAGAAGTTATAGAAGATATTGAAGATTATTTAGAACCTTATGGATTAATACGGACTATAAAAAAAGATAATCAATTAAGTAACAGTATTATGAATCAGGAACTAAATCAACTAGACAGTATGTCTGTTTCCATTACCATCCTCTTCCTTGGGGTAGCAGGAGTAATTATATACATAATGCTAATGAGACTAGTAAATAATGACAGAATTTCTATCGGAGTCTTAAAAGATATTGGTTACAGTAATTTTGAAGTTCTAACTCATTATCTGAAATATGCAATATTAATAGGTTTTGCAGGATCTTTAGCGGGTATTGTTTTAAGCATTCCCATAGCAGCAGGTTTTACAAATTTATATATTATGTATATGAACATACCAATTTTAGAAACCCAGCTTCATTACAGGTATTTTATTTATGGGTTTATTATTACAATAGTTTTTTGTATTATTGCCGGGTTTTTTGGCACAAGAAAAATACTAAAAATAATGCCCTCTGATTCAATGAAGCCTGAAGCACCAGAAACCGGAGGAAGGATCTGGATAGAAAAAAATCGCTTTTTTATGGAAAAATTTTTCTTTTTCCTGGAAGATGGTTTTCAGAAATATGTTTAGGAACAAAAAAGAGCAATAATTTTGATATTAGGCATTTCTCTGACATATGGAATTACTATGGTTCCTCTATATATGTCTTTAATCTGGAATACTCTTTTTGATGTACAATATAAAGTTTTCCAAACCATGGATTACAATGTTGTATTATCAAAACCATTCAACGAAAATGTTATTAAAGATATTTCTAAAATTATTGACCCAGATCATATAGAACCTAAAATAGAATATCCCTTTGAGCTTCAAAATGGCTGGAAAAAGAAGACTATTAATGTTATCGCCTTGAATAAAGAAACAAAAATATATAACTTCAGAATGACTGATGGGAATTCAATTTATTTGGAAGACAAGGGCATTATTCTTTCTGAGACAGTTGCCAAGAGTTTAAATACAAAAACCGGGGATATTATAAAATTAAATAACTACCTTCCTGGAAAAGATGATATTAGTGTAAGGATTACTGGTATAACAGAGCAGTATCTTGGTTCCAATGCATATATTAATATAGATTATTTTCGAAATCTTTTAGGAGAAAAAGATCTTATTACAGGGGTTTATATTAATTCGGAAGATGATGTAGTTGAAAAATTACAGGATATTAAATATATTGGAAAAGTTGAATCGAACAAAGATATGATGAATACATTCATGGAATATATGGATCTTATAATTTATTCTGTAAGTGTTATGATGTTTTTTGGAGTAATTCTTGGATTTGCCATAGTTTACAATGTTACTATAATTAATATAAACGAGCGAAGCCTGGAAATATCATCATTAAGAGTAATGGGATTTGAGAAAAAAGACGTTTATAGTATGATTTCAAAAGAAAACAGTATTATGACTATTCTTGGTATTATGCTTGGGGTTCCTGTTGGTAGAGGAATGTGTGCAGGTATAATAAGTTCAGTATTAGAGGATTTAACGACAATCCCCTTATTGATACAACCTTCAACATACTTTTACACAGCCTTGGCAACTATAATTTTTGTTATTATTGCTCAACTTGCCACAATAAAAAAATATATCAAATAGATTTTATGGATGCTTTAAAAAGCAGAACATCTTAATTGGGGGATTATTATATGAATAAAAAAAGATGCTATTAATTTCTCTTGTTTTAGTCGGAATTATTGCCGCATACTTAGTTGTTTCCAAATTTAACAACAAGGTTGAAGTAAACGTAACTCAAGCACAAAGAGGTGAGATAAGTAAGCATGTAGAAGAAACTGGTGAGGTTTTTCTTTCTGAACAGCAAATTATTTATGCTGGAGCCACAGGATATATTACCGATATTTACTATGAAGCAGGAGAAGAAATTTTAAAAACCAGCAAAATACTAGATATTAACAGTTCGGAAATTAAAAATAACATTCTTCAAAGAAATAAAATAATTGAAGAAATTGCAATTGCAGAAAGAAATCTTGAAGATAATCGTCTGTTACTTGAAAACAAAAATACTTTAAAAGAGACTGGAGCTTTGAATGAAAGAGAGTATACAGAATTTTATAATTTAGTAAAAAATGAAGAGGGAAGATTGGAAAACCTAAAGAGAGATTTGTACTATTTAAATAATACTATTTCTGATACGATTACAAGAATCTCATCTCCTTTAGATGCTGTGTTATTAGATACCTATGTTAAAAAAGGAGATTATATTCTAACAGGTACTCCTTTGGTAATGATTGGAGACACAGGAGATTCCTACATTGAATCCGATGTTTTAACAAGTGAAATTAAAGATATAAAAGAAGGAAACCAGGTATTAATCTCTAATAATAATTTAGGTATTAACAATATAAAAGGAGTAGTAAGTAAAATATACCCAATTGCATTTAGTAAAATATCTGATCTTGGAGTAGAACAAAACAGGATAAAGGTGAAAATTGACGTACTTGAAGAAAATAACAATATTAAACCAGGTTATATTCTTGATTTAAAATTAATCACAGAAAGCAAAGAAAATTCTATTTATATTCCTGAAAATTCTATATTCCAGTTAAACGAAGAAGATTATGTTTTTGTAGTTGAGAATAACCAGGCAAAATTAAGAAAAATAATTAAAGGAATTGAAAGTGAGAGGAATATTGAAATTCTGGAAGGTATCTCTAAAGGAGAATGTGTTATAACAGCACCCTCGTCTGATTTAGAAGATGGAATAAGGGTAGAGGTAAAATAATGGAGAGAATTGCTGTTCTGGGCGCTCTTGGAAGAGAGATACGATACATTAAAAACAACATAGAAATCACTAAAACTATTGAAATTAAAGGTTACCGCTTCTCAGAAGGATTATATAATGATCTTGAAATAATACTTGGAATAACAAGTGTTGGAAAAGTCAATGCTGCTTTGTGTACTGAAATTTTAATTAATAATTTCAATCCTGGCATTATAATAAATACAGGAATTGCAGGAGCTATTACAGATAAAACAGAAGTCTTTGATATAATTGTCGGGGAAAGCATTAATTATCATGATGTTGAAGAATATATATTAAAGGGGACATTCCCGTATATTAACGAATTTTCATCTGATGCATATTTATTAAATCGAGCAAAAGTATCTGCAGAACTTTGGAAAGCAAAGGGTAATATATTTTTTGGTAAAATAATAAGCGGAGATTCATTTGTTTCTTCATTAAATGAAAAAGAAAGGCTTATTAATATGCATAATCCTCTATGCACAGAAATGGAAGGGGCAGCCATAGCTCATGCATGTTATATTAATAAAACACCATTTATTGAAATAAGAAGTATTTCTGATAAATCTGACGAATCTGCCAGAGAAGTATATAAACAAAATGAAATCCCTGCCGCAGATAAAGCAGGGGAATTCATTATTAATTACTTCCAATTTTTGTAATATCGTATTCCGTTTTTTGATAAACATAGTAATTTATCCAATTATTGAATAGTAAGTTTGCAGTACTTTTCCATGATGTTTTTGGAAGGTTTTTATGATTATCCTCTGGGAAATAATTAACTGGAATTTCAATATCCAGCCCTTTATTTCGGTCTCGAAAATATTCTTTTCCCAAAGTATCACAATCATATTCACTGTGACCGGATAAGAAAAATTTCCTTCTATCTTTTGTAGCAGCAATATACACTCCTGCAACTTCAGATTCAGATAGAATTTCTATATTTTCTTCCATAATTATATCTTCTTTTCTTACTTCAGTATGTCTGAAGTGAGGTGCATTGAAGATATAATCAAAACCAAAAAACAAATTTTCTTTAGGAACTGAAACCTTGTGCTGATAAACACCAAAAAGTTTTTTAGGAAGCTGGTGCTTTCCTATCTTATAATAATGATATAAAGCTGCCTGAGAGGCCCAGCAAATAAACAAAGTAGAAGTAACATTATTCTTAATATAGTCGAAGATCTTAGACGACTCTTCCCAATAACCCACTTTTGTATTAATATTAAGTTATAATCTAATTGGAATGCTATATTAAAAATTTAAATAAAATAATTCTAAAAAGGGGACGGGAATAATGCCAAAACCACTTTATATCGATCGCAAAGGTTTGAAACATCATGGAGATATCCAGGAAGAGTATTTAAACAATTTAAAAAGAGGTGAATTGGAATTAGGTCAGGTTTTAAATTACGCTGAAGAAACAGGTACTAACGAATATAATTTTGTTGTTACAGGTATTACTGATGATGTAATTTATCTTGAGGCTGTTCCTTTAAGTGTTTCTGTTGATAAAGATGAATAGAAACTCCAAGACTGCAACAATGTTAAAAACTATCTGGACAAATATAATAAGAAGTAAAACAAAAGGGTAGTGGATATATAAAAGATATATAAAATAAACTTCAGGCTAGTTTTTATACTGGCCTGAAAAAATAATAATTTAGTTTACATAATATATATTATGAGAAGTAAATTGCGAATTAATAAAGCCAGGGCGTTAAACCCCAGCTGATTAATACTTATTATATACAGGTGCCTTTATTCTTTGTCCTGGAGTAATTAATCCAGAATTAAGACCATTGATTTTTTTAGTTCATAAATATATTCTCTTATATCTTTATTATCTTAATTATACTCTTCAGCTATTGCCCATAAAGTATCTCCTGCCTGAATTTGATATTCGATAACTTTAATATTATTAGCATCTGCATATGTTGTCATGAATATTCCGCTTATAAAAATCAGAATTAACATTATGCCTGAAAATATAACTTTTCCTTTAAGTTTTTTTCTTTTTCTCTTTTTCCGTTATTTTTGCAAGTCTCATTTCTTGAAAATCTTTAGCTGAATAACTCATAAGATCAACTCCAATTATCAACACAGAATGCGTGTTCGCTTATTTGAATAAATAATAACACGAACATATATTCTTGTCAACGAAAAATCGAATATTTGTTTGTATATTTTTTCAGAGTATGATATTATAAATTTAATAAAAAAGTCAGGATGTGGTTAATATGTCTAAACCAATGACAAAAAAACAAGAAGCTATTTTGGAGTTTATAAAAAGTGAATTGGCTTCAAAAGGTTATCCTCCCTCTATTAGGGAAATCTGTTCTGCTGTAGGTTTAACTTCAAGTTCAACAGTACATGGACATTTATCAAGTTTGGAAAAAAAAAGTTATATCAGAAGAGATGCCACCAAACCCAGAGCTATTGAAATTCTAGGAGAAAAGAATTTACCAATTGAGTCACCCAATCTCTCTAATAAGGAAATGATTGATATTCCAATTGTAGGTGAAGTTGCTGCGGGTGTTCCAATTACTGCTGAAGAAAATGTTGTTGATACCTTTCCAGTACCTTTAAATTACTTCCATTCCAGCAATCCCTTATTTATGCTAAAAATTAAAGGCGACAGTATGATAAATGCCGGAATTTTAGAGAATGATTATCTTGTAATCGAACAACAAAAAAATGCTTTAAACGGAGAAATTGTTGTTGCAATTGTAAATGATGGTTATGAATCAGAAGCCACAGTAAAAAGGTTCTATTCTAAGAACGGACAAATAGAACTTCACCCTGAAAATGATAATTACATGCCAATAATTCCCCATGACGTTACAATTGCTGGTAAAGTTGTAGGATTGTTTAGAAAGTTTTAAAAAAAGATTGGCTTTAAAGGCTTAAAATAATTGTTCTCTTGGTTTGGGTTGCGAAAAACAATAAAATTCTTTAAAATGGCTTATAATGGCTTTAAATTAGAAATCCACTCTTTTGAGTGGATTTCTAATTTAAATATCTCTTTTATATCTGTTTTTTTCTTTAAATCTTTCAAATCCCAGACTAATTAGCTCATTAAGAAGCATATTTAATTGAATTCCTTCATTTTCCCAAAGCTTTGGATACATGCTTATTGCTGTAAAGCCAGGAAGTGTATTTACTTCATTTAATAAAATTTCATTAGTGTCTTTATCAATAAAAAAATCAATTCTTGTAAAACCAGATAAGTCTAATGCTTTGTATGAAATCTCAGAAAGTCTTTTTATTTCATCTAATGTTTCTTCTGAGAGATCATCAGCGATTTTAGTAACAGAAGTATCTTTTATATACTTGGATTCATAGTCATAAAATTCACTTCCAGGAATAACTTCCCTGCAAGAAGATAATTTCACATCTTCATTACCCAGAGCAGAAATTTCTATCTCTCTGACATTTCTGCCTTCCTCAATAATAACTCTTCGGTCATACTCAGCAGCCATATTCAAGGCTTTAATAAGGTCCTCTTTATTTTTAGACTTGCTTATACCAACACTTGAACCTAAATTCGCAGGTTTTATAAACAACGGGAATTTTAAATTGTCCTGGATTTTTTTTACTGTATTTTCGATATCAAGAAAAATATCTTTGCTGTTTATTCCCAGATATTTTACCTGGGGCACAGAATGAGATTGAAGGATATCTTTCATGATAATTTTATCCATTCCTACTGCACTTCCGCAAACTCCTGAGCCAACATAAGGGGTCTCCATATATTCCATGATACCCTGCAAAGTACCATCTTCACCATTAGTACCATGTATAATCGGGAAGACAATATCTCCTGTAAATATTTCTGAAAAATCAATTAAGCTGTAAATGCTTTTTCCAGGACGAGGCAACATAGTAATTTCGTTATTTAAATAATTTTCTTCTGTAAAGTTTTTTATATCATTTTCTGCAATTGGTCCATACCATTTACCACTTCTGGAGATTCCCACAGGGAAAACATTATATTTACTTTTATCAAAGCCGTTGTAAATTGACTGGGCAGATTTTAATGAAACTTCGTGTTCTCCGGATTTACCACCAAAAATTAAGATTACATTAATCATAAACCTTCACATCCCTTATTAAACAGTACTTTACCAGCTTTAATTGCAGCAACAACAACATGGTAGAAACTCAATCCACCTTGGAGATAAGCAGTGTAAGGTTCTCTCGTAGGGCCATCAACGCTTAATTCTATTGAAGATCCTTGAATAAAAGTTCCCCCAGCCATAATTACAGCGTCATCATAACCAGGAAGCTGGCTTGCTGTAGGCCTTACAAAGGAATCCAGGGGACAACTGCTTTGAACAGCATTACAAAATTCTTTTAATAACTCAGGGTTTTTTAATATTATTCCCTGAACGATATCTGTTCTTTTTTCATTTCCAGAAGGAGCTGTTTCAAATCCTAATTTTGAAAACAATATAGATGAAAAAACAGCGCCTTTTAGAGCTTGCTCAACTATAAGAGGTGCCATAAACAAACCTTGGAATGCTGTTCGGTTAAAATCCAGGGCAGATGTAACATCTTCATGAATACCTGGAGCTGTCAGTCTATAAGAAGCTTTAATTACATATTCTTCTTTTCCTGCAACATATCCGCCCCTTAAAGCTAATCCTCCGCCAGGATTTTTTATTAAAGAGCCGGCAATAATATCTGCCCCCGCTTCAATGGGTTCATTTAATTCAACAAATTCTCCATAGCAATTATCAACAAAAATTATTGTTTTGGGAGATATTTCTTTAATAAATGAACATACCTTTTGGATATCTTCAATTAATATAGATTTCCTGGAAGAATAACCTTTAGATCTTTGAATACATATTAAAGGATATTTTTTAGCATTTAGCTTTTCAGCTATTTTGGAATAATCAAAAGCACTTTCCTTAGTTAGATCAATACAGTCATGTTTTATATCAAGTTCATTAAGAGTTCCAGGTTTTTTATTCTTACCAATTATTTTCAAAAGTGTGTCATAAGGAGTTCCTGAAATTGATAAAAATGAATCACCTGGTTTAAGTAATCCAAATAAAATTATAGCTAAAGCATGGGTGCCAGATACAATATTGGAACGAACTATCGCTTTTTCGGCTTTAAATATATCTTTATATATTTCTTCTAAGGTTTCTCTCCCTGTATCACCATATCCATAACCTGTTGATCCGTTTAAATGAAAGTCCGTAGCTTTGTTTTTTTGAAAAGCTTTTAAAACTTTATATTGATTTAATCCTGTAGTTTCTTCAATATCATTAAATATTATTTTACTTTCATTAAAAGATTCAAATATTATATTTTCATATCTTTTGGGTAAGTTAAGATCATTAATAAGTTCTTTTAAAAACATGTTCAATTTTGTTCACCAGCCGTATGTTGAATTTCTTTTAAAACATCTGTTTTTCCAATTGGAGAAATTGTTGAAATTGCATGTTTATAAATCATTTGCTGACCAATTTCATTTTCCAGAATAACAACAAAATTATCGAAAGCTTTAACATATCCTTTTAATTGAAATTTATTAACCATATAAATAACAACTTGTCTGTTTTCTTTTCTAACAAGACTTAAAAATACATCTTGAAAATTAATAGTCCCTTTTGACATAAAATTAAACCCTCCCTTCAGTTTTTCTTTATAATAATCCAATATTTCCTTAAGCAATTCATTTGAATTTTTTGTACTTTTATCTAACCAGATGACATCTTTATTTTTCCGAAACCAGGTTAATTGCCTTTTGGCAAATCTTCTGGTTTCCTGTTTAATTTTTTCAACACACTCATCATAATTATATTCAGAATCTAAGAAATCTAAAATCTGACGATAACCGATTCCTTGCATTGAACGTAATTCTGGAGTTACTACTCCGGATTTCAATAAAGAATTTACTTCATCCAACCAGCCATTTTCAAACATTAAATGAACTCTTCTATTTATTTTATCATAAAGTATATTCCTGTTCATTGTAATTACGAAATAAAACAAATTAAAGGGTGAAGTCTTTTCTGTTCTTGAATTTCTTTCCAGTTCAGAAAATTTTACATTTATATTTTCACAAATCTCAATGGCTCTTATAAGACGTTTTGTATTTGATAAATCAATCATTTCTAGTGCATCCGGGTCTGTTTTTTTTAATTTTTCTACTAAATAGTCATTACCAAAAGCGTAATATTCTTCCCAAAGTTTATCTCTGATTATTGAGTTGTTATTTTCCTCAATAAATGAATAATTATATACCAATGCATCAATATACAACCCAGTGCCTCCAGCAATAATAGGAATTTTACCCCGGGCATAAATATCATCAATAATTTTTAAAGCATTTTTCTGGAATATCCGAACATTATATTCCTCCCTTGGTTCAATAATATCTATTAAGTGATGGTTGATCCCTTGCATTTCTTCCTTTTTTATTTTAGCTGTACCTATATCCAAATACTTATATATCTGCATGGAGTCACCAGAAATAATATCTCCGTTAATTTTTTTTGCAAGTTCTATACTTAATTCTGTTTTTCCCGAAGCTGTTGGTCCGGCTATAACAATTAGCATTTTTTTCTTTTGCAACATCTTTACCATTCCTTTATAATTAACATTGAAATACTTCTAAGAAGAGGAAAATATATGCTATATCCTGAAGATGATACACTATGGAAAAAGAACCTTTACAGGGTAATTTTTGAATCAAACACCCCTGCTGGTAAATCCTTCGACATAGCTCTGATAATTACAATTATTTTAAGCATCATTGTAGTAATGCTTGATTCAGTAAGCTATTACAACACTCTGTATGGTAATATATTTTACATTTTAGAATGGATTTTTACAATTTTATTTACTACAGAATATATTCTAAGAATTGTTTCGGTGAAAAATCCAATAAAATATATTACAAGTTTTTATGGAATAATTGATTTGCTTTCAATTATTCCTACCTTTATTAGTATTTCGATACCTGGAACCCAGTATTTAATGCTTATCAGAACCTTAAGATTACTTAGACTTTTCAGAATATTAAAAATGGTTAAATATATTGAAGGATCATCAATAATTTTACGAGCTCTTAGAGTTAGTGCTCCCAAAATTATTGTTTTTTTATTTACCATTTTCTCTTTAACAGTAATAGCTGGAGCTGTAATGTATATAATTGAAGGACCTGAAAACGGTTTTACAAATATTCCCGAATCTATGTACTGGACAATAGTAACAATAACAACAGTTGGATATGGTGATATTTCTCCCCAAACATCTATTGGAAAAATGATTGCCAGCTTTATGATGATCTTTGCTTATGGAATTCTGGCTGTTCCAACAGGAATCGTTACTTATGAAATTGCTCAAACCTCTTCAAAAGGAAAACTAAATACAGAAACCTGCAAAAACTGCACTCATGAAAATCATGATCCTGATGCTGATTTTTGCAAGAAATGTGGTGAAAAACTTTGAAAAAGATACTTCCCTTTTTAAATTTAGTTTCTTTTATTTTAGTAATTGCTTTAAATTATCTGGCAAATTATCTTCCGTTAAATGGTGTCAGCACAGGAGATGTTTCAGATAATTTTCCCAGCCTCTTCACTCCAATTGGCCTTACCTTTGCCATATGGGGAGTAATCTATACTCTTCTTGGTATTTTTGTTTTTTATCAAATGGGGTTCGTCGGGTCTGAACAAGATTTAAGTTTTTACAGAAATAGAGTAGGCTACTTATTTGTTACAAGTTGTATTTTAAACATTGCCTGGTTATTTTCCTGGCACTATAAAATGCTTTTAGTTAGCTTATGTATAATGTTTGCTCTTTTAATTAATCTGATTCTAATTTATTTAAGAATAAATGGAAAATCTACATATTTAAGAAAAAGAAATTACTTAGTAACTCTCCCCTTCTCTATTTATCTGGGTTGGATAATGGTAGCATCTATTGCAAACACATCTATTTATCTTCTTAGTATTAATTGGAACAGATTTGGCTATTCAGATGTTTTTTGGACAAATGTTATGCTGTTAATTGCTCTCTTTAATTTTACCCTTTTTGTATATTTTAGAAGAGATATATTTGTAATGCTGGTATATATTTGGGCTGCTTTTGGAATTCTTTATAAACATATTTTTATATTTGATTCTCAATATATCTACATTATTATTACGGCAGCCTTTGTAATAGGTTCCGGGATTACTTCTATTGTGTTTTCTAAAAGATAAATTTAATAAATTAAGGCTATTTGAAATTTAGGTTCTTTGTCAAATGTTGGGGTAACCCAATTAGATTAGATTCCATGAGTACCGCATTGAAAAATGCGGTACTTTTTTAAATTGTTTTTAGTTCATTACGTGCATTATTCTGTTTTTGAATCTCCAAAAATTTCTTACACCATAAGCATTTCTTTTTAAAACCTTAATTTTGTTGTTAATTCCTTCTGTATATCCGTTAGTATAAGTACAAGTAAATGAATTAAGAATATATTTCTGCCAGTTGAAAATGGTTCTGGAGCATTTATCGAATTCTTCAAGCTCACAGGACATAACAAACATATACCAGGCTTTCAAATTCTTTTTTGCACTTTCTAAATCACTGCTGTCAACAAAGTTATAAAATTTTTCTTTTAACATATAAGCTTTTTGCAGTTTCTCAGAAGTAGCAAGCATAACATTTACCTGGTCAATTTCTTCAGGAGTTAAATACTTCATTCTTTTTAAGAGAAGGGAGCGACTTCTTTTGAAATATCTTCGCCTTTCCTTGGCAAATTTCTTTTGCTCATCTTTCCTAATTCTTTCAAATGCCTAAGTGACCTGCCTAATGAAATGGAATTTATCGATAATGATAGTTGCATTTTTAAAATATGTTTCAGCAATATCCTTGTAAGGTTGCCACATATCCATAATGAAGTATTTTACTTTATCCCTGTCATTGAATTTCCTGAAATAGTCCGATAAAATGTGTTGTTCTCTTCCGTGAAGAATATCAAGTACCTTCTTGTTTTAGGGATCAGTTAATATGCACTGGTACTTTTTGCCCCCGGCATTACCTTTAAATTCATCAATAGAGATTACTTCGGGCAATTTTGTTAGGGAATAGTCTATGAATCTAAAAAGCCTGAGAGCCGTTGATGGTGAAATATTATTCTCTTTGGCAATATCAGATACAGAGTAAACATTTTTCATTCGAGTAATTATGTATTTTATCAGCCTGCTGGTCATTCTTTGATAGCGGGGGAGAAAATCATTTTTTTCGTAGAATTTTTTATTGCAGTGATTACAAACGTACCTTCTTTTTTTGTAGTAAAGGTAGGTTTTCTTCCCTGAGATGGAAATATCTTTTATCATTTGAATTCTGTAATCATGAACTTTATTGGTTTGTTGATGGCATTTGGGGCAATTGTGAGTTTTAATCTCCAGAGAAAAAGGAAAGGACGTTGAATCAGAAGAAGTTTCTAATTGTTCTAAAATTATCCCTTTAAAACCAATTAATTTTTTAATATAATAGTTATTATAGAGCATAAGTAAATTCCTCCTTAGATTACAGTGGGTGTTCTCTAATATGGATTTACCCAATGCTCTGTATTTTTTCGCAAATAAATGTCAGAATGGTTTTTACCACCCCAACATTTATTGTAGAACCTTTATTTTCAAATAGCCTTTTTTATTTATAATTTATTCAATTTTAAAACTGCTAATGGGCTTAAATAAATTTTGGGAATAATAATACCGGAACTTTGGAATATCTTGCTATATCAATTGCAGTACTTCCAATTAACAATTCAGCAATATTTCCTGCTCCTCCCTTTGAAATCATAATCAAAGAAGCTCCATCATCTTCAGCAATTTCCATAATCTTTTCTGAAGGTGTGCCTTGTTTTAATCTCACTTCAACATTTTTACCAGCTGCTATAAGATCATTTTTAATACCTTCAAGTTTTTCTTGAATTTCTTTTGTACGTTTATCAAGTTCTTCAATATTTTCTCCTCTTGCTACAACTTTAACGAGTATAACATCTTTAATAAAATCTTTATCCTTAACGAAATTAATTACTTTTAAAGAAGATTGTGAAAAATCAACAGGAAGTACAACTTTTTTAAACTTTTCTGCACTTACTAAATCAAATTGATTCTTTTCAACATCTTTAAACTTTTCAATAAGTACAGGTATTTCACTTTTTCTTGCAAGTTCAAAGGAAGTACTACCAAGTAAGATTGTTTTAACAACACTTTTACCATGAGAACCAACAACAATTAAATCAGCCTGTTCCTGAACTGCAATATTTAGTAATTCTTTTCCGGTAAAGCCAAAGCTAATTATTTCTTTTGTTTCTACATCATGTCCTTTAGCTAAAGTACTCATTTCCTGAAGTCTTTCTAAAGTAAGCTGACGCTTTTCGCTATAGGTTTCTTTAATAAAAGGTACATTTTCATCTGCAGGGTGGACATTAATTACACTTGCAAAAATAACCTCTTTTAAACCAACTTTCTTTAAATCAGGTATACTGTCAATTAATTTTTTTGATGGTTCGGAAAAATCAACACATATTAACGCTTTAGCAAAATTCATTGTAACACCTCCATAATTATTAATGATATTATATTATACCCCTGAATAATTTATTTTAATCAACAATTATTTTTTATCACTATAAAAACCAGAGTTATCAAGCTTAATCTTGTTTTTTTCCGTTAATTTTTTATCAAATTTAAAGAACATAAAACCTAAAAAATTAAATAATAAATACATAGGGAAATATGCTAGTGCAGATGAATTCATCCAAATTAAGAATATTAATAAAAAAGAAATATATGATGGCACAGAAAAAATGAGAAAATGACTGTTGTACTTTTGTGACAAAAAACCATTAATGAAAAAAAGAATTGGGGTTACTATTAAAAGGGAAATTAAAATTAATGTTTTTCCTAAATCCCTTCCAGGAATATTTAGAAAACCTGTTGCAAATAGAACAAAAATAAAAAATGCCGGTAAGATTCTTATAACCAGCATCTTATTTCTTCTTAAAAATCTTTTCATTTAAAATTAACCTTCTTTATCTTTGAATTTTTTTATAGCCTTAAATCCTGAAATAACATCATTTAACTCTTCAGTAATATCATTTTGCCTTCTTCTTTTATATTCTGCAAGTAATTCTTCTAGTATTTCATCAATATTTTTTTCTGCTAACTGCATTGATGCTAGTCTGCTGGCATTTTCTGAAGCTAAAGAATAGTAAAAAGTTCGGTATAATGTAATAAAAAAAATATTGTTTTAGCAACTCTGAAAGAAGAATTTCCTTATCAATTAAAATTATTGGTAAAGAATTAGAATCCCATTTCCCAATTTTAGATGAAATTTATTCAAAATCAACAGGATATAATAGTTCCTTTTTTTCTTTAAAAGAACTTTTATCTCCAGGCATATTATATATGAGAACTATATCTTCAGTATCCATTCTGTGTTCTTCTATATTGAAAATAAGATCTAAAACGCTTTCTGTTATCGTTTCAACAGATTGAGGAGTGTAATGGTATAGTCTTGTTGTAACACCTAGTACGGATAATATATAATAAACCCGAACTAGGAGGATTGTAAAATGAGCAAACGTTACGATTTAGAATTCAAGAAGGAGGTTGTACGTGAATATCTAAAAGGCAAAAGCCTTGGTGATCTTTTTGCAACCTACGGTGTATCAAAATCAACAATGTCCGGATGGATAAAAAATACAGCGAAGAATGTCATTACACAAAACCACAAAATAAAGAAAATGCAATATCACCAGAGGAATATAGAGCGCTTAACAAGAAGCTTATGGAACTTCAAAAGGAAAATGACTTCCTAAAAAAGCAGCGGCATTCTTCGCAAAGGAAATCGATTAGTGGTATATCGGTTCATTGATGCCTATAAACTTGAGTTTGGATTGTGCTGGTTATGCCGCAAGTTCAACCTCTCTCCGAATATGTACTACAATTACTTAAAGAACAGAAAATCCACGTATCGTGAGGGAAAGGCTAAAGTTCAAGAAAACATAAAAAGTATTTATTACAATAATGGACGCATTATCGGCCATAGGTGGATGGTCACTTTTCTTGCAAGGCAAAATATATTTATTAGTAAGACAACAACACATAAGTATATGAACAAGGAATTAAACCTGCATGCAATCACTGTAAGAAAAAGCCCAAATATGTAAAAGGTAAAAAGAACAAAGTATTTCCCAATATTCTTAATCAAAATTTCTCTGTCACAGAAAGAAATAAAGTATGGTGTACTGATTTCACCTATATAAGATTAATAAACGGTAAAATGCGTTATAATTGTACTATTATAGATTTAGCAAAAAGGGAAGCAATAGCAACGGTTAACTCAAAATGGATCAACTCAGATCTGGCAATAGAAGCCTTGTCTAAAACTCTCGAAAGAGAGAGTCCAGATGAAGGGTTAGTCTTACATTCAGATCAGGGGGTACAGTTCACCTCCTTGGCTTTCGTAGAGTACTGCAAAAGCCAAGGAATAAGGCAAAGCATAAGTAAAACAGGTTGCCCATACGATAACGCTCCAATGGAGAGATTTTATAAATCACTTAAGTCAGAGCTTATTTACCACCAAAAATTTGAAACCGACCTACAATTAGATGAAACTATCAATAAATATGTTTATGTTTGGTACAACCACATTCGACCTCATTCATGCAATGGAGGGCTGACTCCATTTGAAGCACGAAATATAAACTGATTTTCCGTACTTAGTGTTACAAAGATGCTTGACCATTACATCCGTTAGTATAAGTACAAGTAAATGAATTAAGAATATATTTCTGCCAGTTGAAAATGGTTCTGGAGCATTTATCGAATTCTTCAAGCTCACAGGACATAACAAACATATACCAGGCTTTCAAATTCTTTTTTGTACTTTCTAAATCACTGCTGTCAACAAAGTTATAAAATTTTTCTTTTAACATATAAGCTTTTTGCAATTTCTCAGAAGTAGCAAGCATAACGTTTACCTGGTCAATTTCTTCAGGAGTTAAATACTTCATTCTTTTTAAGAGAAGGGAGCGACTTCTTTTGAAATATCTTCGCCTTTCCTTGGCAAATTTCTTTTGCTCATCTTTCCTAATTCTTTCAAATGCCCAAGTGACCTGCCTAATGAAATGGAATTTATCGATAATGATAGTTGCATTTTTAAAATATGTTTCAGCAATATCCTTGTAAGGTTGCCGCATATCCATAATGAAGTATTTTACTTTATCCCTGTCATTGAATTTCCTGAAATAGTCCGATAAAATGTGTTGTTCTCTTCCGTGAAGAATATCAAGTACCTTCTTGTTTTGGGGATCAGTTAATATGCACTGGTACTTTTTGCCCCCCGGCATTACCTTTAAATTCATCAATAGAGATTACTTCGGGCAATTTTGTTAGGGAATAGTCTATGAATCTAAAAAGCCTGAGAGCCGTTGATGGTGAAATATTATTCTCTTTGGCAATATCAGATACAGAGTAAACATTTTTCATTCGAGTAATTATGTATTTTATCAGCCTGCTGGTCATTCTTTGATAGCGGGGGAGAAAATCATTTTTTTCGTAGAATTTTTTATTGCAGTGATTATAAACGTACCTTCTTTTTGTAGTAAAGGTAGGTTTTCTTCCCTGAGATGGAAATATCTTTTATCATTTGAATTCTGTAATCATGAACTTTACTGGTTTGTTGATGGCATTTGGGGCAATTGTGAGTTTTAATCTCCAGAGAAAAAGAAAAGGACATTGAATCAGAAGAAGTTTCTAATTGTTCTAAAATTATCCCTTTAAAACCAATTAATTTTTTAATATAATAGTTATTACAGAGCATAAGTAAATTCCTCCTTAGATTACAGTGGGTGTTCTCTAATATGGATCTACCCAATGCTCTGTATTTTTTCGCAAAAAAATGTCAGAATGGTTTTTACCACCTCAACATTTATTGTAGAACCTATTTTTTGCTTGCTTAATAATTCCTTTTGGAAGCCCTACCAGTTCTGCAACCTGAATTCCATAACTTCTATCTGCTTTACCTGAAGAAATTTCATGAAGGAATACAATTTTTACTCCTTCCTCTTCAACTTTTACATTTAAATTTTTTATATTATCATACTTATTTTCCAGTTCAGTAAGCTCATGATAATGGGTTGCAAATAATGTTTTTCCTCTGACTTTTTGACTTAAATATTCTGTTAAGGCCCAGGCTAAAGAAAGCCCATCGTATGTGCTGGCGCCTCTTCCAACTTCATCTAAAATTATTAAACTTTGAGAGGTGGCATTATTTATAATGTTCGACACTTCATTCATTTCCACCATGAAGGTACTCTGACCCGTGGTTAAATCATCACTGGCACCTATTCTGGCAAAAATCCTGTCGAAAACCGGTAACTTTGCATACTCCGCCGGTACAAAAGACCCTGTTTGGGCTAAAATTGCTGCTATAGCTATACTTCTGCAATAAGTACTTTTTCCTCCCATATTTGGTCCGGTGATTATTAAAAAATTGTGACTTTCCTGGTTCATAAATACATCATTTGGAGTGTACCATTCTCCTTCCAGGTTTCTTTCAACTACAGGATGCCGCAACGCTTCAATAGAAAGATTTGCTAAGTTATTCATTTCTGGACAAGTAAAATTGTTTTTTTGAGCAGCAAAAGCCAATGAAACATAAACATCAATTTCTGACAATATTTCTACTGTTAATATAATCCTTTGTGGGTATTCTTCCTTAATCTTTTTTCTTATCTCTGAAAACAACTCATATTCCAGTTTTTTAATTTTATCATCTGCACCAATTACCTTTGCTTCCATTTCTTTTAGTTCAGGGGTAATATATCTTTCTGCATTTGTTAAAGTTTGTTTTCTGATAAAACAATCTGGTGCTTGTCCGATATTTGATTTTGTAATTTCTAAATAATAACCAAATACTTTATTGAGTCCAATTTTTAAATTTTTAATACCTGTTTTTTCTCTTTCTTTATTTTCAAGGGAAGAAATCCATTCTTTTCCCTTAATAGTTATTTCCCTTAATTCATCTAATTCCTGATGATAAGCATTTTTAATAAGTCCCCCTTCTCTCACAGTAAAGGGAGGATCTTCAACTATACTAATTTCAAGGAGATTATATAAATCATTGAGGGAATCCATTTTTGCTGCCGTATTTTTCAATTCAAAAAAATCTGATTGCATCAAATTTTTTTATATACGGAAGAACTTTTAATGAATTTTTTAAAGCCGCTAAATCCCTGGCGTTTGCTGTTTCAAAGGTTACCCTGGCAAGAATTCTTTCTAAGTCATAGATTTCTTCAAAATTAGTTCTTAATTCAGTAGAGATATCAAATTCTTTTAAATATGTTTTTGTATTATTAAGTCTTATGTTTATTTTATTAAGATCTGTAAGTGGCTGAGAAAGCCATGACTTCAATTTTCTGGATCCCATTGCAGTCTTTGTATAATCAATGACACTTAATAATGCTGTATTTTTTCTGCTAATATTGTTTGATTCAAATATTTCCAAATTTTTTCTGGTAGGATAATCAAGAATCATTTTTCTTCTGGTTGATAATATGTAATTTTAAATAAATTTGATAACGTATTCTTTTGATTGTATTTTAAATAATCAAGAGCAGCTCCTGAAGCAATTACAGCATTAGAAAATTCAAATAATCCGATACTTGTTAAGGATTGAATATTCAAATGATTTAAAATCCATTTTTCTGCAAAATCATAATTATATGCATAATCAAAATGAGGGTTTACAGTAATATTTGGATTTCTTTTTGAAATAAAATTTTTAAAAAAATCAAAATCTTTCTCTGAAGAGATTACTTCTGAAGGATTATATTTAATTATTTCATCAAAGAATTCTCTTTCTTTTAATACTTCCGTGGTATAAAACTCACCTGTAGAAATATCTACCGCTGCAATTCCAAATATATTTTTTTGTTTTTATAAACAGATAATAAGAAATTATTTTTATTATCTTCTAGCAGCTTCCCATCAATAAGAGTCCCTGGTGTAATTATTCTGATAATCTCTCTTTTAGCAATACCTTTTGCTAAAGCCGGATCTTCAGTTTGTTCACAAATAGCTACTTTATATCCTTTTTGAATTAAAGCTGCAATATAGTTTTCTGCTGAATGATAGGGAACGCTACACATGGGTATTTTATTTCCTGCCCCGGCATCTCTTGCTGTTAGAACAATTTCCAGCTCTTTTGAAGCAAGTACTGCATCTTCTCCAAACATTTCATAAAAATCTCCCATTCTAAAAAAAAGAATGCAGTCTTTGTGAAGGTCTTTTATTTCTTTGCATTGTCTGAGCATTGGCGTATTTGAATACATGTTAGCCTCCAATTATATTATTACAAAAACCAGCAATAGCTGGCTTTTGTAATAATTATCTGTTCGTTGCCTGATTAATTATTTTATTAATCACAGTAAGCATTTCTTTTAAATTTGCTTCACTGGATAAGTAGTCTTTAGCAATACTGTTTTTTGAAAACATTTCTTCCAGCAATTCAATTTCTTCTCTTTGATCCTCTTCAAGATTTTCAAAGGAAATTTCTGATGCATCTAAACTATCAAGTAAATTTATATAGTAATTTAAATCATGTTCAAGTTCGGGATTTTCTTTTAATTCTTTAGATTCTCTTATTAAATTTGATATTTCAACAGCCTTATCGATTATCATAACTATCCCTCCTGTATAACTTTCCCTTTTAGTTGCTTGCTAGAATCTGTAATTAAAACATCAACAATTACACCAATAAGGCTTTCAGGACCATCAACAATTACACTTCTGTAGCCTGAGGTTTTCCCTATTAGTTTTTCTTTACCCTTATACTTACCTTCAATTAAGCAACTTAAGACAACATTATCCAGATTTTTATTATAAATTAATTCATGTTCATTGATAATTTTGTTTAGCATATGAATTCTGTCCTTTTTTTCTTTTAATGGAACCTGCTCCTGGAATTCTGTAGCTGGAGTTCCTTTTCTTGAAGAATACATAAAAGAGAAAGCTGAAGCAAACTTTACTTCATTTACCAAATCAACAGTATCTTGAAAATCTTTCTCAGTCTCTCCAGGGAAACCTACAATAATATCTGTTGTTATTGCAGCATTGGGCCTAATTTCTCTTATTTTCTTTATTAAATCCAGATAATATTCTTTTGTATACCCCCTGTTCATTTTTTTTAATATCTTATCACTTCCGGACTGGACAGGAAGATGAAAATGATCGGTTACTTTTGGCGATTCAGATATTGCTTTTATAAGTTCATCATTAAAGTCACGGGGATGAGAAGTCATATAGCGGATTCTTTCCAGACCTTGTATGCTATTAAGTTCTCTAATTAAGTCTGCAAAGGAATATTTATTATCTTCAAAATCCTTGCCATAAGAATTAACGTTTTGACCTAGAAGCATAACTTCCTTTACACCGTTATTAACTTTACCGATAATTTCATTAACAATAGATTCGGGTTTTCTGCTTCTTTCTCTGCCTCTTACGTAAGGAACGATACAATAAGTGCAAAAATTATTACATCCGTAAATAATATTTATCAAAGATTTAAAAGGATAGGCCTGAGAGTCAGCCATTCCCTCAAATACTTCTCCTTCTTTATCCCATACATTCAGCTGCCGACCTTCTTTTAGTAACGCTTTTTTAAGCATTCCAGACAGCTCATGAAGATTATGTGTTCCTAAAATTATATCAACGTGTTTAAGGGATGAAGCTATTTTTTTTGCTTTGCCTTCTTGCTGACTTAAACATCCGGCAACTCCGATTATTAAATCAGGATTATTTTTTTTATTTTTTCTTAGACCACCTAAAAGACTTAATGCTTTATTCTCAGCTTTTTCTCTGATCGTACATGTATTTAAAAAGATAATATCCGCATCTTCCATATTTTCCGTTGAAGTATATCCCATGGTTTCAAGAGTTCCTGCAATATACTCACTGTCTCTTTCGTTCATCTGACATCCAAAAGTTATTATGTGATATTTTGACAATTTTATTCCTCCAGTAGTTTAATCTTATAACTATTATATTTTACAATATAGGTTCTACAATAAATGTTGGGGTGGTAAAAACCATTCTGACATTTATTTGCGAAAAAATACAGAGCATTGGGTAAATCCATATTAGAGAACACCCACTGTAATCTAAGGAGGAATTTACTTATGCTCTATAATAACTATTATATTAAAAAATTAATTGGTTTTAAAGGGATAATTTTAGAACAATTAGAAACTTCTTCTGATTCAATGTCCTTTTCTTTTTCTCTGGAGATTAAAACTCACAATTACCCCAAATGCCATCAACAAACCAGTAAAGTTCATGATTACAGAATTCAAATGATAAAAGATATTTCCATCTCAGGGAAGAAAACCTACCTTTACTACAAAAAAAGAAGGTACGTTTGTAATCACTGCAATAAAAAATTCTACGAAAAAAATGATTTTCTCCCCCGCTATCAAAGAATGACCAGCAGGCTGATAAAATACATAATTACTCGAATGAAAAATGTTTACTCTGTATCTGATATTGCCAAAGAGAATAATATTTCACCATCAACGGCTCTCAGGCTTTTTAGATTCATAAACTATTCCCTAACAAAATTGCCCGAAGCAATCTCTATTGATGAATTTAAAGGTAATGCCGGGGGCAAAAAAGTACCAGTGCATATTAACTGATCCCCAAAACAAGAAGGTACTTGATATTCTTCACGGAAGAGAACAACACATTTTATCGGACTATTTCAGGAAATTCAATGACAGGGATAAAGTAAAATACTTCATTATGGATATGTGGCAACCTTACAAGGATATTATTGAAACATATTTTAAAAATGCAACTATCATTATCGATAAATTCCATTTCATTAGGCAGGTCACTTGGGCATTTGAAAGAATTAGGAAAGATGAGCAAAAGAAATTTGCCAAGGAAAGGCGAAGATATTTCAAAAGAAGTCGCTCCCTTCTCTTAAAAAGAATGAAGTATTTAACTCCTGAAGAAATTGACCAGGTAAACGTTATGCTTGCTACTTCTGAGAAACTGCAAAAAGCTTATATGTTAAAAGAAAAATTTTATAACTTTGTTGACAGCAGTGATTTAGAAAGTGCAAAAAAGAATTTGAAAGCCTGGTATATGTTTGTTATGTCCTGTGAGCTTGAAGAATTCGATAAATGCTCCAGAACCATTTTCAACTGGCAGAAATATATTCTTAATTCATTTACTTGTACTTATACTAACGGATATACAGAAGGAGTTAACAACAAAATTAAGGTTTTAAAAAGAAATGCTTATGGTGTAAGAAATTTTTGGAGATTCAAAAACAGAATAATGCACGTAATGAACTAAAAACAATTTAAATGAGTACCGCATTTTTCAATGCGGTACTCATGGAATCTAATCTAATTGGGTTACCCCAACATTTGACAAAGAACCTAAATAAAAAGCCATATTTCCAAATATAGAAATACGGCAGATTTTTATGAATTTACTTTTTACGGTTTAAAAAAATACCTGCAAAAGATTCAACCACTTTTGAAACGAGGCCGATATAGGAAGCTAATTCCTCAACATTTTTTCTTACAGCATTTGCAGACTCTTCAACGTTATTTTTTACACTTTCTGCAGAACCTTTTATGTTTTTCTCTACAACACCCAAGGTCCTGTCTGTTCTTTCAAATCCACCTTTAACTAAAGTACTCATGCTGTTAACATCTTTAGTAATAAGATCAATATTATTAATTATCTCAGAAACACTGGCTAATGTAGACTGCAGGCTTTTCTCATTTTCAATGGTAATTCTCTTTGCCTCATTTAATAGATCATTAATATTTTTCAAAGTAATAATCAAATAGATAACAAGAGCCGCCAATAAAGCAAACAGAATAAAATATCCAAGATCGACAATAGAAATCACTATCTTCTCAACTCCAATTCATATTTATTTATTGATTTTACTCTCAATATCTTCTTTCATTTCTTTAGCCTTTTCTTCTAATTCTTCTAGTTCTTCAAGAACTTCCTCTTCAATATCTTCATAAGATGAAGATATATTTTCTTTAATTTCCTGAGCTTTAACTTTTAAATCTGCTGCTACCCCTTCAGTTCTCTGCTTAATTTCTTCAGCTGTAAGCTTAGCAGATTCTCTTACTTCCTGAGCAGTATCTTTAGCATATTCAAGAGTTTCTTTACCTCTTTTTGCTAATTCTTCTCTCGTTTCTATTCCAGGTTTCGGAGCAAAAAGCAAACCAGCAAGGGCTCCAACTCCTAAACCTATAATAGCGCTCCAGGCAGCACTGGCAGCTTGATCCTTCTGCGCTTTTGCCTGATAATATTCTTCTAATTCTCTTCTTTTCCTGTCATTTAAATAAAACATAAATTGTACCTCCTGTTATTTAGTCTAAATTGTTCCCAAGTTCCCGTACACTTCTCCAAACCTGATACTTATCTATATCAGTTTGAACCTGCCTGAAAGTATAAGATATTATTGACAAGTCGTCTATAAAGCCAAGTCCAACAATAAAATCAGGAATAATGTCAAAGGGTGTAAGAAAATAAATAATTGATGCAGTAACCATTATTAACGAACCTAAAGGAACATTTTTATAATTTCCTTTTACCCAATCCCTCATTAAATCAAAAAAAAGCTGAAGATTAGCCCAAACATCTTCTACCGGACCATTGCTAATTTTTGTTGCCTTTTCCATTGCGTCATTTATAAGTTGACTTGTTTTTTCTGTGCTGCTAATGATTTTTTCAGCTTTTTTTTCAAATGAATCATAATAATTTTCTTTATACTTCTTTTCAAAGTCCATCTTATACCTCTTCTCTTTTTTTACCCCTATTAAATACAAAATAATCAAAATATATTTTATATTACAATTATTTTACAAATACTTCAAATGACCATGTTCGTTAAAAGTTGTTAAAATTAATTCGTTATCATATTCTTCAAGAATTGTAATCCCTGTGTTGGAAGAAATAAATTTCCATAAATCATCTAATCCTATTTGCAGTATATGACATACTAAAACACTTATTAATCCTCCGTGGGTAAAAATTAAAACATTTTTTTCTTTATTTAATTCATAAATTTCATGAAGAACCTGAATTGCTCTTTCTTGAAGATCTCTAAAGTTTTCTCCATTGGGAGGTCTCATATCCGCTGGTTTTTCAAGCCATTCTTTGCTTAGCTCAGGATAATTCTGCGCTATCTCTTCAAAAGTGTGTCCTTCCCAGTCTCCAAAATTTATCTCTTTTAAGCACTCACAAATATGAATTTTTTTATTAAAATTTTCATTAATAATTTCTGCAGTTTCTAAAGCTCTTGTTAAAGGACTAGAATAAATCCGGTCAAATTTTTCAACGGATAACCTTTTAGATAATTTTTTAGCTTCATCTATACCTTGGGGGTTAAGATTTATATCTGCAAACCCTTGATATTTTTTCTCTTCGTTCCAATATGTATAACCATGCCTTACTAAAAATAATCTGGTCATATAGGCACCTCTAATTCTGGTTTAAAAAATAATTGTATAATTTTAAAACTATAAAATCATTTTCAATTTTACCTTTTATTGCAATTCTAAAAAATTTATTATTTAATCCTGGGTAATTACTGCAATTTCTGATTAATATTTTTTCTTTAATTAAATATTCTTGTAATTCTTCAACATTTTTTTGCTAAGAATTTCAATAAAAATAAAGTTTGCAGAGGGTTTATAAGGTTTTATTTCTTTTATTTCTTTTAAATTATTATATATTCTTTCTCGCTCTTCAAAAACTCGCTCTTCAAAAAAATATTTTTTTGTTTTTAAAATGAAATCCTTATCCTTTAATAAAACTTCACCTGCTTTTTGAGCAAAAATATTTACATTCCAGGGATCTTTCCTTTCATATAAATTATTTATTACCGAAGGTTTACCAAAGAGCATTCCTAAACAAAGACCCGGTATTCCATATATTTTTGTTAATGAATATAAAACAAAAAGATTATTATCTTCTCCCGTTTCCTCTCTGAGGGAAAAATACTTCTTATCTTCAATGAAATCAATAAAGGATTCATCTACAAAAAAATAAGCATTTTTTATTTATCTCCAGAAACAAATTATCTAAAACATTTTTATCAAAAAATGTCCCTGTTGGATTGTTTGGATTACAAATAAAAACTATATCTCCTTCAGATATTTTTTCTATAAAATTGTTATCAAAATTAGTGAAATCATTTTCCAGATTTAAGAAATTGATATTTGCCTTTACTGCTTTAGCAGCAATCTCATACTCCGAAAAAGAAGGGGCGGGTATAAATACATTTTTTTGGCTTTAAATAATTAACTAATAAGAAAAGTAATTCTGCAGCCCCATTACCAAAAATCAAGTTATCTTGAGGAATTTTAAATTCATCTTCAGCAATTTTTAAAAGAGCTTCAAAATTTGGTTCAGGATAGTCTTTAATACTTTGAAGATTAGCCGAAATTACTTCAAAAATATTTTTGTCTGGTCCAAGGGGATTAATATTTGCACTAAAATCAATCAGGAGACTTTGAGGTATTTTATATTTTTCTGAATAATACTTTAAATTACCTCCACGTCCGCTTTTTTTCATCTGTGTTACCTTCTGATTTTATATTCAAACCCACCGTTAACCATTTCGTAATTACCCAATAATGATAGTTGGGGATACTCATCTTTAATAGCCTTCTTTAAAGCTTCAGTTTTTGTATTTTTATCATTTAAAATACCTATCAAAGTACCGCTGTGAGCAATATTTACTCCATATGCATTATAAGATAAGGCAGTTTTAATTATTTCTTCTAAGTTTTCTTTATATAATATTTTTTGATTTTCCAGGGAACTGAGAGTTATTGCTTCTCCAAGCTTTTTTATATCTTTATTTAAAAAACTTTCCTTTATCATAAAATATGTTTTTTCAATAACGGGAATTTTTTCAATATTTTTTTCTTTAAGTCTGGATCGGAATTGAATTTTATTGTATCAACCTCTCCGCCATAATCATAAATTAAAAAGTTTGCAGGAAAAGCATCTCCTACTTTTTCATAAAAAGAACCGCGAATATGATCAAAAGCAACAATTTCCTGATAGAAAATACCATCAGAAGGCTCAATTTTAATAAAATTTTTGCAATTTCATCCTCAGATAAATATTTATCATTTAATATCGCTGTCGCTATTATTGCAGCAGTCATATCCGCAGTACTGCTAGCCATCCCTTTACCTATAGGCAGATCAGACTCCAATATTATTTCGTACCCGGATCTGTTATCGAAATTATACATTTTAATAGTTTCCTTTACAGCTGAAAGGAGTTTATTTTTACCTAAAATATTAACCGATATATCTCCGCAATTATTTTTTTTATTGAAACAAGAGAGTGACAATTTACAGGACATGTAACAAGAAAGTTCACATCTCCCATCATGCCTTGTATTAACTCTCCGCAGCTTCCTGGTACTTTAACAGTAACTTGCAATAAAACTCACTCCTAATATAGCAAAAAGGTCATCGCCAGCATGAAAATCCCCTGGGCTGTATGAGCCATTGCCCCATATGTATCTCCTGTGTGACCAAGTAAAAAATTATTTATTTTCGATGCTACTGATACGCTTGCAAAAAAAGTAATAATAATACCTGCAATTGGATAAAAATTACCAGCTATAAAATAAGAACTAAGAAATAATAATATGGTACTTAAATAAAAATAGGAATTTTTTGTTCTGTCTTTAAAGTATTTGCCTAGACCTTCTTTTCTTGCATAGGGGAAAAATACTATTATAAATAATAAAAACCAAAGACCAACAACAGGTGATAACAATGTTATTATATAAGGATTATTTAAGTATTGTAATGACGAGTAAATAGCAAATTTAATAATAAACAATAGTGTTACCGAGGTAACACTATGAGCTCCTACTCTGCTGTCCTTCATGATTTCCAAAGCTCTTTCTCTTAGCCTTGCAGAAAATATACCGTCACAAGTATCCATAAAACCATCAAGTAACAAACCCCCGGTTACTCCTACTTCCAGTAACAGAAGAAGTCCCCCTAATACTATAGGAGGAAGATGAAAATTCAGAAAACAATATGCGGCAGAAATAATCCCTCCAAGAAGAAATCCAACAAAAACAAATGATTTTTGAGAAGATCCAAACTCTTCATTACTAACTTCCATATTTACTTTAATTGGAATTCTGGTTAAAAACTGAGCAGCTATAATAAAGTTTTTCATTTATTATCCCCCATTAATTTTTCTTAAAAAATACAACTATTTATAAAAGCTTCCGCAGCTTCAAGGTTAGCAGCAAAATGAAAATGGAGATAGGAAGCGAATATATTTTCATTAGAAAAACCATCTTCTTTTGAACTTTCAATATAGTTTACAGAGGATAAATTTTCTTTATTCTCATCATTTGAAATAAACCTGCTATAATGAAATTCGTGACCGGTTATAACATTCCCCTTTGACTCAATAACACAATCCTTAGTTAATTCACCTTGACGATACCCCGTTGCAACTAATTTTTTGTCATTTCGATTGTACCAGGAATTAAGGAAAGCATTTTTATTTTCTTATTTTCAAAATCCGTTATGTTTTCATTTAAATACATAAAGCCCCCGCATTCAGCAAAAATCGGGAGTTTTTTCTATTGTATTCCAATACACTATCAACAAATGAATTATTTGAACCTAATTCATCAATAAATAGTTCCGAAAAACCTCCACCAATAATAAATCCAGAGATATCTTCAGGAAGTTTTTCATCATTGAGTGGACTTACGGTACAAGGTCTATTCCAAGATGTCTAAAATAATCTAGACCATCATGGTAATAAAAAGAGAAGGCTTTATCCCAGGCATAAGCTATTTTTAAATTGAAATTTTTATACCTATCTTTTTTTCTTCTGAAAAAACATTTTTTTCAGAAGAATTATACTCTCCCGCAGTTTTGGCAATATTTAAAATCTTTTTATAATCGATAGTTTTAGAAAGTTCCTCAGCAATATAATCAAGGTGAGAATCAAGGCCTTCCATCTCTGATGCAGGGATTAATCCCAGGTGTCTTTCAGGCATTTTCAGCTTTTCGTCTCTCATTACATAACCAACGATTTCAATTCCTAATGGTTTGATTGCATCAGTTAATATTTCTAAATGTCTTTCACTTGCAACCTTATTTAATATTACCCCCTTAACATTAAGTTGGGGGTCGTAGTGCATAAAACCATATACTATTGCAGCAGCACTTCTTGCAATAGATCTTGTGTCTAGAACTAATATCACCGGAGTATTAGTTATTTTTGCAAGATGAGATGTACTTCCAAACTCCTCAGTACCGCTTCTTCCGTCAAAAAGGCCTATTACTCCTTCAATTATGCTTAATTCTGCATCTTTACTTTTTTTATTAGCAGCTCTTTTACTAATTCTTCTCCAAGCATCCAGGTATCTAAATTTCTGGAAAATTTACCTATTGCAATTGTGTGATAACTTGGATCTATGTAGTCTGGTCCTGATTTAAATCCCTGTACATTGATACCAGCATTTTTAAACAACCTCATTAAACCACTGGTAATAGTTGTTTTTTCCTGATCCGCTGTTAACACCAGCAATAACAATCCTGGATTTCATTATAAATCACCTGCTTTATATTTGATAAAATTTAAGAGATAAAAAAACCAATAGTAATTGCAAGAACTACCCATAGAAAAGTTGTTAAACATAATATGCTGACTATCCCTGGTATTTTTTTTGAAGATTTTCTCCCATATATGCTCTAAAGTGTTTTTCGCCAAAATAATAATTATAACCACCAAGTCTGATTTCAAGAGCACCTGCAGCGGCACTTTCAGTATAACCACCATTTGGGCTGGGATGTTTATGTGCATCTCTTATTACGCTTTTTAAAGCATTTTTCCCATTTAAACCAGGATGTAAAAAGCAATTATTATAATAAGCAAAGAAGTAATTCTGGCTGGAATAAAGTTAAATGCATCATCAATTTTTGCTGAGAATCTGCCGAAATATAAATATTTTTCATTTTTATATCCTACCATTGAATCCATAGTATTTACAGCACGATATAAAAAAGCCAGGGGCGCCCCACCTATCATTCCATAAAATAAAGGGCTGGTAATACCATCTACAATATTTTCAGCAACAGTTTCAATTACAGCCCTGGAAATTTCTTCCTCATTAAGTTTTTCTGTATCTCTTCCAACTATCATTCCAACTTTTTTTCTTGCTTCTATAATTTCATTTTTATCTAATAAATCATATATTTCCATAGCTGCTTTTTTTAAAGCTTCTGTAGAAATTGTAAAAGAAATCAAAATTCCGGAAATTAATATATAAATATAAGGATGAATTAAAGAAGCGAAATATACAATTAAAAAAACGATAAAAAACAATTAGCAATACTAAAAAATTTAAAAGCATGCCCTTTAAATTTTTATTTTTATTTGTATTTTCTTCTTTAAATAATTTCTTTTCAAATAAAGAAATAAGACTACCAATTAAAACCACAAGATGGGGAATTTTTTTAGGTTCTGAAAATATTAAATCCCAAAGGTAACCAAAGGTTATAATTATATAATTCATTTCAGCCCCATAATTTTATATACTTTTTCCATATCGAAACTGTTTCTTACAACATCTGCAAGTTCATTAAAAACTTTTTCTTTTTCTAAATTATAATTAATGGTTGTTTCTTTTATTTCTTCCCATCCTTTTTCTTTTCTAAGATTATTTAATATTTTTCTTCTAAGGGAGTCTGCATCAAAGATACCATGGATATAAGTTCCTATTATTTTCCCTTTTGCATTAATAACTCCATCTATTTCCTGGGCATCTTTACCAAAACGGTGATTTATTAAAAAAGGATTTACTTTTTCTGTCCCAAATTCTGTAGTACCCATATGAATTTCATAACCATAAAATCCTTCCCCAAGGCACCCTTCAAGTAAACCTTCCTCTTTAACAATAACACCTGTAACTTGAGTAGTAATTTTTTCTTTACCAAAAGTAGTAGTAGTATCAAGTAAACCTAAGCCAGCTAACTCAAGCAGGTCTGATTCAGTTTTTTCAGGATCATATATCATTTTCCCAAGGAGCTGATAACCTCCGCAAATACCAACAATCCAGGTTCCCTTTTCTTCTGCTTCAATAATTTTTTTATCAAAACCTGTTTCTTTTAGAAATAACATGTCACCGATTGTATTTTTACTTCCTGGAATAATAATATCAGGATTGCCAAGATCTTCCGTTTTCTTGACATATCTAAGGTTTACATCAATTTCATCTTTTAAAATATCAAAATCTGTAAAATTTGAAAGATGTCTTAAATTAATAACTGCAATATCAAGAAGATAATCTTTTTTCTTTAGTACTTTTTTTCTCAATAACCACAGAATCCTCTTCAGGAATTGCAATTTCAGCAAAATAAGGAACTACGCCTAAAACTGGCTTCCCTGTTTTTTCTTCAATAAAGTCTAAAGCAGGTTTAAGTAAATCTATATCTCCACGAAACTTGTTAATTACAATACCTTTTACTAAATCTCTTTTTTCTTCATCTAAAAATTCCAAAGTCCCAACCACAGAAGCAATTGCACCTCCACGGTCTATATCTGCAATGAGCATAACAGGAGATTTAAGTTCTTTGGCAACCTTTATATTTACAACATCATTTTCTTTTAGATTAATTTCAGCAGGACTTCCCGCACCTTCAATAAGTAATGCTTCGTAAGTGCTGGTTAAATAATCCATACTTTCTTTAATTACTTCCCAGGTCTTAGTTTTATACTCTCTATGATATTCTTTAGCACTAAGATTACCTGTAGGTCTTCCAAGAACTATTACCTGACTCTTTGCATCTTGTGTAGATTTTAATAAAACAGGATTCATTCTTACGTCCGGCTCGAGTCTGGCCTCTTCTGCCTGAACAACTTGAGCCCTGCCCATTTCGCCACCATCTTTTGTTACATATGAATTCAAAGCCATATTTTGAGCTTTAAAAGGAGCAATATAATATCCATCTTGTAGTAATATTCTGCAAAATGCTGCGGTTAAAGCACTTTTCCCAACATTTGAGCTTGTTCCCTGAAACATAAGTGTTTTTGCTTTCAAAAAGATTAATCCCTTTCAATAATTGAGTACAATAATGCATTAATTACTGAAGCCGCTATTGGGCTTCCTCCTTTAATTCCCCTTACAGCAATATAGGGAACAGGAGATTCTTCAATAAGTAATTCTTTACTTTCAGCTGCACCAACAAATCCAATAGGAGTATTAATAATCAAAGCTGGTTTTACCCCTTCATTTTTACACATTTCTAAAACTACAAATAAAGCAGTTGGAGCATTACTAATTGCAATAATACTTCCATCCATTTTATCTTTAAGCATTTTCATTGCGGTCATTGATCTGGTTTCACCTGTCTTTTTCGCCTCATCAGCAACTTCTTTATCAGAAACTATACAAACAGCCTCAGATCCTGTTTTATTTAAAGCAGGTTTATTTATGCCTGTTTTAAGCATATTAACATCAGTAATTATTAAAGCGCCTTTTTTCAGCGCTTCAATTCCGCTTTTAATTGCATCAGGATGTATTTTTACAATATTTGCATAATCAGGATCTCCTGATGTATGAACAATTCTATGTACTACAGACTTAAGAAGAGGATCCCAGGACTCAGAGCCAATTAATCCTTCAATTATATCCCTGCTTTTGTTTTCAATACCCATAGGATTTATTTCATATTCATAATTATTCATATAGAAACCTCCATTATTTTTTCTATTAAATCACTAATATTATTAAAAATTACAGGATAATTTACTCCTGGTCTTTTTATAACAATAATGTTTATACCAGTTTCTTGTGCTGATGATACTTTTTCTTCGAATCCACCTGCTTTGCCACTCTCTTTCGTAATCAATAAATCAATATTTTTTCAGATATTATTAATTTATTAAATTCAGCGAAAAAAGGACCCTGCATGGCTATAATATTCCCAGTTTTAATTCCTGCTTCATCACAGGATTTTATTGAATTTACATCGGGGAGAACTCTTGCAAAGATATTTTTATTTTCAATTACTTTTTTAAATTCTCCCAATCCGCGAGAACCTATTGTTAAGAGAATGTTTTTTCCATATAATATAGTCTTTTCTGAAGCTTCCTTTGTATTCTCAACTAAAAAAAGATTTTTATTGTTTTCCAATGATATTTCTGGTCTTTCATACCTAATATATTGAATATCTCTTTCTTCAGATGCAATCAAAGCATTCTTAGAAATATTTCTTGCAAAAGGGTGGGTAGCATCAACGATAGTTTTTATATCATTTTCGATAATAAAATTTATTAATTTATCTTTATCTAATACTTCCTTTATAACATTATCAGAAAATTCCTCAGCCAGATATTTCCCATAATCACTTATTGTTGTGGTTATAAATTCTACTTTACTTTTTTTTAAATTCTTTTGCTATTTCACGAGAATCAATTGTTCCCCCTAAAAGCAGAATCATATTTTTCCCTTCCTTTTCAACCATATGTTATTATTTTTAGTTAAAACAAATGGCCTCTCTTCCGAAACAGCTATTGTCATTCCTTCCATTTCTGCTCTGGTTAAAATTAAAGTTAAATTGTTATTTACAGAAAATAATGCAGAGGGTTCCGCTACTCCCCAGGAATCAGTATTTTTATATACAAAATCAGATTTGTTCAATTCTGGGTTATTATCAAAAACACTATTTAGTTCCGTTGAAGAAAAAGTAATAAATGGAATTTTATATTTATTAGAAAAATTTTTAATACATTCCTCTTCACTTTTTAGCTGAATACTTCTGATTTCTTTGACAGATTTAATTGAAATATTTAATTCTTTTAATGTGTTAATTATATTTTTTTCGAAAATATCTTTTGGGAAATTCTTTTTACATCCAACCCCAATAATTATGTTCTTTGGTCTCAAAAAAATATCAGTTTTATTGAATTGAAACTCTTTATTAGTTATATATCCTTTAAAGGAACTTGTAGAAAACAAATTTTTAAACTTGTTTATCTCAGGAAAATCTATTGATTCATCAAGAATTAGTTCTATATTGTTTCCATTAAGGAGAGCAGCATTAAAAAATTTTATATTTTTAACTGGTTCTATATTAAGGTCGTAATCTGATGCAAATGAATCTAATGCATATATTTTAATTACATCTGTGGCAGTTGTAATTACCGGATTACTGTTTAAAAACTCCGCAACTTCTTTTGTTAGTTTATTCCCACCACCAAGATGTCCTGAAAGAACACTTATAGTATTTTCACCATTTTCATCAATTACTATAATCCCAGGGTCAACATCTTTACTTTTTATACTGTCTTTTATTGTTTTTACAACTATCCCAAGTGCCATGATAAATATCAGACCGTCATATTTATCAAAAGATTCTTTTACCAGAAAAGAAAAATTATCCCATTGAGAATTCCAATTCCGCCGTTCTTTAATCGTCAGTAAATCTACATTAGAATATTCAGTTGCTATTTTTTCGCCCAAAAGAAAGCCCTTATTTGTAAGAGCTATAAGGCCTATCCTCTTTATTATTTTTTGCTTCTCTGTATTCTGTAGTAAAAGATGGATCATAAAATTTTGATAAAGAATATTCTTTTTTCAAAACATCTCCAACTAATATCAAAGCAGTTTTATTAATTTCGGCTTCTTTTACTTTTTCAGCTATGTCAGATAATGTTCCAACAACTTCTTTTTGATCGGGCCAAGAAGCTTTTTGAACAACAGCAATGGGAGTTTCAGCTGAATATCCACCTTTTAAAAGTTCATCTACAACATCTTGAACCATGCCAACACTTAAAAATATTGCCATGGTTGCTTGATGTTGAGCTAGTAAATGAAGCTTTTCTTTTTCAGGAACGGGAGTTCTTCCTTCTATTCTTGTTAATATAAGAGTTTGAGATACATCTGGAAGTGTATATTCTAAATTTAATGCTGCTGCTGCTGCAAAAACAGATGAAACACCAGGAATTACCTGAACTTCAATTCCCAAATTATTTAATGGTTTAATTTGTTCCTGAATAACACCATACATACTTGGATCTCCAGTGTGAAGTCTAACTACATTTTTCTTAGCCTTAACTCCTGCAATAGTAACTTCCAGCACTTCATCAAGAGTCATATGAGCACTGTTATGGATTTCTGTTCCTTTTTTACAATATTTAAGAAGATCCGGGTTTACTAAAGATCCTGCATATATAACAACATTAGCTTTTTGAATTGTTTCAAGTCCTTTAACTGTAATCAGTTTTGGATCTCCAGGGCCTGCTCCAACAATATATACTTTTTTCATTATCTTTCCTCCTGTTTTTTGCTGAAATTATAAAAATTGGTTTTTGCCCCTTAAGCATTTGATACTCTTTAATTATTTCTATATTTGAAATATTAATTTGTATACTCTCAAAATCAGCATTTTTTTATTAAAATAATTTATTCCTGAATAAGCAGTATTAATTGTTACTGTGTTAAGAACAATATTTTTTACGGACTTTAGTGACCATAGATATTCTAAAATATCCTCCAGGTTGCCTCCGCTTCCTCCAATAATTACTTTGTTCGGTACTTCTAGATTTTCAAAAACTTCTGGAGCCAATCCCTGAACAGGTATTATATTTTTTACATTAAATTTATTAATATTTTCTTTTAATTAAGTTGATTCCATTACTATTTCTTTCTGTAGCATAAATTTTTGAATTTGGAAAATTAACAGCTACTTCAACAGAAATACTTCCAGTTCCTGCACCAATGTCCCAAATTATATCATTTTCTTCTATTTGCATTTTTATAATCGAAAGAGTTCTAACTTCAGACTTGGTCATTGGAACTTTCTCTCTTAAAAAATCCTCATCTTTTATCTGCTTATAATTCATAATTATCCTCATCAATCAAAATCATTACAGCAGGCAGCTGCTCATTTATAGTGTAATTTTTATAATCTTTTAATTTAAATTCAAGAATATCTTCATTATTATAACCTAAATTTATACATATAAGAACTATGAAATTTCTATCTGCTTTTGCTTTAAGATATTCACAAACTTTTAATGGATTATTTTTTGGATCTGTCAACATCCCTATTTTCTTTTCTTCCATGTGATTATCTAATATTTCAAGATTCCTTCCATGAAGATTAAGGAGTACAGCGTCATGCCAAGAAAGGCCTGCTTTGGCAAAAGCCATTTGCATTGAACTAATTCCAGGGATCATTTTTATTTCTTTTCGATGGAAAAATTTTGAAATATAATTTAGTAAACTGTAAAATCCCGGATCTCCGGAAACCAGAATGACAATCTTTTTATTATTGTAATTATTTTTTATTATTGTAATTATTTCAGAAAGATTGCTTTTTATAACATAATTTTCTTTTTGCAAATATAACCATGGTTCAAGATTTCTTTCTCCGGCAATTAATATATCGGCTCCTTCAATTGTTCTGATACCCTCTGGTAAAATATATTCTTTGATCCCTAAACCAGTTCCAACTATTGTGAAATGTTCCATCCCGCAAATTCTCCAATCTTTCCAGCTTTATTATTAATATAAAGTATATTCTCTCTATCCTTTAATAACACGATCCCCACAGAAGCTTGAGAGAAAAGATATCTTTCACTTCTTTCAGAAGCTTTTTCAGCAATATCTTCCCAAATTTTCCCATAACCATTTTCTTCAATAATTTTCCATGCTCCCTCTGTGGTAATTTCATTCATAACAGTATTAATTAATTCTGATGGAGCATTATGCCGGGCAAGGTGAGCTGCTAATATTTCCATTCTTGAATCAGATATTCTGTTATGAGTATAGAAGTTACCTCCTGCTACTTTTACAATTTTACCAATATGACCCCATAAAATAATATTTTCAAAACCATTATCTAAAGCATGCTCCAGCATATAACCTATAAAATTGCTTGTGGTTACTATAGCATCTCTTGGAATTCCATATTTAACCGCAGAATCCATGCCAATATTTCCTGGTGTAAGAACTATAGCTTTATACCCAAGAGCTTTGGTTGTTTTAATCTGGGGGACAAGAGAAACCTTAAATGCTTCTTCAGACATTGGTTCTACAATACCAGTAGTACCTAGAATGGAAATCCCACTAATGATGCCTAAATGTGGATTAAGGGTTTTTTGCTAATTCCTCACCTTCAGGTACACTAATTTCAATAAAGAACTCCCTGTTTTCTTCAAAAAATTCCTGAAGATTTTCTATAATCATTTTTATTGGCCCAGGGTTAATTGCAGGTTCTCCCGGAGGGACAGAAAGTCCAGGTTTAGTTACCTTCCCAACACCTTTACCTGCAGTTAAAGTAACATCTGTAATTTTATTTGCATTATTTGATATCATTGCAGTAACAACTATGTCTTTTCTATGAGTGATATCCAGATCGTCTCCTGCATCTTTTTCAATAGTTACTTTGGCAATATTTTCACTTAATATTTCTATGTTTTTTACAGGTATTTCCAAATACCCACCTCTTGCTAACTTTACAGAAACCTTATCATGTTTTTCCTTATTTAATAAAACAAGAACAGTAGCTTTTGCTCCAACTGCCGCGCATGTACCTGTTGTATATCCTTCTCTTAGCTCTTTCATTTGATTTATATCCTTTCCAAAACAGGTTTAATTTTTAAAGGGATCCCTGCTGTTGTTAAAATTACCTGGTCACATTCTTCCCCAACAAATTGATTCATTCTTCCGCTAATATCACGAAAAACCCTTGCAAGGAAATTTTCAGGCACTATTCCCATGCCAACTTCATTGGAAACAATAATTAATTCTTTATCTTCAGGAATTAGTTCTATAATTTTACTTACTTCCTTATATATATCATTCTCTTTTTTATCCATAAATATTTCTTGATTATCACTTTCATAGTCATAATCTTGTAACATTAAATTTGTAATATATATTGTTAGACAGTCCATTAAGATTACATCATGGTCTTTTAGTATTCTTTCTAATAAAGAAGAAATACAGTAAGGTTCTTTATAGTTTGTCCAGATGCCCCTTCTTCTTTCCTGGTGTTTCTTAACTCTGTCAGCCATTTCCGAATCATAAATCTGAGCTGTTGCTATGTATGCAGGTTTAGTTGACTTACTTAAACAATAATTTTCTGCAAAAGTACTCTTCCCGCTTCTGGCTCCCCCAATAATCAAAGTAATCATAATACCTCCATTAAATTAAAAAAAGAAAAAATTCTTTAGCAGAACTAAAAAATTTTATAATTCCCTTAGATAATCTTAACAATTTTGATATACAGGGTCAAGATTACCTCTTTTCATCTTTTTCATCATTAATATGTTTTCATAAGGAAGTTTGAAATAATTTAAGCATTTATAATTCTTATCACCATGCCAGTCGGTTCCCCCAGTCATAATCAGGTTGTTTTTTTGAGCATAGTTATAAAAATAATCAATTAATGTTAAATTATGATCCGGGTGCCACACTTCAATTCCTTCAATCCCCAGGGAAATTATTTCATCCAGCTGCGTATTTAAAAATGAAACCCCTGGATGAGCTAAAACCGGAATACCTTGAGCTTTTTTGATAATAGAAACTGCCTGTGATACACTAACTTTTTTCCTGGATATATAACCTACTGTACCTTTACTTAAATATTTAAGAAATGCTTCTCGCCTTGTTTTAACATACCCTTTTTCAATGAGGATATCCGCAATATGAGGTCTTCCCAAGACCCCATGATCTGTTTCTTTGTCAAGAATAATATCTTTAAAAACCAGACCTTCTCTTTCAAGCTTTTCTATAATCCTGTTAGCTCTGTTATATCTGTTTTCTTTAAAACTTTTTAGATGTTTAATTAACTCCGGGCATTTATGATTTATATAGTAGCCTAAAATATGAACCTCTCTGTTTTCAAATTCTGTACTGATTTCTATCCCTGGAATAAACTCTAAAGAATGTTTTTTTGCTTCATAGGCTCCTTCATCTATTCCATCAACAGTGTCATGATCTGTAAGAGCAAAAATTCTAACTCCGTTTAAGCTTAGGGTATTAGTTATTTCTTTTATTGAAAGTACACCATCTGAATACTTAGAATGAATATGCAAATCAACTCTCATACTAATCCCTCCTTAAAAGAAGACCTGCTATTAAGTTAATAGCAGGTCAAAAACAAATTATCTTACTTCTACTATTAACTTAATAGCAGTTCTTTCTTCACCATCAATTACAATGTCAGTAAAAGCAGGAATACAAATTAGATCGATTCCGCTCGGGGCAACAAATCCTCTTGCTATCGCAATTGCTTTAATTGATTGGTTTAATGCTCCCGCTCCTATTGCCTGTATCTCCGCTGAACCTTTTTCTCTAATAGTTCCAGCCAGAGCACCTGCTACAGAATTTGGATTAGACTTTGCTGAGACCTTCAAAACTTCCATGCAACAACTACCTCCCCATTTAATAATATTTATGGTTAATTCTATTAATAAAAATACAACTACCCAAAGTATCAAATTCCATTTCCAAACCATTAACCATAAGATCCTCATCAGAAACTTCAAATCTTACTGGCATCTTAGTCAAAAATCTCTTTATTGCTATATCCTTTTTTATACCCAATACAGAATTATTTGAACCACACATTCCTGCATCGGTAATATATGCAGTTTTATTATTTAATATTTCTTCATCCGCTGTTTGAACATGAGTATGTGTTCCAATTACAGCAGAGACTTTTCCAGCGAGGAAATGACCGATTGCTTTTTTTTCGGAAGTAGCCTCTCCATGTATATCTACAATAATTATTGAATTTTTTTCAATTTCATTTAAAACTTTCTCTACGCTTTGAAAGGGAGGATACAAATTATCAAGGAATACAGTGCCTAAAAGATTTATTACCCAAATTTTTTTATTATTAAAAGAAAAGGAACGGATTCCTTTTCCAAGGGTTCCTGGAGGATAATTTAACGGCCTTACAAACCTTGAGTCATCTGCTATTTTCTCAAATCCCTTATTGTCCCAGGTATGATTCCCCATTGTTATTGCTTTAATACCTAATGAAAATAATATATCAGAATCATTTTTATTAATACCTTTGCCTCCAGTGACATTCTCACCATTTGCAATAATAAAATCATATTTTTCTTTATTCTTTTCCAAAAACATTTCTACTGCTGACACTCCAGGCTTGCCTACAATATCACCTAAAAATAATACTCTCAAATTTTTACCATCCCGTTTTTTTATTCTTTAACTATAACTACAATAATAATATAAATCTATAATATTTCAAGTAAACAAGAAAAACGACCCCGAAGGATCGTTTATAATCTTATTTAGCGTATTCAACTGCCCTTGTTTCCCTTATTACAACAACTTTAATTTGTCCAGGGTACTCAAGGTTCTTTTCAACTTCTTTTACGATATTTCTTGAAAGAAGTACTGATTCATCATCTGATATTTTCTCTGGTTTAACAATAATACGAACTTCTCTGCCAGCTTGAATTGCAAAAGATTTTTCAACTCCATCAAAGGAATTTGAAATTTCCTCAAGTTTTTCAAGACGCTTAAGATAAGTTTCAAGAGTTTCTCTTCTGGCACCAGGTCTTGCAGCAGAAATAGCATCAGCTGATGCAACAAGCACAGCCTCAACACTCATAAAGTCTACATCACCATGGTGAGCTTCTATAGAGTTAACAACCAGTGGATTCTCATTATATTTTCTAGCGATATCTGCACCTATAGTAGCATGGGAGCCTTCAACCTCATGGTCGACAGCTTTGCCCAGATCATGTAAAAAACCTGCTCTTTTTGCAAGTGTTACATCAAGCCCCATTTGACCAGCCATAAGACCTGCCAAATGTGAAACTTCTACAGTATGTTTTAATACATTTTGTCCATAACTTGTACGATACTTAAGTCTGCCAATCAGCTTAATTATTTCAGGGTGTAGACCATGAACCCCAGTCTCGAAAGTAGCTTGTTCTCCAGCTTCTCTCATTGTCTGATGAACTTCTTTGGTAGCTTTTTCTACCATTTCTTCAATTCTTGCAGGGTGAATACGTCCATCCTGAATTAGTCTTTCTAAAGTAATACGGGCAATTTCTCTTCTTATTGGATCAAAACCTGATAAAATAACTGCTTCAGGTGTATCATCAATAATCAATTCAATACCTGTTAAAGTTTCAAGAGTCCTGATGTTTCTTCCTTCACGACCAATAATACGGCCTTTCATTTCATCATTAGGAAGATCTACAACTGAAACTGTACTTTCTGCAACATGGTCAGCAGCACATCTTTGAATTGCCATAGAAATAATTTCTCTGGCTTTTTTATCAGCTGTTTCTTTAGCCTGAGCCTCAGTTTCTTTAATCATTATTACTGTTTCATGTCTGATTTTGTCTTCAATCTTTGTTAATAAAAAATTTCTGGCTTCATCAAAAGTTAAATTAGCCACTTTCTCTAATTCAAGTAACTGTTGTCCCTTAAGAGCTTCAGTTTCTTCTTTAATTACAAGAATAGCTTTTTCTTCCCTTTGAATATCTTCTTCTTTCTTTTCAAGAGATTCAATTTTTCTTTCAATTGATTCTTCTTTTTGAATTAAACGTTTTTCATTTTTTTGAAGTTCATTTCTTCTTTCTTTTACTTCACGTTCAATATCATTTCTCATGCGAAAAACTTCATCTTTTGCTTCCAAAATTGTTTCTTTTTTCTTGGATTCAGCATCTTTTTCAGCAGCACTAACTATTCTTACCGCTTCTTGTTCAGCTGATTTTATTTTCGATTCAGCGATTGTTCTTCTAACGAAATAACCAATCCCAAGAGCAACAAGGAATACTATTGCATTTATCAAAATATCCATAAAACCATTAATCACCTCTTTCCATTTACATTTTCTCTTTCCATATTTAATTAAATTTTTCATAAAAAAAGTCGAGCATACTCGACTTAAAGAAATTACAAAAATACCCACGGTTCTAATGATAAATTTTTATAAAATAATATTAAAATATTATATTTAATAGTCAAATTTTTAAAATTTATATATATAAAACTCGTAAAAGTTAGTAATTTCTAAAAAGTATACCTTCGTAATTTTAATTCTTTATATATATATTGTCAAGAATGGTAGCCTTCTGGATCGTGTCAATTAATTATGGGTTTTAAAAGAATAAAAAAACCCCTTGTATGTATTACGTGCTAAATCGCACTCGCTATCCTTTTAAACAATTCTCTTTTCCAAGTTCTGTAATGGTCAAGCATCTTTGTAACACTAAGTACGGAAAATCAGTTTATATTTCGTGCTTCAAATGGAGTCAGCCCTCCATTGTATGAATGAGGTCGAATGTGGTTGTACCACACATAAACATATTTATTGATAGCTTCATCTAATTGTAGGTCGGTTTCAAATTTTTGGTAGTAAATAAGCTCTGACTTAAGTGATTTATAAAATCTCTCCATTGGAGCGTTATCATATGGGCAACCTGTTTTACTCATGCTTTGCCTTATTCCTTGGCTTTTGCAGTACTCTACGAAAGCCCATGAGGTGAACTGTACCCTCTGATCTGAATGTAAGACTAACCCTTCATCTGGGCTCTCTCTTTCAAGAGTTTTAGACAAGGCTTCTATTGCCAGATCTGAGTTGATTCATTTTGAGTTAACCGTTGCTATCGCTTCCCTTTTTGCTAAATCTATAATAGTACAATTATAACGCATTTTACCGTTTGTTAATCTTATATAGGTGAAATCAGTACACCATACTTTATTTCTTTCTGTGACAGAGAAATTTTGATTAAGAATATTGGGAAATACTTTGTTCTTTTTACCTTTTACATATTTGGGCCTTTTTCTTACAGTGATTGCATGCAGGTTTAATTCCTTGTTCATATACTTATGTGCTGTTGTCTTACCAATAAATATATTTTGCCTTGCAAGAAAAGCGACCATCCACCTATGGCCGATAATGCGTCCATTATTGTAATAAATACTTTTTATGTTTTCTTGAACTTTAGCCTTTCCCTCACGATACGTGGATTTTCTGTTCTTTAAGTAATTGTAGTACACATTCGGAGAGAGGTTGAACTTGCGGCACAACCAGCGCAATCCAAACTCAAGTTTATAGGCATCAATGAACCGATATACCACTAATCGATTTCCTTTGCGAAGAAT
Organism: Peptococcia bacterium; assembly: GCA_965228015.1. GTDB lineage: Bacteria > Bacillota > Peptococcia > Peptococcales > SKKY01 > SKKY01. The sequence goes on from OZ245787.1 coordinate 460,783, forward strand.
GCTGCTGCTTTTTTAGGAAGTCATTTTCCTTTTGAAGTTCCATAAGCTTCTTGTTAAGCGCTCTATATTTCTCTGGTGATATTGCATTTTCTTTATTTTGTGGTTTTGTGTAATGACATTCTTCGCTGTATTTTTTTATCCATCCGGACATTGTTGATTTTGATACACCGTAGGTTGCAAAAAGATCACCAAGGCTTTTGCTTTTTAGATATTCATGTACAACCTCCTTCTTGAATTCTAAATCGTAACGTTTGCTCATTTTGTAATCCTCCTAGTTCGGGTTTATTATATATTATCCGTACTAGGTGTTACAACAAGACTATACCATTACACTTCACCAAATATCGTCGCCAAACTTTTCTTCGACTTTGTTTCCTTTATTTTCCAGCCTCTTTTTCTTACACAATCTTTTTTAACTAAAATATCTACAGTTTCAAGTGCTTTTTCCGTAATTGCAACCCCAACTTCATCCAGCATTTTTTTGGTTTTTAAAATGAATTCAGATATATTATTTCCCTCAATTAAAGTTGTTTCCATATTTTCTGCTATTTCTTTACTGATTTTAGTTGCAATTTCATGTATAATATTATTCATTAGAGTTTCTCCTTTTTTGCGATTTGGTTTAGCGATTTAATTGTAACATAAGGAGTTGCTCTAATATTTTTTGTTTTTTACCCATAATTATTTTACACTAACAGCCTTCTGATTCTTTATGAAGCTTAAGGATAACACTTCTGACCAAACTTCCGGGGAAACCTTTTCTTAGAATAAAATTACAAATAGATGATAGCTCTTTATCTGAAAGTTTTTCTTTGTTGGGGGTTTTTTTAAGATATATCTGTATTATTTTCTCTCTTTCTTTTTCAATACTAAAAAATGAATTGATTTTTTCTTCAATTAAATCTTTAGGTATACCTTTTTTTAATAAATCATTTTTTATTTTGTACCTTCCCTGGTTTGAGAAATTATATTTATCTCTAATCCAATATTCGGCAAATTCTGAATCATTAATATATTTATATTCTTTTAATTTCTCTGTTGTATATGAAATATCTGCTTCGGATATTTTTTTCCGAAGCAGATAATCTTTTATTTCTTTTTCAGTACGTATTTTATAGCCAAGATATTTTAAGGCTATACTCATCGCTCTATCTTTATTTTTATTCATAATTTAAATTATTCCGGTTTCTTTTCAGTTTCTTCTTTCTTTTCAGTTTCTTTTATTTCTCTCATAATAAGGTTTTCTACTTCATCCATTAGTTCCGGATGTTCAGTAAGATATCCTTTTGCGTTTTCTCTTCCCTGACCAATTTTTTCATCGTTATATGAATACCAGGCTCCGCTTTTTTTAATAATTCCCATTGTTGCAGCAAGGTCAACAATACTTCCTTCTCTGGAAATACCTTTTCCGTACATAATATCAAATTCTGCTTGTTTAAACGGAGGGGCAACCTTATTCTTTACAACTTTGACACGAGTACGGTTACCAATCATTTCATCCCCTTGTTTAAGGATTTCGATCTTTCTAACATCAAGTCGTACGCTGGAATAAAACTTTAAAGCTCTTCCTCCTGGAGTAGTTTCAGGACTTCCAAACATTATTCCTACTTTTTCCCTAAGTTGATTTATAAAAATTGCAGTAGTTTTAGATTTACTAATCGCTGCAGTAAGTTTTCTTAGCGCCTGACTCATAAGCCTTGCCTGAAGACCAACGTGACTGTCTCCCATTTCTCCTTCAATTTCCGCCCTAGGGACTAAAGCAGCAACAGAGTCAACAACAACAATATCCACCGCTCCACTTCTTACCAGAGCCTCTGTTATCTCAAGTGCCTGTTCTCCTGTGTCTGGCTGGGAAACAAGCAAATTATCTATATCAACTCCAAGATTTCTGGCATAGAGTGGATCAAGGGCATGCTCAGCATCTACAAAAGCTGCTATTCCTCCTTTTTTTTGGGCTTCTGCTATTGCATGTAAAGCAACTGTTGTTTTACCAGAAGACTCAGGACCATAAATTTCAACAACTCTTCCTCTTGGGAAACCTCCGACACCAAGGGCAACATCCAAAGCTATTGAACCTGTTGGTATAATTTCTGTTTCCATTGTTGCTGTTTTTTCACCAAGTTTCATTATTGACCCTTTGCCAAAATTTTTCTCAATCTGGCTAAGAGCGAATTCCAATGCTTTTGTTTTATCTGACATATACCTCTCTCCTTTTATTAAAATTACCCTATACTTAGTAATTAATTTAACTATTCCTTAAATACTTTTATTATTTATTAATACAGAAAGTATGTTCGTATTTATTCTATCATTGATTTTTGCCAAAAGCAAACTTTTATTTCCAGATAATCAATTAAAAAATAGAAAAAATAACCTAGGAATCCCATTAAAATTATTCCATTGTACATTTCGAAATAAATTCTTAATTCCATAGCATTTAATATAAGATAGCCTAAACCTCTGTCAGCAATAAAATTTTCCGTAATAAAAAGAACCGCAATTGCCATTCCCGTAGAGACTCTTATGCTTGAAAAAGCACCCGGAGCAGCAAAAGGGATGTATAATTTATAATAATCAAAGGGGCTTGCTCCCAAAGTTTTAAACAACTCAATATATTCATAATTAATATTTTTCACACTATCCCTTACACTGACAATTATTTGAAAAACCAGAATAAATACAATTAATACAATTCTGGTAACCTCACTTATACCAAAAAAACAAAAAACAAAGGTAAAAATACAATTTTAGGTAAAGGATAGAAAAAATATAATATTGGAGACATTATATTATCCACAATTTTATTAATGCCGGTAATTATTCCAATAGGAAAGCCAACAATGAAAGATAAAAACAAAGAAATTACAATTCTTTTAAAACTTTGTAATGGTCAAGCATCTTTGTAACACTAAGTACGGAAAATCAGTTTATATTTCGTGCTTCAAATGGAGTCAGCCCTCCATTGTATGAATGAGGTCGAATGTGGTTGTACCACACATAAACATATTTATTGATAGTTTCATCTAATTGTAGGTCGGTTTCAAATTTTTGGTGGTAAATAAGCTCTGACTTAAGTGATTTATAAAATCTCTCCATTGGAGCGTTATCATATGGGCGATCTGTTTTACTCATGCTTTGCCTTATTCCTTGGCTTTTGCAGTACTCTACGAAAGCCCATGAGGTGAACTGTACCCCCTGATCTGAATGTAAGACTAACCCTTCATCTGGGCTCTCTCTTTCAAGAGCTTTAGACAAGGCTTCTATTGCCAGATCTGAGTTGATTCATTTTGAGTTAACCGTTGCTATTGCTTCTCTTTTTGCTAAATCTATAATAGTACAATTATAACGCATTTTACCGTTTGTTAATCTTATATAGGTGAAATCAGTACACCATACTTTATTTCTTTCTGTGACAGAGAAATTTTGATTAAGAATATTGGGAAATACTTTGTTCTTTTCACCTTTTACATATTTGGGCCTTTTTCTTACAGTGATTGCATGCAGGTTTAATTCCTTGTTCATATACTTACGCGCTGTTGTCTTACTAATAAATATATTTTGCCTTGCAAGAAAAGTGACTATCCACCTATGGCCAATAATGCGTCCATTATTGTAATAAATACTTTTTATGTTTTCTTGAACTTTAGCCTTTCCCTCACGATACGTGGATTTTCTGTTCTTTAAGTAATTGTAGTACATATTCGGAGAGAGGTTGAACTTGCGGCATAACCAGCGCAATCCAAACTCAAGTTTATAGGCATCAATGAACTGATATACCACTAATCGATTTCCTTTGCGAAGAATGCCGCTGCTTTTTTTAGGAAGTCATTTTCCTTTTGAAGTTCCATAAGCTTCTTGTTAAGCGCTCTATATTCCTCTGGTGATATTGCATTTTCTTTATTTTGTGGTTTTGTGTAATGACATTCTTCGCTGTATTTTTTATCCATCCGGACATTGTTGATTTTGATACACCGTAGGTTGCAAAAAGATCACCAAGGCTTTTGCCTTTTAGATATTCACGTACAACCTCCTTCTTGAATTCTAAATCGTAACGTTTGCTCATTTTGTAATCCTCCTAGTTCGAGTTTATTATATATTATCCGTACTAGGTGTTACAACAAGACTATACCATTACACTTACAATAAAATCAAAATACAAATCTTTTTCAATAAAATTTTCTGTTAGATAAATTAATGTTCCAAAAGGGTCGGGAAGAAAAGATTTATTTATTATTTGAGAAATCAGGAACCATAAAGAAAATACAAAGAAAAAACCTGTAAAAAATCTTATAGTTTCTTTTTTATAACTCATTTGCTTTCACCAATAAATTCCTTAGTAATAAGCTCATCAATTGTATATTTTTTTTGATACTATTTTTTATCTATCATCCATTCATTTACTTCAGTTATTATATTTTCCTCAGGCAAAAACAATTCTTCAATGGCATAAAACTTATATTCAGATAATAAACTTTCATTAATTCCAGCCTTTTCTGAAGTAAGACTAAAATACTTTTCCGGATTTTCATTTAAAAGCTGCCCTGCAGTTAAAATATCTTCAAAAAAATCAACCATCTTCATTCTGTTATTATTTATGTAATCTGTCCTGAATAAAAAACTGTTTGTGAAAAATTAGTACCAAGTTTAGCATCATCAATAATAGTTCTCATCCTTCTTATTCTGCATATGTAACAAGTGGTTCCGGAAGCAGAGCGGTTTCCAGGGAATTACTAATTAGTGATTCAAATCTTAATTTAATATCCGGTGCAGATTTTAAATTTACATTAATTATATTATTTTCCAATAACACCTTATCCGTTAAAAAAGATGCTATAGAATTATAAGAAATACCTATTTCAGAGTTAGTTAGATCATTTATTGAAAAAATATTGTTTTCCGGAGCTGCTACTATAGCAAATTTTCTTTTTGGAGATGGATTTGGGGATACGGAGGCAACTATTTTTACATCCTCTTCTCCTCCCTTTATCAAAAGAGTTCTTACTAAATCTGTTAATATTCCATCGATAACCCCAGCTTCAAGGGCAAGATCCATTTCTCTGGTATTACTAAAAATAACTATTTCCGCTTCATTTTCAAAAAAGCCAAGACTTTCTGCTGTATAAACAGGAAGAGCATCTTCAACTCTCAACACACCAAATTGTTGTAAACAAATGATATTTACAACACGGCCACTTTTATTTAGTTTTTATTGTGAGAGATTTTGTAAAATTATTCCATTCAATTTCTCCGCCAAAAGCATCTGAAACATATCTGGTTGGAAGACAAACTCTTCCATTAACATTTTCTGTCTGAACATCCATATATAGGGTTACTCCATTTTGTTTATAATAATCCTTCCCAACCATAAACTCTACAGTATCACTTCCCTTAATAAGAGTAGCGGTATTAGTAATAGAATCCCATTTAATATTTCCATCTGTAACACCTAAAGCTTTAGCAATAACCCGAATCGGGAAGAAGCTTCTGTCACTCTTAATATATGGTGTTGCATCGGAAGTTTCTGTTTTGCCGTCAAGTATATAATAATTACTTCCTATTGTTAGAACAGCTTCTCTGGTAAGTTTTGGTTCAGTAATAGTAACTTTTATTGATGCAGGAGAAAGGTTGTCATAATCTCTGCTATTTGAAATACTAATATTAATATATGCAATTCCAGTTTTATTACCTCGAATTTGCTTATCTGAATAAGCTGTTAGATAAGAGCTGTATTCACTTGGCACATAAACTTCAAAACTTGAAGAAATGTTATCTAATAAAACATTCTTTGCAGAATAAATTTCAGCCTTCGTAATATATTTTAATAAATCAATTCTTTCATTTACCGCTAAAGTTATTTCTGAAGATACTACTTTAACATAATCATTTTCTTTTAAAGTAAAGTCTTTTTCTATATCATAACTAGTTATACTTATTGCATCTGTTTTTGTTCCATAACCGTTTTTTGAAATAGTAATTGTATAGGTACCTCTTTCAAAACCAGTTATTGTATAGTCGCCGCTACTAGCCGCTACTATTTGTAGTAGTTTCCTTGGTAACACCCGATGCAGTTACTTTTACATCCACATTACTTAAATCAGAACCGTTGTTATCTTCAATAGTCCCAGTTAACCTGTATCCTGTTCCTATACGATTAACATTAATATCCCCTACTTCGGTTTTTGAACCAGTAATTTTCAGGTCTGTCTCTAATAATTTTTTTCATTATTAATTCTTGCGTATAAATCATATTTTCCTTCTCTTACATCAGAAAAAGTGAAATATCCATAGTAATTGGTTGTTGCTGTATATGAGTCTAATGAATTTTGAAGATATACCGTAATACCATTCAGGCCACTCTGACTGTCTCCAACAAGACCTCCTACTACAGAACTTGACCCTTGAGTTACTTCCATTTGAACCTGAGATACCGAATAGTATGAACCATTAATTCTTACTTTATCGGTTAGTTTTTCTGTTTTATAACCCAGCTTTTTGAATTCAATTGAATATCTGCCATTTTGAACATAATCAAATTCATAATAACCCCGGGAATCAGAAGTTGTTTTCTTTACCCTTGTGTTTCCGTCTAAAAGATATATTTCGACACCCTCAAGATACTCCCTGTCTTCATCAAGAACTCTCCCGTAAACTTCATATCCAGTACGGCTTTCAATTCTTATTACAAGATTAATTTCTTTTTCTCTGTCTGAGGACAGGATTCTGGCATAATTTATTCTTTCCAGAAGTTCATAACCAGTTGCACCTACTCCTATTGTGTAGGTTCCTGTTTCAATGTCATTAAATGTATAATAACCTCTTGAGTCCGTTATTGTTTTTGTTTCCTCTTTATTTTCATTAATAATATAAACTTCAGCATTTTGAACATAATATCCATTTTCATTAGTAATTCTGCCAGTTAAAGTTTTATCTGATGTGCTTGATGAAGACCCTGTAGTACTATCTAATTCAATAGTATCCATATCATAATCACCAGTTCTCAGCCTTAAAAGACTAGATCTTTCATAATCTTTGTAACCGTATTTTGTAACTGTAACCTCATAATCTCCTAAAGGAAGATTAATTACATCAAAATTACCCCTTGAATTTGAATACCCAACATAGGTTATACCTTCATAATTATCTACAAGAAGTATTCTTGCGTCGCTAATATAGAAATTATCATCGTCATCTACAATTGTGCCATAAACTCTGTAATTCCCAGTACTTGAAGAGCTTCCAGAATCAAGGTAATTTGTTCCTAAATTAATATTGCTGGAATAACTTGAAATTGTAATTGATTTTTTATGTATCCGGTTCTGAATATTTCCGCCCTTTTAATTGTATTTGAGGCATAAACAGTGGTGTCAATTCTGCTGTTATTGTCTGTATAAGTACTGATAAAAGGAATACTATTATTCTCATAGAATAAATCTACTTTAGCATTATATACAGGATTCCCTGTATCATCATCCCTTACATAACCATAAATATCAACCCGGGAATCTCCAAAGGCTGAAAAAGGAATAATTGAAAAAAACAAACATTAATAATATAAGTAAACTAGTCTTTTTTCTGGTTTTACTAAATGATAAAGAAAACAAACTATTTTCCTCCTTATTTCCATAATATTTTTATTCATTATATCAATAAAATGTAAATATTATTTTAATAGAATTTTTTCTTTTACTTTATCGAATCTAAAACTTCCAACTATCTTTTCATCCCTGTTTTTTACGCATACTTCAAGAATTTTAAGATCAAAAAGAGCCTTTATTCCTTCAAGAACAGAATTATCATCATATATATAATTTTCATTATCATTTACACATTCAGATAAGACATCAGATATTTTTATCTGGCTTAAATAAGAAGTAAAGTTTTTTAATCCTAAAAAGTCCTTAATAAAATCATTAGCTGGCTTGAGCAAAAAATCTTCTGGTGAACCGCTTTGCTCAATCTTACCATTATTCATAATTACTATTCTGTCTCCAAGCTTAATTGCCTCATCAATATCATGAGTAACAAAAGCAATGGTTTTCTTTAGCCTTATTTGTAATTGTTTTAATTCTTCCTGGAGATTTTTTCTTACAACTTCGTCTGCTGCACCAAAGGGTTCATCCATTAAGATTATTTCTGGATCAGCAGCTATAGCTCTGGCAACTCCAACCCTTTGTTTTTGTCCACCACTTAATTCTCCTGGATATCTGTCTAAAAATGAAATATCCATGCCAACCAAATTAATTAATTCTTCTGCTCCTATTCTTTTTTTATCTTCACTTATTTTTTGCAGATCCAACACATAACTGATATTTTGAGCTATAGTTAAATGAGGGAATAGTCCCGTTTGTTGTATAACATATCCAATATTTCTTCTTAATTTTATGGGATCCCAATCTTTTTAAAGAATATCTTTTATATATACTTCACCTTTCTCAAAATCAATTAATGCGTTTATTATTTTTAGAAGAGTAGTTTTCCCACACCCTGATGGTCCAAGGATTACTAAAAATTCTCCCTCAGAAATATTTAAATTTATATTATTAAGAATAACATTGTCACCATATTTTTTGTTAGATTCTTTATTTCGACAATATTCATATTAATCCTTTCTCTTTAAGAAAGTTTAAAGCAACTTTTTTTGGGTCTTTGTTCTCCTTGTCTACTTGATAATTTAAAAATATCATTTCTTCATCTGAAACAGTACCTTCAAGTTTTTGTAATATTCCTTCAAGCTCTGGATATTTTTCTAAAGTTTCATTTCTCACTAAAGTTGCTCCCTGGTAAGAAGGAAAAAGAATTTATTATCTTCTAAAACTTTCAAATTATACTCCAGTAACAGCCCATCTGTTGAAAATGCATTTATTACATCTACTTTTTTACTTTTTATTGCATTATATTTTAAACTAATATCCATTTCTACTTCATTTTTAAAATCAAAACCATAAACTTCTTTCAAACCAGGCAATCCATCTTCTCTTTCATAGAAATCATATTCTGCTCCAAATATTAATTCATTGCTTTTCGAAGATAAGTCTGAATAGGTTTTAATGTTCATTTCTTCTGCCAGATTTTTATCCATTGCCAGAGCAAAGGTATTGTTAAATCCATATGGCTCCATCCACTTTATATTATACTCTGAATTATATTTTTCCTTTACCTCTGCGAATAATTCATCAGGATTATTAATTAAATCTTCTTTTAAAACAAAAAGCCATCCTGTACCTGAATATTCCGGATATATATCTATTTCACCATTAATTATACCAGGATGTATATTAGCAGCACCTCCTCCAATTCCCATTTTTTTGTTCTACTACTATATCACTATCAGCTTCTATAAGTGCAGTAAGCATTTCCACCAAAATAAACTGTTCTGTCATCGGTTTTGAAGCTATAACAACTTTTTTCTTCTTTTCCGCACGAAGTAATTGTTAATAATAAAAGTAACACTAAAAATAAACTTAAAACCTTTTTCATCATATTAACCCTCCTGAGTTACCATATATTTTTTTATTTATTTTCTTTTCTGCATATCCAAGAATCAGATCTGCAATTATTGCCAATAACGCAACTAAAATACTTCCGGCAAAGGTCATTTCCGGGAAATTTATTGTTATAACTCTCCATATAGCTACACCTAATCCACCAGCTCCTATAAAGGAAGCTATACCGGTAAAGGCCATTGTCATAATAACCATTGTTCGGAATCCGGAGATTATAAAAGGCAAAGCTAAAGGAAGCTGAATCTTAAATAACAATTGTTTTTCAGTTGATCCCATCCCTCTTGCAGCTTCAATAATTTGAGAATCAACTTCTTTTATACCTGTGTATGCATTCCTAATCATAGGAAGAATGCCATAAAGCACTAAAGCAATCAGAGCAGACTTATTTCCTATTCCAGTCATGAAAACTAAAAATCCAAATAATGCTATAGAAGGGATTGTATAGAGGAAGTTTACTAAATTTAAGACCAAAGAAGATATTTTTTCATACTTTGTAATAAAAATACCCAGTGAAATGCCAATAATTGATATAATTATTATTGCTGTACCAGCTGAAAATATGTGTTCTAATATTAATTTAAAAAAAGTCACTTCTGGAAGTATACAGCTCCAATACTTTTTGAAAAAATTCATAGTTTTACCTCCTTCATTGACTTTACCTTTTTTTATAATTCTTTTAAACGAAAAAAAGGTGCATTAAATACACCTTTTAATTATGATTTTTTAATTTATTTTTGTGGTTGTAATTCTTCAATAGAATCAATTGTTACATAACTTGGAACAACCCAACCAATTTTTGTTCCATCAAGGTTTACACCAAGATCAATAACATCATCTTTAATTGCATCAAGATAATGACCATGAGTAGCTGGTAACCATGCTGCTACCATACCATCCGCATCACCAGAAGCAAGGCCTTGATACATTACACCTGCATCAACTTCAATTAATTCAACATCATATCCCATTTTTTCCTGAAGTACTGCTGTTACAACATTTGTACTGGCAATTTCAGAATCCCATGGTACATAAATTAATTTAACTGTTCCTTTTTCAGTTGCTGTTTCTTCTGGAATCCATTCTGCTACTTTATCAACATTTTCTTCAATCCAGGCTACTGCATTTGCATATTCATCTGCGGCTTCTTCAGAGTTAGAAACCATTAATGCAGCCATATCATCAGGAGTCCAGTTAAAATTGTCTAGCAATGCATAAACATCAGGCATATCTGTATCCAAACCTTTTCTTACCAGAGTATGAATTTGTTCATCTCCACTAAATACATTTTTAGGGTCTTCAAGATATTTCAGATCCCATTTAGCGAACTTCCAGTGAGGAGTCCAGCCAGTTATAATAACCCATTCTTCATTAGCTATAGCATCTGCTAAAGTGGCTGTCATTGTTGCACTACTTCCATCCATCAACGTGTAATCAGTTAAACCATATACTTCAATTGCTTCTTCAGAAGCAGACATTAAACCTGCACCTGGCTCAATTCCAATAACTCTTCCCTGAAACTTATCTACTACACTTTCTTCTGCTGGTGTTTCGGCTTTCTTTCCACCACAACCTGCTACTAGTAAACTCAATACTAAAAGAGTTGCAAGACCAATAATTGTTTTTTTGTTTTTCATCTGTTCTTTTCCTCCTTGATTATTTGTATTTTTTTCCTATGTTTTGAGTAACCCTATCTAAGATAATTGCCAGAATTACTACTCCTAATCCTACTTCAAAACCCTTGCCTGGCTGGAACCTTTGAATAGCCCGTAAAACTTCACCACCAAGTCCTCCGGCTCCAATCATTGCAGCAATTACCACCATTGACAAAGAAAGCATTATTGTCTGGTTAATTCCTGCCATAATTGTGGGTACTGCTATTGGTAACTGAACTTTTAAAAGCTTTTGCTTCCAGGTAGTACCAAATGCATCAGATGCTTCAATAAGTTCTCCAGGAACCTGACGAATGCCTAAGCTTGTAAGTCTTATTGCCGGAGGCATTCCAAATATAACTGTAGCAAAAACAGCTGACACTTTTCCAAGACCGAAAAAGGGTATAGCTGGTATTAGGTAAACGAAGGCAGGCATAGTCTGCATAAAATCCAGAATGGGCATTACTATTTTATTAGCTCTGTCATTTAGAGCAGCCAAAATACCTAAAGGTAAGCCAATTCCAGCTGCAATAATAGTTGCAGCTAAAACTAAAGACAAAGTATTCATAGTAGCATCCCAAAGTCCAATATTCCAAATCAGCAGAAGTCCTGCCAAAGAAAGTACAGCAACACCTCTGTTTGTAATAAAATAGGTTAGTACTGCGATTAAAATTATCATTACAATAGGAGATAACAATAATAATCCTGCTTCAAAATAATCTAATCCCACTTTTGTAATATCAGAAATTCCTTTAGTAATAAAAGAGAAATTATCTGTAAAAAAATTCAATATTGCATCAATATATTTTGCTAATGGAAAAGTTGGTATAGCATTCATATTATTTAACCCCCTTTCCTGCAAGCTTTGCTAAAATTGTACCTTTAATAATTATTCCAAGTAATTTTTTGTTTTCATCTGCGACTACTATTGGATAAGTAGCTGTGGCTATCACCGGGAATATTTCATTAACGGGAGTATCTGGATCAATTTGAATTACATCCCTTTTTATAATATTTGTAATTTCCTTTACTCCATTTTCTGTAGCCTCAGCAGCATCTTCCGCCGAAATAATACCGTTTAAAGTACCATCGCGATTTACAACAAATATACTGGAAATTCCTTCTTCTTCCATTTTTCTTAGAACTGTTCTTGGACCGTCTTTCGGATATGCAACATTTTTAACTTTTTTCATTACCCCGCTTGCAGTTAAGATTTTAGATGTGTTTACATCTTCAACAAATTTTTCAACATATTCATCTGCAGGGTTAGTAAGAATATCTTCAGGTGTTCCTTCTTGAACAATTGCTCCATCTTTCATCAAAATGATTTTGTCTCCGAGTTTAAGTGCTTCATCAAGATCATGTGTAATAAAAATAATTGTTTTATTTACCCTGTTTTGTAGAGCAAGTAGTTCATCCTGCATTTCTTTTTTAATTAATGGATCCAAAGCACTAAATGCTTCATCCATTAAAAGAATATCAGGATCAACTGCTAAGGCTCTTGCAAGACCAACCCTTTGCTGCATTCCTCCGCTTAATTGTTCGGGGAAACTTTCTTCCCAGCCTTTCAATCCTACTAAATCTAATGCTTCCCTTGCCTTTTGCTCTCTTTCTGACTGTTCCATTCCCTGTATCTCGAGTCCAAACTCAACATTCTTTAATATTGTCCGGTGAGGGAAAAGAGCAAATCTTTGAAATACCATTGCAAACTTTTTTCTTCTTAAATTTCTAAGCTCATCGGAATTCATTTTAGTAATATCATTGCCATCAATTATTACACTACCTGTTGTAGGTTCTATTAATCTGTTAATTAATCTTACAAGAGTGGATTTACCACTACCTGAAAGACCCATAATTACTAAAAATTGTCCCTCTTCCACCTCAAAAGTGGCATTATTTACTCCCACTGCCTGGCCTGTTTTATCCATAATTTCATTTTTGGACATGCCTTTATTTAAAAGCTCCAAACCTTGCTCAGGTTTATTTCCAAAAATCTTTGTTAAATTTTCAACTTTAATTTTTACTTCTCCCATATGACACCTTCTTTCAAAATTGTTTTCATTTATGCGACAACAAACATTATAACACAAGTTGTCACTTTATGCAAAAAAACAAGACCCGCTATAGCTTATAACGGATCCATTTTTAAATAAATTATAATAGTGTCACTTTGTTATTTTGTAATGATTTCTTTATATCAACAACTCTTTGATTTGCAGATCCTCTAAACTTTAACGATATATCTTTTTCTTCAAGTATAAATTTGCCATCGACTAAAACGTCAATTTCTCTAAGTACTGGAAGATGAGAAATATCTTCAAATAAAAATCCGGTATAAACCCAGATATTTATATCCGGCTTCCTGCTTCTGATATATTTAATTACTTTTAACAATGGTTCATTTTGTAAAATTGGGTCTCCTCCACTAAATGTAATTCCAGAATGTATTGAATTAATTTTTTTAAAATTACTTTTGCTAACTGGATTTCATCAATTTCGATCCCTTCATCCAGGGGGAACAAATGAGGATTATGACAACCCTTACAATTCCATTTACAATCTTGTAAGAAAACAACCATTCTCATACCAGGACCGTCTACAATAGAATCATTTAAAATATGCGCATATCTAATCGTTTATTACACATCCATGTGCTTTACTCTGTTTTTTTCCCTCTGTTTTCTTTGCATCATTAAACATTTCAAGGGTAGATAAATAACCGGTAATTCTTCTGACTCTGCTTATTCTGCCTTTGTTTCCACATGCAGGACAGGTTTCAGAATCGATTACACCGTTAAATCCGCATTCATTACAAATATCTACTGGGAAATTAACAGCTGCATACCCCATATCTGCATCATACATTGCTTTTACAATTGACTCGAAAGCATCTATATTATGTTGCGGAGCACTTGGCAGTTCAACATAGGAAATATGCCCAGCATTACATAACTTGTGATATGGTCCTTCAATCTTTATTTTATCAAAAGCATTAATTTTAAAATCAACAGGTACATGGAATGAATTGGTATACCAGTCTTTATCTGTAATTCCAGGAATTACTCCAAACATTTTTTATCTTTAGATGTAAATTTTCCACTTAATCCTTTAGCTGGAGTAGCAAGAAGACTAAAATTCAAACTATATTTATCTGAAGCCTCATCACATTTTCTTCTTAAGTGGCTGATTATCGACAAGCCAAGAGCCTGAGATTCGGAACTTTCTCCATAATGCTTTCCTGTCAGGGCAATTAAAGTTTCTGCAAGGCCAATAAATCCAATTGATAAGGTTCCATGTTTAATAGCATCTTCAATTTTGTCGTCATTTTCCATATTTTCACTGCCAAGATACAGTTTTTGTCCCATTAAAAACGGGAAATCTTTTACTTTAAGATTCTTTTGTATATCATAACGATGAAGAAGCTGTTCTGCTATTTTATCAAAAATTTCGTCCAAACTGTTCCAAAATACAGATAGATTTTTTCTGCTTTTATTCCAAGTCTTGGAAGATTTATAGTTGTAAAAGAAAGATTACCTCTTTTTTCCGTGATTTCAGGACCATTAACATTGCCAATAACTCTGGTACGGCATCCCATGTATGCAATATCTTCTTCATAAGGAGAATTGAAAGAAGAATCCTGAAAAGAAAAATTCGGGAATAATCTTTTACAGGCAACCTCCATACTAAGTTTAAATAAATCATAGTTTGGATCTTCCGGCTCATAGTTAATTCCGTCTTTAATTTTAAAACAAATATTTGGGAATATTGGAGCTTCCCCTTTACCTAACCCTTTTGCATAGACTTTAAGAAGATTTTCGGCAATCATTCTTCCACCCCTGCTGATATCTGTTCCGATGTTAATTGAAGAAAAAGGAACTTGAGCTCCAGCCCGGCTGTGCATTGTATTTAAATTATAAATAAAACCTTCCATAGCCTGATAAGCTTCATCCTGGACTCTTGATTCTACCAGATTCTGAAGCTGTTCTTCAGTTATTACAACTCCCGCTTTTTCCATACTGTCTTTAATCATTCTTTTTTGACGCTCATATTCTTTCTCTACAAAAATTCCCATGTCTCTGTCAAAGTATGCATAGGATTGACCCCCATGCTGGTCATTTTGATTACTTTGAAGGATAATAGCTGCTAATGCAGCAGCAGTTTTTACTCCTTTTGGAGGTCTGATATATCCATGTCCATTGTTAAATCCTTTTTCCATTAACTCAGATAGTGGAATTTGAAGGCAGGTCATAGTTTTTCCGTACCATGATAAATCACGGATATAAAAATCTCCATTTTGATGAGCTTCTGCTACTTTTTCCGGCAATGCTCTCTTTAAATAAAATTCCTTTGAAGCAACTTCAGAAATTTGAAGAACTTTCGCTGAAGTTGAATTCCCGACGTTTGCACTTTCTCTGCTGGTTTCAGTTAAAATTGTTGAAACTGCATCAAGCATTTCTGACCTTGCATCTCTAATATTAGTTCTTTTATCTCTGTATAGTATGTATGCCTTTGCAGTTTTGGCATGACCTCTTTCAATTAACTCTTTCTCTACTGCATCTTGTACATCTTCAACAGTATATCTTTGATCTCCAAATTGATTTCTTAATCTCTTTATTACACCAAGCGTAATTTCCATAGCAGTTTCTCTGTTTTCTCCACCAACTGATTTCGCAGCTTCGAAAATTGCATCGGTTATCTTTCTTTCATCAAAAGGTACTTCTCGTCCATCTCTTTTTACTGTTAGGTCCATGTTATTTCCTCCGTCGTTGTATTTATAACTATAATTAGCGGTGAGTAACATTTTACTACCCTACATATAGTATGTTAACGAAAAAAGGGTAGCCTCACATTATATGAGACTACCCAAAATTTATTAATAAATCTTTCTTTATAAGGATGTTTCAACTATTCTTCATTTTTCCAGGCATCTAATTTTTCCATAATTAAGTCATAGGTCCTTTGAGAAATACCAGGAAGTGTATTTCCAATAATTTCTTTCGCTTTTGCAAAACCTTCATCAATAGCTCCAATTAAAAGATCAAGCTTTCCTTTATCTTCACCTGAAATTGCTTTGGCAAACTCTACAATTCTGTCACTAACTGCTTCAGCACTAAATTCTCCACCTTCTGCAACAGCAGTTTGTGCTTCTGCTCTGGTTGTTTCATCTACTTCAACAGTTTTTCCTGCCTCAACATCACGGAAAGTCATTCCTTGACGGGCAAGCATTTCTTCTACCATTCTCTTTAGTGCTGAGAGTCTTTCATCACTTGCTTTTTTTAATTCTGCAATAACATTTTGATCAGGTTTTTTCACTCCTGGGTTTTCATAAGTTACTTTTTTGTCTGCATTTGAAGATGGAATGTATTCTACTTCTTTTTGAACTTTTTGATCAGGCTTCACTTCATGTTCTGCCTTCTTGGAATTCTGCTGATTAATGTGCTGCTGAACGCCAGGTACATTAGGATTAATTTTCATATTAAACTCTCTCCTTCATTATAAACATCCATTTTTATAATCTAAGAGTATTATTGGTACTTTTTATAAATTACTTACTTTCACCCTTCAACATATCATAAATATGATTTATATATATTTGTCTGATCTTAGGATTTTCTCCTAATCCCTTCATATAAACCTCTATTTCAAAACCTTTGTCAGTAAGAATATTTTTCCATGAATCCTCTTCTTCTCCAGCCATATCATTGATAGCATGATCCCCTGCTGTAAGCATAAAAGGCATTAATACTATTTTCTTATATGGTGATAATTTTTCCATGATATCATCAATTTCAGGATAGCCCTCAATATTTGCAATAAAAGTATTTGGTATCTCATCAAAGAGTTTTAACTGCAACGCTGCATAGCAGGAGTTGGCAGGGTGAGTGGCTCCATGGCCCATAAGAACAGCTGCTTTTTCATTTTCAAAAGCTGGTATTTGATCTTTTAAAGCTTCAATTGCATTAAAATAATCTTCAGTAGCAAATAAAAGGGATTTTCCTATTTTTAATATTTCGAAACGATGATTATATTTCCTGGCTGGTTTAATTATTTTTTCGTGATATTCTTCTCCAGGAATAATATGCAGGGTTTGAACATAAACTTCTTTAAATCCTTCAGCTTCAAGCTTATCCAAAGCTTCTTCAAGAGAGTCTGTTTTAATTCCTTCTTTTTTCAATAATGCTTTTCTAACCATATTAGAAATAAAAACTCTTCTTATTTCAAAATCAGGAAATTCATTTGCAACCTGATCCTCTACCAGCTTAATACTCCTGTTTAATACTTCGATATAACTTGTTCCAAAACTTGCCACGATAATTGCTTTTTTATTCATTTTTTCCCTCCAAAAAATTATTTATATAAATTGCAAAAGAGCCATAGCCGCCATTCCAGCTGCCAGGGTAATTCTTGAGCTCTTTGTAATCGCTGCTGAAATAATAGCAGGTATTCCTGAGAGTAAATTTTTATTTTCTAAAGAAATATTTATTATTTCACCATTCCATTCTAACAACATTGGTATAACAAGAGCTGCAATAGTAGCTACAGGAACAAAGGTAAGCCATTCCTTTACTATTTCAGGTAAATCCATTTTGTTAAGAATTAATGCAGGAAAAAATCTTAAACTAAAATTTATGGCTCCTAAGGCAAGAATCAAAATAATTAATTTGTTTTCCATCTTTTTAATACAACTCCTAATGATGCAGCTATTAATGTAGCTAAAAGTATATTTGAATCTGTAAAACCAAGACTAATAAGAACCATTGATACTATACCGGCAAAAATCCCTGTTGTAACCATTAATCTGTTTTCCGCTGTCATAAAGAACAAGGCCATAAATATTGCAGGTAAAGCAAAATTTAAACCAAAGGTTTCCATATCAGGTATAAAACTACCCACATATACTCCAAGAATAGTACTGCATATCCAGGATAAGTGTGAAGTTACATTAAAGGCAAGCCAAAAAGCTGATTCAGGTTTATTTTCTTTAAAGTGTGTTGTAGATACAACAAAAGTTTCATCAGTGATCCCCGCTATAATTATACCAACAAGCCAGGATGAAAATTTCTTTAAATGTAAAGACAAAGCCGCACTAAATAACAAGTAACGGGAATTAACTAATAAAATTGTAATTAATATTGAAAAAACTTGCCCCTATTGTCATCATGGCTACTGTAATAAACTGTTCTGATCCGGAAAACAACAATATTGACATTAAACCAACTTCAAAAGGATTCATGCCATAATTTTGAGCAATAACTCCAAAAGCTAAACCCAAGGGAAAATAACCAATACATATTGGGAATGACTTTTTCATACCAAGGATTATTTCATTTTTCAAATTAATCAACCTTCTTATTTTTATATATCACTATATTTTAGACTTGTAATAATTCTTTGTCCATAGTGAAAGAGTATAAGAAGGCTTCTTTAACATTTTTTCCACTGATATTAATAAGAGCCTCTTTATATATTCTTAGCTGGGAATCATATTTTATTAATAATTCTTCTTCTGATCCCTCATTTACATAGTCTGTTTTATAATCAATAAGAATATAATTTCCTTCTTCTTCAAAATAACAGTCAATTACACCCTGAAT
The DNA here is from genome assembly GCA_965228015.1 of Peptococcia bacterium. GTDB lineage: Bacteria > Bacillota > Peptococcia > Peptococcales > SKKY01 > SKKY01. The sequence continues at coordinate 479,530 of OZ245787.1, forward strand.
AAATATATTTTCATCACACCCCTCAGCATCATCAACTGCATTGCAAATATCAGTTTTATATACAAAACTAACCTCTCTTTTTACATTACAAGAGTTAAGCATTCTTTTTCCAAGAGGACTTTGAAAAAACTTTAGAATTTTATCAGGATTGATTATGCCCCCCTCTTCTTTTGTTAAAAGTTCTTTGTTTATCATTAATTCAATTTGATTTAAAATTTCCTCTTTTGTACCCACTTTGTTTAGGTCACAATTCTGCATAAAGAAGTGAATAATTACCCCTTTTTCAGATGAGATAAATTCTTTTTTACCTTCAATAAAAGAGGGCCTTTTCACAAGAGATGGGATTCTGTATAAAATTTTACTCATATCTTCTACAGAAACCTTTTTTAAATCAGAAACTGTAATTTTCGATGGAATCTTTTTAGATTTTTGATCAGGATATTCCCAGGAAAATTTTTTATTTATTTCGTCAGATGCCTTTATTGAATAATATTTGTCAAAATTAACAAGAGTATCCTTAATAACTATTTTCTCATTGGCATCCCTGGCAATTCCTTCAAGTATATCTTTTTTATTTAAAACATTTATTTTCCATTCTTTTTGATCTTTGTTTATTTCACTTTCATTATCATACAAGGACAATCCAAGCCAATCTAAATAATTTTTTGCTTTTACTATTTCATATGAACTAATCTCCCTGGACCATTTTACTTTTGTTTTCTCAATATTATTTATTGTTCCAGTTATAATTAATTTTTCTTTTGCTCTTGTCAAAGCCACATAAAGAACTCTCATTTCTTCAGACAAATTTTCGATTTTGGTTACTTTTTTTATGCTGATTTGCGGGAAAGTTTCTCTGTAAACTCTTTTTTCAGGGTTAACATATTTTGCACCAAGTCCCAGATCTTTATGAAGAAGTACATCACCAATCTGATCTCTTTTGTTAAATTCTCTTCCAAAAGCAGCTGCTATTACAACTGGGAATTCAAGACCTTTACTTTTATGAATTGTCATAATTCTAACAACATCTTCGTTTTCTCCTATTGTTTTTGCTATACCCTGCTCACCTTTTGCTTTTTGGAATTCCTCAGAGAAACGGATAAAATTAAAAAGTCCTCCTATTCCTTTTTTTTCTAAAATAGCTGCTCTTTCTAAAAGAAATTTTAAATTAGCTTGTCTTTGTTTGCCCTTTATCATTCCCCCGGCATAATAAAAGAATCCTGTTTCAATCATTAAGTCCCAAAGAAATTCTTCTGTTTTTTTATATTTTGACTTCGTTTCCCATAAATTAATTTTTTTAAAAAAATTATTAATTTTTTGAGAAAGATGATTATCATTATTTAATGTATATTCTATTACCCCTTCATGAAAAGATTTTTCCGGGGATTCTTTTCTGATTTCAATTAATTCATTTGTGCTAAAGTTACCAATGGGGGATCTTAAAACACTAATTAAAGAAATATCATCTTTGGGATTATCTATAATTTTTAATAAATTTAAAAATATTTTAATTTCCAAAGTTTCATAATAACCTTGATTATCGTCAGTATAAACAGGAATACCCTCTTTAATAAAAACTTCATTAAAAACATTAGCCCAATTTTTAGCAGACCTTAACAGAACCACTATATCTTTATAGGACCTGTTTGTATTTTCCATTAATAAATTCTTTATTTTTTTAGCAATAAAATAGGCTTCTGTTTCTGCATCGCTTAAGTCTTTAAGTTTTAAATCCGACTCATCATCCTGACCTTCTTCTTCATCCTCATGTTTATCAATTAGAAAAAGTTCAATCTCAGGATCATTTATTTCATCAAAATCAGCTCCTGGGTAAAGCCATGCATCTGGAGTATAGTTAATATCTCCAATTTCTTCTGACATTAGTTTTCTAAAAATATAATTAATTCCTTCAAGAATTTCTTTTCTGCTTCGGAAATTTTTAGACAGATCTATTCTTTCTTCATTTTCATTTTCTTCTTTAATATAGTCATTATATTTTTTTATAAATAGTCCCGAATCTGCTAATCTGAATTTGTAAATGCTTTGCTTTACATCCCCAACTAAAAACAAATTATTATTACTTCTTACTTTGTTTATAATGGTTTCCTGAACCAAATTACTATCCTGATATTCATCAACAAATACATACTTATACTGATCTTTGTAAGTATTAGCTGTATCATTATTTTCCAGTATTTTTAAAGTGAAATGTTCCAAATCATTAAAGTCTGCAATGCCTTTTTCCATTTTTCTTTCCTGGTACTTTTTATGGAAATTAAGAGTAAGATTATACAAAGCTTTCAAAGGATCATACATTTGATTAATATCTTCCCGGTAATTTTCAATATCTTTTCCAAGAATACTTTTATCTGATAAATCTTTTATAATTTTTTTATACTCATCTCTGATATCCTTAACTTTATCCTTAAGTTCTAAAATTACCAAAGGATTATTACTCTTAATAGTTTTAGATTTTGCGAAAGTGAAAACCAAACCCTCTCTGTCAAAATCACCATTAAAGTAATCTTCAATATTTTTTTTATATAATTTTAGATAATTCTTATCTTTTTGGATAGCTTCAATATATGCTTCAGGACCTCCTGGAGATTCTGCTATAGCTAAACACTGATCGATTAAATCTTCAACTCCATTTAAGTCAATATAAATTGATTTTTTTAATTCTGACATCCAGGCTGAAGAGTAAAGTTCTTCTGTGGTTAATTTAAACATTTCAACCTTTTCTTCAAGCCATCTAAAGGGATCTGGCTGACTTTGGATAAAAGAATAAATGGATGTTATTAATTCCTCTATTTTTTTATCCCCTTTATTTTCTGAATATGAGTCAATTAATTTATGAAAACCAGGGCTGCTTTCTTTGTAAGCTTCTTCAAGAACCTCTTCCATAACTTCTTGTTTTAAAATAAGCAAATCTCCTTGATCTCCGATTTTAAAAGAAGGATCTAAGCCTATAGAATAGAAGTTTTTTCTTAAAACTTGTATGCAAAAAGCATGTAGTGTACTAATTGAAGCTTTCCCAAGTAAATTTAACTGATTTCTTAAGTGCTCTTCATTTTCGTTATCTTTTTCCAGTTCTCTTACAAGTACCCGGGAAATTCTTTCTCTCATTTCTGCAGCTGCTGCATTGGTGAAGGTAACTATTAAAAGCTTGTCAATATCAACCTTATCTTCAATTATTAATTTAACAATCCGCTCAACTAATACAGCTGTTTTTCCTGAACCAGCAGCAGCAGACACCAAAAGATTTTTCCCTCTTAAATTAATTGCATTTTTTTGTTCTGTGGTCCAGTTATTCATTTCCAAACCTCTTTTCAGACATAACTTTTAGAACTTCATCTTTTTTAAACTTTTCAAGTTTTCTATAATAGTTCTCTGGAAAAGCTGTATCAAACTGGCAAATACTTAAATATTTACAATAAGTACATGAAAGAAAATTATTACCTTTAGCCGGCTTAATTTTTATATTACCTTTGTTTATATCAGATATCATTTGGAGTGACATGTTTTTTACATAAGAAAAAATATTTTCCAACTCTTCTTCTGAAAAAACCACGGAATTACTGCTATAGCTATCATCCTTGTTAACACTTACAGGAATTACTGATGACTTTTTGTTTTCTAAAATATCTTTATCCATTGCACAAACATTTTTTTCTTCATTTAAAAGAAAGCCGTCCATTTTTAACTGACTATTTATTAATTCCTCTAATTTATATTCATCTGAATTTTCAATTTCTATAAAGGGATCATCTATTCTAAAATAAAAGGCTCCTCCTGGCTTAACTTCTCCTTTTAATATTTTTTCTCCTTCAAAAACAGCTGCAGTTAAATATATTATTAACTGCAATTGAATCAGATTATATATTTCATTTAGATTGAATTTTTTATTCCCAGATTTATAGTCAATAACCCTTAAGTAGTATTTCCCTGTCTCATCCTGCCAGATATCAAGGCGGTCAATTCGTCCCTCAAGAGTAATGTTTTCCTTCGGATCCAGTTCTTCTTTAAAAGGAAACTCAAATTTCCATAAATGGAATTCTCCTTGCTGCAACTGATCAGTAAGAGTCTTTACTGCCCTCTTACTGATTCTTTTTAATTTTTCCTTTAAATACATATTCCTGGAACTGCTTTGAAGAAGACCATTCTGAAATTCTTCAGAGATTTTATCTACGATTAAGCTGATAACTTCTTCCGCCTTTTCAGTTGATACTTCTTCCCAAGGTACATTCTGTTTTTGTAATTCTCCTGGAAAAATTTCTAAAGCACCATGAAAAAGATTTCCAATATCCGGAAGCTCGACTTTATACTCTTTTTTCTCCTGGGGTCTTATTCCATATTTTATAAAATGCTTAAAGGGACAGTTTGAATAAGTTTCCAGTCTAGAAATACTAAATCGTTCTTTTGATAAATATATATTGTTAATACTATTGTTTCCATTTTCCTTAATTTGATTTTCGTGGAAAAGACCATTTATCAATAAATTTAATTTATCTTCCCACGAAGGACTGTAAAAGTACCAGGAATACGTTTCCAGCCAACGGGGATCCATTTTCCCATAATCTAAATAATTTCTTAAATTCTCTGTTAAAAACTTAAATCCAGGTGTTGGTAATACGGTACTATCATCAAAAGAATCTTCCATAAAATACAAATCTGTATCTGTTTTAATTTCCGGGAAAATTCTTTTTATTCTGTCAGTAATTAATGAAGGTCTTAAAGCTTTTCCTTCATTATCTCCAAGACTCCAGCTAATAAACAATTTTTCAGATGGTTTTGTAAATGCAGAATATACTAAGAACTTTTCTTCTTTCATTTCTGTTAAATTATCTTTATAAAAACCCATCCCTAATTCTTGTAGTTTAACTTTTTCTTTATCAAGTAATATTCCCCCATCAGAATATGATCTGGGAATAATTCCATCATTACATCCTAATAAAAATAAAGCTTTTATATCATGACTTTTTGAGCGTTCCAAATTTCCTGCCAATACCTGATCCATTGTTGGTGGAATTACTCCTAACTCATAACTGTTAAAACCACTATCTATAATTTTATATAAGTCCTTTGTTGAATATTTTTCCTCTCCTATTATTTCGGAAATTTGTTCAAAAATCTCCATAACAATGTTCCATATCTGACTATTTTCATTAACAAATTCAAAATTTCCAAGATCCTTTTCTTCTTTAAGAATAATCTCAAGTTTTTCTAAAATATTACAATCATTTAAATAATCAAATAAAGCTGTTGCATAATCTTTACCATTTTTTGATTTTTTAAGATTCTCCCTTAACTTTTCAATATTAATGGTAATCTTTTCTTTATTTTTTATTTCAAAAGACTTGTTTCTCCAATCCTTTCCTTTTATTCCCTTTTCTAAAATATAATTTTGCAGTTCATAAGAATCCTCTGAAGATATGTCAATAAAACCAGTTTTTAATAAGAGGAAAACGTCCCCCCATTTATAGTCATCAATAATTATCCTTAAGGATGATTTAATAAAATTAACAAGGGGATTCCCGCTGATACTTTTTTTGTCATCTACGAAAACAGGGATACTATATTCATAAAAAACCCTTTTTATAATCGAACTATATATATCCAGGGCATTAGTAACTACAGAAATATCCTTCCATTTATAGCCAGAATCACGAACAAGTTTTACTATATTAATTGCTGCATTTTCTACCTCATTATATAAGTTTAAAGCAGAAGTTAGTTTTATGCTTTTAACTATTTCTGTATATTTTTTTGCCGGATATGAATATAAGTTTTGTTCAAGGTGGGATAATTCTTTTGATTTTATATAATTACCTTTTAAAACTATTTCATTTTCTTCCAGGTTATTCCTCTCTGTAATTTCTTTCATTTTTTTATATGTATTAATTGTAGGGCTAAATAAATCATAGTCCCTTCCAGCCAGATTTAAATCAGTAGTTAATGTAAAGGTGGCTTCCTTTGCTGTTTTAAATAATTCTTCTATTACTTTATATTCCTGAATGGAAAAAGAATTAAAACCATCAATCCAAATCTCTGAATCCTTTAGAAATGCAGAATACTTAATATTTTCATACAAAATATTAAGAGTTTCCTCTTCGTCTATATATTTTCCAGCTAAAGTAGCATCAAATTTTTCATAAATCATTGATATGTCAGAAATTTTATTTTTAAGTATATAGTCATTATCAATTTTTTCTAAGTATTCATTTAAACTGCTATCAGTCATACCATTTTTTTTGAATTCTGAAATCAGACTGGAAAATTCCTTAATAAATCCCTCTTGATGATAAGCTTTTGTAAAAATAGTTAAATTATTTTTATTCTCCTCAAAAATTCTTCTGAGAGTCATTATTTTTCCAAGGTCAGTAATCAAGTTCTTTTTTATACCACCGACTTCACTCATGATTTTAAATGAAAGTCTTTTGAAACTTAAAACCTGAACGTTAATAATCCCTTCAAGGTTCATTTTAGTAATAAGGTCAATTTCTCCCTGAAGAGTGTATTGTTCCGGAACAATAAGAATGTTTTTTTCTTTACCCAAAACAATGCTTTCATTAATTTTTTTATAAGTATAGCAAGATTTTCCGGATCCTGCTCTGCCTGTAATATAATTTATTTTCATATAACACTCTCCGACCAAATTTTTCTTTATTATATCAAAAAATTGTCACTAATTTGTCACATTACCATTCTATTATATAAATGTACCAAGAAAAAAATACAGGAGGTAATTAATTATGAAAAAAGTATTAATATTTTTAACACTTGGAGGTTTTATGGCCTTTGCAGCAGATGCCCCAACATTTGCAAGAGGAAACGTTGCAATGCTTCATAATCAAGCAGGCTCACCAGAAGAAACTTTAGCTCTAAAGCTTGAAAGAATTGATGGTTTAGTTTCTAAAGGAAGAATTACTGCCGAAAAAGCTGCAGAATTTAAAGCAGCAATTACAGAAAGAATGAGTAACTGTGACGGAACAGCAGACAGAGATTCTAAAGAAAGATTAGGAATTGGATTTGGAAGAACCGGTGACAAAGGTCAGTTTCAAGGTTTTGGAAGAAGTAAATAACAAAAAAGGTGACCCTGATCACCTTTTTTTACTTTAGTATATTAAAATAAAACATAACTCCATCTTTCAAATTTTCTACTCCCGCATTTCCTTCATGTAAATTAATAATATTTCTTACTATCGCTAAACCAATACCTGTCCCCTTCTTTTCTTCGCCTTTAAAAAAAGGTTCCCAAATATGAGGCAATATTTCCTCGGGAATGTTTTTCCCTTCATTAAAGACTTCTGTTCTTATAAAATTACCTTCTTCAGCAATTTTCAAAGTAATTTTACCTTTATTATAAGTATTGTTTATAGCATTTTGAATTAAATTATTTAAAACTTGCTCTATTCTATAGGAATCAATATTTAGGAAAATATTTTCCTTAAATATTTCTTTAGAAACGTTAATTTGTTTTTCATTAAAAAGAATTTTAAAACTGTTCAATTTATTTTCTATTAATTCAGAATAATTTATGTTTTTTAATCTTAAAGGTTCCTGGCTCTAATTGAGTAAGATCAAGTAAATCCTTAATTAGATTGCTCATTTTTATTGTTTCTTTTTCAATGATATTTAAATATTCTTCTTTTTCTTCTTCGGACTGAAAAACCCTATCATTTAAAGCTTCAATATGTCCGTTAATTATTGCTATTGGTATTTGCAATTCATGGGAAACTCTTGATACAAAATTTTTCCTTAATTTATCAAGGGTTTTCTCTTTTTCAAGTTCATTTTGTAAATCGTTAAGTGATTTTTCCAGATTTAATGAAACTTTATTAAGAGAATTACCAAGCTGACCTATTTCATCAGTTCTTTTATAATTCCATTTTCCGGAAAAATCCAATTCTGTAATTCCCCCCCGCAAGCTTATTAAGTTCCAAAAGAGGTTTAGAAGTTTTATTTGCAAAAATACAAGACAATAATAATGCAATTAATAATCCTCCAGCTAAAATAAATATATAGAAATCCTGAGCAATAGTTATAGCATCTTCAATAGCTTGAAAGGGAGCAAGAACTAAATAAATATAATTTTCACCTTTAGCAAGAGCGGCTAAAAATTCATTATTCCCTCTTATTGTATTGGTTTTATAAACTAAAATTTTTCTTCCGAGAGCTTTTGAATCTCCTCTCTTGTTATTCTGGTTTCTTTCATCATCCCCTGAGATCCTTCATATAAAAGAACTTTTTCCCTGGGAATCAAAAACAGTAATCCTTCCATTAAGTTTTTCAGAAATATCAGTAATTATATTTATTGAATTGTCACTAAACTCTTCTTTTTGAATTGTTTCATCAATTGTTGATATACTTGATTTAATTATTTCTATTTTCTTGTTTTCATAGTATTCCGGAAGAAAAAAAATCCGGGAAATCCATATTGTCCCCACTAATATCAACGTAAAAACTATGAAGTAAATGAAAAATTTTGAAAAAATTGAATTAGTTTTCATTCTTTTACCTCGAATCTGTATCCAAATCCCCTTACTGTTACTATCTTATTTCCATGATCTTCTAATTTTTGTCTAAGTCTTTTAATGTGTGTATCCACTGTTCTTAAATCTCCAAAATAGTCATATCCCCACACACCATCCAATATCGTTTCTCTTGAAAGAGACTGGTTTTTATTTATAATGAAATAATTTAACAGATCATATTCTTTTGGACTAAAATCAATTTCAGTGTTATCTATAAATACCTTGTGGGATAATCTATCTATTTTTATATTATCTATAATTAAGATATCTTTCATTTCGTTTTCTTTTTTACTTCTTTTAATCAAAGCCTTGCTTCTTGCTATAAGTTCTTTAAGACTAAAGGGCTTTGTCACATAATCATCAGCCCCTAATTCAAAGCCAAATAATTTATCGTTTTCTTCACTTCTTGCGGTAAGCATTAATATTGGAATATCACTTTTTTCCCGGATTCTTTTACACACAGACCAGCCATCATATTCAGGAGGCATAATATCTAAAACTATTAGGTCAAAATCATTGTTTTCAAAATTTTCCAAAGCTATTCTTCCATCTTTTGATTCTATTACTTCTGCCCCTTCTTTTAAAAAATAGGTTTTAATTAGTTGTCTCAAGCTTTTCTCATCTTCTACCAATAAAATTTTTTATTCTTCATAATATCTATACTCAACTGGAGCTGAAAGGACTGTTGAAGTATTCACTAAACCAAAGGATATCAGCCTGTCAATCAATTCTCTCATAGAATTAACATCTTGAACCGCAGCTTTCAAAATATGGCTGGATTCTCCTGTTACTCTGTAACATTCCAAAACATCCTTTTCTTTTTTTATATATTTCTCAAATTCATCTGGCATTACTTTGAGTGCAGAAACGTGGATTATTAATAGAATAGGTCTATTTGTTTTTGGAAGAGACAGTCTAATAGTAAAGGCCTCAATAACACCTTTTTCCTGAAGTCTTAATAATCGTTCATTAATACTTGGCCGGCTTAAAGATAACTCTTCAGAAAGTTTACTAACACTTACTCTGCTGTTTTTTTGAAGAATACTTATCATTTTTTATCAATAGAATCCAAATTCACATCTCCTTTACATATAGAAAGTTATTTATTGCTTTTTAATTCTTTTTGTAAAACAAATTCTTATATTTTATTCATTTGTTTATTCAAAATACAACATTAATATTCTAAAATATAATATTGAAAGGACGGTTCTGTCTAATGAGAAATTTACTAGGTGTATTATCTGGAATATTTATTACAAGTATTGGTGCTATAATCTTAAAGGGTCCAGAAATAGCTACTGGCGGAACTGCAGGATTAGCATTGGCTGGCTCCTATATCTTCGATATATCTTTCTCCCTTATTTTCTTTTTAATAAATATTCCATTTTATATTTTTTCTTATTTCCAAACGGGAATTAAATTCACACTTACAACAATTTTTTCTGTCTCTGTTCTCTCCCTTTTTACAAGTATTATATCTAAATTCGCTGTTTTTTCTTATTCCTTTCCAGCATTTATCGGAGTTGTAATTGGGGGAGGACTTGTAGGCTTTGGACTTTCCCTTTTGTTTAATAATAATTCCTCTTTGGGAGGACTAAATATTATTGGTCTTTATTTCTCAAAAAATACAATATTAATCCAGAAAAAACCACTTTTCTCTTTGATGTTATAGTATTATCAATAGGTTTTTATGCTGTAGGCTTAATTTCCGGTCTTTATTCTGTTCTATCTGTTGCTGTAATTGGGTACATTATTAGTGTTAACAGAAATCTACCTAGCTCCGCCTCCGCCGCCACCAGAGGCTCCCATTCCACCGCCACCAGAAAAACCGCCACCGCTTCCTCCACCTGATGAATGCTGTCCTGTGGCAGAAGCTACTGTTGAGGCCAGAGAGGTTGTTATGGTATTTGTCATGTTGTTTACACTTGCGTTAAAAGAATTCCCTGAATATAAAGAGTGGTTGTAAATATACCAGCCCTGCCCAAAAATATAATCTCCTTCTTTTAAGTCCGGATATGACAATTCTAAGGCTTTTAATACTTCTTTAGCGGCTCCAAGGCTCACTGCATAAACAAGATAATGTTCCCACATTACAAGTGAAGGGATTGTCTCTTTTTCTATATTTGAGAAATCTTTAATAAATTTTTTAAAAGCTTTCCACTTATTAAATTCTGTTGCCCCTTTTTCTGTTCTTCTGCTATGAGATGCGAGACTTATCAGATAAATAAAACCTCCGGAAAACAAACCTATTCCTGCAAAAACAGCACTACCTTTGAATAAAATAAATAAAATTACAGGAATAATAAAAAATGCCATTCCAGGTATTGTTCTTTTTAGTATTTCTGATGCCTTTGTCTTTTCGAAAAGTTCTTCCTTGTCCATTATTTTCGTTACTTCTTCTTTCTATTTATTCCAAAACTCAACAAAGTCCTTTTTATTATCTTTGCTATATTTTTCGATTTCCTGAAATGAAACACTATCTCCATCTCCCGCATCATTAAATAAAAAGTCATATATTATTTTTTCATGCTTCTTTAGTTCTGAAATATTTTTAGTAACTTTTTTGGTTAATCTGTAATCCGCCTTATCTTTAAACTGGAAAAATCCTTTCTTTTCAGGAATATATTCTTCAATTACTAGAAAACCTCTTCTGCCTAAGTCTAAAATTGTTGCAGTAATATCAACCGGGTCAATTCTTTTAAATCTGTACAGGTATCCGACCTCAACAGGAGGCCTTAAAGATGGAAGCTCCCTGTAATAATCTCCATCAAACTCCCCTTTAAATTCTCTTCCATATTTAAACCATTGAAAAACCGAAAAAACTATGCTGGAAATAAATGCAAAAATACCAAGAATTACACTATACAAAGTATAATTTCTTTCCCGGTTAGCTTTATTTGCAAGTTCTGTTTCCTCATATATAATTTAATCTAATCCCTGAACACCGGTAAATCTTGTTGCCTCTGGCACAACTTCTAAAGGGAAAGCTACTCTTCCTGCAACAAAAGTTCTTGAAGGAATATTATTTATTTCCCAAATAACTGTATTATTTTCTTTTATACTGACTGTTCCATTAAGAGGTCCATGTCCCCAGGCTTTTATTTCATTCTTTGGATCTTCCGAGAAACTAAATTCACCTCTAAAATAACTGATTGGTTTATCCCATTCATCACCGGAAAAAATATAATATAGTTCTGCAATGTCATTATGAATTTTTACTGCATTTTTAATTCGGTAAGAAAGAACAAACGTCCTGCTTTCATTTTCAGCTTCAAAACTCCAGTCTATGTATATTTTATCTCCTTCGTATTTAATAAAGTATGTACCTGCAGGTCCAATTTCCTGGGAGGGATTGAAGTCATAATAAATATTTCCTTCTCTGGTTTTTATATCTGTAATTTCTTCTTCCGGTTGCTTATTTATCCATTGAAACAATCCACTGTATTTACCATCAAATACAGCTGCTCTTTTCTCTTCTATATAAACAGAACCATCTTTTTTCAACTTCAACCTTTACTTCCAAAGATGGGAAACTATAATCTCTGGCATTTGCATTAAAGGTAAAAAAAGAAAAAGCAGAAATAAAAATATAATTCTACTTTTTTCATATTAAACACATCCTTCTTCTTTATCATAATAATCAGCCTTATCAAATTTTAACAATTTGGCCAGAATATTATTAGGAAAAAGCTCGATTTTTATATTGTATTTTTGAACTGTATCATTATAAAACTGTCGGGAAAACATAATTTTGTTTTCTGTTTCAGCAAGTTCCTTTTGTAAACTCAAAAAATTTTCATTAGCCTTAAGATCTGGGTAATTCTCAGTAACTGCAAATAAATTTTTCAAAGTACCGGAAAGTTCTCCCTCTGCTTCAGCAATCTCTGATTTTGAATTTGCTACATTAACTATGTTACGAGCAGATACAATTTGAGTAAATACATTTTCTTCATGTGTGGCATAAGCTTTTACTACTTCAACCAAATTAGGAATTAAATCTCTTCTTCTTTTTAAATTAACATCAATTTGGGACCAGGCATTTTTTACTCTCTGCCTTAAAACGATAAAACGATTATAAAGAAATATAACCACTATTAATAAAACTACAAAAAAGCCAATAAAACCGGGATTAGTAAACATTATAATCCTCCATTTAAAAGATATTCTGATACAACTTTTAAAAAACTTTTACAATATCAGGATCAAACTGAGACCCACTGTTTTCTTCAATTTCTTTTACTGTTTGACTAATAGGCAGAGCCTTCCTATAAGGTCGGTCATTTGTTATTGCATCAAAAGTGTCTGCAATTGCTAGTATTCTTGACTCAACTGGGATTTCCTCTCCCTTTAAACCTAAAGGATATCCAGAACCATCCCATTTTTCCTGATGAGTTAGTATATAGTATGATATCTCTTTTAACTCATTGGATTCATTTGCAATTCTCTCTCCTATACTGGAGTGGGTTTTCATTATTTCCCATTCTTCCCCAGTTAAAACACCGGGTTTTTTTAATATTGAATCGGGAATACCAACTTTCCCAATATCATGAAATTTTGAAAGCAGCTGAATCTTATCAATTTGATTTTGAGTAAGTTTCATTTCTTTTGCTATTAATGTGGCCAAAGTTTCCATTCTGTCTGCATGACCTTCTGTAATATAATCTTTTACTTCTAAAGCCTTCATTAAGGTTTTTACCAGGTTATTTTTAGTGCTGGACTCCTTAAGCATTTTATTTTGATGCATGTTATTATCTGCTTCCTGAAAGAAGATAGAAGTATTTACCTCTCCTTTTTACTATATGCATAACCATAAGATAAACTAATACGAAATACCTCTTTCTCCTGGTTATGTTTTTCAAGCAAATTATTTAAATTCTGTATCTCACTTTCTACTTCTTCTCTTGAAAAATTTTCAAGAATTACTGCAAATTCATCTCCGCCAACCCTTGCTACGAATCCTTTGTCTTTAAAATTTTCTCTGATTATATTACTAACAACAACCATTAACCTATCACCAGCAATATGTCCTAAAGTATCATTTACAATTTTCAGCCCGTCTATATCTATTAATATCAAAGCTCTTGATATATCACTTTTTTCTTCAAATCTCTTAAATATTTCTTCAAAATAGTTTCTGTTATAAAGATTAGTTAAACTATCCTTTTCTGCCATGTCCCTTAATTTTTTCTCCATTAAAACTCTTTCTGTAATATCTCTTATCATTATCAACACTTCATCTATTTCAGAAGTGCTGATTCTGGCCTCTAAATAATAATTTTCTTTTGTTTTATTTAAAATAAAATTTAAAGTAATTAGTTCCTTGTATTTTATTGCTTTATTTATTCCTTCTCTTAGCAATCCGGTTATTTCTTTATCCTTAAGAATATCACCAATCAAAGGACTTAATTTTTCGGAAGAAAATGAGAAAGGAGTAACATAACTTCTTGAATCACTTACAAAAAGCATGTCAGGAATAGTTTTTAGCAAAGCCTTGTTTCTAATATTCGCTTTCTCAAGCTCCAAAATTTTTTCCTGAAGCTCTGAATAATAATTCTTTCTAAAAGAATCCTCTTCCAAACCAATAATAGCTTCTCTTGTAAAATTCTTTCATAAATATTCCTCACTTCAGCTGGAGAAAGTTCTTTTGGATTAGTAACCATGCAAGGGTCATTCAAAGCATTTTTCACAACTAAATCATATAAATCATCTTTTGAACCTGCAATTTCAATATAACTTCTGATTCCAACATTTTCCCTTAAAATGCGAATTCTTTCAAGTAGTTTTTCTTTTACAGAATTTAAAGAATTTATTTCAATCCCCAAACTTCTTGAAATATTATTATATTTCTCTGGTGCTGAATCAAAATTTAAATCTATTACATATTCTAATAAAATACTGTTACATTCTCCGTGAGGAAGATCAAGAAGGCCTCCAAGGCTGCGGGCCATACCATGAACTGCCCCAAGACTGGCATTAGAAAAGGCAATTCCTGCATATAATGAACCAAGCATTAAATTGTTCATTATTTCAATATCCTTTTCTTCAGTCACAGCTTTTTCAAGATTTTTATTAATTATTTTTATAGCCTCCAAGGCATGAATATCAGTTAAATTTGATTGTGCATTAGAAACATATGCCTCTATTGCATGAGTTAAAGCATCCATTCCAGTACAGGCAATAAGATTTGAATTCATTGTCATTAAAGGTACCAGGTCAATCAATGCAAGGTCCGGTACTACTTTTTTACTGATTATTGCTTTTTTAAGTAATTCATTACTATCACATATTATTGCAAACTGAGAAACATCTACTGAGGTCCCTGAAGTACTGGGGATACAAACTAAAAGAGGCCCAGGTAATTTTATTTCATCTACTCCTTCATAATCTAAAATATGTCCCCCGTTTGTAGCTACAATTGCAATCCCCTTGGCACAATCCATAGGGCTGCCACCGCCGACAGCAATAATAAGATCACAATCTCCCGATAGAAAAACTTCAGCTCCAAGCATAGCTTCATAATCTTTCGGATTTTCTGAAACTCCATCAAATATACTATATGAACTGGTAAACTTTTCTATCTCATTTAATATGTCTTTATACCATTGTAACTCTGTTATATTATTATCAGTTACTATCAGGGGTTTTTTTGAGCTGAAATGAGATAAATATCTGCCAATTAACAATCTGGAATCTTCTCCTATTATTATTTCAGGAACAACAAATTTTCTTAATTCTTTACTCAACTTAAAAACCCCCTTTAATAAATCTCCTTCTATCTTACCATTTTTCCCTTATTTGTAACCAATAAAAAAGCTATTACTTTCTGGTTATTCCAGAAGGTAATAGCTTTACTTTTTTATTCATGATGCCCGTGTTCATGACAAACAGAACCAGCGCAATTCAAATTACCAGATAAGTAATTTCGGAGTACTTCATCGCTTAAACCCTTTGCTCCAATAATAACTTCTATATTATTTTCATTAAAGAGATCTACAGCTCCTCCACCCATTCCTCCAGAGATTATTGTATTTACACCTTTCTCGTGAAGGAAGACAGGTAAAAAACCTGGTTTATGTCCCGGATTCTGAACCATTTCCTTACTAAGCAGATGCCCGTTATCTACAGTATAAATAATAAATCCCTCACAATGGCCAAAATGTTCAGTAACTTTTTCATTATCTGAAGCAATTGCAATTTTCATGTTTAAACCTCCATGTATTTTTTTATTATTTCATAAATTTTTCGAAGTTCATTTCCTGATTCACACTCTATATCAGCAATAGTTAAGCCACGGTTGACTGCTTTTATAGCTTCTTTATCAAAAGGAATCTCTCCGATATAAGGAATATTATTTTTAGAACAAAAATCTTTAATATCATTAGTTTTTTCAATATTAGTGTCATATTTGTTAATACAGACTAAAGAATTGGTTTGAAATTTTGATGACGTTGAAATAATTCTTTCCATATCAGAAATCCCAGATATAGATGGCTCTGCAACAATAAGAACCATGTCTACCCCGCTAATTGAAGCAATAACTGGGCAGCCTATTCCCGGAGAACCATCAATAATTGCAAAGTCAGCATCTTTTGCATTTTCTTTAAGTTGCTTTTTTACTTCGCTAACCAATAATCCAGAAGTACCGCTACCCATTTTTAATTTTGCCGTTGAAAATACAACATCATCTTTATACAATTCTATATCTCCGGCTTTTGCTGGCTTTAACTTTATTGCTCCAGCCGGGCATACATATTCGCAGACACCACAGCCTTCACAGGCGAAATAATCAATTAAATAATTTCCATTTTCTAAATAAATGCTTTCAAATCTGCATTTTTCCATACATATTCCACATTTAACACAGAACTCTTGATTAATTTCTGCTTTGGGCAGACCAAAATAATCCTTTTTTATTGGATCAGTATTTTGTCTTAATACTAAATGAAGATTAGGAGCATCGATGTCACAATCAGCAAAGGCCTTAGCTTCAGATATTTTTATTAATGCACTTGCAATAGTTGTTTTACCCGTTCCGCCTTTACCGCTTAAAACAAGAAGTTGTCTCATTTTATTTTACCTCCCTTACTATTTTTTCAAGTAGAGAGGAAAATACTTTTTTATATTCTTCTTTTTCATTAGCGATAATATTTCCTTCACTGTTTAGTTTGCCAATTTCTTCACTATAATAAATTTTACCTAAAATATTAATATTATTTTCATTACAAAAATATTCAGAAGGATTAATTCCTTCTGAATATTTATTCAAAATAACACCTGCGGGCTTATTGAATAATTTTACCAGTTCATAAACCATTTCCAGATTATGGGCTCCGAAAACAGAGGGTTCTGCTACAAGCAAACAGCAATCTGCATCTTTAATACTTTCCATTACTATACAGGCACTCCCAGGAGGACAGTCTACAATATTAATATAATTATTCTTTTTGTCACTTTCCTTCATTAGTTCTTTTATTAAAGGCACCCCTGAAGCTTCACCAATATTTAAAATACCTGTAAAAACAGAAACATTTCCACTATTTCCAATTTCTATTTTACCAATGCTTTTATATTTTTCTGCAATAGCTCCTGCTGGGCAAACTAACATGCAACCTCCACAAGAATGGCAAATATCTTCAAAGACCAGTAATTTATTACCTGTGTATGCTAAGGCATTAAAATTACAAAAATTAACACATTTTCTGCAGCCAATACATTTTTCCTGATCTACAGAAGGTATTTTGACTTTTATTTCTTTGGTATTACCTTTTTCAGGATTGAAATATAAAAATCCGTTTGGTTCTTCAACATCACAATCAATATAATTACTATTCCCTGCTGAATAGGCAAGATTAACCGATACCAGAGTTTTGCCCGTACCACCTTTACCACTTAATACTGCTATTTTCATAATTAATTACTTACCTTGCCATGAAATCCTTCATGGATATCATTTAATAAAGATAACTTATTATCTAAAAAAATATCAATATTTTCCCTGGCAGAAACCTTTTCGGATTTATACATTTTTATTTCTGCATTGTTAATAACATCAGCCGCATTTTCTCCGCATCTTGGGGTAATCAATACTTCCGCACCGCTGTCAACTACTAACTGAGCGGCTTTTATTCCTGCTCCCCCTTTTGCGTTTGCTGCAGTGTTTTCTATATATTCAGCAGCCTTGCTTTCTGTATCATAAATTAAATAGTATGGCGCCCTTCCAAAGGAAACCGAAACTAGATTATTAATATCTTTCTCATCTATTGGTATTGCTATTTTCACTACAAAAACCTCCTGTTCCTTCCTTGTCCAGAACCATGTCCGCATATTCCGCAGCTTTGACCAGGTTCCTGGTCTTCACATAGAAGATAATCTCCCCCTTCAATTTTCATTAAAACCCCTTCTACTAAGGAGGCTGAAATTTTTTTCCTTGCGCTGTTATATATACCCTGGACTGTAGTTCGGGCTACATCCATTCTTACAGCACATTCCTCTTGATTTAGTCCTTCATAATCGATTAAACGTATCGTCTCATATTCATCAATACTTAAAACAATTATTTGATCTTCCTGAACTGATCCCTTTAATGGGCCAAAAAGAGTTCTTTTAGGTAATTCGCATACCCTTCTTCTTCTTCTCGGTCTGGGCATATTTTACAAGCTTCTCCTTCCCTGTCTTCTTCCACAACCTCTTCCGGCACCTTGCATTTTAAGTCCTCTTGCGAAACCGAAAGTTCTTTCATTTGATTCAAGTGAGTTATTACTTCCATTGCTGCAATTTCCCATTTTTCTTCCAGTCATAGGACCTTTACCTTCTGGACCTGTACTATTTCTACCTGGCATTTTTCTCCCCCCTTTATTGACATATGTCATTTACAGTTATCATTTTACTCCTTTTGCAACATATGTCAATAACTATATTTCTGAGAGACCGTAAATTTCCTCTACAGGAAGAACAAAAGCAATCCCATTACCTTCATCATTTAACTTAACCTCTTCAATTATGCTTTTTAAAATTTCTGATGTTTTTACTTTATCAGTTAATATCAATATTATTTCTTTTTCCGGTTCAATTGCTATTCCAAAAAGTTTTGCCTTTTCATGAATTCCTGAACCTCTGCCAGTTAATATAGTGCCTCCGGATGCTCCAGCCTTTTGAGATGCCTCAATTACACTGTCAGACCTGCCTTTATTTACAATAGAAATAATTAATTCATGTGTACAAGATTCCAATTTTTCCTCCTCCATTTCAATTATTGTATTTTTATTGAAATTACATATATGACATATCTCAGCAATAAAAGAAGGTTTTATAAAAAAAGCTATTCCTTCTCCAGGGTTTTTAAAACAAACTGTTTTTTTTATATTTTCCAAAGTGTTTCTTGCTATTTCATCCTTTAATAATATTAATATAATTTCTTTTTCTCTTTCTGGAGGAATTCCTAAAAAACTTTTCATTTCTTTGCTGGCTGTTCCTCTGCCACCAATAATTGTTGCTCCTTCAACTCCTGCCTCTTTCGCAGACTTAATTAGATGTTTCCCCATGTTTTTATTCACTATACTAATTAGAAGTTTGAAATTATCCAGAGAATGTACTTTCATTTTCTTTCTCCTTTCTGCCATATAGAATACCTAATATCAATACTGAAATAATTGGTGTGAGAGCTACTAAAGCAATCATCCCAAAGCCATCTACCAATGGATTTCTTCCTTCAATTGCAGAGGCTACTCCAACAGCCATAGCTAAAATAAAAGTTACTGTCATAGGCCCGGTTGCTACTCCTCCAGAATCGAAGGCTATAGCAACAAAGTTTTTCTTAGAATACCTGATTAAAAACAGAGCTATTAAATATCCAGGCAATACAAGATACCAAAAAGGAAATCCATAAATTATTCTTGCCATTGATAAGGCTATTGATAAGGCAACTCCTGTTGATAATGTAAACAACATAACTTTTTCAGGTATGTAACCTCCTGAAACCTTATCAACTTCATATATAAGTACTTTTACGGCAGGTTCTGCAAAAACTGCTGTAAAACCTAAAACAAAACCAATTGGAATAAGTATCCAATTATAGGACAGGCCTCCCAATATAACACCCATTTTTTCCCCTGTGGGCAAAAACCCGACAAAAACTCCCTGAAGAAAAAAAGAAAGCCCCAGGAAAGTTAAAAACATTCCTTTAATTATTACTCCTAATCTTTTTAAAGGTAGTTTTAAATAAAAAACCTGAAATATTAAAAATAATATGGTAAGAGGAATTAAAGCCAAGGCAACTTCCATCATTACATGCGTAAATCCTTCAAAAATACTAAATGTTTTCAAGCAAAAAACACCCCCAGTAACATTACTGCAAGGATTGGCCCTACTGAAGCTAGTGCAATCAAACCAAAACCATCATCTGATGAGTTTCTGCCCCTCATAACTGACGAAACACCAATACCAAGAGCCAAAATAAAAGGTACTGTCATAGGTCCTGTTGTAACTCCCCCGGAGTCTAAAGCTACCGGCAGAAAAGACTGGGGAGTTATAAAAACTAAAATCAATACTAAAGAATAACTAATAACTAAAATTTTATTTATTGATATATCTAATATTATTTTTATCATTGCCAATGCAACAAAAATTGCAACTCCTAAAGCTACAGAATAAATTAGAAGATTCTTACTTATTGCACTCCCAGATACAACTTCAACCTGGGTTGCCAGTATCCTTACATCAGGTTCCGCTACTGTAACAACGAATCCTAGTAAAAATCCAAAAAATATTACTAAAGCTGGTTTACCGGTTTTAGGTAAAGATGCTCCAATCATTTCACCTACAGGAAGGAGTCCTATATTTACTCCAACAAAAAATAATATCAAACCAAAACTTACTATTAGAACCCCGGCAATAAAATTTACTAAGTCATCAAAGGGAAGTTTAATTATAGTAAATTGTAAAAAAAAGATTACAAAGGTGACGGGAAAGACTGAATATATTACTTCTTTAAATGCTTCTTTAAAATTGGTCATATTTTTCTCCTTTCTTTACTTTATTATTTTACACTTATTAATAATATGTTAAAATGTTTTAAATTATATATATTATAGAAAGGTGTGAGTAACATAAGAATTGTTGCTGATAGTAGCTGTGGTTTGAATAAAGATTTAGAGGAGCGATTAAATCTTACCCATGTTCCTTTAACTATTACTCTCGGGGATGTTCACTATAAAGATGATGAATATCTCGATGTTTTAAAAATGCTTGATGATATTGAAAAATCTCCAGAAGGTCCTAAATCAACATGTCCCTCCCCTCAAGATTTTATAGAAGCTTTTAAAGAAAAAAGCTCTATTTTTGTAGTAACAATGACAGCTGCTTTAAGCGGAACATATAACAGCGCTCGTCTTGCCAAAGATTTATTTCTTCAGGAACACGGAGATAAATTTATACATATTTTTAATTCAAAAGGATCTTCCGTAAGAGAAGCATTGATTGCAATTAAAATTAAAGAACTTATTGATGAAAAGCTTAGTGAAAATGAAATAGTTGAAAAGGTAAATCATTATATCGAAAATCAAAAATATTTTTTTCAACTAGGAAATCTTGATAACAATGATAAAAAATGGAAGAATCCCAAAATTAAAAGGTATGTTAGCAAATGTTTTAAATATTAAACCTATTCTTTTTTGCAAATGACAACGGTGAAGTAGAGCTTTGTAATGGTCAAGCATCTTTGTAACACTAAGTACGGAAAATCAGTTTATATTTCGTGCTTCAAATGGAGTCAGCCCTCCATTGTATGAATGAGGTCGAATGTGGTTGTACCACACATAAACATATTTATTGATAGTTTCATCTAATTGTAGGTCGGTTTCAAATTTTTGGTAGTAAATAAGCTCTGACTTAAGTGATTTATAAAATCTCTCCATTGGAGCGTTATCGTATGGGCAACCTGTTTTACTCATGCTTTGCCTTATTCCTTGGCTTTTGCAGTACTCTACGAAAGCCAAGGAGGTGAACTGTACCCCCTGATTTGAATGTAAGACTAACCCTTCATCTGGACTCTCTCTTTCGAGAGTTTTAGACAAGGCTTCTATTGCCAGATCTGAGTTGATCCATTTTGAGTTAACCGTTGCTATTGCTTCCCTTTTTGCTAAATCTATAATAGTACAATTATAACGCATTTTACCGTTTATTAATCTTATATAGGTGAAATCAGTACACCATACTTTATTTCTTTCTGTGACAGAGAAATTTTGATTAAGAATATTGGGAAATACTTTGTTCTTTTCACCTTTTACATATTTGGGCCTTTTTCTTACAGTGATTGCATGCAGGTTTAATTCCTTGTTCATATACTTATGCGCTGTTGTCTTACTAATAAATATATTTTGCCTTGCAAGAAAAGTGACTATCCACCTATGGCCAATAATGCGTCCGTTATTGTAATAAATACTTTTTATGTTTTCTTGAACTTTAGCCTTTCCCTCACGATACGTGGATTTTCTGTTCTTTAAGTAATTGTAGTACATATTCGGAGAGAGGTTGAACTTGCGGCATAACCAGCGCAATCCAAACTCAAGTTTATAGGCATCAATGAACCAATATACCACTAATCGATTTCCTTTGCGAAGAATGCCGCTGCTTTTTTAGGAAGTCATTTTCCTTTTAAAGTTCCATAAGCTTCTTGTTAAGCGCTCTATATTCCTCTGGTGATATTGCATTTTCTTTATTTTGTGGTTTTGTGTAATGACATTCTTCGCTGTATTTTTTTATCCATCCGGACATTGTTGATTTTGATACACCGTAGGTTGCAAAAAGATCACCAAGGCTTTTGCCTTTTAGATATTCACGTACAACCTCCTTCTTGAATTCTAAATCGTAACGTTTGCTCATTTTGTAATCCTCCTAGTTCGAGTTTATTATATACTATCGGTGCTAGGTGTTACAACAAGACTATACCATTACACTTTATGCAAATATCAGAAGCGAAAAGAAATCTATTCGTACATTTGTAGATCTAATTGGAGAACATTGTGAGGATATTTCAGAAAAAATTCTTGGAATCTCTCATTGTGAAGCAATTAAAAAAGCAGAGGCACTAAAAAAAGCTATTGAAGAAAAATATAACTTTAGAGAAATAGTTATTGTTCCCACTCGAGGTTTAAGCAGTACTTATATGAATCGTGGAGGAATTACAGTGTCATTCTAAAAAACACAGGCAGGAAGTTAAGCTATAACGCTTTGACTACCTGCCTTAATTATTTTCATTTCTCAGTATCTACAGAAATTAAAATTTCATTTCTTTTGAAGATTCCTGGAATAAAGGGTGGATTATACCTTGCTAAAATCATATTTCCTTTAGGAATATAAACCTTTTCTTTTATCCAATCAAATAGAAGTTTCATTTTTTCTTGTATCAATTCTTCATTAACTGTTCCAGAAAACTTTATTGCAGCGAAGCTTTCATTAATATACTCTTTAAATGATATTCTCTCATCTTTTGGCTCTGGGAATTTTGAATCTAATTTATCAAAAGGTAAAACAAACTCAGTTGTAATTCCATCATTCAATATTTCATTTATTACAGGAGTGGTCATAGCAATTTTTTACCTTACTCATTACTACCGCCAATATAATTAAACAATAAATTAAAACCGGGGCTTCCTCTCAGATCATCTTCTTTTACTTTTGCAGTAATAAAATTCTTATACTTTCTTAATTCAAAAGGATCCTCCTCTAATACCACATCAAATTCCGCAGTTTTATAAAGCGGCATAATAAATCCCTCCTATTTCTTTTCAACTATTTTTCCCACAGCAGGCATTCTTTCCAAAACTTTTAATCCATGAGGTGAAACTTTTTTATACCCTCCGATAGATCATTCCCGGCAAAGAAATCATTATGCTCACCATTTTTCCATCTGGAAGAATTGGTAACATCATAAATAACACCATCAACAGCAATATAAGCAGCCTTTCCATCTTTACCATTAAATTCTTTTAATTCTTCCAATGTAAGTTCTAGCGAGGATTCTTCTTGAGGCATTTCTTCCTCGGCTTTTTTTCAGAACAACCAGTAAAAACTAGTAAAATAAAACTTAAAATTAATAACAGAAATACTATTCTCGGTTCTTTTTTTAAAGAAATTTTCATAAACCCCTCCATAAAATTATTATTTTATTAAAGTTATACCTTAAATTATCTTTCTTTACACTTCTTCTTTTAAATTTATACTTTAGAAAAAATCGGCCAAGTATTCATAAAAATATACCCAATAAAAGTTATTGTAATTATACTAAGAATTGCTAATCTTGATCCATGTTGGAATAATTTACCAGGATCAAATCCATAACCAACCGGAATAGCACGTATTGATACTGGAAGAATATACGCACTATTGAAAGCAACAATTGAAATAAATAAGTATGGTATAAAATTTAAACCGAGTCCAATAGTTATACTCATTATTACTGGTATGGTAATTGCAGCTGCTGCTGTATTACTTGATATTTCTGAAAGGCCAGAAGCAAAAATAACGAAATATAATATCAATACCAAACCTCCTGATAAATTTCTTTCAGACATTATTTCTGCAAACTTTAAGGCTGCCCCTGTTTCTGTAACTAGCTTTCCTAAAGCAAGGCCACCCGCAAATAAAAATAACATTCCCCACATCATTTCACTCTCTGCTTTTTTCCATGTCAGTAAAACTTTTCCTTTTTCATCCTTTACTATAAAAGTAAATAAACCAATAATTAAAAATATATATGCTGGTTTCATTCCTGGTAAAAATCCAGAATAAAGAGGTCTTACAAATGCAAGAACTGTTGCAATAAGAAATAATAGAAAGCTTATTTTTTCTCCTTTTTTCATTTTTCCCATTTCTCTATACATTTTTTTAAAATATTCAGATGAACCTGCTATAGAGTCCACAGATAATTTTATAGAAAAAAGATATATCAAATTCATAATAAGAATTATTATCAAAAATGGCAAAAATCTTATAACCCAATCAATATACATAAATTCCTGACCAGTATATTCTTCAATATAACTTATAGCTACCAAATTAGCCGCTCCACCTAAAGGAGATGCAAAACCTCCAATTCCTGCTCCCCATGTGATAGCCAAAATTATTGGTACTGCAATCTCACTAACTCCAATATCCTTATCTCCACTATATTTCAACATAGATATGGAAATTAGTATTAATATTGCACAAACAACAACATTAGGTAAAAAGACTGATAAAATTGCAGAGGCAAACAGCCACATTGTTATCTGCTGTTTCATTGATCCTCCAACAAGGCATAAAGTTTTTATAGCTAATCTTTTATCAAGTCCAGTAGTCATCCAAGTTAAACAAATCAAATCTGCACCAAATAGTAATATAATTATCTCAGAAAAATATTAGCTTATAATTATTTCCATGGATACTACATTGAAAATCGCATTAACTGCTATTGGAATTAATGCAGTAACAGCTATATGAACAGGGCGGAATATCCACCAAGTAGCCATCCAAAAAATAATACCAATAGCAACTGAGCCCTCAAAATTGAATGAATCTTTAAATAATAAAATAGAAAAAGCGAATAATACCGGACCTAAAAAAGCGATAAGTAATTGATCTCAAACCTTCTAAAAACTGACATTCTTTTCTCCTTATAGTAATTAAATTAGGTTAATAGTTGAAGTATATAATTATGTGTAATATTATAAAAATACATATTATTAATATTGTTTATGATTTTTTACTATAAAGAGGTTGTTAAATATGAAAATAGATTATTTTAGAAATTTTATTACCATCGTAGAATCCGGTAGTCTTACAGCTGCAGCAGAAAAACTTGCTATGGCCCAGCCCTCCTTAAGCATCCAAATAAAAAACCTTGAACAAAACTATAATATTAAATTAATTAATCTCAGACCAGGTATAAGTAAGTTAGAATTAACAGATGCAGGTAAGATTTTTTATGAAAAGGCTAAATACATTTCTACTTTAGAAGAATCTACATATATGGAATTAACAAATTTTGGGAAAGGTTTAGCAGGAACAATTAAAATTAGTATCTCTCCAGCAAAAGTATCTTCTTTTGTCACTAATTATTTGCAACCTTTCCACAAAAAATATCCTTTAATTAAATATGAATTACGAGAAGCCCCCGTTACTGAACAGATAGATCATATCCAAAATGGTATATCTGATTTTGCTATCGCTAATACTCCTTTACCTGAACCTCATCGCTTTGATATACTTTTTTCAGAAAAAGATTATTTAATTGTTCTAGCCAATAAAAAAAATTCTTGGAACTTTAATAATTCCAAGAATTTATCATTATATTCTTTAAAAGATATTCCTATTGCAATTAATTATGGATGTCTTCAATTATTTGAAAACACTTGTCTCACAGCTAAATTTAAACCAAACTTTATCTCTATTTGCACTACAAAGTCAACTGTTGTCCAATTTGCCTCTCTGAATCTTGGTGTTTCTATTGTTACAACAGAAAAAAATGAAAACTTTGAAGAAAGCCTTATTGCTATACCAATTAACAATGATAATCTATTTATTGAAAAAATGCTTTACAAAAGAAAAGGAAAACAATTTTCACCAATAGTTAATAATTTCATTGAATTTTATTTAAAAGAAAACTCACAAAAATCATAAAATACATTTAACTAAAAAGTTGATAAGCCGGTAAACTCCTGAATACGATAGATTATAGTTTTAATAACTGATTCTGTCTTACATTCATCATATTCAACAGTATAATGTCCATCCTCATTATTCCAAATTCTATTAAAGTAATTTTTTATGTCATTATTAAATTTGCTATCAGATTTGGTTTTTATTAATAAATTTGTTTCCAAATTATAATCATCAATATTTCTTCTGGTTAAATTGGCAGATCCCCCAATAATTATAGATTCATTTTATTTTTCAATAAAAACCATTTTTGTATGAAATTGCTCACCATGGGTATTATACCATTTAATTTATATCTCATTATTAGTTTTATCTCTTAATTCCTGAGCTACCTGCCTGTTGGGAATTCCGTTTTTTCTAATCCAAAAGTATCTTTATTAGGGTCTAATATTAATTTTATGTTTACTCCTCTTTCTGATGCCCTAACCAGAGATTCAATTGTATCTCTTTGAGTCAGATAAAACATACCTATTGTAATATTATTACCTTCTGAGGTGTCATTAATTGTACCAATCAAACTGTTTCTGATTTTACCTTCAGTAATAAGAGCTACCGATGTTTCTGTATCTTGGGAAGTTACTTCTTTATCCTTAAAATAAAAATCTTTATTTTCATATCCCGAAAACTCTGCTACTTTAATTTCCGATTCCATTAATTCCTGAAGAACTTTACCTTCTACTTTAAAGCTATGTTTGAGTGGTACCCACTTCCATCACGGGGATTGGCAGGGGTTACAATTCCTGCTTTATCAGTAACAATTACTTTCCTGTGATTTGCTTTAAAGTTTAATAGCTTCAAATATCCTCTTAAAGTTACTTTTTCAGAATCGGGGCTGAAAGGATTGGGAAGCCAGCCTTCACCTTCTGCTCCAAACCATTTGACAGCAGTTCTCCAGAAACCAGCATATAAAGGATTTGAATCTCTGATTTTTTCATTATCTGTAATTACTACATCTATCTTATTTTCTTTTAGTTCTTTTATATATTTAGATTCATAAACCCCATAAAAATTATTTATTTCATCTGTAATAAATAGTATAGGAGTATCTGGTTTCGACTCCTTCTTACTTATTAATGCTTTAGTAAGCTGCTCAGATACATTAGGGAAATTATATTCTCTGTTATAATCATCATTAAACAGAAACATATCTAAAATAATATATTCTTCAGCATTATTTATTAAATTGAGCCATTCCTTTAAAATAACTTGTTCATAAACTTTTTCATTATCTTTTATATAGCTTAAGTCATATAAATTAGAATCTGTTCTTTCATTACCCATAACTGAAGTTCCCTCCGGCATTGGAGTAGTAAAACCATTTATAATTGAAACAATCAAAAACAAAATTATAAAATATTTAATTACTTTTCTTAATGTTTTTTATTCAAAGTGGCAACCTTTCTTTACTTTTATTAATTTTATATCATCTTTTTAAATTCCAATAAATAATACGAACTACCAACTATGGCTTTTAGACTCCCATTTACCTTCAAATTCATTTCCTAAAGCTATTGCATGTAAAATATCACTTATAAAAACTTCTAAAAAATCTATTGCCTCTTCAAAGGATAAATCAATCGCAAATTTCTTTTGAAATATTTCCCATCCATTTATAAACATTTCACTATTTTTAATATTCTTGATACGTGTGAAAGAGTCAGGCTCAATTTTAGTTCCTCTATTATCTGCCGTCTCTCTCACCGCTATGCATAATGTCTTTCCATCAAGGTCAAAAGTTGAACCGATATAATAAATATCATAAAAATCTTTTATTCTACTTGTTAATTCAAATCGTTGTAAAATAGCATCTATCTTTTTAGCAACAGTACTTTCAAGGGAGTAAGTCATTATCTCAAATGTTTCAAATGTATCTAGTTGCGTTATAATTCTACGTTTTTCAGTGTTAGGAACAACGACATCACCTACTCCAAGATCCAGATGTAGAGGTGTTTTAGTATTAGCAATATTAGCAATTAGTCTTACAGATATTCCATTATATTTTCTATCAACAGAAATCTTTTCACAGCCTATAATATCGTATGTTATAAACTCATTTCCTGTTTTGATATCAATAATCTCACAAACTATCTTTTGCAAATTATCTAAAGAATTCTCAATATCTCTTATCAAGAAGTCCATATCAACAGTTGCTCTGCCTTGAAATCCAGATAATGTGTATATTAACAGACCACCTTTTAAAATAAAATTTTCTGAATAGGTATACTTTGATATTCTTCTTAACAACTCTTCTTGGCAAAATAATTGTAGATATAACTGCAATGATTTACCGGACTTTTTACTCTCGTTTTTTAATTTTGCTAAAACAGATTTTGCTTCAGCCATTAAAGCCACATCCCTATTTTATCGTATACTTTACGTGTCACATTTCTTATATCTGCAAATTCCATTAATTTTGATATATTCTTCTTTGGATCATTTATATATCCCTGAATGGCTTTATTAAAGAGTTCAATTTCCATTTTATTTTCATATACAAGGCAATCACAAATCAGGCGATCTCTACTGTATATTTTTACTTTTGCATTTTCGATAATTATCTCTTCAACTCCCAGTTCCAATAGTTTTTTCTCTATAAAATACGGCTTAATAAAGGGGTAATCTAGTTTTACTTTTGATTTTGATATATCTTTATTAACTGCAATATGCCATTCCACCGGCGTCCTGTCACTATATCCATAGTAAAAAAGTGCGGAATCAAAACACAATACACCCTCTGGTAGTAGAATTGAAATAAGTTTAATATCACTAATATCATCAATTGCTAATTTAAAATAACCTTTTGCAACTCTTTCCAATACTTGATTTTCTATCAACTTTTTTAATTCGTACTTGGACACACCATTATCATAGAGTTCTCTGGTCTTCATAATGCCATTATAGCTTTTAAAAAAACTTTTTAGATTGCAGGTATCCATAATTCAACCCTCCATTCATCAATCTTGCCGCTTTGCAGGATAAAAGGCGGCATCTTAGACTAATAATATCACATTTTCAATATTTGCTAAAATGCCGCTTCGGTAATATAAAAGCGGCATAACAGACTACAAAAATAAAAAAATATAACCATATTTGACATTTAATCATTTATGATACCGTACCCGTGGTTCCTTAATATTTAAAAAGTTCTTTAGTTGGAAAAATGTGCTTTTATATTTTATAACTTTTCTGCTAATATTTCTTGTTTGTAAACTATTGCCCCCATAATGTTGGGTTTATAGTCTTTATTCATTTGAATACGATATGTTACTTTCTGACTATAATATCTTTCATACATATCCTGATAGACTATAATAAAACTCAACTGTAATTCAGATCTTTTACCTGATTTACTTGAAATAAAATCTTTATACTCTCGCAAGAATTCATCTGGTAAGTTGGATTATGTCCTTACTTATGATAAGCTTCTCCTCTGTTAATTTTGAATCCTCTATATATCTGCTCCAACAATATTACCCTCATTAGTTGATGGGGAAAAGTCATCTTGGAAAAGGACAACTTGAAATTCGCTTTTTTCCTCACATCTTCTGAAACCCCATTAGACCCACCAATAACAAATACCAAATTACTATCCCCTGATAATGAAAGCTCTGCAAGTTTTCCTGCTAAGTCTTCTGAAGAAATAAGCTTCCCTTCAACATCTAAAAGAATTACATATTCCCGTTCTTTTATCTTATCTAAAATCTTATTTCCTTCTTTATTCTTTATAATCTCAATATCTTTATCACTTGCATTATCTGGCTCTTTTTCATCGGCGATTTTAATAATTTCTACCTTTGCGTAAGCACTAAGTCTTTTCACATATTCATTAACAGCATCTTTTAAATATTTTTCTTTAAGTTTGCCCACAGCAATTATTTTTATATTCATTATTTTCTATTCCTTTTTATATGTTTTATTTATTATAATCTATTTATATGCTACATAACAGGAGACGAAACATTATGATAATTGATGCAAAAAATATTTCTGAAATAAGAAAATCAAAATATATATTAAAAGATGTAAGCTGGAGTGTAAAAAAGTGAGTATTGGGCTATTTTAGGTTTGAACGGTTCAGGTAAAACAACTTTACTTAATATGATTAACGGATATATTTTCCCATCTCAGGGGGAACTTACAGTGTTGGGAAAAACCTTTGGAAATATGATTTAAGAGAACTTAGAAAATCTATCGGCTGGGTTAGTACAGCTTTACAGGAAAGATTGTATGGCAGGGATACTGCTTTGGAAATTATATTAAGCGGAAAATTTGCCACAATTGGTTTATATGACAATATTACTGATGAAGATATTAAAAAAGCTGAAGAAATTCTGGAAAGTCTTTCCAGCGCTCAGTTCTCATCAAGAATTTATAATACCCTGTCTCAAGGTGAAAAACAGAGAATTTTAATCGGCAGGGCTCTTATGGCAGAACCTGAACTTTTGATTCTTGATGAACCATGCACTGGTCTGGATATTTTTTCAAAAGAGCAGTTACTTTCAAACATTGAAAACATTAGTAAAAAGAAAAGCTCCCCCGCGCTTATTTATATTACTCACAGAACAGAAGAAATATTTCCTGTCTTTGAGAAAACACTATTATTGCGCAGAGGAGAGGTTCATTCCTATGGTAATACCAGTGAAATGTTCAATGAAAATAATTTAAGTGATTTTTTTGAAACAAAAGTTATATCAAAGAAAATTAATAATCGTTATTCTTTAGAAATACCTTCACTTTTTTAAACAAGTAATTTTTGATTCCCCAATAACTTTTATTCCATTTTTAATTAATAAGTCTGCGGTGATGCCATTGCCTTCAATTATTTTACCCGAAAAAGTCCCATTATATATTTTCCCGCAGCCGCAGGAAGGACTTCTTTCTTTTAAAATTGCATATTCACAGCCAAACATCTTGGCAATTTTGAGGGTTTCTTCTGCACCTTTTTTAAACTCAAAGGTCACATCCCTGCCTTCTTTATTTAATACTTTACCTCCAGCAATTTCACTTGGTGGTCTTGGGGTTTCCAGACCTCCAAGTTGTTCGGGACAAACCGGAATAAAACAGTAGGAGTCTTTTACCTCTATAATATTTTCATCAGCCTGTTCACTTCCATCATACCTTGAGTTAATTCCAAGCAAGCAAGAGCTCACTAATACTCTCCTCATTCCCAGCACTCCAATTCAATATAGGTATTTTACCTGTTCTTCTCGGATATTTTTCCATCTTTATGTGCAATTATTATTGTGTCAGCCATATTAGGGAATATTCCATTTTCAACCACTCCAGGAATCATATTCAATCTTTCACATAATTCCTTTGGATTTTCAATCTTCCCGAAATCACAGTCATAAATATAATTTCCATTATCTGTAATAAATGTTTGGCCATCTTTAACTCTAAGCTTTGAAATTCCTCCCAGGCCTTCAATCTTTTTAGCAGTAAGTTCTGAGGCAAACTTGGTAACCTCAACGGGAACTTTGAAATCTCCTAGTAATTCAACATTTTTTGATTCATCTGCAATTATAATCAGCTTTTCTGAAAAATTCTCTATAATTTTTTCCCTAAGAAGTGCTCCACCGCCACCTTTAATAAGGTTCATGTTTAAATCAATTTCATCAGCACCGTCAATTGAAAGATCAATTTTTTCAACATCTTTAAATTCTACAATATTCAATCCACATTCTTTTGCTGTTTTCTCTGATGCTAAAGAGGTGGCTACACAATTAATTTTTAATCCTTGCTTAGCTCTTTCACCTAAAGCCAAGATCATATAGTGAGCAGTTGATCCCGTTCCTAAACCCACAGTCATTCCATCCTTAACAAATTCTACTGCTCTAAATCCAACTTTTCTTTTTAAATCATCCATTTTAATCCACCTCAAATTATTTTCTAATCTAACT
This sequence comes from Peptococcia bacterium, assembly GCA_965228015.1. Lineage (GTDB taxonomy): Bacteria > Bacillota > Peptococcia > Peptococcales > SKKY01 > SKKY01. The sequence continues at coordinate 511,658 of OZ245787.1, forward strand.
CTAATCTTCCACTAAGTATTACTTAATTATTAACCTTTATCATTATAAATGAAAAATAAATAAGGAGGTAGTAAAAATGAAAGATCGTTTAGAAAAAAATGACTTAATTAAAGAAAGAGCAAATGTTACTTACCAGGAAGCTAAGGAAGCTTTAGAAAAAATGATTATGATGTTCTTGAAACTCTTATTGACCTGGAGAGACAAAGCAAACTGAAAGATGAAAAAAAGCTGGTGAAAAAAGTGAGCCCAAGAAAGAAAAAAAGACTACACCTTCAGAGGATGGTATTTCACAATCAATCAAAGGCTTCTTTAAAAAATCTATGAGCTCATCATTCATTCTGAATGATAAAAACAAAGAGCAGGTTCTTAAGTTGCCACTTTTAATAGCAGCTTTACTTGTATTGTTTACCCTCCTATTCTCACTTTTAGTTTTAATCTTAGCTATAGTGTTTAAATACAAACTGATTATTAAACATGATGATAGAAAAACAACTTGTTTTAATGAAGTAATTGACAACCTTAATGAAGAATATGACCACAGAAAAGAGAACAAAACTACAAAAGTTTCAGATGATAAAGAAGTAAAAGATGCAGAATATAAAATAAATCTAGATAAATAAACTATTAAATGTGCTATTATAAAAGAAAAAACCGGTGATTTTATGAATAGAATTTTAATTATTGAAGATAAAGAAGGCATCTCAAGATTTCTTCAACTGGAAATTGAATATGAAGGTTATAAAACTGAAAAAGCTTATGACGGTCGTGAAGTCTTCATCTGGCACTAGACGAAGACTTCACGACCTTATTCTTCTCGATGTTATGCTTCCTGGGCTAAATGGTATGGAAGTTTTAAGGAGAGTAAAAAAAAGTAAAAGATACCCCTGTTATTATGCTTACAGCAAAAGATTCTACTGCAGATAAAGTTACGGGACTTGATATCGGGGCAAATGACTATGTTACCAAGCCCTTTGAAATTGAAGAATTACTCGCAAGAATCAGAGCAATTCTAAGGAATTCAACCAAAAAAACAATATATCCAATTGTAAAAACTTTTTTCTTCTGGGAAACTGACTGTTGATACAAAAAAACATGAAGCAGCTTATAAAAATGAAATAATACCACTTACCAAAACCGAATATGACTTATTATTCTATTTACTGTCAAATAAAAATATTACCCTGAGCCGTGAACAAATTTTAGAAAATGTCTGGGGATTTGATTATATGGGAGACACAAATCTGGTTGATGTTTATATTAGATACCTTAGAAGTAAAATTGATGATAAATATAACATAAAACTTATACATACTATTCGAGGGGTAGGTTGTATAATAAAAGATGAGGAAGAAGAATAATTTTTCAGAAACTATAATGGTCAAACATCTTTGTAACACTAAGTACGGAAAATCAGTTTATATTTCACGCTTCAAATGGAGTCAGCCCTCCATTGTATGAATGAGGTCGAATGTGGTTGTACCACACATAAACATATTTATTGATAGCTTCATCTAATTGTAGGTCGGTTTCAAATTTTTGGTGGTAAATAAACTCTGACTTAAGTGATTTATAAAATCTCTCCATTGGAGCGTTATTATATGGGCAACCTGTTTTACTCATGCTTTGCCTTATTCCTTGGCTTTTGCAGTACTCTACGAAAGCCCATGAGGTGAACTGTACCCCCTGATCTGAATGTAAGACTAACCCTTCATCTGGACTCTCTCTTTCGAGAGCTTTAGACAAGGCTTCTATTGCCAGATCTGAGTTGATCCATTTTGAGTTAACCGTTGCTATTGCTTCCCTTTTTGCTAAATCTATAATAATACAATTATAACGCATTTTACCGTTTATTAATCTTATATAGGTGAAATCAGTACACCATACTTTATTTCTTTCTGTGACAGAGAAATTTTGATTAAGAATATTGGGAAATACTTTGTTCTTTTTACCTTTTCTTACAGTGATTGCATGCAGGTTTAATTCCTTGTTCATATACTTATGTGTTGTTGTCTTACTAATAAATATATTTTGCCTTGCAAGAAAAGCGACCATCCACCTATGGCCAATAATGCGTCCATTATTATAATAAATACTTTTTATGTTTTCTTGAACTTTAGCCTTTCCCTCACGATACGTGGATTTTCTGTTCTTTAAGTAATTGTAGTACATATTCGGAGAGAGGTTGAACTTGCGGCATAACCAGCGCAATCCAAACTCAAGTTTATAGGCATCAATGAACCAATATACCACTAATCGATTTCCTTTGCGAAGAATGCCGCTGCTTTTTTAGGAAGTCATTTTCCTTTTAAAGTTCCATAAGCTTCTTGTTAAGCGCTCTATATTCCTCTGGTGATATTGCATTTTCTTTATTTTGTGGTTTTGTGTAATGACATTCTTCGCTGTATTTTTTTATCCATCCGGACATTGTTGATTTTGATACACCGTAGGTTGCAAAAAGATCACCAAGGCTTTTGCCTTTTAGATATTCACGTACAACCTCCTTCTTGAATTCTAAATCGTAACGTTTGCTCATTTTACAATCCTCCTAGTTCGGGTTTATTATATATTATCCGTACTAGGTGTTACAACAAGACTATACCATTACAACTGAAGAGTTGCTGGAAGAAATCATTAAAGACTACAAGGTTTTTGATAAAACTCATAATTTCAAAGTAGATAGTGAAAGAAACCTTTCGATGTACGCTGACAGAAAATTAATAAAACAGGCAATAAGAATTTTTATGGATAATGCTGTTAAATATACAGCTGAAGATGGTTCAGTTCTATTAAAATCATATGTCAGCAATAACAAGCTTTATTTTATTATTAAAGATAATGGAATTGGTATTTCTGAAAATGACTTACCTAAAATTTTTGACAGGTTTTACAGGGCAGATACTTCAAGGGATAAAAAATCCGGAGGTTCCGGGCTGGGTCTTGCAATAGCTAAGATAATCCTTGACCTGCATGACGGAAAAATTAAAGTTTTCAGTAAAATTAATGAAGGAACTGAAATTCATAATCTTTGATATAAAAGAAACTATAAGAAAATAAAAGGAACAAGATTTTTAATAGATCTTGTTCCTTTTATTATTTATTTAATTTTTTTAAACTTCATCAATTTTTGTACATTTATGAGTGCCATCGCAGAAGGGTCTGTTTTTGATAAAGCACACCTGCGTAATTCATATTGGGTATCTATTTGAGGTTTTGTGCCCTGATCATCCTTAAGCTCTATTCCTCCACCTACTTGCAGGGGACCATTTTTTTGAATAATAATTTCTTTATTTTCCTTAAATTTAGTGTATGTAATGCCATCCACAGTATAGCTTAACACTCCTGAAGGGCACTTGCGAATTGTTTCAATAACTTTTTCTACCGGAGCATTATCTGCCATTATCCATGGTTTTTTTCTAACATTAAACACTTCCGGAAGACCTTTGACACAGGCAGCATTATGGGAACACACAGCTAAATTAAAATGAACTATAATATCTTTTCCATGATAGTCCTTCAACTTATCTTCAATCTTACGTTTTGGATCTTTTATTTCATTCAGGCCTTCTTTAGCATGACTTCCATCACAATATGGTTTGTTTTTTAATTTTCCACAACGACATAATGCAGTTACTTCATTAAGAAGATAAACTTCACCATCATCTCTTTTTATTTCATCAATATCAACAGTCAAAAATGGTGTGTGTTTAGTAAAAATAATTTTTGGTTCTTTACTCAAGTTGATACCTCCTCTTTATTTTTAAGTTGCCAAAAGCACCAAACTTATCATATAAAATAAATAAACCGGAATTAACTTCTTCATATTTTTTTAAATTATTAATTTCAAAGTCAATATCTTCTACTTTTTTAATTTTATTACAAAAGGATGTTGCCAAAAGATCTGCCAATATAACATTTTCTGATACCACAGTTACTAAATCAGCTTTGCCAAAACTCAAGGAATAGCCAAAACTTCCTGATGATGAACAAATACCACATTCCTTTTTGTTAAGCTCTATTTCCAGATTAATTTTTTCTGAGAAGGGAGATTCTCCGGCAAAAATACCTATAGTTAGGTTTTCAAAACCATATACGTATATATCTCCACCATTTTCAATAATTATTTTAGGTACACCCCTGCTCTTTAAAAATCTACCGGCTATTTGAGAAAAGGCTCCTGCAACCCCTGCCATAAGGCCAACATCAGTCTTAAATGACAATTCAGACATTTCCTTTGCAAAAAAAGGAGCCTTATCCAATGATTTGTATGGAATTAATGAAGTTTTAAATTTCTGATGGACAGTTAAGTATTTTTTTAAATTTTCTCTTTGAATTCTAATATATCCTTCTAATTCATTTTTTAAACTTTCTGAATAACAACTTTTGGTTATACCAATCCAGAGGTCCGTCTCTTCAAGTACCAGCAAAAAAAGATTTTAAATTTTTCCCCATATCTTTTCTGTAAATTCTTTCCTGATGCATAATTAAAAACCTATTTTTATTATGCCAATTGGACATGTAGCTTCACATAAACCACAAACAATACATTTTTCCGGATTATGAACTAATTCCCAAGTATCTCTATCCATTTCTAAAGCTCCCGGCAGGCATACTCCAGTACAGGCTCCACAAGAAATACATTCTTCCCGGTCAATATAAACTTGTTTTTCAAGATTCCTTACTTCAATTCCTGAATTTGTAAGATAGTCGAGACCTTCTTTTAGTTTATCCTGAGATGCCTCAACCTCCATCAAAAGCCTGCCTTCCTGACCTTCTGATATAGATGCTCTGATAATATTAATTTTCCAGTCATATCCTTTAACTAAATCATAGGTAAAAGCCTTACAAGTTAAATCCGGAGGAAAATATAAAGTTAACCTGATATTTTTCATTTACTTTTCCTCCTTTAATTTCATAGGTTTTGTAGATGTATTTTTTCTTAGTTCAGCTGAAGGCTCTGTTAATAAAAATTCTCCTGTAGTTATTTGTTCTTTTAAAAGATTAGCTATCTCTCTTGCTTTCTTCATGTTTGAAAGAGGGGCTGTTCTGACTTTCCTGCCATTAATATTAATAAAACCTGACTTTAATTCTTTATAACTTACAAGTCCTATAGATTTTCTGCTTCTTTCTCCAACACCATAATCAAAAATATTTGTAAAAAGATCTTCATCTTTTACTGCAGTTCTTAAAAGAATTTCTTCATTTAAAATTGGAATGGGAATACCTACTCCAACAAATAAACTTACTCCATATCCCTTATAGTAGGCTGCTTTAATATATTCTGGGCTCATTTCTTTAAGGTCTCCAATGAGAGTTAAGGTAGCTCCGGGGCTAGCGGGAACACCATTTACTTTATCTTTTAATGTATTGTACTGAGTACCATTCCAGGCAACATAACCTTGAGTTCTCCCAATAAATGCTCTTGTTCCAATACCAATTGTTTTAAATTCAGGATCATTCAAAAGGGGGCTTAACTCTCCAGAAGTTGAATAGGTAACATTATTTCCATTTGGTAAAAGTGTGCCCATGTATGTTTCCTTTTTTTCTTTTCAAAGATTAATAGCTGCCGCGTAATTTTGATATGCATTTCTCGGATTTAACATAATCGCTTCATTAATATCTTCAAGATTGATATATCCGGAGATATCCTTTTTCGGATAACAGTCAGTTCCCGTTCCTGTTGCACGGAATCGAACTTCTTTTCCTTTTATTAAATCTTCAATAACATGGGCTCCCTCATAAATTTCATTACTTCTCTTATTCTCAGCTAGTTCAGTAGCACCAATATAAGCATCTACTGCGGCTATTCCTATATAAGCTGGTACATCATTTAACCATAGCTTATTAATTCTTATTGATAGATCAGAATGCCCAAAATTTAAAAATACTCCAGATGAACACATAGGACCAAAAGTCGCTGTAGCAACAACATCTACCATTTCTGCAGCTTTTTTGCACCTTCTTTTTCTACAATATCAATTATTTCTTCTGCTGTTACTACTACCGCTTTTCCAGATTTAATTTTTTCATTTATTTCTTTATAAGTTTTCATATTGCACCGCCTGTTCTTCCGATTCGATAATAAACAATTTTAGTATAACTATACTAAAACACCATGTCAAGAATATATAAATAACCTATCTGTTATAGTACAATTTTATATTTTTTTCTTTATATTTTTCTCATTATAGGTTAAAATAATTTTGTAGAAATCGGAGGTGTTAATCTTGGCTTCATCCAACACATTGCATAAGTTAATGACTATAGCACTTGTTAGAAAGACTAAATATGGGCGGATATAATGTTATTGCTGCATCAAACTTCCCTGACCTGAACATTCCTGATAAAATAGGCAGACACAGTCCTGATGTTATTGCCAAAGATTTAGAAGGTACTTTTCACTTTAGTGAAGCAAAGGTTTATGAAAATCTTGATACAGAAAAAACTCAGGAACAGTTTTATGATTTTCTCACTCATTCAAATAATAAAGGGAAAAAATCTCACCTACATATTATTGTCGAAAAAGAGCATGAAGAATATTTAAATGATCTTTTGAAAAAATGGAGAATTTTAAGTAACAGAACTCATATTTGGACTTATTAAATTAGATTTATATTCAAAAAAGGTCAGGGAAAAATCCCTGACCTTTTTTGTTTCTGCTTATTTAGATTATTTTATAAAAAATTCTACTGAAACATTAACCCGGTAATCAAGTTCTCCTAGCATTACAGGAGTTGCTGCCATTGCTTTAGCATCACCCATTCCATAATTTGCCATTTCTCTGTAAATAGGTGCGCTATATTCCTTTACAACTACTACTGATTTAACTCCGTTAACACCCTGCCCTAAACTTGCAGTTGCTGATTCTGCCTGTATTTTTGCATCATTAACAGCAGATTCAATAACATCTCCAAGAAGATTTGCTTTTCCTTCATCAGATAATGTAAATGAAAGTCCGCTTACCCTCTCTGCTCCATTTGCCACGCTTCCATCGATAATCTTACTAATTAAATCAAGTTTTTTGTTTCAACCTGAATAATATTTTCTGCTCTGTATCCAAGATCTATTTCCCTTCCATTTTTCCATCTTGTATTTGGATAAAAATTTGCTCCTGCAGTTTTAATTTCATTTTCCTGCAATCCTGTTTCTTTTAAAAATGTAACTATTTTTTCAACTTTTTCTGCATTCTTTGTTTGTGCTGTTGCATCCTTTTCCTCTGTTGCAACAGTTATACTGATTTAAACTGTATCTGGAGCTGCTTTTGTACTTCCAGAGCCATTAACTGCAATATAAGGCTTTGACATAGGATCCGGTGATACCCCCTGACATCCTGCAGTAAACAAAAGTACTAATGATAATAACAAAAAAAGGTTCTACAATAAATGTTGGGGTGGTAAAAATCATTCTGACATTTTTTGCGAAAAAATACAGAGCATTGGGTAAATCCATATTAGAGAACACTCACTGTAATCTAAGGAGGAATTTACTTATGCTCTGTAATAACTATTATATTAAAAAATTAATTGGTTTTAAAGGGATAATTTTAGAACAATTAGAAACTTCTTCTGATTCAATGTCCTTTTCTTTTTCTCTGGAGATTAAAACTCACAATTACCCCAAATGCCATCAACAAACCAGTAAAGTTCATGATTACAGAATTCAAATGATAAAAGATATTTCCATCTCAGGGAAGAAAACCTACCTTTACTATAAAAAAAGAAGGTACGTTTGTAATCACTGCAATAAAAAATTCTACAAAAAAATGATTTTCTCCCCCGCTATCAAAGAATGACCAGCAGGCTGATAAAATACATGATTACTCGAATGAAAAATGTTTACTCTGTATCTGATATTGTCAAAGAGAATAATATTTCACCATCAACGGCTCTCAGGCTTTTTAGATTCATAAACTATTCCCTAACAAAATTGCCCGAAGTAATCTCTATTGATGAATTTAAAGGTAATGCCGGGGGTAAAAAAGTACCAGTGCATATTAACTGATCCCCAAAACAAGAAGGTGCTTGATATTCTTCACGGAAGAGAACAACACATTTTATCGGACTATTTCAGGAAATTCAATGACAGGGATAAAGTAAAATACTTCATTATGGATATGTGGCAACCTTACAAGGATATTGCTGAAACATATTTTAAAAATGCAACTATCATTATCGATAAATTCCATTTCATTAGGCAGGTCACTTAGGCATTTGAAAGAATTAGGAAAGATGAGCAAAAGAAATTTGCCAAGGAAAGGCGAAGATATTTCAAAAGAAGTCGCTCCCTTCTCTTAAAAAGAATGAAGTATTTAACTCCTGAAGAAATTGACCAGGTAAATGTTATGCTTGCTACTTCTGAGAAACTGCAAAAAGCTTATATGTTAAAAGAAAAATTTTATAACTTTGTTGACAGCAGTGATTTAGAAAGTGCAAAAAAGAATTTGAAAGCCTGGTATATGTTTGTTATGTCCTGTGAGCTTGAAGAATTCGATAAATGCTCCAGAACCATTTTCAACTGGCAGAAATATATTCTTAATTCATTTACTTGTACTTATACTACGGATATACAGAAGGAGTTAACAACAAAATTAAGGTTTTAAAAAGAAATGCTTATGGTGTAAGAAATTTTTGGAGATTCAAAAACAGAATAATGCACGTAATGAACTAAAAACAATTTAAAAAAGTACCGCATTTTTCAATGCGGTACTCATGGAATCTAATCTAATTGGGTTACCCCAACATTTGACAAAGCACCAAAAACCTTGCTGACATTCAGCAAGGTTTTTGGTGCCGGGGACCGGAATCGAACCGGTACGGGATTTAACTCCCGCAGGATTTTAAGTCCTGTGCGTCTGCCAGTTCCGCCACCCCGGCAGGGAATAAAAATTATGGAGGCGACACCCGGATTTGAACCGGGGGTGAAGGAGTTGCAGTCCTCTGCCTTACCACTTGGCTATGTCGCCATCTCATTGGAGCGGAAGACGAGATTTGAACTCGCGACCCTCGCCTTGGCAAGGCGATGCTCTACCACTGAGCCACTTCCGCAAAAAAATGGTGCCTCGAGGCGGAATCGAACCACCGACACGAGGATTTTCAGTCCTCTGCTCTACCGACTGAGCTATCGAGGCAAAACTTGGCGGAGTTGACGGGAATCGAACTCGCGATCTTCGGCATGACAGGCCGACGTGATAACCGCTACACTACAGCTCCTTGTTGGTGGGCGATGACGGGATCGAACCGCCGACATCTTGCTTGTAAGGCAAGCGCTCTCCCAGCTGAGCTAATCGCCCATGATTTACTGACAAAAGTTATTATATCTCAACTCAAAATATATGTCAAAGAAAATTTTTACAAAATAAAACAGGACTCTTGAAAACCATTGCCGGTTCCATACAGAGCCCCGTTTTTTATTTTTTCTTACTAAACTAACTCTGCCTTTCTTTCAGAAGATTCTTTATACTTATTATAGACATATTTTAGTAATGACTGGTCCTGACTGTAGGTTATCATTTCCAGTGCATCGTTAAAATTATAAAAACCACCGTCAGTAAAGCCCTCCATCTTATTAATAAAAACCTCTGGTTTTTCCGCTTCCATAACAAACCAATTGATTCTATTACATACAGGCTTTCTTCTTGTGGTTGAATAAAATTCATAGCTGGTTTCACCAACTAGAGAAACAATTTCAGCTTTAACTCCGGACTCGTATCTTACTCTGGCTGTAGCTACTTCATTTGGTGTTCTTTCATTTTTTATTACTCCCTTTGGAAAACTCCATTCTCCCTTCTCGTTTTTTAAAATTAAAACATTATCTTCCCAAAAAACTACCCCTCCTGAACAATTTCTAATTAACATTTTAATCTGCCTCCCTTATATAAATTATTTAACGCACAATTTATTTCCTATTTATAACCTGATTGTTTTAATTTTAAACATTCTTTTTTCAGAAAATTTGATTTTTTATAATTCGTTCACATTATTAATGTATAATTAGATTCAAAAGATTATTTAAATATATTTATGGAGGAATTACGAAAATTAATAAGACAGAGTTTAAAATACCTAAAATTACTTTTTTACCATTTGTTATCATTTTTCTATTTGTTTTGCTGCCACTGCTAAACAATTTTTGGATTGATTTATCCTGGTTTAAAGAAACTGGATACCAAACTGTATTTCTTAAAAACATTTATTTTAAAGTATTTGTTGGTGCCGGGCTTTTTCTCTTTTCTTTACTAATAGCACTCTTTACATTAACCAGAATAATAAAAAGCATCCCAGATACATACATTGATGACAATGATGTTATCGATATTAGTATGGCTGTGAAAAAACCAGGGAAATCAAAAATCTTTCTAATTTCTGGAGTTTTTTCTTTTGTAATTAGTGCATTATTTACAGGCCCCTGTGGAAACAAATTTTGTTATTTATTAATCAGGAGCCCTTTAATTACGCTGATCCAATCTTTAACAAAGATATAAGTTTTTACTTCTTTACTCTTCCTTTAATTGAAACAATAGTATCGCCATTAATGTTTTTTTCAATTGCAATCATTGTTTTAAATGCTATGGTTTATGGCTTTTACTACAGAAAAATCAGAAAACAACCCGAACAACTTTTTAATAAGTTCGGTTTTTTCCTTGTATTTTTTCCTGTTAATGGTTGTTAATTATCGGATTGAGTCTCTTAAATTGATTTATTCTACCAGAGGTTCTGTTTATGGAGCCGGCTATACTGACATATTAATTGGCCTTAAATTTTACTACCTAAAAATGGCAGCATCATTTATTTCAGCAATTTTTATTTATATTGGCCTCAAAAAACAAAGCCTTAAAAAAGCAATGATAGGTCCTGCAATTCTAATAGCAGTAACTTTTATAGGAGCCGGAGTAGAAATGGCTGTACAAAATTTTATTGTAAGCCCAAACGAACTCAGCAAAGAAGAGCCATGTATTGAAGAAAGTATAAAATATACACAAAAAAGCATATAAACTTGATGAAGTGGAAAGACAAGATTTCCCAGCTCTATGGAACCTTTCTTCAACGGATATAGAAGATTCAGTTGATACAATTAAAAATATACGAATTAATGACTTCCGCCCCACTCAAACAATTTATAATCAATTACAAAGTATACGTCTGTATTATCAGTTTACAAATATTTCTATTGACAGATGTACACTTGACGGAGAACAAAGGCAGGTTTTTCTAAGTGCCAGAGAAATCGATCATTCCAGATTGCCAGAATAAGCAAAAAACTGGATTAACCAGCACCTAAAATATACCCATGGCTACGGAGCAGCAGTTTCTCCTGTAAACGAAATAACTCCTCAGGGACAACCTAGACTAATTGTAAAAACATCCCTCCTGAAACAGATTATGAGGAACTAAAAATAGATACTCCTGAGATATATTACGGGAACTTAACAAAAGACTATGTATATTATTGTTAATACTACCGAAAAAGAATTCAACTACCCTATGGAAAATCAAAATACTGAAACAATGTATTCTGGAAATGGCGGAATAAAACTTAACATTATAAACAGAATTGCCTTCAGCATAGACAAGAAAACTCCAAAAATTCTTATTTCCGGAGCAATAAACAGTAACAGTAAAATTTTAATTAACAGAGATATCAAAGAAAGGGTTGCTAAAATAGCTCCATTCCTGAAATATGAAAGCGAACCCTACCTTGTTATTAATGAAGGAAAGCTTTTTTGGGTAATAGACGGATATACAATAAGCAACTGCTTCCCCTATTCTCAGCCTGTTTATTCAGATAATACCTAATATAACTACATTAGAAATTCTGTAAAAGTTGTAATTGATGCTTATCAGGGAACAACAGATTTCTATATTTTTGATGATAATGACCCAATAATTATGACTTACAACAAAGCATACCCTTCTCTCTTTAAAAGCGCAGAAGATATGCCTTAAGGTATAAAAAAACACATGAAATATCCCGTTGAACTTTTCGATATACAATCAAGTATTTTTTCCATTTACCACATGGATAACCCAAGAATATTTTTTAACAGGGAAGATGCCTGGAGTATTGCAACAGAAAAATATCAACAGGAAGTAACTCCTGTGAGACCATATTATATAAACATGGCTCTTCCTGGAAATGATGAAGTTGAATTCGTTTTAGTTCAGCCTTATACTGCTTATCAGAAAAACAATATGGTTTCCTGGTTCGCAGCCAGAAACGACGGAGACAACTACGGGAAGCTTGTATTATATACTTTCCCAAAACAAAGATTAATTTATGGCCCTATGCAGATAGAATCCAGAATAGATCAGGATGCGGTTATTTCCTCACAATTAACTTTATAGGAAAGACAAGGCTCATCTGTTGTAAGAGGAAACCTAATGGTTATTCCAATAAAAGATTCTATCCTTTATGTTGAACCGTTATATCTACAGTCAGATAACGCCAATGCATTACCTGAAGTAAAACAAATTATCCTTGCTTATGGAGATGACATTGTCATGGAAACTACTTTGGAAGCAGGACTAAAGAGACTTTTTAACTATGATTCTCAAATAATAAATGATATCGAAAATAGTGATGTGGTTTATTCTGAAGATATTTATGAATTGATTAAGCAGGCCAACACTCTCTTTAACCGTTCTCAAGAGAATCTTCGTCAAGGTAACTGAACAGAATATGGTAAAGATTTAGAAGAACTGGAAGAAGTATTAAATAAACTTGAATCATTTTCTTAATTGTACTGGGGATTCTGTTGTATTATAATTAAAGTTAAGGAAAGGAGTGGTTTTATTAATGAATTCTAAATTATCAATAAAAATTATCTCCATTTTACTTTTATTTTCTTTCTCTTTTTTAACTTTTACTGACAACATTGAGGATGCAATAAAAAAACAGGAAGAATTAAACAAACAAATTCAGGAAACTCAAAATGCAATAAACCAAAAAGCTGCCGAGCAAAAGAAACTTAGAAATGAGCTTTATCAAATAAATTCTACATTGGAAAAAACGAATGCTTCTCTTAATGAAATAAATAACAGTCTGGAAGAGTCTGAAGTAAATATAGAAAAAATTACTGAAGAAATAGCTGTAAAAGAAACTGAAGTTTCTGAACGTTCAGCACTGCTTAAAAATCGTCTTACAGATATATACATTAAAGGAGAAGTTAAATTCCTCGATGTATTATTTCAGGCAACCAGCTTTTCTGATTTTTTGTCCAGATACGAATTAATGAAAATAGTAGCTAAAAATGACAATACTTTATTAAATGAACTGGAAGAAGAAAAAAGAAGTCTGGATGAAGTAAAACTTAATTTAGAAAATGAAAAATCTAAACTTATTGAATTGAAAAGTCAGAGAGAAACCAAAACCAATGAACTTTTTGTTACTTCTTCCCGACATAAAACCGTAATAGCTAATATAACAAAAGAAAAATCTTATTATGAAACAATGCTTGATGAGCTGGAAGAACAATCAAAGATAATTGAACAGCAGATTCGTGCAGTTCAGGGAACTGGTGGTACCAGCCCCTCAGCATTAAACTGGCCAACACCCGGATATTACAGAGTTACTTCACCCTACGGCTACAGAATACATCCTGTATTAAAGACCAAAAGATTACACACTGGTATTGACTTAGGAGTGCCATATGGAAAAAATGTATTAGCATCTAATTCAGGTAAAGTTATTTTAGCAAAATATAATGGTTCCTATGGCTACTGTGTAATTATTGACCATGGAGGCGGCATGAGTTCTTTATATGCTCACCTCTCCTCCTTCTCTGTTAAAGCGGGGGATACTGTTGCAACAGGTCAGAAAATTGCTCAAATTGGAACTTCAGGATTATCTACCGGACCACACTTACATTTTGAAGTTCGTTTAAATGGTTCTCATACAAACCCAGAAAAATATTTAAGGAGATAAGTATTTTAAATGAACGTTCTATATAATGTAAAATTACAATCTCTAAAATATAAAAAATCCTTTGTAACTCACAAAGATATTGCTTTTATTTATGATAATCTAAGCAAAACCCACTACTCTTCAAAAAGTAGTGGGTTTTTAGAAAATCATAAAACCATTTTTTCTTACCTGGAACTTAAAAATGACGCAAGAGTATTGGAAATTGGATGTGGTAACGGTTTCTTATCTTCTTTTATTCCAGATTCTGTTCATTATCTTGGAATAGATATTTCAAGCAAAATGATAAATGAAGCATTAAAACAAAATAAAAATAACCGAAAAAACATATCTTTTGAAAAAATTGATGTAGAAGATTATGTTAAATTTGCTTCAGACAATTCCTATGATTTAATACTCTTCCCTTTTTCCTGGAAATATTTTGACAATAATTTTCAAAACAAGATTTTTTCAATTCTTAAAGAAAAAGGTGCGATGGTAATTGTTGATGATTTTGCTGAAAATTACCTTGAACTGTTTAAAGAGTTTGAAGAATTTAAAAAAGTCAATCATTCTGCTCTTACTAAAATCAACCAATTTAATTACTATGCTGAAAATACAGAGGTAATTAATAAAAGTTTAAATAACATAGGATATTCTCAAAGAATATTTTTAACTTTTAAAAAAAAACCAGAGAATGAATTTAAGTATTTAACTGAATCTGGTATAATTCCGGAATTAGTTTCAGAATTTGGAAATGCTTCAGAGATGTACCTTTCTGAATTTGAAGATTATTTAAAAAACAGAAACTTTTCTCTACGAAGCCAAAAACATTATATTTGCATTGCAAAAAAATAAGGAGTGACTTTAATAAGTCACTCCTTATTTTAATTTTCGATTCCTTTTCTTGCTTCAAGATTTTGGGTTTTGTAATAATGTTTAATTTCTACCATTTCTGTTACCAAATCTGCTATTTCAATTATTTCCGGTAATGCTTTTCTGCCTGTTAAAACCAATTCTGTTTCAGGATTTCTTTCCTGGATGTTTTTAATAAACTCCTCTTTATTTATCAAGTCAAAGTATAATGCAACATTTACCTCATCAAGGATAATCAAATCATATTCTTTTGATTTAAGGGTACTGTAAAGCTCTTTAAGACCTTTTCTTATAATTTCCAGGTATTCCTCCGGAGGGTTGCCTTTTTCGAAGAATACACATTCATCTTTCCATTTTTCGCATTCCTCATTATTCATATCTTCTTTTCTTGCAATAAAAAAAGGTTTCCCCAGAGTTTGAAGTTTAAAATTCTCTGATATATTTTTAAGAATAATATGCTCACTGTAAGCCTTTGATTTCATAAATTGCAGAAATAAAACTTTTTTTCCAGCTCCCAAGGCTCTTATAGAAAGTCCAATAGCTGCTGTAGTCTTTCCCTTTCCATCTCCTGTATAAACCTGTATCATTCCCTTATTCATAAAAACACCTCCACTACTTATAATACCCTCTGTATTCAAAAGGTAAAAGTTCCGCTATTTTTTTCATCATTTCATCAATTGGTTCCTGAGATTCAGGGAATTCTTGGAAATAAAATCCTTCCCCAAAAGTTACCGTTACTTCAGAATGAATAAAGCTCTCCTTTGACATTTTGCCACTGGTTTCAACAGGAAGACATTTTTCACTTCCTGTTATTGCTACTGGTATAATTTTTGCTCCCGACATTTTAGCAATTAAATAAACCCCTGAACGTCCTTTTAACATTTCCCCTGTTCTTGATCTGGTTCCCTCAGGAAAAATCAAAATTGAAGAACCATCTTTTAATTCCTTAACAGCATTTTTTAAAGCCTTCCTGTCCGGTTTGTTAGGTTCAATTTCAATATGAGGAACAATTTCAAGAACCGCCTTGGTAACTGCCTCCCCTTTTAATTTTACTCCTGCTAAAAATAATACTTTTTTATTTTTTTCTTCAAATAATTTTGAAAGCAACAGGCCGTCCAGATTAGACAAATGATTACCAATAAAAATAACAGGCTCATTTTTAGGAACATTATTAAAATTAATTACTCTTAAATCAGCATATTTATTTACAAGATAATAGGTAGTCTTTCTAGTTATATATTTTCTTATTCCTCTTGGTAAAAAGTTATATAAATATATTAAAATTTTATACAAAAAAATTCCTCCTTTTCACAGAAAATAATTATAACAATTATATTTATAAATGAAAAGGCAGAATGTATACTCTTATGTATATACATTAAGACGAACTAAGAAATGGGGGTAATTTTATTATTATGAAAACGAAAGAAATGATTTACGGTGCAATACTAACATCTCTGGCATTATTAATACCCCTGGCCTTTGGAGGCTTTCTTGGCATCACAACACCTCCCTTTAGTGCTACACTGGCTTCACATGTACCAGTTATGATAGCCATGGCTATAAGTCCTTTAACTGCTTTCGCAGCAGCTTCCGGTTCTGCCTTAGGGTTTCTTATTAACTTGGCCCGGTTATAGCAGCCAGAGCAGGAATACCTATAGTTTTTGGAGTTACTGGAGCCCTTTTATACAAAAGGGAATGAGTTTCTCTAAAGTACTATCAGTAACTATACCCCTACACGCATTATCAGAAGCATTAATCGTTATCCCTTTTGGATTCGATTTATGCAAAGCAGGAGTTGTCGTTGGAATTGGAACCGGTCTTCATCATATTTTAGACAGTTTTATTACTCTTTTCTTGGCTGCTGTCCTAGTAAAAGGTTCAATACTATCAATTAGAATTAAGTAAAATTATTTTACCATTTTTTTGCCATGTTTTTTTACCTCTCCAGTTCCCTGCCAAGTGTCCATATTTATTTTTAAAAGAACTGTTACTTTCAAGTACAAGTTCTTCAAGATCAATAAATACTTCTTCCCTTTTGGGATTAAAGAGAGGATTAAAACCTCTCTTTTCTTTATTCCAGGGACAAATTTCCTGACATATATCACAACCATAAATATACTTTGTTGAGATAATTTTTTCTTTAACTAATTCATTCAATATCTCTTTTTCCTGTGATTGCTGAGACAAACACAATTTAGTATTAATTACTCTCATTTTTTTATCAATTGCATTAACAGGACAAGCATTGACACATAAATTGCATTCCCCGCAATAATCATTTGAAATCAGACAATTATCTGAATCTGATATTTCAATATCAGTAAATAATGCACCAATAAAAACAAAAGATCCTAATTCTTTATTAATTAAATTAGAATTCTTCCCTATCCATCCAAGACCAGCTTTAACGGCCAGCTCTCTTTCTGATAAAGAACTTGTATCTACAGAAACATAGTAATTTTTCATATTAGAAATACTCTTTATATATTCTGCCATTTTATTTAAAATTTCTGTTAAAACTACATGATAATCCCTACCCCAGGATGATGATGAAATTTTACCAGTTATTTTATTTTCATATTCAGTATTTATTAATTCAGGAGAATCAAAAACAGGATTTGGGTAGGAAATTAAAATGCATATTATTGACTTAAAGTCTTTAAATATTTCTAAATCAGGATTTTTATTTATAAAAGATGATAAATAATCTTTTTCTTTTGCATAAGAATATCTTTCTAATTCACGAAAAAATAGCTTGGCTTTTAAAAAACCAAGCGCATTAATATTATTTTTTTTACTATATTCTGTAATTTTTTCATGTAAATTAACAGACTTTTTATTCACTTTACTATTCCTCTTTGTTTTTCTCATAATTTGCTTTAATGATATCATATCTTGTAACGATTCCAACAACTTTATTTTCATCGTCAACTATTGGTATTCTGTTAACCTTATTTTCTATCAGCAAACTTGCTACTTCAGAAACATCTGCAGTTTCCTTTGCAATTATCAGATCCTCTTTAGTCATAAGATCTTTTACAAGAAAAGCTGATATCTTTTTAATTTCATTAAAAAAGGCACTTTTACCAACCTGGATTACTCCATCAAAAAAACTTAAAAATACTGGAGGATTTAACTTCTTCTGTTGAAATACTAAATCTCCTTCAGAAATTATTCCAACAATTTTTCTTTGAGAATCCACAACAGGAACCCCGCTGATTTTTTTATCAATAAAAATTCTTGCTACTTCTTCTATTGTATTTGTTTCATATACTGTTACGACATCCTTTGACATTATATCTTTTACGAGCATTTTAATCCCTCCTGTATTTTTTTATATTAGGAAGAATTTACCCATTAATATTAAAGGTCAAACAGAATCTCTGAATATACAGGGAAAGGCCAGAACTCTCTGCCCACAATTGTTTCAAGGCAATCTGCTACTTCTCTCGCTTCAAGCATAGCTGTAAACACTTCATATCTGTATGCATATGCTTTATCATAAACTTCTTCAATATCACTTACAGTATTTAAAGATAGTTTAATATTGTCCGTTTTATTTTTTAAATCTTCAAGCATTTTTGAAACATCTTCCAGCAAGCTTTCCTGAACTACCGTTGTCACTTTAGAACTTGCAGCTTTTACGCTGTTAACAGAATCAGCTAAGAAAGTAATATATTCAATTACTGATGGAATAATTTGTTTATCAAGCATATCTATTGCAGTTAAAGCTTCAATTCTCATTTGACTAATATACTGTTCCAAAATAATTTCATATCTGGATTCAATTTCTCTTTTGCTTAATACACCATGTTTTACAAAAAGATTAACAGATTTTTCTTCAATAAAGGATTTAGTAGATTCAACATATGAACGGATATTTGGTAATCCTCTTTCAGCTGCTTCTTCAACCCATCCTTGTGAATATCCATCACCATTAAAGATAATTCGTTTATGATCTTTAACTATTTTTTGTAAAAGAATTCTCAATGAACCTATCATATCATCTTTATTTTCTAACTCATCAGCAATTTTTGCCAATTCATCTGCAACAATAGTGTTTAATACGAAGTTCGGACCAGCTATTGATAATGAAGAAGCTACCATTCTGAATTCAAATTTGTTTCCTGTAAATGCAAAGGGTGATGTTCTGTTTCTGTCTGTATTATCTTTAGGAATTGTTGGAAGAGCACTTGCTCCCATGGACAATTCTCCACCTTTTTTAGACTGGAACAGATCTCCTTTTTCAAGCTGATCAATAATATCTGTAAGCTGATCACCAAGGAAAATTGAAATTATAGCTGGGGGAGCTTCATTCGCACCAAGTCTGTGATCATTACCAATATTTGAAGCAGCCAATCTAAGAAGTTCAGGGTAAGTATCAACAGCTTTAATAATTGCTGCAAGGAATACTAAGAACTGAACGTTCTCATGAGGCTCTGTTCCAGGTTCTAATAAATTTAAACCATCATCAGTAGATAAAGACCAGTTATTATGCTTACCTGAACCATTAACCCCTGTAAATGGCTTTTCATGCAGTAAACAAACTAAGTCATATTTTTTTGCAATTTTCTTTAAAGTATCCACTACCAGCTGATTATGATCTGTTGCTACATTGGAAGTATGGAAAATAGGTGCTATTTCAAACTGTCCAGGAGCTACTTCATTATGCTGAGTCTTTGCAGAAACTCCCAGCTTCCATAATGCCTTGTTAGCTTCATTCATATAATTTTTTATTCTGTCTTTAATACTTCCGAAATAGTGATCATCTAATTCCTGACCCTTTGGTGCAGGAGCTCCGAAAAGTGTTCTTCCAGTAAACATTAAGTCTTTTCTTTTGTTAAAATATTTTTTATCTATAAGAAAATACTCTTGTTCAGGACCAACAGTTGTTATAACTTTTTTAGATGTTTCATTACCAAAAATTCTTAAAATTCTTAAAGCTTGTTTATTAATAACATCCATACTTCTTAACAAAGGAGTTTTTTTATCAAGAGCTTCTCCTGTATAAGATACAAAAGCCGTTGGTATTGTTAATATTCCATCTCTGATAAATGCTGGAGAAGTAAAGTCCCAGGCTGTATAACCCCTTGCCTCAAAAGTTTCTCTAATACCACCATTAGGGAAGCTGGAAGCGTCAGGCTCTCCCTGAATTAATTCTTTTCCGCCAAACTCAACCATCAATTTGCAATCAGTTGAAGTAGCAAGAAAAGAGTCATGTTTTTCTGCTGTTCCTCCTGTCATTGGATGGAACCAATGAGTATAATGAGTAACTCCCTTTTCTAAAGCCCATTCCTTCATAGCATGAGCCACTGAATTGGCAACCTCTGGTTCAAGAGAAGTACCCTCTTGAATAGTTTTTAAAAAAGACTTACAAGCAGGTTTTGACATTTTTTCTCTCATTACTTCATAGGTAAACACATCTTCTGAAAATAACATTAAATCATTATCTTTTCTCATATTTAATCCCCCTGTAAAATAAAAAAGCATCCGGAAATATAATATATATTCCAAGAACGCCATTGTTCTAAAAACTATTTTAATTTAAATTACTTGGACATCTTTGTCCTATCTTTCACAATAATAATATAATATATGTTAAATATTATATCAAGTTTTTTGAAAATGTATACAAAATAATTTTAAAGTACTTCTTTAAAATTGGATTTTTCTTTTTCAGAAAATAGTTCTTTAATATCAATGATCATAAGAAGTCTTTTTTCAAGTTTTCCAATACCAACAATTGAATTATTTTTCTTATCAGAGAAAAACGTATTTGTCAGACCAATATTTTCTTCTGAAATCCTTAATACTTCAGAAACTGAGTCAACTATCATACCAATGCTCATATCCTGATAGCTTATTACAACAATTCTGGTATCATCATTTATATTTGAATTTTCTCCATAAAATTTTTTCTTAAGATTATATATCGGTATAACCTTTCCTCTTAGATTTATTATTCCAAGAATATATTCATCTGCCTGGGGAATGTTTGTAATTTCCTGATACTTTAATATTTCTTCAACAGAAGTAATTTCTATGCCGTATTCTTCATTATTTAATTTAAAAACTACAAATTGCATTTCAGCCATTTTATATCCTCTTTTCTTCGTGTATAATTACTTTTAGATTTATTTTACAGGAGGTTAACTTATAAATTTTCTAGGCGATTCATTTATAACTATTTTAATAATGATTCTGTTTTTTCAATCATGACTTTATTTTTCAACTATGGTCGGAAGATACGCATGAAGGTCCGCAAAAAGAAACTAATTAAAAAACCCAGGAAATTCTTCAGCTTACTGAACTTCCTCTTCATAAAAATAAAGAAATTAACTGGGAAATGGTTGAGAGAAAGGCTAAAAAACTGCCTGACAGCAGAGATAAATGTATATTTATCAGGGAAGTCAGGGATCAAATTCAATTCTCAAAAATTGCAAAATAACAAATCAGAAGCTGGGTTGTACTGAAATCATATGATCCAGCTCTTGTAAAACTTCCTTTGTTTTCCCTCTTATAACTACATCTGCAAAATCATCCATTTTTGTTTCATCAAGATTTATAATTGCCAACCTTGCCCCTGCATTTTTAGCTTTGGGGGTGCGGACAAAAACCTGGACTAAAAATACAGGAGGATGTCCATATGTATTCCTACGAAGAAAAAATTAAAGCTGTAAAATTATTAATTAAATATGACAAATGTTATGCACAAGTAATGCGGGAGTTAGGATACCTAGATAGAAAATCCCTAACGGCGTGGTACAAACAATATTTAAGTAATGGTGACTTAATTAAAGAATGTGAAAGAAAAGCAAAATTTTCTGAAGAAGAAAAATACAGAGCTGTTAATCATTATTTAGAACACGGAAAATGTGTACGACGCACTACAAGAATTCTTGGATATCCAAGCAGACCTACTCTTGATAAATGGATACTAGAATTGGCGCCTGAACAAAAGAAATATTGTCGCTCAGGTAACGCATTGATAAAATATACTCGTGAACAAAAAGAAGCAGCAGTTATAGCTTTATGCTCACGGGAAAAATCGGCCAGAGAAGTAGCGAATGAAATTGACATTACCTGTGAGAGGCTTTATAGTTGGAAAAATCAGCTTCTAAAAAAAGGGTGGAATAGGACAATGCCAAAAAAAGATAAAGTATCCCTAAAAGTGAAAACTAATATTAGTGATGATCAAGCAAAATTATTATTAAAAGAAAAGGATGTTCTTTTAAAACAAGTGGAAGAATTAAAAAAGGATATATATCATCTTCAGTTAGAAAGAGATATTTTGGAAAAAGCAGCAGAAATAATAAAAAAAGATAAGGGCATTAGCATAAAAACACTTTCTAATAGTGAAAAAGCCATGGCGATTAATGCCCTAAGAGAGAATTTTTTTAAAAGATTTATTGATAATTCTTAACATGGCAAAAAGTAGCTATTTTTATCAGGATTTTGTATTAAGTAAAGAAGATAAATATTCCAGTTTACGTAATAAAATTAAAGAAGTTTTTATTGAATCTTCAAAACGTTATGGTTATCGAAGAATTCATTCAGTTATAAAGAAAACCGGTATAATTATTTCAGAAAAAATTGTTAGAAGAATTATGAAAGAAGAGAAACTTTCAATACCAGGCATTAAGAAAAAGAAATACAACTCATATAAAGGTGAGATAAGCCCTGTAATGCCAAATTTGTTGAAACACAATTTTCATGCTGATAAACCAAACCAGAAGTGGCTAACAGATCTAACCGAGTTCCATATTCCTGCCGGGAAAATATATCTTTCTCCAATTATTGACTGCTTTGATGGGCTGCCAGTCAGTTGGAGTATTGGAACCTCTCCTGATGCCACATTGGTAAATACAATGTTAGACAAAGCCATCAGCACTTTAAATAAAAATGAAAGACCTATAGTACATACAGATCGTGGAGCACACTATCGTTGGCCTGGCTGGATTGAGAGAATGAAAAAAGCTCATCTTGTTCGTTCTATGTCAAAGAAAGGTTATTCTCCAGATAATTCTGCATGCGAGGGTTTCTTTGGCAGAGTAAAAAACGAAATGTTTTATGGATATTCATAGAAAGAAGTCACAATAAAACAATTTATTGAAATATTAGATGAATATTTAAGGTGGTATGCAGAAAAAAGAATTAAAATTTCCCTTGGGGGAATGAGTCCATTGACTTATAGAAAAAGCTTAGGTTTAATTGCTTAGGTC
The DNA here is from genome assembly GCA_965228015.1 of Peptococcia bacterium. Lineage (GTDB taxonomy): Bacteria > Bacillota > Peptococcia > Peptococcales > SKKY01 > SKKY01. Next base: position 534,652 of record OZ245787.1, read on the forward strand.
CAAAAAAAAACGTCCGCACCCCCTTTTACCGGGAAATAATTTGCCGGTGATACTTCTAAAGAAGATCCTATTACTATAAAAAGTTCTGAATTTGATGATTCCACATCTGCCGTTTCTAGGGTATCAAGAGGTAAACTCTCACCAAACAACACCACTCCTGATCTCAATTTGCCTGAGCAGGCTTCACATCTCGGGAAATCTCTTTCTACCAATTTTTTTGCCGAATACTCCCGGCCGCAATCCTGGCATCTGGCTACTCTTAAAGATCCATGAAGTTCAGATGCTGATTTTGATCCTGCTTTTTGGTGAAAGCCATCTACATTTTGAGTAATAATATGCTTAATTCTGTTTTTATTTTCCCAGTTAGCTAAAATAAAGTGCCCATCACGAGGCTCAGCTTTTTCCAAAGCTTCAATTCTCATTTTATAAAAATTATAAAACTCTTTTGTATTAATATTTAAAGCTTTTACAGAAGCCAGTTCCCTGGAATCAATATTTTTCCACATTCCGTTTGCAGACCTGAAATCAGGTAAACCAGACTCTGTACTCATTCCTGCGCCGGCGAAAACTACAACATTGGAAGATGTTCTTATTCATCCGCACAATAAAGACAATTCTTTTTTCATATAATCCCCCTTTAAATTAGAGAGCTAATTTTCCTGATTGGATATTATCAGAAATTATGAATATTTTATCTAATTTTGCAAAACCCAGAATTTTTAAAATATATTCACTTAAACCTGTATAAACTATTTTACCTTGATTCTCATTAACATATTTATATAAAGAAATAAGCATTCCTAACCCGGAAGAATCCATAAAAGGCACTTGTTCCATGTTGACAATAATCTTTTTGGCCTCTTCAGTTTTAATTTTTTCTTTAATGCTTTCCTTAAAATCATTTACGTCTAAAATATTTATTTCTCCTACAAGTTCTACTACTAAAATATCATTTTCTTTGTTAAATAAAACTTCAGACACAAATACTACCCCCTAAAATTTTAATTCTCTGATTTATCTAATGCATTTTCTAACGGTAAATATCTGATAATAATCGTTGCTATTATTCCACCTGTAACAGCTGTAAATAACTGGGGAGTACTTAATGCATATGCCACTCCCGGAGGAACACTTATAATAAACTTTACTGCTGTGGTTAATACTAAAAATTTTGCGATTGATGCCGTTGATATGGCAATAAAATAATTTTTTAAATACTGCCACGTATAAACAACTATGTATAAAACATTGCTGATCATAATAAAGGGTACAACAACAGCAATTGGCATAATACCAAATAAAAAAGCCATCATCGGAATTATCATTCCCAGTATACTGGCAGAATAAATATTGGTATATGCTGCTGCCAATAATAATATTGCATTAATTGCAGGACCCGTAAGCCACTGTATTTTTAATTGCTGTACAGTAAGGGCAAGGGCAAGAAGTAAAGCAATTCTTGTTATTTTATTACTTAGGCTCATATGCTCCACCCCTAAATTACATTATAAAGGAATATTCAGGTTATTCAAACTAATATTTTTATTTTTTAGCAATATATAAAGAAATCCCACCAAAACCATAAGTTTTTGTATTAACTTCTTTAAATCCAGCTTTATAAAAAGAGGCAATAATTTCTTTTTTCTCAGGAAATTTTTTCAAAGACTCACTAAGCCACTCATAAGCGGAATATTTATCATCAATTTTTTTACCTTTATCCGAAATTCTGCCGATTAAAGGTACTATTTTATAATAATAAATTTCAAAGAAAAATCTTATAAATTTATTCTCTGGCTTTAAAACTTCCAAAACAAAAAAAGAACCTTCACTTTTTATAACTCTATACATTTCACTAAGCGCCCTGTTAATATCGAATAGATTTCTAAGAGCAAAGGAATTGACTCCTTTATCAAAAGAATTGTCTGGAAAGTTAAGATTTAATGCATCCTGGCAAATAAGCTCTATGGGAAGACCTTTGTTAAATACTCTTTCCCTTGCCTTTTCAAGCATTTCATCTGAAAAATCAATTCCAATTACTTTGCCTTTTTTTTCAGATGAAAGACGTTCTGCTATTTCCACCGTCATTTTCCCTGATCCACAGCAAATATCAATTATTTTCTCATTTTCAGCAATTTCCATTATATTCAATACTTTGTTTTGCCAAAGTGTGAAAAATCCCCCGGTGAAGATTAAATTCATTTTGTCATAATCATTAGCAATAGTATTAAATACTTTTTTAATAAACTTTTTCTTATTCTCCATCTTTTAATATTCTCTTTTCTTCATCTCTGTAAGAAAAAAATTTAATAAGCAAAAAGGCTGCTGTTCCAAAAATTATTGTTCCGTAGGCATACAAATAATAATTTGGAAAATATTTTTTTAGTATTACAAGAAGGGCTGTAACAAAGCCAATAAAAATTAGTGAATAACCCAATGCTCTGCTGAATTTATCCAAATAGGTGCCTTTGGCTTTTTTACCTTTTAAGGTAACAAGATAGAAAAAATTATTAAAAAGAACCATATAGCTAATTTTAATAATTATATATGCTGCTAAAATATATAAAAAATCTTTAAATGGCAAAGGTTTAACACACTCCAGTTTATTAAATATTATCTATATCTCCAAAAATATTATTTCCCATTATTTTCCAAATTAATCTTTCTGCAAGAATTTTATAATTTTCATCATCCAGCTCTTTTTTTACTGTATATTTTGTTAGGCCCATTTTATCCCAGTCTTTTAATATTTCTGTGTGAGAATATTTATTTATTATTTCAACCGCTTTATTTATTTCCTTGCTGGACAAATCCAATTCTATTATTAAAGAATCGAGTTCATTTAATTCAATATATTTCTCCAGAAGTTCAAATTTAACCTCTAATTTATCTGTTCTGTTTTCAAGTTCTTTCATTTTCTTTCGTAAGCTTTCCATTATCAACCCTCGATTTTATTTCATTTTCGAAATATATACTTGTACTTGGGAAAGCCGCTTGGACTTGTAATGGTCAAGCGGCTTTGTAACACTAAGTACGGAAAATCAGTTTATATTTCGTGCTTCAAATGGAGTCAGCCCTCCATTGTATGAATGAGGTCGAATGTGGTTGTACCACACATAAACATATTTATTGATAGTTTCATCTAATTGTAGGTCGGTTTCAAATTTTTGGTAGTAAATAAGCTCTGACTTAAGTGATTTATAAAATCTCTCCATTGGAGCGTTATTATATGGGCAACCTGTTTTACTCATGCTTTGCCTTATTCCTTGGCTTTTGCAGTACTCTACGAAAGCCCATGAGGTGAACTGTACCCCCTGATCTGAATGTAAGACTAACCCTTCATCTGGACTCTCTCTTTCGAGAGCTTTAGACAAGGCTTCTATTGCCAGATCTGAGTTGATCCATTTTGAGTTAACCGTTGCTATTGCTTCCCTTTTTGCTAAATCTATAATAATACAATTATAACGCATTTTACCGTTTATTAATCTTATATAGGTGAAATCAGTACACCATACTTTATTTCTTTCTGTGACAGAGAAATTTTGATTAAGAATATTGGGAAATACTTTGTTCTTTTTACCTTTTCTTACAGTGATTGCATGCAGGTTTAATTCCTTGTTCATATACTTATGTGTTGTTGTCTTACTAATAAATATATTTTGCCTTGCAAGAAAAGCGACCATCCACCTATGGCCAATAATGCGTCCATTATTATAATAAATACTTTTTATGTTTTCTTGAACTTTAGCCTTTCCCTCACGATACGTGGATTTTCTGTTCTTTAAGTAATTGTAGTACATATTCGGAGAGAGGTTGAACTTGCGGCATAACCAGCGCAATCCAAACTCAAGTTTATAGGCATCAATGAACCAATATACCACTAATCGATTTCCTTTGCGAAGAATGCCGCTGCTTTTTTAGGAAGTCATTTTCCTTTTAAAGTTCCATAAGCTTCTTGTTAAGCGCTCTATATTCCTCTGGTGATATTGCATTTTCTTTATTTTGTGGTTTTGTGTAATGACATTCTTCGCTGTATTTTTTTATCCATCCGGACATTGTTGATTTTGATACACCGTAGGTTGCAAAAAGATCACCAAGGCTTTTGCCTTTTAGATATTCACGTACAACCTCCTTCTTGAATTCTAAATCGTAACGTTTGCTTATTTTGTAATCCTCCTAGTTCGAGTTTATTATATACTATCCGTACTAGGTGTTACAACAAGACTATACCATTACACAGGGGAAGTTTACTATCATCATTGAATCTGTCTCAGTCTGCCACCAGGTATCATGTATTGGAAGATAAAATGCTTTCAGACCCCAGCGAATTACCTCTGGATTTAATGGTTCTCCAACACTACAGATATGTCTTAGAGGAGCAAAGTCGCAATCCCTTGTAAGCTCATCTCCTGCTTTCATTAACATTCTTAAAGCTGTAGGCGCAGTATACCAAACTGAAACTTTATTTTTTTCTAAAGTCTTATACCAGCTTTCAGCACTAAAAGCCTGAGCGTTAACTACCTGAGTCACACCATGAAGCCAGACACCAAAAATACCATAAGAAGTACCTGTTACCCGGCCAGGATCTGCAGAACACCAATAAATATCATCTTCTCTTAAATCCAAAACCCACTTTGCTGTCTGATAGTGACCAAACATAGCTTTATGAACATGAACAACGCCTTTAGGAGATCCCGTTGACCCTGATGTATTATGAATAATAAAAGGATCCTCCAAAGAAGTTTTTTCTATTTCCAGGTCTGAAGATGCTTTAGAAACCAATCTCTCATAGGAAATGACTTTCCCTTCTTCTTTAACATTTTCACCAGTAACAATAATATATTCTAAATCAGGTAAATCCGGAATAATCGGTAATATTCTGTTATATAATTCCATATCTGTTATTAATACCTTTGCGGCACAACCTGCAAGGCGGTCTTTAACGACTTCAGGGCCAAAAGCAACAAACAGGGGTCCTAATATACCTCCTATTTTAGGTATTGCGATTGCACTTATATATAGCTCTGGCCCTCTTGATAAAAAGGTAAACACTCTGTCCCCTTTTTTAACTCCAATACTTTTTAAAGCATCTCCTACTTTGTTAGAGCATTCACTAATGTCTTTAAAAGTATACTCTTTACGCAGACCATCAGGCCCCTCCCAGATAAGAGCAAGTTTTTCTCCCAATCCATTTTTAACGTGTTTGTCAATAGATTCAAAGGAAATATTATACTTTCCATCTCCAAGGCCTTCGAATTCTTCAATTACTGATTCATATTCAAAACTTTTGTAAGTATCTTCATATGATCTCATATTGACTTTGGCATATTTCTTTTTAATTCTTTCTTCTAAAATATAATGCTTCGCCGAAAAATTCTGGTCCATCATCTTCCTCCTAATTAATTAATGTAAGTTTAAATATAAATTATAGTTATTTTTTTAAATTGTAAACAATTTTCTGAAAATTTAATTAAATTAGCACCACCATGATTTTGGTGGTGCTAAGACCTGTTTTTGCTTATTTTTATAATATTTTCATATACAGAAAACCATGAATATTTTTTGATATTTCTTCCGATATTTTCCTTTTTAAACTTTCAATTTTATTTGTTTCACGATTTTCTTTTATAAATTTTAATAAATAGATAATGTTTATAATAATATTATCTAAAAATTTTTCATCTTGTTTTATTACTTTATAATCCTCAATCTCTGCTTCTTTTTCATATATTTCTTTTAAAGTATTTTCAATCTCTGACATTCCTGTACTTTCCGGAATGATTACCGGAACTCCACAAGCCATAGCTTCAATTACAGAAATTGAAAAGCCTTCTCTGGACACTACGGGAAATACACATAAATCCATTAATGAAAGTAAATCCGATAATTTGCCATGGTTTAAACACCCTGTAAAATCAATGTATTTTTCAATTCCAGATCCCGCATTAAAACACTTTTCTGCAAATACCGGATCAATAATATTATAGTAACAAAGTTCATATACATTATCGCCCCGTATTTCTCTCCAAAATTTTTGACTAATTCTCCCAGCAAAGAAAAAAATTCATTTCTTTTTCCTTTTGAAAGATAATATATAAGCTTTTCACATTTTCCTTTATTTTCCCCTCTACCTGCTATATAAAGCTTTACTTCAGGAAAAAACTCTCTTATAAAAGGAAAAATTATTACCAAAAGGGGTATCCCCTTTTCCAGGGAAAAATCTCCATAATTCATAATTTTAAGGGTCTCTTGAAAGCTAAAATCTTCTAAAAAAAAGTGTATCTCCATTATCATTTTTTATCTTATATTTTAAATTTTCGAACACCTTTTTTATCCTCAAGGGAACTAATTTTTTTAAACAAATCTATATCCACTCCCGAAGGGATAAAAGATTCTTTGTTTATAATATAATCAGAACAACCTGGAAATTCCTGAACTAAATCTGAAATAATTTCCTTATTAAGAAAAATAAAAGAATCTGCTCTGGAAAATATTGGCACAATAAAGTCTTTAAGATTTTTATTCTTATAATATGAATAATAGAAACAATTTCCATCAACAACACATAAATACTTAATTTTAGGGTGCTTTCTCTTTACTATTTCAACTATAAAAGGTTCTAGGAAAAGATGGGTGGAAATTATCAGATCAATTTTTATTTCTTCTAATATATTTTCCATTGCGTTAATAATATGATTAGCATAGGAATATATTTCATTGTTTTTCGTTTTATGAAATTCTCTTGTTTCAAAACCATTAAATTCTTCTTTTTTATACACAGGTAATAAGCCCTGGATTTCTGGTTTAATTAAAATGCACTCTCCATAACCAGAAGCACTGGATTTATATGCCATTCTTTTTGTTTTGTTTCCAAAAGAAAATTCATATATACGATCCACCAGGGAATAATCAATCACTTTATTTTCCTGAGATAAAATTATAGCTCTATGCCCATTTTTTTTGATTTCTTTAGCTAAATTATATACATATATATTACTGCCATTTCCTTCAAAAAAGTATCCATGGACAATTAATATATTCATATTCTCTACCTGTAATTTGTAAATTGAAGGTCAATATCATAATCCTGTTCTCTAAAAAAGGCAATTACTCCTTGAAGATCATCTCTGCTTTTTCCGGAAACCCTTATTTGATCATCCATAATTTGTGCCTGAACTTTAATTTTAGTTCCCTTAAGATCCTTAATCATTTTTTTTGCCAGCTCAGTATCAATTCCCTGTTTTATTTTTATACTTTGCCTTATCATTCCACCACTAGCATCTTCTACCTTGCCGTAATCAAGATTTTTTATTGATATTCCTCTTTTTATTGATTTAGATTGCAAAACATCTATTATTGATTTAAGTCTGAAATCATCTTCGGTTAATATTTTTACATCATCACCTTCAATTTTAATTTCAGACTTACTTCCCCTAAAATCAAAACGCTGGGTAATTTCCTTTTTAGTTTGGTTAACCGCATTATCAAGCTCCTGCATATCTACTTTTGATACAACATCAAAAGATGGATCTTTAGCCATAACAAATTCCTCCTCTTGATTTGTAATTGTTACTTTTCTTTCTATAGAATCCCAGATAACAAGTGAATCAAAATTCTCACTTACATATCTAAGGGGAACATAAGTCCTGCCTGAAATAATTAATGGCGGGACATCAAGACCCTGTTGAAGGTTTTTTTGACCTATCTCAAGAAAAAGTTCTTTGTTTTTCCCAGAAAGAGTTACTCCGTTTTTTCTTTTATCCATTCTGCTTTTATACCTAAGAAATCTGTTATAACTCTAAGGGGAACCATAGTTTTGTTATCAATTATCATTAGCTTACTATCAATAAAAAAATAAAATTATTCATTTCCCCTTGGTTGCTGTCAATTTTAAGAACAAGCTTATTTTTCATTCCTGTTTCTTCAAGATTAGAATAATCTACTTCCTCCTGGGAATAAAAGCTTAATTTAGGAATAATCTCCTTCCCGTTATCTAAATAGAAGGCAAGAGAAATTCCATCTTTTTTATCTATTTTATCTAGAACAACGAAGGGAACTTCTATATATCCCTTATCCTCAATAACCTCCTCAGAGATTTCCAGGGCTTCATCGTTATAAATCCTTTTATTCTTTATATAATAAACTTCATTAATTCTTCCGTCAAAATCTGAAATTTCACTAATTAATTTTAGATTATATGCACCTTCTTTTATATCGTTTTCATAAGCATCTTTAAATATATTCTTATCCTGTTTAAGCCTTTTTTAAAGGAAGGACCGGCTCCAGTTCTCCCTTGTATGATTCCTTTGAGGGTTTAACTTTAATTTCTTTTTTGACTTTCCCTCTTCCGTTGTCCACATTAACAATAATCTCGTTTACTCCGCTTTTATATAACTCAAAAGAAATATTAATTCTGCCATCTTTGAAAAAATAAAAAATTTCTCTGGGAATTATATTTATTTTTTGATTCAAATGATTGTTTATTAATTCAATCTTATAACTGCCATTTAGATTATTCCCTAAATCATCTTTAACATGAAGTATGTATTTTTTTCTTCTCCGCTATATACATCAGATTCATCAAAGGTATATAAGAAAATATCATTTAAAAACCGGGATTCTAAATTTATTTTTTTCCTCTTCCCCATATGCAGAAATTGAAAAAATTATCAGAAAAGCAAAAATTAAAAGCTTAATCTTCATTTTCTTCATTTTTATCTTCCTTTTCCTCAAAGGATTTTAGTTTTTTATTTACAAGTTCTTTTGTTTTTTCATAAGGGTAATCAGTAAGAATCTCTATCCCCTGATGAATATATTTCACTGAATAAATATGAAATATCCCTTTACTCACCGCATCAATTACTTCATTTTTCAGAACAAGATCTTCAACATTCTGCTGGGGAATAATAACACCCTGAGTTCCAGTAAGACCTCTTTGATTACATACATCAAAAAACCTTCAATTTTTTCTGTAACTCCACCGATTGGCTGAATCTCACCTTTTTGGTTTACAGAGCCTGTAACTGCTATTCCCTGATCAATCTCTATTCCTGAAAGACTTGATAACAAAGCATATAATTCTGCACTTGAGGCACTGGCCCCATCTATTCCCCCATACAATTGTTCAAAAACAATGTTTGCAGAGAAACTTAAATGTTTATCCTGGGCAAATTCTTCTCCCATAAAACCAGATAAAATCAATACTCCTTTATCATGAATTTTACCGGAGAGTTTGCTTTCTCTTTCAATATTCACAATACCCGATTTTCCCATAAATGTTGAAACTGTAATTCTGCTTGGTTTCCCAAACATAAAATTACCAAGAGAAAGAACTGCAAGTCCATTTATCTGACCTTTGGCTTTTCCCTCAGTAGAGATAATAATGCGGTTTTTCTTTATTTCTTCATTTAATTTTTCCTGATAAGTATTCCTGCGATAATCCTTTTCCCGAATTGCTTTGATTAAAGAATTTTCATCAATATTTTCCTTGTTATCCATTTCAGCATAAGCATTTGCTTCAAAAACTATTTCAATTAATTCGTTAAATTTTGTAGCTAATTTAGACTGGTTTCCAGAAAGGCGCATACTGTACTCAACTAGTTTTGCCATTCCTCCTCTGTCTAAATGACGAATGTTTTCTTCCTGACAGAAGTTACCAATAAATTCCGCAAATTTTTCTAAATGCAGGCTGTTAAAATCCATCTCGTCGTCAAAATCCGCTTTTATTTTAAATAACTTTTTAAAATCTTTATCATAATGATAAAGAAGATAATATATTTCCGGAGAGCCAATTAATATAATTTTTAATTTAACTTTAAGGGGTTCTGGTTTTAAACTGTTAATTATAATTGCACCGTATTGTTATCTTAAATCATCAATATTTAGTTCCTCAGTTGATATAACTCTTTTTAAAGCTTCCCAGACAAAAGGATTCATTAGTACATCTCTGGCTTGTAATATGAGGTAATTCCCATTTGCCCTATGGATTGCCCCAGCTTTTATATTTTTATAATCTGTTATAATTACACCCATTTCATTATCATACTCTATTCTTCCCGCAAGGTTATGATATGTAGGGTTAGATTCGAAAATAACCGGAGCCCCTTGGGACTCACTGTGATCAACAATAAGATTAACCTTATATTTGGAAAAGATCTCTTGTTTTTCGTTTTTCTTAAAGAAATTTAAAGGTAAAAGGTTTACATCTTCTTTTTTTCAATAAAGATATTTATATTCTCCAGAATGTCTTTTTTTATATCTTCAAGATGATTTGCTATTTTTTTATTAAAATTATATTTTTCTGTTAATTTTTCAATAATATGTCCAATTGCTAACAGAGCTAAGTTATCTTGTGCTTCTTTTATTTTTTCCTTGCCCTCTACTTCTGTTTCCTATACCTTTTTTATTACTTCTCCAGCTTTTTCATGGACATAAACAGACTTATCCGCTATTTTTTGTTTAACTTCAGGGTCCAGGTTTTCATAAGTCTCTGCATCTATTTCTTTACCATCAATTATAGGAATACTTAAATATCCCGCATTTGAACCTTTTAAAACAAAACCCTGTTCTTCAGCATATTTATATAATTCCTGCATTTTTTCTTGTCTTTTTTTCTTAATTTCTGAATATATTTCTTTTTTTGTTCTTCATAATCACTACTAGAGAAAGCTTTTTCTATACTTTCCTGGATTTCATGAGAAAAATCTTCCATATCTTTTTTGAATTCTCGGCCCTTGCCACTTGGTAGCTCAATTAATCTGGGATTACTGTTTTGTTTGAAATTGTACACATAACAAATATCATTAGGAACAGGCTCTTTTTTTGCTTTTTTCCCAAGAACTTTTCTGGCATAACTTGTTTTCCCGGTTCCAGTAGTCCCTGAAATATAAAGATTATAACCTTTTTTATTTATCATCAAGCCAAGTTGAGTTGATCTTACAGCTCTGTCCTGACCGATTATTCCATCAGAAGCAGCAATTTCATTTGTAGTCTTAAAATTAAAAATATCTGGGTCTATAGTGTTTTTTAGTTTATTTAATGGTATTTTCCTGTCTTCTTTAATATTCATAATTACCTCCAGATAATACTAACTTCATCACCATCATTAATTGGACTAATATATTCTGCATCTTCTCCATTTAACAATACTTCAACCTTTGTAAGTCCTTCAGGAGCTTTAGGTGTAAAATTAATTTCTTTGAATAAATCAATCAGAAGTGGTTGTTTTAATTCAGATCTCTTGATATTTATATAATCACCATCATTAATTTTTTCTTCTAAATTTGCCAATGTATTATTATGGTATATTTCATAGTCTGAAATGATAATCTTTACCGGTTCTTCGTCCAAAGTAACTGTAATATATTTCTTTTCTAATTTTTCAATTTCTTCCTTTAACACATTCTTTAATACATATTCCTCCTGATTTTTTCATTAACGCCTGAATCTTATCCCCATTTTCCAGTCTGTAATTTACTCCGGTAAGAGTTCCATTTATAATAAAATCATATCTGTTTAAAGACTTAAATCTTAAATTATTATCTGTACTAATATTATAATCAGTTCTTCCCAGATACTTTGAGTCAATCAAGCCCATCAATTCTCCTGCAGAATCAATTGTTCTCACAGTAACATTAGAATTATCTTTAAGTTCAGTATTTAAATCTTCTGTTTCTGTTCCATCAACAATTATTTCCAACGGAAGAATTATTTCTTTATCTTCAAAGAATACTTTTTTCTGCTCTGGAACTATATCTTTCAGAAAAACTCTTCCTTCACTTCCCTCTTCGCCAGGAATAAATGTTATAAAATCATCTGGCTGAATAAAACTTTCAATTTTTCCGGATTCTTCATTAATTAATATTTCTGATGGTAATGGTGATGTCCCGGGAATAATTTTCACTTTCCCATTGATTTTTATTGTTTTTGGATCTCCAGCCTTAGGATATATTTTCTCTGAAGGTATACCTGCACTCAGTAATGCATCGAAAGCAGTATTTGCACCTAAATTCAGAACACTAACAGGATAATCATTTACCATTACCTGAATAAAGCCAAGATTGGAATCATTTCGGTAAGTAAGGGCAATACCAACAGGGGTAATACATTCTGGACCTTTATATTCCTCAAGAATATTAATTACATCATTTATTGAACGGGCACTTTGTGCTGCAACTCTGTTTTTAGGAAGTCCCAGGTTTTGTGCTATCATTGCATTTATATTTGGAGCGAGACTTCCTCTACCGATAAGAACTACTGCCTGAGGTGCCTTACCATTAAGCTGAAGAATTGTTTCAGCAATTTCAGATGAAAGCTTTAATGTTACGGTTTCAATTGTTTTAACTAAGCCGCCGCTTTTTATAAAATTCACAAAACCCAATACATCTTTAAATTCTATCTCTTCATTATTTTTTATAAGTCTCTTTACCCTTTCGGCTTCATTAAAATCCAAAATATAATCCGTTGAAATTTTTTCAGTTATTTCATCTCCGACCACAGGAACCATTCCATAAGCATTTATAGCTTCCTCAGAACTAATTGCTATGTCAGAAGTTCCGGCTCCTATATCTACCAGTACTAAATTAAGCTTTCTCATGGTTGATGGGATAATCGCATTTATTGCAGCTATCGGTTCAAGAGTAAGATTTTCAAGAATTAAATCATTATCTTCAACTACATATTTCAAAGATTCTAATACAATTTTTGGCAAGAAGGCTGCTACAATTTCAACAGCTATTTTTTTACCCTTTTGACCTTCAAGATTCCCAAGTTCAATATCATCAATAAAACTTTTTCTTACGCTGCAACCTACGCAATAATAATTATTATACTCTTTATTTGGGTCTGACATTTTTAGCTGATATTGAGCTTTATGAACACAACGAAGCTTTAATCTTGTAATATCTTCCTTGCTTACAAATCTGTCTTCCTGAAATTCTTCTTCTATTGATTCTTTACGGGTAACTAAAGACCTTCCCGCAGCGGCAACAGAAGTCTTTTTTAAAATAAGGTTATTTCTTTCCTCAAGTCTTTCCTTTACTTTTTTTACCGCTTTACTAATTAGTGGCGCATTATGTATTTGGCCGTTAAGCATCGCTCTTTCCTGATGCTCAACATATTCAAGATCTACGAATTCAAATTGTTCTCCTGATACTTTCAAAAGAATACCTACCACGGATCGGGTACCAATATCAAGAGCAAAATGTAATTTTCCATAAATATCTTCCTTCTGTTTTAAAATTTTACTTATTTTTTAAAATAAAGCCTAGCAAAAGACGCTAAGCTTTATTTTTATATAATTCTTTCCATAATTTTTCATATTCAAGAGCATGGTTTACTCTGTCGGATTCTGTTTTTGGATCTAATTCTTTAACAATTTTACCTGGTATTCCCATAACCATAGAATATGGGGGGATTTTTGTGTTTGGAGCAACAACTGAACCAGCTGCTATAATAGCACCCTCTCCAACTTCAACATTATCTAAAAGAGTTGCACCCATACCAATTAAAGCTTTATCTCCTATTTTACATGCGTGAAGTATACAGCCATGTCCAACAGTTACATAATCTCCAACAATTACGGGCATATCTACATCAAGATGAAGGACACAATTATCTTGGATATTTGAATGCTCTCCAATAACAATTTTATCAAGATCTGCTCTTACTGTTGCATTAAACCAAATACTTGCACCTTTTTTTAACATAACATTCCCCATAACACTTGCACTTTCGGCAACAAAAGCATCTTCATCAATCTGAGGCATAAAACCCGCTACTTTAAATATTCCCATTACATTACCTCCGGTTTTAAAATATTATTACATTGGTTTTTGATAAAAGAAAATTGCAGCATTTGAATATCCTATTTCTCTTGCAGTAATTATTTGCTCTGTACTTCCTGTAAAAAGAATTCCTCCTGGTTTAAAGGAGTAAAAGAAATTTTTATATAATTCAGCTTTAGTTTCTTCAGTAAAGTATATAACTACATTTCTACATAGAATTAAGTTAAATCCCGACTCAAATCTTTCTGTAATTAAATTATGTTTTTTAAATGTTATTTTTCTTTTTAAGCTGTCTAATACATGATATTCTTCGTTATTCTTACTAAAATATTTAGTAAGATTTTCCCGTCCATACCAGCGACTTCTCTTTTACTATACTTCCCTGCTTTTGCTTTATCAAGAACTCTGATATCAAAGTCAGAAGCTAAAATTGAATATTTTATTCTTGGAAAATTTTCTTCCATCAACATCGCAAGGCTGTAAGGCTCTTGCCCGGTAGAACAACCTGCAGACCAAATTTTCAACTCACTGGATTTTGCAAGTAAGTCTGGAATAATTTTTTCTTTCAAAATATCCCATTGAGCCTGATTTCTGAAAAATTCTGAAATATTTATTGTAAGGTGATCAAAAAATCTGTTAAGAACAGCTTGTTCCCCTTTCATTTCATTAATAAAAGCATCATAACCTTCTATTTTTAGAACTCTCATTAAGCTGTTTATTCTTCTTTCCATTTGAGGCCTTTTGTAACCGGTTAAATCAAGATCAAAAACTCTCTTAAGATCACTGATAAATTTTTCATACGCGTCCACTTTTGGCACCATCTTTATTTTATTATAAGTTTTTCAAAACTGTTTTAGACTTTTCCAATGTTTCGTTTATTATACTATCATCATGTTTTGTTGATAAGAACCATGATTCAAACTGTGAAGGAGCAATGTAAACCCCTAAATCAAGAAGACCATTAAAAAATTTACTGAATTTTTGAACATCTGATTTTACAGCAATATCAAAATTGTTTACCTGTTCATCATTAAAGAACATGCCCACCATTGAACCTACTCTGTTAAAACTTGCATTTACTGAATATTTATCTGTTAATAATTTAAGTCCATTTTCAAGCTTCTCAGATTGTTTTTCAAGAAAATCGTAAGCATCGGTATCTCTTAGTTTTTTTAAGGCAATAAGACCGGTATTCATTGTAAGAGGGTTTCCAGAAAGAGTTCCTGCCTGATACATTGGCCCAAGGGGAGCTACAAGCTCCATTATTTCTCTCTTCCCCCCATAAGCACCCACGGGGAAACCACCGCCGATAATTTTACCAAGAGTTGTTAAATCAGGTTCTATATCAAATATTACCTGAGCTCCTCCTCAGGCAACTCTAAAACCACTCATAACTTCATCAAAAATTAAAACTGTTCCTTGCTCAGTACATAATTTTCTTAATTCTTTAAGAAACTGAATATTTCCTGGTACAACTCCCATATTACCAGCAACAGGTTCAATTATAACTCCAGCGATTTGTACCTGATAATTATGAAAAATTTCCTTTAAATTTTCAAGATTATTATATCTCCCTGTAATGGTACCTGAAGCTATATCTGAAGGAACTCCCGGGCTTGATGGAACTCCTAAAGTTAAAGCTCCTGAGCCAGCTTTTATTAAAAGAGAATCTGAGTGGCCATGGTAACATCCTTCAAACTTTAATATTTTGTCTCTTTTTGTATAAGCCCTGGCAAGCCTCAAAGCACTCATTGTAGCCTCAGTCCCAGAATTTACCATTCTTACCATATCCATTCCAGGAAAAGCATCAACAATTAATTGTGCAATTTTAGTTTCTACCTCCGTTGGAGCACCAAAACTCGTTCCTGAATCAATACTACTGTAAAGGGATTTTACAATATCAGGATCAGAATGACCCAGTATTAAAGGCCCCCAGGAAAGAATATAATCAATATACTTGTTTTCATCTATATCTTCCATAAACGGACCGTAGCCTTTTTTAATAAAACTGGTTTTCTACCTACAGATTTAAAAGCTCTAACCGGGCTGTTTACTCCCCCTGGTATAACTTGCTGAGCTTTTGCAAAGGCATTATTTGAATTATTAAAAATCATTTATTCTTCACTCCTGCTTTCTATTAAAAAGGCTCATTTATTAATGAGTCTTTTTAATAGAAATTACCATTTATTACTTCTTGTTAAACACATTCATCCACTTTAGAATATCTTTTGTATGATAAGTAATTATCAAATCTGCTCCAGCTCTTTTAAAACCAAGCATTAATTCCATAACAGTTTTTTCTCATCAATCCATCCATTTTCTGCTGCTGCTTTAACCATTGAGTACTCGCCACTTACATTGTAGCAGCAAATTGGTACATCAAAATTATCTTCAAACAATTTAATAATATCCATATATGCCATTGCTGGCTTAAACATAAGAATGTCGGCTCCTTCTTCCAAATCAAGCTGCCCTTCACGAATAGCTTCTTTGAAAGAACCAGAAGGATCTATCTGATAACTTTACCTGTCACCAAATTGAGGTGCTGATTCCGCTGCATCTCTAAAGGGTCCGTAAAAAGCTGAAGCATATTTTGCTGAATAACTCATAAGAATAACATCATGAAAGCCTGCATCATCAAGGGCTTCTCTAATTACTCCTATTCTTCCATCCATCATATCTGAAGGAGCAACAATATCTGCCCCTGCATGAGCATGACTTACAGCTATTCTGGCAAGATAGCTTAAAGTACGGTCATTGGAAACACTATTATTCTCGATAATTCCACAATGGCCATGGCTGGTATATTCACACATACAAACATCAGTAATTACAATCAATTCAGGAAACTTTTCTTTAATTTCTCTTATTCCCTGTTGAACAATACCATTAGCATCATAAGCTCCTGATCCCATATCATCTTTCTCACTTGGAATTCCAAATAAGATTACAGATTTCAGGCCAATTTTTGACAGCTCTTCTATTTCTTTAATTGCTTTATCTACAGAAAACTGAGAAATCCCTGGCATTGATTTTACTGGATTCTCTATATTACTACCTTCTATTAAGAATAAAGGATATATTAAATCTTCTGGAAACAATCTGTTTTTTCTAAACATACCTCTTATATTCTCATTTTTACGGTATCGTCTCATTCTGGTTAGTGGGAAAATCATTTGGATATACCTTCTTTATAAATTATTTTTTATAACTTCAATTAAACCTTCAATGGCATAATCATCAGCTGTCATATCTGGAATAAGTCCATTGTCAGCTGCTGTGGCTGTAGTAATTGGTCCGATACAAGCAATTTTAACCCCTTTAAGAAGTCTGTTCCTCGTATCAATATTGTCGAAGATTTTAAGAAAATTTGTTACAGTGGATGAAGATGTAAACGTAATTAGATGAATCATTTTTTCTTCCAGTTTCTCAAGCAACTCTTCTTGATCTCTGTTTTCAGGCAAAGTTCTGTAAGTAATTACTTCATTAACATTCATTCCCATTTGAATCATAGATTCAACAAGAACTGGTCTGGCAAGGTCTGTCCTTGACAGTAATATTTTATCTCCATGATTTAACAAGGGAGATAAACCTTCGATAACTTTTTCTGCTACAAATTTTTCTGGCATATAGTCAACAATAAGTCTTTTTTCTTCAAGGCTTTTTTTAGTTACAGGACCAATTGCGCATATTTTTACACTTCCTAATGTGCGAATATCTTTATTAAGTTCTCTCATTCTCTTAAAGAAATACTTAACTCCATTTATGCTGGTAAAAATAAGCCAATTATAACTTGAAGCATTAATTATAGAATTATCAAGCTCTGTTTTATCTTCAACTTCAGCAATTTTAATCGCAGGAAATTCAAAAGCTTCCCCTCCAAGGGATTCAATTTGTTTAGATAATTCAGATGCTTGTTCTCTTGCTCTCGTAACAAGAATTCTCTTCCCAAAAAATGGTTTCTTTTCAAACCAGTTTAATTTTTCTCTAAGCTTAACTACTTCTCCAACAATTATAATAGCAGGAGATGTAATACCTTCTTCTTTAACAATTTTTTCAATGGTAGAAAGGGTTCCTGTTACTGTTCTTTGCTCAGGACGTGTTCCCCATTGTATTAACGCAATGAAAGTATCAGGGGACTTCCCTTTTTCTATTAATTTACCTGTAATATTTCCAAGGTTAGATACACCCATAAGGAAAATCAAAGTGCTTTCATCTCTACCTAAAATATCCCAGTCAATTTGGCTTTCATTTTTTTCTGGATCTTCATGACCAGTAATAATTTTAAAACTTGAAGTTGCTGTCCTGTGAGTAACAGGAATACCTGCATATGCAGGAACAGCAATCGCTGATGTAATTCCAGGAACTATTTCAAATTCAATACCATCTTCAAGAAGTTCCTCTGCTTCTTCTCCCCCTCTTCCAAAAACAAAGGGGTCTCCACCTTTAAGACGGGCAACGTTTTTACCTTCATTAGCTTTATCCACCAGTAATTGATTAATTTTATCTTGTCTAAGTGTATGTTGATTAGACTTTTTCCCTACATATATAAATTCTGCATCATCTTTAGCAAAACTAAGTAAGCGTGGATTAGCAAGTCTGTCATAAACCACCACATCTGCATTTTGTATTGCCTCAACTGTTTTAAGTGTGATTAATTTACGCCACCAGGTCCGGCTCCTATTAAATATACTTTTCCTTTATTCATTATGTTTAGCCTCCCCAAGTCTGATCTCTTCCAGTATTTTTCCTGCCCCTGCTGATCTTAATAAAGATGCCAGCTTAATACCAATTTTTTCAGGTTCTTTAATATCACCTGTCAGATTGTCTCTAATTAACGTTTTTCCATCAAGGCTTGCAACTAATGCCTCTAGAATCATACTGCCATTTTCAATTCTTCCCTGAGTTCCAATAGGAATTTGGCAACCACCTTCAAAATCTCTTAATAAAGCTCTTTCTGCCCGAATAGCTGTTTCTGTTTCTTCGTCATTAATACTTCTAACTAAATTTTCAATATAAGAGTCATTTTCTCTTATTTCTATTGCTAAAGATCCTTGTCCTACAGCTGGTAAACAAATTGAAAAATCCAGATAGTCGGTAATATGTTCTTCCATGCCCAACCTTTCCAGGCCTGCTGCAGCAAGAATAATTCCATCGAGATTTTATTCTTTCATTCTTTTTAAGCGGGTTTGTAAATTACCCCGGATATCAACTAAATTCAAATCAGGACGGAACTTCAATAATTGAGCCCTTCTCCTAAGACTACTGGTTCCAATAGTTGCTCCTTTGGGCAAATCGGTAAATTTTATATTATTAGCAGCAATAAAAGCATCCTGAGGATTGTGTCTTTTTGTCATAGCTCCTAATTTCAATCCCTCTGGAAGTTTTGTTGGCATATCCTTTACACTATGTACTGCAAAATCAATTTCCCTATTAATAAGTGCCACTTCAAGTTCTTTAGTAAAAAGACCCTTATCTCCAATTTTGGCTAAGGGTACATCAAGCATCTTATCTCCTTTGGTACTTATGGGAACAACAATAAATTCTAAATTATCATTTTTTTCTTTTAATAATTCAATAACGTGTTCTGTCTGCCACATGGCCAAGGCACTTTTTCTTGTACCTACTTTAATTTGCTGCTTTTTCTTTATTTTCAAATATGCCCCTGTCTAAGCTAATTTCAAGATTATCAAGCTCAAATAATTTTTTTTAGCACATATGCTGATAACATTCCATCTTTAACATCAATATCTTTTATGTTCTCACTAGCGGAGTGGAGAAATGTATTAATAATATTACTGGCCATTGTTTCAATGACATGTTTTTCTCTTTCAGAAACATTACCTAATCTCCGTAAAGCCTTATCTAGCTCTTTTTCTTTTATAAGTTCTGCTTTTTCCCTTAGATCAACGATTACAGGAATTACGGCCAGGCTTTCTTTCCATTTTATAAACTTTCTTGATTCGCTATGAAGAATGACTCTGGCTTTTTCTGCTTCAATTATTCTCTTTTTTATATTACCTTCAACTTCAGAATTAATTACATCAAGATCAATCAGCCAAACATTCTTTAAAACAGATATTTTCTCATCAATATCCCTTGGAACTGCCAAATCCATAAAAATGATTTCTTCTGTTCTTTCAGATACAGCATCTTTAATCTCTTCAAATTTTAAAATTAATCCAGGAGCTGATGTAGAAGATACAACCAAGTCAGCTTTTTTTATAAAAGAAGGAATTTCTTCAAAGGCTGCAAAATTACAGTTATATTTTTTTGCTATATTTACAGCTTTTTCAAAGGTCCTATTTATTATTGTTATATCTGTAATTCCATTACTTTTTAAATACTTTAAAGCTAATTCACTGTTAGAACCTGCACCAATAAGCAATACGGATGACTCAGAAAAGTTTTTTATTCTTTTCTTAGCAAGATCAATAGCGGTAGTACTTACAGAAACCGGTCTTCTGTCAAGGAAAGTATTATTTCTAACAAGTTTACTGGTCATAATGGAATGCTGAAAAAGCTTATTTAATACAGTATTCGTAGAGCCTTTTTCCTTTGCCTCTCTATAAGCCTCCTGAACCTGACCAAGAATCTGTATTTCTCCCAGAACCATAGAGCCAAGGCCAGAGGTAACTGCAAAAAGATGACGAACAAGATCCCCATCCTTTTTATAATAGATGTGTTGACTTAATTCTTCAAAGGAATGTCCTGAATACTTAGCTATTAGTTTTTTCACTGCAATTTTAGCATTATGATAATTAACTGCAGAAAAATAAAATTCAGTTCTGTTACAGGTAGAAAGAACTACTGCCCCATCTATGTCAGACATTCCCTGAATTTCTTCGTAGAATTTATTTTTTTCATCTTCAGCCATACTCATACATTCTCTAATTGAAACAGCTGCTGTTTTATGATTCAGTCCATATAAGATAAGACGCATTCTTCCATCCTTCTCCTTATTTCATCTATATTGCCTTTATTTAGTTCTTCAATAACATTAAAGTTGGCAACTTCTCTTAAAGCATCGCTTCTTTTATTTTGATCGGAAATTTTTTCTTTTGCTAACTCACGCATTTCAAAAAGAAGATCAATAAATATAGCATATTCTACTGGGTATATTTGATCTATTTCTCTCATAACTCTTGCCGCAAGTGCAGGTGCTTTGCCATTTGTTGAAACAGCTATTGTAAGATCACCTCTGCGAATTATGCTGTTTACAAGAAAATTACTCTCTTCCCTTGCATCCACAATATTAACCAAAATATTATGTTCATTACAATATACAGAAATTAATTCGTTTATATCTCTGTCATCCGTAGCCGCAATAACCATAAAAGCATCATGAATCTTATCCTCTGAATACTCCTGCTGGGAATATTTTACTTTTCGCTCATCCATATATCTTGCTAGTCCCGGTTCTATATCCGAAGCATAAACTTCAAGGTTACATTTAGTTTTAAGAAGATCTTTTACCTTCCTTTGGGCAACATTTCCCCCGCCTATAACTACTACTTTTTTTCCTTTCAAACTAACACTTATGGGATAATTAAAATCCATTTTAAAAATTCCTCTCATATAAAGAATCTGTAATTCTTATAAGTTCTTTTTTTACTGGACTTTCCTTAAAATCCGCCAAAAAAGATTTCGCCTTCTCAGAATATCTAAAAGCTATTTCCTTTGCCCTGTTTATTCCTTCTTTATTTTTAATTATTTCAATTCCTTTTTCAAGACTATCTTCATTCATAAATCTACTTTTTATAATTAAAGAAAGCTCAAGAGAGTCGGAATCATTATCTTTAAGAGCTATTATAGCAGGAAGATTGATGTGACCGTTTAAAAGATCTTCTCCCTTAGTTTTATTTGTTTTTGTGTTTTCTTCAATATCCAGAATATCATCTATAATCTGAAAAGCCATGCCCAGGTTATAGCCAAAATTATACATTTTATTAACTTTTTCAGGAGACTTACTTGCAGCCATCGCTCCAACCTGACAACTAAGAGCAAGAAGCAAAGCCGTTTTTCCCCTTATTCTTTTTAAATAATCCCCGATGCTTTGATTTGTATCAAATACTGCAAGATGCTGAAGAAGTTCTCCTTCAACAATTTTTACTACTGAATCTGATATAACCATTGCTATTTCTTTATTTTTTTCAGGTTCAATCAAATCAAGAGCTTCTGCAAAAAGATAATTACCAGCATAAAGAGCCCAGGGATTGCCAAATTTTGAATTAAGAGTCGGCTTTCCTCTTCGTTGTTCTGCACGGTCAATTATATCATCATGAACTAAAGTTGACATGTGAATCATTTCAATAGCAGCTGCAAATCTGAACAAAGCTTTTTTATTTTCTCCAAAAAGCTCTCCACTTAAAAAAACAAAGGCTGGTCTTATTCTTTTTCCTCCAGCATTCAAGATTTCCGTAAAGTTATCGTTTAATTTATAGTTTGTTTTTTCAAATCTTTTTTGAATATAACTTTCAACTTCTTTTATTTCTTTTTGCAAAAGAGGAGTATAAAGCTTATTATTCACTTGCAACTCCCTTCATAGAATCAACAATTTTTTTTACAAGATTAAAATAACCTATATCTTTTTTTTCATAATTATTTAAAAGATTCTTTTTTTTATTAAGAAATGCTTTTTCATCTTTTAAGTATACTATATATAAGTCTGAAAGTTCCAATGCAGTTTCCATTATCTCATTGTTTCCTTCAGCTATTATTTCCATAACTAACTTTGAAACTTGTTTGTATTTATATTCAATAACTTCTTCTTCAGGAAGAATTCCATCAAGGAACATTATTCTTTTTTCACAAAAATTTTTCATGTAATTTGTAAATTTGCTAATATTTTCTATATGAACACTTCTGTTTATTTTTTGAAAAACCTTTGAATATAAATGGTCTCCTTCAAGAATAACAAGATTATTAACCTCTTCATTTTGTAATATTTTCTCATAAATCTCAATGCTGTAATAAAGCATCTGGGCCAATAAGGCAAGCTCCTTGCCATCTTCCTCCGGATAACCTGTATACTGAGCAGTATTAATAATTAGTCCTGGATAAAATAAAGAATTCTTTTCTTTCTCAGTTAACTTTTTGAAAAAATCAAGTTCTCTAAAGAACATATTCTCTTTGCTAATTTCAAATACTTCAGTCAGATTGTTCAATTTGATTCTTCCTTTTTAGTTTATTTACAATATTTTATCATTATAATATAACAGTTAAAAAAATTACAGAGGAGGTTACCCTCTGTAATTTAGACTTTAATTCTATTATATATTTCTTGAGCCTGGCTTATATGGCTTTGAGCCTTCTTTACACATTGGGCACTCTTCTTCTTTATAAACAGGAATTTCAAGTTTAAGAAGACTTTTAAAAGGAACTTTAATTTTTAGTGTATCTTTTGATGAACGATCAATAATTGAACCTGCTACTACAACAACTCCGCCTAGAGAAGTAATAAGATCCGCAACTTCCTGAGTAGATCCGCCCGTAGTTATAACATCTTCAATAA
Organism: Peptococcia bacterium; assembly: GCA_965228015.1. Taxonomy (GTDB): domain Bacteria; phylum Bacillota; class Peptococcia; order Peptococcales; family SKKY01; genus SKKY01. The sequence goes on from OZ245787.1 coordinate 557,947, forward strand.
CTAAAACTCTTTGACCTTCTTCAATTGAGAATCCTCTTCTAAATGTCATTTCTCCATTTTCTCTTTCAGCAAAAATAGCAGGAACTTTTAATGCTCTTGCTACTTCATAAGCAATTACAATTCCCCCAATAGCAGGACCAATAACTAAGTCAATTTGCTGATCTTCAAACTTTTCTGCTAATGCCTTTGCTGCTACTTCTGCTTTGTCAGGAAATTTTAATAACATTGCACACTGGACATACTAAGAACTGTGCATGCCAGAAGTTAGTTTAAAATGTCCTTTCTTTAGGGCATCTGTTTCTTCAAGAATAGTCATTAATTCTTTATCTGTTAGCATCTAAAAACTCCTTAATATTAATTATTTAATTCCTCCAGAATCATTAATGCTGCTTTAACTGGATCTTCGTTCCCTGTAATAGGACGACCTACTACAATATAATCTGCCAGATTTTCCTTTGCCTGAGAAGGTGTAACAATTCTTTTTTGGTCCTGGCTTGCTGACCAAAGAGGTCTTACCCCTGGGCAAACTGTAAGAAAATCTTTTCCAAAAGCATTTTTTATACTCTTAGATTCCAAAGCAGAACATACTACTCCATCCATTCCTGTTTCCTGAGATATTCTTGCAAGCTGAAGAGCTGATTCATTTATTGGCTTTTTAATCCAACTTCTTCAAAACCTTCTTCATCAAAACTAGTTAATACTGTCACTGCAATAAGCAAAGGTGATTTAACACCATTTCTAATTGCTTTATTACTAACTGCATCCACAGTCATTTTTTTGCATTTCTCTGTCCCCGGAAGCATGAACATTAAAAATTTCAACCTCTAAGTCCGCCGCCCACTTTGCAGCCTGAGCCGCTGTATTAGGGATATCATGAAACTTTAAATCAAGAAAAATTTTCTTATTTTCCTTTTTTAAAAAGTCTAAAACTGTACCTCTGGAATTTAAAAACAATTCCAAGCCAACCTTATAGAAATCTACTGAATTCCCAAGATTCAAAACCATCTCTTCTGCTCTTTTAGGATCTGTATAATCAAGAGCAACTATTATTTTTGACATTTTTATCCTCCTTCCAGGCAAGGCCTACTATTTCTGAAACAGAATTAAATCCATTTTCAAGACAATATTTTTTATTCCCTCAACAATTTCCAAAGATCTCTAAGGTTCCCGGAAATTTATTGTACCTGTTATAATTCCACTGGCCCCCGCTAATAAGAATTCCAGTGCATCTCTGGTGTCGCTTATTCCACCCATGCCGATTATTGGTATTTTAACTTTTTAAGCTGTTTAATAAACCATTCTTAATGCAACTGGCTTTATTGCCGGGCCGGAAAGACCTCCAATAACATTACCTAAAATTGGTTTTCTTTTATTTACATCAATTCCCATTCCAATAAGAGTATTTATCATAGAAAGAGCATCTGCACCTTCTGCCTCTGCTGCAAGAGCAAACTCAGTAATATCGGTAACATTAGGACTTAGCTTAATTATAACTGGCTTTGAGGTTTTTTCTTTTACCAGGGCTGTTACTTTCCTTACCATATTTATATCCGTGCCGAAAGCAATGCCCCCGGCTTTAACATTTGGGCAGGAAATATTAACTTCTAAAGCTGCAACATCCTTTTGATCATCCAAAGCTTCTGCCATTTCACCATATTCCTCTAAATTTGCCCCGGAAATATTTGCTATAATTTCTGTTCCTAGTTTGGCAGCTTTAGGAAGGTAATCCTTAATAAAACTATCAACCCCGGGATTTTCTAATCCAATTGAATTTAACATCCCTCCCAGGGGTTTCATAAATTCTTTCTCCAGGATTCCCCGTTTTAGGTTTTAAACTAAGACCTTTTGTTGCAATACCCCCTGATTTACTTACATCAATCAGGCAGGCATACTCCAGTCCAAATCCATAAGTTTCAGATGCGGTAAGAACAGTATTCTTAAACTCAACCTCGCCTATTTTGAAACCTGCATTAAATCCAGTCATCCAGAACCACCTCCTCAGCCCAAAAAACCGGTCCGTCAACACAAGCCTTAAGGTATGGCTTTCCTTCTTCTGCCGGAACAACAGTACAACCAAGACAAACTCCTATGCCACAAGCCATTCTGGTTTCTAAAGATACCTGACATTTTACATTATATTTTGAAGCAATCTCTTTTATCTTGCTCATCATTATATTAGGACCGCAGGCATATATTATTTCAGGTTTAAATGATTCAATAATCTCAGGAAGGTTATTAGTAATATATCCTTTAAAGCCAACACTTTCATCTTCTGTTGCAACCTTTACTTCTTTACATGAATTATCAAAACAAATAACATTTCTTAAACTAAGCTCATCCCTTGTTCCGAGAGCCAAAAATACTTCATTATTCTGAGCTTCCAGCTCCTCAGCTAACAATAACAATGGTGCCTGCCCCAGGCCGCCTCCCACAAGTAATGCTTTTGAATTCTTTAAAGATAAATCAAAACCATTCCCTAAAGGACCGAGAATATTTAAAACATCTCCTGCTTTAGTTCTTTTTAAAATCTCGGTGCCTTTCCCTAAAACCTGATAGCATAACTTAAGATGACCTTTTTCTCTGTCTACTGTGTGTACACTGATTGGTCTTCTGAGAACCGGATCAATTATATCTGCAACTTTAAGCTGAACAAACTGACCAACTTTAGCTTCACTAGCATTTTTTTCTGTCTGCAGAGTCAGAATATAATCATTATCGTTTATTTTTTCATGACTTATTACAGTACAATCTTCAAGATACAAGGTTATCATCCTTTCTGTTTCTTTTAATTATAATCCTGAAGCGCTTTAACATGAGACATTGACTCCAGAACATTTAATACTGCCTGAGCAAGATCAAGGGAAGTAAGACAAAGAACATTAAATTCCACTGCGGCTCTTCTTACTCTGAATCCATCTCTCTCAGGTAACTTACCTTTTGTAAGAGTATTTGTAACAAAGGCAATTTCACCATTTTTATAATATCTTCCACATTCGGAGTTCCTTCTTTAATCTTCTTAACACAATCTATTTTAATACCATTATCATTCAGATATTTTGCTGTTCCAGAAGTTGCTTTAATATTAAAACCAATATTAAAGCAACTTCTTAATAACTCCAAAGACTCTTCTTTATCTTTATCTGAAACTGTAGCTAAAATGGAGCCATTTCTGCTGAAGTTATATCCTGCTGCAATCAATGCTTTATATAATGCTTTATTTGGATCTGCATCAACTCCTAGTACTTCTCTAGTTGATTTCATTTCAGGCCCAAGGGAGGTTTCTACATCTATCAGCTTACTAAAAGAGAATACAGGCATTTTAACTGCAGTTATTTTTTTCTTTTTCTGTAAGCCATATTCATAGCCCGTTTCAGGAAGCTTCTCACCAAAAATTGCCCTTGTTACCAGAGATACCATTGGAATATCAGTTACTTTGCTTAAATAAGGAACCGTACGACTTGATCTTGGATTTACTTCAATAACATATATTTTATCCTTATGAATCAAATACTGCACATTCATCAAACCAACTGTTTTTATTCTCGAAGCCATCTTTTTTGTATATTCATATAATTTTTCTTCAATTTCTTTATTAAGAGAGAAAGGAGGATACATAACCGTACTGTCTCCGGAATGAACCCCTGCTCTTTCAGCATGTTCCATAATACCAGGAATAACAATCCCTTCTCCATCACATATTGCATCTACTTCCAGTTCCTTACCTACAAGATACTGGTCAACCAGAACAGGGTGTTCCTTTGATACCTTAACTGCTGATTTCATATACTCTTCCAATTCCATCATGTTGTAAACTATTTCCATAGCCCGGCCTCCAAGTACATATGAAGGTCTTACCAAAAGAGGGAACCCAAGGTCCTTAGCGGCATTTAATGCTTCCTCTATAGATTTTACAGTCTTGCCCTTAGGACGAAGTATTCCCAGTTCTTTGAGAATTGCATCAAACTTTTCTCTATCTTCAGCATCGTCAATATTTTCTACAGCTGTTCCAAGAATTTTAACCCCTCTGTCCAGCAATGGCTTCGCCGGATTTATTGCAGTCTGACCACCAAACTAGACAATTACTCCCTCAGGTTTTTCTGCATCTATAATATTCATTACATCTTCTGTTGTAAGTGGCTCAAAAAATAATCGATCTGATGTATCAAAATCTGTACTTACTGTTTCTGGATTGTTGTTTATTACCACTGACTCATATCCTGCTTCTTTTAAAGCCCAGGCAGAATGTACACAACAATAATCAAACTCAATTCCCTGCCAATTCTTATTGGCCCGGAGCCTAAAACAACCACTTTTTTCCTATCTGACTTAATTAACTTCTCTGTTTTGTTCCAGCCAGAATAATAGTAAGGAGTTGCTGTCTCAAATTCTCCTGCACAGGTATCAACCATCTTAAAGCAAGACTTTATTCCTGCCTTTTCCCTTATTTCCCGAACATCTTCTTCGGTCATATTCCAGAAAACTGCTATTTGTTCATCAGTAAAGCCCTTCTCTTTAGCTTTAACCAGTAATTCTATATTTTCTGGATTTTTTGGCAGGATTTCCATTTCAAAATCAACCATTTTTTTAATATATCCAGGAAAAATAAATCTATTTTTGTAATTTCATTAATTCTTTCTGATGTATATCCTCTTTTTAATGCTTCTCCAAGAGCGTACATTCTCTGGTCATCAACAAAACGCAACTTATTATCCAGTTCCTCTTCATTCAAATCTCTGAACAAATCGGAAAGAAAATATTTTTCATCAAGTTCAAGGCTTCTTATTCCCTTTTGCCAAGCTATCTCAAAGGTTCTTTCAATAGACATTATTTCTCCTGTTGCCTTCATTTGAGAGCCAAGTCTTCTGTTTCCGTCTTTAAATTTATCAAAGGGCCAGCGGGGAATTTTTACTACAACATAGTCTATTGCCGGTTCGAAGGCACACTTGGTTTTCCCTGTTACATTATTTTCGATCTCTTCCAAATGGTATCCAAGAGCGATTTTTGAAGCTACCTTAGCAATAGGATATTCTGTTACTTTTGATGCCAGGGCGGAAGAACGGGAAACCCTTAGGTTTACTTCAATAACTATATATTCCATTTTATCCGGATTTAAAACAAACTGAACATTACAGCCCCCTCTATCCCCAAGAAACGGATTATATTTATTGATGCACTTCTAAGCATCTGATTTTCCACATCAGTTAAAGTCTGCACCGGTGCAACTACAATACTATCTCCTGTATGAACGCCCACCGGATCCACATTCTCCATATTACATATAATGATACAAGTATCATTTTTATCTCTCATCACTTCATATTCAATTTCTTTCCAGCCAGCAACACTTTTCTCAATAAGAACTTGATCTATTGCACTGTAACGAAGGCCCTTTTTTGTTATTGCAATAAGTTGTTCTTCATTTTCTGCAACACCGCCTCCGGCTCCTCCAAGAGTATAAGCTGGTCTGATAATTACCGGGTATCCTATTCTTCTTGCAGAAGCTACTGCTTCCTCTATTGTGCCAACAATATCACTTTCTGGTATAGGCTCATTAATTTCCTGCATTAATTTTTTAAATAGATCTCTGTCTTCCGCTTTCTTTATTGCATCAAGGCTGATTCCCAAAAGGCGAACCCCTGCCTTTTCAAGAATTCCTGCTTCAGCAAGTTCTTTTGCCAGATTAAGCCCTACTTGACCACCAAGAGTAGGAAGCAGGCCATCAGGTTTTTCTTTATATATAATTTCTTCAAGAATATCTATAGTAAGAGGCTCAATGTATACTCTGTCTGCCATATTGCCATCCGTCATAATTGTTGCTGGGTTACTGTTAACAAGAACTACTTCAATTCCTTCTTCTCTTAAAGCACGACAGGCCTGGGTTCCTGCATAGTCAAATTCTGCAGCCTGACCTATTACAATTGGCCCAGAACCTATTACCATAACTTTCTTTACAGATTTATCTATAGGCAAATTCTTTCCCTCCTTTTTTATCTTTCGTGTTCTATAACTTGTTTAATAAAATCTTCAAAGAAATATGATGAATCCCTTGGTCCCGGAGCTGATTCCGGATGATACTGTATACTTGAAAAGGGATGTTCCTTATGTTTAATTTCTTCTACAGTATTATCATGAAGATTTATATGGGTTATTTCTACATTATCAGGAATTGTATTTTTATCTACAGCATAACCATAATTTTGACTTGTTATATACACTTTCCCGGTTATTAAATCTTTTACAGGGTGATTGCCGCCTCTGTGACCGAATTTTAGTTTATAGGTTTTGCTCCTAGGGCAATTGCTAAAAGCTGATGCCCCATACAAATTCCAAAAACCGGTATTTTTTGTTCTAAAACTTTTGAATCTCAGGAATAGTATAAGAAACTCCCTCAGGGTCCCCGGGTCCGTTAGAAAGCATAAGACCATCCGGCTTGTATGACATAATTTCCTCGTAAGTTGCAGTTGCTGGAAGAACAATAATTGTACATCCGTTTTCCTGTAATCTTCTCAAAGTATTATTTTTTACACCATAATCCATTACAACTATTCTTCTTTCACCCCTGGGAAGAATATATGGATTTTGAGTAGATACTTCAGCAATCTGGTTTCTTCCATCTAAAGGCTTAACCTCTTTTACCTTTTTTAATAATTCTTCAAGGCTTGTTTCATCATTAGAAATAACTGCTTTCAATGTTCCATAATAGCGAAGATGTCTTGTTATTCCTCTTGTATCAATTCCAGTAAGTCCTGTAACTCCGTTTTCTTTAAGAAAAGTTTTCAGATTATATTTCATTCTGTGATTACTAGGGTTTTCTGAAAGTTCCTTTACAAGTATTCCCTTTGTAAAAACTTTTTTACTTTCCCAATTTGTATTATTTGTTCCGTAATTTCCAATTAATGGATAAGTAAAATTAATTAACTCACCAGAACAAGAAGGATCAGTTAATATTTCCTGATATCCTGTCATGCTGGTATTAAAAGCCAGTTCTCCTTCAACAGTACCTATATTGCCAATTCCAGTCCCCGTAAAATACCTTCCATCTTCAAATACAAGATATCCTTTACTGTTGTTCAATTACTTCACCATCCCTCGTTACTATTTTTCCAACAAAAACTGTCATAACAGGCCATCCTTTAAGAGCTGTTTCATGGAAAGGTGTGTTTTTGCCCTTTGAATAAAACTTGTTTTTATCAACTTTTTTTATTAATTCCGAATCAATTATTGTAAAATCCGCAATATTTCCTGGCGCTATTTTTTGTTCAGGCAATTCTAGGATTTCCCTTGGTTTTACTGAAAGCATCTCCGCAATTCTCATTAAAGAAATGTTATTTTTATGATACAGAATATCCATTGTTAAAGCTGTGGCTGTTTCCAGTCCGGATATTCCAAAAGCTGCATTGCTAAAATCTTTATCCTTATCTTCCAGGTCATGGGGAGCATGGTCAGTTGCTATTACATCAACAATTCCTTCTTCCATTCCCTTTATCAGAGCTTCAAGGTCTCCCTGGGTCCTTAAAGGAGGATTTACTTTGTAATTGGTATCGTAGGTTTCTACTGCAGCTTCCGTTAGTGAAAAGTGACGGGGAGTAACCTCACAAGTTACTTTGTGACCATCTTTTTTTGCCTGGCGCATTAACTCAAGTCCTTCTTTTGTTGTCATATGTGAGATATGCATATGACCATTGGTTAATCCCGCAAGCATAATATTTCTCATTACCATAATGTTTTCTGCTTCTTTTGGAATACCTCCTAATCCAAGTTTTGAAGAATAGTATCCTTCATTCATTGAGCCATGTTCCGCAAAAGCAGTATCTTCACAGTGAGCAAATATTGGCATTTGGAAAGCTTTCGCATAATCCAAAGCTCTTCTCATAACCAAAGAGTTCATTACATCCTTACCATCGTCACTAAGAGCCCTTGCCCCTCTTTTTTTCATCATGCCTATTTCGGCAAGTTCTTTTCCATCCTGATTTTTTGTAATTGCACCTACAGGAAATACATTTACCGTACCAGTTCTCTGCCCTTTAATAACAAGCATCTCTGTTATTGTATCGTTGTCACAAACTGGTTTAGTATTAGGCATTGGGTAAATTCCCGTAAACCCTCCCACTGTAGCTGCTCTTACCCCAGACTCAACGTCTTCTTTATACTCTTCTCCTGGTTCTCTAAGATGTACATGAAGATCAACAAATCCTGTAGTTAAAATTTTTCCACTTAAATCAATTAATTCTTCCTGAGAATCTGGAGAGAGATTTTTCCCGGTTTCAGAAATCTGATTTCCTGTTACTCTAATATCCATTATCTGATCAATTTTTTAAACAGGGTCTATTACCCTTACATTCTTAAACAGTTTCACTTGGTCTACCTCCTCCCATGATGTACAAGAGCGCCATTCTTACCGCAACCCCGTTATTTACCTGTTCGCTGATTACAGCATTAGGAAGTTCTGCTGCTTCATAACTTATTTCAATTCCCCGGTTCATAGGACCAGGATGCATTATCAGGCAGTCTTTTTTAGCAAGTTTTATATTTCTGGTATTTAATCCAAAAAGGTTTGTATATTCTCTGATTGAAGAGAATATACAAACCTTTTCTTTCAAGCTGAATTCTCAGCATAATAACTATATCTGCATCAGTTAAAGCTTCTTCAATATTGTAAGTGATTTTTGCTCCTAACTCTGATGCTTTGCTTGGTATTAAGGTTGGAGGTGCACAAAACCATACTTCTGCACTTAATTTGTTGAAAACGAGGACATCTGATCTGGCAATCCGGGAGTGAAGAATATCACCGATAATTGCAATTTTTAGTCCCTGAAGCGACTTTTTATGTTCAAGAATAGTGAAAGTATCCAGTAATGCCTGAGTTGGATGCTCATGCTTACCATCTCCCGCATTAATAACTCTGGCATTAACACTTTCTGCTAATATTTTATGAGACCCACTTTCATGATGCCTCATTACGATTACATCTGCCGCCATATTATCAAGGATTCTTGCGGTATCTCTCATGCTTTCCCCTTTTTTTACACTGCTTGAAGAAGCGCTTATATTTACTACATCTGCCCCCATATATTTTCCCGCAAGTTCAAAGGATGTTCTTGTACGAGTACTGTTTTCATAAAAGAGATTTATTGCTGACTTCCCTCTCAATGTAGGTACTTTTTTAATATCTCTCTGGATTATTTATTTCATTGATCTTGCATTCTGCATTATTTCATCTATTTCTGTTGTTGAGATATCATTAATGCTTAGTAAATCTTTCGATTTAATTCCCAAGATTTTTACCTCCCCCAATGATTTTATTGAATAAAAAAGCCGGATTAAGAAATCCGACTTGGTTTACACATATAGCACAAAACACACCATAGGTAGAATTCTCCCAGGGGATGCTGCTTTATTTTCCTTGTCGGTCTCTCTGTACCAATTTAAAGGATATTCAATTTAGAGTAGTATACTCTTTATATTATATTATTACAAGTATTATCTCATCAAAGATCGTGTCAATTAATTATGGGTTTTAAAAGAATAAAAAACCCTTGTATGTATTACATGCTAAATCGCACTCGCTATCCTTTTAAACAATTCTCTTTTCCAAGTTCTCTTACCAGTTAAAACTACTGGTACATTGCCGAATTTCTCATCTGATATTAGGTTCGTAGCTTTTTTTATAACACGGCTTTCTAATTTTATGATTCTTGTTTCTGTTTTTCTTGCTTCTTTCTTTTACTAAATCATATACATTACCTGAATTAGCCTTAAAAGCCCTCAGACGTGACATTTGATCAACACCTTCTCTGTACCAGCTTAGAGGCCTTGAACTTAATCTTGCAGATAATATATAACTAATATGGCCTTCTGCGCTACAACCTATATAATCCGGGTCATATTGATTCATTATACCTTCCCAATTATTTAACACATAACTTCTAGCATCTTTTATTGCTTCTATTTTTTGTTTCTGATTCTGTTTCTTCAATTATTGCTTTGAATAAATCTTTTACGAAATCTTTCCTTTTCGTATTTATGTAATACCACATCATTTGGTGTGTGCCTTTCATATGAGCAGTTGCCTTCTTTATATATTTCGACAAATAGTATCTATCTAAAACATAGATACTATCTTTAATCCATTCTTTGCCTTGTTTTATCCAGTCGGCTCCATCTCCTGATAAATATATTCTTTTCAATAGTTTCTTCTTCATAGTTGCTATCAATATAATCAGCTACTTCAAGCCATAAATCAGCACTATCTTGGTAGAGGCCACTAAAGTATCTGGGATTTATTAATTCATATTTATCTTTACTTACCTTTCACTTACCTTCGTGAACATAAATTAATCTAGGTTCGACACATGTTCCTCTTTGAAGTGAAACATGATCTTCATCAGCTTCGATGTACAAAATCTTAGCTTGAGAATCAGTTTTTTCACTGGTGCTGCATGATTAGAAATATCTTTAAGCTTTCTAATAGAATTCATTACTGTTTGACCAGTAAGATACACATTCTTCGATATTTTTTCGCTACTTTTTCTGTATGGTGTCTCTATTGCTTCTTCTATTAACATTGATTCTAGCAATATATCCATTCTGTCATTTGCTTCAATACCAACAGCTTCATCAGATAAGTATTTATATTCACCGGTAATTTTATAAACATAATACGTTCTTTTATAGGTTACTTCACCAAATATCGTCGCCAAACTTTTCTTCGACTTTGTTTCCTTTATTTTCCAGTCTCTTTTTCTTGCACAATCTTTTTTAACTAAAATATCTACAGTTTCAAGTACTTTTTCTGTAATTGCAACCCCAACTTCATCCAGCATTTTTTTGGTTTTTAAAATGAATTCAGATATATTATTTCCCTCAATTAAAGTTGTTTCCATATTTTCTGCTATTTCTTTACTGATTTTAGTTGCAATTTCATGTATAATATTATTCATTAGAGTTTCTCCTTTTTTTGCGATTTGGTTTAGCGATTTAATTGTAACATAAGGAGTTGCTCTAATATTTTTTGTTTTTTTACCCATAATTATTTTACACTAACTATAATACCATTTTTATTGCTAATTATTATAGTTTTCTGTTATAATTTAATCAAATAGCTGAAGGAATTTTGTAGTGAAATGGTATCACCTAGGTTCGTGGCACCTAGGCTGGGGGTTCGAGTCCTTTCCAAATTTCCTTGTGGCAACGCATCCGTGGGGTGCGTTTTTTTTATTTCTAAAAAAATACCCGGGTAATTTATTAAGGTTCTACAATAAATGTTGGGGTGGTAAAAATCATTCTGACATTTTTTGCGAAAAAATACAGAGCATTGGGTAAATCCATATTAGAGAACACTCACTGTAATCTAAGGAGGAATTTACTTATGCTCTGTAATAACTATTATATTAAAAAATTAATTGGTTTTAAAGGGATAATTTTAGAACAATTAGAAACTTCTTCTGATTCAACGTCCTTTCCTTTTTCTCTGGAGATTAAAACTCACAATTACCCCAAATGCCATCAACAAACCAGTAAAGTTCATGATTACAGAATTCAAATGATAAAAGATATTTCCATCTCAGGGAAGAAAACCTACCTTTACTACAAAAAAGAAGGTACGTTTGTAATCACTGCAATAAAAAATTCTACGAAAAAAATGATTTTCTCCCCCGCTATCAAAGAATGACCAGCAGGCTGATAAAATACATAATTACTCGAATGAAAAATGTTTACTCTGTATCTGATATTGCCAAAGAGAATAATATTTCACCATCAACGGCTCTCAGGCTTTTTAGATTCATAAACTATTCCCTAACAAAATTGCCCGAAGTAATCTCTATTGATGAATTTAAAGGTAATGCCGGGGGCAAAAAGTACCAGTGCATATTAACTGATCCCCAAAACAAGAAGGTACTTGATATTCTTCACGGAAGAGAACAACACATTTTATCGGACTATTTCAGGAAATTCAATGACAGGGATAAAGTAAAATACTTCATTATGGATATGTGGCAACCTTACAAGGATATTGCTGAAACATATTTTAAAAATGCAACTATCATTATCGATAAATTCCATTTCATTAGGCAGGTCACTTGGGCATTTGAAAGAATTAGGAAAGATGAGCAAAAGAAATTTGCCAAGGAAAGGCGAAGATATTTCAAAAGAAGTCGCTCCCTTCTCTTAAAAAGAATGAAGTATTTAACTCCTGAAGAAATTGACCAGGTAAACGTTATGCTTGCTACTTCTGAGAAACTGCAAAAAGCTTATATGTTAAAAGAAAAATTTTATAACTTTGTTGACAGCAGTGATTTAGAAAGTGCAAAAAAGAATTTGAAAGCCTGGTATATGTTTGTTATGTCCTGTGAGCTTGAAGAATTCGATAAATGCTCCAGAACCATTTTCAACTGGCAGAAATATATTCTTAATTCATTTACTTGTACTTATACTAACGGATATACAGAAGGAGTTAATAACAAAATTAAGGTTTTAAAAAGAAATGCTTATGGTGTAAGAAATTTTTGGAGATTCAAAAACAGAATAATGCACGTAATGAACTAAAAACAATTTAAAAAAGTACCGCATTTTTCAATGTGGTACTCATGGAATCTAATCTAATTGGGTTACCCCAACATTTGACAAAGAACCTTTTAAATTATCTTTTTAAGTCTTTAATTCTTGCTGATTTACCTATTCTGTCTTTTAAGTAGTTTAATCTTGCTCTTCTTACTTTACCACGACGAAGAACAGTGATTTTTTCTAATCTTGGTGAGTGAACAGGGAAAATACGCTCAACAGCAACACCGTAAGCAACACGACGAACTGCGAAAATATCGTTGATACCTGCACCTCTTCTTTTAATAACAACACCTTCAAAGGCCTGAATACGCTCCCTGTTACCCTCTACAACCTTTACATCAAGGCGTACAGTGTCACCAGGTTTGAAATCAGGAACGTCTTTTTTAAGTTGTTTGCTTTCAATAGCTCTGATAATTTCGTTCATTTGATTACCTCCTTCCCAATAAGATGCTCATAACTCCTTTTTCAGAGAAAACGGAACATCCGTAATCACAATACAAAATATAATAACATATTTATATCTATTTTTCAATAGAGTTTTTTATTCTGTCAATAATAATTGCAACTGCACTTCTTACAGATAAATGATTGTATTCCCCTGATCCTAAAACTGGTTTTAAAGTATAATCTGACATAGCGAATACTTCTTCTGCTATACCCCAGCCAGTTCCAAATAAAATAAGATAGTTTAATTCCGGGTTTAAAACCGTTTCCTTGGCAAGTTTATCAATATCAATTCCCATTGGTTTGTCTTGAGCAGTTGTAGCAATTAATATATGATTTCCATATTTGTCTTCTATTTCTTTTAGGTCTGCAACTATTTCTACAATATCAACAGCAGTGCTTCTGTCAGAATTATATTCTCTTCCATAACCATCCTGCCAAAAAGATATAAGCCGGGAAGTAAAATCCCTTTGGCTTTTTTGAGGATGCACAATAAAATATTTATTTATTCCATAAGTTCTTGCACATCTTGCAATATCATGAATATCAAAATTTGTAACAGAAGATGCTACTATTTCTTTATTTTTGTTATATACAGGATAATGCAGCAAAGCAATACTAATATTCTTCATTTCTTATTTCCTTAAGAAGTTTTGTTTCTTCCTTGTTTAATTCTCTTTTTTCTAGTAAATCTGGACGACGACCAAGAGTCCTTCTAAGGGCCTCTTTAAGTCTCCAAACTCTTATATTTTCGTGATGCCCTGAAATTAATACATCAGGGACTTCTTTGCCTTTGAAATTTCTTGGTTTTGTATAATGAGGGTGTTCTAATAAACCATCATAAAAAGAGTCCTCTAAAAAAGAGTCCTCTTCTTTTATTACCCCAGGAACAAACCTGGAGATACAGTCAACCATTATCATAGCAGGCAATTCTCCTCCAGTTAAAACATAATCACCAATAGAGTATTCAGAGGTAACATAATCTTTTATTCTTTCATCGAAGCCTTCATAGTGACCGCAAATAAAAGAAATTTCTTTCTTTTGAGATAAACGGAGGGCATCTTTTTGTTCAAACTTTTTCCCTTGAGGAGACAGAAGTATAATTTCTTCTTTACTATCTTTTCCCATGTTAGTGTTCTTTTCCAAAGCTTCAATTATAGGCTCAGGCTTTAAAAGCATTCCCTGTCCCCCGCCATAAGGAGTATCATCCACTGTTTGATGTTTTGAAAAGGCATAGTCCCTGAAATTAATAATATCTATTTTAAGTATTTCATTTTCTATGGCTCTTTTTAACAAACTTTCTGAAAAAGGTCCTTGGAACATACCTGGGAATAATGTAAATATTTTAAAATATAATTCAGGCTTCATCTAAAGTACCTTCCAATAATTCAACCTGCATTTTTTTATTCTCCAGGTCAATGTTTTTAACTACTTTTTTTAAAGCCGGGATAAGAAGATCTTTCTCCCCTTCAGACCTTTTTACAATGTAAACATCATTACTTCCAGTTTGTATTACATCTCTGATTTTTCCTAGTAATACATTATTTTCATATACATCAAGACCTATAAGCTGGAAAATATAATAACGTCCCTCCGGGAGAGAACGGGCATCTTTAATTTCAATAAATAAATATTTTCCTTTATATAGTTCTGCCTGATTCATATCTTTTATCTCTTGAATTTCAAGTATAAGGTTATTTTTTTGGTACTTTACTGATGTTATTGTAAACTTTTCTTTTTTATCTCTATCAACCATATATACTTCATCAAGTTCTTCAAATCTTTCAGGATAATCAGTCATTGGAATAACTTTCAAAGCTCCCTTATGTCCATGAGTATTTGAAATTTTGCCCACCCGAATCATAAAAATACCTACCTTATTTCCTGAACAATACCATCTTTAATAACAATTTCCTGTCTGTTGACTTTATTAAAGTCATCTCCAACTTTTAATTCGTAAGGACCATCAATTACAGCCTGTACAATTTCACTTCCAATTTCAAGTTTCATGGCTGCTTTAAACTGTTCAGAAAGCTGATTCTTTAAAATTGATTTTCTTTCTTTTTCGGCTTCAAATTGCGCTCTTAATTCATCTACCTGAGGAAGATTCTTTACAGTGAATTCTGTAATCATTTTTCTGTATTTTTTTTCAAAGTCATCCATTTCAGTTTCTGCCTGTTTTAATGCGTTTTGCAAATCAGCTACAGCAGTTTTTTTAAATTCCTCAGTAACTAACTGCTTAATTACAATTTTACATGTAATATTAATTGAATCCATTTTGACTCACCTCATAAATAATATAGAAAAAGGGCTTCATAAGCCCTTTACTGGACAATTTCTACGATAACTTTTTTTCCTTCTCTTGTAGCAACTGCTTTAGTAACAGTACGAATTGCTTTTGCAATTCTGCCTTGCTTTCCAATAACTTTTCCCATGTCTTCAGGGGATACTCTAAGTTCAAGAACCATAGAGCGATCTCCTTCAACTTCAGTTACAGTTACTGCTTCAGGGCTGTCTACAAGAGATTTAGCAATATACTCTACTAACTCTTTCAATCAGCACACCTCCATTAGGATTAAATACTCAGCTTATTTTGAGATGCCTTTGTTCTTGAAAAGAGACTTTACAGTATCTGAAGGCTTTGCACCAGTATTTAACCATTTTTCTGCTTTCTCTGAATCTATTTCAACAATAGCAGGGTCAACGTTAGGGTTGTAATATCCAATTTCCTCGATAAATCTTCCATCTCTTGGAGCACGGGAATCAGCCACAACTACACGGTAAAAAGGTTTCTTTTTTGAACCCATTCTTTTTAATCTGATCTTAGTTGCCATTTTGTTATCACCTCCTTAAAAAGGGAATTTAATTTTAGACTTACCGCCTTTTTTTGCTTTACTCATCTGGCCGGAAAGCTGTTTCATCATTTTTTGAGCATCTGAAAACTGCTTTATTAATTTATTTATATCTTGAACTCTTGTTCCAGATCCAGTAGCTATCCTTTTTCTTCTGCTTCCATTTATTATTGAAAGATTTCTTCTCTCTCCAGGAGTCATAGATCTTATAATTGCCTGGGTTTTAGCCATTTCTTTTTCATTTAACTGCATATCACCCATTTTAGCTTTGTTCATACCTGGGATCATTTCCATCATTTGATCCAGGGGACCCATGTTTTTCATTTGTTCCATTTGATAAAGGAAGTCCTCAAGGGTAAACTCTGCCTTCATCATTTTCTTTTCCATCTCTTTGGCCTTCTCCTGGTCAAAGGATATCTGAGCTTTCTCAATCAGAGTAAGCATATCTCCCATACCAAGAATACGGGAAGCCATACGGTCAGGATGAAATGGTTCCAATGCATCCATTTTTTCACCCATACCAGCGAACTTAATTGGTTTACCCGTTACAGATTTTACAGAAAGGGCTGCCCCTCCCCTGGTATCACCGTCAAGCTTTGTAAGAACAACACCGGTAATATTAAGAAGATTATTAAAATTTTCAGCAACATTAACTGCATCTTGCCCAGTCATTGAGTCTACTACTAATAGTATTTCTTTTGGGGTTACTTTTTCTTTGATATTTTTAAGTTCATCCATAAGAGCTTCATCAATATGAAGACGTCCTGCAGTATCAATAATTACAATATCATTTCCATATTCTTTTGCATGGGCTATTGCTTTTTCAGATATTTCTACAGGTGATATTTCAGTTCCCAGACTGAACACCGGAAGATCCAGTTGTTTGCCAAGAACTTCAAGCTGTTTAACAGCAGCCGGTCTGTAAACATCACAGGCTACCAGTAAAGGCCTTCTTCCTTGTTTTTTTAAATGATTAGCCAGTTTTCCTGAGGAAGTTGTTTTTCCAGATCCCTGAATACCAACCATCATTATTACCAGAGGAGGACGCCCACTCATATCAAATTTGCTTACTGAACCACCCATTAAGTTGGCAAGTTCATCATTTACTAATTTAATAATATGCTGACCTGGAGTAAGACTTTCAAGAACATCCCGCCCAAGAGCTTTTTCGTTTACATTTTTAACAAAATCTTTTACAACCTTAAAATTCACATCTGCTTCTAAAAGAGCAATTCTAACTTCCCGCAATACTTCCTTTAGTTCTGCTTCGGAAATTTTTCCTCTGCCTTTAAGTTTTTTTATTACTCCCTGAAGTTTATCACTTAATCCGTCAAAAGCCATTTTAACACCTACTTGTCTATATGTTATCTGCTATTTCTTCAATATATGTTTTTATAGTATCTAGCTGATCATAGTCTTCTGTTTCCTGTACTTCCTGCAGAACAGAAAAAATTTTATATAAATCATTTCTGGTAACTTCTATCCGTTTTAAAAAACCTAGTTTTTCTTCCATTGAAGTCAAAATGTTTTCTGTTCTTTTTAAATTATCATATACTGCATTTCTGGAAATATTTTCCCCTTCGGCTATTTCTGCCAGGGAAAAATCTTCCTGATAATATAAAATAAAGTATTTTTTTTGTTTTTCCGTAAGCATAGCTCCATAAAGATCATATAGTTCATTCAGAAGCTCTCTTTTTTCAATCATATCAGCCATATAATCACCACTTGTTAAGTATTTTTACTTAACAGATAATAATATATTATATTATCCCCTTTAAGTCAACAATAATTATCATTATTTTTTATATTCAATTCCTTCCTGAACTTTTTCCATCATTTCTTGTCCAAAAAACTCTTTTGTTATCTCAAGGGAAGAGTCAATTCCAGATGAAACACCCGCCGAAAGCCAAATTTTATCATTCTTTACAATCTTTTCTTTAACTATTTCAATATCATATTTTTCTTTTAGCTCTTCCAAAGAATTTTTGTAGGTGATACTTTTTTTCCCTTTAAAAGACCAGCCTCACCAAGAAAAAATGCACCGGTACATACGCTTGCAATAAGTTTCAGATTTGGATAGGTTCCCTTTATAAAATTTATTATTTCTTCTGATTCTGCCTCGCTGCTTCTTCCTTTTCCACCCGGCAATATTAAAATATCAAAATCATCAGTATTAATATCAGATATTAATTTATCAGAATGGAAGCGCAACCCATTATAGGCCTTAATTTCTTTGTCATTGCGACTCAATAACATTACCTCTGCAGAATCTTTTTTTACCTTGTTAATATAACTAAATACTTCAAAAGGGACCTACAAAATCCAGCTCTTCTACATTGTCGTAAACATAAATTCCAATTTTCATTTTATTCAACCTCCTCGTATCAAATTACTAAATACCCTTAGAAGTATTTTAGAAAACAAAAGGCACTGCTGAAATCACAACGCCTACATTAATCCATGATAGATTACAATATCTCTTAATCCCTCGGGAAAACCTAAACCCTCAGTTTTAAATTTCCACTCTTCGTTCTTCTTGTACATGGAACCAATAATTATACCGGTTTCATTGGAAAATTCATTTTTAAGGTCGAAACGAATCAATTCCTCTTTTTTTTCTTCATCTAAAATTTTTAAGTAGGAATTTTCTACCTGCCCAAAACTTTGTTTTTTCTTTTTACCTTCATGAATACTTACAGCAAAAACAAGTCTGTTTACTTCAGAAGGTAATTTTTCTAAATTAATTTCTATTTCTTCTTCCCCTTCTTCTCCGGTTTTGTAATCTTCATGGTGAATAACAGAGCCTGAAGGATCTTGTTTATTATTATAAAAAACAAAATGTTTACTGCTTAAAGCTTTTCCAAAATCATTACAAAGAAAAACAGAAGAGTCAAAATCAAAATTAATCTTTTTATTTTTGTCTATATTCCACCCAAGGGTAATTTTAATTTTATTTAAGCCAGGATTGTTCTTTGTAACATCTATCTCCTGACCCTTAAGAACTCTCACTGCCAAAGCTTACACCCTCTCTTAAGGTTTTTCAGATTTTTCTAATGTACTCATTATAAATTATAGTAATTAAATAATTCTTCCTATAATAAGAAGTTTTTGTAAATTTTTACCATAAAACTTTTCCAATGCTGTCTTTAAAATAAAATATTCCTCCAAGAATTAAAAGTAAAAATAAATAACTTATTTCATTAATATTATCTAATACTTCTTTAAAGAAAAGATTGCTTTCAGCTAAAACACCTAATAAAGCCATAAATATATAATTAATAATGAAATAGATTAAAAAAAATACTCCAAATGCAAAAACTACCATAATCATATCTTTAGATGATTTAAGTAAATCCTTAACCATAAAATGGGAAAGAACTTTTCCTCTTAAATTTTTTTCTGATACGAAGGGGTCCTGCCATTTTGTTGAGTCATAACTATAATTTCTGTTATCTCCCATAAAAAACAAATAACCTTCCGGTATAGTAACCGGTCCGTAATCCTGATAAGATTTTTCATTAATATAGGTTTCTTCCTGATATTCTCCGTTTAAAAATAATTCCCCACCTTTTATTTCAAGAGAATCTCCTCCAAGGGCAATAATTCTTTTAGTAAGATAGGCATTTTTAATTTTTTCATCTGCATTTAAAACAGGGTCATCAGGGGGAAGGAAAGCTACAACGTCTCCTCTTTCAGCATCATTAAATAAATAACAACTTTTAAAAACAACTAAATGACTTCCAACACTCAAAGTCGGAACCATAGATGATGTTGGTACATACATATGTGAGAATAAAAAACTGTTTGTAAAAACAAATGCAATTAGCATTGGTAGTATAAACATCAAAGTTGCCACAATTTTTTTCAATGTATCTCTTCCTTTATTAATAAATTAGTAAGTAATTATTTCTTTCTCTTTTACAATTTCTGTATTTAGAATTTCTTTTTTTGATTCCGGGAAAGATATTACTTCTGGATAACCATCACTAACATATTTCTGATCAGGATTATCTTCAAAATATTTTATCCATTTATCTAAATTATCTTCAAAAACCTGAACTCTTTCCAAAGCATATGGTGGAAAGTTCTTGTTATATGGAGATGGAGCGGGAGTTGACCCCACTAAAAGAACTCCTATATTTTCAAAAGCAGTTCCTTTATATTCTCCTCTAACTGACCATTCAGTTTCTTTCGTTCCAATTCCAAAAGGAAGGGCAAGAGTTTCAACTTTATAATCAGGTACTATATCTTTAACCATTTTAACAATTAAAGCTAATTCTTTCGCCGCTTCTTCCTTTGATAAAGTATTCATTTTAAGATGATTTACAGAATGGTTTCCGATATCCATTCCCGACTCAATAATATGGGTGATTTTCTTTTTTGATAATTCTGTCCCTTGACCAAAGGGTGTGTAGTAATTTATGAAGAATGTTGCCTCAAGACCAAAATCAGGAAATTCTTTATAAAAATTTTCAAGTACACCTACACCGGATTTAGGATCAACAATCATTTCTCCCTGTTCATTTTCTATATATCTGAACTGACCCTGGGTTCCATCATCAAAGGTAATAACCACCGGGGTTTTACCTGCAGATATGTCGATATTTCCTTTAATCATATCTTTAAGACTAACTGCTACATAACCTGAGCTATATAGTTTTTCTAAATCCTGCCGAAAACTCTCGTAACTTCTTGCCCAGCGAACATCTTTATCTCCAATTGCATGATATTCAATAATCATAATCCGTCCAAGTTCATTTGCGGCAATTTCTTTTATTATCTCAGGATTAGGAATATTTTCTTCGATTTTGTCAGACTCATCAATATTATTTGCTCCATTATGGTCAAGTTTTGGGATTTCATACTTACCGCACCCTGTAAACAGTATTAAAACCAGAGCAATTATTATTATATACCTCCTCATTTTTCCTTTCCTCCTTGAAAATGTAAATTTTTATAAAACAACGGTTTTTTAATAAAAGAGCAGCCTCTATTAAGGCTGCTCTTTTATTAATATGTATAAAATATGTATTATTTACAATTCTATAAGCCCCAGACTTATTTCAATTGCTTTATCAACTTTATCCATTTGGCCTTTATGTGCCTGGCTTATTTTTTCTTTCAGCCTTCCCTTATCAATGGTTCGTAATTGTTCTAAAAGTATAACTGAATCTTTTAACAAACCGTTTTGCTTTGCATAAATCTCAACATGGGTTGGTAGTTTTGCCTTTGAGATTTTACTTGTTATAGCTGCAATTATTGTAGTAGGACTATATTGATTCCCTATATCGTTTTGTATTACCAATACAGGCCGGGTTCCCCCTTGTTCTGAGCCGACCACAGGACTGAGGTCGGCCATATATATATCTCCACGCTTTACGTTCATTTTTTTTACTCTCCAAACACTTTGTCTAAGAGTTCCTGAACCTCATCTTCTAAACATAAGCCCTCACAGGCAATTGATAGATTGATACTGGCCATCTCTTGATAGCCTGAGATCATTACATTTTTAATTTGATATCTTTCCTTTTCATTAAAAAAACTTCTCATGGCTGAGCCGACAATTTCCTCTTGAAAACTTGTTACAACTTGTCTTCTCACCTCTGGACTTTTTACAGCACTTCCATAATAAAATGTCATACCACTTTTTCCTCTATCCATTAGTGCACCTCTGACTTTATGATCACTCTTTTAATCAATGACATTATATAAATAAACATAAGAATGTGCAAGATTAAATAAATTAATCTTTATATTTTCTCGGAACTCTTTCAGATATCATGCAAACAACTTCATAATTAATAGTACCTAATTTATTTGCAATATTATCAGCACTTTCTCCCGCTCCCATAAGGATTACTTCATCTCCTTTATGGATGTTTTCAATCCCTTCAAGATCTGCCATACATTGATCCATACATATTTTCCCAATAATTTTTCTTTTTTCCCTTTTGACAATAACTTCACCTTTTCCAGTTAACAGACGAGTATAGCCATCTGCATATCCGATAGGTATTGTACCAACTTGAGTATCTTTTGCTGTTTCAAAAATTCCTCCATAGCTTATTAAAGTATCTTTAGGAATAACCTGTACTCTGGAAAGCCTTGCCTTTAAAGTCATTGCAGGAATAAAGTTTTTGTCTTCGAAACAAACTTCATCAGAAGACCTTAAACCATATAAAATAATTCCGGCTCTAACCATATTGAAATGAGCCTGAGGAAGATCTAATATTCCCGCACTGTTCGAAATGTGTTTCCACCTGATTTTCTTTCCTGATAAAGCTTCAATTTTATCTGCGAATTCCGAAAAAACCTTCAATTGATATTCTGCATAAGACTTGTTTTTTTCATCTGCTTTAGACAAATGAGAAAAAATTCCTTCTACAATAATATTTTCCATATTCATAATTTCATTAATTTCAAAAAGTCTTTTTTCATTAGGTAAAAATCCTATTCTAGTCATACCTGAATCGATTTTTAAATGCACTCTGGCTTTTAAGCCCATTTCTTTTGCTTTCTGATTAAGAAATCTGCTTTCTTCATGGTCAAAAATACAAAGAATTATATCGTTCTCAAGACATTTTTCATAATCCTCCTGGGGAGTCCAACCAAGAATAAGTATATTTTCAGTAAAATCTGCTCTTCTAAGTTCCAGAGCCTCTTCAAGAATTGCTACAGCAAAGAAATCTATTCCTTCTTCCTTTAATGCTTTTCCAGTTTCTACAGCTCCGTGACCATAAGCATTAGCTTTTATAACAGCAATTATTTTTTTATCTCCAACAATCTTTTTTATTTCTCTGACATTATTTTTTATTGCAGATAAGTCGATTTCAGCCCATACTGGTCTTTCAAACAAACTATTCATCTCCTTGAATTTTTTTAATCCCCTGGGGTAAATATTTTATTAAGTTGGTAGCCATAACACAATATTCGGTAAGCTCTTCTGAGGCAATTTCCCCCGCCATCCCATGGAGATAAGCCCCAATAATCATACTTTCCACAGGAGTTGCTTTTTGGGCTGCAAATCCTGCTATTATGCCAGATAGAACATCTCCTGCACCACCTTTGCTAAGAGCAGAATTCCCCGTCTTATTTATCCATAGATTCCCCTGAGGGTCAGATATTATAGTGCCATTGCCTTTAAGTAGCAAATAAACATTATACTTTTTGGCAAATTCTGCAACAGTTTTTTCTTTATTATTAAGAATATACTCAACAGAATAACCAAAAATTCTGGAAAATTCTTTAGGATGGGGGGTTAATATTATTTCCCCTTTATTTTCCAATAATAATTCAGGATTGTTTTTTAAAAGGTTTATCCCATCTCCGTCAATAATTAATGTATTCTTATTATTTAACACAAGATCCCCGGCTGCTTCCTCCAGATCCAGGTTTTGGCCTACTCCGCACCCAAAAACAATAATGTCTTTTTTTCCAATTTCACTTTCTATATCAAAATATAAATCTTTCGAAAATGTATCAAAAAGACTTTCATTTACTACTTTAACAATTACTTCAGGTATATCTGTTTTTAAAAAAGATGCAAAGCTCTCCCCGGCAAAGGATTTAACCAATCCCCCTCCCGCTGCATAAGCCCCCCTGGAAACAAGACGAGAAGCCCCTGGCATTTCTTTAGATCCACAAAGGACTAAAACAGTACCATAGCTTCCTTTATGACTTTCGGCAAATCTTTGGGGAATTATTTTTTTTACTAATTTAGAATCAATTTCACTGGCCATTTCAATCACCCCTGAATGATTACAAAAGCTGTTGCCGTATCCTTAGAATGACTGAGGCTGATTTGAATTTCCTGTGCCCCAGTTTCCTTAAAAATTAGCAATGCCGTGTTTTTCAATATAATTTCTGGTTTTCCATTTTTATCATTTAATATTTCTATATCCTGAAAAGAAAATTTTGTAAATCCACTTCCTAGAGCCTTGGCAACAGCTTCTTTTCCTGCAAACCTTGCAGCAACTGATTGATACCTGCTTCCAAAAGAAAAGCAATATTCTTTTTCTTTTTCAGTTAGTATACGGTCAAGAAACCGGGGATTTTTCTCCCCGGCTTTCTTAATTCTTTCTATTTTAATTATATCATTACCTATTCCAATGATTTTCAACTTAATTCACCAAGAATAATATTTTTTAATTCAAGAGCTATTTCATTAATCTCTTCCTGATTACTTCCTTCAACCATAACCCGGATAAGGTTCTCTGTACCAGAAGCTCTAACCAGGATTCGTCCCTCACTGCCTAATTTTTCTTCATATTTTAAAACGCTTTCTTTAATTACCTGGTTTTGTTCCCATCCATCTTGTTTGGAAACTTTAGCATTTTCTAATACTTGAGGGGATTTTATAAAGTCTTTAAAAATTTCTTCCGTACTTTGAGCTTTTTCTGATAGTAAACGGAGAAAGATAAGTGCTGTCAAAATTCCATCCCCTGTTGTGTTATGATCCAAAAAAATCAGATGCCCGGATTGTTCTCCTCCAAATGAGCCGTCATTTTTTTTCATTTCTTCAAGAACATAGCGGTCTCCCACCTTGGCTTCAATGAAATTTATACTTTCTTGAGCAAGAAATTTTTTCAACCCAAGATTACTCATTACAGTTCCTACAACCAATTTTTTTTTCAAAAGATCTTTCTTTTTTAAGTCCCTGGAAATTATGGCCATAATCATATCTCCATCGATTTCCATACCTTTATGATCCACAAAAAGGACCCTGTCAGAATCTCCATCATGGGCTATACCAATGTCTGCTTTTTCTCTAATAACTTCTTCTTTTAAATTTTCCAGATGTGTTGAGCCACAATTAAGGTTAATGTTCAATCCATTTGGTTCATTGTTTATTGCTTTAAAGTTACACTCATTGATTTTGAGAATTTCAGGCATAATTTTTGAGGCAGAACCATTTGCACAATCAACTATTATTTTTATATTTCCAGTATTCAGAGGAAATTTTTCCAATAAAAAGTCTTTATAGATATTTAATAACTCTGAGCCATTGTAAATTCTTCCTGTTTTATCTCCCTTTACCCCGGTAACATTTTCAGTTTTACCTTCTAAAATAAAGTTTTCAATAATTTCTTCTGTTTGATCAGGAAGCTTATAACCATTGCTGTCAAAAAACTTAATCCCATTATCTATTGCAGGGTTATGTGATGCAGAAATCATAACACCAGAAATATAATCTAAATTTTTAGTTAAATATGCTACCGCAGGAGTTGGACATACTCCTAATATATATACATCAACACCCATGGAACAAATTCCTGCTGCTAAAGAGGCTTCTAACATATCTCCTGAAATTCTTGTATCTTTACCTATTATTATTCCTTTGTTTTTATGCTCAGTGCCTTTTAATACATAAGCTGCTGCTTTACCCAGTTTAAAAGCAAGGTCAGAAGTTAAAAAAGAATTGGCTTCCCCTCTTACTCCATCTGTTCCGAATAATTTTCCCATTATATTTGTTTTTCTCCTTAATTTTAATTTTCTCTCGTTAGTGTAACCTTTCCAGGAGTAATTTCTACAACTTCTATATTTTCTGGCTTTTCAATCTTCACTTCAAATTCCTGATTAGTAGCGGAATATTTCTCTGCATCTACATAAATGTGAAGATTTTCAATTAAGAAATCCCTAAATTCCAGATCGTCTCCTTTTAATACTACACTAATTACTTCATTACTTGATTTCAACGACACTCCCTCGGGAGCATTTCTGATTTCAATTTGTTTTTGAACTCTTTTTTCAACAACATTTTTTTCGAACAGTATTACAACTTTTAAATTATCTTCGTATAAAGACTGAATATTTTCGGGAACATTTAAAGTTACTTCCCTGAGAATTTCATCCTTATGATTACTTATATCTACTGGTGTCGTTCTAATTTCACGAATATTTTCTATAACTTCATTGGCTCCGCTTATTCTGACAATTTCAGGTTCCACAACAATTCTTGAAACCTTGTATCCGTAAGCGGGAATACCTGAAACCGACACTGCAACAGGAACTGATTTACTTGGATTGTCTTCAATTACAGGTATAAAAATATCTACAAGTTCTGGTCTTATTTCAATAATATCCTCATCAACAATCCCTGCTACTCCCCTTATTCTGGGAATTAATTTAAGAGAAAGATTTGATTCTGCATTATCAAGATTTACATCAACTTCTGCTGAATTAATAGAATTTATCATTTCCCTTGAGCCGCTTACAGTAACATGGGTTGTTTTTAAACTTGGTTCAAAAGCAGTGAAACCCTCTTTAGCTTTTCCAGAGATATTAACTTTTAGAGGAACTGGTTTTTGCCCTTTTTCATCTATATTTAAAAATATACTTTGAGGAGATATCGAAACCACTCTTACCCCTGAGGGGTTTTTTACTATTACCGGATACTCATTTTCTCCTGTTTCTGCATCTTTTAAATCAACAGTAACAGAAAAATCAGATACTTTAAGATTATTAACAGCAATCTGATCTCCTCTGATACTAATATTTACTGTCGGCATTTTTGCAGAGGGAGTTAATGATTCTTCAAGATTTATATATTGAACATCCGCAGTAAAAGTTCTTTCCTGAAATATATTCTCTTCAGCAACAACATATATCCAAAGTGATATGGCTATAAGCACAGACATCAGCTGGTATATTTTTTTTGAAGATTTCACTTTTTAAACCTCCAGGGGAAAATATCTTTAATTCCTTGGTTTTGTTCAATCTCTACCTTTTCTAATATATGTTTTTTTAATTCCGCTTCATTATAGTTTCTTTTTAACACTCCATCTTCAGCAATAGAAATAGTTCCTGTTTCTTCAGAAACTGCGATAACAAGGGCATCAGAATTTTCCGAAAGTCCTATTGCTGCTCTGTGCCTTGTACCTAAATCCTTACTTACTTTAGAACTTATAGTTAAAGGAAGAAAGCATCCTGCAGCCTGAATTCTGCTTTTTCTTATTATTACTGCTCCATCGTGAAGAAGGGTATTCGGGAAAAAGATATTCTTCAATAATTCTTTTGTTACCTTCGCTTCAAGTACTGTTCCTGTTTCGATAATATCAGCAAGTCCGATTTTTCTTTCAATTACAATTAATGCACCAGTTTTTTTTGAGGATAATTCCATAGATGCACTAACAATATTATCAACTGTTTCTTCAGCACTTTTATCTTCCCAAAAACTTACGAAACTGACAAACCCTCCACGGCCGATTTTTTCCAGCATTCTTCTTAGTTCAGGCTGAAACACAATTGGAAGTGCAACTAACAAAATAGTCTGGGCTCTCTCCAAAATCCAGTTAATCATACTTAAACCAAGATATTTACTTATACCTGTTGCAAAAAGCAATATTATTAATCCTTTTAATAATTGCTCTGCACGGGTATCTTTAATAAGCATGAATATTTTATAAATAAAAAATGCCACAATTATAATATCTATTAAGCTAACAAAGGACATAATACCTAATAATCTCTCTACCAAAATATCCACCGTCCAAATATAATAATAACTATCAACATATTATATCAAAATTACCATAAATTTGATATAATACAACAATACCTTAAAATATTTTTTTAGGAGGATTAGCGTGAAAAAGAATATCGCAGTATTAACATTAATTACAGTTTTATCTGGTTTCTTTTTCGTTTCAGTTTATAATTATCAGCTTATTTCAAATATAAAAAGCAATCCTCAAAGAAACAGTTCTCTTGTAAGAATTATTGAAAACCTTGAATTAGAAATAGAAGCTGATCAAGAACGTCTTAACGAAATGAGATCAAAAATAGAAAATATAGAGCTTCAGCTTGCTGATGAACAAAAAAATATACAAACTTTAAGAAATGAACTCTCACAGCAAAAAAAAGCAGCTGGACTTATTCCTCTTCAAGGCACAGGAATTAAGGTTGTACTTGATGATAATAAAGATGGTTTATCGGAAAACCCGGAAAGCAATCCAAATAATTATATTGTCCACTATGAAAGTCTTTTAGCTCTTGTTGAAGAAATAAAAAGAGCTGGAGCAGAAGCTGTTTCAATTAACGAGCAAAGACTAATTACTAATTCAGATATTCGGTGTGTTGGTAATGTAATCCTTGTTAACACCACAAGGATTGCTCCTCCTTTTGAAATTTCCGCAATAGGTAATCCATTACTTATTGAAAAATATATTCTGAATTCCAGTGAATATGATTTTCTTCTTTCATCGGAAATACCCGTCAGTTACGAATTATTTACTGATGAAAATGTAATTACCGTACCAAGTTATAAAAGTGATATAACTTTTTCTTATACTCAGTTAGCTAACTAATCAGGGAGTGTTGTTTATGTGGTTCTTACCATTTTTAGGGCTTTTTGCCGGAGCAGCCCTTGGATATCTTTTAAATATCGAAATACCTGCTCACCTTGTTAAATATTTCTCAGTAGCTTTTCTTGCTGCTTTGGATACAATTTTTGGAGGTATTAAAAGCATTCAAAATGAAAGTTTTGAAGGAATCTTCCTAATTACCGGTTTCTTTACTAATATGCTAGTCGCTGGTTTTTTTGCATATATAGGAGATAGCATTGGTGTTGATCTTTATCTTGCTGCAGTTTTTGCCTTTGGAGTAAGAATTTTTAGTAATATCTCACAAATAAGACACAACATAATTGGAAAATATTTTAATACAAATCGGAATGATAATAATGAATAAAAAACAACTCGCTTTGACAATAATTTTGTTTTTTTTCGGTATTCTTGTTACAACACAATACCGTTCCCATGTCAGCTCCTACAGTGACCTGGAAAATCAGGAACAAGAATATCTGGCAACAACGGCCCGGGAACTAACTGCCAAAAAAAGACTTATTGACAGTGAAATAACTGAACTAGAAAGACGTCTTTATGAGCTGGAAAATTCAAATTCTTCTAGTAAAGTAATTGTTGAAAATCTGTCTGCAGAAATAAACAATCTTCGTAAAATTAATAGTACAGGTCCAGTAAAAGGACCGGGAATAATATTAACAATTGATAACAGCTCCCCTGTTATTTATACAGATTTAGTAAAAATAATAAACGAATTACGGAATTCAGGAGCCGAAGCAATAAGTGTTAATGATATCAGAGTAACTTCAAGAACATATTTTTATCAATCTGATGAAACTTACCAGATGACAATTAATACAAATCTTCTTGATCCTCCATACTCTGTAAAAGCTTTGGGCAATCCACAAGTTTTAAAAACGGGAATCGAACTTCCTGGAGGAATTATTGATAATCTTAAGTTGTTTGGAATATATCCAGAAATTAAAACAATACCTGAAATATCACTACCTGGGACAGATTCAATCCCTTCATATTCATACGCAAAAGAGATAAACTAGGTTTAAACCAGAGGTGTTCTTATGATTCAGCAGGGAGACAATTTAATTTTCAAAGCTAAGAACAATGTATTTACTGAAGTCTATAAAACTACTGCAATTAGTGTGGATGATGATTTTATTTATCTTGAAGTCCCAATGTTTAATGGACAGCCTGTTCTTCCTAAAGAAGGTACAATGTTTTATTTGTTTAATCAAAGAACCCGGGAAGAACATGTTACTGAACTAGTTGAAAAACAAATATCTCCTGAAATGTACTTGAAAATTAAAAAACCTTTTTATAAAAAAGGTAACCGGACCAAATTCATCTCTGTTGCCAGTGGTAAGGATGGAGTTGGAAAAACGAGTTTTTCTATCAATCTTGCAGTAGCATTAAGTCAAAAAGGCTATAATACTTTTCTTTTAGATGCAGATATAGGTATGGCAAATGTAGATATATTAATGAACTTACGTTCAAAATATACAATAAAAGATATCGTTGATAACGATATAAATATTCTGGAAACAGTTCTCCAGGGACCTGGAGAAGTTAATGTAATGCCAGGAGGTTCTGGCTTTAAAGACCTGGCTAATATTGATATTTGGAAATTTAACAAATTGATTAACAGTTTTAATGACCTTGAGAAATTTGCTGATTTTATAATTATTGATACTGGTGCCGGTATTTCTAATAATGTTATTAATTTTCTTCTGGCAAGTAATGAGGTTCTGGTAATAACCACTCCCGAGCCCCACTCTATTACCGATGCCTACGCCCTGATAAAAACAATTGATGAAACTGATCCGGGAATTATGATTAAATTAATAATAAACAAAGTTGAAAGTCCCGAAGAAGCAAACTTTATTTCATCAAAAATAATAAATGTAGCCAAACAAAATTTAAAAATAAAAATTTTAAAATATGATTTTATTATGGAAGGTCTGGCTGTAAGCTAATCATAAAAAAGCGCCGGCCTTTTTATGATTAGCGAATTTGATTCACCTGCTTCTCAGTGTGTTGAAAATATAAGTAACCTTATAATAAATAAGCCATATTCTGAGCCTGTACTTAAAAAAAGTTTTTCTGAAAGATTAAAAGAAGTATCCAACCGTTAACCAAAATAAAGGGCAACGCTTTTTATTTTAAAAGCGTTGCCCTTTATTTTGGTTCTTTGTCAAATGTTGGGGTAACCCAATTAGATTAGATTCCATGAGTACCGCATTGAAAAATGCGGTACTTTTTTAAATTGTTTTTAGTTCATTACGTGCATTATTCTGTTTTTGAATCTCCAAAAATTTCTTACACCATAAGCATTTCTTTTTAAAACCTTAATTTTGTTGTTAACTCCTTCTGTATATCCGTTAGTATAAGTACAAGTAAATGAATTAAGAATATATTTCTGCCAGTTGAAAATGGTTCTGGAGCATTTATCGAATTCTTCAAGCTCACAGGACATAACAAACATATACCAGGCTTTCAAATTCTTTTTTGCACTTTCTAAATCACTGCTGTCAACAAAGTTATAAAATTTTTCTTTTAACATATAAGCTTTTTGCAGTTTCTCAGAAGTAGCAAGCATAACGTTTACCTGGTCAATTTCTTCAGGAGTTAAATACTTCATTCTTTTTAAGAGAAGGGAGCGACTTCTTTTGAAATATCTTCGCCTTTCCTTGGCAAATTTCTTTTGCTCATCTTTCCTAATTCTTTCAAATGCCCAAGTGACCTGCCTAATGAAATGGAATTTATCGATAATGATAGTTGCATTTTTAAAATATGTTTCAATAATATCCTTGTAAGGTTGCCACATATCCATAATGAAGTATTTTACTTTATCCCTGTCATTGAATTTCCTGAAATAGTCCGATAAAATGTGTTGTTCTCTTCCGTGAAGAATATCAAGTACCTTCTTGTTTTGGGGATCAGTTAATATGCACTGGTACTTTTTTACCCCCGGCATTACCTTTAAATTCATCAATAGAGATTACTTCGGGCAATTTTGTTAGGGAATAGTTTATGAATCTAAAAAGCCTGAGAGCCGTTGATGGTGAAATATTATTCTCTTTGGCAATATCAGATACAGAGTAAACATTTTTCATTCGAGTAATTATGTATTTTATCAGCCTGCTGGTCATTCTTTGATAGCGGGGGAGAAAATCATTTTTTTCGTAGAATTTTTTATTGCAGTGATTACAAACGTACCTTCTTTTTTTGTAGTAAAGGTAGGTTTTCTTCCTTGAGATGGAAATATCTTTTATCATTTGAATTCTGTAATCATGAACTTTACTGGTTTGTTGATGGCATTTGGGGTAATTGTGAGTTTTAATCTCCAGAGAAAAAGAAAAGGACATTGAATCAGAAGAAGTTTCTAATTGTTCTAAAATTATCCCTTTAAAACCAATTAATTTTTTAATATGATAGTTATCACAGAGCATAAGTAAATTCTTCCTTAGATTACAGTGGGCGTTCTCTAATATGGATTTACCCAATGCTCTGTATTTTTTCGCAAAAAAATGTCAGAATGGTTTTTACCACCCCAACATTTATTGTAGAACCCTGGAATTTTTTTATACTCTATATAAGTTTATATTTCTTTACAAACAAGTTCTGTAAATTCTTTTTTACCAACTTTTTCGCTGTCCTTACCAGCAACATCTCCCGTTGCATAACCTTTTACCAGTACTTTCTTTACAGCCTCTTCTATTTCCTTAGCAATATCATCTTCATTAAAAGAATTTCTAAGCATCATAGCTGCGGATAAAATAGTTGCAATAGGATTAGCTTTATCTTGACCTGCAATATCAGGAGCTGATCCGTGGGCAGGTTCATAAAGATTTATTTTTCCCCCAAGGCTTGCTGAAGGAAGCATCCTTAAAGATCCGGCTATACTCGCTGCTTCATCTGACAAAATATTCCCAAACATATTCTCAGTTACAATTACATCAAATTGTTTTGGATTAATTATAAGCTGAATTGATGCATTGTCCACATACAAATGTTCTACTTTTACCTGAGGGTAATTTACAGCTACTTCTTCAACTACCTCTCTCCAAAGTCTTGAAGTTTCCAATACATTGGCCTTATCAATAGAATGAATTAATTTTTTCTTTTCATTGCCATTTCAAAAGCTTCAATCACAATACGCTTTATTTCTTCTTTTGAATAGGAGATTGTATCATAGGCTTCATCACCATCTCTGCCTTTTTTACCAAAATATGCTCCACCTGTAAGTTCTCTTAAAATAATAAGATCTACGCCCTCTAAATATTCAGGTTTCCAGGCAACCATATCTGCAAGCACAGGGAAATATTTAACTGGCCTTACATTACAATATAATCCAAGTCTTTTTCTTATTTCCGAAAGTCCAGTTTCTGGTCTTAAAGTTCTTTCTACCTTATCCCCTTTTGGGCCACCAACAGCTCCAAGGAGAATAGCATCAGAATTTTGAACTATTTCCCAGGTTTCATCGGGAAAAGGTTTCCCGTATTTGTCTATACCAGCCCCGCCAAAATCTGCTTCTTCAAAGGACATCTCTAAATTATATTTTTCAGAAACCCTGTAAAGTACTTTTAAAGCTGAGTCTACGATTTCCTTACCAATTCCATCTCCAGGTAAAACAGCTATTTTATACAATTACTTCACCTGGCCTTTCACATAATTTAACAAGTTACCTTTAGCAATTATTTCTTTAATAAACTCTGGGAAAACCTCTGTTTTATATGTTTTTCCTTTAGCAAGATTTACAAGTTCACCAGTATCAACATCTATTTTCAACTCATCCCCATGGTCAATTTCATCAACTGCATCTGGTGCAGTAACAATGGATAATCCGATATTAATTGCATTTCTGTAAAAAATTCTGGCAAAGCTTTTCGCCACTACAACACTTATTCCCGCGGCTTTAATTGCTATTGGAGCATGTTCTCTTGAACTACCACAACCAAAATTTTTACCTGCTACAAGAATATCTCCCTGAGAAATAACATTAGCAAAATTTTCAATAACATTTTCCAGACAATGTTCCCTCATATTTTCATCACTGGCATCATTCAGGTATTTTGCAGCAATTATTAAATCAGTATCTACATCATTTCCTACTTTCCATGCTTTTCCCTGATAATTTGTCATTTATTTTACCTCCTCAGGTGAACTGATTTTCCCTGTTATTGCTGAAGCTGCTGCTATAGCAGGATTTGAAAGATATGCTTCACTTTCCACATGCCCCATTCTGCCAACAAAATTTCTGTTTGTTGTAAAAACAGCTTTTTCACCTTTAGCTAAATACCCATATATCTACCTAAACAAAGTCTGCAGGTTGGTGCACTAAAAACTCCTCCTGCATCAATAACAATATCAACAATACCTTTTTTTATACATTCCTTGCATACTTCCTGAGTTCCGGGAATTACAATTAGTCTCACATGTGGGGCAACTTTTTTACCTTTTAGAATATTTGCCACTATCTCCATATCTTCAAATCTGCCATTAGTACATGATCCAATTACAGACTGATCAATTACTATATCTTCTTTAATATCATAAATTGATTTTGTGTTTGAAGGAAGATGAGGAAAAGCAACTTGAGGAATAAGCTCTGCAAAGTCAATTTCTACTTCCATAGAGCAAACAGCATCAGGATCACTTTCATATACTGTATATTCTCCTTGAAATCTATCTTTTATATATTCCATTGTTAACTCATCTACTGGGAATATTCCTATTTTTTGCCCAGCTTCAATTGCCATATTTGCAATAGTCTGACGATCATCCATGGATATATATTGAAGACCATCTCCTGTAAATTCAAGTGCCTGATATCTGGCTCCATCAACACTAATTTTTCCAATTAAATATAAAATTACATTTTTTCCGGAAACCCATGGATCTTTTGGTTTGTTTTTCACAATAACCTTAATAGACTCTGGGACTCTAAACCAGGTTTCACCTGTAGCCATTGCTGCAGCTACATCAGTGCTGCCAACTCCTGTTGAAAAAGCTCCTAAAACACCATAAGTACAGGTGTGAGAGTCTGCACCAATAATAAGCTGCCCTGGTCCGACTATACCTTGTTCCGGAAGCAAACAATGCTCTACTCCCATTCTTCCCACTTCAAAATAATGAGTAAGATTTTGTTCCATAGCAAATTCTCTCAGCTCTTTACACTGTTGAGCAGATTGAATATCTTTATTTGGCGCAAAGTGATCAGGTACCATTACTACTTTATCTTTATCAAAAACTTTTTCAGTTTCAAGCTTCCTGAATTCTCTTATAGCTACAGGGTCTGTAATATCATTGCTTAGTACGATATCTGTCTTTGCATTTATTAAATCCCCTGGCTTTACTGATTCCAGTCCCGCATGGGCAGCAAGAATCTTTTCAGTCATAGTCATTCCCATTTTTTTACTTCCCTTTTCAACTATATTTTTTCATAATTTAAAGCTTTATTAATACCATTTGCATAGGAACGGGCACTTGCTTCAATTATATCAACGCTTATACCTTTTCCTATAAATACTCTTCCCTTATAACGAACCTTAGTTAAAACTTCACCCTGGGCATCTTTACCGGAAGTAATTGAGTTTATTTTATAATCTTCAAGAACAAATTCTCCATTTACAATTGAATTTATTGCTTTATATATAGCCTCAATAGGGCCTTTTCCTGGCTCTGCTTTTTCTATAAGCTCATCATCAAGCTTTAAACCTACTGTAGCTGTTGCAGATATATTTGTCCCAGAAGAAACATGAAGATACTTAAATTCATAAATTTCGTCTTCTTTAAGAATTTCTTCATCCACAAGAGCAATAAGGTCTTCATCTTTAATTTCTTTTTTCTTATCACATAAATCTTTAAATCTGGCGAAAAGATTATTTAATCTATCACCCTCTATTTCATAACCCAGCTCCATTAGCTTTGCTTTAAAACCGTTTCTTTCAGAGTGCTTACCAAGTACAAGAGCATCTGCAGGAACACCAATCATTTCAGGATCCATAATTTCGTAAGTCTCTCTGTTTTTAAGCATTCCATCTTGATGAATTCCGGACTCATGGGCAAAAGCATTCTTACCGACGATTGCTTTATTTGGTGAAATAGCAATCCCTGTAAGTCTGCTGACTAAATTACTGGATCTGTAAATTTCTTCTTTAATAATATTTGTTTCTTTATTGTAATAGTCTCCTCTTGTAAAAAGGGCCATAACTAGTTCTTCCATGGAAGCATTACCAGCTCTTTCTCCAAGACCATTAACAGTTGTTTCTACCTGAGTTGCCCCATTTTGAATTGCCGCCAAAGAATTCGCAACTGCCAAACCTAAATCATTATGACAATGTACACTAATTCTGGCTTTTTCTATATTTGGGGTGCCTTCTTTAATGCTTTTTATAAATGCACCATACTCTTTTGGAATGGCATATCCAACTGTATCAGGAATATTAATAGTTGTAGCCCCAGCATCAATTACTTGTTCAAACAATTCACATAAAAATGGCACTTCACTTCTGAAGGCATCTTCAGCTGAGAATTCAACATTTTCCATATAGTTTTTTTGCATGTTTTACTGCTTTTACTGCAGCCTCAATTACTGCTTGTGGCTCCATTTTTAATTTATATTTCATATGAATGGGACTTGTTGCTATAAAAGTATGAATTCTAGGTCTCTTAGCATTTTTAATTGCTTCCCAGCTATCTGTCGATATCCGCAAAATTCGCTCTGCTTAATCCTGCTACTTCTGCATTTTGAACTACTTCCGCAACTGCCTTAACTGCTTCAAAATCTCCAATAGAAGCTATAGGAAATCCAGCTTCAATATAATCTACACCTAACTTATCAAGTTGCTTTGCAATAATAATTTTCTCTTTAATGTTTAAACTTACTCCCGGGGTTTGTTCCCCATCTCTTAATGTGGTATCAAAAATGTATATTTTATTGTCCACTTTAACCAGCCTCCTGTTTGAAAAATAACGGGACAACTTTGTCCCGTTATTTTGTCATATTATTTAAGTGCTTACTTTTTTAACCAGGACATGCTGTTTCTGAGGTTTCTTCCTACTTCTTCAATTAAATGATTATCATCAATTCTCTTTAATGCATTATATTTTGGTCTTTTTGCAATATTGTCAAGAAGCCATTCTTTTGCGAATACTCCGGTTTGAATATCTTTTAAAACTGCCTTCATTTCTTTTCTTACATCTTCGTTGATAAGTCTTTTACCAACGATTAAATCTCCAAATTCAGCTGTATCACTAATTGAGTAACGCGTATTGGCAATTCCGCCTTCATACATTAAATCAACAATTAATTTTAATTCATGAAGACATTCGAAATATGCAATTTCAGGCTGATATCCAGCTTCAACTAAAGTGTCAAAACCTGCTCTTACAAGCTCAGTCATACCACCACAAAGAACAGCCTGCTCACCAAATAAGTCAGTTTCAGTTTCTTCTGCAAATGTAGTTTCAATTAAACCCGAACGAGTACAACCAACACCTTTACCAAATGCTAATGCTCTTTTTTGACAGTTTCCAGTTGCATCTTGTTCAATAGCAATAAGACCTGGTACAGCCTGACCTTTAACATAAAGTCTTCTTACCATGTGACCAGGACCCTTAGGAGTGATCATAAATACATCTACATCTTCTGGTGGGTTAATTTGTTTAAAGTGAATGTTGAATCCATGAGAAAAGGACAAAGCATTTCCAGGCTTTAAATTTGGTTTAATATCTTTTTCATAAACATCACCTTGGTACTCATCAGGAAGAAGAATATGAATAATGTCAGCTTTAGCACAAGCTTCAGCTATAGGATGAACTTCTAAACCATCTTCTTTTGCCTGAGCAACAAATTTTGAACTTGGTCTTAAACCTACAATAATATCAAGACCACTGTCCTTCATATTTTAAGCCTGAGCATGTCCCTGACTTCCATATCCAAGAACTGCAATAATCTAACCCTTTAAATCTTCCATATTTGCATCATTGTCATAATAAATTTTTAGCATTGAAATGCCTCCTTATAATATATAAATAAAAAATTTAAAATTTTCATCTTTCTTTTTGGCCTCTAACCATTGAAATATGACCTGTTCTTGAAAACTCAATAATTCCAAAAGGTTTAAATGTATCTATCATAGCTTTAATTTTTGTTTCATCACCTGTTGCTTCGACAATCAAAGATTTTCTTCCAATATCCAGTATTCTTACTCTGAAAATATTAGCTAATTCAATAATTTCGACCCTTGTGCCTGTTTCAACTGCTACTTTAATTAATAACAGCTGCCGTGCTACTGTTTCCTTCCCGGTAATATCTGTTACTTTTAGAACATCCACCATTTTATTTAACTGCTTAACTACCTGCTCGATTACTTTATCATCTCCAGCTACAACAATGGTGGGTCTGGAAATTACCGGATCTTCTGTTTCACTGGCAATAAGACTAATAATATTGTAACCTCTTCTTGAAAAAAGGCTGGTAACTTTAGTTAAAACTCCGGGGCTATTCTCTACCATAACGACTAGTGTGTGTATTCTGCTGCTTTCACTCATTATTTACACCCCCAGATTTCATCTAACGAACATCCGGTAGGAACCATTGGGAAAACATTTGCTCTGCAATCAATTCGATAATCAAGAAATGCAGGTTCTCTGCCTTCATAATTTTCTGTAAATATTTTTTCAATTTCTTCTTTTAACTCTATTTTTGATGCTTTAATACTATAAGCCTGAGCAAGTAACTCCCAGTCTGGCGAAAACTCAAAGAGAGTTTGAGAATAATTCGACTCATGAAAAAGTTCCTGCCATTGACGAACCATTCCTAAACATCGGTTATTCATTAAAACTACAGTTATAGGAAGGCTGTACTGGCGAACAATTGCCATTTCCTGAAGATTCATCTGGAAACTTCCATCCCCTGTTACTAAAATAACTCTTTTATCTGGGTTGGCAACCTGAGCCCCAATAGCTGCGGGAAGGCCATAACCCATTGTCCCTAACCCACCTGATGTAAGGAATGATTTTTCTCCTTTATGATGGATATAAAGAGCACTCCACATCTGATACTGCCCTACATCTGTTACAACTATTGTTTTATCATCAATATAATCATTGATAAACTGTAATAAATTTTCTGGCTGAATTTCTTCTTCCTGGATTGGCTTCTTTTTATTTACAGTTTTTATTTCAGAAATCCAGGCTTCTGTATTAAGTTTACCTTCTGTATTTTTATCAAGTTCTGTTAAGAAATCTTTACAGTCAGCAACAATAGGAATGTCTGTTGCAACGTTTTTATCTATTTCAGCTGCTTCAATATCTACGTGGATTATCTTTGCTTTTGGAGCAAAACCATCGGAGCGTCCGACAACCCTGTCGCTGAATCTCATTCCAACAGCAATTATTAAATCACTTTCCTGAATTGAGTAGTTACCTTTAACTGTTCCATGCATACCTACCATACCCAGAAATAAATCATCCCCAGCTGGATATGCACCCTTACCCGTTAATGTAACTGCAACAGGAATTCTTAATTTTTGTGCAACTAATTGCAATTCCTTCTCAGCTCTTCCAATAACTATTCCGCCTCCCGCAATAATTAATGGTTTTTTACTTTTTTTAATTGCTTCAAAAGCTTTATCAAGCTGATTTATGTTCATTTTTGGTTTAGCAAGCTTTTTTAATACATGTTTTCTTACAACTGGTTTTTTGTTTTTGTAACTATCTGCATTAATACATCTTTTGGTACATCAATAAGCACTGGACCAGGTCTTCCGTTTTGTGCAATATAAAAAGCCTCTTCAACAATAGCAGGAATATCTTCTGCGTCTTCTACAAAATAATTATATTTTGTAGAAGATAAACTAAAACCTATTGTATCTGCTTCTTAAAAACTGTCCTTACCAATAAGATGCTGGGCAACCTGACCTGTAATAGCGACCACAGGAACGGAGTCCATCATTGCAGTCCCCAATCCTGTTAATAAGTTAGTTGCACCAGAACCGGAAGTTGCAAAACACACTCCAACTTTTCCGGCGGATCTTGCATATCCATCTGCAGCACGAGCAGCTCCCTGTTCATGTCGCATTAAAATATGCTGGATATTACTTTTAGGTAACACATCATATAAAGGTAAGAGGACGCCGCCTGGGATTCCAAAAACTTTGTCTACATTTTTTCTTCCAGGCATTTTAGCAATAATTCTGCTCCAATCATAAAACAACATCCCCCTTATATTATTTGTGTTATATAACAAGTTATTATTCTTAATACTATTATTATAATATTCAAAATAATACAATATGCAAATTAGGTTTATCCGTTAATTTTTATTATTTTTTTAAATATTTCTTTATTGCTTTCAAGCTTGTCTTCTCTTCCAATAACACAAAAAATATCTTCACTAACCACTGCGTCAATTACCTTTGCAAAATCATTTAAATCTGATACCTTAGTTGCAAGAATTTCACTTCTTATTTTTTGAAGATCTTTTTGTTCAATTTCCTGAAAGTAATATAAATTAGACAACTTTCCTTTATTACTTACACTTACTGGAGCATCGAAATCTCCCATAGTACCAATAATATAACGTTTTAATTCTCTTTCATTTAATTTTAAATTTTTGAAAAATTCACTGCTTTCATCATAAGCATTAAGGGTTTCAGTTAAATTTGGGTCTCTGTATGAACTAAAGATAATGTTCCCCAAAACAGAAACAGAGGCAAAACCCCCATATGCTCCTCCGGTAACTCTTAGTTTATTCCAAAGGTAGTCAGTATTTAATATTTTGGCCGCTACTTTCATACTTCCATTATATTGAAAACCTTTTTTATAAAAGCTGCCACCTTTAATTACATATTGAACCCCCGCAGGGATGCTGATACCTTCTTTTAAATTCTCAATTTTGAAATTATATTTTACTTTTGGTTTTTTTGTATAGAACAGATCTTTTAAAGAACTATATGTCAGGTTTATAGCTTCTTCTATTGTTTCTTTGTCATTAGTAATACTTACTACAAGGTTATTAACTGCGAAAATACTATCAAATACTTCCTGAATATTGTCGGTAAGGCTGTCATAAATATTATCAAAGTTTTCTAATATTTCTTTTAGAAAATAATAATATTCTATATTTCCTTCCTCTTGATACTTACCAGACTCAGAGAAATATGAAGACAGTCTTGTTTGTGCTATACCCATTGAATCATCAAGGAATTCATTTTCCTTAATTGCCCTTATTTCGATTAACTCTTCTTTTAATCTTTTTTTATCTTTAAAAACTGTATTAGTTATTATTTCCACAATAAGGGAAAGAGACCTTTGAAGATTATCATCAAAGGTTTTTGTGCTAACCCTCATCATAGGGAAAATATCCCTTGAGCGATAACGATTAATACAGGAAACAGAGAAGTCTATGCCCCCAGTGTAAATATTTATCATTTTGGATAGTTTTTGATAATCATAATTTACTGTTGACATGCTTGTCATGATATCATTCAGAAGATATATATATTTAATTTTTTCTTCTGGAGTTCTATCTGTTTTAAAGTACATATCCAGGTAAACTATTTTATTTGTAAATACTGGGTGTAGTATATATTCTATATCCTCTTTTTTAATAATCTCCCTTGGTATTTCCTCCTGTTCTTTTTTTATATTATTTATATCTATTACAGGAATACATTCAAGTTTTTCAGGAGTATCTTCTTCTGTCTGATATTTTTGAAGTTTTTCATTTTTAATTTTTAATTGGTTCTTTTCTTCTTCAGTAAACTCGTTTTTTATCTTTTCTAATTTTTCTTTTACTATTTCACTTTTTCTTTCTTCCAAGCCGGGAGATGGGAGCAAGATAACATTTGCAGCATGCTTATTATCGAAAAAATACTTTCTGATAAGTTTTTCAAACCAACCTTTTTTCATGTCTTCCCTTAATTCAGCAATTTCCTCAGAGAAGCTTAAGAACATTACCGGATTGTCACTATAGAGCCAGCTGTTCATTACTGATTGAGCACAGTTTATTCCTTTTCCCGGAGAAAAGGCATTTTCTCTAAGCCTGAATTCCAAAGTATTTAAAGCCCCGGTTAATAATTCTTCATCAATACCATCATTAACTAATTCTTCCAGATATTTATTAACAATTTCCTGGAAAGTATTAAAATGTTTTTCTTCTGAATTTCTTGCAAGAAAAGCGAAAAAAGGCTGTTGACCAACGGTGTAATAAAAACCATCTATTTCTTCAGCTATTTCTGCATTCATCAATCTTTTTTTCAGTTCTGAACCTGTAACATCAAAAAAAACTCTTTCCAGAACCATAAAAGAAAGTACTTCTTTTTTATCTGTTATTTTCCCAGTCACAAAATTTTTCGACAAATATGTTTTATTTTCTTCTCCTTGTTCCTTGCTTATTCCATATACTCCTTTAACATTTTTTATTTCTTCAAAATTCTTTTGAGGTGGGATTTCGTAGTTCCCGTTATTAAAACTAAAATTACTCAAATATTCTTGGTTTAGATAATTAAGAAAATCTAAAATATCCAGTTTCCCGTATAAAAAGAAATATGCATTGGATGGATGATAATATTCCTGGTGATATTTTTTGAAGTCTTTATAATTTAAACTTGTTATATATTCCGGATTTCCCCCTGAATCCAGTCCATAGGAATTGTCTGGATACAAAGCTCCTTTTACTTGATTAATCAGCATTCTGTCCGGAGATGAATAT
Organism: Peptococcia bacterium; assembly: GCA_965228015.1. Taxonomy (GTDB): domain Bacteria; phylum Bacillota; class Peptococcia; order Peptococcales; family SKKY01; genus SKKY01. The sequence goes on from OZ245787.1 coordinate 599,844, forward strand.
GCACCTTTCATTTCATTAAAAACAATCCCGTTATATTTTATACTTTGATCTTTAGGGTCTTCTTCATACCTCCAGCCTTCTTGCAGAAAAATCTCTTCCTTTTCTAATACTAAAGGATTAAAAACCGCATCCAGGTAAGTGTCCGTCAAATTTCCAAAGTCTTTATCATTAATACTTGCAACAAGATACATTGTTTTATCGGAAAAAGTCATCGCATTTAAAAATGTACTTAAAGAACTTTTTCTTAATTCAAGAAAAGGAGACTTTACAGGATATTTCTTTGAACCCGAAAGGACACAGTGTTCAAGGATATGGGTAAGGCCTGTTTCATCTGAAGGTGGTGTTTTGAATGATACAGAAAAAACCTTATTTTCATCATCATTTTCCACATATAAAAGTCCAGCCTTTGTTTGTTCATGAACAAAGTGATAGGTTACGCTGTTAATATCTTCAATACTTTTTTTCTCTATTAATTTAAATCCAAAATAAATATTATTTTCTTTCATTATTTTTCTCCTTTTTGATCTTCAATTTTACTTTGCAGATCAGCCCATTCTTCCATATATTCTTCACTTAAAATTTGATTTAATTTAAGTGTTGTGATTACTTCATCATATTTTTGAAAATCTTTATACAACTCTGGTTCTGAAAGTAACTTATTAGATTCGGCAATTATTTTTTCAGTTTTTTCAATTAAAACTTCCAATTCCTCAAGCCTTTTATTAACTTTGTATATATTAATACCCTTGGTTTTTTCTTTATTATTTAACTCAATTGATTTGTTCTTTTTTGAATTTAACTCACCGGTATTCTTTTGTTTCTCTTCAACATATTCTGAATAAGAACCCTCAAAAAAATCTACTTTTCCTTTATTGATAATCATCAATCGAGTGGCAAGAAAATCAAGTAATAACCGATCGTGGGAAACGAAAAGTATTGTACCTCCAAATTGAGACAATACCTGGATAATAATATTTTTTGACTCAATATCCAGATGATTTGTTGGCTCATCTAAAATTAAGAAATTTGATTCTTCTAAAATAAGCTTAATAAAAGCTACTCTTGATTTTTCTCCCCCGCTCAGGCTTTTAATTTTTTTATCAAGATCTTCCTGGAAAAACAATACGGAGGCTAACATTTCTCTAGCTTTCTCAAAGGTTATATTAAAATTTTCAGCAATTTCCTGAAAAACAGTTTTTTCTGGATCAAGGGAACTATGGTGCTGATCAAAATATCCAGGTTTTACTCCAGCGCCAAAAATAATATCTCCGGAGTTTTGGGTTCTATTAATAATAGTATTAATTAAAGTTGTTTTCCCCGATCCATTTGGGCCAATTATACCTGTTGCTTCACCCTGCTTAATTAAGAAGCTCAAATCTATAAATTCCAATTCAAAATGAACATACTTTGATAAATTATTTATTTTCAGTATTTCTTTGCCTGTGTGTGAAACCTCCCCAAATTTTAATTTAATATTTTTATTTTGAAATACATCATCAAGGAGTTCTTTTCTTGATAATTGCTTTTCTCTGCCCCTGGCTTGCTTTGACTTAATTCCCGCTTTATATTTTTTAATATATTCCTGAATACTTCTTATTTCTTTTTGTTGTTTTTCAAAGGCCTTCTTATCAAAAGCTTCCCGTTCTATTTTTAAATATTGATATTTTGTATAATTTCCCGGAAAAGATGTAATTTTTTTATTACTTACCTCCAAAACTCTTGTTACAACTTTATCTAAAAAATAAGAATCATGGGAAATTACCAGTATCGTTCCCGGATATGATGAAAGATAATCCTCCAGCCATTGAATTCCGTCAAGATCAAGATGATTGGTTGGCTCATCTAAAAGAAGAATATCTGGCTGACTGACTAATAATTTCCCCAGACTTAATCTTCTTTTTTCTCCTCCGCTAAGGTTCGTGCATTTTTTATTAAAATCCTCGTTACTAAAACCCAGACCCGTTAATATTTTTCTTGTTTGAGCTTCAATAGCATAGCCATTTTTCTTTTCATATTCTTCCTGCAATATTCCATAATCTTCTAGTATTTTCTCAAGACCACTTTCTCCGGTTTTTGAAATTAGCTTTTCAAAATTATTTAACTCTTTCCTGATATTTAAAATATCTGAAAAACTGGATATAACATAATCAAAAACCCGAGAATTTTCATCAATATATGTATGCTGTTCTGAATAGCCGCACTTTCTTCCTGAAGCAATAAAGATATCTCCTAAATCAGCATCTTCCTCTCCAGTTATTAACTTCATAACTGTAGTCTTGCCAGAGCCATTTACTCCGGTAAGAGCCACCTTTTCTCCAAAATTAATTGAAAAGGAAGCTTCTTCCAATATTAAATTATCTGCATAATATTTTGTTATTTTATTAAACTGAAGATCTGACATTATAGTACCACCTGTTCCAATGTATTTATTTATTTTATACTAACGGGATAAATACTGTATACTTTTTTTATTGATTGATCGCGTCAATTAATTATGGGTTTTAAAAGAATAAAAAACCCCTTGTATGTATTACGTGCTAAATCGCACTCGCTATCCTTTTAAACAATTCTCTTTTCCAAGTTCTCTTGCCAATTAAAACTACTGGCACATTACCGAATTTCTCATCTGATATTAGGTTCGTAGCTTTTTTATAACACGGCTTTCTAATTTTATGATTCTTGTTTCTGTTTTTCTTGCTTCTTTCTTTTACTAAATCATATACATTACCTGAATTAGCCTTAAAAGCCCTCAGACGTGACATTTGATCAACACCTTCTCTGTACCAGCTTAGAGGCCTTGAACTTAATCTTGCAGATAATATATGACTAATATGGCCTTCTGTGCTACAGCCTATATAATCCGGGTCATATTGATTCATTATACCTTCCCAATTATTTAACACATAACTTCTAGCATCTTTTATTGCTTCTATTTTTGTTTCTGATTCTGTTTCTTCAATTATTTGTAATGGTATAGTCTTATTGTAACACCTAGTACGGATAATATATAATAAACCCGAACTAGGAGGATTACAAAATGAGCAAACGTTACGATTTAGAATTCAAGAAGGAGGTTGTACGTGAATATCTAAAAAGCAAAAGCCTTGGTGATCTTTTTGCAACCTACGGTGTATCAAAATCAACAATGTCCGGATGGATAAAAAAATACAGCGAAGAATGTCATTACACAAAACCACAAAATAAAGAAAATGCAATATCACCAGAGAAATATAGAGCGCTTAACAAGAAGCTTATGGAACTTTAAAAGGAAAATGACTTCCTAAAAAAGTAGCGGCATTCTTCGCAAAGGAAATCGATTAGTGGTATATCGGTTCATTGATGCCTATAAACTTGAGTTTGGATTGTGCTGGTTATGCCGCAAGTTCAACCTCTCTCCGAATATGTACTACAATTACTTAAAGAACAGAAAATCCACGTATCGTGAGGGAAAGGCTAAAGTTCAAGAAAACATAAAAAGTATTTATTACAATAATGGACGCATTATCGGCCATAGGTGGATGGTCACTTTTCTTGCAAGGCAAAATATATTTATTAGTAAGACAACAACACATAAGTATATGAACAAGGAATTAAACCTGCATGCAATCACTGTAAGAAAAAGGCCCAAATATGTAAAAGGTGAAAAGAACAAAGTATTTCCCAATATTCTTAATCAAAATTTCTCTGTCACAGAAAGAAATAAAGTATGGTGTACTGATTTCACCTATATAAGATTAACAAACGGTAAAATGCGTTATAATTGTACTATTATAGATTTAGCAAAAAGGGAAGCGATAGCAACGGTTAACTCAAAATGAATCAACTCAGATCTGGCAATAGAAACCTTGTCTAAAGCTCTTGAAAGAGAGAGCCCAGATGAAGGGTTAGTCTTACATTCAGATCAGGGGGTACAGTTCACCTCATGGGCTTTCGTAGAGTACTGCAAAAGCCAAGGAATAAGGCAAAGCATGAGTAAAACAGGTTGCCCATATGATAACGCTCCAATGGAGAGATTTTATAAATCACTTAAGTCAGAGCTTATTTACTACCAAAAATTTGAAACCGACCTACAATTAGATGAAGCTATCAATAAATATGTTTATGTGTGGTACAATCACATTCGACCTTATTCATACAATGGAGGGCTGACTCCATTTGAAGCACGAAATATAAACTGATTTTTCGTACTTAGTGTTACAAAGATGCTTGACCATTACAATCATTTGGTGTGTGCCTTTCATATGAGCAGTTGCCTTCTTTATATATTTCGACAAATGATATATATCTAAAACATAGATACTATCTTTAATCCATTCTTTGCCTTGTTTTATCCAGTTGGCTCCATCTCCTGATAAATATATCTTTTCAATAGTTTCTTTTTCATAGTTGCTATCAATATAATCAGCTACTTCAAGCCATAAATCAGCACTATCTTGGTAGAGACCACTAAAGTATCTGGGATTTATTAATTCATATCTATCTTTACTTACCTTTCACTTACCTTCGTGAACATAAATTAATCTAGATTCGGCACATGTTCCTCTTTGAAGTGAAACATGATCTTCATCAGCTTCGATGTACAAAACCTTAGCTTGAGAATCAGTTTTTTCACTGGTGCTGCATGATTAGAAATATCTTTAAGCTTTCTAATAGAATTCATTACTGTTTGACTAGTAAGATATACATTCTTCGATATTTTTTCGCTACTTTTTCTGTATGGTGTCTCTATTGCTTCTTCTATTAACATTGATTCTAGCAATATATCCATTCTGTCATTTGCTTCAATACCAACAGCTTCATCAGATAAGTATTTATATTCACCGGTAATTTTATGAACATAATACGTTCTTTTATAGGTTACTTCACCAAATATCGTCGCCAAACTTTTCTTCGACTTTGTTTCCTTTATTTTCCAGTCTCTTTTTCTTGCACAATCTTTTTTAACTAAAATATCTACAGTTTCAAGTACTTTTTCTGTAATTGCAACCCCAACTTCATCCAGCATTTTTTTGGTTTTTAAAATGAATTCAGATATATTATTTCCCTCAATTAAAGTTGTTTCCATATTTTCTGCTATTTCTTTACCGATTTTAGTTGCAATTTCATGTATAATATTATTCATTAGAGTTTCTCCTTTTTTGCGATTTGGTTTAGCGATTTAATTGTAACATAAGGAGTTGCTCTAATATTTTTTGTTTTTTTACCCATAATTATTTTACACTAACTTATTGATTAAATTTTTCATATTTTTTTCTAAATTATATGATAAAATATACCCTAAGAATAATTGATTTGATATAAACAAGGAGGAATTAATTAACTATGAAAGAATCAGGATTAATCGATGGCAAAATTGTAGATTTAGGAGAGCATCTTATTTCTATGGAAGACAGAGGCTATCAGTTTGGAGATGGAATTTACGAAGTAACAAGTGTTTTTGATGGCAAACTTTTTATGCTAGAGGAGCATCTGGATAGGCTTTATTCAAGTGCAGAAAAAATTAAGCTTAAAATCCCTTACACCAGAGAAGAAATTAAAGGTTTCCATGAGCTGCTTCTTAAAGAATCAGGCATTAAAAATACAGGAATCTATTTGCAAATTACCAGAGGAGCTGCTCCCAGAAAACACAACTTCCCTGTTGGTATCAAACCAGTTTTAACTATGGCTATCCGCCCAGGAGATCCTCAAGGGTCAGAGAAAAGAGCTAAAGGTATCGAAACTCTTCTTGTAGATGATGTCCGCTGGTTAAGATGTGATATTAAAACTCTTAACTTGCTCGGCAATGTTCTTGCTAAACAAGCTGCTTATGAAGCAGGAAAAGGCGAGGCTATACAGCACAGAGATGGAATCGTAACTGAAGGTTCAAGTACAAACTTTTATGTAATTAAAGACGGAGTTCTTCATACTCATCCCGCAAACAATCTTATTCTTCCAGGAATAACAAGAATTGCTATATTGCAACTTTGCAGAGACAATGGAATTGAATTTGTTGAAGAGCCATTTACTGTAGATTTTATGAATGCAGCTGATGAAGCATTTATTACAGGAACAACTACTGAGATTATGCCTGTTACAAAGGTAAGTGATGCGGTTATCGGAAGTGGTACAAGAGGTCCTGTTACGCAAAAACTACAGGAACTATATACTGAAATGATTAAAAATGCTTAATTTATAAAATAATAAAGACCGGGAGATTATTCTTCCCGGTCTTTATTATTTTCCTTTTTATCTTTATCACCTTTAAGTACATCATTAAATTTTGTATATATCATTATTACAGATAAAAAGATTACCAGATAAGCTAAAGCAGCTCCGGTATAATAACCGATGACATTAGTTATAACAAGAAGGTAAATCAGGGTTTTTGAAATGTTGGAATATACATCATATTTTTCACTTTTTATTCCAAGGGCATTGAAAAACTTTCTTGCAGCTTTGCCGGATTTTGAATCCTCTGCGTGGACAGAAAACAGAGTAATTAAAAATAAAAATCCATATGCCCAAACCAGAGACCATGTGTTATTTTGAATACTGTTATACACAATTACCAGCTCTAAAGCTGCTGTAAATACAAATGAAATTAATAACATTTTTTCTCCCTCTAACTTGAATTAAACCCCCGGGAAGTATATAATGATTCTATATAAAAAAAGGAGGCTCCTTAATGAAAATTACAAAAGATATGGGAATTACAGAAACCGTTCAAAAATATCCAGAAGCAATTGAAGTTTTTATGCGTTTCGGTATGGGTTGCATTGGATGTGCTGCTGCAAGTTTCGAAAGCATTGAAGAAGGTGCATTTGTTCATGGCATCGATCCAGATGAAATAATCGTAAAATTAAATGAAGCTGTTCAATAAATACTATAATTTATTATAACAAAAATCCTCTGTACAGAGGATTTTTTATTTTTAAACTTTTAGGTTTTTCAACACATTTTCAAGATATTCTCTGTTAATATTTAACTCTTCAAATACTTTTTTATCCAGTTCTTCTTCATGTACTTTACATCCAAGAAGTACTTTTGAATAATGATTTGCTAAATGAATAACCATAATTAGTTCTTTATTTTTTACTGCAGGATTAAACGGATCATGATGATAAAGAGCTGCTTCCGGTATTTCTTCTGCCACTCCCCATAACTTCATGAAATAATAGCCAATTTCTTCATGAGATATTCCGAACTTGTCTTTCTCCATTTCTTGAATTACACAATCTTCGCTTTCTGTATAAATTTTGCACAGGTCATAGCAGGCATTTGAATAATCATTAATTAAAAACAACCTTACCTATATCATGGAAAAGCCCTACAGATCTTAAATCTTTATCTAATTTTTTATCAAGAATATTATTATAAATTAAAAGCATAATTTTATTTGTCATCTCAGCATGAAGCCATAATGGATTGGCAAATTCTTTGCTTACACTAGAAAAAACTGACTTGGAATAAATTATATTCTAAATATTATTTATTCCAAGATAAACTAAAGCTTTTCTGATTGAAGCAGTGCGAATATTAAAATATGCTGAATTTACTATTTGAATTACTTTAGCAGAAATTAAATGATCCATTTCAATAAGCTCAGCTATCTTATCCATATCGTAATCTTCTTCAACTGCTTTGGTTATTTTAAAGTAGATTTCAGGAATTGTAGGAAGAGCATCAATAGAATTAATTGCCTCTAATATTCCTCTCTCTTTTAACTCATTATATAACTTAACATAATATCCTACAGTATTAATAAGCTCACTTTTGTTCCAAGGCTTAATTATATAGCTTGATGCCAGGTTCTTTGAAAGAGCTCTTAATATTTTTGATTCATCTACATAACCAATTAAAGCTATTCTAAAAATAGAAGATAATCTTTTTTTAAAGTTTCAAGTATCTCATAACCGGAAATAATAGGCATTCTTAAATCTACTATTGCCAGATCTATTTTTTCACTTTGCAAAATAGCAAAAGCAAAATCTCCGCTATCTGCAAAAAAGATTATATTCTGTTTTTTCAAAAGCTTTTTTAAAAGCATATAGTATTCTTTTGTAATCATTAACAATGAGAATAGTCTTTTTTTCTGCAGTCACGAAATAAATCTCTCCTTAGTTCATTTTTTAATATTTTACAATACTTAAATATTACCATTATAGTAATTTTTCAAAGCAAAAACTCTTTTAGTACTTTACCTAGTCTGTTTAAGCCCTCATCAAGCTTATCAATAGTCATATTAGAAAAATTTAATCTGATTGTATTATCCATTTTTTTATTGGGGAAGAAGGATCCCCCAGGTACAAAAGCTACATTCTCTCTAAGGGCAAGTTTTAATAATTCTTTTGCACTTTTATCCTCAGGAAGAACCAGCCAAAAAAATAATCCACCTTTAGGTATATTATACTTTACTTCTTTTGGAAATTCATTTTTCATTTTTTGAATAACAAAATTTCTTTTTTCTTTATAGCTGTCAAGGGTTCTTTTAATATGAATATCTATATCAAAATCCTCCAGATACTGATCAATATATCTTTGACTTACTGAAGAAGAGCTAAGATCTACTCCTGGTTTTAAAGCCAGATATTTTGAAATTATTTCTCTGGAACCCGCAAGCCAGGCTACTCTAAACCCCGGGCAAAATATTTTTGAAAATGGTCCAAGATAAATTACTTTGTCTTTATTGTCCAAAGCAAATAAAGAAGGCTCTGGTTCTCCTTCAAATCTTACTTCAGAATATGCTCCATCCTCTATGACGGGAATATCATATTCATTCAGCGCTTCAAGAAACTGTATTCTTCTTTCTTTACTCCAGCATCTGCTTGTGGGATTTTGGAAATCAGGAATAACGTAAATCATTTTAAGTCTTTCTTTGTATTTAACTAATTTTTCCTTTAAGTCTGAAATTATCATTCCTTCATCGTCTGTTTCAATTTCAACATATTCAGGATAATATGAATTAAGGGCATTCATTGCACCAAGATAAGATGGTCTTTCATAAAAAATAACATCTATGGTTTTATTCAATTTAATATTATCGGGACACACTATTGTATCATATGCAATAACTTTAACCCCTTGTTTTTTCGCTTCCTTAAGTTCTTCAGCAAAAACAGGATCTGTTTCCCAGTGGGGTCTGAAACTTTCTGTTTTATCCATTTGAATTAAAAAAACAATATAATTTTCGTATCCTTCTTTAATGCCTTCTGCCAATTCTTTAACATGTTTTTGTCCTCTGCTGGTTGGAGCATCTGGAAACATTGTTTGATTTTCTTTTTCTAAAGTAACACCTTTTATCTCAATAAAACCTTTTTTAAACCCTTTTTTATAATAAAAATCAAATCTTGATTTATTATAAACTTTTTCTCTTAAAAAGACATCAGGATTATTCAGAAAATCTACTTGGTTGTTTTTTACCCCTTCTTCAAAGACATAATTAACAATTTGGGAATCTACATTAATTAGTCTATCCCCTTTTAATACGGCAACAAGAGAATAATTGGTTTTTTTAACTCCCGATGCTTTTTCTAAAAATATATTTGCCCCTGGAATGAAAATTTCTTTACATCTGCCAGTATTTCTCACATGAACAATTTCTGTCTTTCCTTCTATTTCTACTTCGGCAATAAATCTATTGATTCTTTTTATAAAGACACCAGGAACAATTTGATTTCTATATTCCATATTTTCCTCTACTTTTTAAGAAATTCTCCAAGACGAGTATTCCTTTTTGTAATTTTATTATTCTTAACTGCTAAAAAAACCGCCTTCTTTGTACCCACAAGAATCATTATCTTTTTAGCCCTGGTAACACAAGTATATAGCAAATTCCGCTGCAACATCATATAATGCTGAGTTGTTAATGGAGCGATAACAACCTTGTATTCACTTCCCTGACTTTTATGAACAGTTACTGCATAAGCCAGAACTAATTCATCAAAATCCCCGCTCTCATATAAGGCCTCTGTGTAGTCGTATTGTACATTAATAATTTTGTCTTCAAAATTTATATTGGAAATAATACCAATATCCCCGTTGAAAACACCTTTGTCATAATTGTTTTTTATTTGCATTACCTTATCTCCAAGGTAATATGAGTGTCCTACCTGGTCCAGCCCCTGAGTATTTTTATTCAGACTTTTTTGAAGAACTTGGTTTAAATTTTGTGCTCCGGTTACCCCCCGCTGCATGGGAGCAAGAACCTGAATATCATTCACAGCATCAACTTTATAATATTTTGGGATTCTTCTGGTGCAAAGATCATTAATAATTTCTACAACCTTTTCCGGATCTTCTTCCTGAATAAAGAAAAAATCACTTTCTTTATTAGATTTAAGCTCTGGAAACAAACCTTTATTAATTCTATGGGCATTCATAATTATTTCACTGTTTTCCGCCTGCCGAAAAATTCTTTCCAGCTTTACAACTTCAATTTTCTTTGAATTAATTATATCTTTAAGAACATTCCCTGCTCCAACTGAAGGAAGCTGGTCAATATCCCCTACCAATAATATATTCATAGTAACTGGCACTGCTTTCAATAAATTATGCATCAGCAATAGATCTATCATTGAGAACTCATCTATTATGAGAATATCACCTTTGAGAGGATTTTCTGAATTTTTCTTATATCCTTCTCCTGGTTTAAACTCCAAAAGTCTGTGTATGGTTTTTGCTTCCATTCTTGTTGTTTCAGAAAGTCTCTTAGCTGCTCTGCCTGTTGGTGCAGCAAGAACTACCTCTGCTCCCATTTGCTGGAAAACTTTAATTATTCCTAATGTTGTTGTGGTTTTACCTGTACCTGGTCCTCCGGTAAGAACTATAAATTTTGATTGCACTACTTTTTCAATTGCTTCTTTTTGAATAAGGTCATATGATATTTTTTCCTCATTCTCAATTTTTTTTATAACTTCTTTAACTCCTGATGAAGAATATATTCCAGGAGTATTGCTAATCTCTTTAATCCTTTTTGAAACTGCTATTTCACTAAATAAAATCGGCGGAAGATAAATACAACCATTGTCATTTATTAATGATTCATCTTTCACTGCTGTTAATAAATGATCATTAATAGCTTCCTCATCTATATCAAGAAGTTTTTGAGCTTCTTCAATCATTTCTTCTTTAGTTAGGTAACAATGTCCATTATTTGAAGCCTCATTTAAAATATAAAAGAAACCTGAGCGGCACCGGGAGTATGAAAAGGGCTCAAAACCCATATTTTCAGCAATTTTATCTGCGGACTTAAATCCAATACCCCAAATATCATCAGCTAGTCTGTAGGGGTTTTCTTTTAGAACATCTACACTTTTTTTACCATATCTTTTAAATATTTTTACTGCAAAAGTAGTGGAAATCCCATGAGACTGAAGAAAAATCATAACATTTTTTATTTCTTTCTGCTCCTCCCATCCACTTTTTATCATTTCAAGTCTTTTCTCGCCAATACCCTCAATTTCAGATAGACGATCTGGGGTTTTTTCAATTATTTCTATTGTAGATAAGCCAAATTTTTTAACTATCTTTTTAGCATAAACAGGACCAATGCCTTTTATCAATCCACTTCCCAGATATTTTTCTATACCAGTTAAAGTAGAAGGCATTAATTCTTTGTACGATTTTACAGAAAATTGTTTTCCATATTTGTTATCTGTTTTCCAGTCACCTTTAAGCATTAACTGAGTCCCTGGATTTAAAGAAGGAAGAATACCTACAATAGTAACAAGTTCATCTTTATTTTCAGTTTTTAAGCGAATAACAGAAAAACCATTTTCTGAATTACTGTAAGTAATTCTTTCTACTATCCCTTTTAAATATTCCATATCCTACTCTCCGGTTCTATTTTTTATATCCGGCAATAAATTATCCGGCAATAAATTTTTCAAGAGCAGAAAATTTCATTGGTTTAGCAAAATAATACCCCTGCATTTTTTTAACGCCCAGGCTTTTCAGCAACTCAAAACTTTCCTGATCCTCAACTCCCTCTGTAACCAAATCAATGTTCAGGGAACTAGCCAGAGTAATTATTGTTTTAATTATTTCAAAATCCCTTTTATTCCTCTTCATATTAATAATAAAAGATTTATCAATTTTTATCTGATCTGCACTCAATTATTTAAGATATAAAAAGGAAGAATAGCCGGTACCAAAATCATCAATGGATATTTTAATGCCATTATCTTTTAAAACCTGAAATTTTTGTTCCTGCTGTTGTAAATTATATAAAGCCACATCTTCTGTGATTTCCAGCCAGATTCTTAAAGGTGAAAATTTATATTTTTTTGCAATATTTATTATATTTTGAGTAAAGTTGTTTTTATTTATATGTGCAGGAGAAATATTTACGTGAATATCAAGCTTCTTATAACCCTGTTTTTCCAGGATTTTCATGTCCTTAATTGACTGCTCAAGAACAAACTCACCTATTTTATCTGTAATTCCAATTTCTTCTGCAATAGGAATAAACTCCATTGGAAGAATCATTCCCTTTTCAGGATGATTATAACGTAATAAAGCTTCTGCACATAAATAATCATTCTTTTCAATATTAAACAAGGGTCGATAGCATACTTCAAAATGTCCTTTTTCTAAGGCTGCGTGAAGATCATTTTCAAGATTTTTTATGTCCACAAGATTATTCAATATGTTATCCTTATTGCCAATTATAAAATAATCTTTGGCTTCCTTTTTAGCTATACTTCTTGCATTACTAGCCGCAGATATTTGGACATCAAGGTTTTTATAACATTCTTCACAGAAAGCTCCTCCTGCAACAAAACGAATGTATATATTATTCCCTTTATATAAATATGGATTATTTAAGTTCTTAATAAGAGAAATAATTTGCTGCTCCAAAACATTTTTGTTTTCTATATTCTTATAAAACAAAAGAAACTCATCACCGGAGAATCTTGAAACATACATTAATTCTGGAAATCTTTTTTTAAGCTTTTAAGGAGGCTGGCAACCTGAATTAAAATCTGGTCCCCCGCCTCTACTCCATAAGCCTCGTTAACCTTTTTAAAACCATTAACAGAAAGTAAAACAAAGCTATAGCTTTTCTCAGAAAGATCCCTTTCCTTCGCCGACTGGGCAAACCAATACTTAAACTGTTCATAGTTTGGTAAATTTGTCAGACTGTCAAAAAATATAAGGGTTCTGATTCTTTCCATTAAAAAATTAAAGCTCTCCGCTGCCTTGCCAAGTTCATCTGAAGTTTTCGTTTCTGCTAAAGCATAAAAATCTCCCTCTCTGGCTTTATCCATAGCTTCTTTTAATGAAATTACAGGGTTGGTAATACTTTTAGCTGCAATATAACTCAAGAGAATAAAACCAGCAAGAAATATCATTAAAATAAAAAACAAAACAAGCATTAATTTATCAATATCTCCATAAAGCTCCTTATGATTTATTTTACTCACAAGCCAGCCATCTGGAATTTCTTTTGTTTTTATATAAAAGAAGGTATCATCCCTAAAAGTTTCTTTTCCTGATTTATTTTGTAAAAAAGAATAATCATAATTTACATCAGTTAAAATCATAATGGGATCTTTATGAATAACATATTTACCATCTCTTATTACATAAACTTCTCCTTTAACAGAAGAGAATTTCCCAGAAAGTTCATTACTAAGTTCTTTTAAATTCAAAGTTGCTCCCACTACGCCGATATTTCTATTATTAAATTGAATTCCTTTAGCTATAGTAAAAATAGGATCTCCCGAGTACCTGGAAACTCTTCCCTGAGAAATAATTGCAAGATCATTTTTTCTGCTGCATCATATTGTTTTTTGAGTTATTTCTATCGGGAGCTCAATTTGAAAAAGATCTGAATACGTATACATTTTTAAATCCGGAGTAACAAAAAACACCTGTTCATAAATCTTTTTGTTATTATTTTGGAAAAACTTAAGATTTTCCAGAAAATCCAATTCAAAAAACCAGGTTGATGAATTGAAGTTATTTTCATCCCTGGAAAGAGACCACTCTGCATGTTTAATAAAGTCTTCTAACATTCTTCTTTTTTCAGTTATATGAGAATCATAAAGATTCCTTTCTGATTTAACTGAAAGGGAATAATTTTTTTCAGATATTTTATATAAATTACTTTTCGAATAACTCTGGGTAATAAATAAAATAAATACTGGCATAAAAATAAATCCAATAGTTAAATAAAAGGAAATTTTACCTCTAAGATTATTTTTAATATATCTTTTATAAAAACTCAATCCATATCCCTGCCTATACAATAAACTTTTTTCCATATTTTGATATTATATCATATATTTTCTATGTAACACAAAAAACCAGACTAAAATAGTCTGGTTTTTTAAGGTTCTACAATAAATGTTGGGGTGGTAAAAACCATTCTGACATTTTTTGCGAAAAAATACAGAGCATTGGGTAAATCCATATTAGAGAACACCCACTGTAATCTAAGGAGGAATTTACTTATGCTCTGTAATAACCATTATATTAAAAAATTAATTGGTTTTAAAGGGATAATTTTAGAACAATTAGAAACTTCTTCTGATTCAATGTCCTTTTCTTTTTCTCTGGAGATTAAAACTCACAATTACCCCAAATGCCATCAACAAACCAGTAAAGTTCATGATTACAGAATTCAAATGATAAAAGATATTTCCATCTCAGGGAAGAAAACCTACCTTTACTACAAAAAAAGAAGGTACGTTTGTAATCACTGCAATAAAAAATTCTACGAAAAAAATGATTTTCTCCCCCGCTATCAAAGAATGACCAGCAGGCTGATAAAATACATAATTACTCGAATGAAAAATGTTTACTCTGTATCTGATATTGCCAAAGAGAATAATATTTCACCATCAACGGCTCTCAGGCTTTTTAGATTCATAAACTATTCCCTAACAAAATTGCCCGAAGTAATCTCTATTGATGAATTTAAAGGTAATGCCGGGGGCAAAAAGTACCAGTGCATATTAACTGATCCCCAAAACAAGAAGGTACTTGATATTCTTCACGGAAGAGAACAACACATTTTATCGGACTATTTCAGGAAATTCAATGACAGGGATAAAGTAAAATACTTCATTATGGATATGTGGCAACCTTACAAGGATATTGCTGAAACATATTTTAAAAATGCAACTATCATTATCGATAAATTCCATTTCATTAGGCAGGTCACTTGGGCATTTGAAAGAATTAGGAAAGATGAGCAAAAGAAATTTGCCAAGGAAAGGCGAAGATATTTCAAAAGAAGTCGCTCCCTTCTCTTAAAAAGAATGAAGTATTTAACTCCTGAAGAAATTGACCAGGTAAACGTTATGCTTGCTACTTCTGAGAAACTGCAAAAAGCTTATATGTTAAAAGAAAAATTTTATAACTTTGTTGACAGCAGTGATTTAGAAAGTGCAAAAAAGAATTTGAAAGCCTGGTATATGTTTGTTATGTCCTGTGAGCTTGAAGAATTCGATAAATGCTCCAGAACCATTTTCAACTGGCAGAAATATATTCTTAATTCATTTACTTGTACTTATACTAACGGATATACAGAAGGAGTTAACAACAAAATTAAGGTTTTAAAAAGAAATGCTTATGGTGTAAGAAATTTTTGGAGATTCAAAAACAGAATAATGCACGTAATGAACTAAAAACAATTTAAAAAAGTACCGCATTTTTCAATGCGGTACTCATGGAATCTAATCTAATTGGGTTGCCCCAACATTTGACAAAGAACCTTTTTTAAAAGGCTGTTATTCCGCCATATATTTATATTTTGCATATTTTTCTTTTGCATTTTCTTCTGCCATTGCAAATAATTCATCTGCAACATCAGGGAAGGTTTTAAATAAAGAAGAGTAACGAACTTCTCCCATCAGATATTCTCTGAAGGATGCTGATGGTTCTTTTGAATCAAGAACAAATGGATTCTTACCTTCTTCTTTAAGAAGAGGATTATATCTCCATAAGTGCCAATATCCAGACTCAACGGCCTGTTTCATTCTTTCCATTCCTTTGTCCATACCAGCTGTAATTCCATGGTTAATACAGGTTGAATATGCAATAATCAGGGATGGTCCATCATAATTTTCAGCTTCTTTAATTGCTTTAATTGTCTGGTTCATATTTGCACCCATGGCAATTTGAGCTACATATACATTACCATAGGTTGTTGCCATTAAACCTAAATCTTTTTTAGCTGCTTTTTTACCTGAAGCTGCAAACTTTGCTACCGCAGCAACTGGAGTTGACTTTGAAGCCTGTCCTCCTGTGTTTGAATATACTTCTGTATCATATACAAAAATATTAATATTTTCTCCGCTGGCAATAACGTGATCAAGTCCACCATAACCAATATCATAAGCCCAGCCATCTCCGCCAAATACCCAATGAGATTTTTTAGTTAAGAAATCTGTTCTTTCAAGAATCTCCTTGGCAAGCTGACCGCTTTCTTTCTCAAGAATTACTTTTAACTTTGGAGTCAGCTCTGAAGTTTTATCTCCATCGTTGTAGTTTTCTAGCCATTCTTTAGCCAATCCCTTTAACTCTTCTGAAATATTTTCATTTAACAGTTCTGACATTTTGATTTGCAAACCTTCACGAATTTTATTATTTGCAAGTAATATTCCCAAACCAAACTCTGCATTATCTTCAAAAAGTGAGTTTGACCAAGCTGGTCCCTGGCCTGCACAATTTGTTGTATAAGGTGAACTTGGGTATGCTGCTCCCCAAATTGAACTACAACCTGTAGCATTTGCTACAAACATTCTGTCACCAAAAAGCTGAGTGATTAATTTTACGTAGGGAGTTTCACCACAACCTGCACAAGCTCCTGAAAATTCAACTAATGGCTGACTAAGCTGAGAACCTTTAATTGAATCTTTTTTCATTAACCCATCTTTAACAAAAATCTCATTAACTGCATATTCCCAATTTGGAACCTGAGCCTCTGTTTGAGTGTCAATTGGCTGAGCCTGAAGGGCCTTTTTAGGTGCAGGACAAGCTCTTACACAACTCATACATCCTGTACAATCAAGGGTGCTGACCTGAATTTTAAATTCTAACCCTTCTAATTGTTTTCCTGTGGCTTTAACGGTATTAAATGTTTCCGGAGCATTTTTCTTTTCTTCCTCATTTAAAAGGAATAGTCTGATTGAAGCATGGGGACATACAAATGAACATTGTCCACACTGAATACAATTTTCAGGAAGCCATTCAGGAACGAAAAGGGCAATGCTTCTTTTTTCAAATGCAGCAGTTCCCGGAGGAATAGTTCCGTCTTCCCTGCCAATGAAAGTACTTACAGGAAGCTTATCTCCCTGAAGAGAATTAACTTTATCTGCGATATCAGAAACAAACTTAGGTTTACTTGATTCTGCTTCTGAATTTTCATCCTTAGCTTCTGCCCATTCTGCAGGAACATTGATTTTCACAAGGTTCTCAATAGATTGATCAACAGCATTGTGGTTCATCTCTACAACTTTTTCCCCTTTGTTGCCATAGCTCTTAACTATTGCATCCTTAAGGTAGGAAATTGATTCTTCTAATGGTAAAACATCAGCTAATTTAAAGAATACCGTTTGCATAATCATATTAATTCGGTTTCCTAAACCAACTTTACGGGCAATTTCTGCCGCATTGATAATATAGAATTGAACATTTTCTGCTACTAATTTTCTTTTTACTTTAGCAGGTAGTTTTTCTTCCAGCTGTTCAGCTGTCCAAGTGGTATTAAGAACGAATACACCATTCTTTACTATCCCATCTAAAACATCATATTTTGCAAGATATGAATGATTATGACAACCAATATAATCTGCATTGTTTATGAGGTAAGAAGATTTTATAGGCTGTTTACCAAATCTCAAGTGGGAAACTGTAACCCCCCCTGATTTTTTAGAATCATAAGAAAAATATCCCTGAGCGTAAAGATTTGTGTTATCGCCAATTATTTTAATTGCATCTTTATTTGCTCCTACTGTTCCATCTGAACCAAGACCCCAGAATTTACATCTTTTAGTACCTGTTGGCTCAGTATTGATATAGTCTTTAACTTCGATACTGGTATTTGTAATATCATCGATAATACCTACAGTAAAACCATTCTTAGGTTCTGCTGCTGTAAGGTTATCATATACAGCTTTAACATGATCTGTAGTAAAATCTTTTGAACCAAGACCATATCTTCCACCAATGATCAAAGGCTTTTCTTCTCTGTCATAAAACATTGCTTTAATATCTTTATACAATCCCTCGCCTAAAGATACCGGGTCCTTTGATCTGTCAAGAACTGTAATTCTTTTTACTGTAGATGGAAGAGTCTGGAAGAAATATTTATCGGAGAAAGGTCTGTATAAATGAACTTTCAGCAAGCCAACTTTATATCCGTTAGCATTTAAATAATCTATTGTCTCTTCAATTACACTGGTTGAAGAACCCATAGAAACAATTATATTTTCTGCATCTTCTGCTCCGTAATAAACGAATGGAGCATATTTTCTGCCAGTCAAGTCGCTGATTTTTTGCATATAGTCATTAACTATATCAGGTACTTCCTGATAATACTTATTTGAAGCTTCTCTTCCTTGGAAGAAAACATCCGGATTTTGATTTGTTCCTCTGGTTACTGGATGGTCAGGATTTAGAGCTCTGTCTCTAAATCCTTTTAGTGCTTGTCTGTCAACAAGTTCAGAGAAGGTATCATATTCAATTTGTTCAATTTTTTGAATTTCATGACTTGTACGGAAGCCATCAAAGAAATGTAAAAAAGGAACTCTTGATTTAATAGCCGAAAGATGAGCTACACCGGCAAGATCCATTACTTCCTGAACACTTCCTGAACCAAGCATTGCAAAACCAGTCTGGTCACAGGCCATAATATCAGAGTGATCACCAAAAATTGAAAGAGCATGAGTAGCAATTGCTCTGGCACTTACATGAAAAACTCCAGGCAATAATTCCCCTGCAATTTTATACATATTCGGAATCATTAATAACAAACCTTGTGATGCTGTATAAGTTGTTGTCAGAGCTCCCGCTGATAAGGAACCATGAACAGCACCAGCAGCTCCTGCTTCTGATTGCATTTCCACAACACTTACTTTTTGACCAAAAATATTCTTTTTACCATTTGCACTCCATTGATCAACATGTTCAGCCATGTCAGAAGATGGTGTAATAGGATAAATAGCAGCCACCTCTGTAAAAGCATAAGATACATAGGCCGCTGCTGTATTTCCATCCATAGTTTTAAATTTTGAACTCATTTAATCACTCCTTGATTCTGTATTTTTAAACCAGCAAGATAAATTCATCAGAATTTCTGTATTTAATCAGCCCCATATACAGAGCTCTTCCAATAACTACAGCATCAAATTCTTTTTCTGAGGCAGAGCTTAAAAACTCTACATCCAGCAAAGAAGTAATGCTCCCAGCAACTATAATATTATAGCCAATCTGGTCTGCCAGTTTTATTGCACCTTTTAGTAAAGATTTGTTTTTTGGTTCTTTTTTGGTAATATTTGTTATTATCACTTTATTAATACCTAATTTGAATAATTCTTGTAGTTTTTCTTCGGCATTAATATGTATCGGGTTGTTAAATCCCTCAACTGCATATTTCCCACCCTTAAGATCAATACCTGCTATAATTTTGTGTGTATTCTCTAAAAATAAAGGATCTTTAATAAAGCTTTTACGAAAATTAGAAATATTAATTACAATGTAATCCGCACCGGCATCTAGTGCTCTTTTTAAATCGTAGGCAGAAGAAACTCCACCTGAATAATAAATGACGTAATTTACCTCATTTTTTATTTCTTTTAGCACTTCTAGATTTTGAAGAGAGTTTTTAAACAGACCATCATAGTCAGTAAAATAGATTTCTTCAGCACCTTTGGACTTCCAATGCCTTGTAACCCCAACAGGATCGTAATCCCTGAACTTTTCTTTAATATCTTAATTCGGAACAAAAACTACAAATTCACCACAGCGTACATCAACGGCTGGGATTATTTTCATTTTATCTCTCCTCTGATAATTTATTAATTACAAGTTTATAACCATCCGCACCATAATTTAAACATTTTTTTACCCGGCTGATGGTAGCAGTACTTGCTCCGCTTTCATCGGCAATAGAATTATAACTCAGGTTTTCATTTGACATTTCCGCCACCTGCAGGCGTTGAGCCAAAGACTTAAGTTCTGCAATGGTACATAAATCCTCAAAAAAACGGTAACAATCTTCTTCACTTTCAAGTTTCAATATCGCTTCAAACAAACGGTCTATTTTGTTATCTTTCAATTTGCTTTCATATTTCTTTTTCCCTTTTACTCCCATATTATACCAATCCTTAAAAAAATTAGTCTATCATTAGTATCAATGATAGACTAATTTTCACTTTAGTACAATACTATATTAAAGCTTTTTACCTATATCTTTTCTGTAGTGTGCTCCTTCGAAGGTTACACTTTCAATTCTCTTGTAAGCATTTTTTATAGCTTCCTCTATTGTTCCCCCAAGAGCAGTAACACCTGAAACCCTGCCTCCACTTGTCAGAACTTTACCACTTTCATTTTTAGTTCCGGCGTGGAAAATAAATGAATTTTCTTCAACTTCCGGGGACACTTCTTTAAAGGAAATTTCTCTTACCTTTACATATTCTCCCGGATATTCTTCTGCGGACATTACAACACATACAGAGGCATCCTCTTTCCAGATAATTTTCTGTTTATCAAGGTTCTCTTTAACAACAGAAAGCATGATATCAACAAGATCAGTTTCCAATCTCGTTAAAACAACCTGAATTTCCGGGTCTCCAAATCTTGCATTAAATTCTAATACTTTTACTCCCTGAGGCGTAAGCATTAAACCTGCATAAAGAACCCCTTTATAGGTCCTGCCCTTCCTTATTCATGCCGTCAACCACAGCACGAAAAACTTTCTCATTAACAACATCTACTACTTCCTTAGTATACATAGGGGCAGGAGAATAGGCTCCCACCCCCCGGTGTTTAATCCTTCATCGTTATCAAATATTCTTTTATGATCTTGGGCAGATACCATAGGAATTATCGTTTTCCCATCTGTAAATGCAAGAACACTTACTTCCTGTCCCTCAAGATATTCTTCTATCAATACTCTGTTTCCAGCTTCGCCAAAGGTTTTTTCACCCATAATTTCACCAAGAGCGCTTTCAGCCATTTCTCTTGTCATACATACAAAAACCCCTTTGTCTTGAGCAAGACCGTCGGCTTTGATAACGCAAGGGATGCCTATTTCCTTCAAATATCTTTTAGCCATAAGATATTCTTTAAATACTTTATATTTTGCAGTAGGTACATTGTATCTTTCCATTATCATTTTTGAAAAAGCTTTACTTCCCTCAATTTCAGCAGCAAGTCCGGAAGGACCAAAAGCCATAATTCCAGCTTTTTCAAGTTTATCTGTTAAACCCAGGGTTAAAGGAAGCTCCGGACCAATAACCACAAGATCAATTCCATTTTCCTTGGAAAAATTAACTATCTCTTCTATTTCATCAACTTCAATTTCTATATTTTCAGCAAAAAGAACTGTTCCGGCGTTCCCGAGAGCACAGTAAATCTTTTCAACTTTATCACTTTGGGCTATTTTCCAGCATAAAGTATACTCTCTGCCACCACTTCCAACTACTAAAATCTTCAAAGAAATACCCTCCTCTTAATGTTTAAAATGTCTTCTTTGAGTGAAAATCATAATGATTCCATTTTCATTACAAGCCTGAATAGACTCTTTATCTCTAATTGATCCACCTGGCTGAATAATTGCCTTAACTCCAACTTCAGCAGCAGAATCTACAGTATCTCTAAATGGAAAAAATGCATCTGAAGCAAGATAAGCCCCTTTTGTATTTTCTCCTGCCTGTTCATAAGCTATTTTTGCAGATCCAACCCCGTTTATCTGCCCTGCCCCAACTCCAATTGTACGGTTATCTTTTGCAAGTACAATAGCATTAGATTTTACATTCTTGGCAATTTTCCAGGCGAATATTAATTGTTCTAAATCTTCTTTGCTTGGTTTTACATCTGTAACTACTTCAAACAAGTCTGTATCAAGCTCTTTATTATCTGAGTCCTGAAGAAGGAAACCTCCGCCTACTTTTTCAATCCACAATTCTTCCTTGGGCTTATCATATCCCATTTCAATTAATCTGACATTTTCCTTTGGAGCAAAAACTTCAAGAGCCTCTTTAGAAAATTCTGGCGCAACTACTGCTTCCACAAAAATTTTACAAATCTCTTCTGCAGTTTCCTTTTCAACCTTTTTATTTAATCCGATAATACCACCAAAAGCTGACACAGGATCTCCTTCATAAGCTCTTATATAAGTTTCCTTCTGTGTTTTTCCTAGTGCAGAGCCACAAGGGTTTGTGTGCTTAATTACAATAACAGCAAATTCATTTGTAAAATCTTTAGCTATGTTCCAAGCCGCCTCTATATCCACAATATTATTATATGAGAGTTCCTTACCCTGAAGTTGTTTGCCATTTGCAACTGTTCCTTCAGTATTAAAAGGAAATTTATAAAAAGCTGCTTTTTGATGGGGATTTTCTCCGTATCTTAAATCCTGAACTTTTACACCGGTAAAATTAATTGTTCAGGGAATTTGTTGCCAGTGAATTCTTTATTTAAATAAGTGCTGATTACTGTATCATATTCAGTAGTATGAGTAAAAGCTTCCATTGTAAGAATTCTTCTTATATTTAAAGACACTTCTCCAGTCTTTTTAATTTCTTCAATAACCTGAGTATATCTTTCTGGTTTAACAATAATTGTAACTCTGTCATGGTTCTTTGCAGAGGCTCTAACCATAGCAGGACCACCAATATCGATATTTTCAATAGCATCTTCTAGAGTTACATTTTCTTTAAGTATAGTATTGACAAATGGGTAAAGATTTACACAAACTATATCAATTGGAATAATTCCGTTTTCCCCAAGGACATTCACATGTTCTTCTGTTCCTTTAGCTAAAAGTCCCCCATGGATATTCAGATGAAGAGTTTTTACCCTGCCTTCCAGTATTTCAGGAAAACCCGTTACATCCTGAACACCTTTAACAGGAATATTGTTCTCACTTAAGTGTTTTTTGTTCCTCCCGTTGAGATAATTTCATATCCCAGTTCAACAAGTTCTCTGGCAAATTCAACAAGATTTGTCTTATCAGACACGCTAAGCAATGCTCTTTTCATCTTCAATCCCCTATCTTTTATCTTTTTTTATTTTTCCCTGTCCGTATAAATTTACAGCTTCTGAATATAACTTATGTTCTTCAGCTAAAATTCTTGCTGAAAGACTTTCTTCATCATCAGTATCTAAAACCGGAACTACTCTCTGGCCGATTATGGAGCCTGTATCCATTCCTTCATCAACAAAATGAACAGTACATCCTGAAAATTTAACTCCATATTCTAAAGCTTGTTTTTGTGCATCCAAACCTGGAAATGCAGGAAGTAATGATGGATGGATATTTATTACATCTTTACCCCAGGAATTTAAAAATTCAGGGCTTAAGATTCTCATATACCCAGCCAGGCACACCAGGTCACAATCAAATCCTTTTATTATCTCAACCATTTTATTTTCATATAGTCCTTTATCTTTAAAATCCCTGGGATTTACAAAAAAATGTGGTATATTTTCTTTTCTGGCGGTTTCCAAGGCTCCTGCATTTTCTTTATCTGAAATTAAAAGAACAACCTCAAAAGAAGATGATTCTTTTTTGCTGTTTTCCAAAAGAGCAGTAAAATTAGACCCTCTGCCGGAGGCCAGTACTCCAATCTTTAACTTCATATTTTCACCTGCTACTTAATTATTGTTTTATCGCCTTTAATTATTTTTCCTATTGTGTAAATTTCTTCCCCAATTGCTTTGCATTTTTCTGTTATTATTTCCCCATTTTTTATCAGCAATTATTACCATACCAATTCCCATATTGAAAACTCTGTACATTTCTTCATCTTCAATTTCACCAATATTTTAAATAAATTCAAAAATTCCAGGTTTTGGAAATGTTTCAGATTCTATTTCTGCACATAATCCTTCAGGAAGAACCCGTGGCACATTTTCCACCAGTCCTCCTCCGATAATATGAGCAAGACCTTTTATTTCTGCTGCCTCTATTAACTGAAGTAATGTTTTTACATAAATTTTTGTTGGCTCAATTAAAAGATTTCCTAAAGAGGTTCCCATTCCTTCAAGGTAGGAATCAGTTTGCAAAAATCCCTTTTCGAATAACACTTTTCTTGCAAGGGAAAATCCATTACTGTGTAATCCGCTGGAAGGAAGACCTAGAATAATGTCTCCCTCTTGAATATTTTTTCCATTTATTATTTTTTTCTTGTCAACAATACCAACAGCGAAACCAGCAACATCATACTCACCTTCTGGATAAAAGCCCGGCATTTCTGCTGTTTCTCCACCAATAAGAGCGCATCCTGCCTGCTTACAACCCTCTGCTACCCCTTTTACTATTTGAGTAACCTGATCAGGTTCAAGTTTTCCTACAGCAAGATAATCTAAAAAGAATAAGGGCTCTGTTCCTGTAACAATAATGTCATTTACACACATAGCAACGGCATCGATGCCAATTGAATCGTGTTTGTTTATTGCAAAAGCAACTTTTAACTTTGTGCCTACTCTATCGGTACCAGATACGAACACCGGTTCTTCATACTTATCTTTATTCAAAGCGAAAAGACCACCAAAACCACCTAAATCAGTAAGCACTTCTTTGCGGAAGGTTTCTTTAACGAAGGGTTTCATCTTTTCTACACTTTCATTACCTTTATCTATACTTACACCAGCTTCTTCATAGGTAAGTTTTTTATTTTCCATATTTTCACCTGATTTCTAATTTTCTAAATTATCTTTTTGCATTTTTTCAATTTCACTTATGTCAATTGGATAATCACCTGTAAAGCATGCTGTGTAAAAGCCCTGGTTCAGCCCAAGAGAGTTATATAAACCTTCAAGGGAAAGATAGTTAAGGGAATCTGCCTTAATCATTTTTCCACTTCTTTAATACTTCTTTTAGCAGCGGCAAGCTGATCTTCTCCTGCTGTATCAATACCATAATAACAAGACTTAATTACGGGAGGAGAAGTGATCAGCATGTGCACTTCCTTAGCCCCTGCTTCTCTGACCATCTCGATAATCTTTTTACTTGTAGTACCCCTTACAATAGAATCATCCACAAGGGCTACTTTTTTCTCTTTAATTATTTCTTTAATAGGATTTAATTTTAGCTTTACACCGATTTCCCGGATTTTTTGGCTTGGCTGAATAAAAGTTCTTCCAGCATATCTGTTTTTTAATAAACCAAAAGCAAAAGGTTTTCCTACTGTTTCTGCATAACCAATCCCTGCAACAGTTCCTGAATCTGGTACAGGAATAATAACATCAACATCCAAAGGGTGTTCTTTTGCTAACTGCTCTCCCATTTTTTCTGGCAACGTTAACATTTATTCCATCAATAGTACTATCGGGGCGGGCAAAATATATATATTCGAAAATGCAAAGAGCCTTTTTATCTGTATTAAATATTTTTTTGAATGAACTCCTTTTTCATCAATTACAATTATTTCTCCCGGTTCAACATCCCTGAAAAAAGTTACACCAATTGTGTCTAAAGCGCAGGACTCTGAGGCAAGTACATATCCGTCTTTTCCGAGCTTACCAATACAAAGGGGCCTATTTCCAAAAGGATCCCTAACTCCCACAAGTTTATTTTTATTCATAATAACCATGGAATATGAACCCTTTAAATCTATCATTACTTTCATTAGGAATTCATCAATATCCGTCTGCCCATATTTTGCTATAAGGTTTACGATCAATTCTGTATCTATTGAAGACTAAAATACCGAACCGCTGTTAGCAAGATTTTCTCTTAACTGATTTGCGTTGGTAATATTTCCATTATGAGCAAGGGCAATCTGACCTGCCAAATATGTTGCTAAAATTGATTGGGCATTTTGAACTATACTTGAACCAGTTGTTGAATATCTTACATGGCCAATTCCAATAAATCCTTTTAAACTGTCAACTTCATTCTGCGAAAAGGCTTCAGTTACAAGTCCCATTGCTTTATGAAGCCTGATTTTTTCCCATCTGAAACTGCCATTCCAGCACTTTCCTGACCCCTGTGCTGAAGGGCAAAGAGTCCGTAATATAAATCCTGGGACACTTCTTCCCCGGGATTTATATCCCAATGACTCCACATTCTTCTTCCATTTTGTCTTCTTTTTCCCAAATCAACTTATTAAGCCTCCAAACGTTTTAATACTTCTATATATGAGTCAACGACTTTGCCAAGATCTCTTCTGAAACGGTCTTCATCTAGCTTTTCTCTTGTTTCAAGATCCCAGAATCGGCAAGCATCGGGAGAAATTTCATCTCCAAGAATAATTTTTCCATTATGACGACCAAATTCTAATTTAAAATCTACAAGCTCAATTTTCTTTTCTTTTAAATATAGAACTAAAATTTTATTAATTTTTAGTTCTAGTTCTTCCATTTCCTTTAATTCCTCTGGAGTGCATAATCCCATAGCTGCAATATGATAGCTGTTTATCATCGGATCTCCCAGCTCATCATCTTTGTAATACAATTCCACAACGGTCTTACTTAGAGGAATACCCTCTTCCATGCCAAGTTTTTTAGCCAGAGAGCCTGCTGTAATATTTCTTACCACTACTTCAACGGGAACAATTTCAAGGGATTTTACCAGCATATTTCTTTCATCCATTTTTTAACAAAATGTGTTGGGATTTAATTTTTTTCAAGAAGCTCAAAAAAGATCGAAGCAATTGCATTATTTAAAATTCCCTTTGACTCTATAACATCCTTCTTTAATCCGTTAAAAGCTGTAGCATCATCCTTGTATTCAACAACATAAAGATCTTTATTTTCTGTTTTATAAATCTTCTTTGCTTTACCTTCATATAACATTTCTAATTTTTCCATTTTTTATCCCCTTATATTATTCCAGTCCACATCTTTTAAAGATTGTGTCCACATGTTTTGTATGGTAACTAAAGTCAAAAATGTCTTCTATTTCCTTTTCACTTAAATATTCTCTGATTTCCGGATTTCCCATTATAATTTTTTTAAACTGTATTTTTTCATCCCAGGCTTTCATTGCACCTTCCTGAACCCATCTGTAAACCGTATCTCTTGGAACTCCTTTTTCAACAATACTAAGCATTACTCTCTGAGAGAAAACAAGGCCCAGATTAGCTTCAAGGTTCTCCATCATTTTCTCTTTATTTACTACAAGTCCGTCCGCTACTTTAATGAACAAATCTAAAATATAGTCAAGAAGAATTGTGCTGTCTGGAAGAATAATTCTTTCAACTGATGATTGTGTCAAATCTCTCTCATGCCACAAAGCAACGTTTTCCATTGCCGGAATAGTATTACCCCTTATTACCCTTGCAAGTCCCGCTACTCTTTCTGACTGCATTGGGTTTCTTTTATGAGGCATTGCTGAAGATCCTTTTTGACCTTTTGTGAATTCTTCCATAACTTCAAAGGTCTCACTTTTTTGCAGCCCTCTTATTTCAGTAGCAAACTTATCAAGGGAACTTGCAATAACAGCAAGAGTCAACATATATTCTGCATGTCTGTCTCTTTGAATAATCTGAGTTGAGACCTGAGCTGGCTTAAGGTTAAGCTTATCGCATACATATTCTTCTATTCTTGGATCAATATTTGCAAAAGTACCAACTGCCCCTGATATTGCTCCTACACTTACAGTTTCAATTGCATGCTTCATTCTTTCAATTGCTCTTTCTGTTTCAGTGTACCAAACTGCCATTTTTAAACCAAAGGTTACTGGCTCAGCATGAACACCATGGGTTCTTCCCATCATTAAAGTATATTTATATTCTAATGCTCTTCTTTTAATTATTTCTTTTAATGTAATTAGTTTTTCAAGAATTATTTCTCCGGCTTGTTTCATTTGGACAGATAAGGCTGTATCAAGAACATCGGAAGATGTCATGCCCATATGAATATATTGAGATTCTTTTCCAACATATTCGGAAACATTAGTTAAAAAAGCGATAACATCGTGCTTGGTTTCTCTTTCAATTTCTTTAATGCGGTCAATATTAAAATCGGCTTTCTCACGAATAACTTTTGCTGCTTCTTCAGGTATTTGACCGATAGCAGTCATCCCCTCACAGGCTAAAACTTCAACTTCCAGCATTACTCTCAGGCGGTTCTCTTCCGACCAAACTTTTCCCATTTCTGGCAATGTATATCTGTTTATCATTATTATTTCCTCCTATTAAATAGAAAAACCGGGCCCCTTTATAAAAAAATTTATAAAGGGGCCCGGGATGTATTACTTGATTTTTTTATTTACTTTTTCAGACTTTTCAATAACTTCCTGTGCCATTTTTTCTTTAAATTCAATTAATTTATTTTGGATATTATCATCACTTAAAGCTAAAATTTGCAGTGCAAGAATACCCGCATTTTTAGCTCCGTTAATTGCAACAGAAGCTACAGGAACACCAGATGGCATTTGCACTATTGAATAAAGAGAATTTACTCCCTTTAAAGGAGTTGCATCAATTGGCACTCCAATTACAGGAAGTGTTGTTACTGCTGCTAAAACCCCGCCAAGATGAGCTGCTGCCCCTGCTCCTGCAATAATTACTTTAATACCTCTGTCTTTTGCTTCCTCAGCATATTTAAGAGCTCTGTATGGAGTTCTGTGTGCGGATGCAACTATAACTTCACTTTCAACACCAAAATCCTTTAGAATTTCATATGCCTTTTCCATAATTTCAAAATCATTATCGCTGCCCATTACTATTGCAACTTTTGCTGACAATTTAATTACCCCCAGTCAAAAAATGTACAAAAAAATCTTACCATAACTAGATTTATTTAGTCAACGAAAAACGAACTTTATTTTAATAAATAAAAAAATATTTTTTATTTATCTTTAATATCCGAACTTTAAGCTTTCTATCTATTTAATCATTCGTTTATTTCTTAATTGTATAAAAAAATGGATACATTCTGCAACGGATATACCCATTGTAATATTAATATAAACTCTATCTTTCTTCCCTGAAGTAGGGGGCGCTAAGTCCTGCGGGTGGTGAGTTTTTCTTTGATTTTCTAAAAGAGATTGTTGCAAGAACTATAATAGTAACAAGATAAGGCAACATATTTATAAAATACTGATTCACCACCAGGCCTGATCCCTGAATTCTGAAACCAATTATATCAAGGCCTCCAAATAAATAAGACCTAAACAATGCTTTATATGGATTCCATGTTGCAAATATAACAAGAGCAACGGCAATCCATCCTCTTCCAGCTGTTATATTTTCCTGCCAGGCCGGAACATAAACAAGAGAAAGATAAGCTCCTCCTAGCCCGCAAAGGGCTCCACCCAATAAAATATGAACATATTTATAGAGGGATACGCTAATGCTGGCAACATCTGCTGCTGCAGGATTTTCTCCAACTGCAGTTAGGTTTAATCCTTTACTTGTTTTATACATATATATTCCCAAAAGAACCGCAAGAATATATCCTAAATAAACAAATGCATCCTGGTGAAAAAACACTTGCCCAACCAGAGGTGTTTTGCTTAATAAAGGAACTTCAACAGGTGCAAAAACTTTCTGATATCAACTGTCATTATTTCCCCAACAAGACTTTTTCCAATGAAACCAGAAAATCCTGTACCAAAGATTGTAAGAGTTAATCCAGAAACAACCTAATTGGCTCTAAGAGTAACAGTTAAAAATGCATAGATAAAGGCTCCGGCGGCCCCAGCAACTGCAGCTGCAATAATAGCCAGAAAAGGACTATTAGTCTTTAGCCCCACCATAAATCCCATCACGGCTCCCATAAGCATCATGCCTTCAACCCCAAGGTTCAGGTTTCCTGCCTTTTCAGTTATTATTTCTCCCAAGGTAGCAAATAGTAACGGTGTTCCTGCTACTATGGCCGCAGAAAAAAACGCAGCTGTTAATATCATAAGATAAACCTCATTTACTTATTTTTTTAAAGCTGATTCTGTATCTGATAAAAAATTCACTGCCAAGAACAAAGAATAAAATCAGTGACTGAAGAATTGCACTGGCTGCATCAGGAATGCCAAAGGCAATCTAGATATATGATGCACCTTGAACTAATGCTGCAAACAAAAAGGATATAACTAAAATTACGGGCACTTTCAAGTTGGAAAGCCAGCTGGTAATAATAGCTGTGAAACCAACACCTGCTGTTAACTGAACGCTTAAATTACCACTTACTCCTGTAGCCTGAACAAAACCAGTAATCCCGCAAAGAGCACCACTAATAAAAACTGCTGTAATAATTGTTTTTGGAACATTAATACCAGCATAATTAGCAGTATTTTCACTTTCACCAAGTACAGCTATCTCATAACCCATTTTGCTGTAATTCATAAAGAAATACATTACCAAAATCAAGGCAATTGTAATAACCCAGCCAATATGAATCCCAAAAAGTTTAGGTAGTATTGCATTTTCACCATATGGAGCTATTTTTGCAAAACCCATTGCACTGGGATCTTTCCAGGCGCTGTATTGAAGATAAGTTATCCATTTTAGTGCTATATAATTCATCATCAAAGTGATAATTGTTTCGTTAGTTCTCCATTTAGCTCTGAAGAAGGCTGGAATTAAAGCCCACAAACCTCCACCTATCATTGCTGCGATTATCATTAAAAACAGCATTAATGGTCTGCTTAGATCCGGAAATACTCTGTAGACAACCATTGCAAGATAGGCACCCATAAGGATTTGTCCCTCTCCGCCGATGTTCCAAAACTTCATTTTAAAAGCAACAGAAATACACAGAGAAGTTATAACTAAAGGTATGGCTTTTATTATAGTAGATTTTAAACGATGTGGATTCCCTAAAGCTCCATCTGCCATTCCCGCAAAAACTTCGAAAAGATTATGGCTCAAAATCAAAATAAACAGCCCTGAAGTTATTAAGGCAAATAAAATTGATAAAGCTCTAATTTTTATTTCTTCTTTTCTGCTTACTTCTGGTTTTTTGGTTATTCTCATCTTTTCTCTCCAAGCATCATCAGACCTATTTCTTCCTTAGAAGTCTCTGAAGCATTTACTATACCCATAATTTCCCCATTATTAATTACCATAATTCTGTCACTTAATTCAATTAAAGCATCCAGATCTTCACCTATATATAAAATTGCTACACCCTTCTTCTTTTCCTGATTAAGAAGATTATATATTTTATAACAGGTATTAATATTAAGACCCCTTACAGGGTAAGCTGTTATTAATAATTCTGGATTGGAATCCAATTCTCTTCCTAAAAAATCTTTTTGGATGTTCCCTCCAGAAAGATTTTTTATAGGATGATTTATACCGGGAGTTTTTATTTCAAGTTTCTCAACAATTTCTTTAGCCTTTACTCTGGAAGGTTTACGATCAACAAAAAATCCTGTCTTTTTCTGATATTGTTTAAGTAAGATATTATCAACAATATCCATACTAGCAACTAATCCCATCCTCAAGCGGTCCTCAGGAATAAAACTCATACTGATTCCTTTTTTTATTATTTCTTTAGGGGTTTTACCAACCATTTCTTCCCCTTTAAATTTAATTGATCCGGAATCCACTTTATATAACCCGGCAATAACTTCGCAAAGTTCTTTTTGACCACTTCCTACAATTCCGGCAATACTTAATATTTCTCCAGAATAAAGAGAAAATGATATATTTTTTAATGCCTGAACCCCATCATTTGTAAAGGAGTCCACATTTTCCATTTTAAAAATTTCTTCTTTATGTTCATAAGTTTCTCTTTTTATTTCCAGTTTTACAGGATAACCTACCATAATTTCAGTTAATTCCCCTGGATTTGCTTCTTTAGTATTTAGAATTTTTACGCTTCTTCCTTTTAACAATACCGTTGTTTTATCGGATATATTCATTACTTCATTCATTTTATGACTAATAAAAATAACCACACAGCCATCTTCTTTAAGTTTTAACATGATTCTAAATAACTTTTCAGTCTCTTCCGCAGTAGGTTCATCAAGAACCAAAATTTTTGCACCCCTGTACAGAACTTTTAAAATTTCAAGGTTTTGTTTTTCTCCAACAGACATATCATAAACTTTTTTATTCAAATCAATATCCAAAGAAAATTTTTCAGATAATTCCTTAATCTCATCAAATTTCTTCTTTTTATTTAAAAAAAGTGTTTTTTCATTCCCTAATAGAACATTCTCAAGGGTAGACAAAATTTCCACAAGCTTAAAATGCTGGTGGATCATTCCTACTCCCTTATACATACTGTCCCTTGGTGAAGAAAAAAACACTTCTTCTCCATTTATATAAATTGAACCGCTGTCCGGAGTATAAACTCCGGACAGCGGTTCAATAATGTACTTTTCCCCGCTCCATTTTCACCAAGAAGGGCGTGAATCTTTCCTGCTCCAATGCTAAAATTAACATTATCATTGGCTAATATAGTGCCAAATCTTTTGCTTATATTACTCATTAAAACTAATGCAGGAATCTGCTTCATAAATACCACCTTTTATTTTTTTACACCTTCAACATACCAATCCATTGAAAGCATTTCTTCATCTGTAAGTTTTTGACCTTCGGCAACTTTTAAGTTTCCTTGGTTATCATTGATTGGACCAACAAAAACATCCGTTTCCCCAGAAATAATTTTAGCTTTTGCAGCTTCAATTAACTCAACGGCCTCAGCTGGAGCTAATTCTGTAAGTGGTGCAAGAGCAACGATTTCATCTACCATTCCACCCCAGTAGCTTTCTGCTTTCCAATTTCCATCGATAACAGCCTGAACCTGAGCTACATAATATGGTCCCCAGTTCCAGATTGGAGTTGTCATGTATGCTTCAGGTGCTAAAGCTTTCATATCTGTATTATATCCAATTGAAAAAGCGCCAGCTTCTTCAGCAGCTTGTTGTGGACCAGCAGTATCCTGGTGCTGTGCAATAACATCTGCACCTGCATCAAGAAGAACTTTAGCAGCTTCTTTTTCAGTTGCAGGATCATACCAGGTTTGAGTTGTTTTAAAATTTACTACTGCTTCTGGATTAACTGATTTAACACCTAAAGTAAATGCATTAAGTCCTCTTACTACTTCAGGAATTTCGTATACACCAACATAATCAATGTTATTTGTTTCAGTTTTTAAACCTGCAACAATACCTGAAAGGTATCTTGCCTGATACATTCTGCCAAAATAGTTACCCATGTTTTCAGTCATTTTATAGCCTGAGCAATGCATGAAAGCTACTTCAGGATACTCTTTTGATGATTTTTCAAGTCCGTCCATGTGTCCGAAGCTTGTTGCAAATACAACTGTAGCTCCCTGATCAATCATGTCTGCAACTGCATTCATAACTTCCTGATCTTCTTCAGCAATATTTTCTTTGTATAAAGTTTTAACTCCAAGTTGTTCTTCTAAATATAGTCTTCCTTCATTGTGAGCATAAGTATATCCACCGTCACCAATAGGACCTACATAAATAAAACCAACAACTACATCTTTTTCTGCTGGTGTTTCTGCTGGTTTATTACCACCACAGCCAGCAAGAACAAGAGAAAGAACAAGTGCTGCTACTAATAAGAAACTTAACTGCTTTTTCATTTAAAATTTTACACCCTTTGTAATATATATTCAGATCAGTTTTACTGATCAAAAACAACTTTATTATTGCAAAACTCCTTAACAATAACCAGGGACTCTACCTGGATACCATTTTCCTGAAGCATTTTTCTGCCATTCTGAAAACCTTTTTCAATTACTGCTCCTACACCCGCAAGTACCGCTTCACCATTAGAAACAATATCTGCAAGTCCCATGGCAGCATTACCATTAGCAAGAAAATCATCAATTATTAAAATTGTTTCCCCTGGAACTATATATTTTTTATCAACCATTATTTCGCATTCTTTACCTTTAGTGTAAGAAAAAACTTTACTTGTATAAGCATTTACATTATTAAAACAACCATCTTTTTTCTTGGCAAATACTACGGGAATATTATTAAAAGCAAGAGAAACTGCAAAGGCAACTCCAATTCCCGAAGATTCAATGGTCAGAATCTTATCAATTTTTCTCTCAGAAAACCTTTTTTTGAATTCATTTCCCATTTCAAGAAATAAAGGAACATCAATTTGGTAATTCAGAAAATTATCTACCTTTAGAATACAATTTTCTTCCACTCTTCCTTCATTCATTATCCGTTGTTTTAATAATTCCATTATCTACCATCCCATTATATTAAATAAAAATACCTAGAACAAGGTGTTGTCCTAGGTATAAGTTTTGACTAATACCTTTTGATTGTCAATTTCCGAATATAATTTAAATTTTTCGAAAAATCGTTCACTTATCAAAGATTATATTAGTCTATTCATATTCAAAAATCAAGTTAAAAATGGAAAAAATCTACCTGATTTCTCCATGTTTTTCTACATCTGCAATATCAACTACTTTATTGTCTTTAGAAACAAAAACTACTTTCGGTTCATGCTTATAATAATCTTTTTCTTCAACCCATGTATAAGAAATAATAATTACCTCATCTCCCGGTTGAGTTAATCTTGCAGCAGCACCGTTAATACAGATTACTCCAGAACCTCTTTCACTTTTAATTATATATGTTTCCAGTCTTGCACCATTGTTATTGTTTACAATTGCTACCTTCTCATTTTCATACATGCCTACTGCATCCAGCAAGTCTTCATTAATGGTAACTGAGCCTACATACTAAAGATTCGCCTCTGTAACATAACATTTGTGAATCTTACTTTTCATTAAGTTTATTAACATTATCTTACCTCCATAATTTTATTATCAATCAACCTGGTGTTCCCCAGCTTTACTGCCAGAGCAATCAGGATAGTACCACTAATTTTTTCAATTTCTTCAAGGTTTTCAAAATCAAGAATTTCTATATAATCAATCTCACAAAGAGGATGTTTTTCAATAAAGTTCTTCATTTCAAAAATTACTTTATCAATATTTCTTTCTCCTGATTCAATTAATTCTTCAGCAAGTTGCAAGGAACGACTTAAAGAAAGAGCCTGTTTTCTCTCTTCTGCATTCAGATAAACGTTTCTTGAACTCATTGCTAAACCATCAACCTCACGAACTATAGGACAAACTTCAATTTCTAAATCAAAGTTTAAATCATCTGCCATTTTTATTAATACAGCAGCCTGCTGAGCATCTTTTTGACCAAAATATGCTTTATAAGGAGCAACAATATTAAACAACTTTGCAACAATAGTAGTAATACCTTTAAAGTGTCCCGGTCTGCTTCTGCCACACAATGGATTAGTCAAACCTTCAACCTGAACACTTGTTTTTAGTGGTTTAGGAAACATTTCCTCAACTTCAGGATTGAAAATATAATTACATCCAGCCTCAGTTGCAAGTTTTGTGTCTCTCTCTAAATCTCTTGGGTATTTTTCTAAATCTTCATTTGGCCCAAACTGAATAGGGTTAACAAAAATACTTACTATAACAAGATCGTTTTCTTCTTTAGCTTTTTTTATTAAAGATAAATGGCCTTCGTGAAGATATCCCATTGTGGGTACAAAGCCAACTTTTTTCCTTTTAACTTTTTCAGCTTTAATTATTTCCCTAAGTTCATTAATTTTTTTAATTATCATTCTTTTATCTCCGTTAGTATAATTTTTCTAAAATTTCATCTTTTATTGAAAAAGTATGTTCCTTCCCGGGAAATTCTGTATTCTTTACTTCTTCAATATATTCTTTAACTGCATCCTTGGTATTTGCACCTATATTTCCAAAAGTTTTTACAAACTTTGGCTTGAAATCCGTAAAGGTTTCCAGCATATCCTGAACAACTAAAACCTGTCCGTCACACACATTCCCAGCACCTATGCCAATTGTAGGTATTTTTAGTTTTTTTGTAATTATTTCAGATAACTTTTCAGGGACACATTCAAGAACAATTGCAAAAACCCCTGCTTCTTGTAAAAGCAACGCATCTTCAATAATTTTTTGAGCATCTTCCAGCTCTTTCCCCTGGACTTTATAGCCACCAAAAACATTAACTGACTGAGGTGTCAGTCCAAGATGCCCTACAACTGGTATTTGAGCTTTAATTATTGCTTCTATTACAGGAACCATCTCTCTTCCACCTTCAAGCTTTACTGCCTGGGCTCCTCCTTCTTGTATAAGCCTTCCTGCATTTCTTACAGCCTCTTCAACGGATATGTGGTAACTTAGAAAAGGGAGATCCGCAATTACCATTGATTCTGATGTTCCTTTTGCCACTGCTTTAGTATGGTGGATCATATCTTCCATAGTAACCTGCAATGTACTGTCATACCCCAGCATAACCATACCCAAAGAATCTCCTACCAGAATTGAATCTATTCCAGCCTGATCTATAAGTTTTGCTGTTGAATAGTCATAGGCAGTCAGCATTGTAATTTTTTCACCTTCAAGCTTTGCCTTAGCAAACCAGCTTGTAGTTTTTTTCATTCTCTATCAGTCCTTTAACAGAATTTTTAATTCGATAATTTTTTCATCATTTTTTAATAATTCTTTTGAAGCAAGTTCCAGAGTTTCTCCGGCAATAATTTTATACATTTTCTCTGTTTCAATATTGTATTTCTGAAATTCATTTATATGCTTTAGTATTGTTTTTGAATCTCCTCTGGCAACAGGACCTGTTAAAGATTTTTCAGGACCCATTAAAAATGCATTTTCTGAGGCACCCTCAACTAATGATTTAAGCATTAATTTTGCATCATTTTCAGAAATCCCTATATCTTTAAGAATTTTAAGGCCTTTATAAATTAGAGTAGTTATATAATTAGATGCAAATACACAGGCTCCATGGTACAAAACTTTGTCCTCAGAATTAATTTTAATCAGCCTATTAGGCAATAATTTAAATACTTTTAATATTACCTCCAATGCCTCTGGATCGCCTTCAAGAGTAAAAACTGCTTTTTCCAGCTTTCCAGCATCATCTCTTTCCCCGGAAAAAGAATGTATTGGGTGGAGAGAAAAACAAGGCAGTGATGGAAATATTTCTTTTAAAACTCCCGAATCATGAAGTCCGCTTAAATGTGCGATAACTTTCTTGCTTTCTCCCAGTTGTTCTTTTAATTCTTCTCCAGCCCTGGAAATAAAGTCATCCCCTGTGCTTAAAAAAATTATTTCTGAAGATTCAATGACCTCTCTAAGGTTTATAAAATCTCTGGTTTTAGTAAGACCGGCTGCTTCTTCACTTTTTATTTTATCTGTATCATAATAACCTGATACTTTTATTCCAGAAGCTGAAAAATATAAACCAAGACCCCCGGCTGCCCTTCCGGCACCAATAAAACCTATCACGGAATCACCATCTTTTTAGAAATAAAAAACCCTTTTTCTGCAAACAGACAGAAAAAGGGCATAATATCCTAATGAAAAAGATTTTTCCTTTCCCGTCTCGGTCCACAAAGGCTCAGAGCAGAAGTAAAAAATAAATATATAATTAATAATTTTATAATATACATCAATTAGTATGACTCCCTCAGGATGCCATCTAGGAAATAATAAAATATGAAGATATATTTGTCAATATATTTATTTTAAAATATAATCAAAACATATCAAATTACTATGTGAGGTAGAAATTTATGCGGCTTTCAACTAAAGGTAAATATGGACTTGCGGCTATGATTTATCTTGGAGAAAAAGAAAATTCTCCAGATCCTGTTACAATTGCAATAATCTCTGGAGAACTTAATATTTCTAAAATATATTTGGAACAAATTTTTTCTTTGCTAAAAACATAATCTTGTTAATTTTGTAAAAGGATCACAGGGTGGTTATTTTCTTGCAAAAAAAGCAGAGGAAATTACTGCATTAATGATACTTCAGGGAATCGAAACTGGTTTATTCGAAAAGACTGAACCTTTTCTCTCTGAAGATAAGTCCCACATAACCAATTCTATGAATGAACTAGTCTGGGAAAAACTTGACTCTGCAGTATTTAAGGTACTTCAAAGCACTACTCTTAAGGAACTTGTGGAAACGAGCCTTAAAAAAATCAATAACAACGCTTCAATGTTTTATATATGACATTATTCTTGATCAAATAAATCTGTGGAAAGATATCTTTCACCTGTGTCAGGAAGAAGGGCTACAATTTTCAAGTTTTTATTCTTCTCCCTTTCACTAATCTTTAATGCTGCATTTAAAGCTGCTCCGGAAGATATCCCTGTAAGAAGCCCTTCTGTTTTTGCAAGATTCCTGGAAGTCTGGGCTGCATCATCTCCAGAAACCGGAATTATTTCATCAATCAAATCTCTATTGAAATTCCCAGGAACAAATCCCGCACCAATTCCCTGTATTTTATGAGAACCTTTTTCCTTACCAGAGAGAACTGCAGATTCTTCTGGCTCTACTGCAACAATTTTAATTTTTGGATTTTTTTCTTTTAAGTACTTGACCACACCAGATATTGTTCCCCCAGTCCCGACTCCTGCAACAAAATAATCAATTTTCCCTTCCATATCTTCCCAGATTTCAGGACCTGTAGTTTTATAATGCATTTCAGGATTTGCCGGATTGTTAAATTGCTGAGGTATATAAGATGCTGGCATTTCCTTTATTAGCTCTTCAGCTTTTGAAATTGCTCCCGCCATTCCTTCACTTCCAGGAGTAAGAGCCAACTCTGCTCCAAATGCTTTTAACAGATTTCTTCTTTCAACACTCATGGTTTCCGGCATTGTAAGAATCAAACGATATCCTCTTGCTGCGGAAATATAAGCCAAAGCAATCCCGGCATTCCCACTTGTAAGCTCTACTATAACTGATCCAGGCTTTAACATTCCCTTTTCTTCTGCACTGTTAATTAAAGCTAATCCTAATCTGTCTTTAACACTTGATCCCGGATTAAATGACTCAACCTTTGCTATTATTGTATTTTCAATATTTTTGTTTTTGTTGAAATTTCTAAGTTCTAATAATGGAGTATTACCTATTAATTCAATTATACTTCTCCCAATCTTTTTCATAAAAGCAACACCTTTCTATTTTATACATAGTATTCCTATATGTTTAATTATATTTGTTATGCTAAAAAAGTCGATAAAAAAACAGAGAGTATTATCTCTCTGTAAATTTAGGTTCTACAATAAATGTTGGGGTGGTAAAAACCATTCTGACATTTTTTTGCGAAAAAATACAGAGCATTGAGTAAATCCATATTAGAGAACACCCACTGTAATCTAAGGAAGAATTTACTTATGCTCTATAATAACTATTATATTAAAAAATTAATTGGTTTTAAAGGGATAATTTTAGAACAATTAGAAACTTCTTCTGATTCAATGTCCTTTTCTTTTTCTCTGGAGATTAAAACTCACAATTACCCCAAATGCCATCAACAAACCAGTAAAGTTCATGATTACAGAATTCAAATGATAAAAGATATTTCCATCTCAGGGAAGAAAACCTACCTTTACTATAAAAAAAGAAGGTACGTTTGTAATCACTGCAATAAAAAATTCTACGAAAAAAACGATTTTCTCCCCCGCTATCAAAGAATGACCAGCAGGCTGATAAAATACATAATTACTCGAATGAAAAATGTTTACTCTGTATCTGATATTGCCAAAGAGAATAATATTTCACCATCAACAGCTCTCAGGCTTTTTAGATTCATAAACTATTCCCTAACAAAATTGCCCGAAGCAATCTCTATTGATGAATTTAAAGGTAACGCCGGGGGCAAAAAGTACCAGTGCATATTAACTGATCCCTAAAACAAGAAGGTACTTGATATTCTTCACGGAAGAGAACAACACATTTTATCGGACTATTTCAGGAAATTCAATGACAGGGATAAAGTAAAATACTTCATTATGGATATGTGGCAACCTTACAAGGATATTGCTGAAACATATTTTAAAAATGCAACTATCATTATCGATAAATTCCATTTCATTAGGCAGGTCACTTGGGCATTTGAAAGAATTAGGAAAGATGAGCAAAAGAAATTTACCAAGGAAAGGCGAAGATATTTCAAAAGAAGTCGCTCCCTTCTCTTAAAAAGAATGAAGTATTTAACTCCTGAAGAAATTGACCAGGTAAACGTTATGCTTGCTACTTCTGAGAAACTGCAAAAAGCTTATATGTTAAAAGAAAAATTTTATAACTTTGTTGACAGCAGTGATTTAGAAAGTACAAAAAAGAATTTGAAAGCCTGGTATATGTTTGTTATGTCCTGTGAGCTTGAAGAATTCGATAAATGCTCCAGAACCATTTTCAACTGGCAGAAATATATTCTTAATTCATTTACTTGTACTTATACTAACGGATATACAGAAGGAGTTAACAACAAAATTAAGGTGTAATGGTATAGTCTTGTTGTAACACCTAGTACGGATAATATATAATAAACTCGAACTAGGAGGATTACAAAATGAGCAAACGTTACGATTTAGAATTCAAGAAGGAGGTTGTACGTGAATATCTAAAAGGCAAAAGCCTTGGTGATCTTTTTGCAACCTACGGTGTATCAAAATCAACAATGTCCGGATGGATAAAAAAATACAGCGAAGAATGTCATTACACAAAACCACAAAATAAAGAAAATGCAATATCACCAGAGGAATATAGAGCGCTTAACAAGAAGCTTATGGAACTTTAAAAGGAAAATGACTTCCTAAAAAAGCAGCGGCATTCTTCGCAAAGGAAATCGATTAGTGGTATATTGGTTCATTGATGCCTATAAACTTGAGTTTGGATTGCGCTGGTTATGCCGCAAGTTCAACCTCTCTCCGAATATGTACTACAATTACTTAAAGAACAGAAAATCCACGTATCGTGAGGGAAAGGCTAAAGTTCAAGAAAACATAAAAAGTATTTATTACAATAATGGACGCATTATTGGCCATAGGTGGATAGTCACTTTTCTTGCAAGGCAAAATATATTTATTAGTAAGACAACAGCGCATAAGTATATGAACAAGGAATTAAACCTGCATGCAATCACTGTAAGAAAAAGGCCCAAATATGTAAAAGGTGAAAAGAACAAAGTATTTCCCAATATTCTTAATCAAAATTTCTCTGTCACAGAAAGAAATAAAGTATGGTGTACTGATTTCACCTATATAAGATTAACAAACGGTAAAATGCGTTATAATTGTACTATTATAGATTTAGCAAAAAGGGAAGCGATAGCAACGGTTAACTCAAAATGAATCAACTCAGATCTGGCAATAGAAACCTTGTCTAAAGCTCTTGAAAGAGAGAGCCCAGATGAAGGGTTAGTCTTACATTCAGATCAGGGGGTACAGTTCACCTCATGGGCTTTCGTAGAGTACTGCAAAAGCCAAGGAATAAGGCAAAGCATGAGTAAAACAGATCGCCCATATGATAACGCTCCAATGGAGAGATTTTATAAATCACTTAAGTCAGAGCTTATTTACCACCAAAAATTTGAAACCGACCTACAATTAGATGAAACTATCAATAAATATGTTTATGTGTGGTACAACCACATTCGACCTCATTCATACAATGGAGGGCTGACTCCATTTGAAGCGCGAAATATAAACTGATTTTCCGTACTTAGTGTTACAAAGATGCTTGACCATTACACTAATCTAATTGGGTTACCCCAACATTTGACAAAGAACCTAAATTTAATATTATTTATTCTTTTTCAAGGGTCCTTTTTAAGAATTCTCTGGTTCTCTCCGTTTTAGGATTATTAAATATCTGTTCTGGAGGTCCTTCTTCTTCTATAACACCTTTGTCCATAAAAACAACTCTGTCAGCTACTTCTTTTGCAAATCCCATTTCATGAGTTACAACAAGCATTGTAAGTCCACTTTCAACAAGAGTTTTCATTACCTTCAGAACTTCTCCAACCATTTCAGGATCAAGGGCAGATGTAGGTTCATCAAATAACATAACATCCGGTTCCATAGACAAAGCTCGAGCTATGGCAACACGCTGCTTTTGACCTCCAGACAGCTGCTTTGGCTTAGCATTAACATATTGATCCATTCCAACTACCTTAAGATATTTCATTGCAACTTTTTCAGCTTCTTCTTTAGATCTCTTTAAAATTTTAATTTGGCCAATTGTGCAATTCCCTAAAACGTTTAAACTATTAAAAAGATTGAACTGCTGGAAAACCATTCCTAATTTTGTACGATATTCATAAATATCATGCTTATCATCAAGAATATTTTCACCTTTATAAATGATTTGCCCTCCGCTTGGCTTCTCCAGTAAATTAATACATCTTAGAAGGGTTGATTTACCAGATCCGGAAGACCCAATAACACAAACAACTTCTCCTTTATTTACTGCAAAATCGATATCTTTCAGCACTTCGTTAGTTCCAAAAGACTTACTTAGATGCTGAACTTCTATTATCTTTTCCATAATTCACCTCCCAGGCAGCTTTCTATTTTAAACTTGCATCTGGTTCCCGCCTAATGTAAAAGAATCCGGACCATCCAGTTTTCTTTCTATAGATCTGAGAATCCATGTAACTGTCAATGTCATAATCAAATAAATCACACAGGCAACAAAGAAAGATTCAAAATATCTAAAATTATTTCCTGCAATAGATTTTGTCTGGAAAAATAATTCTGATACCGCGATAACGTTAAGTACAGAAGTATCTTTTATATTAATAATAAACTCATTTCCGGTAGCAGGTAAGATATTTCTTATTACCTGGGGAAGAACTATATTTTTCATAGTCTGAAGATGATTCATTCCAATAGCCTGAGCAGCTTCAAACTGTCCTTTATCGATAGAAATTATACCACCACGAACAATTTCTGATATATATGCACCTGTGTTAATTGAAACAATAAACAAAGCTGCAACAAGCCTGTCTACATTAATATCAAAAGCAAGGGCAGAACCATAATAAATTACCATGGCCTGTACTATCATTGGTGTTCCTCTGAAAAATTCTATATATGC
Organism: Peptococcia bacterium; assembly: GCA_965228015.1. Taxonomy (GTDB): domain Bacteria; phylum Bacillota; class Peptococcia; order Peptococcales; family SKKY01; genus SKKY01. Next base: position 642,849 of record OZ245787.1, read on the forward strand.
AGTTAGAAACATATTTACTAATTTCAGGATTATTTTTTTTATTCCTTTTTCAGGCTTTGGTATTGTTCGGATAACTCCAATTAACAAACCAATAAAGGAACCTGTTAAGGTACCTGTTAAAGCAATATAAAGAGTAATCCCTGCGCCACGTAAATACATTGGCCAGTTGTCTACAAATATCTTTAACAACCACTCTAGGGTCATATTTTTCCTCCTTATGCGTAATTTAACCGACTGTATTAAAAAATACAGTCGGTTAAAATTTACTAATTTGCTGCAGGTTGATTTTTTATTGCATCTTCCATAATTGTAATTTGTTCTTCTAAAGAAATATCTGCAAGAACCTCATTAATTTTTGTGGTTAATTCGCTATCCTTACGAAGCCCTACAGCAATCGCTGTATTATCGTCAGAAGTTGCAAAACCATCAGTAAATTCTATTAATTTAAATTTTTCATTTGCTGCCTGAGCACTGACTCCTTCAGGACGTTCAGAAACATAACCATCAATCATTCCTGACTCAAGAGCAACTCTCATTGCAGGGAAGTTATCCATTGCAGTCTGCTTATCAACGCCTTCAATTTGATCAATTATTGAATAGTGAAAAGTATTTAACTGCGCTGTTACTTTCGCTCCGGCAAAATCAGCAAGTGTTGCAGCATTTGCATAGTCTCCATCTTTAAGAACTACCATAATTAAATCTGATTTATAATAATTATCTGGGAAATCTATCGTTTCTTTACGTTCTGCAGTTGGTGACATACCTGCAATTATTGCATCAATTTTTCCTGATACAAGAGCTGGTACAAGACCATCCCATTCAGTTTTTACTATTACAAGTTCTTTACCTAAACCTTCAGCAATTTTCTTTGCTATTTCAACATCATAACCACCAGCAAACTCTGGGCTTCCGTCAATTTTTACAGCGCCGTTTGCATCACCAGTCTGAGTCCAGTTGAATGGAGGGTAACCTGCTTCCATTCCTACTTTGAATGTTTCAACTTCCGCATCTGCTTTTTTACCACCACAACCAGTAAACAGCACTGCTACAGCAAGTAATAAAACCATTGCCAATATTAAATTTTTCTTCATTATTAAACTTCTCCCTTTTTTGTTTTTTTCTTTTTTACAAAAAAACCTGAGGTAATCTCAGGCCTTAAAAATCCAGTATCTCCCAAAACCCCTACTTCCCAAATGAGATAGCCCAACCCAATAAACCGGGATATTTATTGGGACAGTTCTGCAGATATTTTCTGCAGACCCAGCAAATAATTTTGAGTGTATTATTTGCTTCGGCGGCCTTTCCTTCCCTTTAGTTTCAAAGCTTCTCAGGCTCCCCTAAAGGCTGTTAAAAACCGCGCCTCTACCTCACCAAGTTATTAAAGTGAGGTTATTTTTATCAGATAAAATTATACAACAATAACCCCTATAAAACAACCAAAAAAAGAATTGATCGTTAAGTTATTTTTTATAAAGATCTTTCTTTTGTTTCCTGTAATATTCTATCTTTAAACTCTTTAAGAGGAAGTGCACCAAGATCTCCTTCGCCTCTTTTTCTAAGCCCTACTGCATTATTCTCTACTTCCTTATCTCCAATAATTAACATATAAGGAACTTTTTGTAATTGAGCTTCTCTGATTTTAAACCCAATTTTCTCATTTCTGCTGTCAATTTCAGCTCTGATTCCTGCTTTTCTTAAATCTTCATAAACCTTATTTGCGTAATCATTATGCTTATCTGTCAAAGTAAGAATTTTAGCTTGAACAGGAGCCAGCCATACTGGGAAAACTCCTGCAAAGTGTTCAATCAAAATCCCTATGAATCTTTCAATACTTCCAAAAGCTACAGTGTGTATTGTAATTGGACGATGCTTTTCATTATCTTTTCCAACATATGTTAGGTCAAAACGTTGTGGCATTTGGAAATCAAGCTGAATAGTACCACACTGCCATGTTCTTCCCAGGCAATCTTCAAGTTTAAAATCTATCTTTGGACCATAAAAAGCTCCATCACCTTCGTTGATAGTAAATGGTTTGCCTAGTTCTTCAAGAGCTTTCTTTAATGAAGCCTCTGCATTTTCCCAGTCTTCATCAGATCCCATGGAATCTTCGGGTCTGGTTGATAATTTTATTCTGTATTTAAAACCAAATTTTTCATAAATTTCATCTATCTTATTTACAACATTTTTAATTTCATCTTTTATCTGATCTGAAAGCATGAAAATATGAGCATCGTCTTGAGTAAATGCTCTTACTCTCATTAAACCATGAAGGGCTCCGGAAAGTTCATGACGGTGAACTCTTCCAATTTCCCTAAGTCTGATTGGAAACTCCCTATATGAGTGAAGATCATTTCTGTAAACCATAAAAGCTCCAGGACAGTTCATAGGTTTAATTGCAAAATCTTCTTCATCAATTTTTAAAGTATACATATTGTCTCTGTAGTGATCCCAGTGACCAGATGTTTCCCAAAGTTTCTTGTTTAGTATAATTGGTGTTTCAATTTCAACATAGTTTTCTCTTTCATGAATCTCTCTCCAGTATTGTAAGAGCAGGTTTTTAACTTTTGTACCTTTTGGAAGGAAAAAGGGGAAACCAGGTCCTTCATCCATGAGTGTAAATAAGCCTAATTCTTGTCCAAGCTTCCTGTGGTCTCTCTTTTTAGCTTCTTCAAGTAGATTTAAATAGTTTTCAAGATCACTCTTTTTAGGGAAAGATGTTCCATATATTCTTTGAAGCATTTTGTTGTCTGAGTTACCTCTCCAGTAAGCACCTGCAACATTAAGAAGTTTAAAGGCTTTAACGTGACCTGTTGATGGCAAATGAGGTCCGGCACAAAGATCTGTAAAACCTCCGTCAGTGTAAATGCTGATTTTTGCATCTTCAGGAAGATCATTTATTAACTCTATTTTATAGTCTTCTCCTAATTCCTTGAACAGTTTTATTGCTTCCTCCCTGGGAAGTTCTTTTCTTTCAAACTGGTTATCTTCTTTAACAATTCTTTCCATCTCTTTTTCAATTTTTTCAAGATCTTCAGGGGTAAAAACATGTTCTGAATCGAAATCATAGTAGAATCCATTTTTAATTGCTGGTCCTATGGCAATTTTTGTTCCAGGGAAAAGATTTTTTACAGCCTGAGCCATAATATGTGATGAGCTGTGGCGGAATGTATCTTCACCATCTTCATCTTCAAAAGTAAGAAGACTTACCTCAGCATCTTTTTCTATAGGAAAATCTAAATCCACAACCTTACCTTCAACTTTTGCCGCTAAGGATTTTTTTTGTAAGCCTTTACTAATATCTCCGGCAATTTCAAAAGGAGTTACAATATTTTGTTCATACTCTCTCACTAAACCATCTGGCAATGTAATTTTAATCATTTTTTTCTCACCTTTCCTGTAAAATAAAAAACACCTCTCAATCCCAATGGGACGAGAAGTATCGCGGTTCCACCCAAATTGCACTATATATTTTTAAAATATACAGCACCACTCAAAAAGTCTTTAACGCAGACCTGCGGTTGCCATTTAAACAACAGCTCCAAGGTGGTATGTATTAAATATTTCCTAAGAAAACTTCCAGCCAAGGTTTTCTATCTCTGGGAGGTTTATTTAATCCACGTATCCTCTTCAACACTTATTCATATTTAAACTATAAAAAAATTATATTTCTATTTTAAAAATTGTCAAATTTTTAATCATTATTTCTTACAAAGACTCAATCCATCATATCTTTCTCTGTAGTCTTCGCATATTATTTCCTTCAACTTGCTTTTTTAGGGAACTCATTCAGATATCCCTCTTTATTTAAAAATTCTGCAAAGTATAAAAATGTCTCTTCGCTCAATGAGTGTTCAATCAAACAAGCATCATTTTCAGCAATTTCCTTTTTAACTCCTAATACTTTTTCAAAAAAATATTTTAATAGTGAATATTTTATTTTTACTCTTTCTGCCTCTTCAAAGCCTTTTTCTGTTAAAAAACCGGACCATACCTTTCTCTTATAACCAAGCCTTCCTGGGAAAGAATATTTATTGCCTGAGTCACACTGGCTTTTTTAATGTTCAATATATTTGCTATATCAGTTACCCTGACACCTTGATTCTCCGTTGAAAGTTCCAATATAGCTTTTAAGTAGTCTTGACTTGAAGAGGACAAGTTTTTTCCATTTTAATACACCTCAATTAAGATTTGTGTTTAAGAAGTAAAGCGGAAATCATTGCAGTTATTGGTATAGCTGCTACCAGTGCAATTGTACCGATTAGTGCTCTTATTATTTCATCAGCCAGCATCTCAAAGTTTATCAAATGAAGAAAGGTAAGTTCGTAAGCCATTAGTAGAAGCAATAAAGGCAGAGAAGCTCCTGTATATGCCAGAACAAGGGTATTAGTCATAGTTCTCATAACATCATTCCCTACATTCATTCCCACTTTAAACAAACGGGCAAAGGACATATTATCTCCTGCATTTGCTATTTCTTCGGTACTTGATGCAATTGACATACAAACATCCATAACAGCACCCAAAGCTCCAAGAATTATTCCCGAAAGCAGAATTCCCTTCATATTGTACTCGGCGAACTCTGGAACATAAAACAGCATTCTTAATTCTTCAGCACTTAAACCTGTAAGATTAGCTGCATTACTTACTACCATTGCTAAAACCGCAGCTAAAACTAAACCTGCTCAGGTTCCTAAAAAGCTGAAAGGGATTTTTTTGTAAAACCACTTACAATTGCAAAAGTAATAAAAGCTATGACTACAGAAGATAAAATTGTAACCAAAACGGGACTTTTACCTGCAAATATTTGAGGAATCATTACTTTATAAATTACAAGGAAAGTAACCCCCAGGGAGATAATACCTTTAACTCCCTTACTCCTGCCAATTAACAACATCAACAAAATAAAAATTCCAATTAAAAGATATATATGTATCTCTTACAAAATCAACAACATATGCCTTTTGATAACCAGAATCGTCATACAAAACAGAAAGAAGCACTTTATCTCCCTGTTGAACATAAATTTCATACTCCGGGGAATTTATAAAGCTATTTTCTATCTGAATTTTTCTTCCTTTAAAATCTCCTGAAGTAATTTCAACAAGTATTCTCTGGTAATTTTCCAAAATACCTTCCGATATTTCCTGATTAAGCTTTTCTTCATATATCTCAAGGACTTTACCCTTTGCATAAGCTTTAGATAAACTAAATTCATCAAATTCTTCATATTCCATTTCCTGACCGAAGCAAGGAATAAACAAGAATAAAGCTAAAACTACTAAAATAATTTTTTTATACATCAACTTCTCCTTATGAATAATTTATTGTAATTATAATACCGATCGTATCAATTAATTATGGGTTTTAAAAGAATAAAAAACCCCTTGTATGTATTACGTGCTAAATCGCACTCGCTATCCTTTTAAACAATTCTCTTTTCCAAGTTCTCTTGCCAGTTAAAACTACTGGCACATTGCCGAATTTCTCATCTGATATTAGGTTCGTAGCTTTTTTTATAACACGGCTTTCTAATTTTATGATTCTTGTTTCTGTTTTTCTTGCTTCTTTCTTTTACTAAATCATATACATTACCTGAATTAGCCTTAAAAGCCCTCAGACGTGACATTTGATCAACACCTTCTCTGCACCAGCTTAGAGGCCTTGAACTTAATCTTGCAGATAATATATAACTAATATGGCCTTCTGCGCTACAACCTATATAATCCGGGTCATATTGATTCATTATACCTTCCCAATTATTTAACACATAACTTCTAGCATCTTTTATTGCTTCTATTTTTTGTTTCTGATTCTGTTTCTTCAATTATTGCTTTGAATAAATCTTTTACGAAATCTTTCCTTTTCGTATTTATGTAATACCACATCATTTGGTGTGTGCCTTTCATATGAGCAGTTGCCTTCTTTATATATTTCGACAAATAGTATCTATCTAAAACATAGATACTATCTTTAATCCATTCTTTGCCTTGTTTTATCCAGTTGGCTCCATCTCCTGATAAATATATCTTTTCGATAATTTCTTCTTCATAGTTGCTATCAATATAATCAGCTACTTCAAGCCATAAATCAGCACTATCTTGGTAGAGACCACTAAAGTATCTGGGATTTATTAATTCATATCTATCTTTACTTACCTTTCACTTACCTTCGTGAACATAAATTAATCTAGGTTCGGCACATGTTCCTCTTTGAAGTGAAACATGATCTTCATCAACTTCGATGTACAAAATCTTAGCTTGAGAATCAGTTTTTTCACTGGTGCTGCATGATTAGAAATATCTTTAAGCTTTCTAATAGAATTCATTACTGTTTGACCAGTAAGATATACATTCTTCGATATTTTTTCGCTACTTTTTCTGTATGGTGTCTCTATTGCTTCTTCTATTAACATTGATTCTAGCAATATATCCATTCTGTCATTTGCTTCAATACCAACAGCTTCATCAGATAAGTATTTATATTCACCGGTAATTTTATGAACATAATACGTTCTTTTATAGGTTACTTCACCAAATATCGTCGCCAAACTTTTCTTCGACTTTGTTTCCTTTATTTTCCAGTCTCTTTTTCTTGCACAATCTTTTTTAACTAAAATATCTACAGTTTCAAGTACTTTTTCTGTAATTGCAACCCCAACTTCATCCAGCATTTTTTTGGTTTTTAAAATGAATTCAGATATATTATTTCCCTCAATTAAAGTTGTTTCCATATTTTCTGCTATTTCTTTACTGATTTTAGTTGCAATTTCATGTATAATATTATTCATTAGAGTTTCTCCTTTTTTGCGATTTGGTTTAGCGATTTAATTGTAACATAAGGAGTTGCTCTAATATTTTTTGTTTTTTTACCCATAATTATTTTACACTAACTATAATACCATTTTTATTGCTAATTATTATAGTTTTCTGTTATAATTTAATCAAATAGCTGAAGGAATTTTGTAGTGAAATGGTATCACCTAGGTTCGTGGCACCTAGGCTGGGGGTTCGAGTCCTTTCCAAATTTCCTTGTGGCAACGCATCCGTGGGGTGCGTTTTTTTATTTCTAAAAAAATACCCGGGTAATTTATTAAGGTTCTACAATAAATGTTGGGGTGGTAAAAACCATTCTGACATTTTTTGCGAAAAAAATACAGAGCATTGGTAAATCCATATTAGAGAACACTCACTGTAATCTAAGGAGGAATTTACTTATGCTCTGTAATAACTATTATATTAAAAAATTAATTGGTTTTAAAGGGATAATTTTAGAACAATTAGAAACTTCTTCTGATTCAACGTCCTTTTCTTTTTCTCTGGAGATTAAAACTCACAATTACCCCAAATGCCATCAACAAACCAGTAAAGTTCATGATTACAGAATTCAAATGATAAAAGATATTTCCATCTCAGGGAAGAAAACCTACCTTTACTACAAAAAAGAAGGTACGTTTGTAATCACTGCAATAAAAAATTCTACAAAAAAATGATTTTCTCCCCCGCTATCAAAGAATGACCAGCAGGCTGATAAAATACATAATTACTCGAATGAAAAATGTTTACTCTGTATCTGATATTGTCAAAGAGAATAATATTTCACCATCAACGGCTCTCAGGCTTTTTAGATTCATAAACTATTCCCTAACAAAATTGCCCGAAGTAATCTCTATTGATGAATTTAAAGGTAATGCCGGGGGCAAAAAGTACCAGTGCATATTAACTGATCCCCAAAACAAGAAGGTACTTGATATTCTTCACGGAAGAGAACAACACATTTTATCGGACTATTTCAGGAAATTCAATGACAGGGATAAAGTAAAATACTTCATTATGGATATGTGGCAACCTTACAAGGATATTGCTGAAACATATTTTAAAAATGCAACTAGGGGGTGCGGACGTTTTTTGGACCTAAGCAATTAAATCTAAGCTTTTTCTATAAGTCAATGGACTCATTCCCCCAAGGGAAATTTTAATTCTTTTTTCTGCATACCACCTTAAATATTCATCTAATATTTCAATAAATTGTTTTATTGTGACTTCTTTCCATGAATATCCATAAAACATTTCGTTTTTTACTCTGCCAAAGAAACCCTCGCATGCAGAATTATCTGGAGAATAACCTTTCTTTGACATAGAACGAACAAGATGAGCTTTTTTCATTCTCTCAATCCAGCCAGGCCAACGATAGTGTGCTCCACGATCTGTATGTACTATAGGTCTTTCATTTTTATTTAAAGTGCTGATGGCTTTGTCTAACATTGTATTTACCAATGTGGCATCAGGAGAGGTTCCAATACTCCAACTGACTGGCAGCCCATCAAAGCAGTCAATAATTGGAGAAAGATATATTTTCCCGGCAGGAATATGGAACTCGGTTAGATCTGTTAGCCACTTCTGGTTTGGTTTATCAGCATGAAAATTGCGTTTCAACAAATTTGGCATTACAGGGCTTATCTCACCTTTATATGAGTTGTATTTCTTTTTCTTAATGCCTGGTATTGAAAGTTTCTCTTCTTTCATAATTCTTCTAACAATTTTTTCTGAAATAATTATACCGGTTTTCTTTATAACTGAATGAATTCTTCGATAACCATAACGTTTTGAAGATTCAATAAAAACTTCTTTAATTTTATTACGTAAACTGGAATATTTATCTTCTTTACTTAATACAAAATCCTGATAAAAATAGCTACTTTTTGCCATGTTAAGAATTATCAATAAATCTTTTAAAAAAATTCTCTCTTAGGGCATTAATCGCCATGGCTTTTTCACTATTAGAAAGTGTTTTTATGCTAATGCCCTTATCTTTTTTTATTATTTCTGCTGCTTTTTCCAAAATATCTCTTTTTAACTGAAGATGATATATATCCTTTTTTAATTCTTCCACTTGTTTTAAAAGAACATCTTTTTCTTTTAATAATAATTTTGCTTGATCATCACTAATATTAGTTTTCACTTTTGGGGATACTTTATCTTTTTTTGGCATTGTCCTATTCCACCCTTTTTTTAGAAGCTGATTTTTCCAACTATAAAGCCTCTCACAGGTAATGCCAATTTCATTCGCTACTTCTCTGGCCGATTTTTCCCGTGAGCATAAAGCTATAACTGCTGCTTCTTTTTGTTCACGAGTATATTTTATCAATGCGTTACCTGAGCGACAATATTTCTTTTGTTCAGGCGCCAATTCTAGTATCCATTTATCAAGAGTAGGTCTGCTTGGATATCCAAGAATTCTTGTAGTGCGTCGTACACATTTTCCGTGTTCTAAATAATGATTAACAGCTCTGTATTTTTCTTCTTCAGAAAATTTTGCTTTTCTTTCACATTCTTTAATTAAGTCACCATTACTTAAATATTGTTTGTACCACGCCGTTAGGGATTTTCTATCTAGGTATCCTAACTCCCGCATTACTTGTGCATAACATTTGTCATATTTAATTAATAATTTTACAGCTTTAATTTTTTCTTCGTAGGAATACATATGGACATCCTCCTGTATTTTTAGTCCAGGTTTTTGTCCGCACCCCCCTATCATTATCGATAAATTCCATTTCATTAGGCAGGTCACTTGGGCATTTGAAAGAATTAGGAAAGATGAGCAAAAGAAATTTGCCAAGGAAAGGCGAAGGTATTTCAAAAGAAGTCGCTCCCTTCTCTTAAAAAGAATGAAGTATTTAACTCCTGAAGAAATTGACCAGGTAAACGTTATGCTTGCTACTTCTGAGAAACTGCAAAAAGCTTATATGTTAAAAGAAAAATTTTATAACTTTGTTGACAGCAGTGATTTAGAAAGTGCAAAAAAGAATTTGAAAGCCTGGTATATGTTTGTTATGTCCTGTGAGCTTGAAGAATTCGATAAATGCTCCAGAACCATTTTCAACTGGCAGAAATATATTCTTAATTCATTTACTTGTACTTATACTAACGGATATACAGAAGGAGTTAACAACAAAATTAAGGTTTTAAAAAGAAATGCTTATGGTGTAAGAAATTTTTGGAGATTCAAAAACAGAATAATGCACGTAATGAACTAAAAACAATTTAAAAAAGTACCGCATTTTTCAATGCGGTACTCATGAAATCTAATCTAATTGGGTTGCCCCAACATTTGACAAAGAACCATTATTAATTACGCCGGGTCTGTTATCCTAAATTAAAGAAATTTAAAAGTAATCTTATTGAAAGCACACCAACTATTATTCCAATAATAAGATAGAGCCAATCTTTTTTTACCGGATCCATTACAATCTCTCCTTTTTGTTAAATATCATCAATTTTAATCTTAGCATTTATCTTCCTTACATAATCAACACCAGACCAAAAGGTAAAAAATAATGCAATATATAGGAATGCTTCTCCAACTGGAAAATTAATAAAACTAATATAAAAATCTTCAAGTAAAATTAAAGAAATCGCAATAATTTGTGTTGCTGTTTTTATTTTTCCAAGATAACTAGCAGAAACCACAACTCCCTCTGTTGTGGCAACACTTCTTAACCCGGTAATTGCAAATTCTCTTCCCAGAATAATAAAGGCCGGCCAGGCACTAATTTCACCAAGCTGAACTAAAGACACCAGGGCCGCTGTAACAAGAAGCTTATCTGCAAGAGGATCCATAATTTTACCAAAATTAGTTATTTGTTTTCTTTTCCTGGCAATGTATCCATCAAGTCCGTCTGTGCTTGCTGCAAGTATAAAAACAAAAGCAGCTAAATATTTACCATAAGTGATTTTTACCAGTAAAAAAAACATAAAAACCGGAATTAAAAAAATCCTGCCCAAGGTAAGTTTATTCGGCAAATTCACTTTCCATCTCTCCTACCAGATCATAATCATTTACATGAATAATTCTGCAATTTATTATATCTCCTGTTTTTATAGACTCTTCATACTTTACTAAAATAACAGGGTCGATTTCTACTGCTTCGGCACAGCTTCTGCCTTCAAAGAAAATTCCGTCAAAACCATCAATAATAACTCTTTCAAGCTTTCCTACTCTTTTTTCATTATATTCCAGAATATTTTGATACTGGGCTTCCATTATTTGGTTTCTTCTTGAAATTTTTACTTTTTCTGGGATTTGATTTTTCAAATTATATGCAGGGGTGCCCTCTTCTTTTGAGTAAGGGAATACTCCAAGCCTCTCTATTTTATATTCTTTCACAAAATCAAGCAACTCATTATGATCTTCTTGGGTTTCGCTAGGGAAGCCACTTATAAGACTTGTTCTGAATACTATATCAGGCATTAATTCCCTTGCTCTGTTAATTATTCCTTTTATTTCTTTCCCTGTAATATTTCTTCCCATTAGCTTAAGAATATTATCAGAAATATGCTGAATTGGCATATCAAGATAATTACATATTTTTTCTTCTTTAGACATTAACAGTAAAAGTTCCTCAGTTATATTGTTAGGATAAGCATACAGAAGACGAATTTTCTGGATTTTATCGATTGTAACTAACTCTTTAAGAAGTTCAGTTAACATAGTTTTTCCGTAATTGTCTTTCCCATACCAGGTTATATCTTCCCCGATAATTATTAACTCTTTTACTCCACCTTCAGCAAGTTCAGCAGCTTCATTTTTTATGTCTTCAATCTTCCTGCTTCTGTAACTGCCTCTGATCCCGGGAATTATACAATAGGTACAAAAGTTATCACAGCCCTCTGCAATCCTTAGATATGCGTAATGATCCGGAGTAATTTTTTCTCTTTTTAATTCCTTATAATCCTTATATTTTTTAATATCATCAACATAATTAATTTTTTGTTCTTTCTCAGTTAACTCATTAATAAGGGTATTAACATCTTCATATCTTCCTGTTCCGATAATGCCATCTATTTCAGGGATTTCCTTCATTAATTCATCTGAATATCTCTGGCTTAGGCAACCTGTTACAATCAACATTTTCAAATTTCCTTGTTTCATATCTGCTAATTCAAGAATACAGTCAACGGATTCTTCCTTGGCATCACCAATAAAAGCACAAGTATTAACAATAGCAATATCAGCATCTTCCGGTTCATTTATTACCTTTAAATTATTATCTTTTATAACTTTAAGCATATTCTCTGAGTCCACTAAATTTTTTGGACAACCCAAAGGTAATAGGTATACTTTTTGCAAATAGGTTTCTCCTCTTTAGAAAATTATCTAAATAATTATAGCAAATAAAACAGACCTGAGAAACAGGTCTGCTGAATTAAACTTTATAAATCTTCAATTTTAAATCTTCTGGTTCCAACTTCTGCCTGAGCTCCAAGAACTCCCTGGTCAACTCCGTTTACTTTAATTCTTACTGCGGCTCCATTCCCATAAGTAAAGTCTATAGTTTGGTTTCCAGTAAACTTCATTGGTTCTTTTCCTGCAAAAATTGTTTGTTCAAACTCAAGTTTTCCATCAACAATAACTTGTATCCAGCAAGAATCTACTCCTGGTCCGCCATCAGACATTATTACCTCTAATTCAATTTCTTTTTTTGCTGTTTCAACAGAAGGAACAGCTGGCTCTGGTGTAAATACTTCTGGCTGAGTTTCAGGGACTGCCTCTGGTTCAGGTTTAGATTCGGGCTCAGAAACCGGGTTGATTTCCGGCTGTGGATCAGGCTGGACTTCTGGATTTTCTTGAGATATCTGAGACTCTGTTTCTCTTTCAGACATAAAATATTCAAAACCTTTATATCCCCCAAATAACAAAACTCCTAAAATAAGTAAGATAGAAATTCCTTTGAAAACCCTGTCACCTAATCTTTTTTCTTTAACAGGTCTCACAAGTTGTGGTTTACTGTTGGCAAGAATATCTTCCGATCTGTTCTCTTTAAAATATTTATTTAATTCCTGCAAATATACTGTGTAGTCAAGATCAAGAAATTTGGCATAATTTTTTATAAATCCTTTAACGTAAACACGGCCGGGGATTTTATCAAAATTCTCCTTTTCAATTGCCTCAATAAAAGTAGCCTTAATTTTAGTCTGATTTTCTACATCATAAATTGAAAGACCTTTTTCTTCTCTTATTCTTTTTAATTCTTCTCCGATTCCTAACAAATAACCACCCACTTGCATATGATATTCATACTAACATATTAATCTATATAGTTAAATACAAAATAAACTAATATTTAATTTTTTTCTTTATTTTCAAATAAACGGTCATAATCATCAAGATTTATTAGTATTTGACGTGGTTTACTCCCCTCATAACCACCAATAATTCCTTTTTGTTCCATTTGATCAATAATTCTGGCGGCACGATTATATCCAACCCGGAACTTTCTTTGCAACAAGGAAATTGAAGCCTGACCATTTTCAATAAAAAGTTTTGCAGCATCCGGAATTAACTCATCCTCTTCTGCTTCTTCTTTTACATCTTCAGTTTCCGATTCCAGCTCTTGATTAATTATTCCCTCATCATATTTGGGAACACCTTTGCTTTTTATTTCCATTACAAGAGTTTCGGTTTCATCATCAGAAATAAATACCCCCTGAACACGGAAAGGTTTTGGAACTCCTGAAGGATAGTACAACATATCACCTTTACCTAAAAGCTTTTCTGCCCCGTTCATGTCAAGAATTGTTCTTGAATCAACCTGAGAGGAAACTGCAAAAGCAATTCTGGAAGGAACGTTGGCCTTAATAATACCTGTAATAACGTTTACCGATGGCCTTTGGGTAGCAATAACCAAATGTATTCCTGCGGCTCTTGCCATTTGAGCAATCCGGCATATCGCATCTTCTACATCTGCGGGAGCCACCATCATTAAATCTGATAATTCATCAATTAGCACTACAATATAAGGAAGCTTTTTTTCTTCTTCCCCGCTTTTTTCTGCATTTTCATTATAAACTTCTATGCTTTTAACTCCAGCTGATGAAAAAAGCAAATATCTGTTTTCCATCTCTTTTACAGCCCATCTTAAAGCAGAAGCTGCTTTTTTTGGATCAGTTACTACCGGAGTAATCAAATGCGGAATACCATTATAAACTGTTAATTCAACCATTTTTGGATCAATCATAATAAGTTTAACTTCGTCTGGACTTGCGTTAAAGAGAATACTTGCGATTATCGAGTTCATACAAACACTTTTCCCTGAACCTGTTGCTCCTGCAACAAGAAGATGAGGCATTTTTTTCAGGTCTGCAATTATTGGCTTTCCCGCTATATCTTTACCCAATGCTACTGATAGTTTTGAATTACTTCTTTTAAAATCTGAAGTTTCCAAAACACTTTTTATTCCAACAGTTATATTATATTTGTTTGGAACTTCTACACCTATCGCGTTTTTGCCTGGTATTGGAGCTATTCTTACTCCCGCGGTTGCCATACTTAAAGCAATATCATCTGCAAGATTGACAATCTTACTCACCTTAACTCCCGGAGCAGGCTGAAATTCATAACGAGTGATAGCCGGCCCACAGTTTACTCCGCTGATTTTTCCTTTAACCCCAAAATTTTCCAAAGTTTCTTCAAGTACTTTAACTCTTCTGTTAATAATATCCTGATCCATTTTATTGTTTGATTCAGTATTTTTTAGAATCCCCAGATCCGGATATTCATATTTTTTCTTATTCCCAGATGAAACTGGTTTCGGAATTTCAAATTCTTTTTTTGGTTCAACCTCTTTTTCTTTCTCTTTCTCTCTGACTTTTTCTTTTTTTACTTCCTCGAGAGATACAAGGTTTCCTGTTGAAGAAGTGCTGACTGAAGGACACTCTTCTTTTAAAGATGGCTCTTCTTTTTTTACAGGAGTAAAATTTAGATTATTAATAATGGGAATAATATTTTTTTCTCTTTCTGGTGTTGCTTCTTCTTGAAATACCGGAGTCTCTTTTATTATTGCTTCTCTCTCTTTGACTGGTTTTTGTTTTTTTCTTGCCCCAGAAAATAAATCTTTAATCTGCCCCGCAATATAAGAGAAGGGGAAATCTGTCAAATACAAACCCAGCAAAATCAAAGTTAGAACACCTACAAGATAAGATGCAACTGTACCAAATAGTTTCAAATACAAAAAAGCAAAAAGAAATCCAGTCATTCCTGCCCCTGATCCGGAAAGAGAATCTTCGAATCCGCTTCTGAAATCAGTATTTATACCCAGAGAACTTATATGTAAAAGGCCAAACAATACAGGTACTATAAATATGTATACTGCCAGTTTTGACTTTTTAACAGGCTCCTGGTTTACTAAAACGTAACCTGCATAGAGAATTAAAAAAGCAATTATTAATAAGTCATATTCTCCAAAAAACTGTTGAAAAGTCCTTAAAAAGAAACCTCCTATTATTCCAAAACTATCCAGGGGGTTCCCGTCATTTCCAATTTTATCACTTCTTAGGGAAATAAAGAAATAATAAATTGAAAAAAGAATTATCACAGCACTTGCAATTTTGCCTTTTCTTATTTTGTTTTCTTTTTCTGCCTTTTTGGATATTCTTGCCATTTTTTACCTTCCTTTTTGAACATTAAAAAGCTAAACACAAACAAAATGTTTGTGTTTAGACTACAGATTAAACCTCAACAATAATTGGTAAAATCATAGGTCTTCTCTTGATTTTTTCATATAAAAACCTTCCAAGAGAATCCCTTATATTGTTCTTAAGCGTAGCCCAGTCTTTAACTCCATTTTCCAAAGAAATTTCAAGATTTTGCTGTACAAACCTTTTTGCTTCCAACATTAAATCTTCTGACTCTCTTACATAAACAAATCCTCTTGATACAATATCTGGTCCGGCCAGTAATTTAGTGGCTTGTTTATTTAAAGTTGCTACAACTATTAATATTCCATCTTGTGACAATTGTCTGCGGTCTCTTAAAACAATATTTCCAATATCTCCAACACCAAGTCCGTCAACTAAAACTCTTCCTGCTGGTACTTTACCTGAAATACATCCTTTATCTTTTGTAAACTCAATTACATTACCATTTTCAGCTACGAAAATATTTTCTTTTTCTACACCAAGTTCCTCTGCCAATTCACCGTGTTTTAAAAGCATTCTATACTCACCATGAACAGGAATAAAGTATTCCGGTTTTACAAGGTTAAGAGTAAGCTTTAATTCATCACGGCTTGCATGCCCTGAAACATGAGTTCCAGAAGTTTTTTCGTAAATTACTTTTGCACCAAGTCTGAATAGTAAATCAATAGTTTTATAAACAGACTTTTCGTTTCCAGGTATTGGGGTTGCAGAAATAATAACAGTATCACCAGAATCAATTTTTATCTGTCTGTGATCACCTTTAGCCATTCTGGATAATGCTGCCATTGGTTCTCCCTGGCTTCCGGTAGTAATAATAACCATTTCCTCAGTTGGATAATTGTTTATCTCATTTAAGGTAATCAGTGTTCCTTCCGGAATAGTTAAATAACCAATTTCCTGAGCAATAGCAGTTACATTTTCCATACTTCTTCCAACAATACAAACCTTTTTCTCAAACTTAATAGCGGCATCTATTGCCTGCTTGATTCTATGAACGTTAGAAGCAAAAGTAGCAATAATAATTCTTCCTTTAGCAATTCTGAATTGTTCATTAAAGGCTTCTCCAACTACTTTTTCAGACTGAGTAAAACCTGCCTTCTCAACATTTGTACTGTCGGAGAGCATTACCTTGACTCCTTCTCCGCTGATTTGAGCAATTCTGTTAATATCAAGAAGCTTACCATCAACGGGAGTCTGATCAAGTTTAAAATCTCCAGTATGAAAAACATTTCCAACTGGTGTTCTGATGAATATTGCCACTGAATCAGGTATAGAGTGAGTACTTTGAATAATTTCAAATTCCATTTTACCGAATTTCAATACATCTCTTGGTTTAATTAATTGGAAATTTGGCTCCCTGGTCATAGGAATTTCATTAAACTTTGACTTAATAATTGCAATAGCAAGCTTCATTCCATATACAGGAACATCAAAGTCTTTCAAAATATAAGGCAATGCACCTATATGA
This sequence comes from Peptococcia bacterium, assembly GCA_965228015.1. Classification (GTDB taxonomy): domain Bacteria; phylum Bacillota; class Peptococcia; order Peptococcales; family SKKY01; genus SKKY01. The sequence continues at coordinate 659,793 of OZ245787.1, forward strand.
TCCTCGTGACCATGAGTTATTATAATAGCTCTGAGCTTGTGTCTGTTTTCTTGAAGATAGGTAATATCTGGAATTACAACATCAATACCTAGCAATTCATCTTCAGGGAACATAAGCCCTGCATCGATAAGAACTATATCTTCTCCATACTCAACGACCAACATGTTTTTTCCTACTTCACCCAGACCGCCCAGGGGAATTAGCAAAAGTTTCTCTTCTTTTTTTATAACTTACACCTCCATAAAATTTAGAAGACCGGACATTTGTATCTAGACTTAATTATAAACTCTGGGAGTGAAATCAACAAGTGAATTTATAATTAATAAAAAAACTGCTGTAAGATTACAGCAGTTTTTTTATTAATTATAAATAGTTTTTTCTTAACTCTTCGTTGCTTTCAATAGTCAGGTAAGATACGGCAATATCAAATACCGTCTTACATCCCTTTTGCCCTTCTTTATTAATCCTGTAAGCCGCTCTTGCATAAGCTGCGAGAACTGAAGCCGTAAATTCAGGATTTGAATCAAGGTTCAAGCTAAACTCTATAATTTGCGAGTTTGTTTTTTCCAAGCCGGTTTTACCACTTCTAATCACAAATCCTCCATGAGGTATTCCGCTGTGGTCTCTTAATAATTCTTCTTCAATAATAAAGTTTACAACTGTATCATAGTCAGAAAAATAATTAGGCATATTCTTAATTTCCTGCTCAATTTTATTTTTGTCTGCACCTTCTTCTGCTACAACAAAACATTCTCTCAAATGTTTTTCTCTGGTTGTAAAGTTTGGCGTATTACCCTCTCTTACAGAATTAAGTACTGAGTCAACTGGAATTGTGTATTGTTTAGCACCTTTAACTCCTTCAACTCTTCTTACAGCATCAGAATGTCCCTGGCTTACCCCTTTACCCCAGAAGGTATAATCAGTTCCTTCAGGTAAAATCGCATTGCCATAAACTCTGTTTAATGAAAATAAACCCGGATCCCATCCTACTGCAATCACACTGACTTTTCCGGATTCTTTTGATGAAGCATCTACCAAATCAAAACGCTTTGGAATATCTGCATGAGTGTCAAAACTATCAACCACGTTAAAATATTTTGCGAACTCTGGAGTCTGCACTGGTAAATCTGTAGCACTACCCCCACATAAAATCATAACATTAATTTCATCCTTCATTTTTAAAGCATCATCAATATGGTAAGCTTTTGCATCCGAAGTAAGTAACTTTACATCCTCAGGATTTCTTCTTGTAAATACTCCAATAAGTTCCATGTCAGGATTTTGCCTGATAGCGCTTTCAACGTCTTTTCCTAAATTTCTGTAACCTAAAATTCCAATTTTAATAGTCAAAACGAATCCCCCCAAACTTAAATCTTGCATATTATATTATATATTCTATAAAATACATATATCATTAATTAAAGAAAAATATATTGTATACAGGGTGGTAAAATGTATTCTCTTAATATAAAAAATTTAGTTAATATTCCGGAAGGACAGTTCTTTGACCGTAAAAGTGCCCGTAAAGAGCCTGGGGAAATTGCAAACCATATTATTGGATTTGCTAATGCAGCCGGTGGTTTTTTAGCAATTGGTATAGAAGATGAAGGTTCTTTGACGGGTTTTCAGATAGAAGGAGCATTTTCAGCCGACAGTTATAAAAATGTTATTAAAAATTACTGCCAGTCAAAAGTAGAGACAAAAATATATACTATTAACTTTTCTCATGAAAACGGAAAGGAAGATTTTATTTTATTATTCAAAGTAGAACCTGCTTATGGGAAAATAATAAGAAATTTTGGAAATGATATTTATCTTCGTTAAATGACTCAACTATGAAAATTCCTGAGAATAAGGTTTCCGAACTGATAAAAGAGAAGGATAAAGTATATTTTGAAAATCTTCCTGAAGAAATGCTTCGATAAAAGATTTGGATACAGAAGTACTTGATGAATATAAAAATATATTAAACTCTGATTCTTCTTATGAGGAATTTTTAAGGGAGAAGTATTTTATGGTGGATGGTTTTCTTACAAAAGCTGCTGTTATTCTTTTTGCAAAAAAACCATCAGATTTTGTTCCTTGTGCAAGACTTAGGTATCTGCATTATAAGGATGAAGCTGATTCAGATAATCCAAAAACTAAGGAAAACATTTCCATGAAGGAAGGCTTAATTAAACTTCTCCGTAATGCCAAAAATATTCTTGAGCCACGTATGGAAAATGCTGAGAACTCTGAATTTTGGTTTGAAGACACTTTATTTATGATGGCAAACTGGGATTATTCTAAACCCTGGGAATATCCAAGAATTATTATTTACAATAATTCCAAATTGCTTTACAGCCCCTACTCTAAACCATCCTATATTAATTTAGAAAATGTTACTTATGTAAAATGGCCGGAAAATAAAAAATTACAAATACCCTGATTGAATTCGGATGGACGAAAGAACTTAATCAGGGTATAAAGAATCTTTATGAATAGTTAGAATTTTTTTATCATTTATTCGCTTGTTTTATTACTTCTGCTAAAGCGTCAGAATACTTTAGAACTGTTATTCCTGATTTTTTAACTTCCTCCATCTGGTTAATAAAGTCATCTGTATATGAATCATAGTTTACAGGAGGATTATTTGTTATCCTGCGATAAACAAGAACCAGCCAGGTATTTGATTTTATTGCTTCATTTATCCATTGACGAACTTGCGAAGATGATGTAGTTGTAAGTATATTCTACACTCTTACGTTATAGGGATTAAAATTATCTTTACCGTTAAAACCTACATCTGTAGAACGATGAGAATCATACAATAGACTGGCCGCATTTAATACACGATCATCATAAGTTCCATATGGGGAGAAAAAGTTTTTAACAGGCTGGTTAAAATTAGATCTAAGAAAATCTCTGGATTCTTTTAATTCTTTCCAGATTTCATCCTCTGACAATTCTGTTAATAGGGGATGATTAATTGAATGCGATTCAATGTCATGACCACTTTCAATTAACTTAGCAATCTTTTCTCTGTGTTCCTGGTTAGCAGGATCAATAAACATAGTTGCGAATCCATGAGTCCCTTTAAAACCATATTTTTCTAAAATTGGCAAAGCTGTTTCATGATTAATTTCCCAGCCATCATCAAATGTCAAGAATAAAAGGGGTCTTTTTAATGGAGAGGGCGAGTAGGAGCAAGGTTTAAAATCATCTTTTATTAAGTATCCGTTATTCCGGATTCTGTGCATAAAACAAACTTCTTTAACATTTTCCGGAATAAATACCGCTGTTTTAAATTCACTCCAATCATTTGGAGAAGCCGGAACACTTCCAACATCATCATATCTAATACTGCCATCAGTTAAAGTATATCGAATAGTTATAGTGGTAAATACATCTGATTTGTAAAAATTACTAAATTCATACCATTTACCTGGAGTTACACTAACAGGATCGTGGTATCACTTGGCATCACCAGATTTATAGTTATTTACGCTAACTTTTAAACTCCCGCTTCCCCTGTAACCAGTATTAGCGTAAGAAAAGGAGGCATCCAGCTCACCCCAGTGACCCTTGCTCCATTTGTCAGGGTTTTCATTAATATGATTTTCAACGGAGTTATTAATAATAAAGTTATCGGTAGTAAGAAGTTCCTCTTTTTTATTAATAACTTCAGGAAGAATAATAACACTTCTGGTTTTATTGTCCCAATCCACTATCACATCAAAAGCTTTGGCAATAAAGGAAATCGGCAGCATAGTTCTGCCAAATCCGCCACCAATATCTTTTATTTCAACTGAAGTATCTGTATTAATCTTTTGTCCATTTCTAAATATTTCATTTCGTCCCTTTATAACAGGAATTTCAATTGTTATCCCATCTTTAATCAAAATTACTACTCTGTTACTTTGATCCCAATAGGTTTTATCAACATCCAGGGCTTGCACCACATAATAAACTGGTATCATTGTTCTGTCATCTTTTATATATAAAGATACATCCATTTGATGTCTGATATTGCCTTTCCCATAAAAATTCGAACCTACTTGGAAAGAAATAATATCTTTATTATTCCCATGCTCAGCCGTGTTTGACACAGCAAAACTGTTTACAGAAAATAAAAACAATATAGTTATAATTAAAAGTAATTTTTTCTAATTCTCATATTCATCTCCCTGTTTAAAAGTTTCCCTATTTTTATCTGTATTTTCTTATGTATAAACTTTTTTATCTTTTAAAACTTTTTTCTTATGTTTATACGTCTAATAGTTGTAAGCTTACAAAATAATAAAGATCACAGGAGTTAACTCATGTTGCAAAAATACTTATTCGAGAAAAAAGATGTCCACTACAGAATGGCTTTCAGTTATACCAAAAATAAAGATGATGCTTTAGATGTTATTCAGGATAGTATTGAGAAGGCATTGAAATCAATAAATAAAAACGGCCCTGTAGATAATATTAATAGCTGGTTTTACAGAATACTTATAAATACTGCTATTGATCATAATAGGAAAAATCAGCGTAATACCTGCATGGATCCAGATGATTTTGAATATATGCTAAAGTATGAGGATAGATATGAAAATTTTGATCTAAAAGTCGCAATGGACAAAATGCCTCATCAATACAGAACAATTATTATTCTTAAATATTATGAAGGTATGACTATTTCTTCCATTGCTAATGTTATGGAAGAAATATTAACACTGTTAAAACCAGACTTTATCGTGGAATCGATTTTTTGAGACTCGAGTTAAAGGAGAATGACCATGAATCAGCTGAAGGATATTAAAGATATTTATGAAAATACAGAAATCCCCGAGGAACTTGAATTTGTAATTAAAAAACAATAAGGAGACATAGAATGAAAACCATAACAAAAAACTTTGTACTGTCTGCAGCAGCTTTAATGCTGATTTTTACGGGAAGTATAAACTTAAATCAGAATATAGCTATCGCTATGAGTAATGTACCAGTAGTTGAATCTGTGGTTCAGGTATTAAACTTCAGATTTGATTTAATCGAAAATGATAATGTGTATGCAAAAGTTGAAGCCCCTGTACTTGAAGGACTGGAAAACAAAGAACTGGCAGATGCCTTGAATTCAAAGTATTATGAAGAAAGTAAGGCTTTATATGATGAATTTGTTGAAGAAATGGGAGAAATCATTGCTCAAGACGGACATCTTGGTGTTGAAAGTGGCTATGAGGTAATTACCGATACAGAAGATATTCTTTCTTTAGGAAGATATGCCGTTAATATTGTTGGGTCTTCATCAACAGAATTTAAATATGATGCCATTGATAAGAAAAATAATATTTTGATTACTCTACCAGGATTATTTAAAGATGATCAATATGTTGAAGTAATTTCCCAGTATATAAAAGAAACTATGAAAAGTGAAACGGCAGAAGATGATGGTCTTGTTTATTGGGTAAATGAGGGGATATTGGCTCCTTTGAAAATATTGACGCTAACCAGTCTTTCTATATAACTCCTGAAGAAAAATTAGTTATTTCTTTTAATAAATATGAAGTAGCTCCTGGATATATGGGAGTATTAAAGTTTGAAATACCAACTGAAATCATTTCTCATCTATTAGTTGGAGATATGTATATAAACTTAAGAAAAGCCCTGGAATCAGAATTCATCTGACTCCAGGGCTTTTCTTAAGTTTAGGATTATTCAGTTATTTTTACTGCATTTTCATTACTGTAAAGTAAGTTGAAAAGTTCGGCAGGAACATACATTGTATTATCAATTAATTCTGGCTTTGCTCCCAGTTCAATACTTTGAGTCAGGCCGATTGCCTTGCTGCTTGCTTTGTAATAACTGTCTTTTCCAATTACTACCGTTGTTTTAACATTGCCATCATCTAATTTTGCCCCTCTGATACTGCTGTCCCAGATTACTTCAAAACCTAAAGCTTCTGCTACCAGGCGAAGTGGAATCATTTTTTGGTTATTCTGTTCATGAATTTTTAATTCCCCTAAATCAATATCTTGGTCATTAATGGTAAGAGAACTTTCTGCTCCAGGTCTTACAAATATTATCTTTTGTACATTTGTCTGGCCTGGGTAACTCATGGCAACTATGTCATACCAGATAAATAATTCTGTTCCAACATTAATATCTTTAATACTTACAATCTGCTTTGTTTTGAATGGAGAAATTGGAGCGTCTTTAGAAATTCTTGCGATTAAATCTCCCGCTTCATTAAGAACCCTGATTTCCTCATCTGACTCAGAAATTATTTCTTTAACCGTGAAATATGCAGGACGCATTTTGTCCTTTTCTACTTCAGCAATAATAACTGTCGCAAAAGACTGGGGTGAAAGACTTCTTGTCATTGTAGGACTATAGTATGCGTAAACCAAATCTCCTGCTTTCAAATCTTTAAGTGTTCCTGGAAGTCCAGTTTTTGCATCAAGGATCATAGTTTCTTCAGAAACATTTAGAGCAACATCCATATCATTAATATGAACCAAGAGTTGATTATTAATAAATTCTTGTTTTACAACGCCCTCACCCTGCAAATATTTTGGAGCCGTGTTTTCTGCAAAGGATGGAACTACCAAAGATACTAGTATGATCAGTGCCAACATAAGCGAAATACCTTTTTTTAATTTTTTCATTTTCTTTCCTCCTGTTTTTTATAACCTTCTGTCATATAGACGGAGAAGCTTATAAAAAGTTCCCTGTGGATAACGCGCGGATTTTAGAAGCGTCCGAGACCAGTGAAAAAGTCCCTCCCTTAAGTTAAAGGTGAGGGACAAATTTTTATGCTAAAAAAGCTGAAAGCGTTGATATATCTAAGAAAACAGAAAAAAGCCCACCTTTTTATGGTATAATTTATCTACCAAAACAAAATAAACCAAAAGGGTGGGCTTTTTATGCTTAGATTAAAATCAAAGCAAATTTCTTTATATTCACAATTATATAATAAAATACCTGAAAATCATATATTAAAAAGAACAGAATCTGTAGTAAATTTCAACTTTATTAATAAATTATTGGAAAAACAGCTACTGCAAAACTTTTGGCAGACCAGCCAAAGAACCAGAATTAATGTGTAAACTTCTTTTCCTGCAGCTTCCTGTATAACCTTTCTGACGAAAAGGTTATACAGGAAGCAGAACTTAATTTAGCATATATGTATTTTTTAGGAATCAATCCCGAAGAATCCCTCTCAGATAAAAGTCTCCTCTCAAAATTCAGAACCCAAAGACTTCAAAACTCCACATTAGATGAAATTATTACAGAAATTATTCGCCAATGTGTTGAACAAAAAATTATTGAAGGAAATAGTGTAAGTATTGGTGCTACAAATATAGAAGCCAATACAATAAAAACCCCGGAAAGATTAACGAAACATCTTGCTAAAAAATTATAAATACATATGAAGAAGAAACAGAAGAAAAACTACCCGGTCTTCCTGATGTTCCAGAGTACAAGGAGATTGAAGACCATAAAGAAGCAAAAGCAGTAATGATAGATTACTTAGAAAAAGTAATCTATGAAGCAGAAAAAATACAGAGCTACTCAAAACCAATTCTATTATTGAAAAAGCTAAAAATATATTAAATGATCCCAAGTTCATAAATCAAAAAGGAGTACGTTCATTAATAGATGAAGATGCTCGTGTTGGCAGAAAAAGTAAAAGTCAAGACTTTTTTGGCTATAAAACAGAATTTATTATGACTACAGAAGAAAGATTAATTACCTGCGTTAGAACCGGAGATGGGGTATATACTGATGGAGATTTAACAGAGGAAATGCTTGAAGAGACCATAAAAGCAGGAGTTTCTGTAAAAGAAGTATATTGAGACAAAGTTTATTTCAGAAAAAACATTTTAGATTTAATAAAGGAATTAAAAGCAAAAGCCTTTATTCCAATAAGTGGGTCAGCTTACAGAATTGATGAAAATGGATTTTCATACAACAAAGATTCGGACGAATGGGAATGTAGCCAAGGAAACATAAGTGTAAAAAAGAGATATTTTAAAAGGAAAGAAACATTTTATTCTTTAGGCTATGGATATTACAATTATTATTTTGAAGCAAAGCAGTGTAAAAATTGCCCAAAACATGATCAATGTGCTGGTAAAAAAGCACGAGAAATTTTCACAACTGGTTTAAATACTGGAGAATATTATGAAATATCTCAAGAACAAAAAACGGAAGAGTTTAAAGAAAAGTACAAGAAGAGAGCAAGCATTGAAGGCAAGAATGCCGAGCTAAAAAGATTTCACGGACTATGTCGTGCAAGAGGATATGGTCTCTTAAGTGTGTCTGTTCAATCGAAGCTGGCAGCAATTGCGGTAAACATAAAGAGGATAGCATCAATACTATCCTCTTTAGAGTGCAATTTTTTAATCAAATTTGGAATTTAAAAAAAATAGTCTTATTTTGCTGTAAAGGGAAGAATCTTCTTTTAAAGAAAGGCTTTTTCACTGGTCTCGGACGCTTCCAAAATCAGCGGGTTGTTACTACGTCGATTGGTATTGCGACTCCGATTATTTCATCGGTGTTGCTGCTTTCCTGAATCAGGGTTGCGAAGATAATGGCAATTACTTCTTCTTTGTTGTTAAAAACCGGGCTTCCACTGCTTCCTTTATATATAGGGCCTTTAATAAAAATTACTTCTTCTTCAATAGTATTTACTTTTCCCATTCCAACAACTTCACCTTTTTTACTATTCCAGAGCATCCAAGGGGATTTCCGATAATTAGAACTTCCTGTCCTGAAACAATATCACTGAAAGTACCTGTTTTAAGATAAGGAAGATCTTCTCCTTCTATACTAAGAATCGCAAAATCAAGTTCTGGAATTATTAATTCAGGACTCCCTTTGTAACTTTTCCCTGATGGAAATTGGATAAAAATATTTTCTCCATCACGAATTACGTGTTCATTGGTTACAATTATCCCATCTGGGCTGATGTTAAATCCTGTACCTGATTTTTGCTGATTTTTAATAGAAACCACAGCTTCCTGGAGGTTTTTGATTTCTTCTTCCTGTTTTAGTTTAAAGGACTCTCCTAAGAATCCAAGGTCGGGAAAACTTGATAATCTGAATATGCTGTCTAAGATAAAAAAGGAGAATATAGTTAAAGTTATTAAAGCTATCACTCTTTTACTGGATCTTTTTTTACCGTTTCCCAGTTCTTCCTTTGAATCATCATCTAAATTGTTTAGTTCTTCCAACAATTCGGAATCCAAATCATTCATTAGGTCATTATCTAAATCAATTTCCCAGTATTCCTTTTCTTTATCCATGTAATCAGTCCTTTACAGCTAATGAAATATATATAAACCTTTTTAAGGAATATTAATAAATTTTTCGAAATACCATTATAAACAAAGTAATCAGTTTTGTTTTAGCTTAATTATTTTGCATTATACACACCAATTGTGTATAATGCGTTTGTGAGGTATAATTGTGAAACGCAAAGATCTGATAAAATTATTAAGGCAAAATGGTTGGCGGTTAAAGTGTCAAGGTCATGATCACTCAATATACACCAATGGAAAAGCAAATGAACCCATCTCTCGCCAAACTGAAATTAATGAAATTCTTGCTAAAAAAATAATCAAACGTCGAAATCTAAAATAGCCATTCGACAATCAATGAAAGGAAGTTTCTAAAATGACTAAAGTATATCCAATTATCCTTACTCCTGCTGATACTGGTTATGTTGTTACGGTTCCTGATCTTGATATCAATACTCAAGGCAAAGATTTGGCTGAAGCTATTTATATGGCAAGAGATGCTATAGGCCTTTGGGGAATTAGTGAGGAAGACGACGGCAGGCAAATACCTGAACCATCTATCATTAAACCGGAACACGAATCTCAGGAATTGGTTTTATGGGTAGATATTGATTTTGCTAAGTACCGCAGAGCTAATGATATGAAAACAATGAGAATTAATGTATCTGTTCCAAAATATTTAAAAGTTCTTGGAGAAAATGCAGGAATAAATTTTTCTCAAGAATTACAGGAGCGCCTAAAGGAAAAACTAAAAGTTTGAACTACCGAGATATCTCGGTAGTTCAAACTTTTAGTTTTTACGGCAGCTCTTTAACCATAATAAAATCCTGGTTGCCCACATGGTTAAGTTTCTCTTGGGTAACTTTATATCCTAAATTTAAATAAAACTTTGTTGCAGGATTATCCTTTTGTACAGAAAGGGATGTTTGAGTGTAACCATTATCTTTCAATATCCCAAAAAGTTTTTTCATTAATTTAGTTCCAATTCCAAAGCCTCGGAATTCTGGTAGTATAGATATTGCCAGTTCTGGGGTTTCTTCATTTATGCAGCCATAACCTGGAATAATTCTTGTCCAGGCAACACCAATAACCTGACCATTTTGTTCTGCAACTAATCCTAAATCTCCAGCTTGGGTGCCAAAATCTTTAATATAGACAAATATTTGAGGATCATTAATTATATCCCTTGGTGGTACCTCTACTCCTTCGGGGATGAAAATTCACTGATATAAAACTCAGGAAGACATACATAATCGAAAGGTTTTATAGGGCGAATTTTTGGCTTTAAAAAGTGTGCGGTAATAATTGTATTGCTTTTCATGTTAATAGTAATTACCATACCATTTTTATAGGCATACCAGTTTTTACCCTGCCCAATGATTAGATCTGCTGTTCTTACGAATTCTTTACACCAGGAAATAATATCCTCGGACTGCAGATTAAGGTTGCGGCTGATTCTTATTGCTCCTAATTCAGTTGTATGCAGTTTATCAATATTTATAGGCAAAGATTGCGTTTTAGTAAGTTCAACTCTTTTCAAATTAATATAATAACTAAATTATCTTACTATAAGTTCATATTCTTCCGGAAGGCCAGGGTTACTTATAATTAAACTCAACACTCTTTTAGCAGGACCACTTGGTTCATTTTTCCCTGCCTCCCATGCTTCTACCGTTTTGACAGAGACTCCCATAAAATCAGCAAAAACTCTTTGCGTCATATTAACTTTCATTCTAATTTCTTTAATATCTTCAGTTTTATAATCGGGAAGGGGTGTCACCTTAACCTTCCTTCTTTGAGTACGAAATTTTTTCTTCCCTTCAGCATGTTCAATAGCTTCTTCAAGTCCAGACAATATACTGTTAAATAGATTATTGCTCAATTGACTTCCCCCTTTCTAACTTTTCAAGATATTCAACCATATTTTTTAATTGCTTTCTTTCTTTGTCAGATAAATTATTTTTTGTACTTTTTGGATAAACAGTTATTAAATATACTTTTTCGTATTTTTCCAAATCAACATATATTATCCTCAATCCACTTCTTTTACCCCGTTTTTCTATAGAGAAACGTTCTTTCCTAAGGCCTCCTGTGCCGACAATTACATCTCCTGATTTAATATTACTCAATAACTGATATTGAAGAATAAAGAAATCTATGTCAGAAAATCCTAACTGTTTCCATTTCTTATCAAATTCTGAGGTCATAATAAATTCTCGTTCCATATATTCACCTTACCTTGATAATTTTACCCTATTAAATAGGGCTTTGCAATTATTTTATTAATTTTTTTAAATCAAAAAGATCCCAGAAGCTTCTGCTTCTGGGAGGCTGGTTTGTTTATAGTGTTTTTATCTTTATCATTTACTTTGTATGGTTAGTTCTTTTGTTACATCTCTAACTTTTTCCTCTGTCTCGTATGTGTAGAGGGCGGATGTAGATTTTTGGCCCGTGGTAATTGCAGCAATTGTTCTGGATAAGCCTGTAGGTGAAGGGATAATGAGTGTGTCCAAAAACTACTATATCAATATTTTTATCAGCGTATTGCTGTGCTGCTTGGGCTGCCTCAATAAATGGAATTTTTACATTAACTTTGTTTATTTTCTGCCTTTCATCCCAGGTTTTCTGGAAGTTTTTAAAAAGAGTTGGAGCAGAAATAGATCCTGGATTCTCTAAAATGTTTTTTAAATGCCCTATTTCTCTTATTAAACTTCTTATCGCTCGAATTATTTCCTATTCGCTCTTACCTTCCAGATATTGTTCATAATAGTATCCAGGGCTAATCATCAAAGGTGGCAACTCTTAACACGTAATTCTCTAAAAATGACTTCTTGTGGCCTCTAAGAACTAATAAATAACCAATATCTGTAATGGTATAGTCTTATTGTAACACCTAGTACGGATAATATATAATAAACCCGAACTAGGAGGATTACAAAATGAGCAAACGTTACGATTTAGAATTCAAGAAGGAGGTTGTACGTGAATATCTAAAAGGCAAAAGCCTTGGTGATCTTTTTGCAACCTACGGTGTATCAAAATCAACAATGTCCGGATGGATAAAAAATACAGCGAAGAATGTCATTACACAAAACCACAAAATAAAGAAAATGCAATATCACCAGAGGAATATAGAGCGCTTAACAAGAAGCTTATGGAACTTCAAAAGGAAAATGACTTCCTAAAAAAAGCAGCGGCATTCTTCGCAAAGGAAATCGATTAGTGGTATATCAGTTCATTGATGCCTATAAACTTGAGTTTGGATTGCGCTGGTTATGCCGCAAGTTCAACCTCTCTCCGAATATGTACTACAATTACTTAAAGAACAGAAAATCCACGTATCGTGAGGGAAAGGCTAAAGTTCAAGAAAACATAAAAAGTATTTATTACAATAATGGACGCATTATCGGCCATAGGTGGATGGTCGCTTTTCTTGCAAGGCAAAATATATTTATTGGTAAGACAACAGCACATAAGTATATGAACAAGGAATTAAACCTGCATGCAATCACTGTAAGAAAAAGGCCCAAATATGTAAAAGGTAAAAAGAACAAAGTATTTCCCAATATTCTTAATCAAAATTTCTCTGTCACAGAAAGAAATAAAGTATGGTGTACTGATTTCACCTATATAAGATTAACAAACGGTAAAATGCGTTATAATTGTACTATTATAGATTTAGCAAAAAGGGAAGCGATAGCAACGGTTAACTCAAAATGAATCAACTCAGATCTGGCAATAGAAGCCTTGTCTAAAACTCTTGAAAGAGAGAGCCCAGATGAAGGGTTAGTCTTACATTCAGATCAGAGGGTACAGTTCACCTCATGGGCTTTCGTAGAGTACTGCAAAAGCCAAGGAATAAGGCAAAGCATGAGTAAAACAGGTTGCCCATATGATAACGCTCCAATGGAGAGATTTTATAAATCACTTAAGTCAGAGCTTATTTACCACCAAAAATTTGAAACCGACCTACAATTAGATGAAACTATCAATAAATATGTTTATGTGTGGTACAACCACATTCGACCTCATTCATACAATGGAGGGCTGACTCCATTTGAAGCGCGAAATATAAACTGATTTTCCGTACTTAGTGTTACAAAGATGCTTGACCATTACATACTATAGGTCTTTCATTTTTATTTAAAGTGCTGATGGCTTTGTCTAACATTGTATTTACCAATGTGGCATCAGGAGAGGTTCCAATACTCCAACTGACTGGCAGCCCATCAAAGCAGTCAATAATTGGAGAAAGATATATTTTCCCGGCAGGAATATGGAACTCGGTTAGATCTGTTAGCCACTTCTGGTTTGGTTTATCAGCATGAAAATTGTGTTTCAACAAATTTGGCATTACAGGGCTTATCTCACCTTTATATGAGTTGTATTTCTTTTTCTTAATGCCTGGTATTGAAAGTTTCTCTTCTTTCATAATTCTTCTAACAATTTTTTCTGAAATAATTATACCGGTTTTCTTTATAACTGAATGAATTCTTCGATAACCATAACGTTTTGAAGATTCAATAAAAACTTCTTTAATTTTATTACGTAAACTGGAATATTTATCTTCTTTACTTAATACAAAATCCTGATAAAAATAGCTACTTTTTGCCATGTTAAGAATTATCAATAAATCTTTTAAAAAAATTCTCTCTTAGGGCATTAATCGCCATGGCTTTTCACTATTAGAAAGTGTTTTTATGCTAATGCCCTTATCTTTTTTTATTATTTCTGCTGCTTTTTCCAAAATATCTCTTTCTAACTGAAGATGATATATATCCTTTTTTAATTCTTCCACTTGTTTTAAAAGAACATCTTTTTCTTTTAATAATAATTTTGCTTGATCATCACTAATATTAGTTTTCACTTTTGGGGATACTTTATCTTTTTTTGGCATTGTCCTATTCCACCCTTTTTTTAGAAGCTGATTTTTCCAACTATAAAGCCTCTCACAGGTAATGCCAATTTCATTCGCTACTTCTCTGGCCGATTTTTCCCGTGAGCATAAAGCTATAACTGCTGCTTCTTTTTGTTCACGAGTATATTTTATCAATGCGTTACCTGAGCGACAATATTTCTTTTGTTCAGGCGCCAATTCTAGTATCCATTTATCAAGAGTAGGTCTGCTTGGATATCCAAGAATTCTTGTAGTGCGTCGTACACATTTTCCGTGTTCTAAATAATGATTAACAGCTCTGTATTTTTCTTCTTCAGAAAATTTTGCTTTTCTTTCACATTCTTTAATTAAGTCACCATTACTTAAATATTGTTTGTACCACGCCGTTAGGGATTTTCTATCTAGGTATCCTAACTCCCGCATTACTTGTGCATAACATTTGTCATATTTAATTAATAATTTTACAGCTTTAATTTTTTCTTCGTAGGAATACATATAGACATCCTCCTGTATTTTTAGTCCAGGTTTTTGTCCGCACTCCCTTTTTTTACAAATACTTCTTGCAAAAAAACAGACACAAAAAGTGAGACTAAACAATTGAAATCTCATAGTTGTACCTTAGATATAAATTTCATTCAAAATGATCTAAACAGATGGACTAGAAATCTACTTAAAGATTCCTAGTCCATCTGTTTAGATCATTATAATATCAAAAAACGAGAACCTAAATTACTCTAGATCCCCGTCATTATTACGCTTCATAATATCTCGTGATTTTATTTTTATGTCAAAAGGCAGTCATTCAACCATTCAAACCCTCGTAAACCCTTTGTTTATAAGGGTTTCAGCTTTTCGTTTACTACTCCCACTCGATGGTCCCGGGTGGTTTGGAGGTAATGTCGAAGACTACTCTGTTTACGTCGTGAACTTCGTTTACGATTCTGTTGGATATTTTTTCTAACAGGTCGTAGGGTAGTCTTACCCAGTCTGCTGTCATTGCGTCGTCGCTGGTTACTGCACGAAGCACTATTGGGTATGCGTATGTTCTGCCGTCTCCCATAACTCCTACAGATCTTATTGTTGGCAGTACTGCGAAGGACTGCCAGATTTCGTTGTATAATCCTGCGTTTACAACTTCTTCTCTGATTATTGCATCTGCTTCTCTTAATATATCCAGTCTTTCTCTGGTGATTTCTCCAATAATTCTAATTGCCAGGCCTGGTCCTGGGAAAGGCTGACGATAAACAAGGGTACCTGGTAGTCCCAGCTCTCTTGCTACTTTTCTTACTTCATCTTTGAACAGGTGTCTAAGAGGCTCGATTAAAGCGAAATCCATATCTTCAGGAAGTCCCCCAACGTTGTGGTGACTCTTAATTGTTTCAGCTGCATCTGTACCACTTTCAATTACATCTGAATAAAGTGTTCCTTGTACCAAAAACTCTGCATCGTCGAATTTTTTTGCTTCTGCTTCAAATACGCGAATGAATTCTTCACCAATAATTTTTCTTTTTGTTTCAGGGTCACTGATTCCAGTTAATTTTCCTAAAAATCTGTCCTGAGCATTAACAAAATCAAGTTTAATTCCAAAACCTTCGGCAAAAATATTTCTAACTTCTTCTGATTCATTTTTTCTCACAAATCCATGATCCACATAGATACAAGTAAGGTTTTTGCCAATTGCTCGGTGAACAAGTACTGCTGCAACAGATGAGTCAATACCCCCGCTTAAGCCGCAAATAACTTTTTTATCTCCAGCTATAGCTTTGATTCTTGCAATTTCTTCTTCAACGAAGGAACCCATGTTCCAATCTTTATTGCACTGACAAACATCTAACAGGAATCTGTCTAATATTTCATTTCCATGTTCTGTATTGTTAACTTCCGGATGGAACTGTACTCCGTAAAATTTCTTTTCGTCATCTGCAAAAGCTGCATAAGGTGTATGAGGAGTGCTGGCAATACTTCTAAAGGAAGCTGGAGCTTCAGTAATACAGTCACCGTGACTCATCCAAACTACCTGTTGTTTTGCCAGGTCTTTGAATAAAACGCTTTCCTGATCAACTGTAATTTCTGCCTTACCATATTCTCTCTTGTCACTTCTCTCAACTTTTCCATCAAGCTGGTAGTTAATTATTTGCATTCCATAGCAAATTCCAAGAACAGGAATTCCTAAATTATATATTTCAGGATCTGGCTTTGGAGCTTTTTCTGCATATACACTTGCAGGTCCTCCAGAGAAAATAATTCCTTTTGGATTAATTTCTTTAATTCTGTCTAATGAAATATGATATGGAAGTATTTCTGAATAAACACCTAACTCACGAACTCTTCTTGTGATCAGCCGATTATACTGGCCCCCGAAATCTAAAACTAAGATGGTATCATGCTTTTGCATTTCCAATTTGTTCCCTCCTAAATTTTTTTACTAAACTATTCTAATTAATTTTACTTTAAAAATCCAGCAAGAATTTTAGCTTCTGCTTCTTCTTCTGTAAGTCCTAAAGATTTTAATTTGATAAGCTGATCTGAAGCAATTTTTCCAATAGCTGCTTCGTGAATAAGCTGTGCATCAACATGGAAGGCTGAAACCTTTGGCACTGCTACTACCTGGGCACTATCCATAATTATTGAATCACACTGAATATGACCCCTGCACTCGTTATATCCGGACATATTCAAGTCAAAATATTGTCTCGAATTACCTCTTGCTACTGAACGAGAAATAATCTGACAGGTGGAACCTTTACCTCTCATTTCAACATCAATAACCGACTCTGCTTCCTGGTCATAATCTGTAAGCATTCTTTCTACGTTAATTACTTTTGCTCCGTCTTTTAATATAACCTGGGTATCTCTTTTTGTTTTATCTACACCTTTAATTTGCACCAGCTCTAGTTCTGCAGTTCCACCCTCTTCTGCTGTCATAATAGTTTTTGGGTTAAATATTTTTTTACCTTCTGCAGGCCCCTGGGCAAAGTGTTTTTCTACATATTTTAACTTTGAATTTTTTTGCAGATGAAACTCGTGTATTCCATCATGCTGAGTTTTTTCAGTGCCTGGATTGTAAATCCCACAGCCAGCAATTATGGTAACATCTGAATCTTCCCCAATTTCGAAGTAGTTATATACTAATTCATTATGACCTTCTTTTGTAATTAGAACCGGAATATAAAGAGTTTCATCTTTGGTTCCCGGCTTAATTTTTACATTTATACCTCTTTTATCTTCCCGGCCCTCTACCGTTATATTCGCACTGGAACTTCTTAAGGATCCGTCACCATTTCTTCTGATGCTGAAAGCCCCACCCTTAGGAATATCACCTATGCCGGCAATCAGTTTTATTAATTCTTTTTCCAGATTTGATAGCATTATACTGTCCCCTTTTCACAGTTTTCATTAAAATCGCAGCCAAAACCAGGGCTTTGGTTTTCAAAATCTTTTAAAATTTCTTCTTTTGTAGTAATTTCTTTAATATTTCCTTCTGCTATAACTATAACTTCCTCAGATAAATTAATTATTCTTTCCTGGTGGGAAATGATAATAATTGTAGTTTTATATTTTTCATGAAGTTTCTTAAATGTTTCAGAAAGCTTTTGGAAGCTCCACAGGTCAATTCCTGCTTCAGGCTCATCAAAAACTGCCACCTTAAGATCTCTGGCAATAATTGTGGCAATTTCTATTCTCTTCAATTCTCCCCCGGAAAGGCTTCCGTCAATTTCTCTTTCCAGATAGTCTTGAGCGCAAAGTCCAACATCATGAAGAATCTCGCAGGGATTGATAGTTTTATTAGCTGATATTTCCAAAAGGTCCTGAACTTTAACTCCTTTAAATCTTGGTGGAGTTTGGAAGGCATAGCCAATTCCCATTTTTGCTCTTTCAGTAATATCTTTTTCAGTAATATCTTCACCATTTAATATTATTTGTCCCGATGAAGGCTGCTCAATACCCATAATCAGTTTAGCAAGGGTTGATTTTCCTCCCCCGTTTGGCCCTGTTATAACGTAAAATTTATTATCCTCGAAGGATAAATTTATCTTTTTTAGTATATGGAAATCCTGCCCGTCTTTTTGAACGGTGAAACGCAAATCTTTTATTTCAAGCATGTTTTTCCTCCTTTATCAAGTAAACTGTAGTAATAATAAAATATAGGCCCCGGATAAAAGCAATATTGTTATATTAAATATTATATTGTATTTAAATGCAACAACAAAGGTGCTTTTTTTAACAACCTCTGACAAAACCATGTTAAAGGGAACAAAGGGTGATGATAATGCAGAGAGCATCCATGATGCAGCAAACATTATGCTGTAACCCACTGGTGTAATTCCCAGCATTTCTGGTGGTAATGTTGTTCCAATAATAGTCATAGATACAATTTGATGTACTCCCAGGATTGCAAAAACAACAATTGATAATATTAATAATTCTATCATAAAGAAAGGGTGAAAATCTTTTGTACGTAAAAGCACTTCCCGGATCACTTCTCTTACCGGAGTTAAAGATATGGCTTTTGCCAAAATACCCACGATAAGAAAAAATACAACTTCACTTACAGTCTGAATTATTTTAAATTTATGGCTTAATACATCCCCAAGGAAAATTGTTGGTGGTGATACAAAATATAGCCAAATCAATCCATATATAATACTCACAATACTTATCAGATACATTATATTAGAAAACTCAAAAATCTTTTCTCCAATTATTACTATTAATAAGAGGGTTGTAAAGTTAGTGGCTAATATTTTAATTTTTTTATTTGCTTTTTCTTCGTCTATATTCTCAGATATCTCCAGGTTTTTAAGTCTTTCTCTCAGCTCCACTTTTGTTTTGGAATCAAAAGAAAAAGTTAATAAACCCATTCCCATTACAAGGAAACTAAACATCAGTCAAAAGGAAAAAACTCTGAAAATGACATCCCAGCACAAGTAATAGAAAGGGTTACCTCGGCAAAATAAGGGGACCAGGCCATACATCCGGAAAAACCTGCCCCATAGCTTTTTACCAAAAACTTCCCAGGTAGTTTTGAATCTGAAAGCACATCATTAACAATTCTTACTGAGGCCAGATTTGTTACTGACCCCACGGAGAAATTGATAAAGGTTACTATGGAAAAAAACTTATTTGGACTATCTGAAAACTTTTTAAAATATAAATTTATTGCATCAAGATAACCGCCTCTGCGGATTGGTATTGAAATAAAAGGTACTGTAAGAAACAGTAACCCAATTGGAATGTTGCTTCCAACGCCTTTGACAATCTGAATAAAATCCAGTTTATAAAAATACCCAAAAAAGCAGAGACTCCAAGAACAATAATACTTAAAGTCCTGGTAAATGGCTTTGTAAAAGTTAAGCCTGACAATATCATTGCCAGAGCAAAGGTTATTTTAATCCAGGGATTTAAACTAAGATTTAATATTTCATTAATCAATGAAACTGATATCAACAATAATGTTGAATATAAAAATATCTTTTTCAATATTTAAGCACCTTTTCTGTAAATATTTTTACAATTACAGGATCAAATTGTGTTCCTGCATATTTTCTTAGTTCTTCTACTGCTTGTTTTTCTGATAATGGCTGTCTGTAGGTTCTCTCACCTGTCATAGCATCAAACGCATCGGCTACTGCAATAATTCTTGAAACCAAGGGTATTTCTTTTTCTGCTATGCCATTAGGATATCCTTTTCCATCCCATCTTTCGCGATAAGCCAAAGTATATTCTGCAATGTCTGACATTTGATTTGCCGAGCTTAGAATCCGGTAACCAATTTCAGGATGCTTTTTAATTTCTTCATATTCCTCAGGGGTCAGCTTTCCATCTTTGTTAAGAATTTTTTCATCTATTCCTATTTTACCAATATCATACATAAGACCAATAAGCTTTAATTCACTTATCTCTTCTTGATCAAAGCCCATTTCTCTCCCAATAGTTTCACAAATCTCTCCAACTCTTTCTGAGTGAAGTTTTTCCCTTTTGTTTTTTATGAAGAGTACTTATAATTATTTGTATTGTACTGCTTATCATACTTGGGCTTTCAGAAAGTTTTCTTTTATACATATAACTTTCTGCTTTATTCATTAATTCAATAATATTTTGGTCTTTTTTAGTTTTTGTTTCCCAGCCAAAGGATACAGATAAATCAATTGTTCCAATTCTTGTTTTATAAATTTCCTCCGAAAGATTATTAATATATTCTCTTAGCTGCTCAAGGCTTATATTTGGAAGAGCAATAATAAATTCGTCACCACCCATACGGGAAATAAATTCTTCTCCTTTAAGGGAATTGTTTAGTATTTCTGCTGTTTTAATTAATAATTTATCTCCAAAGGAATGACCAAAAGCATCATTAGCCAGTTTCAAGCCGTTTAAGTCAGCCATAGCAAGAGATAAGGGGTAATTTTTTTCTGTGTCTAGTTCTTTTAATTTTTCTTCGTAATATCTTCTGTTATATATGCCTGTTAATTGATCACGATAACTCATAAAAAGAATATCTTTTTTCAAAGGCTTTTCTGGTAGATATATCTGTATAACTTGCATAGCCTCCCACAGGCTTCCCATCAAGAAGAATAGGTATACCTTTTAATTCAATATCTTTTGGATTTCCATATTTGTTATATCTCACTGTTTCCACTGAATCTACTTTATCTTTAAATAAAAGTTCTGTAAATTTTTTTGCTTCTTCAATTTTATCTTTTGATACGATTAAAGAATCGATATCTTTACCTTTTATTTCTTCCTGCTCATATGCAAATAATTTTTCAAATTTTTCATTAACTTCAAAAATTTTATTTTCATTATCAACTATTGCTATTGCATCTGAAGAATTTTTAAACAAAGCTTCAAAGTTTTTTCTTTCTGTTTTGAACTTTCTTTTTGCATCTTTTTCATAGGAAACTAATGGTTCCGCAATAACTCGCCTTTGAAGATAGGTAAAAATAAACATTGTTGCAAAGAATATTAATAAAGTTACTACTAAATTTCCTCTTAAAGTATTTATAGGTACTGCTAAGAAATTATCCGGTATGGTCATTACAATTCCCCAGCCATTGTAATCTAATTTACCAGTCAAAATTTCTTTGTTATGAGGAATAATACCCCTTGATCCAACAATTATATTTCCTTGATCATCAATTAAAAATTTTTCTGATTCGGGAATAATGTTATTCTCTTCAAAAATTTTAGAAATACTATTTAAAGAAATATCTCCAGCCACTACTCCAATAATATTTCCTTCACTATTTATAGCTGGTGTAGCTATGCTGACAATTAATTCTGTCTCTGTTGCATTCATAAAGACATGGGTAAAAATAACTTCTTTATTATCCATAGCTTTAAGGTACCAGGGTCGCTGGCGGAAATCTATATCTGAAGGCGGAATGTAGCCACTGGCATTGATCATTTTATTTTCTGTAGTTAAAAAATAGATACTGTTAAATTCCGGATTTTTATTTAATTTGTTTTTTAGATAACTAAGAATATCATTTTCATTATTCGTATAAGATATAAATAGGCGGCTTTCTTCTATTGCACTTTCTTTATGTTGTAACCAATGATTTATCTGAGATACCAGAGAATTAAAATTTTCTTCGATTTTCTCTTCTCCAAGGGATTTTACAACTCCGGAAGAATAAACAAACTGCCCATAAAAAATGGCCGCGACTAAGAAAACCATTACAACTATTAACTTGTAATATCTTTTCAGAATCTCGACCATGGGTATCTCCAATCATAAGCATATTCAATTATTATACTACATTTTCTTTAATATTCGAACTCTTTCTTCTACTGGAGGATGTGTGCTTAAAAGATTTTTTGCCTTCAGGTTTTTATGCAGAGGATTTACAATAAATAATCCTGCAGTAGCTTCGTTAGCAAAGCCATCCTGTACTGCCTTCTTTGGATTACTGTAGGTTTTAAGTTTTTCCAGGGCAGAGGCTAATCCTCCAGGATATCCTAAAATATTCGCTGCAGTTGCATCGGCTAAATATTCCCTGTTTCTGGAAATTGCCATTTGAGCTAAAGTTGCTGCTATAGGAGCAAAAATAATTGAAAGAATTCCAATTGCCATTAAAATTGGATTGGAGTTTTTATTATCCCTTCTGTTTCCCCCACCCCAAAACAACATTCTTCTCACAATAGAAGTAAGATAGACAATAGTTCCTGCCATTACTATTATTATTGTTGAAAACAAAATATCATAGTTTTTTATGTGAGCCATTTCATGGGCAATAACACCCTCAAACTCTTCTCTGTTCATTAAATCCATAAGCCCTCTGGTAACTGCAACGGCAGCATTTTCTGGATTTCTTCCAGTTGCAAAGGCATTTGGAACATCTGATTCAATAACATAAGCTTTTGGAGTAGGTATTCCCGCAGCAATGGCAACACCTTCAATTGTGTGGTAAAGATAGGGCTCTTTTTCCTTAGCAACAGGACGGGCATTGGCCATTCTTAAAACCATTTTGTCACTGTTATAGTAGGAGTAAAAAGAACCTCCCACAGCAAAAACAAATGCAAGAGTCAGATAAAAGTAGGTAGATTCAGGAGAAACCACATAACTTATTCCATATACTACTCCTATTATTAAAAGAAAGAAAAATATAAAGAAGAAAAATGTATTTCTCTTATTTTTATTGATTTGTCTGTATATTTCCATTAATGTCACTCCTATTGTTTAAAACTGAACTTTTACTGCCTGCTTTGCCTCAGGATTTTCAATTTCAAAGAATTCCTCTTGTTTAAAATTAAACATTCCTGCAATTATATTGTTAGGGAACTGTTGGACCATATTGTTATAATCCATAACTGTTGAGTTATATCTTTGACGAGAATAACTGATTTTATTTTCAGTTCCTGCCAATTCTTCCTGTAGTATCATAAAGTTCTGACTTGCTTTTAAGTCTGGATAGTTTTCAGATACAGCAAATAATGATTTTAATGCTCCAGCCATCATATTTTCTGCTGCCGCCATTTCTTTTACGGAACCAACATTCATAAAAGCTGTTCTTGCCTGAGTAACCTTTTCTAAAGTTTCTCTTTCATGAGTCATATAGCCTTTTACTGTTTCTACTAAATTTGGAATCAAGTCATACCTTCTCTGTAACTGAGTATCAATTCCTGCCCAGGCATTTTTTACTGCATTTATTCCGCTAACCAGGCGGTTGTACATAAGGACAAGTATACCTGCTAAAACAACAACTCCACCAATAATAAATTCCATTTCCTAACCTCCATTTAATTGTTAATTTTTACAATAATAATTACACATTAATCAGTTTTTTAACCTTGGTTTTTCAATTTTTCCAGATCTTTTATTTTAAATGATGACAGGTGAAAATCAATTATACCTTCCTCCTTCATCTTAATTAGTTCTCTTGACATAGACGGCCGGGATACATTTAAAAAATCTGCCATTTCATTTCTATTAAAGGAAATATTAAAGGATAATTTATTATTTTTTTATACTGGTCCATTAAAAAAGCGGCAATCTTTCCCCTTATACTTTTTATTGTGAGATATTCAACTTTGTTACTTAGCATCAAAGCTTTCACCGATACAATTTTTACAAAATTAGTAATTAGCCTTCTGTGCCAGGGACACATTTTTTCACATTCTCCAGTAATATTTATTTTTGGAATAAACATTACTGTGGATTTTTCTATACATTGAACCGTGGCAGGCCATTTATTAATTTCTGAAAAAGCCGCCATTTCACTAAAAACATCTCCTTCATGAAGCATAGTCATAACAACCCTCGCCCCGGAAGCTTTTTCCTTTATAACATTTGCCTTTCCTTCCAGAAGAAGTCCAAAAGATTCAAAATAATCCCCCTCCCTGGTTATTAGTTCATTCTTTTCAAATTTATTTATATTTGGATTAAGGCAAAGAAGCATTTTTTCAATTTCATCCCTGGTCATATCTTTAAAAAGATAATTATTTCCTAGTACTTTAATATATTTTTCTTCCATACTTCCTCCTTTTGTATCTCTGGCTACCGATTACTCGACTATATTCTAATATACTTAATTTATTAATTCAATAGAAATGAGGATGAATACTTTATGAAGAGAACAATAATAAATATAGATGAGGAAAAATGTATAGGATGCAGCCTTTGCATTAACGCTTGTTAACAAGGAGCTATTCAACTTGTAGATGGCAAAGCAAGATTAATTTCTGAGGACTATTGTGACGGACTGGGAAAATGTCTGCCAAAGCGCCCTGTAAATGCAATTCAGCTTGAGGAAAGAGAGGCAAAAGCTTTTGATAAAGAAGCTTCCATTCAAAGAAAAGCTGCATCAGAAGCACCTAATTCACCAATTACAGCTTCACTAGGCTGCGGCTGCCCTGGGACAGCATCAAAAACTATAAGCAGAGATGAGACCCCAGTATCTCAAGCACAACAATCATACAATCCTTCGCAATTAAGACAATGGCCTGTGCAGATAAAACTTGTACCTGTTCATGCACCATATTTAGAAAACAGCCACCTTCTAGTTGCCGCTGACTGTACAGCTTTTGCCTACGGAAATATCCATCAGGAATTTATGAGAAACAAAGTTACTTTAATTGGATGTCCTAAGCTTAATGAAGGAGATTATTCCGAGAAACTTACTGCCATTTTACAGAACAATAATATTAAGAGTCTTACAGTTTTACGCATGGAAGTACCTTGCTGCTCTGGAATCGCAAATGCTGCTAAAAATGCTTTAATTAACAGCGGAAAAATGATTCCCTGGAACATTGTAACAATAACCACCGATGGAAGAATTTTAGAAGACTAATAATTTAAATAATGAGGATTTTTAAATGAATGAAATGTTTTGTTTTCAATGTGAATAAACAGCTAAAGGAGAGGCTTGTACAGTATCCGGAGTTTGCGGAAAAGTGCCGGAAGTATCAAACCGTCAAGATGATTTAATTGTATCTTTAATTAATCTTGCCCACCGTGCTGGTGGAAAGTCACCAGGTTCTACCACTGATGAACTTATGATTCAAGGATTATTTACTACAATTACTAATGTAAGTTTTGATACAGACCGCATTTCTGAAACAATTAATGTGTAATGGTCAAGCATCTTTGTAACACTAAGTACGGAAAATCAGTTTATATTTCGCGCTTCAAATGGAGTCAGCCCTCCATTGTATGAATGAGGTCGAATGTGATTGTACCACACATAAACATATTTATTGATAGCTTCATCTAATTGTAGGTCGGTTTCAAATTTTTGGTGGTAAATAAGCTCTGACTTAAGTGATTTATAAAATCTCTCCATTGGAGCGTTATCATATGGGCAACCTGTTTTACTCATGCTTTGCCTTATTCCTTGGCTTTTGCAGTACTCTACGAAAGCCCATGAGGTGAACTGTACCCTCTGATCTGAATGTAAGACTAACCCTTCATCTGGGCTCTCTCTTTCAAGAGTTTTAGACAAGGCTTCTATTGCCAGATCTGAGTTGATTCATTTTGAGTTAACCGTTGCTATCGCTTCCCTTTTTGCTAAATCTATAATAGTACAATTATAACGCATTTTACCGTTTGTTAATCTTATATAGGTGAAATCAGTACACCATACTTTATTTCTTTCTGTGACAGAGAAATTTTGATTAAGAATATTGGGAAATACTTTGTTCTTTTTACCTTTTACATATTTGGGCCTTTTTCTTACAGTGATTGCATGCAGGTTTAATTCCTTGTTCATATACTTATGTGCTGTTGTCTTACCAATAAATATATTTTGCCTTGCAAGAAAAGCGACCATCCACCTATGGCCGATAATGCGTCCATTATTGTAATAAATACTTTTTATGTTTTCTTGAACTTTAGCCTTTCCCTCACGATACGTGGATTTTCTGTTCTTTAAGTAATTGTAGTACATATTCGGAGAGAGGTTGAACTTGCGGCATAACCAGCACAATCCAAACTCAAGTTTATAGGCATCAATGAACCAATATACCACTAATCGATTTCCTTTGCGAAGAATGCCGCTGCTTTTTTAGGAAGTCATTTTCCTTTTAAAGTTCCATAAGCTTCTTGTTAAGCGCTCTATATTCCTCTGGTGATATTGCATTTTCTTTATTTTGTGGTTTTGTGTAATGACATTCTTCGCTGTATTTTTTTATCCATCCGGACATTGTTGATTTTGATACACCGTAGGTTGCAAAAAGATCACCAAGGCTTTTGCCTTTTAGATATTCACGTACAACCTCCTTCTTGAATTCTAAATCGTAACGTTTGCTCATTTTGTAATCCTCCTAGTTCGGGTTTATTATATATTATCCGTACTAGGTGTTACAACAAGACTATACCATTACAATGCTATTGAAAAGGAAGCAGCTAAACTTCCTGAAGCACCATTATTCAAAGTTGAAAATTTATGGGAAGGAAACAAAGATGTTATCTCTCTTCGTTCTACTTTATTGCTGGGAATGAAGGGTATGGCAGCTTACGCTGAACACGCATATGTTCTGGGTAAAAAAGATCCTGAAATTATGGATTGGTTCTTTAAAGGAATGAAGGAATTCGCCGAGGATCACAGCGTGGAAGAATGGCTGGCTTTGTTAATGGAATTTGGTCATATGAACTTAAAAACTATGGCTCTTCTTGATGAAGCTAACACTTCAACTTACGGAGATCCTGTTCCGATTAAAGTAACTATGAATGTTGAAAAAGGTCCTTTTATTGTTGTAACTGGTCACGATTTACTTGATTTAAAACAACTTTTAGAGCAGACAGAAGGCAAAGGAATAAATATCTATACCCACGGAGAAATACTTCCCTGCTACGGATATCCAGAGTTGAAAAAGCATGCTCATCTGAAAGGCAATTTTGGAACTGCATGGCAGAATCAGCAAAAGGAATTTGATAATCTTCCTGCTCCTATTCTGTTCACAACTAACTGTTTAATGCCTCCAAAAGCACCTTATGCTGACAGAGTATTTACAACATCATTTGTAGCTTATCCAGAAATGAAACATATATCTGAAGGAGCGGGACACAAAAAAGACTTTACTCCTGTGATTGAAAAAGCTCTTGAATTAGGTGAATTTGATGAAGATAAAGAATTCACTGGCATTAATGGTGGTTTAGTTTTAACTACCGGCTTTGCAAGAAATGCAGTATTAAGCAATGCAGGACTTGTTATAGATTCAATTAAAAAGGGGACATCAGCCACTTCTTCCTTGTTGGGGGATGTGATGGAGCAAAGCCTGGAAGAAATTATTATACAGATTTCGTAAAAGGTACCCCTGAAGATTCAATTATTCTAACTTTAGCTTGCGGAAAATTCAGATTCAATGATTTGGATTTAGGAGATGTTAACGGCCTGCCACGAATTATAGACATGGGTCAATGCAATGATTCCTACTCTACAATTAAAGTTGCCGTAGCCCTTGCTGAAGCCTTTGAATGCGATGTAAATGAATTACCTCTTACTTTGATTCTTTCCTGGTATGAGCAAAAGGCAGTTTGTGTATTACTTACACTTCTTGCCCTGGGAATTAAAAATATTTACCTTGGTCTAACTCTTCCAGCTTTTGTTTCAGAAAATGTTCTTAACGTTCTGGTTGATCAGTTTGGATTAACACCAACAACAACTGCTGAGGAAGATTTAAAAGCTATCTTAGGATAATATGGTTATTCAAAATAAATTATAATAGAGCAAAGGAAAAGGAAGAAACCGGTTTAATCTGGCTTCTTCCTTTTTTATATCTTTTATGTTTCTTTTAATTAAATTTCCTCTATTTTTGTTACATCATATTCAGCTTCATCTATAACCTCTGTCAAAAATTCATCTGTGACTTCCCCAGTAAATTCAATTAAAGCAAAACCTTCCTCAAGGTTAACATCTGTATTATTTACATTTTCAATTTCAGATAAAGTATTTTTTACTCTGTTTAAACAATGTTCACAGGTCATTCCTTCGATATATATTTTCTTTTTCATAATCATTACTCTCCTTAGGCTTAAATTTTCTTAATCTTAAAGCATTAGTAACAACAGAAACCGAGCTTAGGGACACGGCTCCTGCTGCTATCATTAGGTTTAACAAAGGACCTCCAAAAATGTGTAATAAGCCCCTTGTAATTGGTATGCCTGCTGCATTATAGAAAAATGCCCAGAATAAGTTCTGCTTTATATTTTTTATAGTCTTTCTGCTTAAATCAATACTTGCAGGCACTGACATTAAGTCATTTTTCATTAAAACAATATCTGCAGATTCAACAGCAACGTCTATTCCAGAAGATATTGCAATACCAACATCTGCCTGAACCAAGGCTGGAGCATCATTAATTCCATCACCAACTATTGCTGTAGTTTTGCCTTCTGACTGGTATTTCTTGACTTTCCGGGATTTCCCTTCAGGAAGAATTTCTGCTAAAACTTCACTTATTCCTACTTCTTTGTCAATTGCCTGGGCTGTTCTTTTATTATCTCCTGTTATCATTACTACTTGAATACCCATATTTTTCAGTTCTTTTACAGCTTTTCCGCTGCTTTCTTTAACAGCATCAGCTATAGCAATTACTCCAGCAAAGGAATTATCTATTGCAGCATAGACCGGGGTTTTCCCTTAGTCAGATAATTTCTCCCAAATTTCCTGGGAATCTTTTATGTCTATCCCTCTTTCATCCATAAGCAGCTTGTTCCCAACTAGAACAGACACATTTTTTTACTACTGCTTCAATACCAGAACCTGAAAATGATTGAAAGTTATCCGCTGATGTCAGATGAATTTCCTTTTCCTTGCTTTTTTCAAGGATAGCTTTTCCAAGAGGATGCTCTGAATTTACCTCTGCACTTCCAACGTACACGAGAACATCATTTTCCTGCCATTCATTATACAAAGTTATGTCTGTTACAGAGGGGATACCTTCAGTTATGGTTCCTGTTTTATCTAAAATTATTGTATTTATTTTGTGAGCTGTTTCTAAAGCCTCTCCACTTTTTATCAAAATACCATACTCTACACCTTTACCTGCGCCAACCATTACTGCTGTTGGAGTAGCAAGGCCTAGTGCACAAGGGCAGGCTATAACCAGAACCGAAATAAATATTTTAATTGAGAAGGAAACACTTTCTCCTGCAATATACCATCCTAAAGAGGAAATAATTGCCAAGGCAATTACTACCGGAACAAATATTCCCGAAACCTGGTCAGCAAGTTTTGCAATTGGCGCCTTGCTTCCCTGAGCTTCCTCTATCAGCTTAATAATCTGAGCAAGGGCAGTGTCACTTCCAACTTTCGAAGCTCTGAATTGAAAAGCTCCTCCCTTATTAATTGTAGCTCCAAAAACATTATCACCAGGCTTCTTGCTTACGAGAATACTTTCCCCTGTCAGCATACTCTCATCAACAGAAGATGCTCCATCTGTCAGCTCCCCATCTACGGGAATTTTATCCCCAGGTCTAACAAGAATTATATCTCCAACCTTTACTTCTTCTATTTTAACTTTTCGTTCTTCGCCATTTATTATTACTGAAGCCGTCTCAGGAGAAAGTGCCATAAGCTCTTTTATTGCCTTGGAAGTTTTGCCTTTAGCATTAAGCTCAAGAGTTTTACCAAGAAGAATTAATGTAATAATTACTCCCGCTGTTTCAAAATATATTTGGTGAATATAATGGTGTACTCCATTTTTTATCATCCAGGCTGCATAAAGTCCATAAAGAAAAGCAGATGAAGTACCAACAGCAACCAGTGAATTCATATTAGGATTTCTATGGAATAAGTTTTTAAAACCTATAGTATAAAACTGGTAACCAGCTCCCATAACAGGAAGAGTCAGAAGCAGCCGAGCAGCTGCAAAATTAAAAGGATTCATATCCGGCATTAAAAAGCCGGCAATGGCAATCCAATCATATGTCCCATGGAAATATAAAGCAAAGGCACAGTGAAAAACAAAGCAATATAAAACTTCCGCCAAATAGAAGCAGTAGGGGACGCTTTGGGGTGACCCCCAAAAAGGGTACACTTCTGGGACAGTAAATTTCACCAAATTAATTAAATGAAAAAATCTGTTTATAGAAACCTTGGAGGGACACCTCCAAGGTTTCTATGCGTCCTGTCATTTATATAAAATTTAATGTAATCTTCAGTAATTTCTTTTATATCTTTAAAACTTTTGATTCTTTTCTTGTAGAGATTAATACTTTCTGTTTTGTAATGGCTAAAGAAACTTTCAATCTTCGCATTATCCCAGCAATTTCCTCTTCTGGACATACTTTAAACTGCTCCTAAAGACTTTAAATAGCTGGAATATTCTTTGCTTGTGTATTGAACACCTTGATCACTATGGATAACAGTATTCTTAATATCTATCTTTTTTGAAAGTTTTTCAATAGTTTTTACAGTCAGCTTGCTGTCAGGATTCTTACTGTATTCCCAGCTTACCGGTTTATTGTTAAACAGATCTAGGGCAACACACAGATATAGCTTAGAGTTTCTGTAAGGAATACAGGTAATATCTGTGGCTATTTTTTCTCCTGGGCGACTTGCCTTAAAATCCCTGTTTAATATATTGGCTTTGAATTGTTTATCATCTTGAATCCTATTCTTTTTTCTTCTGATTCTGGATCTGAGATTGTTTTCCTGCATTATTCTTTGAATCTTTTTATGATTAACAACTATTTTAAACGCATTTCTTAGCTCATTTCCTATTCTTCTGTAACCAAAAATTCCTTTTGATTTGTTATATATTTGAATAATTATTTTCTCAATGGAATCTTCTTTTTTTATTGGTTTGTCTCTGAAATTGCAATAGGCTTTTCTTTTTACTCCAGCAATTTCGCAAAGAAATTTTACTGTATATTTAAATTCCAAAGCAAATATAGCTCTGTACTTTAGCTCCCTGACTTTTGTTTTTTTAGAAATAAAGGGCTGTAAATGCTCTAATTGTTCGTAGTATTCAATTTTAGCATAAAGATGTTCTATTTCTTTTTCGTATTCAATTTCTCTTTGTGTTTTCTCAGGAAAATCTATTTTATCTGATCTGATTTTTATCTTATCCGGATCTTTCTTAGCTTCTGTTGGAAGAAGTCCTTTTTCTTTTAATTGTTTTTCCCAATTAAGAACAAGATTTTTTGAAGATAAATTGTACTTTGCAGTAATCTTTCTTGCCCTAAGATTGCTTTCGTAATATTCCTTAATTACAGAGAGTTTAAATTCATTAGAATAGTTCTTTGTCATTAAAATCAGCCCCCAAAATTAGTATATCTTACTGTCCCAATTTTGTGTAATTTTTGGGGGTCAGACCACTTCTATTTTCTGCGGGCTATCCACAGGTTCGTATCCAGACTTTTTTATTCTTGCTTTTATATCTTCAATTTTTACTTTTTCTGAGTCATATATAACTGTAGCTTTTTCTATTGCCAGGTTAACCGAGACCTCTGTTATTCCCTCCATTTTACCTAGTGATCTTTCTACGGCCCGAGAACAAGCAGAGCAGGTCATGCCTTTAATTTCTATTGTAGTTTTTTCATTGCTCATATTCCATTCCTCCTATATTATTATGTTATCATACCCGTCAAATCAAAAATAAAACAAACTGAAAGGTTGATCTATTTAAAAATAGCAATAGTTTACAACAGGGAGAGCCAGGCGGTAATAAATTTATTCGGCACTCCAAACAGAGAAAAATATGACCTTGATACAATAAAGAAAATTCAGAAAGCCCTTGTTAAAGGTGGTCATCAGGTTAAAACCTTTGAAGGGGATAAAAACTTCATTTCTGCCCTGGAAAAATTTATGCCTGCAGTTATCGCAGGAGAAAGACCCGGCCTGGTTTTCAACCTTAGCTATGGAATCCAGGGAAAGGGCAGATATATGCACATGCCAGGTATTCTGGAAATGCTGGGAATTCCTTACGTAGGCTCCGGTCCGGAAAGTCACGTCTTGGCTCTGGATAAAGTTCTGACAAAAATGATTCTTATTCAAAAAGGAATCCCAACACCGGCTTTTGTGGTTCTGGATACCCCAGATTCCCCATTAAAAGAAAACTTAAAATATCCTCTAATTGTTAAACCAAAAAGTGAAGCTGTTTCCTTTGGCTTAAGAATTGTTAATAACGAAGAGGAGTTAAAAGAAGAGGTTAAAGTAATTTATGAAAAATTCAACTCCCCCACCCTGGTTGAGGAATTTATTGAAGGACGAGAATTTAACGTTGGTCTGCTGGGAAACGGAGATAGTCTTCAAACCCTTCCTCCCCTTGAGCTTGTTTTTGGTGAAGGAGAGCAAATATACACTTTTGAAGATAAAACCCACCAAAGCGGAAGAGAAGTTGAAAAACTTTGTCCTGCTCCATTAACTGAGGAGCAAGATGAAAAAATTAAAAAACTGGCTGTAGATACTTTTAATGCCCTTGGTCTTTATGACTCTGCAAGAGTCGACTTCCGTATGGATAAAGATGGAAATTTATATATCCTTGAAGTAAATTCCATGGCAAGTCTTGGAAGCTCCAGTTCCTACATTTATGCGGCAGAAAAAATGAATTTGGATTACGATTCCCTGATGAACAAACTTGTAGAAGTTGCATCCGAAAGATACTTTGGTCCATATAATCTTTCAAACTTTAACGAAGAAGCTGACAGCACATCAATAAAAATTTTCAACCATATAACAAAGAACCGGGATAAAATAGAAAATGATTTACGCTTATGGACAAATACGCCCAGCTGGACTGATGACCCTGCAGGACTTTCAGCAACTAAAAAAAGATTAAAAGAGCGTTTGATAAAACTAGATCTTTCTGAACCACAAGAATTCACCAACTCCCGTTCTGCCTGGACCTATGAAACCAAAGCCGGCTTTAAAGATGGCCTCCTTTTCGTTTTGCCCATTGATATCCCCGAAAAGCGTGAAAGTTATCCTATTCCCTTTAGAACTGAGGAAGAATGGCTTTTTGGTGAGGGCATTGCCTTCAGCAGAAGCGGCATAGTTACGATTCTTGGGGTACTTAATGCCCTTAAGGAAACTAAATCTCTTACTGGTAAAAAAATCGGTGTTTTTTTCTATTCCGATGAAGGTCGGGGGATGCGCTACAGCCACACCTTGCTAAAAGCTGCTGCCAAGGAAGCAAAAGAAATATTTATTCTTCAGCCAGGTTTTTTATCTGGAAGAATTGTAGATCAACGACGAGGATCTACTAAATACAGTCTTGTTATTGAGGGAGATCCCCAAAGAATTGGAAGCACAACTACTCAGGCTGATGTTCTTAACTATTTTCTTGATAAGGCCGGAAAAATAAAAAATCTTAGTAATCCGGAAAAAGCTAACCGTAGCAGTTCAAGACTTATTTTCTGAAAGATACAGTGTTCTTCTTCCCCACAGGGTAAATGCAACTTTATATATCACTTACCTAAATAAAGAATGCACCATGGAAGCAGAAGAAAAATTAAATAAAATTCTTAATTCAAAGGTAAAGGGCATAAAAACTTATCTTCAAAAACTTGAAGAAAGGCTCCCCTTCTGAAGAAAAGAAATAATATTACGCTAAAATCTTTGGAAAAAACAGCCTCTGACTGGAACATTCCTTTCGGTACAGAAACCAGCCTTCTGCCTAGTGCTGTAGGTGAAATTAATAAGAAAAATTAATGTTCTCTGCGGATTTTCTCCCGCTTCAAATGGTCTTTATACCCCAAATGAGTCGATTAGAAGAAAAGAACTGGTAGAAAATTCTCCTTGTCTCACTCTATTTAAGCAACAAAGAATAAAAAACAAGAGGCTCATCTGAGCCTCTTGTTTTTTATATACAGCAATTATTTTTTTCAGATTTTCAAGATCTTCCAGAGGATTTCCTTCTAATACAACAGCATCTCCAATCAAGCCTTTTTTATTACCCCTGCCTTCCCATCTAATACCTGTTCTCCAGGATTTATTGTTAACATTTGTAATATTTCCAGATTTGAAAACTTACCCTTTTCTTTTAAATATATTGCCTGATTTATTAATTCCTTAACCGGATTATTAGTAGTACCGCCATCTGTCCCAATTACAACATTATCCTTATATTCCATATTTTCAATAGTAGTGAAAATTCTGTTCTTATGAACTTCTTCAAAATTTATAAGATAACTTTTCGGCAGAGCGGTACCATAACAAATTTTTTTATCATGCATTTTTTAATTAAATCAAACTCCACGTCTATTCCATCGGCAGTTCTCCAACTTCCATGTTCAATAAAATCCAATCCGGCTTCAATACATTTTTTCATTCCAACTTTTGTATAAACGTGAGCCATAATTTTATTTCCTTTAGAATGAACATAGTCTGTTATTGATTTAATATTTTCATATTCATACTGATCAACATTATCTTTACTACCAGGAGTTGTATTTCCTCCTGACACTATTAACTTAATAAAATCCGCACCTTTTTCGAGCATAAGTTCAGCTGCCTTTTCCATTTCTTCTGGTGTATCTGCTTCTATACCCATAAAATTTAAATGACCGCCTCTTGTTGTTACTGCCTCGCCAGATGTTAAAACTCTGGTTCCAATGACCTTGCCAATATTTATATCTTCCCTTAACTTAAAAGTTATATCCGATAAAGAACCATAATCTCTTACTGTCGTTATGCCATAGTCCAGAGCCATTTGAGTATTTTTTAGAGCAAGATCATATAATCCTTTCTGATCTAAGCCCATAAAATCTTGTAAGGGTGAACTGCTGCCTGAAAAAAAGAAGATGTAAGTGACTGTCAATAAGGCCGGGAATTAAATAGTTGCCATTTTCGGATGTGTCCCCCTATTCCGCAAGAGGTGTCCCCAAATTCGATATCTTTTATTATCCCATTGTTTATTATTACTTTTCTATTTGTTAAAACTTCACCTGATGATACATCTACTATGTTTCCAATAATTTCTGTTTTCATATCTTTTACCTCTTTCGACTTATTATGTATAACAGGAAAAGACACCATCGAATGACAGTGCCTGAGTTCCTATTCTTATTTCTTTTCTCTTTTGAAACACATAAACCAGTCTAGGCAGTATGTGTCATCTCCTTGATTTTCCATTCTTTCTTTTGCTGTTCCGTAAGAGTCGGCTGTTGGAACAATAACATCATCCCCTGGTCTCCAGTCTGCTGGTGTAGCAACACTGTCTTTGTCTGCTTTTTGAAGAGCAAGAATAATTCTCTTAATCTCATCAAAATTTCTCCCCATTGATAATGGATAGTAAAGAATTGTTCTGATTTTACCTTCTGGATCAATTACAAAAACTGCTCTTACAGCTTGAGTACTTGACTGACCTGGCTGAATCATTCCAAATTTCTTTGCTACATCCATTTTAATGTCTTCAATAAGAGGGAACTTCACTTCAACATTTTTCATGCCATTCCATTCTAATTCCTGAATTTTTCTAAGCCAGACAATGTGAGCATAAAGTGAATCAACTGATAAGCCAACAAGCTCCGTATTTAAAGCTTTAAATTCATCTACCATTATTGCGAAAGTCATAAATTCTGTTGTACAAACTGGTGTAAAGTCTGCTGGATGGGAGAATAAAATTACCCATTTTCCTGCATAATCTTCTGGGAAATTAATTTGTCCCTGAGTTGTAACCGCCGTAAAAGCTGGTGCTGGTTCTCCAATAAGTGGCATTTTGTTAACTGTTTGTTCTTCCATTTTAAATTCCTCTTTTTAATTTTAAAAACTAATTTTTAATAATTTTCAATAAAAACTTCAAAGTGTTCTTGTTTATGTACACAAGCTGGGCAAATTGCTGGTGCACATGTTGATTCAGCAACGTAGCCACAATTTCCGCATTTCCATAAAATTTTTGAATCTTTTTCAAATACTTTGTTGTTTTTAATATTTTCTGCTAATTTTCTGAAACGTGTTTCATGTCTTTTTTCAGCATCTGCAATCATTTTAAAGGCTACACAAATCTCATTAAAACCTTCTTCTTTAGCAATTTTTGCGAATTCTGGATATAAATCATCCCACTCTTCATATTCACCTTCAGCTGCTGCTGTTAAGTTATCAAAAGTATTACCTTGAGCTACCGGATACTCTGCTTTTATTTCTATCATTGCTGGCAGCTCTCCTTGTAGACCTTCTAATAAGAACTTATAAAATCTTTTTGCATGTTCTTTTTCATTTTCTGCAGTTTCGTTAAAAATATTTCTAATTTGCTTGTAAGCTTCTTTGTCGGCT
Organism: Peptococcia bacterium; assembly: GCA_965228015.1. GTDB lineage: Bacteria > Bacillota > Peptococcia > Peptococcales > SKKY01 > SKKY01. The sequence goes on from OZ245787.1 coordinate 696,113, forward strand.
ACAGAAGCATAATAGTTATACCTGTTCCTGGCCTGAGATTCCCCTGCAAAAGCCTTTAATAAGTTCTCAGCTGTTTTTGTTCCTTTTAATGATGGCATTAATAATCCTCCTTAGTTATTTTAAATATTATTATTTAAGCATTCCCTGCAGATACCTTTAAAAAAGACATTTTTTTCCGACACTATAAACCCAGGAGGAATTTGAGAATCAATCATATTCATATTAAAATGAAAATCATATATTTTCCCACATTTCCTGCACTTAAAGTGCCCGTGCTCTTCAGGAATTATGTCATACCTTGATTCAGTATTTTCAATATTAACTACTTTTACAAGCTCAGATTCAATAAAAAGATTCAATGCATTATAAACTGTTGTTTTTGAAAGGGTAGGAATATCTTTTATTAAGGCTGAATATATCTCATCTACTGTTGGATGATTGTTTGTTCTGAAAAGAAACTCCAGTATTTTTAATCTTTGTAAAGAAGGCTTAACATTTTTTTCTTTCAAAATTTCAGTTAACTCTTTAATTGTAATTTCCTTCATCATACCACCATCACTTTTATTACTCATTTGTAATGAATATAATTTTATTATAATTACATTTCAATTTAAGTCAAGTAAAAAATTAATAATTATTTTCTTTAACTAAAGAATATTTAAGGCTGTTTTCACCATATGGCTCCTTGACTTCATCAGGATATCCTAATGCTATAATAGATAAAACTTTTAGATTGTCCGGAATATTTAATACACTTTTTACATGCTCTTCCGAAGAGACTGTTTCATTTTTAATCCTGTTTCGGATTTGAATCCAGCAACTTTTTAAACCAATACTCTCTGCTGTTAGCTGAAGAATAATTGCAGCAATAGAACCATCTTCAATCCAAACATCGCTTTTATTTTCATCCCCAACAATCACTACTGCTAAAGGGGCACATTTTAAAAATGCCGACCCAAAATTTTTTGATTCACTTAACTCTATTATTTTATTTTTCTCATCTACAAAAATAAATTCCAGGGGTTTGTTGCTTTTCGAAGAAGGGGCCAGGAGAATTCCTTTTTTTAAAACCTCTACCTTCTCTTTTTCAACTTTTTTATCCAAATATTTTCTAATACTTCTTCTCTGATTTAGAATTTCAATCATCAATCCACCTCCGCATTTTTATATAAAAATAATTACCCATAAAAATTAAAAAGTATCCCGAATAATACAAAATACTTTTTAAAGAAACCGTACTGTAACAATCAGATTTAAATATAATAAAAGAAAACTTTTTTAGGAGTGATTGCAATGAGTGAAATAAACAAACTAAATGTATCAATATTGTTAAATGAACTTAAAAGAGCTAACAAAGAAATGGAAACTGTAATAAATACAATTAACCAAATTTCCTCTCAGGCAAATCTCCTTGCTCTTAATTCGGCTATTGAAGCTGCCCGGGCAGGTGAAGCTGGAAGAGGCTTTTCAGTGGTAGCAGATGAAATTAAACGTTTTGCAGATCAAAGCCTTCAAACAAACCGAATGAGTAAAGAGTTAATAACAAATATCCAGCAAAAAGCTAATGAAGTAATTGCTGTAAGAACTGTTGATGTTGCATTTGATACTATAGATAAAATTGACCGTAACCTATTCGAAAGAAATTGTGACGTTCAGGCATGGGCAACTTTTGATGCAGTTATTGAGGCCTTAAAAGAACCAGAGGATAAAAACAAAATAGATTCTGCTATATCATTTATAAAAAATATTATAGAAATTTACGAAGTATATTATGATCTGATCATTGCCGATATGGACGGAAAAATAATTGCAAGCGGAAGCAATCCTTCTGTTATTGGAGGAGACATTGCCCATAGAGACTGGTTTACAGAAACTGTGAAAAATAACTCTGTATTTGTTAATGATATGCATTATTCACAACTGGCGAAAAATTATGTTATGAACTATTCTGCTCCGGTAAGAGATGATAAAGGAAATGTTATTGGTGTTTTTTCAACCCGGTTTAACTGGAATTATATATACGATATTATTGATTCTGTTAAGGTTGATGATACAACAGAATTATTTTTAATAAATAAAGATGGTATTGTAATTGGTTCAAAAACCCGAAACGGAATACTTGAAAAAGATCTTAGCCAGCTCCAGGCTGTAAAAAAGATTAAAAGTGGGGATAATCAGGGCTATGTAATTGAAAAGTAGGGAAGAAAAGAGACCATCTATGCCTATTGCAAAACAAAGAGTTACAATGCCTACAAAGGGATGGGACGCTTTGGTGCGACCCCCAAAAAGGGTACACTTCTGGGACAGTAAATTTCACCAAATTAATTAAATGAAAAAATCTGTTTATAGAGCCTTGGAGGGACACCTCCAAGGCTTCTTTGCGTCCTGTCATTAATATAAAATTTAATGTAATCTTCAGTAATTTCGCAAAGAAGTTTTACTGTATATTTAAATTCTAAAGCAAATATAGCTCTGTACTTTAGCTCCCTGGCTTTTGTTTTTTTAGAAATAAAGGGCTGTAAATGCTCTAATTGTTCGTAGTATTCAATTTTAGCATAAAGATGTTCTATTTCTTTTTCGTATTCAATTTCTCTTTGTGTTTTCTCAGGAAAATCTATTTTATCTGATCTGATTTTTATCTTATCCGGATCTTTCTTAGCTTCTGTTGGAAGAAGTCCTTTTTCTTTTAATTGTTTTTCCCAATTAAGAACAAGATTTTTTGAAGATAAATTGTACTTTGCAGTAATCTTTCTTACCCCAAGATTGCTTTCGTAATATTCCTTAATTACAGAGAGTTTAAATTCATCGGAATAGTTCTTTGTCATTAAAATCAGCCCCCAAAATTAGTATATCTTACTGTCCCAATTTTGTGTAATTTTTGGGGGTCAGACCAGTCTGTAATAGTTGGTGAAAATTTAGAATAAAACTGTCTTTCTAGTTTCTGATTATTATATAAACCATATAAATTACGTACATCAAGGTTAATGCTATACCTTCTGTTCTATCAATTTCTTTTTTAGTATAAGAGAAAAGATAAGAAATCAAAGTAATTACAATTAAAAATCCAACATCAAAGAATAGTTTCCCAGAAACATTAATTGGACTGATTACTGCAGAAAAACCTAAAACAAATAATATGTTAAACAATCCAGATCCGATTATATTTCCTACAGCAATGTCAGACTGCCCTTTATATGCAGCTACAGCAGAAGTTACAAGTTCTGGTAACGATGTTCCAATAGCAACAATTGTTGTGCCTACAAGAGCCTCGCTCATACCCCAGGCTAAAGCAATTTCTGTTGCTGACTTCACCACAATATTACCACCAACTACAATCATTCCTAAACCCAGAGTCAGAGAAAGTATACTTCTTGAAAGAGGAATTGTTTCAACATCATAAATTGAAACATCCTCTTCATCACTTAAAAAGGCAAACTCAACCAGATAAAATACAAAAACAGCAAAACCCAAAAGCAGTACAAGACCATCTGTCCTGCTTATTACATTGGAAGCAAAGCCATCTATTAATCCATCAGCGGAAAGGAAAAACATTAGCAAAGTAGCATAAATTGCTAATGGGAATTCTTTAATTATTGTGTTTCTTTTAACACTTACTGCTCTAATAGTTGCAGATACTCCAATAGCAATTAGCAGGTTGAAAATATTTGAACCAATAACATTACCAATTACAATATCATTTGATCCTTTTAATGCCGCAACAAAACTAACTGCTGCCTCAGGAGCACTTGTTCCAAAAGCAACTATGGTTAAACCTATTAACAAAGGCGGTACTTTTGCTATGGCTGAAAGAGCTGAAGCTCCATCAACAAAAAAGTCGGCCCCTTTTATAAGTAAAAAGAAACCTACTACTAAAATTAAATATTCCAATTTATTCACTCCAATATTAAAAAATAACCTGTCTGAGTTAATTTTAATGACAAATCAGTAATTTGTCCACTCAAACAGGTTAAAAGATCGCGTCAATTAATTATGGGTTTTAAAAGAATAAAAAAACCCCTTGTATGTATTACGTGCTAAATCGCACTCGCTATCCTTTTAAATAATTCTCTTTTCCAAGTTCTCTTACCAGTTAAAATTACTGACATATTGCCGAATTTCTCATCTGATATTAGGTTCGTAGTTTTTTTATAACACGGCTTTCTAATTTTATGATTCTTGTTTCTATTTTTCTTGCTTCTTTCTTTTACTAAATCATATACATTACCTGAATTAGCCTTAAAAGCCCTCAGACGTGACATTTGATCAATACCTTCTCTGCACCAGCTTAGAGGCCTTGAACTTAATCTTGCAGATAATATATAACTAATATGGCCTTCTGTGCTACAGCCTATATAATCCGGGTCATATTGATTCATTATACCTTCCCAATTATTTAACACATAACTTCTAGCATCTTTTATTGCTTCTATTTTTTGTTTCTGATTCTGTTTCTTCAATTATTGCTTTGAATAAATCTTTTACGAAATCTTTCCTTTTCGTATTTATGTAATACCACATCATTTGGTGTGTGCCTTTCATATGAGCAGTTGCCTTCTTTATATATTTCGACAAATAGTATCTATCTAAAACATAGATACTATCTTTAATCCATTCTTTGCCTTGTTTTATCCAGTTGGCTCCATCTCCTGATAAATATATCTTTTCGATAGTTTCTTCTTCATAGTTGCTATCAATATAATCAGCTACTTCAAGCCATAAATCAGCACTATCTTGATAGAGACCACTAAAGTATCTGGGATTTATTAATTCATATCTATCTTTACTTACCTTTCACTTACCTTCGTGAACATAAATTAATCTAGGTTCGGCACATGTTCCTCTTTGAAGTGAAACATGATCTTCATCAGCTTCGATGTACAAAATCTTAGCTTGAGAATCAGTTTTTTCACTGGTGCTGCATGATTAGAAATATCTTTAAGCTTTCTAATAGAATTCATTACTGTTTGACCAGTAAGATACACATTCTTCGATATTTTTTCGCTACTTTTTCTGTATGGTGTCTCTATTGCTTCTTCTATTAACATTGATTCTAGCAATATATCCATTCTGTCATTTGCTTCAATACCAACAGCTTCATCAGATAAGTATTTATATTCACCGGTAATTTTATGAACATAATACGTTCTTTTATAGGTTACTTCACCAAATATCGTCGCCAAACTTTTCTTCGACTTTGTTTCCTTTATTTTCCAGTCTCTTTTTCTTGCACAATCTTTTTTAACTAAAATATCTACAGTTTCAAGTACTTTTTCTGTAATTGCAACCCCAACTTCATCCAGCATTTTTTTTGGTTTTTAAAATGAATTCAGATATATTATTTCCCTCAATTAAAGTTGTTTCCATATTTTCTGCTATTTCTTTACTGATTTTAGTTGCAATTTCATGTATAATATTATTCATTAGAGTTTCTCCTTTTTTGCGATTTGGTTTAGCGATTTAATTGTAACATAAGGAGTTGCTCTAATATTTTTTTGTTTTTTTACCCATAATTATTTTACACTAACAGGTTAAAGTTTTTTAACAATCAATTAATATAATAATTTATTTTCTTTCTGAAGTCTCAAAAAACACTCCGCCAGTAGCCTTTGGATATAAGAAAGCTATACTCGCTCCTCCAGCTCCATATCTTGGTTTTTCATCAATTAACCTTACTCCGCTTTCTTTTAAATATTCCAATGCACCTTCTATACCGTCTACTCTTAGAGCTATGCGCTGAATACCTTCCCCATTTTTTTCAATAAACTTTGCAATAGGGCCATCTAGAGATGTTGATTCTAATAATTCTATTTCACTGTCACCAACCGGGAAAAATGCAACTTTTACCTTTTGTTCTTCAACAGTTTCAATACCCTGACATTCCAGTCCTAAAAAATCAGTATAAAACTTCATTCTTTCCTCAAGATTACTAACTGCAATTCCGATGTGATCAACTTTTAATACCTTCATATTATAATCCTCCTTTAATTGATTTGTAATGATTACATTTTTATTATAATTACACTATTTATAAATGTCAATAATTAAAATATTTTGGGTTGAAAATATGTTCATCTCAAAATATAATAGTTAAAGACTTTTTATCGACAAAATTATTTTAATAACAGGAGGATTTAATGAGTAATCAAAAGGAGAACAGTGGGGTTCAAAAATAGGTTTCATACTTGTAGCTGCTGGTTCGGCTGTAGGTCTTGGAAATATCTGGCGTTTTTCATATGTTGCGGGAAATGAAGGTGGCGCAGCATTTTTATTTATCTACTTAATTGCAATAGCTCTGATTGGTTACCCCTTGCTAACAACAGAAGTAACTTTAGGAAGATTCACCCAAAAAAATCTGCAGGTGTTTTCAAAGCAATTGCCCCAGGAACACCCTGGTGGCTTACAGGTGCTCTTTCTGTACTAACAGCTTTTATTATTTTATCTTTTTATTCAGTAATCTCTGGCTGGTCTTTGGCATATACTTATAAAGCTTTACAAGGGTTTACTCCCAATACTGATTTTGCCGGAATGTTTGTTTCTCGCATCAGCAGCCTTTGGTCACCAATTTTATGGCACGGTCTTTTTATGGTTATTACACTTGGAATTATAGCTGCTGGTGTTGTAGATGGAATACAAAAGGTTTCTAAAGTACTAATGCCAATATTATTTCTGCTGCTTTTAGGGTTGGTTTTTAGAGGAGTTGCTCTTGAAGGTGGAGGAGCCGGAATTTCCTTTTATCTTTCTCCAGATTTTAGTAAAGTAGACGCAGGTACTATTCTGGCAGCTGTAGGACAGGCTTTCTTTTCATTAAGTCTTGGAACGGGGGCTCTTATTACTTATAGGAGTTACCTAAGTAAAGAGGAAAACCTGACAGATAGTTCCGCCTGGATAGCTGGGTTGGATACTTTGATTGCTATTCTGGCTGGTCTGGCAATTTTCCCGGCAGTTTTTGCCTTAGGATTTGCTCCAGATTCCGGCCCCGGACTTGCATTTATAACATTACCAGCAGTTTTTGCTAATATGACAGGGGCACAATATTTGGCTTTGGATTTTTCCTTCTTCTTTCAATTGCCGCAATAACTTCAGCACTATCATTACTTGAAGTAGTAGTTTCCTGGGTTATTGATGAAAAAGGATGGTCACGAAAAAAAGCATCCCTTATTTTTGGCTTAATAATATTCTTCGTAGGTTTACCTTCAACTTTAGGTTACAGCATACTAAGTGATGTAAAGTTTTTAGGAATGGATATATTAGATACCCTTGATTTTATTACAAGTAGTATTTTTCTTTCAATTGGAGGAATTTTAACAAGTTTGTTCGCTGCTTATGTTTGGAGATCAAAATTTGCTATTGAAGATATCAACACTCCCAAAGGGAAAATAGTATTTGGAAACTGGTATGGTGTTTTACTTGGTATTTTCATTCCAATTGCAGTTCTGATTGTAATGATTTCTGGTTTATATCAAAAATTTAATTAAAAATAATCTAAGAATAAAGGCAAGAAAAAAGCGGAGAGGTCAAAGCCTCTTCGCTTTTTAGTATACAAAACCTATTGTCCCAAAACCACCATGAGAACCCATAATTGGTCCTAGAGTATAAATAATTATTTCTTTAGGTTTGAGTCTTTTTTCAATTTCTTTCCTAACAAAATTTAACCCCTCTTCCTTAGCCTGGGCATGAAGTATGTATAAAGGATATTTTGATAAATTTTTTCCATCCTTTTCAATAATCTCCACAATTCTTTTTAACTGTCTTTTTCTTCCTCTTACATTCTCACGAACATGAACTTCCCCTTCTTTAGTCGTATATAAAATAGGCTTTATTTGAAAAACCTGGGCAATTGAGCCTTTCCAGTTGGAAATTCTTCCTCCTTTTATTACGTTTTTCAAATCATCTATCAAAATATATGCATGCATATCCTGGGCAATTTCTTTTAATTTAAAAACAATTTCAGAGAAGCCCTTTCCCTTTTCAGCCATTTCATGAGCAATCAAAGCAAGTCTTCCAGTAACCATACTTAAACTTTTCGAGTCTATAACTTCTATCGAATAGTCTTTTAACATGTTTTTTGCTAAAGTTGCGCTTTGAAAAGTTCCACTAATAGCCGAAGAAATTGTAACGCAGATAATCTCATTTTCCCTGCCAATTTTTTCAAAAACATCAATAAAATCCTGAGGAGATGGTAAAGACGTTACTGGAACATGCTCTGATTTTGCCATTTTCTCATAAAACAAATCATAGGTTAACTCTTTTCTGTCTATAAAGCTTTCTTCACCAAATCTTATCTTTAAAGGAACAATTTCTATTTCCAGCTCATTGGCAAGCTCTTGCGGAATATCAGAACCACTGTCAGTAACTACTTTAACAGCCATATCATTCACTCCATTCTATCCTTTTATCTTATCACCATATTTATCTGGAAGTAAATTAACTGCCAATACCCTAATAATTAAGTAAAAGGGAGCTGCAAAAAGTACTCCTAATATTCCTGCAAAATGACCTCCAAGAATAACAGCTACTATAATTACAACAGGATGAATTGATAGTTTTTTGCTCATTACCTGAGGTGAGATAAAAATACCTTCAATCTGCTGAATTGCAATTACTAAAGTTAATACTTTAATAAACATTGAAAAAGAGCTTATTAATGCAATTACCAGTGCGGGTAATGCTCCTAACAACGGGCCTAAATACGGAATAAAGTTAGCGAAAAATACTATAGTGGCAAGTACTAAAGGTGCTCCCAAACCAATAACTGTGTAACCAATAAAAGATATTATTGCTAAAAACAAACAAACTAAAACCCTGCCTTTAATAAAGGCATTTAAACCTGCATCAATCTCGGTGATAATTTTATTACCTTTTTTCTTATATTTTTCAGGAATAAAACTTACTATTTTTTTATTCAGTTCTCTAACATCAACTAAAAGATAAAAAAGAAATATCGGAAAAGTATTATGCCTACAATTGTATTAGAAACAAAGGAAACCAGAGAGGAAACATCATCTCCTATTCTGTTTAAAAATGCATCCACTGCAATTGAAAGATATTCGGATAATTTTTCTACTGCAACAAAATCCGAATCCTGGAACCTTTCAAATAACGGAGAATCTCTCATTCTTTCAAAGGAGTCCTGTAAATAATTTGTTAGATCTGGAATATAATTTGTTAATTTTACTATTTGATCTTCAAAGGATGATCCTAAAAGCAGTAGTGATAAAACTAACAACAAAATTATTGAAATAAAAAAACCCGCCGTACCCCATACTCTTTTTATTTTTTCTTTTCCATCCAATTAATTGCGGGAACAAATATATAATAAAAAACTACCGCAAAAGATAAAGGAAGAAAAACAATTTGGAAAAAACTACAAGGGGATAGAAGACAAAAGAAACCTTTTCTCCTATGAATACAATAAGTAATATCATTAACAACCAAACAGTCCGGATAAAATGTTTTGAATCAAATAAACTCACGATATCACTTCCCACTTTTAAAATTTTAAATCTTCTGCATGATAGGAACTTCTAACTAAAGGTGCTGAAGCAACATTTTTAAAACCCGCTTCATAAGCCTTTTCTTTATAGTAATCAAAAATTTCTGGTTTTACATATTCTTTAACTTCTATATGCTTTGATGAAGGCTGCATATACTGACCTAAAGTCAGTATATCACATTTTGCTGAAGCTAATTCTTCTATTGCTTCTAATACTTCTTTTTCAGTTTCTCCCAAACCAAGCATCATTCCTGATTTTGTAATCATATCCGGGTCTTTTTCTTTAAAATATCTGATTACCTCAATAGACCTTTTAAAATCTGCCATTGGTCGAACTTCACTATAAAGTCCCGGTACAGTTTCAATATTATGATTTAAAATATCTGGCTGGGACATTATTATCATATCCAGTAAATCTTTTTTTCCTTGCATATCCGGAATAAGAAGTTCAATTGTAACCTGGGGGCTGATTTTTCTTATTTCTTCAACTACTTTAACAAACTGACCCGCTCCCTGGTCCGGAAGATCATCCCTTGTAACAGAGGTTATAACTGCATGCTTTAAACCCAGTCTTTTTACTGCCTCAGCAACCTTAAGGGGTTCTTCTAAGTTAACTTCATCAGGCATATTTCTTGAAACATTACAAAATGTACAGTTTCTTGTGCAATTCCTGCCTAAAATCATAAATGTAGCAGTGCCTCTCTCGTAACACTCCATTTTATTTGGACAATTTGCTTCCGTACAAACTGTGTTTAATTGTAAATCCTCAAGGGTTTTTCTAACCTTTGCAGTAACCCCTCCCCCTTGCAGCCTTACTTTAAGCCAATCTGGTTTTTTCATTTTTTCCCTCCTAAGACTGATGCTACTTCCTGAGGTAAAGCACCTTTTATAAACAAATCTAAATTAACATCCATCAGCTTCTCTAAAATTTTACTATTTTTATGTTCAACTCCAATAAGGATTTTTTCCAGTTCTTCTACTGATTTTTCACCAAAAAAATCTCCATAAAGTCGGATTTCTTCAATTATCTCATTTTTTATATTCGAGAGTACTTCAATTGTTCCCCAAAAAAATTTTTCGGCTTTTGAATAATTATATCCGGGACTTTTCCCATAATTCCAATCCCAGGATTCAAATCTTTCTTTTTGAATTTTTTCAGTCTCTGCCATTTCTATTTCTGAGAGCTCATATTCTTCCGTAATATTGTGAAAATCCATTATATACTTTTTCAGATAATCTTTAAATTCCAAAACATCCATAGATCTTCCAAGATGTTCTGAAATGTTTGTTACTCTTGACCTTACAGATTTTACTCCTTTATCCTGAAGCTTCAAAGGTTTTGATTTTAAAGCTTTTGCAAGTTTTTCTAAATTACCTGAAAAAAGTAAGGTTCCATGATGAAGAGTTTTGTCTTTATAATGATACTGGGCATTACCAGAGAATTTTTTTCCCTCTATGGTAATATCATTTCTTCCTGTAAAAACCGCAGAAACCCCTAATGACTCTAATGCTTTAATTACGGGAAAGGCAAATTTTTCAAAACCATTACTTAAACTGGTTCCATCCTGAACTTTTTTCGTTATAAATGTAAAATTTATATTACCTAAATCATTAAAGACTGTTCCTCCCCCAGAAAGTCTTCTTACCACATCTATTTTTTTCTTTGAAACATATTCATAGTCGATTTCTGTCAATGTGTTTTGGTTTCTTCCAATTAAAATAGAGGGTCTGTTTCTCCATAAAATAAATGCTTCTTCCTCTGTATTTTTTAAAATATGTTCCTCAATAGCATGATTAAAAAAAGGATTTTCAGAATCATTTACAACATAAATCATATTAATTGTTTCCTTTCATTATAGAAAACTTTATAGGTAAAATAAACTGCAATTACTGAAGATATTGTCGTTGTAGATAAAATCATAAAAACAACCATTATCTGATATTTTATTGCATCCAAAGGAGATACCCCCGCCAAAATAAGTCCTGTCATCATTCCCGGCAGAGCTACAATTCCCATTGTTTTTGCCGAATCAATAGTAGGCATCATACCTGTTTTTATTGCGTCTTTAATTAAAGATTTTGAAGCTTCCTGGACATCAGCTCCTAAAGATAGTTTCGTTTGAATCTCTTCTCTCTTATCTTTAAATGAAGCTGACAAGTTTTTGTATGACAGACCTAAAGCTATCATAGAATTACTGATTATCATTCCTCCTACCGGAACAATTTGATAAGCTTGATACTTTATTATTCCTGATAAAACCAAAGCAGTGATTGTTACAATTGTTCCAGATAGTATAGCAATAAAAGAAGCCGGAAAAGCATTTTTTATCCCTGCTCCTCTCTTTCCTGCATTTAAGGAAGCATTAAAAATTATTATTAATAATAAAATTGATGTAAATAACAGATTATCCACTCCAAAAACATATTCCAGAATATAACCAATTAAAGTTAGCTGAATAATCGCCCTTGCTATATTTATAATCATGTCTTTACCAAGGTCAAGCTTTTGATAAGAAGATAAAGCTAAAGCTATAAATACTAGCGAAGAAGAAATCATAAGACCTATAAAAGAAATATCCACTTCCTGGCTCATTATAATTTTTCCTCCTTTACCTTTCCTGAATCAAAATTTAAGATTCTGTTTGCATATTTTCTGCTTTGTTCTTTATCATGGGTAACCCAGATAATCGTTGTACCTTCTTTGGATATTTCATTTATTAAATTCTCTGTAATTAAAGTGTTTTCATAGTCCAAAGCTGAGGTTATTTCATCCAGCAATAAAACTTCTGGTAAAAAAATTAAAGATCTGATTAATGAAATTCTTTGTTTTTCCCCTCCAGAAAGATTCACTATATTTTGATGTAGAATATCCTTTTTCAGATTAACCCTTACTAGAAGTTCTAATATTCTTTTTTCATCAACCTTTTCTTTTCTTAAAGTAAAGGGATATTCAAGATTTTGATAAACCTTGTCAAAAAAGAAACTTGGGGTCTGAAATAAGTATGAAATCTTTTTTCTCAATTCATAAGGATTCCAGTCTAAATAATTTTTATCTTTAAAATATAATCCCCCAGCATCTGGTGAAATTAAATCGGCACACATTTTTAAAAAGGTACTTTTGCCACTTCCGGAACTTCCTGTAACAAAAACAAAGTCTCCAGTCTGGATTTCAACACTTATATCATTAAGAATTTTATTTTCATCTCTTGTATAATAAAGACCTGAAGTTTTTAGTATTGCCACGTAATCACCCCTTATATCTGATAATTATATCAAAAAGCTCAGAAAAACTATAAAGATTTCCTGAGCTTTTTATTAAAGTATTAAATTATTTTTTCTGAATATCTTACTGCATCATGTGTAGCGCTAAAGAAATTTTCTTCCCCTATTTCATCATACAATCCTGACTTTTTAAGAACTGCTAAAGGTTGTTCTTTTATTTTAGAAATTAATACCTTTATATTTTTCCTGTTGCATATTTTGATAAATTTTTCGAAGGAATGTATTGCTGTAGTACCCATTGCCGGCACATTTTCCATTCTCAATATAATTGCTTTTATTCCTTTTCCTGAAACAACTTTTGTTACATCCATAAATTTATATGCTGCTCTTAAAAAAGAAAGGACCATTTATTTCATACAATTGTACTCCCTCAGGCAGCTTCCTTTTGTCTCTGTTTTCTTCCTTTGTATAGTCTAAATTAATACATTCTACACAAGTAACATCTGACATTCTTTTTATAAATAGCATTGCTGCAAGTACCATTCCAGCTTCAATTGCAACAACCAAATCTATAAGAACAGTAATTAAAAAAGTTGCTACCAATACAGTTAAATCACTTTTTGGAGCTTTTATAAAGGAAACAAATTCTCTCCATTCGCTCATATTATAGGCAACAACAATTAACATTCCCACTAAAGAAGCTAAAGGAATTAATTCTGCCAAGGGTATAAATAAAAGCATTATTAAAAGTAAGAACAAAGCATGAACCATGCCCGCAACAGGAGTTCTTCCTCCATTATTTATATTAGTCACGGTTCTTGCAATAGCCCCCGTGGCAGGAATTCCTCCGAAAAGACCTGAGCCTATATTTCCTATACCTTGGGCAATCAATTCAGCATTTGATCTGTGTTTTTCACCTATCATACCATCAGATACAACAGCAGATAATAAAGATTCTATACCTCCAAGCATTGCTATTGTAAAGGCAGGCCCAATAAGCATTTCCATTTTTTCAAAATCAAAGTCCGGAATTAATGGTGTTGGAAAAGATGAAGATAATTCTCCAAACTTTGAACCAATTGTCGGAACATCTAAATTTGTAAAACTTACTAGTAATGTTGTAAATATAATTGCAATTAAGGGCCCTGGTATTTTTTTAATACCTAGCCTTGGCCAAAAAATTATTATTAATAAAGTAATTGTCCCAATAAAAAGACTATCATAATTTATTGATTCCAAATTTGAAAAATAGGCTGCCCATTTTTCAATAAACTCTGAAGGTGGTTCACCTATTTGTAGTCCAAAGAAATCTTTTATTTGAGAAGAAAAAATTAATAAAGCTATTCCACTGGTAAATCCGGTAATAATTGGAAAAGGAATGAATTTTATGACATCTCCTAATTTAAGCAGTCCCATAAAAATCAACATAAAACCCGCCATAATCGTTGCAAAGATAAGTCCTTCCAATCCAAAGTCTTTTACAATTCCATAAACTATAATCATAAAAGCACCTGTAGGACCACCTATTTGTACTCTGCTGCCACCAAAGAGTGATATTAAAAACCTGCAATAATTGCTGTATGAAGACCTTTTTCCGGAGAGACCCCTGAAGCAATAGCTAAGGCTATTGATAAAGGTAATGCTATTATCGCAACAATAATACCTGCTGTAAGATCTCTAAAGAAATCTTCTTTTTTATAATCTTTCATTGTGGTTAAAATTTTGGGCCGAAAAAACGACACTTTATTGCGCCTCCATTCAAAATATAAATACAAATTTTAATTCTAAATTATACTCCTATATTATTATTTTAAAAGAATTTTTTATTTTTTATGTTTAATAATTTTTTATTGAGGTAAGTATAGGATACCTCCTGTAAAAAATATGATTTTTATGGGGGTTTTTTATGAAAATTTCTATTCAAAAAGAAATTAAAACAATGATTACCAATACCAATGGCATCTGTATTAGTATAATGATACCCGTTGCACCACCTGGGACAAGAGATGAAGAAAATAAAATAAAGATAAAAAATCTTCTGCAAAAAGCGGAAGATAAATTGATTGAATTGGGGCTGAAAAAAGCGAAGCATATGAAAGGCTAAGTGAGATAAAAGAAATATTCGGGCATCCCTCTTTTTTTTAGAAATTCAATTAGCAGTATTACAATTTATATTAGTAAAGATTATACAAAAACAATAAACCTGCCCTATGAAATACCTGAAAAAGTTGCTGTAGGAGAAAACTTTTTTATTAAACCTTTATTACCTTCTCTTCACGGCAATGGTGAATATTTTATCCTTGGAATCTCCAAGAATAATGCCTGGCTTTTTTCGGCTAACAGAAATAGTATCTTTGAAATAGACATTACTAATATAACAAAGGAAGCTCAAAAACAAATTGAAATGATTGACAGCGAAAAACACTTTGTCCTGCATTCAGCAACTGGAGGAGGAAGCGGAACAATATTCCATGGTCAGGACAGTTCAGCCCTTGAAAAAGACTTAATTAAACAATATTTCAGACTGATTGATGAAGGTTTAAAAGATATTTTAAATAAACATGAATATCCTATGGTTTTAGCTGAAGTTGATTATCTACTCCCAATCTATCAGGAAGTAAATAAATATAATAATATTTTAAATCAGGGAATTTATGGAAATCCTGATGATCTTGGACCTCAGGTTCTTCAAAAAATCCTGGGAAATAATAGAGCCTGTTTTCAAAGAAGAAATGTTTAAAGACATAGAAAAATTTAAGAAATTAAATGGAACAGGAAATGCCTCAGGTAATATTGAGGAAATTGTCCCTAAAGCAGAGTATGGACAAATAGAATCTCTATCCATAAATATAAATGATATTTTTGGTGGTGATTCCTCCGACCTTTTGAATAAAATTGCTTTAAGCACAATAAAAAATAATGGAAAAGTTTATGGAATCGATACAAGTTTACATTTAAATAATCTGTCTGTTGCAAGGGCTGTATCCAGATATTGAAATAACCCCTCCTAAAAAGAAAAAGCCTGGTTTTATTCCCGGGCTTTTTCTATGTCTTGATATAATTTTATTATTTTTGAATTATCTTTACTGTTAATAATAATTTTTCTGCCCTGGTATTCAATTACCAAGTAATCCGGAGCATCCTTCTCCAAAAACAACAAAACATTTTCCTGGTTTTCTAAGGAAAATCTGCCCTTTTTTATCTCACCAATGCTGGATCCGTTAATTCTTTTTACAATTTTAGGAATATTCTCCTCCAGTGAAATATTGGTAATTTCACTATAATATAATTTTCTACCATAAAGACCTTTAATATCAACATATTCATCTTCCAAATCAATTACTGCTGGAATATAACTTAAATAAAGCAGGCCGGAAACAAAAATGATTGTTACAGCAAGAAATATTCCTAAAAAACAGTCTGTTTTCTTGCCTTGGCTTTTTCTTCTTCTTTGGCTTTATAAAATGACTGGGCCTTAATTACCAGATACATACTTTGCGGTAAAATTAAAAAGAACACCAGTCCTCCCAAAATATCCTGCCTAAAATAAATCATTACAGATACAATTACAAAAAGTCCTGCCATTATATACATTTGTGTAGCTAAAAAGTTTGCAAGTCCTTCTATGTCGTAACATTCCTTCTCTTCTTTTTTTGCAGTATTATATCCGGATATTAGCCAGTACATTTTCTTTTATTTCACCAAATATCCCATAAGAGCAATTAGTAGTGCTGATGATAAAATTATAAGTAATGTAATTTCCATTTATTCTATTTTAAACCTCCATCCATAATGCCAGCCTGATCCTGTTTTATCTGGGGGACAGCCAATTACTTCAGTCTTAATTCTACTGTCAATTTCAGAGGCAAAATATCCATATTCAACTTTTCCAACTTCTTTGCAAGGAAAATATTCTAATTCTTTTAGTTCCCTTGCTCTCTGTACTCTGCAAGTTTCCATATAAAATTCCAAAGTTTTTTATTTACCCAAATTGCTTTTTGCTTATTAATAAATGCATACATTCTGTACTTTAAACATTTTTCAAGAGCTTCAAGCCCCCGTCTTTTTCTATATTTAGCAGTTTCATTATTCTTCTAGCTTCAAGGATGGTTTGTTTTCTCCAGGCTTCAATGTCTATTTCAATAGCTTTGTCTATTCCATACTCTTTTTCAACTCTCTGAAACCAGAGGCCATCATGGGAAAGCCATCTTTTAGCAAAATCAATTACAAGTTCTTTCCACATTTCTTCTGGTACATAATCATATTTCATTAATAATTCACTTCCTGTTCTTATATTTATAAACAGTTCCCGGATCTACAAAAATCAATAGGAGTATTACTATGGCTATCCAAAACTTAGGATCCCCAGGAGACATAATATTTGAGCCTAAATAAGTATAAGCAAATATTCTTGGAGAAACTCCGATTATCGTTCCAATAAGGTAAGGTTTCATTTTTACTCCTGGCAGACCTGCGGAATAACTAATTAAATCAAAACTTATCATAGGAATAAATCTTATTAAAATCATATTTCTAAGACCTTTCTCATCAACCCGGTCTCTCACGGCACAAATTCTGCTTCTCCATTTCATAGGTAAAAAGTCTATTCCTATTTTATTAGCTATAACATGGGCAGTCAAAGCACTTAACAATGCTCCAACAATTGCAATTATTCCTCCACAAAATCCGCCAAATGCCAAACCGCTGGCAAAATAAATTATAATTATTGGGAAAAAAATTATTAGCCTTATTAAAGAAAATCCCAGAAATATTAAGGGTCCAAACATACCAAAGGATAAAATATAACCGCGAATCATCTCCGGCGTAAATTAGCTGTACCTTTTTTGAAGATTTAAAATTATTATAATAAAAACTAAGCTTGATATTGTTTTTAAAATATTTTTTTGGTAAATGCGCTTTTTAATATTAGATACATAAAAATACCACACTTTTTTTATTTTTCCTTACCTGTTTTTTTACCCTGATATTGTAATAATTAATATAAAAGGATAATATCAACAAAAGCTTTAAGACAGGAATGATAAAATGAATAGATTTCATGTTTCAGTTAAAGGATTTATTATATGGGAAGATAAATATCTTTTTATAAAAAAGTAAGTAATGGTTCAAAAAACCAAAGTTACTGGGAATTGCCTGGAGGAGGTTTAGATTTCGGGGAATTACCTGAAGATGGTTTAGCAAAAGAAATAAAGGAAAGAACCAATTTGGAAATAATTGTATTAAGACCGTTAATTACCTGGAGTTTTATAAAAAACAATAATAAACAAGTCATTGGTATTACATACTTATGTGAAGCAAAAAACAATACTGTAATAATCTCTGAAGAACACGAAGATTTTGCCTGGGTAAAAAAGGAAGATTTTGATAATATTAACCTGCTCCCGGAATTAAAAGAAGATATAAAAAAATGGATAACTTTTCCCTAATAAGAGTTAAGCATCCATTTTTATTTTAGGCTTTAAGTCTGTTTATTCTGTCATCCAGATCTGGGTGAGATGATAATAGCTTCATCATTTTTCCAGGACCACCATTAATTTTTAGTGTCTGAACTGATTCCTAATTTGTTTGAACCATTCTTACATTAGCCTTTAACTGTTCCAAAGCTCTAATCATTTTATCTTTCCCAGCAAGGTCTGCTCCACCCTGATCTGCTCTGTATTCTCTGTGTCTTGAAAAAGCCATAACAGCAATACTTCCAAGAATACCAAATAATATCTGGAAAGCAATAATTGCAATAAAATGTACTAAATTTGCCAGTTCTTCTTTAACAAATCTTGATACAAAAAATGCCGCAACTCTAGATAAGAAAACAACAAAGGTATTAACTACACCCTGAATTAAAGTCATAGTAACCATGCCGCCATTGGCAATATGAGCTACCTCATGGGCAAGAACCCCCTCAACTGCATCTTGGTCAAGCTTTTGCAATAATCCTGCAGATACTGCAACTAATGCTTTATTTTTTGTTGCTCCTGTTGCAAAGGCGTTTACCTCTGGAGGGTTGTAAATTCCAACCTCAGGCATAACAGTTATTCCAGCATTTCTGGACATTCTATATACTTTATTTATTAAATCTTCTTCCACAGAACTAAGATTGCCCTGAGGATTGATAGCTTTTACCCCCATCATTGTTTTTGCCATCCAGCGAGACATCGCAAGGGAAATAAAAGCTCCTGCAAAACCGACAACTGCACTGAAAGCTAACAAACTGCCATAATCAAGTCCATATTGTGTAATATAATTACCTATAACCAATACGGAAGTGGCAACAACGATTGTTAATACTACTAGAAAGTTCACCAACACTAAAAGTGCTATTCTTTTCAAATATAATCCTCCTTTAAATACAAATTTAATAATAATTTTAACATAAATTTGTGGACGAACAATAAAAAATTTTTAACTTTTTTACAAAATTTGTCCTAAAAACTCTTTAGTTCTTTCCTCTTTAGGATTATTAAAAATTTCTTCTGGTGTACCCTCTTCAACAATAACTCCTTGATCAATAAATACAACTCTGTCAGCAACTTCTCTTGCAAAACCCATTTTATGAGTCACCACCATCATTGTCATTCCTTCATTTGCTAAGTCCTTTATTACCTGAAGAACTTCACTAACAAGTTCAGGGTCTAAAGCTGACGTAGGCTCATCAAATAGCATAACCTTAGGATGCATTGCCAGAGCACGGGCTATTGCTACTCTTTGTTTTTGACCTCCGGAAATAATGGAAGGATATACCTGAGCTTTATCAGAGAGACCTACCTTTTCCAACATTTTTAAAGCTTCTTTTTCTGCATCTTCATAGTTATATTTTTTTACCTGAATTAAACCTTCTATTGCATCCCCAATAGCTGTCATATGAGGGAAAAGATTAAAATGCTGAAAAACCATTCCAACTTCCTGTCTTATTAAATTAAGATCCTTTGACTTAGGGTCTATTACTTTGCCTTCTATACTAATTGTTCCCTTTTGAGGTTTTTCTAAAAAATTTACACAACGAAGCATTGTACTTTTACCAGATCCACTGGCTCCAATGATTACAACTACTTCACTCTCTTCAACTTTTAAATCAATCCCCCTGAGAACTTTCACTTTTCCACAAGACTTGTATAGTCTTTTAATTTCAATCAATTTATTTTCCCTCCTTAAACTCTGTGATCACTTACTCCTAATTTTCTTTCAACTCTGAATACTATATAGGTAAATACACTTGTAAGAAGCAGATAATATATTTCCTGCTACAACAAGCATTTCCATCATCATAAAGTTTGATGAGGCAAGCTGACGGCTTTTTAATATTAATTCGCTAACCGCAATTGTACTTGCCAGTGAAGAATCTTTAAGAGCTATAATAAACTGATTTCCTAAGGGAGGAATTGCTCTTTTAAAAGCCTGGGGAAGGATTATTCTTTTCATAGACTGCCAGGATGTCATCCCTATAGATAAAGCGGCTTCTCTCTGGCCTCTGTCAACTGATGTAATTGCTCCTCTGAATATTTCTGCAATATAAGCGGCATTATGAATCCCTAAAGCTATTATTGCAGCTGGATATCCGGGTATTTTAACTACTGAAGAAAGTCCATAACATATGATAAATAACTGCAGTAATAATGGTGTTTCTCTTATTAAAAAGATGCACAATCTTGCAAGAACTTCAAAAATCCAAATTTTTGAAGTTCTCATTAAACCAATGATTATTCCAAGAACTAAACCAAAAAGGATACCAAAAGTTGTTATTTGTAATGTAGCTATTACTCCCTCTCTAAATAATGGCAAATATTCTGGAATAACTCCAAAATTTCAAGGAAAATAATGGCTTATATTTTGCCAGACTATATATATCATTAGAAAAAACCTGCAATTGACCCTGCTTTTCCTAAATTACTTTTATTTTTTTCAAACCAGCTTTTTTATCTTTTGTTGAATCCATAATGTCACTTTCTTTATATTTATGTTCAAAATAAAAAGCGGCTCTCATTTTTGAGAAGAGAGCCGCAATAGACTTATTTTACTGTAATATCTTCTCCGTTATGCCATTTCTCACTAATATCTGTCATTATTCCTTCTTCATGTAACTCTGTTAATATTGTATTTAGCTTTTCCAGCAACTCAACATCATCTTTATTTACTGCTATTGCCATTTCTTCAAGCCTTAACAGATCCCCTGTCAGCATAAGTTCTTCTCCACCAGCAATTTGTTCTATTCCTCCAAGGGCTACAAGTCTGTCTGTAATAACTCCATCTATTCTTCCATTTATTAATTCCATGAAAGTTTGGTTATCATCCTGGTAAAGCTTCACTTCTGCTCCAAGAGCCTTAGCATCTTCTACAAAAGTAGTACCTGTAGCTACACCAATTATCTTACCTTCCATTTGGTCAGTGTCTGTAATTCCAGAATCTTCTCTGACTACTAATTGTGCTCCTGAGTAGTAATAAGGAATTGCAAAGTTTACAACCTCTGATCTCTCTGGAGTAATTGCCATACTACCAAGAATTCCATCAAACCTTCCTGTTCTTAAACCTTCGATGAGACCATCCCAATCTGAAGTTATATAATTTAGTTCTACGCCAAGTTTTTCAGCAATTGCTTTTCCAGCGTCCACATCAAAACCTACTACTTCTTCACCTTCAAAGAAATTGAAGGGTGGATACCCTCCACTGCCGACCACGGTAAAGGTTCCTGATTCCAGAATTTCTTCAAGACGATTAAGACTTTTGTCTTCCTGGGAATCCTTACCGCATCCGGCTAAAGCTACAACTGACAACATTAGTACAACAATTAAAACCCAACTTATTTTTTTACTTCGATACATCCTATTTCTCCCTTCAACTTTGGCTTGTCATTACTGACAACATTATATTACCACAGGTTGCCTCTTGGTGTAAATTGAACAAAAGAAAACCCACTTAAACAGTGGGCTTATAAGTGTAACTATAATTTTAGGAAAAATAGGATATACCTGCGGAAAACAGTTCCATATCTTTTTTCCCAGGAACATTTATTCCTACATTTTCTCTCATTCTTTCTGTATGACCCATTTTACCAAGAACTTTTCCATCTGGACTTGCAATACATTCAATTGCCATTACAGAGCCATTTGGATTATATACTATATCATAGGTTAGGTTATTGTTTAAGTCAACATACTGGGCGCCTATCTGACCATTCTTAATTAATTTGTCTAATTCTTTTTCATTAGCATAGAATTTTCCTTCCCCGTGGGAAAGAGCTACAGTTGAAATATTTCCTGGTTGATAATTTGCAAGCCATGGTGATGAATTTAACACTATCTTAGTTCTGGCAAAGCAAGAAATATGTCTACCAATCTTGTTAAATGTAAGGGTTGGAGTATCTTCCTCTATATCTCTAATTTCGCCATAGGATACTAATCCAAGTTTAATTAACGCCTGGAACCCATTGCAAATACCTAGTATTAATCCATCTCTATTTTTCAATAAATCCATTACTGCTTCTTTTACTCTTGGGTTTCTAAATACTGTAGCGATAAATTTCCCTGAACCATCCGGCTCGTCTCCAGTACTAAATCCTCCTGGAAGTGCAATTATCTGAGCTTGAATTATATAATTAACTATCTTATTAATTGATTCTTCAATATCTGAAGGCTTAAGATTTTTAAATACCATTAATTCAGTCTTACCTCCAGCTTCATTAAAAGCTTTAGCCGTATCGTACTCACAATTTGTTCCAGGGAAAACAGGAATGAATACTTTGGGAGAAGTAATTTTTATCTTGCTGCTCTTTTTTGGTGATGAAATTACAGGTACTTCTTTCATTATTCCAGATGCTTCTTCTCTTACAGGGAAAGTTTTCTCTAAAGGTTCTTCCCAAAATTTTTGTGCAAGGGAAAAGTCAATATTAACTTCATTAATAATTATTTTACACTCGGAAATGGTTTTTTCAAGAGTTGCATATTTTAATCCTTCCAGCAATAATTCTGGTTTTTCCTCTGGAGTTAGTTCAAGGATTATTGAACCGTAATCAGGGTGAAATAAATTATCTTCCGAGAACTCTCTTGCAAACTCAAAACCTATTTTATTACCAAAAGACATTTTGGAAATACCAGCAGCTATACCCCCATGTCTAACACTTTGAGCAGATATAATTTTGCCATTTTGAATTAATTTAAATAGTTTAGAATGATTATCTTTTAGCTGATTAAAATCAGGAATTTCCTGACTATCTTTATCTAATTGCAGAAGAATAACTTCACTTCCTGATTTTTTAAATTCAGGAGACAGAACCTTATCATCCTGGACTGCTGTAACTGCAAAAGATACTACAGTTGGAGGAACGTTGATTTCCTTAAATGTTCCAGACATACTGTCTTTAGCTCCTATTGCAGGTATTTCCAGCTGATTCATTATATAGTTTGCTCCTAAAAGTGCTGAAAAAGGTTTCCTCCACTTTTCTGGACTGTCACCTAATTCTTCAAAATACTCTTGTAAACTAAGCCTTACTTTTTTATAGTCCCCACCAATTGCTGCAACCTTTGCAATCGATTCCAATACTGCATACATTACACCATGGAAAGGACTCCATTTGCCAATCTTTGGATTATATCCATAGGTCATCACTGTAGCCGTTGAAGTATTCCCTTCAACAAGAGGAACTTTGCAAACCATTCCCTCAGCAGGAGTTAGCTGCTGAATTCCTCCTAAAGGCATTAAAACTGAACCTGCACCGATAGTGCTGTCAAACATTTCAGTCATTCCTTTTTGACTGGCAACATTTAAATCTTTTAAGTTTTCAAGCCATTTTTCTTCCAAAGAGCTTTTATCTCCTATAAACTCAGGTGCTTTTATAAAATAGTTTTCATCCTTCGATGATGAGGTAACTTTTATTTCTGTATTCTGCTTTACACCATTAGTATCAAGGAATTCTCTGCTAAGGCTTACTATTCTTTGCCCTGCCATTTCATAATTAATCTTCCAGTGTCAGTAACTTTAGCAACAACTGTGGCTTCAACATTCTCTTCTGAAGATAATTCAATAAATCTTTCAACATTTTCAGGAGATACTACCACTACCATTCTTTCCTGAGACTCTGAAATAGCTAGCTCCGTTCCATCAAGACCTTCATATTTTTTTGGAACAGCATCTAAATTCACTTCAAGACTTTCTGTTAATTCACCGACGGCAACAGAAACTCCCCCTGCACCAAAGTCATTACATCTTTTAATCATCTTGCTTACTTCAGGATTTCTGAACAATCTTTGAATTTTTCTCTCTGTTGGAGGATTCCCCTTTTGAACCTCTGCGCCGCAGGAAAAAATTGATTCTTCATCATGTTCCTTGGAAGATCCCGTAGCTCCTCCACAACCATCTCTTCCTGTTCTTCCACCAACAAGAATAATTACATCATCTTTAACTGGTCTCTCTCTGACAACATTTTCCTTAGGTACAGCTGCAATTACTGTTCCTACTTCCATTCTTTTTGCAACAAAATCCTCATCATAAACCTCTGCAACCTGACCTATTGCCAAACCGATTTGATTACCATAGGAACTATATCCATGGGCTGCTTCTCTGGTTATTTTTCTTTGAGGCAGCTTCCCAGGAATTGTATTTTCAACAGATATTCTTGGGTCTGCAGCACCTGTTACTCTCATTGCCTGATACACATAACTTCTCCCAGAAAGAGGGTCTCTGATAGCTCCCCCAAGGCAGATAGCTGCCCCCAAAGGGTTCTATTTCCGTTGGGTGATTATGTGTTTCGTTTTTAAACATAATTAAATAGTCTTCTTCTGAACCATCGACATCAACTTTCACATTAATACTGCAAGCATTGATCTCTTCAGAAACATCCAGATCATCAAGTTTCCCTTTTTTCTTAATTCTTTCATAGAAATAACTGCCAGATCCACCAGAGAAGTATCCCTATCCTTTGCAGCATCACCATATACATAATCTCTTCCTTTAATGTATAAATCATAGGCTTTTTCTATGGCAGAAAAATAATCGGACTCTTCGAATTCAATTTTTTCAATTCTGGTTAAAAATGTTGTATGTCTGCAATGATCTGACCAGTAAGTATCTATTAATTTCAGTTCAGTAATTGTTGGATTTCTTTTTTCTGTATCCCTAAAATATTCCCTGGAGAATAAAAGATCTTCAAAGCTCATTGCAAAACCCTGCTTATCGGCAAAGTTTTTTAATTCTCCTTCTGACATATTAATAAAGTTATCAATTACTTCAACATCCTCGGGAGTTTCATATTTTTGTTCAAGGGTATCTGGTTTATCTTGTGAAGCTTCCCTTGAATCTACAGGATTTATTAAATAGTTTTTAATTTTTGCGAAATTTTGTTCAGAAATATTTCCAGCAAAAACATATATTTTCGCCGATTTTTTTGTTGGTTTTTTCTTTTGGGTTAAAATCTGAACGCACTGTTCTGTGGAATCACTTCTCTGATCGTATTGACCGGGAAGATACTCAACTCCAAAATATCTTTCCTTTTCATTTAAAAGAAATGTCTCATCATATACATTATCAGTATTTCCCTCAGAAAAAATATTGTTTCCGGCTGTTACATATTCTTCCTCTGTTACGCCTTCAACATCATATCTATTTATTATTCTTACCTTCTCAATGTCTTTAATTAATAGATTTTCTTTTATATCCTTCAAAAGATGGTCACTTGCAACGGAAAAACCTTCTTTTTTCTCAACAAAAAGCCTTTTCACCTTAAACATAAAACCACTCCAATCTTTTATTTGATTTAATTTTATCATATGGATTATAATAGTTATAATTAATATATTTAATATTATTGATAAGAGGTGCTTATTAATGAAAGCAAATTTCGAATTATATAAAGTTTTCTACTATTCAGCTTTATACTCTAATTTTTCTAAAACAGCAAAGAAGCTTTATATCTCTCAATTTGCAGTAAGCCAGTCAATTAAGCAACTTGAAAGTCAACTTAATACTACTCTTTTCTTCAGAAAAAATAAAAAAATATCATTAACCCCACAGGGAGAAGATTTATTTTCCTATGTTGAAAAGGCCTTTATCTTGCTTGAATCAGGAGAAAGAACAATACAGGAAAAATCCGACTTGCAAAAAAGGAACTTTGAATAGCTGTCAGTGATACAATATGTAAATATTACCTTATTCCTTACTTCAAAGAATTTAATGAAAAAAATTCAAATATTAAATTGAAAATAATCAACAGAACTTCCCCAGTTTGTATCTAATTATTGGAGGAGGGAGCAATAAATTTAGCTATAGTTAAATTACCCGAGAAATATAGTATTAATCCCACTCTTGAAGTAAAAATCATCAGAGAAATACAAGATGTATTTATTGCAGGTAATAAATATAAAGAATTGTCTAGGAAAAATATTTCTCTTAGAGATATTAAAGATTACCCCTTTCTTCTTCTGGAAAAAAATTCAACTACAAGATTATTTCTTGATAAATTTTTGGAAGATCAAAATATTAAAATTAATACAGAAATTGAACTGGAAAGCATTGATCTTTTAGTAAAACTTACAAAAATTGGTTTGGGAGTATCTTTTGTTATAAGAGAAGCTGTGGAAGAATATATTACCAAAGGTTCCATCATTGCTATTGATATTGAAGAAAAAACTCCCTCCAGATATTTGGGACTTCTAAATAACAAAGGACTTCCTTTATCCGGAAGTTCAAAAAAATTCATTAAGCTTTTTGCATAATATTTTTTATTTGACAAAATTAAAGGAAGGTTAACAGGAGGGAAAAATAATGGAATATAAATCACTTGGAAATGCAGGAATAAAAGTATCATATTTTTGCTTTGGAGTCCTTCCAATGGGTCCACTAGATCGTGTCAATTAATTATGGGTTTTAAAAGAATAAAAAACCCCTTGTATGTATTACATGCTAAATCGCACTCGCTATCCTTTTAAATAATTCTCTTTTCCAAGTTCTCTTACCAGTTAAAACTACTGGCACATTACCGAATTTCTCATCTGATATTAGGTTCGTAGCTTTTTTATAATACGGCTTTCTAATTTTATGATTCTTGTTTCTGTTTTTCTTGCTTCTTTCTTTTACTAAATCATATACATTACCTGAATTAGCCTTAAAAGCCCTCAGACGTGACATTTGATCAACACCTTCTCTGCACCAGCTTAGAGGCCTTGAATTTAATCTTGCAGATAATATATGACTAATATGGCCTTCTGCGCTACAACCTATATAATCCGGGTCATATTGATTCATTATACCTTCCCAATTATTTAACACATAACTTCTAGCATCTTTTATTGCTTCTATTTTTGTTTCTGATTCTGTTTCTTCAATTATTTGTAATGGTATAGTCTTGTTGTAACACCTAGTACGGATAATATATAATAAACCCGAACTAGGAGGATTGCAAAATGAGCAAACGTTACGATTTAGAATTCAAGAAGGAGGTTGTACGTGAATATCTAAAAGGCAAAAGCCTTGGTGATCTTTTTGCAACCTACGGTGTATCAAAATCAACAATGTCCGGATGGATAAAAAATACAGCGAAGAATGTCATTACACAAAACCACAAAATAAAGAAAATGCAATATCACCAGAGGAATATAGAGCGCTTAACAAGAAGCTTATGGAACTTTAAAAGGAAAATGACTTCCTAAAAAAGCAGCGGCATTCTTCGCAAAGGAAATCGATTAGTGGTATATTGGTTCATTGATGCCTATAAACTTGAGTTTGGATTGCGCTGGTTATGCCGCAAGTTCAACCTCTCTCCGAATATGTACTACAATTACTTAAAGAACAGAAAATCCACGTATCGTGAAGGAAAGGCTAAAGTTCAAGAAAACATAAAAAGTATTTATTACAATAATGGACGCATTATTGGCCATAGGTGGATGGTCACTTTTCTTGCAAGGCAAAATATATTTATTGGTAAGACAACAGCACATAAGTATATGAACAAGGAATTAAACCTGCATGCAATCACTGTAAGAAAAAGGCCCAAATATGTAAAAGGTGAAAAGAACAAAGTATTTCCCAATATTCTTAATCAAAATTTCTCTGTCACAGAAAGAAATAAAGTATGGTGTACTGATTTCACCTATATAAGATTAATAAACGGTAAATGCGTTATAATTGTACTATTATAGATTTAGCAAAAAGGGAAGCAATAGCAACGGTTAACTCAAAATGAATCAACTCAGATCTGGCAATAGAAGCCTTGTCTAAAGCTCTCGAAAGAGAGAGTCCAGATGAAGGGTTAGTCTTACATTCAGATCAGGGGGTACAGTTCACCTCATGGGCTTTCGTAGAGTACTGCAAAAGCCAAGGAATAAGGCAAAGCATGAGTAAAACAGGTTGCCCATATGATAACGCTCCAATGGAGAGATTTTATAAATCACTTAAGTCAGAGCTTATTTACCACCAAAAATTTGAAACCGACCTACAATTAGATGAAACTATCAATAAATATGTTTATGTGTGGTACAACCACATTCGACCTCATTCATACAATGGAGGGCTGACTCCATTTGAAGCACGAAATATAAACTGATTTTCCGTACTTAGTGTTACAAAGATGCTTGACCATTACAATCATTTGGTGTGTGCCTTTCATATGAGCAGTTGCCTTCTTTATATATTTCGACAAATGATATCTATCTAAAACATAAATACTATCTTTAATCCATTCTTTGCCTTGTTTTATCCAGTTGGCTCCATCTCCTGATAAATATATCTTTTCGATAGTTTCTTCTTCATAGTTGCTATCAATATAATCAGCTACTTCAAGCCATAAATCAGCACTATCTTGGTAGAGACCACTAAAGTATCTGGGATTTATTAATTCATATCTATCTTTACTTACCTTTCACTTACCTTCGTGAACATAAATTAATCTAGGTTCGGCACATGTTCCTTTTTGAAGTGAAACATGATCTTCATCAGCTTCGATATACAAAATCTTAGCTTGAGAATCAGTTTTTTTCACTGGTACTGCATGATTAGAAATATCTTTAAGCTTTCTAATAGAATTCATTACTGTTTGACTAGTAAGATATACATTCTTCGATATTTTTTCGCTACTTTTTCTGTATGGTGTCTCTATTGCTTCTTCTATTAACATTGATTCTAGCAATATATCCATTCTGTCATTTGCTTCAATACCAACAGCTTCATCAGATAAGTATTTATATTCACCGGTAATTTTATGAACATAATACGTTCTTTTATAGGTTACTTCACCAAATATCGTCGCCAAACTTTTCTTCGACTTTGTTTCCTTTATTTTCCAGTCTCTTTTTCTTGCACAATCTTTTTTAACTAAAATATCTACAGTTTCAAGTACTTTTTCTGTAATTGCAACCCCAACTTCATCCAGCATTTTTTTGGTTTTTAAAATGAATTCAGATATATTATTTCCCTCAATTAAAGTTGTTTCCATATTTTCTGCTATTTCTTTACTGATTTTAGTTGCAATTTCATGTATAATATTATTCATTAGAGTTTCTCCTTTTTTGCGATTTGGTTTAGCGATTTAATTGTAACATAAGGAGTTGCTCTAATATTTTTTTGTTTTTTTACCCATAATTATTTTACACTAACGGTCCACTACAAGCTAACATATCACCTGAAGAGGGTGGGAAGCTATTAAAGAAGGCATGTTCCAGAGGTATTAATTTTATTGATACTGCTCAAATGTATAAAACATATCCACATATAAAAGAATCGCTAAAAGGGCTAAAAGATGAAGATGTGGTTATTGCTTCCAAGTCTGGAGCAAAAGACTACAAAAGAATGGAAGGCACTGTTCACGAAGCTTTAAAGGAAATGGGCAGAAACTATATAGATATATTTCACCTTCATTCAGCGAAATCTAGTGACAATGTTTTTAAAGAAAAAGCCGAAGCATTAAAATGTCTTCTGGACTGCAAAGCAAAAGGGCTAATAAAGGCTGTGGGTATTTCTTCTCATAATGTAAAAGTGGTAGAAAAGGCTGCTCTTCACCCTGATATTGATGTGGTTTATCCAATTATAAATGAACCTGGCTTTAGAATAATAAACGGAACAACTGAAGAGATGAGAGAAGCAATAAAGCTTTGCAGTGAAAAGGGCAAAGGTCTTTATGCCATGAAAATTTTTGCTGGTGGTAATTTGGTAGGAGATATTATTAACGCTTTTAATTATGCAAAGAATATTAAAGAAATGGACTCCCTTTCAATTGGAATGATTAATGAAAAGGAGCTTGATTTCAATTTAAAATTATTTTCAAATGAAATAACACAAGATATGCTTCCTGAATGTAAAAACAGCAAAAAAATGATTTTACTTCCAAATATATACATTAAATGCAGAAAATGTATGGCTATGTGCCCTAATGATGCAATATATGCGGAAAATGACATAATGAAAATTGATGATTTGAAATGTCTTCTTTGTGGATATTGCTCAACTATCTGCCCGGAATTCGCAATAAGAATGATTTGATAATTTGTTTCTATAACCATTTCTTTTTCTTGAAAAATACACCATGAACAAAGCAATAATAAACATTATACTCATAATCAAGGGATAACCGGACCGCCAGGTTAACTCTGGCATATATTCAAAATTCATTCCATATACTCCAACAATAAAGGTAAGGAGTATAAATATAGTTGCAATAATTGTCAAAACTTTCATAGTTTTATTTATTTTTGCACTGCTGTTGGAAAGATATAAATCTATTAAATTAGAAAGATTGTCCCGGGAAATTTCTATTGTTTCAATAATTTGAACAACATGATCGTTTTGAACAACATGATCGTATAAATCTCTAATAAATGGAATGGTTTGTTCTCTGATAATTACACTTTCATTTTTCAAAAACCCAGACATAATTTCTCTTAAAGGCCATGCTGATCTTCTAAAGATTGTCATGGTTTTTTTAATTCATGAATTTTATTCATAATATCAGAGTCATACCCAGATATTAACTCATCTTCAAGTATTTCAATTCTCTCCCCTGTTTTTTCTAAAATATAGTAGTATTTATCAATAATACTATCTAAAAGAGCATAGGCTAGGTAGTCTGATCCTTCTTTTTTATTCTGTTATTATTTTTCTCACGAATTAACTTTCTAACCGGTCCGAAAACATCTCCGGTTTTTTCTTGAAAAGAAATCAAAAAATTATCACCAAAAACTAAACTTACCTGCTCTGATTCTATTTCTTCCTTTTCTTCATTATATGTAAGCATTCTCAGAATAATAAAAATATAATTCTCATGGTATTCAAGTTTGGGACGATGTTCCGAGTTCATAATATCTTCCAGGGTAAGAGGGTAAATATCAAATTTTTTCCAACTTTTTCTATTACTTCTTTATTGTGAATGCCATCAACATCAACCCAATATTTTATATTTTCTGGCCATGGTACTGTAATATTCTCAGGATCTAGTTTTCCTTCTTCCTCTATTAACTTGTCAGAATAGATGAATCCGCTAATAATAACTTCTTCTTTTCTTTCCTCTCCAATATAAACTAAAGTTCCAGGAGGAGTTCCGGTTTTTTCAGATTTGTATACCATTTTCTCACTCATTTTTATACCTCCTGTTTTCCAAGTTAAAAAGAGACCCTAAACAGGGCCTCTATACTTTTGTATACTAATCTACAGTAATCTGTTTTTTAGCTTTTGTTTTACCTTTTTTTGGTACTGTTACTTTCAATACACCATCGTTTAACTTAGCCTTTATGCCCTCATGTTCAATATTTGGAAGATACGGACTGCGAGAAACCGAACTGCTAAAGCGTTCCTGATGAATATAATTTTCTTTTTCTTCCTTTTTCTCTTCTTTTCTCTCAGCAGAAATAGTAATCATTTCATCATCACATTGAATTTTAATTTCTTCTTTTTTAAAGTCGGGCATTTCTGCATCAATTTTGTACTCTTCATTTGTTTCTTTTACATCAACTTTGAATGTATCATTTTTT
Source organism: Peptococcia bacterium (assembly GCA_965228015.1). Classification (GTDB taxonomy): domain Bacteria; phylum Bacillota; class Peptococcia; order Peptococcales; family SKKY01; genus SKKY01. Next base: position 727,787 of record OZ245787.1, read on the forward strand.
TAGGTCACTTAGAGGAATCAAACTGTCTCTGAAGAAATCTTTAAATAGATTGTTGAAATTTACAAGATCACTTCTTCTACGCTGAAGAGAATTAGGGTTGTATGGTGTTAAACCAAACATAAAATCATCTCCTTTTTTATTATAATTCTCCTTCTGCGCTATATTTATTACCCTGAACAAATAAAAATTAAACTTTTAAATTCCTATTCCAATGTATTTTGTAACCAGATATTCTTCTATTCCATATAACCGCCTTCACGTCCAAATCCGCTCATTTTAATGCCACCAAAAGGTGCCTGGGCACTGCTGATTCTTCCTGTATTTAGTCCTACCATTCCATATTCCAAAGCTTCGCAAACTCTTATTCCCTGATTGATATTCTCGGTAAACACATAGGCAGATAAACCATAGGTGGAGTTGTTAGCTAATTTTATACCCTCTTCTTCTTTTTCAAAAATACTAACAGGAACAACGGGGCCAAAAGTTTCTTTCTTCATTATTATCATATCTTCATTTATATTTCCCAGTACCGTTGGAGTATACATGAAGCCTCCAGATCCATTCTCGCTGCGATATCCTTTTCCTCCAACAAGCAAGGTTGCTCCTCTGTTTAGAGCATCATCAACATGACCTGAAATTTTCTTGTACCCTTCTTTATTAATAGCAGGTCCCATATCTGCTTCAGAAAAACTACTACCTTCTTTTAATTCCTTTACCCGGTCAATAAGTTTTTCTATATATTTGTCATAAATATCTCTTTGAACCAAGACTCTGTTAGTTGCAATACATACCTGACCGCAATTTCGAAATTTCGAGGCAATTGTTCCCTCAACGGCTTTATCTATATCTGCATTATTAACACAATCAGGGGAGCATGTCCTCCTAATTCTAAAGATACTTTCTTTAATGTATCTGCACTTTGAGCCATCAGTAACTTGCCAATTTCCGTTGAACCTGTAAAAGATATTTTTCTTATTCCTTGTTCTTCCATAAGCATTTTACCAATTCTAACAGGATCTCCTGTTAGAAGCTGACATACTCCTTTATGGAAACCCGCCTTATCAACCAACTGAAAAAACTTATATGCAATTAGTGGTGTTTCTTCTACCGGCTTTATAATTACTGTACATCCTGCAGCAAGAGCAGGCGCCATTTTGCGAATGAACATTGATACAGGAAAATTCCATGGAGTAATAATACCCACTGGACCAACCGGCTCTTTAATTACTGTCATTCTCATAGATATATTAGTTAGTGAAAGAACATCACCCTTTACCTTTATACCCTCTTCAGCATACCAGGCAATATAACTGGCTCCATAACGAACCTCTCCAATTGCTTCACTTAAAGGCTTCCTCTGCTCCATAGTAATAATTTCAGCAAGTTCCTTCTCATTTTCCAGAACCATATCATGTAACTTTCTTAACATCTTGCCCCTGTCATAAGCAGAAGTTTTCTTCCAGCTTTTAAAACTTTCAACAGCTCCATCTATTGCTTTTTTAATATCTTTTTTGGATGCATCTGCTTGTTTTCCAATGACCTTTAATGTATATGGATCTATTACATCAAAAATTTTTTATCAATTGAATCTTTAAATTCTCCATTAATATATAACTTTCCATTAATCATTAAAAAACTTCCTATTCCAGGTATTTCTTTATTTCATTAGCAATATGATTTTTCTCAAAGCCATATTTAACAAACAAATCTTCAGCTTTTCCTGAGGCACCAAAAGTATCGATACTAAATATTTTCCCTTTCAACCCTGTATGCTTATACCAGCCAAAAGATGAGGCTGCTTCTATCGCAATTCTTTTTTCAATATTTTCTGGTAGAATCAAGTTTTTATATTCTTCACTTTGCTCTTCAAAAAGTTCAAAGGATGGGAAACTTATTACTTTAAGATAAATACCCTCATTTTCTAATCTTTCAGCTGCTTCAATGGCTAGAGAAACCTCAGATCCTGAAGCCATTATTATTGCATCAGCCTTTTTTTCTTCAGGTTCAAAAACTATATATGCACCTTTCAAAGCATCTTTTCCTGTATTTTTTAAAACAGGTAATTTTTGGCTTGATAATACCAGAGAAACTGGTTTTTGGCTTATACTGGATGAATAAAACCAACCTGCGGCTGTTTCCTTTGCATCTGCGGGTCTGAAAGTAACCATCCCGAACATACTTCTTAATGCAGCTAAATGTTCAACTGGCTGATGAGTAGGGCCGTCTTCTCCCACTCCGATACTGTCATGGGTTAATACATAGGTTACTGGCAATTTCATTATTGCAGATAATCTCATTCCAGCTTTCATATAATCTGTAAAGGTAAAAAACGTTCCCGCAAAAATCTTTAGGCCACCATGAAGAACAATTCCATTGGCAATTGCTGACATAGCGTGTTCTCTTACTCCAAAACGTATATTTGCACCAAATTTATTTTCTTTGGAAAAATCTCCTCTGTCTTTCATATAAGTTTTGTTTGATGGAGCAAGATCAGCTGATCCTCCCATTAAATTTGGATAATACTTTACTAATTTTTCTATACATATGCCAGAAGCTTCTCTTGTAGCCATATCTTTTTCAAAATTCCAAAAACTTTCATCTTCCATAAGTTTTACTGATAATTCAGGGCCTCCCTTAAACCACTTAATAAATTCATCAGCTAATTCCGGATATTTTTCTTTATAGCCTGTAAAAAGAGCGTCCCATTTTTCTTCTTCCCTTTTTCCTTTTTTTAACATTTCTTCTCTAAAAGATTGTGTTTCTGTGGGAACAGTAAACTCGGGATAGCCCCATGAGTAGTAATCTTTTACAGCCTGAAGTTGCTCTGACCCCAGAGGTTCACCGTGAGCAGATGCAGTTCCTTGTTTTTTAGGACTTCCTTCACCAATAATTGTTTCTACTATTATCAAAGATGGTTTATCATTTTCTTTTTTAGCTTCTTGAATAGCCTGGCTGATTTTATTTAAATCATTTCCATCACTTACTTTAATAACCCGCCATCCATAAGCCTCATATCTTTTTGCCACATCTTCTCTGAAAGCTAAATCTGTAGATCCTTCAATAGAAATACTATTTGAATCATAGAGCATAATTAATTTGCTTAGCCCCATAGTCCCTGCCCAAGAGCTGGCTTCAGAGGAAATTCCTTCCATAAGACAACCATCACCAGCTAAAACATAAGTGTAATGATCAATAATATTAAAATTTTCTTTATTAAATTTCGAAGCTAAAAATTCCTCTGCAGCAGCCATTCCCACAGCATTAGCTACACCCTGACCCAAAGGACCTGTTGTTGCTTCAACTCCATCTGTATCTCTGTATTCAGGATGTCCAGGAGTTCTGCTTCCAACCTGGCGAAAGTTTTTTATATCTTCAATAGTTACATCATAGCCAAAAATATGCAAAAGAGAATATAAGAGCATAGAACCGTGACCGGCAGAAAGAACAAAACGATCCCTGTCTAACCATTTAGAGTTTTCTGGATTATGTTTTAAATGACGGGACCAAAGAGTGTAGGCCATTGGAGCAGCACCAAGAGGAAGACCAGGATGCCCTGAGTTCGCCTCCTCTACTGCTTCTGCAGACAAAATTCTTAAAGTTGTAACATTTAGATTATCGGAATTATACATGTTTTATCCTCTTTTCTATATTTTTTAAAATAGGGTCATAAAGTTCCAGTTATATAAAGTAATTAATACACTTAATAATATTACCGAATATAGCAATGTATCTTTTTTTCTTTAAAATCAAAAAAGCAATAGCAGAAGCAAGGGATAACAAAGATATAATTATGTTTATTAAAATAAAAATCTGCACATTTTCACTGCGGTAATATAAGTATTCAAATGCTTTGGAAATCAACATTATATTATTTATTGCAAGGGCTAATCCAAGGAGGCTCAGATAAATCAACCTGAAATTAAATTTACCTTTTAACCTAATCTTATTTATTATCAAAAGTAATGGCTGAATTAAGAAAAACAAAATACCGGTACTCAAAATTATTACCGAGGTCATAACCCACCCCCAAGATCTAAAGGTATTTGCTGGTATTAAATCAACAGAATTTCCACTGGTAACTCTTTTTTATTGAGCTTCCATCCTTTTCAAAAAGTAATTCCGGATAAAGAAACTTTATTATCCTGCTACTTGCCTCAGAAATATTATATTTGTATGGCTCAACCTGAACATACTTTGCTTCATGTCCTGGCATTATCAGCTTAATTTCACCTTCAGCTTCTTCCTTTACTTCATAGGCAGATAAGTAAGAAAAGATTTCCAAAAAATTTTTATGAGGCGCCCTGGCTAGAATATATTTTCCTGCAACTTCCCCTGATGAAGGAAGAATCAGAGAAGGTTTGCTTTTCATTTCAATTTCTCCAAAAATTAGTTCATGTAGTTCGTAAATAAGATCTGACTCTTCCCCGGAATTTGTTAATACAACCAACCCGGTTCTAATTTCAGGAGAAACAGCAAAATAACTTGTAAATCCTGCTGTATTCCCACCATGCCCAAAAGATTTTATTTTTCCTCCAAATTCCCAAAAACCACGTGCAACAGAAGTATCAATTTTTTCTGGTGAATAACTTTTTTCAAAAAGCTCTTCAAAAGCTTCTTTAGTATCAAAAAGAGGCCTTTCTTCTGGTTTTTCCGGAGTTAAGGTAATTGCAAACTTTGCTAATGCCATTATAGTTCCATCAGCAGCCCCTGAGGGATAGCCGGGAATATATACCCACCCTTTATCCAGAAATATCCCATCTGCTTGAGAAATATATCCCTTAGTTTTGTTATTAATTAAAGTTGGATTATATTTATACAAAGGATGACCTGCAATATTTTCCATTCCCACAGGGAAAAAGATATTTTTTCGTTCATAGTCAAAAAATCTTTCTCCGGAGATTTCATGAATAACATAAGCAGCGAGAGTTGAACCATAATTCGAATAAGAAATAATTTCTCTTGGATTAAACACCTGATCAGGCTGAGATATCTGTACTGTTTCCTGAAGTTTTGGTAAACTCCCAAGATCTTTTTTTGCAAAATCAAATAAGGTATCTTCAAATCCTGCTGTATGGTTCATTGAATCCAGCATAGTGATTGAACTACTATAGTGTAAATTTCCCCTCACTTCCTCAGGAAGATATTTTTCTATATTTTCATTAAGATCCAGTTTCCCAGATTCTTTTAGCTGCATAGCACTTACCCAAACGAATAGCTTATTAACAGATCCGTATTCAAAAACAGTTTTATCTGGAATTACAGGTATTTTATTCTTAATATCTGCAAAACCATATCCTTTTGAAAAAATACTTCTCCATCTTTTACTATAGCAATAGAAGCTCCGGGAACTGAAATTCCAATATATTTATTCATAATTAAATCTGCTTCTTTTTCTAAATGATCTTTATTATCTAAATCAAAAGCTAAAGCAGAAATAAAAAAGTCACTGAAAGCAATAATATTCCAGTAACTTTGATAATTTTATTAAAAGTTTTCATAATATATACTCCTATCCCTTATTTTATATAATGATATCTTATTTTTTTATAAAAAAGGGAATAAAAAAAGGTTCTACAATAAATGTTGGGGTGGTAAAAACCATTCTGACATTTTTTGCGAAAAAATATAGAGCATTGGGTAAATCCATATTAGAGAACACCCGCTGTAATCTAAGGAGGAATTTACTTATGCTCTATATAACTATTATATTAAAAAATTAATTGGTTTTAAAGGGATAATTTTAGAACAATTAGAAACTTCTTCTGATTCAATGTCCTTTTCTTTTTCTCTGGAGATTAAAACTCACAATTGCCCCAAATGCCATCAACAAACCAGTAAAGTGTAATGGTATAGTCTTATTGTAACACCTAGTACGGATAATATATAATAAACCCGAACTAGGAGGATTACAAAATGAGCAAACGTTACGATTTAGAATTCAAGAAGGAGGTTGTACGTGAATATCTAAAAAGCAAAAGCCTTGGTGATCTTTTTGCAACCTACGGTGTATCAAAATCAACAATGTCCGGATGGATAAAAAAATACAGCGAAGAATGTCATTACACAAAACCACAAAATAAAGAAAATGCAATATCACCAGAGAAATATAGAGCGCTTAACAAGAAGCTTATGGAACTTTAAAAGGAAAATGACTTCCTAAAAAAGTAGCGGCATTCTTCGCAAAGGAAATCGATTAGTGGTATATCGGTTCATTGATGCCTATAAACTTGAGTTTGGATTGTGCTGGTTATGCCGCAAGTTCAACCTCTCTCCGAATATGTACTACAATTACTTAAAGAACAGAAAATCCACGTATCGTGAGGGAAAGGCTAAAGTTCAAGAAAACATAAAAAGTATTTATTACAATAATGGACGCATTATCGGCCATAGGTGGATGGTCACTTTTCTTGCAAGGCAAAATATATTTATTAGTAAGACAACAACACATAAGTATATGAACAAGGAATTAAACCTGCATGCAATCACTGTAAGAAAAAGGCCCAAATATGTAAAAGGTGAAAAGAACAAAGTATTTCCCAATATTCTTAATCAAAATTTCTCTGTCACAGAAAGAAATAAAGTATGGTGTACTGATTTCACCTATATAAGATTAACAAACGGTAAAATGCGTTATAATTGTACTATTATAGATTTAGCAAAAAGGGAAGCGATAGCAACGGTTAACTCAAAATGAATCAACTCAGATCTGGCAATAGAAACCTTGTCTAAAGCTCTTGAAAGAGAGAGCCCAGATGAAGGGTTAGTCTTACATTCAGATCAGGGGGTACAGTTCACCTCATGGGCTTTCGTAGAGTACTGCAAAAGCCAAGGAATAAGGCAAAGCATGAGTAAAACAGGTTGCCCATATGATAACGCTCCAATGGAGAGATTTTATAAATCACTTAAGTCAGAGCTTATTTACTACCAAAAATTTGAAACCGACCTACAATTAGATGAAACTATCAATAAATATGTTTATGTGTGGTACAACCACATTCGACCTCATTCATACAATGGAGGGCTGACTCCATTTGAAGCACGAAATATAAACTGATTTTCCGTACTTAGTGTTACAAAGATGCTTGACCATTACAATTCTTAATTCATTTACTTGCACTTATACTAACGAATATACAGAAGGAGTTAACAACAAAATTAAGGTTTTAAAAAGAAATGCTTATGGTGTAAGAAATTTTTGGAGATTCGAAAACAGAATAATGCACGTAATGAACTAAAAACAATTTAAAAAAGTACCGCATTTTTCAATGCGGTACTCATGGAATCTAATCTAATTGGGTTACCCCAACATTTGACAAAGAACCTATTAAAGTTCCGGAAGTAGATATTTTTCTGGCCGCAATATTTTCAGGGATACTTGTAGGAGCAAGTTCGGGAATAATAATAAAGTTTGGGGGTTCCAGCGGGGGATCAGACATAATTTCACTTATTTTGAAAAAGAAAAAAGATTTTTCTGTAGGGTCAGTAGCCTTTGCTTTGAATGCAATAACAATATTAATATCTATTTTCTTTTTTCCAATTAAAATAGCTCTTTATACCCTGGTTGGAATGTGGGTAACTGGTAAAACTGTTAATTTTATTTTAGATGGACTTACAAAAACAAAGCAGTTACCATTATAACAAGCCGGAGAGATGATGTTTCTTTTTATATAATAAATGAACTAAACAGAGGCTCTACTATATTTAATGCTTATGGGGGATTTTCAAAACAAGATAAAACTGTAATAACCTGCGTTATAAACAACTACGAATTTGCCAGACTTAGAAATGAGATTGGGAATATTGATCCTGATGCTTTTATGTATGTTAGTGATGCGGTAGCTGTTGCGGGCAGAGGCTTTAAAAAAAGTACAGTATACTGATTATTTCAGTATACTGTACTTTTTTTCAATAATTCTATTTCTTTTTTATATCCATCCAGCTCATTTGGTGTTTCAAGATTAAAAATAAGGTCTTTTAATAATGGATGATTAATAATATTTATAAAGGTGTCTAAACCCAGGGTTCCCTCACCTAATACTTCATGTCTGTCTTTTTTTGAGGCAAAGGGGACTTTACTGTCATTAATGTGAATTCCTTTCAATTTTTCCAAGCCAATAATATTATCAAATTCCAAAAGAACTCCCTGAAGGTCATTTTTTATATCATATCCCGCCGAATAAAGATGACAGGTATCAAGGCATACTCCAATCCCTTTATTATTCTTTATCCCCTGGATTATATTATTTAATTCTTCAAAAGAACCTCCGATTTCCGCCCCTTTTCCAGACATTCCTTCCAGCAAAATAATAGTTTCATTTTCCTGAGTAATTACTTCATTCAAAGCATCAATTATAAATTTTGTGCCTTTTTCTGTCCCCTGTCCCACATGACTTCCTGGATGAAAAACCAAATAGGATTCTGGCAATTTACTAATCTTAAGTAAATCTTCTTTTAACACATTTTTTGCAAAAATTCTGACGTCTTCCTTATCTGAAGATAAATTCATAGTATAAGGAGCATGGGCAAATAGAGGATAGAACTTATTTTCATTATAAATCCTTTTAAAATCCTCCAGGTCTTTAACATTCAATTCTTTTGAACTTCCCCCTCTGGGATTTCTTGTAAAGTACTGAAAGGTATTACCCCCAGCCCATAAAGCATCTTCAACAGCTTTTTTATATCCTCCTGCAATAGAAACATAGCAACCGATTTTAAATATTTTTTTCATTCCTTTTCTTTTGTATATCTTTTATTATACATCATTTGATATAGTATATTCAGAGGTGAAGTTTACTATGAAAACAGTTTACGGAAATATTGATGGCTTGAATAAAACAATAATTGAAGTTCTTGAAGAAATATATGATTTTAAAATTCCACGAAATCAAGTTGGAAGTAATGAACTTTTTAAAGCTTTAATTGAAATAAGTAAAAAAATAAATAAAGAGCTTGCTGTGTATATAAACAGAAGCGGCAGTATAAAACTAGTTTCTGTTGGAACAAAATATAATGCCTCCCTTCCCTTTCAAACAGAAAGAAGAAGTGAAAGCAGTCTTGCAAAACTTGGATGTATTCATACTCATCCGAGAGAAAGCTCATTGTTAAGCTCAGATGATTATTCTTTACTGGCAAATTTCAAACTTGACTATGTTTGTGCTATTGTTGAAGATAACCATAAAATTAAGGCTTCCCTGGTAATAATCGAAGATCCGGATAATACAATAAATGAATTTATGGATTTTAAAGAAATGGATGAAGATAAGCTCCTTAATTTAAAATATCTGGATATACTTACAGAAATTGAAAAGAAAACAAAAAATTACTTCCTAAAGATGAGGCTGCAGCAAAAGAGAGAGCTGTATTATACATTTCTTACAGCAATATTTCACCGGAAGATTTGGAAGAGCAAAGGCAAGAGTTTAATAAGCTTGCAACATCAGCTGGTTTGGAAGTTTTGGAAATTTTTACGCAAAACATTAAGGGATCCAGAAATATAATTGGAAAAGGTAAAATCGAAGAGCTATTTTCTTTTATTAACCAAAATAATGCTGATTGTTTGCTAATCGATTCTCCTGTTTCCCCATCTTTAGAAAAAATGCTTTCAGAAAGCCTTAATGTGAAGATAATTGACAGAACAAATCTGATTCTGGATATTTTTGCTCAAAGAGCAAAAAGCAATGAAGGTAAACTTCAAGTAGAATTGGCTCAGTTAAAATATCTTTTGCCAAGAATTATGGGACAGGGTCTTGCATTATCAAGATTAGGTGGTGTGTTGGGACCAGAGGCCCCGGGGAAACAAAGCTTGAAACTGACAGAAGGCACATACGAAGAAGAATTGAAAGTCTGGAAAATCAACTTAAATCTGTAAAGCAGAGAAGAGGTATACAAAAACAAAACTGCATAAAAAAAGAACTTCCCCTTGTTTCCCTTGTAGAATATACAAATTCCGGGAAGTCCACTTTACTGAATACTCTGAGCAAGGATAACATCTTTGCAGAAGATCTGCTTTTTGCAACTCTGGATACAACAACCAGAGCTATAACCTTTGAAGAATCTGGAAATAAAGTTCTTCTAACTGACACCGTTGGTTTTATCAGCAACATCCCTCACCAGCTAACTTCTGCTTTTAAGTCAACTTTAGAAGAGGTTGTAGAAGCAGACCTTCTTCTCTATGTTGTTGATATTGGTAATCCTAACTGGCAGAATCAAATAAATGTAGTAAATAAGGTTTTAGAGGAACTGAATGCCCTGGATAAGAATATGATTTATGTTTTTAATAAGATTGATGCCGCAGACAAAGAAAACCTTCATCTTTCCCCAGACAGGGATTTTTACATTATTTCTGCTAAAACTGATGAAGGTATAAACGAACTTCTGGAAGGAATTGAAAGGCTTTCCTTTAATACAAAAATAATTAATATTTTGATACCTTATCAGAACTCAAAAGCTCTTTCACTTGCCCATCAAAACGGCGAAATTTTAAAGACTGAGCATCTTGAAGAGGGCACTTCTTTTACTTTGAAAATCAGTCAAAACAAAGCATCATTGTTTTCAAAATACCTAAAATAATTTATCCCCCGTGAACTAACTTTGTTACTATCTTAGGCTGATCCAATTCAATTGTAATTGGAGTCAGCCTTTTTATTTCTTCAAGATCCCAGTTTTCTTCTTTTAAAAACATTTCATAAGCTTCCTCAATGTTATTGGCAAGTACAAGAATCTCTGCATACATATAACCATTTTTATAAATATTAGGCTCATTAAACTGAGACCAGCTTGCCTTAAATTTATTATGTCTAAATGCAAAAATTTTTATTTTTTATCACCTTTTCCCATTCCTTTGAAAATATAAAAAACATATTTGGTTAAAGCATAGGCTCCTAGAAAAGCCAAGGGAACAAATACAAAATTACTGGACATAAATCCTGGTCTCTCAACAACCATTCCCGTAATAATAAAGTTTACAGATAAAATAATAAAGGTTAATAATTCAGTTTTTCTCATAACCCACCTCCAGTTTTTACTTACCACTTTTTACTCATTATTAATATATAATTAATTAAATATTCTTTACTATTTTGTGACCTTTATCATATAATAAGATTGATAAACTTTTAACAAGAGAAAGGAATTTTTACTTGACTAACAATTTAAACAATTTAGAATCAGAGCTTAAAAAACAGAAAACTATAAACTACCTTATCGGAGAAATTATAAAATATGCAACAAATCTTGAACCCCTTGATGATTCCATGGAAAAAATGGCTGATATGCTTACGGGGATTCTTGGTTTGTCTACTATTACAGTAAAATTTAATGATTCAGTTAATGACAAGGCTTATTGCAGAAGCATTGAAAACGGAGGGATTACTTCTGTCTGCTCCTGTGGAAACGAAAACAATGATTTAGAGCCAATGAAGGTTCATGTTTCTGAAAACGGCTCTACTATAATGGTCCCTCTTATTGATCATAAAAACAACAGTAATATTGGATATGTCTTTGCCCGAAGCAATAATTCAGAGTTTTTTGATTCCTCAATACTTTCATTTTTTGAAATTCTGGCAATACAGATTCCAATTATTGTATCGAATGCTCTTTTATTTAAAAAAATGAAATATGCTTCTATTAAGGATATATTAACAAACAGTTTTAACAGAAAGCATCTAAACAGAACTTTCTTTAAAATAGCAAAAGAAAACCTGCCAACTTCCCTTGCCTTTTTCGATTTAGATAACTTTAAATTTGTTAATGATACCTTTGGCCACTCTTTTGGAGATAGAATCTTATTAGATGTTTCTGAAATAGCCCTTTCATACTGTGCAAAAAATAACGGAGAACTTTTTCGCTATGGAGGAGATGAATTTATTATGCTTTTTTATGAATGTCCCTTAGAAAAAGCAAAAGAAATCCTCGAAGAATTAAGGATAGATGTAATGATACACCTTTCATCAAATCTTGAGTTGGATATCAAGCAAACTATTTCAATTGGACTCTCTAATTATCCTGAAACTGTTGATGACCCCGAAGATCTTTTGGATGCAGCTGACTCGGCTCTTATAAGAGGAAAGCTTAAACAAAAAAATAAATTATATATTGGTTATGAAAAAAGCACTGGGAGCCAGAATTAAAAACTGACCTCCAGTGCTTAACTTTTTAGCTCTCTTTTCTCCAGGAGTCCTTAAGGGATACAATCCGGTTAAAAACAACTTTTTCCTCAGAAGAAAGTTTTTCATCGAGACAAAAGTATCCTTGTCTAAAAAACTGAAATCTGTCTAAAGGAAGTGCTTTTAGCAAAGATCTCTCTACTAAAGCTTCCTTAATAATTAAAGAATCTTTATTGATACTTTGAAGGAAATCATCACAATCATCTGAATCAATAAGATAATCCAGGATTCTTACCTCTGCCTCAACCATATCTGCAGCAGAAACCCAGTGAAGAGTACCTTTTACTTTTTTACCACTGGTATCTTCCTCGCTTTTTGTACTTGGGTTATAGGTACAGTGAATCTCTATAATATTTCCGCTTTTGTCTTTTTTCACATCTTCACATTTAATAATATAGGCGTGTTTAAGTCGAACTTCCTGCCCTGGGGCAAGACGGAAATATTTTTTTGCTGGAAATTCCATAAAATCTTCTTTTTCAATATATATTTCTTTTGAAAACAGTATTTCCCGGCTACCTGCCTGATCATCATTTGGATTATTTTCTGCTTTTAATACCTCTGTTTTATCCTCTGGATAATTCGTAATTATTACTTTCACCGGATCTATTACTGCCATTCTTCTTAATGCTATATCATTCAAATCTCTTCTTATAAAAAATTCAAACATTGCGGAGTCAACCATACTGTTTGCCTTAGCAACACTAATTTCGTCACAAAAATCCTTAATTGCCTTTGGAGTGATACCTCTTCTTCTTAAGCCTGAAATAGTAGGCATTCTAGGGTCGTCCCATCCATCAACAATATTTTCATCGACTAATCTTTTTAAATATCTCTTACTCATTACTGTATTTGTTAGATTTAATCTGGTGAACTCAATCTGCCTTGGTTTACAAGGAGTCTGTGCCTTTTCTATTACCCAGTCATAAAGGGGTCTGTGATCTTCAAACTCAAGGGTACAAATTGAATGAGTTATTCCTTCAAGTGCATCTGAAACAGGATGAGCAAAATCATACATTGGATATATACACCATTCATCTCCGGTTCTGTGATGTGTTGCCCTTAAAATTCTATATAGGATTGGATCTCTCATGTTAATATTAGAACTTGACATATATATTTTTGCGCGAAGTACTTTTTCCCCATCTTTATAAGCACCTTCCCGCATTTCTTTGAAAAGTCTAAGGTTCTCTTCAATGCTGCGGTCTCTGTAAGGACTGTTTTTACCTGGTTCCTTTAAAGTTCCTCTATACTCCCTAATTTCTTCAGGAGTCAAATCATCCACATAAGCATTCCCTGTTTCAATAAGTTTTACCGCATATTCGTACATTTTTTCAAAGAAATCTGAAGCAAAAAACTCCTTGTCTCCCCAGTCAAAACCCAGCCACTTAACATCTTCTTTAATAGCATGAACATACTCATCCTCTTCTTTTATAGGATTAGTATCATCAAAACGGAGATTACATATCCCCTTATATTTTTGTGCAGTGCTAAAATTAAGAATAATTGATTTCGCATGTCCAATATGTAAATATCCATTTGGTTCCGGAGGAAACCTGGTATGTACCTTTTTATATTTCCCTTCTTGCAGATCTTTATTAATTTGCACCTCTATAAAATTAGAAGCACTGTTTTCATTGAATTGATTTGACACAAAAAAACCTCCCCGTATAATCCTTCTTTGTACCTATATAATACTACTAGTATAATAAAATTTCACTATAATGGGTATAGTAATTTTTATCGGAGGTAAAAATATGAGGAAAATGATAACAAAGTTTGTTCAATTTATAAAATTATTAATTCTTAGAATAATAAAAAATGATGTCCCGGGAACAAGTGCCCAAATGTCTTATTATTTGGTAATGGCCTTTTTCCCTTTTATTATATTTTTAATTACCACCCTTTCTTATTTAAATTTATTTGAATATTCTCTGCCAAATTTCTTAGCAAGAATATTGCCAGCTAATACGGCAAATTTTCTTATTGATATAATTGATGAATTACTTCAGGCAAGGAGCGGTTCTTTATTATCTGTAAGTATGCTTAGTACCATTTTTTTGCTTCAAAAGGAGTTAACGCAATAATTCTTGGTATAAACAGGTCATTTTTAGTAACAGAAAACCGTGGTTTTATTAAGAAAACTGCTATTTCCTTTATTTTTACTATTTTATTTGCCTTATCAATAAATTTTTTTGTTCATTTTTATTATTATGGGACAGGTAATTACCCAGTTGATTGTAGATATTTTGGGAATAACAAATTTTTCTGCCCAGCTTTGGAGTTTAATTCGTGTTGGAATTACCCTGGAATTCATTTTTTTAGTTGTCTTCTTTGTATATATGTATTTCCCGAATCTTAAACCAAGATTAAAATTAAAAGATGTTATCTGGGGAAGTATGTTTTCAACTGCTTTTTGGTTAATCAGTTCTTTCTTATTTGCATTTTATGTAAATAATTTTTCAAACTATACTTTAATATACGGAAGTATTGCGGGAATAATTGTTTTTCTTCTGTGGCTTTTTATTTCAAGCATTATTCTTCTTACTGGCGCTGAAATTAATGCCCTTTTAAAAACTATGAATAACAGGTGATTTTATGTTAGAAAATTTTCTTACGAATTATAGCTATATTTATATAGTAAATTTCTTTTTAGCAATGATTATATTTTTTCTTGAGAAAAAAACCCATCTGCAACTCTGGCCTGGTTGTTAACCTTATTATTTATCCCGGGTCTTGGCTTTTTTTTCTATATAATGTTATCTCAAAATATGGCAAGACGTAAAATTTTTAAACTAAAAATTACTGAAAGCCGGGTCCAGGAAAAGTTATTAAATGATCAGTTAAAAAAACTTGATGAAAAAACTCTAAGTTTTAATGATGAAAAGAATATTGTCTATAAACCTATAATAAGAATGCACCTGTTAAACAGCTCTGCCTATTTTTCTCAAAATAATGATGTTCAAATATTCTCCGATGGCAGAAATAAATTCCACGACTTACTATCAGAAATTGAAAAAGCCCGAGATCATATTCATATTATGTATTACATTTTCAGAAAAGATTCTTTAGGTGAAAAAATCCTTGAAGCCTTAAAAAAGAAGTCTGAAGAAGGAGTCCAGGTTAGGTTATTAATTGATTCCGTAGGAAGCCGGGAACTAGATGAAAAATATTTAGATAGTTTTACAAATCAAAATTTTAAATACGCATACTTTTTTAAAACTAAATTTAAAGTCATTAACTTTAAATTAAATTATAGAAATCACAGGAAACTTGCCATTATTGATGGCCAGATTGGCTATATTGGCGGATTTAATTTAGGAAATGAATACTTAGGGGAAAACGATACCTTTGGATATTGGAGGGATACCCATTTAAAAATCAGAGGAACCGCTGTTCACAGCATACAAATTCGCTTTCTATTAGATTGGCGAAATGCATCAAAAGAAGATATAACAATCGCAAAATGGTTCCTGCCTGAACCTTCTGTAATTGGAAATACCGGTGTGCAAACAGTATCCAGCGGGCCTGATTCAAAGCATGAGCAAATAAAGCAAGGTTATATAAAAATGATAAACCAGGCAGAAAAATCAATTTATATTCAGACTCCGTATTTTATACCCGATGAAAGTATTATGGAAGCTTTAAGAATAGCTATCGCCTCCGGTGTTGAGGTAAATCTGATGATTCCAAATAAACCTGATCATCCCTTTGTTTACTGGGCTACTTATTCTTATGCCGGGGAACTTTTAAGGTCCGGGGGTAAGGTGTTTACCTATGAACAAGGTTTTTTACATGCAAAAACAATTGTGGTAGATGAAAAAATTGCCTCTGTTGGTACCGCTAATTTTGATGTGAGAAGTTTTAAATTAAACTTTGAGGTTAATGCTTTTATATATTCGGAAGAAATAGCAAAATCATTAACACAGGATTTCAAAAACGATACGGTTCTCTCATATGAATTAACCAGAGATGCCTACTACGACCGTCCTACAATAATTAAATTTAAAGAGTCAATTGCCCGGTTGTTTTCACCAATATTATGATTATAAAAAGAAGGTCCTAATTATTATTAAGGCCTTCTTTTTATGAAAAATTTTTCTACCAGTTCTTCAGAAATATCTTCTGGTTCCTTGCACTTCCAATCTGCGCCATTTTTATCTACAAGAACGCTTCTTAATCCTTCAAAAAAATCAGGATTATCCATAAAATTCAAGCTTAATGTTACTTCCAAATCAAAAGACTCTTCTATTGAAAGTTCTTTTCCTCTTTTAAATTGTTCAAATATTATAAACTGGGAAAGCAATGATTTTTTTCTCATCTCTTGCAATGTCTCTAAAGCCCAGGTATCTCCTGAATCTGTTCCGGCTTTAAGTTTATTAATAATTTCTGTTACAGATTCTCCTGAAAAATATTCTAAAATTTTTCCCTGGTTTTCTTCCAGGTAAGAAACCTTAGGAGATTGACGGTACTTTTCCAAGGAATTATCTACTTCCAGGTAAATATTTTCTCCTTTAACAGCAGAAATTTCTTTTATAATTTCCTCTAAGTCAGCAGGCTGTACTTTTATATCTGCGAAGCCAAGGAAAATAACGTCATCAGATGTTAGGAACTTGGCCAGAAAACTAATATATCTAGCCATTTCTTCTGGGATTTGATTCATAAAAAAGGTTCCCCCAACATCTGGGAAAAATCCAATATTTACTTCAGGCATAGACCATTTTGTTTTTTCCGTTACGATTTTATGACTGGCACCAAAAGATATTCCCACTCCACCACCCATTATTATTCCATCTAATAAAGCAACAATTGGTTTAGGATAATTTATTATTCTAAGATCCATTTCGTATTCAGAAGGGAAAAAATCCCTCGCTACTTCAACAGCTCTGTGTCTGTTGTCATAGTAAACTCTCATGTCCCCTCCAGCACAAAATCCTCTTGTTCCTGCTCCATACATAAGGATATGGGTAACAGAATCTTCTTTTTCCCATTCCTTAAGTTTTCCATCAATTTCCAAAATCATTTCATGAGTTAATGAGTTTATTTTATCCGGTCTGTTTAAAATAATGTGCCCTGATTTTCCATGTTCTTTTAAAATTACATCCTCCATTAAAATCTCCTTTCAAAGCAATTTTTTAGTTTACCCATATTTTTTTCATAGGGTGGATATCTTAAATCAAAATCCGGCTTGAAGCTTTCGGTGATAATACTTTTCTGGTGACTGAAGGTTTCAAAAGAGTACTTCCCGTGGTACCTTCCTAAGCCGCTTTCTCCAACACCTCCGAAGGGCAGCTCCTCACTGGCTAAATGCAACATTGTATCGTTAATACAGCCTCCCCCAAAGGAAATTTCCTTAAGAATATAGTCAATTTCCTTTGTATCTTTTGTGAAAAGATACAAAGCTAAAGGCTTAGGCTGTTTTTTTATAACTCCGGCAATATCTTCTAAAGACTGGAATTCCAAGACTGAAAGAATTGGTCCGAAAATTTCTTCTTTTATTACAGAATACTCCCAGCCACTAAGCTCTAATAAGGTTGGCTCCATGTATTTCTCTTTAAGATCAAAATTTCCTCCATAAAGCACTTTACCATCCTTTAAAAATCCTGAAAGTCTTGATAAATGTTTTTCAGAAATTATTCTGCCGTAATCAGAGCTTTTTTTAGGATACTCTCCGTAAAAATCCCGAATACTTTTTATAATAAGCTTTATAAGTTCTTCTTTAACGTCTTTGTGGACATAAAGATAATCCGGGGCTACACATGTTTGGCCGCAATTTGTAAACTTTCCCCAGACCAGCCTTTTTGCAGTTATTTCCAGATCACTTGACTTAGATACTATTGCGGGGCTTTTTCCTCCAAGTTCCAGGGTAAGGGGGGTTAAATATTCCGCGGCAGCCTTCATAACTATTTCACCAACCTGAGTGCTTCCGGTGAAAAAGATATAATCAAATTTTCTTTCTAATAATTCTGTAGTTTCCGGAACCCCCCCTAACACAACCCTAACATGGTCTTCGGAAAAAGTTTCATTAATAATTTTTTTGTAAGTTCAGATGTTTTTTCAGAAAACTCAGAGGGTTTAAGGACTACGGTATTTCCAGCTGCTAAGGCTCCTGCTAATGGGAGAAAAACTAAGTGGAAAGGGTAATCCCATGGAGAAATAATTAAAACTTCCCCATATGCCTCGTAATATATTTCTCCCTTACTTTTAAAGGTAATTAAGGGAGTATTTACTTTTTGAGGCTTCATTAACTCTTTTAAATTTTTCATAAGGAAATCAATTTCATTTAATACAATTTTATATTCCGTTAAATAGGATTCCTCCGGGGATTTTCCTAAATCCAGAAAAAGAGCACGAAAAATTTCCTTTTCATATTTTTCAATACTCCTTTTTAAAGATTTTAAACTCTTCATTCTGAAACTATAATCCATAATCCACCTCCGCTGAGGAGGGGACGCTTTGGTGTGACCCCCAAAAAGGGTACACTTCTGGAACAGTAAATTTCACCAAATTAATTAAATGAAAAAATCTGTTTATAGAAACCTTGGAGGGACACCTCCAAGGTTTCTATGCGTCCTGTCATTTATATAAAATTTAATGTAATCTTCAGTAATTTCTTTTATATCTTTAAAACTTTTGATTCTTTTCTTGTAGAGATTAATACTTTCTGTTTTGTAATGGCTAAAGAAACTTTCAATCTTCGCATTATCCCAGCAATTTCCTCTTCTGGACATACTTTGAACTGCTCCTAAAGACTTTAAATAGCTGGAATATTCTTTGCTTGTGTATTAAACACCTTGATCACTATGGATAACAGTATTCTTAATATCTATCTTTTTTGAAAGTTTTTTAATAGTTTTTACAGTCAGCTTGCTGTCAGGATTCTTACTGTATTCCCAGCTTACTGGCTCATTGTTAAACAGATCTAGGGCAACACACAGATATAGCTTAGAGTTTCTGTAAGGAATACAGGTAATATCTGTGGCTATTTTTTCTCCTGGGCGACTTGCCTTAAAATCCCTGTTTAATATATTGGCTTTGAATTGTTTATCATCTTGAATCCTATTCTTTTTTCTTCTGATTCTGGATCTGAGATTGTTTTCCTGCATTATTCTTTGAATCTTTTTATGATTAACAACTATTTTAAATGCATTTCTTAACTCATTTCCTATTCTTCTGTAACCAAAAATTCCTTTTGATTTGTTATATATTTGAATAATTATTTTCTCAATGGGATCTTCTTTTTTTATTGGTTTGTCTCTGAAATTGCAATAGGCTTTTCTTTTTACTCCAGCAATTTCGCAAAGAAATTTTACTGTATATTTAAATTCCAAAGCAAATATAGCTCTGTACTTTAGCTCCCTGACTTTTGTTTTTTTAGAAATAAAGGGCTGTAAATGCTCTAATTATTCGTAGTATTCAATTTTAGCATAAAGATGTTCTATTTCTTTTTCGTATTCAATTTCTCTTTGTGTTTTCTCAGGAAAATCTATTTTATTTGATCTGATTTTTATCTTATCCAGATCTTTCTTAGCTTCTGTTGGAAGAAGTCCTTTTTCTTTTAATTGTTTTTCCCAATTAAGAACAAGATTTTTTGAAGATAAATTGTACTTTGCAGCAATCTTTCTTACCCCAAGATTGCTTTCGTAATATTCCTTAATTACAGAGAGTTTAAATTCATCGGAATAGTTCTTTGTCATTAAAATCAGCCCCCAAGATTAGTATATCTTACTGTCCCAATTTTGTGTAATTTTTGGGGGTCAGACCAGTTCTATTTTGATCGCGTTTTCCACAGGGGCTATCCTGTGGAAAACGCGATCAAAATAGAAACATCCCAGCTTCGCTAAAAAATAATTTTAAAATAAATGGTGCTAATAAAGCTGTAAAAAATCCTGCTAATCCTATTGCAAGTCCGCTCATTCCCCCCTGAACTTCTCCCATTTCAATTGCTTTTGTAGTCCCTAGGGCATGGGAAGCGGTCCCGATACTTATTCCCTGAGCTACCTTGTCTTCTATTTTAAATAGTTTCAGGATTTTTTCGGCAAAAACTGCACCGATAATTCCAGTTACTACAATAGAGATTACTGTTATTGATGATATTCCACCCAGAGATTCTGCCACCTCTATTCCAATAGGCATATTAACAGATTTAGGCAGAAGGGATGCTGTAAGTACTTGATCAAAATCAAAGATTTTACTCATAACCCCAATGGCTATCAATGCAAAAACAGATCCGGTTAATACTCCTGCAATAATTGGGAAAATATTCTTTTTCAGAAGACTAAGCTGTTTATACAAAGGTACTGCAAGAATTACTGTCGCGGGACCAAGGAAAAAATGGATGTAATCTCCCCCCACTTTATAGTTCTCATAGGGAATTCTAAAGACTGAAAGTATAAATATAATACTGATTATTCCCGTCAAAAGAGGGTTATTTAAAGGGTAGTTAAATTTACTCTTTAAATAACCCATAGCTCTGTATATCACAAGGGTCAGAAAGATTCCAAATACAGGGTTGCTTGTTATAGTTGTCATTTTTTCACCATCCTTTGTGAAAACTGGACAATATATCCTGTAAAAACCATAACCAAGACTGTGGTTACTGCCATAACCACAAAAAATGCCAATATTTTATCTTCTAACAAATTATAATACTTCATAACGCCAACCCCGGCAGGAAGAAAGAAAATGGTTAAATTACTTAACAAAAAATTACTAACTTTTTCAACCTGTTGAAGTTTAACAATACCTGATATTAACAATAAAAATAGCAACATCATGCTAATTACATTGCCGGGAAGAACTATTCCTAAAAATTTATTAATAAATTCTCCCGCAAACAATATTCCAAAAATTATCCCAAGTTCTTTTAATATATCCAAATCATTTTACTCCTATGTTTCAATTAATTCATAGTCCTTATTACCAAGGCCGATTTCTGCTCCGTAATTTATCTGAACTTCTCCAAGAGTTTCTTTTCTCATAGATTTAAATTTATCAGCACCACCTTGATTTATCAAGTCAAGACTGGCTTTATCAATTGCAACAGGATCATCAGATGCCAAAATTCCAATATCCGGAACAATAGAAGTATCGCTCCAGGGAACGCAATCACAATCCGGGGCAATACTTAAAAGGAAGTTAAAATAGATAACTTTCCCAGGTTTGTTCTTAACTGCAGCATAGGCATATTCCACCATTTTCTCAGTAAATTCCAAGAGCTCCTTGGACCAGTTTAATACAATTGCCTTTGTAGGGCAAACCGTCATACACTCCCCCACAACCTATACACTTCATTCCATCAATTACTGCTTTTCCCTTCTCCAAAATAATAGCATCTTCAGGACACACTCTCACGCAAGCTCCACAGACAATACATTTTGCATGATCCGCAACGGGGCGGGTTGAATGCTGTTCTTTTTTTTCCATGAGGATTTGTACAGCCCATTGCCAAATTTTTTACTGCTCCACCGAAGCCAGCCATCTCATGACCCTTTAAGTGAGAAAGAACTATCATGCTATCTGCTTCCTCTATTGCTCCTGCTATATAAGCCTTCTCAAAATGCTTTTTATTAATTTCCACTTCTTTGAAACTTTCACCCATAAGACCATCAGCTATTATTAATGGAGCATTAGTAGACGAATACCCAAAACCATGCCTTAAAGCAGTCTCCAAGTGATCTGCGGCATTCTTTCTGCTGCCCAGATAAAGAGTATTAGTATACGTAAGGAAGGGTTTCCCTCCCTCTCCTTTTACCAAATCAACTATCTGTCTTACAAAAACTGGTTTTATGAAAGTATCATTACCAAGTTCACCAAAATGAAGCTTAACTGCTACTAAATCCTTTTTTCAAAAAGACTTTCATTTCTAACTGCTTTATAAAGTTTTTTATTTTAGATATCTTGTTTTCATGATATCCTCTTGCCTGAGTGCTGGAAAAATATACTTTACTTTTCATTTTTATGTACCTCCATTTATATATACTTATATATTTTACCCAAAAACAAGAAAAATCCCCCATTTCTGAGGGCTTTCTTCTATATTATTTCTTTAAAATTTCTCTGATTATTTCTTCAAGTTCATCAATCCCGGCAGTTTTTTTCATGCCTTATTTCCTTTTTATCCAAATCCTTCAAACCTGGATGAACAGGCATTTGAGAGTACTCAGAAAACTCATCTAATAATTGGAACTCTCCTTTACCAGATAAAGCATCTTTGCCTTTCAAAGCTTCGTAAACACTGGTGTTAAATTTATAAGGATTTGCTGTAGCATCTACTATTGTGTAAACATTATCTTCTTTAGTCTTTGCCAGATATTTCTCGTAAACTTTAATTCCCACTGCGGTATGAGTATCTAAAAGATATTTATATTCTTCAAAATATCTTTTTATTGTATCCAGAGTTTCTTCCTCTGTAGCATAGTCTCCATAAAGCTCATTTTGTATTTTTTCCAGGCATCTGCTTCCTATTTGGAAAGAACCAGCATCCTGAAGACTGCTCATTATTTCATTAATAAATTTGTCATCTCTGTCACTTATTTCATAAATAAATCTTTCCAGATTGCTGGAAACAATAATATCCATTGATGGAGAGTTAGTCTCAATAAATTCTCTGTGAGTATCATATTTCCCAGCGTTAATAAAATCTGTAAGAATATTATTAATATTTGAGGCACAAATAAGTTTGTTTATCGGAACGCCCATTCTCCCGGCATACCAGGCTGCAAGAATATTCCCAAAATTACCTGTAGGAACAACAATATTAATTTTTTTCACCTGGTTTTATCTCATTTCTTTCAACAAGTTCTGCATAAGATCTGTAATAATAAACAATTTGAGGTAAAAGTCTTCCCCAGTTAATAGAATTGGCAGAAGATAACTCAGTGTTTAACTCAAGAAGTTCGTTTTTAAAATTTTCATCAGAAAATATTTTTTTAACCTTACTCTGACAATCATCAAAATTACCCTTAACAGCTATTACATAAGTGTTTTCCCCTTCAGTTGTTGTCATCTGAAGCTCTTGAACTTTACTAACTCTTTGATAAGGATAAAGACAAATAATTTTAATGCCTTCAACATCCTTAAACCCTTCCAGAGCCGCTTTCCCTGTATCTCCTGATGTCGCTGCAAGAATTAATAAATTTTTATCATAGCCAAGTTTTTCCAAAGATTTTTTCATTAAACGGGGAAGCATTTGCAAGGCCATATCTTTAAAAGCTGCCGTGGGTCCATGTCAAAGCTCAAGTATTGAAAGATTATTTTTTATTCCTACTAAAGGAGCTACTTCTTCTCTTCCAAAAATCTTTTGATTATATACTTTAGAAGTTATTTCTTTAATTTCTTCCTTTGAAAAATCAGAAAGGAAGAGCTCAAATACTTTTTCTGCAGTCTGAGCATAAGACAGATTTAATATATTTTCTAATGGAAGTTTCGGAATACTCTCAGGAACAAATAAACCTCCCTTAGGAACCATTCCTGTTTTTATTGCCTTTGCGGCTGTTACTTTTTCATTATTTCCTCTTGTACTCTGATACAGCATTTTATTTCCCCTTTACTATTTTTTAGTGAATTGTTACTTCTGTCCAGATTCTGTTATAAACAGAAATAAATTCTCCTGGATCTCTGAAAATTTCACAATTATCGATTACTTCTTGAGATGGATAAGCTACAGAACTGTTAATCATTTCCTCAGGGAGCAAATCGAGAGCTGCTTCATTTGGAGTTGAGTATCCAATGTACTCTGAATTTGCTGCAGCATTTTCAGGATCAGTCATAAAGTTTATAAACTTGTAAGCTGCATCCGGATTTTTGGCATTTGCAGGAATTACCATTGCATCTATCCAAAAATTACTGCCTTCCTTTGGAACAACATAATTAAAAGTTTCTCCGCTTAAAATAACATCCATTGCATCTCCAGACCAGGCAACTGCAACAGCACCTTCTCCAGATAACATTTTATCTCTTATTTCATCAACAATATATGCTAACACAAGAGGCTTTTGTTTAATTAATTCCTGTTTTGCTTCCTCAAGTTCAGCTTCATTTCTTGTATTCATTGAACAGCCAAGCTTTTTAAGAGTCGCCGCCAGTGAATCTCTTTGAGAATCTATCATTAATATTTTATTAGCATATTTTTCATTCCAAAGAATATCCCAGCTGTCTACAACATCATCAACTTGTTCTGTATTGTATAGTATACCTACTGTTCCCCAAAAATATGGAACTGAATACTTATTATCCGGATCAAAAACCAGATCCTGGAACATTGGGGATATATTTATAATATTAGGGATTTTTGAAAAATCAAGTTCTTGAAGTAAATCTTCCTTTACCATTTTTTCAATCATATAATCGGAAGGAATTAATACATCATAACTAGATCCCCCGGATTTTACTTTTACATACATATCTTCATTGGTTGAAAAGGTTTCATAGTTTACTTTAATACCAGTTTCTTCTTCAAATTTACTAATCAAATCTTCATCAATATATTCTCCCCAATTAAATATATTAAGCGTTTCATGTTTTTCTCCACCACAGCCGGTAAATATTAAAGCTGCAACAATAACAAAAATTAAAAAAAGTTTCTTTTTCAATTAACACCCTCCTCTTTTTTTTCAGTATTTGTTCTCTTGTTAACTATAATAAGAAGAGCCAATACCACAACAAATAAAATTGTTGATACTGCATTTATTTTAGGATTAATGCCTCTTTTGGCCATTGAGTAAATAGCTATAGGTAAGGTATTAATGCCAGAACCCGTAGTAAAAAAGCTGACTACAAAATCATCAAGGGATAGTGTGAAAACTAATAATCCCCCTGTAAAAATACCTGGCATAATTTGCGGAAGTATTACCTTTCTTATTGCCTGCCAGGGAGTGGCTCCCAAATCAAGAGCAGCTTCAAATAAATATTTGTTAAGCTGGGTGATTTTAGGAAGAACAGATAATGTTACATATGGTGTACAAAAAGTAATATGGGCAAGTAAAAGTGACATATAACCCAGTTTGATATTGGAAAATATAAATAAAATCATCAGGGAAATACCAATAAGTATATCAGGACTTACAACTGGCATATAGTTTAAATTCATAATAACTTTCTTTTTGATTCCTTTAATATTGCTCAAACCTATTGCAGCAATTGTACCAAGAATAGTAGCAATCAGGGTTGTAAGAATTGCAATTGTGATTGTATTGTAAAATGCCTGAACAATAATTCTGTCGTCTAACAATTCTTTATACCATCTGAGACTAAATCCATCCCACTGGCCTCTGTACCGGGAATTATTAAAGGAAAAAAATATCAGTACTGCTATTGGAGCATAAAGAAATAAAAAAACCAGAAAGGTATATACTCTGCTAAGATATTTGCTCATCAGAAAATACTCCTTTCTTCATCTTCTTTTTCTACTTTTCTTAATATATAAACAAAAATAAGAATAAAGCTCATCATGATAATAGAAAGAACTGCCCCAAAATACCAGTCATTTACTAATAAAAACTGCTGTTCAATAACGTTACCAATTAGAATTACTTTTCCTCCACCTAACAAACGGGAGATGGCAAAAGTAGAAACTGCCGGCATAAATGTCATTATAGCACCAGACAAAACTCCAGGTAAACTCAAAGGAAATATTACTTTCATAAAAACACTTTTTTTATCTGCACCAAGATCCTGTGCAGCCTCAAGAAGATTTTTATCAATCTTTACAAGTATTGAATAAATAGGAAGAACCATAAATGGCAGAAAGTTATAAACCATTCCTAATACAACGGCTTGGGAGTTATATATAAAATTTAAAGACTGAAACCCGAATTTTTCTAATAATGTATTTATAATTCCCGTATTCTCAAGTATCGTCATCCAGGCATATGTTCTCAGCAAAAAATTCATCCACATTGGAACTACAAAAAGCAAAGCCCAGAAATTTCTTTTTGCAGGTTCCATATTAGCAATTATCCAGGCTACGGGATAACCTACAACTAAACAAATTAGAGTTGCAATCAGGGATAAGTTAATTGAACGAATAAAAACCTGAATATATATAGGGTCAATAAATCTTTTATAATTTTCCAGTGTAAGCATAGAAGAATCTTTTGATGACAAACTGTAAAACAATACAAGAAATAAAGGAATAAGAATGAAAACAAAAAGCCACAATATGTAGGGATATGCTAAATAATTTTTTTTCATAATTATTTCACCTTCTTCATTACGTGAAAACTTTCAGCATCTATTTCCACAGAAACCTCTTGCCCGTTCTCATATAATTTTGTTGAATGTACCATCCACTGAAAATCATCGGTAGATACATTCATTTCATAATGAACCCCTTTAAAAATAACTGATGTAACTACACCTTTTATTTTTGTTTTATCACTTATTTCTCTAAGTTTTACATCCTCAGGCCTTACTACAATATCTACTTCTTCGTTTTTTTCGAAACCCTTGTCTACGCAAGTAAAGATTTTACCAGAAAAACTAAGAAGAAAGTCTTCAATCATAATACCTGAAAAAATATTGCCTTCACCAATAAAGTCCGCAACAAAAACATTACTGGGCTCGTTGTAGATATCAACAGGTGAGCCAATTTGCTGAATAAGCCCTTGATTCATAACTATAATTTTATCCGACATTGTAAGAGCTTCTTCTTGATCATGGGTAACATAAATAAATGTAATCCCAATCTCTTTTTGCAGCTTTTTAAGCTCTGTCTGCATTTCTTTTCTTAACTTAAGGTCTAAAGCCCCCAATGGCTCATCAAGAAGAAGAACCTCAGGTTCATTAACTAAGGCACGGGCAATGGCAACTCTTTGCTGCTGCCCCCCGGATAGCTGAGATATTTTTCTTCTCTCAAGTCCTTTCAAGTTCACTATTTCCAGAACTTTGTTAACTTTCTCTGATATTGTTTCTTCATTAATTTTCTTAATTCTTAAGCCAAAAGCAATATTTTCGCCAACATCCAAATGGGGGAAAAGAGCATAGCTTTGAAAAACTGTATTAAGTTTTCTTTTATGGGGTGGAAGATTATTAATAATTTCTCCCGAAAAAAGCAGGTCCCCTGATGTCTGAGTTTCAAAACCCGCAATTATTCTCAATGTAGTAGTTTTTCCACACCCTGAAGGACCAAGCAAGGTTAGAAATTCATTTTTCTCAACCTCAAAAGTTACGTTTTTTAAAATCTGATCTTCGTCAAAATATTTATTTATGTTTTTTAGCTCAACTATGTTTTCCAAAATTGGCCCTCCCTAAATCAAAAATATGGTGGTATGGAAATCCAAAGGATTTTTGCATCTGTCTTGCCGCTGTTTGTAATAAAGTGTGTGGAGTTAGTTTTATAGTAAAAACATTCTCCTTTTTTTACTTTAAACTTCTTTTTTCCAACATGTACAGTTACATTTCCCGCTAAAACATAACCAAACTCTTCCCCTTCATGAGGACTGTCTACCTGACTGGAACCTCCTGGGTTCAATTTCAGCAATATTGGCTCCATCTCATTTTTTTGAGAGCTGGGAACAATCCAGGTTACAGTATTCATAAGCTCCTGATTTTCCTGTATGAAAAAGTCATCTTTTTTAAAAACAATTTTTTCTTCCTCAACTTCATTAAAAAAGTCTTTAAGGTTTGTTCCTAAACATTCCATAATATCTATAAGGGTAGCAATGGATGGAGATGTAAGATCTCTTTCAAGCTGAGATATAAAACCTTTTGTTAACTCACAGCGATTTGCAAGTTCTTCCTGAGTCATCTCTTTTGTAGTTCTAAGCCTTCGAATTTTTTCTCCAATTTTCATATTATCCCTCTTTCTTTTATTAAACAAAAAGTTTATTATTACTAAACTTCTCATTGAAAATTATATAAACACATAATTATATTGTCAATAAAACTAAAGAAAAAAATGGAAAAAGATTCAATCTTTTTCCATTTTAAAAAACCACCTAATTTACACTTTTGCTATTTTTCTGCCAAAATCAACTGCTTCTTCCTGCTTTTCTTTGTCAGGATTCCACATATTCTTAAATCCATCATCAGTTAAATCAAAACCTGCAGAAACTAAAAGCTCATTCATTGTTTTAACAGCCTCACCACTCCAGCCGTAACATCCAAAGGATGCAGCTTTTTTGTTCTTAAATTTTCTTTCCTTCATCATATAAAGGAATCCGGCGACAGTTGGAAGAATGCTGTTATTAACGGTAGGAGAACCTATTACAACAGTCTTTGAAGAAAATACTTCAGTTATTACATCATTATGATCACTTTTTGAAAGGTTAAAAAGCTTAATTACCACATTTTTGTCTTCCAGTTCAATACCTTCAGTAATTTTTTCAGCTAGTTTTTTTGTTCCATTCTACATTGTATCGTAAATAATTGTTATTTGATTTTCCTGGTATTCTTCACACCAGGCAGCATATTTTTCAACAATCTGCATAGGATTTTCACGCCAGATTACCCCATGACTTGTGGCAATAATATCGATATCGATATTCATTTTCCCAATTTCATCTAATTTTTTCTTCAAGAAGGGATTATAAGAATTTAATATGTTCGCATAATATTTTTTGACCTCATTATATAATGAACATTGATCTGTGAGATCATTAAACAATCCTTCTATGGCATAATGCTGACCGAAAGCGTCATTACTAAACAAAATTTTATCTCCGGTGAGATAACAAGCCATACTGTCCGGCCAGTGAAGCATTGTCATTTCAACAAAAATAAGTTCTTTACCATTCCCTAAATCAAGTTTATCTCCGGTTTTTACAACCTTAAAATTCCAGTCCTGATGATATTGACCTTTAAGTGATTTTACTGCATTGGCTGAACAATATATTGGAGTATCTGGAATGTGCTTCATTAATTCAACCAAAGCACCACTATGATCTACCTCTCCATGATTTGCTACAATATAATCAATTTTTTTAAGATCTATTTCCTTAGAAAGATTTTCTACAAACTCTTCAGCAAATGGAAGCCAGACTGTATCAATAAGAACTGTTTTTCTTCCTGAATTAAATATGAGTTATAAGTAGAATCATTATGGGTTGTATATTCATGCCCATGAAATGTTTGCAACTCCCAATCTATTTTACCTACCCAATTTACATTATTTTTTATGTGTTTTTTCATTTGTCTACCTCCTGATGATTTTTACTATATCAATTTTTTAGCCTGCTATCCAGAATGTTTTCTGCTTCATCGAGATTTTCTGGCATCTCCATATTATGTCCCCGTTTTTTTAATCTTTGAAACAATTCCAACAAAATTGACGGTTCAAGATTTGCTTCCTTTAAAATTGCGGTCTCAGAAAATACCTCCTTGGGACTTCCCTGTTTAACAATATTTCCATCATTAAGTATATATACCCTGTCCGCAACTTCTGGAACAAGATTAATATCGTGGGTTGTAATAATTACTGTAATTCCGTAATTTTTATTAAGAAAATTTATTATTGAAAGCATTTCTTTTTTTGATTCAGGATCTAGAGAGTCAAAAGGTTCATTGAGAACCAAAAGCTCAGGAAACATTACAATTGCTCCTGCCAGTGCAACTTTTTTCTTTTGACCTCCGCTTAAATAATGAGGAATCTTTTCCAGAAGGTTTTCTATTTTTAAAATTCTGGCTATATTCATAACCTTCTCTTTTACTTCATCTTCCTTAAGTCTTGCATTCCTGGGAACAAAAGCAATATCATCATAAACCCTGGGGTCTATTATTTGTTCATCAACATTCTGAAAAACAACCCCTGTTTTTTACGAATATTTTTAAACTCTTTCCAGGGATTTGTTCCCATAACCTGAACAGTTCCTTCAAGAGGTTCAAGAAGTCCAAGAATATGTGCAAGTAGAGTGGTTTCCCTGCTCCATTAGGTCCAAGAATTACTACTCTTTCTCCTTTTTTTTACATTGAAATCCAAACCACATATTTTAACTTCTGTTTTGTCTGGATAAATATGTTTTAAATATTTTACCTCAATTATATGTTCCATGGTATTATCACCCCTGAAAAGACAGCTATTCCTGCAGCTATTATCAAATAATCCAAATTACTATTTATTATCTTTATATTACCCTGGGGAAGTTTACCATCATATCCCCTTAATGAATAAATTTTATACATTCTTTCACTCATTTCAAAAGAATGTATTATAAGAAGTCCTATTATTCCTGCAATATTTTTTAGATTTCTAATTATATCAAAAAAATGATATCCTCCCTTAAGTTTTATGTTTTTCATAATATTTTCCAACTTCTCAAGAAGAATAAAAAATGATCTGTATGTAAAAAATAAAATATCAACAACAAGAGATGGAAAAATAATACTTAGTATTGAAAAAATTTCCACATAGGGAGTCGTCAATATAAGCCAAATCATAGAAAATGCAGCACCAGAAGCTTTAAGAATTATTAACAAACCTGCCCGGGAGGATTCGCTGATAATAAGCAGAGCAAAAAACTACTGAAAAAAAGGGATACACTAGAAGCCCGAAAGCTGTTTTAAGAGGAATTTCAGATAATAAAGAAACCAAAATAATAATAGTCAGCAAAAAACTATTTTTTCAATTCTGAAGATAAAAGAAATCCGGAAAGCATAAAAACTACAAAAATTATTTTTGCAGCACCTCCGGACTTATGAATAATTGAATTTCCATTTAC
The DNA here is from genome assembly GCA_965228015.1 of Peptococcia bacterium. Taxonomy (GTDB): domain Bacteria; phylum Bacillota; class Peptococcia; order Peptococcales; family SKKY01; genus SKKY01. The sequence continues at coordinate 758,604 of OZ245787.1, forward strand.
AGAAATATTATCTATATTCCCTAGATTCATAAAAACACCATCTTTATTTTGAAATCATGTCTGGCCTTACTTTAGAAAAACACCTTACTATAAAAGAAGTAGCTGTTGATTCAATAAAGATACCTGAAAAAACAATCAAAAAAAGTATCCCTAATCCTTGTACAGATTCATGAATATCTTCCCCATGGTGATCATTGTGAATATGAAAGGGCAGTTCTCCAGCTGTTCCAAATGCTGTCATAAAAATTAATATCATTATGGTAACCGATACTACTAATGATATGGAAACAGAAATAAATGTCCTGCTCATAATTCCCATTTTTGTTAATATTTTCCTGAAAAGAAATGAACTTATAAGTACTTCTGTTCCAATAACTAATGTATTTATGCCAATAAGGGTAATGCCTCCACGTCCAATTAAAGCCAAAATTAAATTCACAGAAAATACAGCAAGAAAACCCAAGCCCGGCCCAAGAAGAATTCCAGTAAGGGAAGCTAAGCTTAGATGAACAGGTATTATTCCCAAAGGAATCGACATAGCAAGAAGCATTAAGGCTGCAGCTATTCCTGTAAAGGGAATTTTTTGCCTTAAGGAATCACCTTCAGATTTTCTTAAAATAAAATATATTATTCCAAAGGTTAAAATATATCCCGGAACCCAAATAAAAGGCGAAAGTACTCCATCTGGAATATGTAAATGACTCATTTCCGCTCCCCCTTTTAAATGCAAATCATTTGCATTTGCTATTATAAGGCTAGCCTTTGAAACTCCTTTTGTCAATAAAAAGAGCCATGTTCTTTTTACGAACATGGCTGCAATAATTAATATTTCGGTTCTACAATAAATGTTGGGGTGGTAAAAACCATTCTGACATTTTTTTGCGAAAAAATACAGAGCATTGGGTAAATCCATATTAGAGAACACCCACTGTAATCTAAGGAAGAATTTACTTATGCTCTATTAATAACTATTATATTAAAAAATTAATTGGTTTTAAAGGGATAATTTTAGAACAATTAGAAACTTCTTCTGATTCAACGTCCTTTCCTTTTTCTCTGGAGATTAAAACTCACAATTACCCCAAATGCCATCAACAAACCAGTAAAGTTCATGATTACAGAATTCAAATGATAAAAGATATTTCCATCTCAAGGAAGAAAACCTACCTTTACTATAAAAAAAGAAGGTACGTTTGTAGTCACTGCAATAAAAAATTCTACGAAAAAAATGATTTTCTCCCCCGCTATCAAAGAATGACCAGCAGGCTGATAAAATACATAATTACTCGAATGAAAAATGTTTACTCTGTATCTGATATTGCCAAAGAGAATAATATTTCACCATCAACGGCTCTCAGGCTTTTTAGATTCATAAACTATTCCCTAACAAAATTGCCCGAAGTAATCTCTATTGATGAATTTAAAGGTAATGCCGGGGGCAAAAAAGTACCAGTGCATATTAACTGATCCCCAAAACAAGAAGGTACTTGATATTCTTCACGGAAGAGAACAACACATTTTATCGGACTATTTCAGGAAATTCAATGACAGGGATAAAGTAAAATACTTCATTATGGATATGTGGCAACCTTACAAGGATATTATTGAAACATATTTTAAAAATGCAACTATCATTATCGATAAATTCCATTTCATTAGGCAGGTCACTTGGGCATTTGAAAGAATTAGGAAAGATGAGCAAAAGAAATTTGCCAAGGAAAGGCGAAGATATTTCAAAAGAAGTCGCTCCCTTCTCTTAAAAAGAATGAAGTATTTAACTCCTGAAGAAATTGACCAGGTAAACGTTATGCTTGCTACTTCTGAGAAACTGCAAAAAGCTTATATGTTAAAAGAAAAATTTTATAACTTTGTTGACAGCAGTGATTTAGAAAGTGCAAAAAAGAATTTGAAAGCCTGGTATATGTTTGTTATGTCCTGTGAGCTTGAAGAATTCGATAAATGCTCCAGAACCATTTTCAACTGGCAGAAATATATTCTTAATTCATTTACTTGTACTTATACTAACGGATATACAGAAGGAGTTAACAACAAAATTAAGGTTTTAAAAAGAAATGCTTATGGTGTAAGAAATTTTTGGAGATTCAAAAACAGAATAATGCACGTAATGAACTAAAAACAATTTAAAAAAGTACCGCATTTTTCAATGCGGTACTCATGGAATCTAATCTAATTGGGTTACCCCAACATTTGACAAAGAACCAATATTTCTAAGCAAGCATTGGAATAGTTGATCCTGCTTTGGGCATTGAATAAACAAGGCCCCTTGCTATTTTGTCTTTTGCCATTTCTAAAGCTTCATCAATATCTTTTGCTTTTTTTACCTAAAGTATTTTTGCTTCTTCTTCTGAAATACCATCACTAATAATAATAACTTCTGCCTTACTTAAACTTTGCGCCCAGAGAAAAGCTTTATGAGCACCAACACGGAAAGGCAGCTTGGTAAATTCTTTAAGAACTTTTTCCGGCGCGTCTCCAAGATTCATTGTTTCAACAAAAAGATTTGAACCAATTCCTTCTACACATTCTGCACAAAGAATTACTGTTCCCCCTTCTTTTACAGCAAGAGCTGAGTGAAGAAGAGCTTTTTGCGCCTGATACATGTTTATGTCTTTATGGTAACCTCCTGCACTGACAATAACTACATCTGCTCCTTTATCAATTACAACCTGAAGAGCAGTTTTGGCAGCTTCTACTCCAACTTTATGAGCTAAGAAAACATCTCCAAAGACAGCTTTAACAATTTCTTTTTTACTATTTAAAATAACATTGAAAATTAAATCAAGTTTCGCTACTCTTCCAATTTCATCGATATCTTCCCTTAATGGATTTCCTTCAAGAATACCAAGACTTGCTCCTGGCTTAGTAAGCATAAAATGATTTGTATTAACCAAATCATTTTATGCCATTCCAATGCTAACTCCCTTTGCTCCTCCGCTAAACCCGGCAAACTGATGAGGATCAATTACCCCTAAAGCGATTTTAAGATCTGATTCATAGTATTCTTTGTTAATATAAATCGGAGTGCCTTTAGAAGTAACACCAAGATCAATTAATTTTGAAGGGTCAAAAGCGTCATGGGATACAACTCTAAATCTGTCTGTAATTTCTTTCCCAAGAATTTCCACCATCTCTGGATGATCACAAACTCTGTGCAGTCCGGTACCAATCATAATGGTAATCTGCTCATCTTTTATTCCAATTTCATTTAACTTTTCTGCCAGAGCTGGAATTAACAATTCGTTTGGAACTGGTCTTATTGCATCGCTGGTTACAATGCATACTTTTTCTGCTTTTTCAAAACCTTCTAATGATTTACCAATTGGTTCATTTAAAGCTCTTAATATTTCCTGTTCATTTGTATGAGGAAGTTTTCCTTCTGAAATATTTACTTTTTCAAAAGGAAAGTCAACTTCTTTTTCAATATAACCTTTTCCGTAGGGAATGTTTAATAATGCCATTACAATATTCCTCCTTTTTTTCATATTTTGATTATACCAAAAAAAGAGCAGTCTGAAAGAATAATCTTTCAAACTGCGGAAAAAGGGGGTATATAATCAATCATTTAGATTAGGGTATTTTCCAGTCTTCAAATAAATAGTTATTTCGCCAATATTTGTTGATCTGTCTCCAATTCGCTCAAGATAACTTGAAATAAAAATCAAATAATTTGCCTGGGAAATTGTGCTTGGATTTTCTATCATTAAAGCTATTAACTCCCGGAAAATCTGTTTATGAAAAGCATCAACTTCATCATCATCTTTCTCAAGTTCCCCAGCTTTCACATCATCAATTTCTATATATGCTTCAATAGATTTTCTTACCATGTTTCTGACTTTCTCTGTCATCCTTGGTATATCTATTAAAGGTTTAATAAACTCCGGCTCTTCAATCTTCTTTGCTGTTTTTGCAATATCCACAGCATTATCAGCCATTCTTTCCAATTCAGGAATTATTTTTATAGCTGAAATTATAAATCTTAGGTCAACTGCCATGGGCTGCTGTATCGCGATAAGAGTAATAGCGTCTTCCTCTATTTCTCTTTGCAGTTCATCAATTTGATCATCCATACTAATTACTCTTTCTACTAATTCATTATTTCTTGTTAACAGAGCCTTTATTGAAAAAGAAATCGCTTCTTCAACAAAACTACCCATCATTAAAACTTTCTTTTTTAGTTTATTCATATCTCTTTCAAAATGTTCTCTAATCATTATCATCACCTATCCAAATCTTCCTGTAATATAATCTTCCGTTCTTTTATCTTTAGGGCTTGTAAATATTTTTTCTGTATCATCAAATTCAATTAAATCTCCAGAAAGAAAAAAAGCTGTTTTATCTGATGTTCTGGCTGCTTGTTGCATATTATGAGTTACTATTACAATTGTATATTTCTTTTTAAGCTCTTGAGCCAATTCTTCAACTTTTAGAGTTGAAATAGGATCTAAAGCAGATGTAGGCTCATCCATTAATAAAACATCCGGTTCAACTGCCAGTCCCCTGGCTATACAAAGACGTTGCTGCTGACCACCTGACAGAGCATAGGCGTTATCGTTCAGTCTGTCCTTAACTTCATCCCATAAAGCTGCATTTTTCAAACTGGTTTCCGCTATTTCCATTAAAGTTCTCTTATCTTTAATTCCATGAATTTTTGGTCCGTAAACAACATTTTCAAATATAGATTTAGGAAAAGGATTTGGTTTTTGAAAAATCATTCCAACCTTTGTTCTTAATTCTTCAACTCTTACAGCTTTGTCAAATATATTTTTTCCGTCATATATAATTTCCCCTTCTATTTTTACAGAAGGAATTAATTCTATCATTCTGTTCAGGATTTTAATAAATGTTGATTTACCACATCCTGAAGGTCCTATTATAGCAGTAACCTCATTTTTCTTTACTAAGAAATTTATATCTTTTAAAGCATGATTTTCACCATACCATAAGTTTAAGTTTTTTATATCATATACTATTTCTTTATTTTTCAAGAAAAATCTCCCCCTAATATCTTTTTTAATACTTATTTCTTATATATATAGCTACTGAATTCATAATAAAAAGTACTACTAAAAGTACAATTATTGTTGCTGCCGCAAGGTTTGCATATTCTGCTACAAGGACTGTGTCCAGAGTCCAATAATATATTTGAATTGGCAATACAGTAAAATCACTCATTAAACCCGAAGGTGTTGTTAATATTAATGCGGGTATTCCTAATACTACAAGGGGTACAGTTTCTCCGATTGCTCTGGAAAGAGCAAGTATTACTCCTGTTAAAATCCCAGGTATAGCAGCAGGAAGTACAACATTTTTTATTGTGGTCCATTTTGTTGCTCCCATTGCATAAGAAGCATCTCTTAGAAATCCTGGTACTGCTCTTATTGCCTCTTGACTGGATACAACAACTATTGGCAAAACCAGTAATGACATAGTAAATCCTCCTGCTAAGACACTTAAACCCAAGCCAAAAAGTCTGGAAAAAACAGTGAGCCCCAGAAGACCGAAGATTACAGAAGGAACCCCTGCTAAGTTAGATATATTAACCTGAATTAATCTTTGCAGCTTCCCTTTTCCAGAATATTCTTCCAGATATATTGCTGTAGCAACCCCCAAAAACAAAGTTACCGGAGCTACAACAACCATCAACCAGATGGTTCCAATAATTACCCCTTTAATTCCCGCTTTATCAGGAAATATGGAAAGCTTACTGGTTAAAAACTGAAAATCCAGCCAACCAGCACTTTGTATAATAATTCTGTAGAAAAGAATACCTAAAACCCCTAATGCCAGAACAGCAGAAAGAGAAAAGAGATGTTTTGAGAAATTATTTATTTTAATTCTTTTTTCTATTCTTTTAATATTATGCATATTAGTATTCCTCACTGTATTTTCTAGAGATATATTGAGCAAACATATTCATAACCAGATTAAATATAAATAAAATCAATCCAACAACATAAAGACTGTAATACCCAATTGCCCCGCTTCCCGCATTCCCACTGGTAAATTCAACTATATAGGCTGTCATAGTCTGCATAGACTGAGTTATATCAAAGGTAAAGTTTTTTGAACTGCCTGCTGCAATTGTAACTATCATGGTTTCCCCTGCAGCACGGGAAATTCCAAGAACTATAGAAGCAATTATTCCTGATATTGCAGCAGGAACTATAACCTTTAGGGTTACTTCCAGTTTTGTTGCCCCAAGGCAAGAGCACCTTCTCTCATTGCATTGGGAACAGAATTCATAGCATCTTCAGACAAAGATGCAACCATAGGTATTATCATTATTCCCATAACTATCCCGGGGCTTAAGATATTTTTCGCCCCAAGGCCGGGAATTACTTTCATTAAGATAGGAGTAACAAAAGAATAGGCAAAAATCCATATACAATAGTAGGAATCCCGGCTAATACTTCCATTACCGGCTTAAGCATTTTTCTGCTTTTTTCCGAAGCATATTCACTTAAATAAATAGCTGCAGAAAGTCCAACAGGTACGGCTACTGCCATAGCTATTATTGTACTCATTATTGTTCCGTTAATTAACGGTAATATACCAAACTGAGGATTTGCACTTAGAGGGGCTAATTTTGTACTAAAAATATCTTTTAAAGGAATCGCCCTGAAAAACTTAGAAGCGTCGAAAACCAATGTGAAAACTATTCCAGCAGTGGTAAATACTGAAATTAATGCTGCCAAAAAGAAAAGTCCTGGCATAATTTTTTCAACTTTTTAATTTTTTCCGCTTTTTATATTGTCTTCTATTGTTTTTCTGACATTAATTTCTTTTTTCATCACATATCTCTCTAAACAAATATCTTTAGTAAAAAATTAATTCCAAAACTAATGAAGCCTGCAGGTAAAAAATACCTGCAGGCTTCATTAATAATGCTTTATTTTTTAATTACTTAATTTCATTTAACTGAGTCATATATTCATCAAGCTGCGCCTGGGGAATTGGAGCAAATCCGTTTTCTCCTGCAAACTTTGCAGCACCCTCACCAATAACATATTTAGCAAAGTCTAATACCTGAGGTTTTTCTTTTGCATATACTGCGTTAAGGTAAGTGAATACTGGTCTTGTAAATCCTTTATATGGAAGATCTTCACCAATTGTTTCAAGAGATGGAGTAACAGGACCTTCACCAAAATCAATTGCTACAGCTTTAATTTTATCTGTATTATTTACATAGTATCCAAATCCAAAGAAAGCAATTGTATTTTTGTCATTTGAAACCAGGTCAACTAATGTAGAATATTCTTGTTGAAGATTAGCAGTTTTTACCATATCAGCTTTTTTCAAAATATTCTCATAGAAAAACTCATATGTTCCGTGGTTTTCGTTTGGTCCGTAAAATTTAACTTCTTCAGCTGGCCATTCTGCTCTGATATCTGACCATAATACTTTATCATCTTCTCTGTAAGTTCCTGATAAAAACATTGCAACAATCTCATCTTTAGTCATTTCAGCTGCCCAGGTATTTTCTGGGTTTATTACCATTGTAAGTCCATCTAAAGCAAGTTTGAACTCAAGTACTTCTTTATCAACATTCAATCCTTTTTCTGCAAGCTGAGCAGCTTCTTCATCTTTAATTTTTCTTGAAGCATCTGAAAAATCTGTTTCACCTGGAATAAACTTTTTGAAACCTGCACTAGATCCTGCACGTCCTACCTGAACACTTACTCCAGGTTGTTTTTCTGTCATACAAACTTCTGCAATATGAGCCATTAAAGGGTAAGCTGTTCCTGATCCGTCAACAACTACTGTACCTGCAAGTTTATTTGCTGCAGCCTCCTCTTTAGGAGCATTTCCTCCACAACCAGTTACTACAAATGCCATAAGAACTAAAACACTTACTAAAATAATGCTTTTTTTCTAAACATTCCTTTAACTCTCCTTTTCAATATTAAATATTTAATTCCATTTATATTTCTTGTTAAATGTAACAAGAGGAAATTATTAGCAAATTATGGGAATGTTAAATTCATGTTAAGTGATTAACAAAAAAATGAGAGCTACACTTTTTGCATAGCTCTCATTAAATAAATATCAATCTGCTTTTTTAAAGTAAACCAGAAATTATTACCCTTCCCCAGCTCACTTTCCACTCCAATATCTCCATCAAAACTCTCAATAATATTTTTTGCTATGGATAAACCAAAACCAAAGCCACCATTCTTTTTATTTCTTGATCTGTCTGCTCTGAAAAACCTTTCAAAGACCCTTTTAGAATCTTCTTCTGATAACCCAATACCTGAGTCCTTAACATTTACAGTATAACTTTCCTTATTTTCCGTTATATAAACTTCGACGGTTCCATTTTCCTGTGTATATTTAATCGAATTATCTATAAAATTAGCAATAACCTGCTTAATTTGATCCTCTGTTCCAAAGGCGAAGAAATTAGTTTTTCCATCAAGATTTAATTTTATTTTAATATTCTTTTCTTCCACTATTAAACTAAAACTGTCATAAATTGAATAAATTACTTTTTTAAATCTATTATTTCTTTTTGAATAGTATTTTTGGTTGCTTCTATTCTTGAAAGATTCATTAAATCTTCTACTAGTAAAATCAAACGGTTTGCTTCTTTATCTATTATTCTGATAAATTTTTCCCTTAATTCTTTGTCTTCCATTGCTCCATTTAACAGAGTTTCTGAATATCCTTTAACTGAGGTTGATGGGGTTCTTAACTCATGGGAAGCATTGGTAACAAAATCTGTTTTTAATTTAGTTAATTTTATTTCCTCAGTTAAATCTGTAAGCAGGACAGTAATTCCCGAAATTTTTTCTTCTTTGTAAACAGGAGCAAAAGTTGCTTTAAGATATAATTCTTCATTATCTTTAAGAACAGTAATATCTTCTTCGATGACTTTTTCTTCATTAATACATTTATCAATATTATTTAAAATACTATAGTTTCTGAGAATCTCATATACAGGTTTATTTTTAACAAGGGCAAAGGGGATATTTAGTAATTTTTCTGCTACACCATTAACCATTACTATTTTTCCTTCTTTATTTAAGAAAATCACCCCGCTGGTCATTGTATTAATAATATTTTCCAAGCGGTTTTTTCCTCCCCGACCTCACTGATTTTTTCTCTCAGACTGCCACTCATCTTATTAATATTTTCTGCTAATTCTCCTAACTCATTTTCAAAATCAGAATAAATTACTTTTTCTAAATTACCTTTAGATATTTCTTTAAGTTCACTATTTATATTTTCAATAGGCTCCGTCAAGGACTTACTTGCTTTTAAGCTAATCAAAAATGCAACTATTGCTGAAAGCATTAATCCTGTTAAAAAAATAACTCTGTATATTTTTAAAAAAGACTCAATAAATTCAAAGCCATAAGAAATCCTTACCACAGAAGTAAGCTAATCATTCAGGTACATTGGAATCGCAACATATAGCATATCCCTTTTTGTGGAGTTGCTGTATCTTTTTTCTACACCAGTTTCTCCCTGGAAAGCCTTTATAATTTCTGCCCTGTTCCGGTGATTTTCCAATTCCTCTAATTTAACTTCTGTGTCTGCAACTACCTTGCCATCTCTTAAAATTACTGTAATTCTGCTATTTGTTTCCAGAGATATTCTTTCTATTTTATTTTGGAGCTGTTCAAAATTTCCTGTGCTAATTTCCTCTGAAATAGCAGTCCTGGTAATAAAAGCCTGATTTGTCATATCTTTTTCAAGATTCTCTAAAAAATAATTCTCCAGAGGAAAGTATACTCCTGCTCCTAAAGCAGAGAGAGCAAAAAGAACTAGCAAAAGATATGAAATAAGAATTTTCCTTCTGATTCCTTTACTTTTCTTCATAGACTCTCCTCAAATTTATATCCAACTCCCCGGATAGTTTTAATATATTTATTTTCACCAAGATTTTCTTCTATCTTCACCCTTAGATGTCTTACATGAACATCAACTGTCCTGCTGTCTCCGTAATAATCGTATCCCCAAATATTATTTAATAAATTCTCTCTGGTGAATACTCTCCCTTTATTCTGCATAAGATATTTTAGAAGTTCAAATTCCTTCATTGTTAATTTTACTTCATTACCTCCAATAAATGCTTTATATCCGTTAAGATCTAAAATTATATCTTTTGTTACAATTTTATCTGCTTCATCATCAAAGCTCTCACTGATTCTTCGAAGTATTGCTTTAATTCTTGCGATTAGCTCCCTGACACTAAAAGGTTTCACCAGGTAGTCATCTGCTCCAAGCTCAAGACCCAATGCTCTGTCTAATTCTTCTGTTTTAGCTGTAAGCATTAATACCGGGACAGAAGATTTTTTTCTTATTATTTTTAACAATTCAAATCCATCAACATAAGGAAGCATTACATCAAGAATAATAAGATCATATTCTCCTTTTTCAAATAAACTTAAGGCTTCTCTGCCATCCAAAGCTCTGGAAGTTTCATATCCAGCGTTTTTTTACATTGTAGTTGATAAGATCCAAAATATTCTCTTCATCATCAACAACTAATATTTTCTGTCTCATGAAAACACCCTCAAACAAATTATTTTTATTAATCATACCTTAATATTAATGGCAGGAAAATTAAGCTTGTGTTAAATTCTGGTTAAAAATCAGGAGAAGAGTGGTTTTCTTTTTTTCTATAAATGCATTAATCCCTTCAAAAAAATCCTTTTCATTAGCCAGTTGGATCTGATATTCATATTCTATATCTAAAAACTCTGATAATTCCGGATAATTTATTTTATTAACTAATTCTTTAGTCTTTTTTAAGGACTCGAAAGGCTTGGAGGCCAGTTTTAATGCGAAGTTTTCTGTTTCTTCAGCAAGCTCATCATCTTCTGCCAAAGTATTTATTACTCCAAGTTCATATAGCTTTTTGGCAGAAATAACATCTCCAAGCATAGCAAATTCCATTGTTTTTGAGGGATTTAATGCTTTACTCAAAAAATATGCCCCCATGTCTGGAATGAGGCCAATATTAACAAATGCCTGAACATACTTTGCTTTTTCTGAAGATACAATAAAGTCACAACAAAGAGCTAAATTGAACCCGGCTCCTGCTGCTGCTCCATGAACAGAAGCTATTACAGGTTTTCCGATATCCCATATTCTTAATGACAGAATACTTATATTCTTAAGAACGGGCCTGAAAAAATCATTAATATCTTTTTCAAGATATTTTTTCATTCCCTGAATATCTCCCCCAGCAGAAAATCCTTTACCCATACCTTTTATTATAATTACTTTACAGCTTTGATCTGTTTCGCAAAAGTCCAGTGCATCCGTCATTTCCTTGAGAATTAACTCATCAAAAGCATTAAGATTTTCTGGAGAATTCATAGATATATAAGTTAAATATCCTTTTTTCTACAAGAATTTTTTGATAATTCATTTTAAATCTCTCCTCTTTATTTGTAATAAGATTTCTTCCTTTTTAAGTCCTGACGTTTGCAGCTTTATTGATTCTGATAAAAGATCTTTAAAGTTCTCCGATTCTTCAATACCAAGAGCCAATAAATCTGTTCCCTTTATTAATTGTTTAAATTCCTTTGCTTCTTTAAGTAATATTTCTGTTTTTTTATCATCACCGTATAGAGATTTAAAATACAGATCCAGGTATTTTAAATCTCTATTAACTAACAAAAAAATTCCTTCCTGATAATCTATATTGCCATTGTAATAATCAGCAAGGGTTTTAAAATTACATATTTTATCAAGAGCCTGATTAATATCTTTTTTATTTTTAGAAAAACTTAAATAAATTCTTTTTATTTTTCCAAGGTAATTTTCAAATCCCTTGTCATCAAAATTCTTACCAAAAAGTAACGAAATAAATATGAACCTTTCTGTCATTTTCATATTTTCTTCTATATAATAGTTAATCTTATTAATTTCTTTATGGGTATTTACATTACTGTTTAATAAAGATTCAAAATCAAAATGTCTTTTTAATAATACCTTGCTTTCCATTAAAAAATTAATTCCAGCCAGAATATCTTTACCTTTAAGCAACTTCTCAAATTCCCATTGTATTCTTTCTACAGATAAAGTACTAAGGTCCATCTTCTTGCAAAGTTCCAAAGTATTCTTATCTACAGTAAAGTTAAACCTTGAAACAAATTGTGCAATCCGATAAACCCTTAAAGGATCTTCAATGAAGGTTTCATTATCAACATACCTGATTATTTTTTGCTGAATATCCACCAGACCATTAAAATTATCAATTAATATTTCTCTGCTCAGGGAATACATGATTGTATTAATTGTTATATCTCTTCTTTTTTGAGCTTCCCTGTATTCAATAAAGGGATTTATAGTAATATCATATTCCTGTCTTGTTAAACCTTTTTTGTTTTCAGTTCTTGGAAAAGAAAAATCATAGGGTTTTTGGGCCATTTTTATAACCCCAAAACTTTTTCCCTGCTGTGATATTTCTCCAAATTCTTCAAGGGTTACTTTTATGTTTTCAACAAAATCCGTAATAAACTTTTCTTTTTCCTTTTCTGGCATAGATAAATATTCTTCTTTTTTTGAAACATTACCATGAATCTCAAAATCATATTCTTTGGGTATTATTTTAAGAATAAGGTCTCGTACACTTCCCCCAACTAAGAATAATTCCCCGCCCTTTTCTTCAATTTTCTTTGCAATTTCTATTACTTCTTGGGGAAACCACTTATTTTTTATCATCTTTCTCTTCCTTTACCAGAGTCGGTAACAGTAATTAATTCTTTTGGAAAGGATTTGAATATTCTCTGATTTTTTAAGTACTCTTGATTAAATCTAAGGGTCCAGGAATAAAGAACAGAAAGAGGAACAGAAAAGGGAACCTTACTGTTTCTGTAGTTTTCAAGATTATCAAGAAAAAAAGCCTTTTCTTCATTGCTTAATTGGTCTGAAAAATATCCGAAAATATGTAAGAGCATATTTATTCTGGTTTTAAAGGAAGGATTCCTTTTTAATGCTTTTAGAAAATTATCTGTGTAAAGATTTATTGTTTCATCTATATTTTTTTTATCATGATTGCCAAGAATACTCCCTAATACCTTTAATTGAGCCTGATTATACATCATGAGCAGATATTTGCTTCTTGAATGAAAATCAATTAAATCCTTAATTTTTTTATTTTCAATAGTTTTTTTATAGTCGGAAATAAGAAAAATTTTTGTAAGAAAATTTTCTCTAATAGCAAAATCGCCAAGTCTGGCTTCATCTTCTACCGGAATATCTTTATGATACTCAAGAACCGCATTCCCAAAAATACCCTTGCCTTTTTTTCCAAGTGATATTGCCTTACCATGGGATTTATATAACTTAACTTCTTTTATTCCGCATGAAGGAGATTTACTTTTTAATATTGCCCCATCAATATCTTTGGTATTTTTTCCTAAAAAATCTTTTGCAAATACCAGCATTTTTTCGGTAAAATCTTCTCCTGAATTTGATTTAACTAAATGGGGTTCTTCCTCTGTTCCTACAAGGCGCAAACTTTCCCTGGGGCTGGGAAAACCTATTTCCATTTCAGCACACACAGGAATAAAATCTACATATTCTTTTAAATCTTCAGCTAATTTTGAAGAAATCATTGAGCCGTCATATCTGCAATGGTCAAATTCAATATATTTACTAACTAATATTTTTGGTCTGGTAAAAGAATTCATCATTATCACCCTTTATATTTTATATAGTTCTAAAGCTTTCACTCTTTGCTCCTTATGATTTACAACAGGAAATGGATAATCGACCCCTATAGTAAGTCCAGCTTTCTTTTGTTCCTCTTCAGACATTTTCCAGGGTTCATGTATATATTTTGCAGAAACGTTTTTCAATTCCGAAATATATTTTTTAATATATTCCCCTTCAGGATCGAACTTTTGTGACTGATTTACAGGATTAAATACTCTAAAATATGGTTGTGCATCAGACCCTGTTGAAGCTGACCACTGCCATCCTCCATTATTTAATACTAAATCTCCATCAACCAGGAAATTCATAAAAAATTCTTCACCCTTTTTCCAGTCAGTAAGAAGATCCTTTGTCAGAAAAGATGCTGTTATCATTCTTAAGCGATTATGCATAAAACCTTCTGTTAATAGCTGCCTTATTCCTGCATCAACAATTGGATAACCGGTACAGCCTTTTTTCCATAATTCAAAATAATCCTTATTATTCTCCCAATATATATCTTTATACTTTTCCTTAAAAGAATCATATAAAACATTTGGAAAATAAAAATACAACTGATAATAAAAGTCTCTCCATGCAAGTTGTCTTATGAATAATTCCCCATTTAAGTCATTTTTCTCTGAACTTAAAGTTTTATTCAGAACACTTACAGGAGAGATTACTCCACAATTTAAATATCTGGAAAAATATGATGTTCCCTCTTTCCAGGGGTAATCTCTGTCTTTTCCATAACTTTGTATCTTTCGGCCAAAAAAGTCTTCAAATTCACTAAGCTGGACCTTTACTTCTAAATCATTATATTTTTTACTACTTAATACTTGCTGCCATTTTTTATAAAAAGGAGTGAACACAACATAAGGCTTACCATCTTCCTTAAGCACCTCCCCTGGATTAGTTAAAAGAAAACCAAAATTATTAACAATAACTTTATCAGGAAATTTTTTTTGTAAAAACTCCTCTTCCTCTAGCTCCCAGGGTAAGTATTGTTTTTGAATTATTATTTTTTCTGGAGAAACAGAAGAAGCAAAAGGCTGAAAAGATTCTTTTATTTCACCTTCTGTCATTTCCATTTTCCCACCCAAGTTTTCTATATTATTTTTTAACCTTAATAGCTCCTTTTTCAAAAAATTCTTATACGAATTCCCTCTTTTTTCCCTAGAAAAATTATTTTCATTCCAAAAGTATAAGAAAAGTGAATTTTCTAAATAAGTTTCATGTATTCTTAAGTCTTTTCGAAGAATATAAATATTTTTAATTTTTGAGTTTTTCATAATTTATTCCTTCTTCTTGCTGCTTTTTTCTATATACATTCTTTCATCTGATCTTTTTATCATTTTCTATAAATTATCATTATCTTCTTCTCCTGCATAGGAAATTCCAAAACTCAAAGAAATCGGTGAAATAAAGTCCCGGCTCCTTATTTGAAGATCTATATTAATTCTGTTAATAATAAACTCATGAGTAATTTCTTCATTGTTTCTTACTACAATTAAAAATTCATCTCCTCCATATCTGATAAACAGGTGATCTTTTCTAATGTTTTTCTGAATTATCTCTGCCACAATTTTAATTACTTCATCACCTTTGCCATGGCCATATTTATCATTTATTTCCTTTAGATTATCAAGATCAAGGAAAATCAATGTAATAAGGAAAATCAATGTAATATCATCTTTACTAATAATTCCCTCATCAAAGAATAATTCTAAAAATTCCATACCTGCAACTCTGTTAAGAGCACCTGTCATAGGATCAATTTTTGCTAAATATCGAAGTCGTTTTTCATATGCTTTCTTTTCAGTAATATCTTCAATACTTGCAACAAATTTTTCTATTTCCCGGTTGTTATTAAAAATCGGTGTTATCCTTACAGATTGCCGGTAAGTTTCCTTATTTTTTTAACATTGTGTAATTCTCCCTGCCATTCTTCCCCTTTAAGAATAGTGTTCCATAAGTTTTTAAACACTTCGTTAGGAATTAAACCCGAGCTTAACATTCTTGGATTTTGCCCATACACTTCTACAGGTTTGTAGCCGGTAATTTGAGTAAATCTTTTATTTATATATTCTATATTTCCATTTGTATCAGTAACTAATATACTATTTGGCAGGTTTTCAAGAAACTCATGATAACCTAGATTTTCTGCCATATTTTGATTTTTAACCTGGGTAATTATCGCAACAATCTCTTCACTTTTATCAAGGGTAATTAAGGCATCAAGAAAAATACCTCCTTTTTTCATTAAAGGTATTGAAAGTTCTGCGGGTGAATCATCATATTTTTTAATTATTTCTTTTAAATACTTAACGGAACTTTCTGTACTTAAGATATTTAAACCTTTTCCCGTAATTTCCTTTTTATCCCATTTAAACAACTCTTGAAATTTTAAGTTAGAGCCCTTTATTTTTAAATTTTTATCAAATATCAAAACAGGGATCGGAAGATTACAATATATTTTTTCGCATTCTTCTTCTGTGCTGCAAAAATAATCTTCCTCTGCACTTTTTTTGAACTCTTTTAATGCTCTTTTTTTATATCAAATTTCTTTAATAATAACTTTTCAAAATCTCTGACTTTAACTGGTTTGGAAAAAAGAAAACCCTGAACATATTTACAACCAAGGTTATTTAGAAAAACAAATTGTTTTAGTTCTTCGATACCCTCAGCAACTACATCTATTTCCAGATCTTTAGCCAAAGAAATAATACTTTTTACAAGGTACTCATCAGTTTTATTATCTAATAAACCTGAAATAAAAGATCTGTCTATTTTAATTTCTGCGAAATTAATGTGCTTAAGTTTAGTCATGGAAGAATTTCCAGTGCCGAAATCATCAATACTAAATCTGATTCCTATTTTATTTAACCTCTAATGGTATAGTCTTGTTGTAACACCTAGTACGGATAATATATAATAAACCCGAACTAGGAGGATTGTAAAATGAGCAAACGTTACGATTTAGAATTCAAGAAGGAGGTTGTACGTGAATATCTAAAAGGCAAAAGCCTTGGTGATCTTTTTGCAACCTACGGTGTATCAAAATCAACAATGTCCGGATGGATAAAAAATACAGCGAAGAATGTCATTACACAAAACCACAAAATAAAGAAAATGCAATATCACCAGAGGAATATAGAGCGCTTAACAAGAAGCTTATGGAACTTCAAAAGGAAAATGACTTCCTAAAAAAAGCAGCGGCATTCTTCGCAAAGGAAATCGATTAGTGGTATATCAGTTCATTGATGCCTATAAACTTGAGTTTGGATTGCGCTGGTTATGCCGCAAGTTCAACCTCTCTCCGAATATGTACTACAATTACTTAAAGAACAGAAAATCCACGTATCGTGAGGGAAAGGCTAAAGTTCAAGAAAACATAAAAAGTATTTATTACAATAATGGACGCATTATCGGCCATAGGTGGATGGTCGCTTTTCTTGCAAGGCAAAATATATTTATTAGTAAGACAACAACACATAAGTATATGAACAAGGAATTAAACCTGCATGCAATCACTGTAAGAAAAAGGCCCAAATATGTAAAAGGTAAAAAGAACAAAGTATTTCCCAATATTCTTAATCAAAATTTCTCTGTCACAGAAAGAAATAAAGTATGGTGTACTGATTTCACCTATATAAGATTAACAAACGGTAAAATGCGTTATAATTGTATTATTATAGATTTAGCAAAAAGGGAAGCAATAGCAACGGTTAACTCAAAATGAATCAACTCAGATCTGGCAATAGAAACCTTGTCTAAAGCTCTTGAAAGAGAGAGCCCAGATGAAGGGTTAGTCTTACATTCAGATCAGGGGGTACAGTTCACCTCATGGGCTTTCGTAGAGTACTGCAAAAGCCAAGGAATAAGGCAAAGCATGAGTAAAACAGGTTGCCCATATGATAACGCTCCAATGGAGAGATTTTATAAATCACTTAAGTCAGAGCTTATTTACCACCAAAAATTTGAAACCGACCTACAATTAGATGAAACTATCAATAAATATGTTTATGTGTGGTACAATCACATTCGACCTCATTCATAGAATGGAGGGCTGACTCCATTTGAAGCACGAAATATAAACTGATTTTCCGTACTTAGTGTTACAAAGATGCTTGACCATTACAACCTGTTAATTATTTCTTTTAAGTGTTCTGCTTCTTCAAATATATAGTTCTCTGTAACTTCCATAATTAATTTTTCTGACTCAACATCATACTTTTTAATTATTCCTTCAACTACTCCTGGAAGATTATACTGAAGAAGTTGTTTCCCTGAAATATTAATAGAAATAGGAATATTAACATTTTTATACTCCCAGCGTTTTAATATCCTGCAGGCTTCTTCCATAACCCATTCTCCAATTTTAAGAATAAGGTTACTTTTTTCTGCAACAGGAATAAAATCATTAGGTGCAACAAGGCCGTATTTCTTGTGGTTCCATCTAATCAGTGCTTCTGCTTTCACAATTTTTTCTGTATTCAGATCTAAAATTGGTTGTAAATATAGCTCAAACTCACCTTTTTCCAGTGAATCATGAATTTCCGATTCTAACTCATATTCTCTTTTTATTTCTGCTTCCAAATCTCCTGAAAAAGAAACCAGATGAACTTCATTATTTAAACGGGCTTTATTTTTCGCTAAAGCTGCTTTTCTGATTAAAGTTTCCTTTACAACTCCGTCTTCCGGGAAAGAACTAATACCTATGTCAAGATCTAGCCTATAGACAATATCATTAATAATTATTGGTTGCTTTAAAAAATCAATCAATTCCCTGGCAAAAACTACTGCATCTTCTTTGGATATTTCTTTATAAATAATAACAAACTCATCATCCTTAAAGCGTGTGAGTATAATATTATTTATTTCCCCGCTTTTTAAAATAAATCTGTTTACCAAATTAACAATATGAATTACAACCTTGTCTCCTACTTCGTAACCATATATTTCATTTATAACCCTGAATTTTTTTATATCTATATAAATTAAAGAAAATTTTTCATTGTTTTTTAATAATTCTTCTGTTTTCTTCAGAAAAAAATTATAATTACTAATACCAGTAAGACTGTCCTTATAGGCAAGATCATTTAATTTAGTTTCAAGAACAGCCTTTTCTGTAATATCAATGCCCAAGACAACAATTAAATTCTGCTTTTTTTCCTTAACAAGAAAAGAATGTTTTTCAAAAGTTCTTAAACGTCCTTTTTTATCAACAAAGTAATCATAGTCCTTTACATATCCCTCTTGCCTGATAACTTGATTTTTTTCCAGAAGATCTTCTTTCTGCTCTATAGTAAATAATTCAGAAGTTTTTTCTCAAGCCAGTTTTTTCCATTTAGAAAATCAGCTGTAAATTTATTAATAAACTTATACTTCCCATTAAAATCCATTACTGCAATTATCCCAGGAAAATTATCTACTAAGTTATTAAATAAACCAATTATATTTATTACAGAATCAGAAAAAGAATCCGGATGTTTTTTCTCGGATTCTATATGTATAAGGAAAAGATTTACTAAATTTTCTATAACCAGTAAATCCTTTCTGTTAATATTTTTTCCCCGGCAAGAAAAAGTTTTTTTCATCATTAATATTAAGTGGGAAAAAGACAGAATTATCTGATGGATTTTTCTACTATAGAAATATCGGATTTATTAGTTATACTTCTAATCAATTCTATAAAATCATCTATACAAATATTTATTTTGTTCCCCAATCTCTCCATAACATCCACCTGTCTTATGTTAATATTTTAGGCCAAACCCATGAACCCCTTTATATCAGATATGTTTTTCTCATCTAATTCAAAAGTATATCTTGCTCCGTCTTCAATTACCAGTACAACTTGTTTTAAATCAAGAATCTTATAAAGGTCTTCTGAAAGCTCTGGATTAAATGCTGCAATTTGCGGGAACCCAAAAGCAAAAATTTCTTCCTCACCATCTTTTTTTAAAACAATATGGAGCTCAAGTTCATCCTCAGTAACTTCTGTGTTAAATTCAAGAATTCCATCAGTTATTGTTTCTGATGTCAATTCCTTGGAGAATAATTCAAAATCCGGTTTTTCCGGAATATAAAAAAGATTATATCTTTTTTTCATATATATCACCTCTCGCAAAACTTACACAAATTTCCTTGCAAATAAACCATTTTGTAAAGAATTTATGTTGAAACTTGTATAAATTAAGGATAGAATAAATTTAATAAAGTATTTTTTATGGGAGGGTATGGCTATGTCAATTCAAGCAACAGGAAAAGAGGTTTTGAGAGCCTTCGCAAGTATTGCATATCTTATAAATGACACAACATCTTCTGATATTGGAATCTCTGTAATTGAAGGAGATACTTATTTAGAATATACGCCTGCAGCAAAACTGGATCTTGGAAGAAAACCAGGAGATAAAATTTCCGATAAAACTGTAGGTCACAGATGTATGGCGGAAAGAAGAAAGATCATTGAAGAGATTACAAAAGAAAAGTCTGCATACGGCAAAGCTTATATAGCAAATGCTCTTCCAATTTTTGACGATAACAACAAAGTAGTTGGCTGCATAGTTACAACTGAAACTAATGATGTTCAGGAATTTTTCAGAGACAAATCTTCAATATTAAGAGAATCTTCAAATGAAGTTGCTCAGGCAATTCAAAACCTGGCAATGCAAGCAGAGAACCTGGCAATTTCTGGTAAAAATTTGGACTCCCTTTCTCAGGAAACTCGGAAAAAAGTAATGGAAACAGATAAAATTATCACTTTTATCAATGATATTGCTAAGAAAACCAACCTTCTTAGTCTAAACGCTTCCATTGAAGCTTCAAGAGTTGGCGAAATTGGAAGAGGTTTTGGTGTAGTTGCTGAAGAAATCAGAAAACTTGCAAACCACAGTTCAGAGTCCGTAAAAAATATTGAAGTTGTATTAAAAATTATAATTGAAGCAATGACTGATGTTAAAGAACAAAGCAGCGCAATTGACAGAGCGACTCAGGAACAAGTAGCAATCACTGAAGAAATTTCTGCTTCTATGGAAGAAATTGCAGCTATGGCAAATGAAATTCAAGACTTTACTGAAAATATCCGACACGACATTTAAAAAATTACTAAAACCCGGGCTTTCCGGGTTTTAGTAAAAGGAGGTTTTTTATTTGAACCCAATTTTGATAAATATAACACTGCCAGTATTAATATCACTTATTTTTTCTTCAGTGATTTTTATCTATTTGTTTTCTTTCAATAATAAAAAATCTCATTTAAATATATATACTCATTTATTTTTATCTTTTACATTTTCCGGAATTTTTTTATCTCTCTTTAATAAAAATAATGTCCCGGCAAAAATTATTATTTCATTCTCATTTATTTTGTTTCTTACATTAATTCTAACAACATACAAAGAATACGGCAGGAAACTGGATTTTTACTATTTCTCTTTAATAGTCTTTTATTCATTGAACTTTTTTCTACTACTTATCAAGTCGCTATTCATCAATTCTCGTAAACTTACCCTGGAATCCAGGGATAAATTATTTGCTTATTCTTATTTCTGTTTTTGTAGCTTTTTCCCATATCTAAAAACAAGCTCACAACAAATTGATATTATACAGCTATTTTAATATTTCTTTAATTTATATCTTTGATGTCTTTATTAAAGGAACTTATGGCTATTTGTTAAGTACTTTTGCCTTAACATGCTTTTTTATCCTTCATTTTATTAATGCAAGAAAACAAGTTTATACTCCTTTACTAAAGAAAATAGAAAAACTTGACACTCTCGCAAAAAACAAGCTGCTGAAATGCCAGAACATATTAGACAAAAATTTCAAATTATGGAACACAACAAAGCAAAATTAATGGATATGGCATATACAGATAAAATGACCGGAGTAGCAAATAAAGAAAAACTGGTTTCAATTATCAGAGATTTAATTAATGATAACCGGATAGAAATATTTTCAATTCTAATGTTTGATATTGATAATTTTAAAATAATAAATGACAACACGGGACATCTGGTTGGTGATGAGAGCCTTGTAACCATGGCAAGATTAGATGAGGATTCAATTCGTAAAATGATTATATAGGCCGGTATGGAGGAGATGAATTTGTTATAGTGCTTCCAAACCTTGATGCCTTTGAAGCTAAAATGATTGCTGAAAGATTCAGAATAAAAATTTCTCAGCAGACTAAACCTAAATTTACAATTTCAATAGGTGTAGCATCTTATCCGGAAGATGGAAAAACTTTTAAAGAATTAATTGAAACTGCAGACAAAGGCCTCTATTTATCAAAGGAAAGAGGTAAAAACCGGGTATCCCACTCAAAATTATATTGACAATATAAATAGTTTTTGCTAAAATTTTATTTATCAATTTAATATGCTACTTATCAAGAGAGGTAGAGGGACTGGCCCTATGAAACCCGGCAACCTGCATTTTTGCAAGGTGCTAATTCCAGAGGTGTGTAATGCCGAAGATGAGATCTCAAGACTCCTCTTTGAGGAGTCTTTTTTTTTGAAAGGAAAAGTCAAATGATAAAAATTACTGAAGTAAAAAAGGTTTATAAATCCAAAGATGGGGATGTTACAGCTTTGAAAAATATAAACCTCAACATAGAACAAAGGGATATTTATGGTATTATTGGTCCCAGTGGTGCCGGAAAATCAACACTTATCAGAATTATTAACCTTTTAGAAAAACCTTCTTCAGGAAGTGTGCTAGTTGATGGAGTTGATTTAACCAATCTTTCAAAAAAGGAATTAAAGGAAGAGCGAAAAGAAATAGGAATGATCTTTCAAAACTTTAATCTAATGAACAATTCCACTGTTAGTCAGAATATTGCATTCCCTATGGAAATATCCCATATTGATAAACAAATAATTAAAGACCGCCTTAATGAACTTCTCGATATGGCGGGCCTTAAGAATAAAGAAAGTGTATATCCAGCCAAACTTTCCGGAGGACAAAAGCAAAGAGTTGGAATTGCCAGGGCACTGGCAAATAAACCTAAAATTTTACTTTGCGATGAACCTACCTCTGCTTTGGATCCGGTTACTACTAAGTCTATACTGGAATTACTAAAAGATATTAATGAAAAATTAAATATCACCATAGTTTTAATTACTCACCAAATGGAAGTTGTTAAAACTATATGTAACAAAACTGCAGTTATAGAAAATGGATTAATTGTAGAAGAAGGTCTAACCCAAAATATTTTGGTAAACCCTTCTTCCGAAACTCTAAAACAATTTTTATCATAATGATTAAAGGAGAACGACATGGATTTTGAATTAGCCCGAATTATGTCCCTAATTATGCCTTCCCTTTGGGAAACAATTTATATGGTAACATTATCTACCATTTTTTCTGTTATTTTGGGACTGCCAATGGGAATTATTGTAGTAATTACGGAAAAAGGTCATATCTGGGAGCATAAATTAATTAACAACATACTTAGTTATCTTATTAATATTTTCAGATCTATACCATTTATTATACTTATTATTATATTATTCCCTTTAGCAAGAATAGTAGTTGGTGCATCCATTGGCTCAACAGCAGCCATAGTACCCCTTTCTATTGCCGCTTCACCTTTTGTTGCAAGAATAGTTGAAACTTCTATGAAAGAAATTGATTATGGAATTATTGAGGCTGCACTGGCCCATGGGGCGTCAACTTTTCAAATTATAATGAAAGTAATGGTTAAAGAAGCTATGCCTTCCCTTATATTAGGGCTTTCATTAACAACCATTAACATTCTTGGTTATTCTGCAATGGCAGGAGCAATCGGTGGTGGAGACTTGGGAGACTTAGCAATTCATTATGGATATCAGAGATTCCAAACTGATATTCTGGTAGTAACAGTTATTATTTTAATAATTGTTGTTGAATTTATTCAAAGGTCCGGTAACCTTTTTGCCAGACTTTTAGATAAAAGAATAAAAGAATAATTATTTAGGAGGATGTAATAAATGAAAAAAATAGTAAAATTAGTCTTAGCATTATCTCTTTTCTTATTCCTTGCAGGATGTTCAAAAGCTCCGGCAGAAAAAGAAGAATTAACAAAACTAGTTGTTGGCGCCACTCCTGTTCCTCATTCCGAAATTCTTAATGAAATTAAGGAAGACCTAAAAGCAAAAGGAATTGAATTGGAAATTAAAGAATTTACAGATTATGTTACGCCAAATACTGCATTAAAAGATAAGCAAATTGATGCAAACTTTTTTCAGCATCAACCTTACCTTGATTCATTTACTGAAGATGGTTATGAAAATTTAGTATCTGTTACTGGAATCCATATTGAGCCAATGGCTGGTTGTTCAACAAAAATTAAAACCTTTGAAGAATTATCACCAGGAGCTACTGTTGCCATTCCAAACGATGCAACAAACGAAGGAAGAGCATTAATTCTTTTAGCCAAACAAGGACTTATTACTTTAGAAGATCCTGAAAACTTAACTGCAACTCCTTTGGATATCGTTAATAATCCAAAAGAACTTAAATTCGCTGAACTTGAAGCTGCTCAGCTTCCAAGAGCTCTTCAAGATGTTGAATTAGCAGTAATAAATACAAACTATACTTTGGAAGCTAACCTAAACCCTATGGAAGATAATCTTTTTATTGAAGATTCAGAGTCACCATATGTTAACATTCTTGTAGCAAGAGAAGATAACAAGGACAGCGAAGCTATTAAAATTTTAATTGAAACTCTTCAAATAGAAAAAGTTGAGAACTTCATTCTTACTAAATACAAAGGTGCAGTTGTACCAGCTTTTTCAAAGTAATTAAAAAACCATAAAAATTTATTCCTTCTTACAATTTACTTTATTTATATTTCTTTTTACTCTAGAATAATAAATAGTATTGTGAGAAGGAATTTTTATGGAAAAATATTTGGATGAAATTAAAAAAGCTCAGGAAAGACTGTCTCTTGTTATCAAGAAAACCCCTTTGATTTTCAGTGAACTATATTCAGATAAATCTGAAAATAACGTATATCTTAAGCCTGAAAATCTACAAAGAACTGGTTCTTTTAAAACAAGAGGTGTATATAATAAAATAACCCCCCTTACACCAGAGCAAAGAGAAAAAGGCCTTGTAACTGCTCCTGCAGGTAATCATGCTCAGGGCGTTGCGTATTCAGCAAAAAAGCTTGGAGTAAAAGCAACAATAGTAATGCCCGTGCAAACTCCCTTTATTAAAGTTGAATCTACTAAAAGTTATGAGGCAGAAGCGGTACTTCACGGAAGCAGTTATGATGATGCATATGAAAGGGCTCAGGAAATTACTTTAGAAAAAGAAGGTGCTTTTATACATCCCTTTAATGATATGGAAGTTATGTATGGACAAGGAACAATTGCTTTAGAAATAATTGAAGAACTAAAGGATGTTGACGCAATGCTTGTTCCTATTGGGGGCGGGGGTTAATTTCAGGAATGGCCCTTGCTGCCAAAGCGGTTAATCCAGGGATCAGGATTGTTGGAGTTGAAGCCGAAGGAGCTCCAATAATGACCCACTCCTTAAAGAAATGTGAAGTTACTGCCCTTGAACAGGTAAATACAATTGCAGAAGGTACTGCTGTAAAAAAGCCGGTAGAAAAACCTTTGATATTGTAAAAAATATGTTGATGACATAATTCTTATTTCTGAACAGGAATTAATGAACTCTTTTCTGACTATACTTGAAAAACATAAATTAGTTTATGAACACTCCGGTGTTTTATCCCTTGCTGCAACGGAAAAACTTAATTTTTATAACAAAAACATAGTATCAGTTATCTCTGGTGGTAACACTGATGTTGTTACTATTTCTTCAATGATAAATAATGGTCTTGTTTCATCTGGAAGATTATTTGGTTTCTCTATTGAGTTACCAGACCGTCCTGGAGAGCTTGTTCAAATTGCTGAAATTTTAAGTTCTTCAAATGCCAATGTTATTAAACTTGAGCATAATCAATTTAAAGCTTTCAACAGAATAAATAATGTTGTCCTTGAAGTTACAGCTGAAACCTACGGATTTGATCATATTAATTCTATAAAAAATAAGCTTGAAGAAGCGGGATATTCAATAAATCAGATACACTAAAGTCCTATTAACAATTTCTTCAAACATTAGCCATCAGTACTTTGTTGTTTTTCTTTTAAATAGTGGTATAATTTTCATATAAGTCAAAGAAAAAGGAGGAATTATTTAAATGAAACAGAAAAAGTTAATACTTATTGCTGTTATTTTCTTAGTTGCAGCCCTAACATTCAGTGGTTGTGGCAAAAAAGAAGAGCCAGCACCTGCACCAACACCTACACCAGCACCAACTCCAGCTGAGGAAGGCAATCTTCCTGATGATCCTAAGAAATTTACAGAAGCTGACGCAATAAAATTATTCCAGTTATCTGCAAGTCTCAATAACTATTCTTACGAAATGACTGCAACAAACAATAAAGTTGTTTCAAAAAGTAATGTTTGGCAAAAAGATGGCAAAATTAAAGTTTCAACTATCGTAAGCGGAATTGATAATGTTTTAATTATTGATGAAAACTTCACTTATGTTATCCTTGATGACAGAAAAGAAATCATAATAATGCCAGCAAATGAAGATTATGAAGGTACTGTTGATAACTCAGCTACTCCAACTGGACAAGTTAATCCAGAAGCTGAAAACATTAAATACCTAGGAACAGAAGAGCATGCAGGACTTACAACTCACGTTATGCTTATTGAAGATGAGAATTCAACTGCAAAAGCATGGTTACACCCACAATACGGTATTCCAATGAAAACAGAAACTGACACAGATCAAGGTTTAGTTACTTTAGAAATTACAAAGTTAACACTTGGAGAAGTTAAAGACTCTGAATTTGAATTACCACCTGGTTATAAGCAAGTTCCAATTTCAGAATCTGCAGTAAATTTAGGACAATAATTCATATTATTTATCAATAAAAATTAGCCCTCTCATTTGAGAGGGCTAATTTTTATGCCTTTGTTTATCTTACGTAAGCGTCAAATAATACACACATTGATAATTAAAATAACAACACTCACAGAAGAATGCCTCTGGTTTTTACCCCAGAGACATTCTTCATTTTGTCCTGCAATAATCTGGTAAATCAGCCGACCAGGGCAGATATAAGGCCAGAATATCTTGATTAGTAATATCAGTATTTGGCAGCTGTTCAAATAAGTACTTTAGGTATTCGAAGGGCTTTAATTTGTTTTTCTTGGCTGTTTCAATAATACTGTAAATCATAGCACTAGCTATTGCTCCTTTTGGTGTATTTGAAAACAGCCAGTTTTTTCTTCCAATTACAAAAGGTTTAATAGATCTTTCCCCACGGTTATTGCTTAACTCTATACGTCCATCTTCCGGGAAAGTATATAATTTTTCTTTTTGATTTAAGCTGTATGTTACAGCCTTTCCAAGATAACTTTGGGGGAGTGCTTTTTCTTTTTGTATTTCAAGCCAGGCAAAATAGGCCTCAAGGATTGGCTTTGACTGCAATTCTCTTTGTTCTTTTCTTTTTTCAAAACTGACATCACAAAGAGACCTCTCAATTTCAAAGAGGCGGTTGTAATATGTCAATCCTTCCTGACTTCCAGAATAGGCAGTTTCTGCCTTTTCTGGTAATGCTTTTAATGATTCATCATATTTCCTGCAGACATGAGCTCAGCACCCTGCAAGTTTTGCTTGTTCTACTTTGTTGTAGCCGGCATAGTTATCTACATGAAGGTAACCCTTGAACCCCTCAAGGAATCCTTTTGGATAATTTCCAGATCGTCCTTCCCGGTAATCATAGAGTATGATTGGTACTGAATCTCCGCTTGTTCTGTACATCCACATATAGCTATTAGTTTTAGCTGGCCGGTCCGGTTCACATAAAACTTCCAGCATTGTTTCATCAGCATGCAGAACTTCTTTTTTCTTTAGCTCTGCATGCATCTCTTTAAACAAGGGCTTCAACCAATCCTTTGAAGCTTTAATCATCCAGTTTGCCATAGTCTGTCGGCTGATTGCCAGACCATCATGTTTAAACCGTTGTTCCTAGCGGTATAACGGCAGTGCTTCCATATATTTTCTTGTCATAATATGTGCCACCAGAGATGGAGAAGCTAAACTTTTGGGAATAACAGGATTTGGAGAAGGAGCAATGATAACAGGAACACTGGTATCATTTTTTTCACAACTTCTGCAGGAATAAACATAGCTAACATGTTCTGTAACAGAAACCTGAGCTGGAATAACTGTAAGCTCAGTTCTAATCTGTTTGCTCATTTCATGAATTTCTCCGCCACATTTTTCACAGTTGTGATCAGCAGATAACTTGTATTCCGTAACTACCTTAGGAAGATCCTTTACTATCTTTGCTTTATGTCCTTTTTTCCGTTTTGGCTTTAGTATTACTTCATCAACAGAAGGTTCTGAATAAAAAACAACAGCTTCAGCCTCGGGCTTATTAAAGATAGCAATTTGATCCGGCATAGTTCGTTCACTGGAACTGCCAAATCTTTGCTGCCTGCCAAGGCGAAACTGTTGTTCATGCCAGTTTAATCGCGCAGAAAGGAAATCATTTTTCTTCTCCAGTTCCAAATATCTTGCTTCTAGTTCAGCACGGGAATATTCTTTTAAATTCTTTACCTTATCTACTTTTATCATGCTTAAATTATACCATTTTAATTAGAAATTTACAAAGAAAAAATGCTGAAAACCCAATAAAATCAAGGCTTATAGCACTTTTTTAGTCACAATATTTTTTGCTGTTTTACCGGTTTGTGTGCAGCTTTTTGTTCCAATGAAAGTCCGTCTAAAAGCCATCGCAACTCTCTTTCGGTAACATGTAATCCATTAGTTTTTGATCCATCCGGCCATTTGAATCTGCTTTTTTCAAGTCTTTTGTAGTATAACCAAAAGCCGTCTGCTTTCCATCTAAGAATTTTAATTTTATTCCTCTGCCGATTGCAGAAAACAAAAAGTGTTCCTGCAAAAGGACCTTCTTTAAAATATTCCAATACCATAATTGACAAGCCGTTTATGGATTTTCTCATATCAGTACCACCACAAGCTAAATATACATTTTCTGGTTTAACAGTACTTAACATATCTCATTGAGTGCTCGCACTACATCTTTTAATACATCTAGGGAAAATCAGTTTATATTTCGTGCTTCAAATGGAGTCAGTCCTCCATTGTATGAATGAGGTCGAATGTGGCTGTACCACACATAAACATATTTATTGATAGCTTCATCTAATTGTAGGTCGGTTTCAAATTTTTGGTGGTAAATAAGCTCTGACTTAAGTGATTTATAAAATCTCTCCATTGAAGTGTTATCATATGGGCAATCTGTTTTACTCATGCTTTGCCTTATTATTCCTTGGCTTTTGCAGTACTCTACGAAAGCCCATGAGGTGAACTGTACCCCCTGATCTGAATGTAAGACTAACCCTTCATCTGGACTCTCTCTTTCGAGAGCTTTAGACAAGGCTTCTATTGCCAGATCTGAGTTGATCCATTTTGAGTTAACCGTTGTTATTGCTTCCCTTTTTGCTAAATCTATAATAGTACAATTATAACGCATTTTACCGTTTATTAATCTTATATAGGTGAAATCAGTACACCATACTTTATTTCTTTCTGTGACAGAGAAATTTCGATTAAGAATATTGGGAAATACTTTGTTCTTTTCACCTTTTACATATTTGGGCCTTTTTCTTACAGTGATTGCATGCAGGTTTAATTCCTTGTTCATATACTTATGTGTTGTTGTCTTACTAATAAATATATTTTGCCTTGCAAGAAAAGTGACCATCCACCTATGGCCGATAATGCGTCCATTATTGTAATAAATACTTTTTATGTTTTCTTGAACTTTAGCCTTTCCTTCACGATACGTGGATTTTCTGTTCTTTAAGTAATTGTAGTACATATTCGGAGAGAGGTTGAACTTGCGGCATAACCAGCACAATCCAAACTCAAGTTTATAGGCATCAATGAACCGATATACCACTAATCGATTTCCTTTGCGAAGAATGCCGCTACTTTTTTAGGAAGTCATTTTCCTTTTAAAGTTCCATAAGCTTCTTGTTAAGCGCTCTATATTTCTCTGGTGATATTGCATTTTCTTTATTTTGTGGTTTTGTGTAATGACATTCTTCGCTGTATTTTTTTATCCATCCGGACATTGTTGATTTTGATACACCGTAGGTTGCAAAAAGATCACCAAGGCTTTTGCTTTTTAGATATTCACGTACAACCTCCTTCTTGAATTCTAAATCGTAACGTTTGCTCATTTTGTAATCCTCCTAGTTCGGGTTTATTATATATTATCCGTACTAGGTGTTACAACAAGACTATACCATTACAAGGAGTTAACAACAAAATTAAGGTTTTAAAAAGAAATGCTTATGGTGTAAGAAATTTTTGGAGATTCAAAAACAGAATAATGCACGTAATGAACTAAAAACAATTTAAAAAAGTACCGCATTTTTCAACGCGGTACTCATGGAATCTAATCTAATTGGGTTACCCCAACATTTGACAAAGAACCATTTTTTATGCCTTTGTTTATCTTATAGAGGCCAGAAGATTGGAGCTACTACCATAAGTACTACATATGATACTACTAATAGAGGCACACCAACTTTAATATAGTCATTAAATTTGAATCCACCTGGTCCTAATACTAATGTATTTGGAGGTGTTCCAACTGGAGTTGCAAAAGCACAAGATGCTGCCATTGCTACTACCATAAGAATAGTGTGAGGATTTACACCAATTCCATTTGTAATTGCTAAGCAAATTGGAGCAAGTAATGTTGTACTTGCTGTATTTGACATGAACTGAGTTAAGATCGCTGTTAACCAGAACATAGCTGACATAATTACGAATGCACTTGGGTTTTCTCCCATTAATCCTACAACAAGGTCAGCAATTAATTTACCAGCGCCTGTGCTGTTCATCGCTGATGCTAATGGAAGCATACCAGCAAATAAGAAGATTGTTGTCCAGTCAATAGCTCTGTATGCCTTTTTCTCTGGAACAATTTTCAAAAGAACAGTAATTAAAGCACCTGCAAGAGCTGCAACAGCTAAATGCATATTTAAGAAACCTGGTAATTTTTTGCCAAATGCCATTACAATTATAACAACTACTAATATTCCAATAGAAATAATTTGTTTCTTTCTGTCATATATTTTTTCTTCTGTTGAAGCTGCTATTTCGCCATCATCTTCAACTTTTCTGTCAGGAATTAATTTTCTTCCGATTGTTAAAAGATATATAAAACCTGCGATAGTTAATGGTCCGCCTGCTAAAGCAAACTCAAAGAAACCAAACTGTCTTAATCCAACTGTTCCAAGAACACCGTTAACAGCTAGGTTTGGAGGTGTACCAACTAGTGATAATGTACCACCAAGACCTGCAGCTAACGCTAAAGGCATAAGTATTTTACCTCTGTTCCAGCCAGCAGCATTTGCGATACCAATACAAACTGGTAATAATACTGCAGTTGTACCTGTATTACTTAATACTGATGATAAACCAGCTGCAATAGTCATAACTCCAAGAGTAAGCCCTATTTCACCACCTCCTGCAATTCCTACTACTTTGTCACCAATAGCCTTAGCAACACCAGTTTCAAACAATCCGGCACCAACTACGAACATACCTGCAAAAAGTATTACGTTTGTATTTGATAAACCAGAAAGTCCTTGAGCTGTTGTTAAAACTCCAGTCCAAACTAATAATACTGGAACAAACATAGCTGTTACAGCTAAAGGAATAAGTTCAGTTACAAAGAAAAATGCTGCAAAAGCAAGAATAATTAAAGTATTTCTAATATCCTTTGCTTTCTTTGCTGCCGCAGCTGCTTCCTCTGCAGCTTTTTTTGCAGCTTCTTCTTCAGCTGCTTGTTTTTCATCCGCTATTTGCTCTGGAGTTTTTTCTTCAGCAGCAGCTGGTGCTGGCGCTAATTCTGCAGTTTTAGCAAAAGCGAATGAACCAAAACTAAAAACAAATGTAATTAATAAAATAAGTGCTAGTGTTTTTTTCATTTAATTTTTTCCTCCTCAAATTTTTATATGCTGACTTTTGACACCGCACCTCCATTCCAGTCAAAAATATTATTTTGTTTTCTAGTCTGAAAACAAAATTTTATTATAACCACACTTTGTGTTATTATTAAAAGTTATGGTTTTTTATACTTTTGAAGAAAAATTTTTTAAGAGTCTGCCTGGACCCTTTTCTATCTATAAAAATCAAAGAAAACTTCTATTTATTTCTATGTATTTTTTAAAACAATAAAAAATGCTAACTCAAAAATTTTTGGCCAGCATACAGATTTGTGCAGAAAAAAGCAGGAACACAAAACTTTTTCCGCAATCACCAGTATTCTTTTTTTAAAGCTAACCAACAATTAACAAATTATTAACTTTCAATCACAAGTTAAATTTACTACCCCTTTGAATAATTGTCAACACTTTTTTGTTGTTTTTTAAATTCTAATTCTGCCCTGAGTTCCTTTCTAAGTTTTTTATTTTCCAATTTAAGCTCCACTTACTTCCGTTCTCTACTCTATTCCTACGTCCAAACTTCTTGTCCCCTTAAACATCAAAACAGCGCTTCTTTTAAGAAGCGCTGTTTTGATGTTTTTACAGAGGCCAGAAAATTGGAGCAACGATCATCAATACTACATAACAGATTACCAAATAAAGGTACACCAACTTTAATGTAGTCATTGAATTTAAATCCACCTGGTCCTAATACCAATGTGTTTGGAGGTGTTCCTACTGGAGTTGCAAATGCACAAGATGCTGCCATTACTACTACCATAAGAATCGCCTGTGGACTTGCACCAATTCCATCAGCAATCGCTAAACAAATTGGAGCAAGAAGTGTTGTACTTGCTGCATTTGACATAAACTGAGTTAAGATTGAAGTTAACCAGAACATAGCTGACATAATTACAAATGGGCTTGGGCTATCTCCCAATGCTCCAACAACCATATTTGCGATCATTTTTCCAGCACCTGTGCTGTTCATAGCTGACGCTAATGGAAGCATACCAGCAAATAAGAAGATTGTTGTCCAGTCAATTGATCTGTAAGCTTGTTTCTCTTTAACAATACCTGTAAGTACACAAGCTAAAGCACCTATTGTTGAAGCAACGTGTAAAGGCATGTTTAACATTCCTGGTAATTTTTTACCAAAAGCCATTACGATAACTACTATTAATAAAATTGCTATAGAAATAATTTGATGAGTTTTATTATGAACTTTGTTCTCATCAGCAACTGGAGTTGAACCATCATCTTCAACTTTTCTGTCAGGAATTAATCTTCTGCCAATTGTTAGAAGATAAATACCGCCAGCGATAGTCATTGGACCACCCGCTAAAGCGAATTCAAAGAAACCAAACTGTTCTAATCCAGCAGTTCCTAATACACCATCAACAACTAAGTTTGGAGGTGTACCAACTAGCGATAATGTTCCACTAAGACCAGCAACTAAAGCAAGAGGCATCAAGATTCTTCCTCTGTTCCAGCCAGCTGAGTTTGCAATACCAATACATACTGGAAGTAATACAGCTGCTGTACCTGTGTTACTTAATATTGATGATAAACCTGCAGCAAGCAAGAATACACCTGCTGATAAGCCAAACTCACTGCCTCCAGCAAGTCCAACCACTTTGTCACCAATAGCTTTTGCAACACCTGTTTCAAACAGTGATGCACCTACTACGAACATATCTGCAAAAAGTACTACGTTGTAATCTTGAAGACCAGCAAAACCTTCTTTTGCAGTTAATACTTTTGTAAGAATTAAGATTACAGGAACTGACATTGCAGTAATTGCAAGAGGAATCAACTCTGTAATAAAGAAAAACGCTGCAATTGCTAATACTACTAACGTAATTTTAGCATCCTTTGCTTTTTTTGCAGCAGCAGCTGCTGCCTTTGCTTCTTCTTCCGCTTTTTTAGCTGCTTCTTCTTCAGCAACTTTCTTTTCAGCTTCTATTTGCTCTGCAGTTTTTTCTTCAGCTGCAGCTGGTGCTGGCGCTGATTCTGCTGTTTGAGCAAAAGCTAATGAGCCAAAATTAAAAATAAATGTAATTAATAGAATAGGTGCTAATGTTTTTTTCATCAGTTACCCTCCAATTTATAATTAAATTACTAAACTTAATTGATCTTTGTGATTGATCGTTGATTAACTTTAAACTACCCTCCTCTTTTTTATTATTTATTGAGCATCTGCTGAATCCTCAGTAAGTGTAAAATAATTATGGGTAAAAAAACAAAAAAATATTAGAGCAACTCCTTATGTTACAATTAAATCGCTAAACCAAATCGCAAAAAAGGAGAAACTCTAATGAATAATATTATACATGAAATTGCAACTAAAATCGGTAAAGAAATAGCAGAAAATATGGAAACAACTTTAATTGAGGGAAATAATATATCTGAATTCATTTTAAAAACCAAAAAATGCTGGATGAAGTTGGGGTTGCAATTACGGAAAAAGCACTTGAAACTGTAGATATTTTAGTTAAAAAAGATTGTGTAAGAAAAAGAGACTGGAAAATAAAGGAAACAAAGTCGAAGAAAAGTTTGGCGACGATATTTGGTGAAGTAACCTATAAAAGAACGTATTATGTTTATAAAATTACCGGTGAATATAAATACTTATCTGATGAAGCTGTTGGTATTGAAGCAAATGACAGAATGGATATATTGCTAGAATCAATGTTAATAGAAGAAGCAATAGAGATACCATACAGAAAAAGTAGCGAAAAAATATCGAAGAATGTGTATCTTACTGGTCAAACAGTAATGAATTCTATTAGAAAGCTTAAAGATATTTCTAATCATGCAGCACCAGTGAAAAAACTGATTCTCAAGCTAAGGTTTTGTACATCGAAGCTGATGAAGATCATGTTTCACTTCAAAGAGGAACATGTGCCGAACCTAGATTAATTTATGTTCACGAAGGTAAGTGAAAGGTAAGTAAAGATAGATATGAATTAATAAATCCCAGATACTTTAGTGGTCTCTACCAAGATAGTGCTGATTTATGGCTTGAAGTAGCTGATTATATTGATAGCAACTATGAAGAAGAAACTATTGAAAAGATATATTTATCAGGAGATGGAGCCAACTGGATAAAACAAGGCAAAGAATGGATTAAAGATAGTATCTATGTTTTAGATAGATACTATTTGTCGAAATATATAAAGAAGGCAACTGCTCATATGAAAGGCACACACCAAATGATGTGGTATTACATAAATACGAAAAGGAAAGATTTCGTAAAAGATTTATTCAAAGCAATAATTGAAGAAACAGAATCAGAAACAAAAAATAGAAGCGATAAAAGATGCTAGAAGTTATGTGTTAAATAATTGGGAAGGTATAATGAATCAATATGACCCGGATTATATAGGTTGTAGCACAGAAGGCCATATTAGTCATATATTATCTGCAAGATTAAGTTCAAGGCCTCTAAGCTGGTGCAGAGAAGGTGTTGATCAAATGTCACGTCTGAGGGCTTTTAAGGCTAATTCAGGTAATGTATATGATTTAGTAAAAGAAAAGAAAGAAGCAAGAAAAACAGAAACAAGAATCATAAAATTAGAAAGCCGTGTTATAAAAAAGCTACGAACCTAATATCAGATGAGAAATTCGGCAATGTGCCAGTAGTTTTAACTGGTAAGAGAACTTGGAAAAGAGAATTGTTTAAAAGGATAGCGAGTGCGATTTAGCACGTAATACATACAAGGGGTTTTTATTCTTTTAAAACCCATAATTAATTGATACGATCTGAATTACATCCAAATTTCATTCCTCCGGTTATTATGGTATATTATTATCAGGGTGATAATATGAATATAGTTGGTATCGTTGCAGAATATAATCCATTTCACAATGGACATTTATATCATTTAAATAAAGCTAAAGAGCTTGCTAATGCAGATTATTCCATAGCTATCATGAGCAGCAACTTTGTTCAGAGAGGGGAGCCTTCTATTTTTTCCAAATGGCAAAGAGCAGAAACGGCAGTAAACAACGGAGTAGACCTAGTTCTTGAATTACCCGTTCTTTTCTCCTCCAGAAGTGCATACCACTTTGCTTTTGGAAGCATTTTCTCTTTAGAAAAATCTAACGTAATAACTCATCTTGCCTTTGGATCTGAAGACCCGGACTTAAGTGAATTAAACAAAATCGCTTCCCTGCTGGCTAAAGAAAATCCCACTTTTAAAAATTTATTAAAAAAACATTTAAAACAAGGACTTTCATATCCAAAAGCCCGAGAAAAAGCTCTAAATGAATATTTTCCTGAAATGTCTGTTGATCTCAATCAGTCTAATGTTATTCTTGCAATAAACTACCTTAGAGTATTAGATGAACTACATTCTCCTATTATTCCTGTTCCAATAAAAAGAATTGGTGCATACCATAATTTGAGTCCGGTAAACAATATTGCTGGAGCAACCTTGATTAGAAATTTAATGAAAAATAAGGACTCCTCCTATGAAAATTTTTTAACTGATAATACTATAAAAGTAATTGAAAAACATCTTAAAAATGGCTTCGAACCTGTCTTCTTAGATGACTTTAATACTCAGATTATGTACCAGCTTAGAAAAATCAAAAAAGAAGACTTAATAAATTTCCCGGGTGCAAAAGAAGGTTTGGAAAATAAATTAATTAACTCCTTGTGTGAAGGCAATTATTTAGATGAAATTGTATCTTTGGTTAAAAGTAAACGGTTTACAGAAACAAGAATTAAAAGAATTCTAATAGAAATACTTTTAGAACTAAATAACCAATTCGATAATTCAACTCCTGAATATTTAAGAGTTTTAGCTTTTAATGAAAAAGGAAGAGATATTTTAAATAAAATTAACCAAAAAAGTTCTCTCCCGGTAATTACAAAATTTGCAGATTTTTACAATAAGTCTGATTTAAGGAGTAAAAAACTGTTGGATTTAGAAATTATTTCAACCAATATTTACACTCAAATCCAAAAAAACATAAAATATAACTCATATAATCAGGAGTTTACAATGTCTCCTTTATATCTTTCTTAATATTAATCACTTTAGTTTCAGAATTATCCCCTCCAACTTCAAGGGGTATTTCTTTTTCCTTTAAATTTAAAGTATTGGCAGAAACTGTACTGATTGATCCTGACTGTTTCATTTTATATTTATTAATCGTGGATTTAATTTCAGTCTTTCCAGCCCTGATTTCTTTTAGTTGCTTATCCATTCTTTTTTCAAGGTCAGACATAATTTCATCTACATACTGGTATGAACCTTGAATTATTTTTGCTGATTTTTGATTTGCATTATCAACAATTTCTTTAGCTTTTTGGTTTGCAATTTTAATTATTTCTTTCTCATCACACATTTCAAGCATTTTATTTTCTGTGGTACTTACTATTTTTTTTGCTTCTTCTTTTGCATCTTTAAAGATTCTCTCTTTTTCTTTAGTAATCCACTGAGCCTGTCTGATATCTTCCGGGATATGCGCCCTTAAAGCATCTACATATTTGTATAGCAGGTCTTCCTCAATAAGTACTTTTGTGGTTAAAGGCATTTTTTTTGCTAACTGAATTTCTCTTTCCAGCTCATCAATTACATTAATTATTTCCATAATCTATACCCCTCTTTTTTTTGAAAATAAAATACTTTTGTATCACCATATTTTGACTCTTTAACGCTTTCGAAAACTTCATTTTCCAGCTCTTTAAGATCTATTTTTTCTGGAGTTTCTATAATTAATACTCCGTTATTATTTAAAATATCTAAAGAAGATAATTTTTTTATAACTTCAGAATAATACTTACCATAATATGGAGGATCTAAAAAAATAAGATCAAATTTAATATTTTCTTTTTCAGCAATATCTAAAAATTTTTCCCAACTCATATTATATGAAGATATTTTTGCTGACATATCTAATTTTTTTACATTTTCCATAATAGTATAATAAGCATTTTTATCATTTTCAACTAAATAAGCGAAATTAGAGCCTCTGCTTATTGATTCTAAGGCTAAATTCCCACTTCCTGAAAAAAGATCTAAAATTACAGCTCCTTCAATCTTCTCTCTAAGAGTATTAAATATCCCCTCTTTAACCCGGTCACTAGTTGGGCGAGTTTTTATTCCTTTAGGAGCTTTAATTTCTCTTCTTTTGTGGGTTCCGACTATTATTCTCAAATTTTATCACCTGTAATTTTTTTATAATTATACCATTAAAAAAAGGGATTCTACAATAAATGTTGGGGTGGTAAAAACCATTCTGACATTTTTTTGCGAAAAAATACAGAGCATTGGGTAAATCCATATTAGAGAACACTCGCTGTAATCTAAGGAGAAATTTACTTATGCTCTATAATAACTATTATATTAAAAAATTAATTGGTTTTAAAGGGATAATTTTAGAACAATTAGAAACTTCTTCTGATTCAATGTCCTTTTCTTTTTCTCTGGAGATTAAAACTCACAATTACCCCAAATGCCATCAACAAACCAGTAAAGTTCATGATTACAGAATTCAAATGATAAAAGATATTTCCATCTCAGGGAAGAAAACCTACCTTTACTACAAAAAAAGAAGGTACGTTTATAATCACTGCAATAAAAAATTCTACGAAAAAAATGATTTTCTCCCCCGCTATCAAAGAATGACCAGCAGGCTGATAAAATACATAATTACTCGAATGAAAAATGTTTACTCTGTATCTGATATTGCCAAAGAGAATAATATTTCACCATCAACGGCTCTCAGGCTTTTTAGATTCATAAACTATTCCCTAACAAAATTGCCCGAAGCAATCTCTATTGATGAATTTAAAGGTAACGCCGGGGGCAAAAAGTACCAGTGCATATTAACTGATCCCTAAAACAAGAAGGTACTTGATATTCTTCACGGAAGAGAACAACACATTTTATCGGACTATTTCAGGAAATTCAATGACAGGGATAAAGTAAAATACTTCATTATGGATATGTGGCAACCTTACAAGGATATTGCTGAAACATATTTTAAAAATGCAACTATCATTATCGATAAATTCCATTTCATTAGGCAGGTCACTTAGGCATTTGAAAGAATTAGGAAAGATGAGCAAAAGAAATTTGCCAAGGAAAGGCGAAGATATTTCAAAAGAAGTCGCTCCCTTCTCTTAAAAAGAATGAAGTATTTAACTCCTGAAGAAATTGACCAGGTAAACGTTATGCTTGCTACTTCTGAGAAACTGCAAAAAGCTTATATGTTAAAAGAAAAATTTTATAACTTTGTTGACAGCAGTGATTTAGAAAGTGCAAAAAAGAATTTGAAAGCCTGGTATATGTTTGTTATGTTCTGTGAGCTTGAAGAATTCGATAAATGCTCCAGAACCATTTTCAACTGGCAGAAATATATTCTTAATTCATTTACTTGTACTTATACTAACGGATATACAGAAGGAGTTAACAACAAAATTAAGGTTTTAAAAAGAAATACTTATGGTGTAAGAAATTTTTGGAGATTCAAAAACAGAATAATGCACGTAATGAACTAAAAACAATTTAAAAAAGTACCGCATTTTTCAATGCGGTACTCATGGAATCTAATCTAATTGGGTTACCCCAACATTTGACAAAGAACCTTAAAGAGATGGCAAAAGCCATCTCTTTAAGGTTCTTAATTAAGCAAACATCGCTAAAAGTACACCGGCTGCTACTGCAGAACCAAGTACACCTGCAACGTTTGGACCCATAGCGTGCATTAACAGGAAGTTTCTTGGGTTTTCTTTCTGTCCAACAACCTGAACAACCCTTGCTGCCATTGGAACTGCTGATACACCAGCTGAACCAATTAGTGGGTTAACTTGTTTGCCAGAAAGTAGACACATAACGTTTCCTAAAATAACACCTGCTGCTGTACCAACACAGAAAGCCATTAATCCTAAACCAACGATCATTAATGTTTGAGTTGTTAAGAAAGCTTCAGCTGTAGCTGTTGATCCAACAGTTACAGCTAAGAAGATTGTAACTATGTTCATTAATGCGTTTTGAGCTGTATCATTTAAACGTTCAACAACACCAGAAACACGGAACAAGTTACCAAGCATTAACATACCAACAAGCGGACCTGCATCTGGTAAGAAAAGAATACATACAACAGATACCATTATTGGGAATACTATAAGCTCTAATTTTGAAACTGTTCTTAACTGCTTCATAACAATTTTTCTGTTAGCTGAAGTAGTTAATGCCTTCATAATTGGAGGCTGAATAATTGGAATAAGAGCCATGTATGAATATGCTGCTACGGCAATTGGACCAAGTAAGTATGGAGCCAGTTTACTTGTAACATAAATCGCAGTTGGACCATCAGCACCACCGATGATAGCAATAGAACTTGCTTCTTGAGCAGTGAATCCTAACATACCAGCAACAATAAATGCTCCGAAGATACCAAACTGTGCTGCTGCACCAAGTAGTAATGTTTTTGGGTTAGCAATAAGTGGACCGAAGTCTGTCATAGCGCCAACACCCATGAAAATTATTGGAGGGTAAATACCAAACTTTACACCTCTGTAAAGATACCAAAGAAGTCCAGCAGGCTGGTCTAACTTCATAGTTAGAGCTTCTCCTGGATTTAATTGTAAGCCTGGGAAAATTAATCCCTTTGCATCATTATAAATTGTATATTCTGGATGATCAGTAATATATGGAATATATACTGGTGGGTTAATCATTGGTGCTCCTGGAAAGTTTGTTAATAACATACCAAAAGCAATTGGTAATAATAATAATGGTTCGTACTGTTTCTTAATTGCTAAATATAGTAGCACAAAAGATACAATCATCATTATTGCATTACCAGGCTGCATTCTTAAAAAGCCTGTTGAATTAACCAAGTCCAGCATCGCTTCTCCTGTTTGAAAATCTTGCATTGCGCGTGTACAACCCCTCTCTTAATAAATACGCTACTCAGGAAATTAACCGATAACGAATAATACGTCTCCTGAGTTTACAGCTTGTCCTTCAGCAACTGGGATTTGCTTAACTGTACCAGCTACACCTGTAGTGATTTCGTTTTCCATTTTCATAGCTTCTAAAATCATTACTACGTCGCCTTCTGCAACTGTATCGCCAACTTTTTTAAGAACTTTGAAGATTTTTCCTGGCATTGGAGCTTCTACAGTTTCGCCATCAGCAATAGCTACTGGAGCTGGGGCTGCTGAAGCTGGAGCTGGAGCCGCTGCTGGAGCTGCTGCCTTTGGAGCTTTTGGAGCTGCAACTGGAGCTGATACTGCTCCGCCTAAATCTGCAACTTCTACTTCATAAGTATTTCCATTTACAGTAATTTGAAACTTTTTCATTATAAAATTTCCCCTTCCAACTATTCAATAAAATAATTGTTACTTTTTTTATAGGTTGTTCATTGCATCAGCACGACTTGCTGCAGACCATGCTGCACCTGCTGTGCCATTAATTCTTGTAATTGACTTTACTGCTTTAGTTGAACCGCCACAAGCAGCTATAGCTGCTGCGATAACAGCGATTAACTCAGTGTCATCTTGTTTTGCAGGAGCAGGAGCTATAGCTGCTGCTGCCTGAGGAGCTGCAGTTGCAACCTTAGGAGCAGTTTCAGACTTTTTTCCAAGTCCTGACATAAAACTACCTGCTGCCATAATGATAAACATTAATATTGTTAATACAACAAATACAGTACTAAAACCAATTGCTGTAACTTTTAAACCAATTATAAAATTACCCATTTTACTTTGTTCTCCTCCTTACTTGTTTTTTTATTACAGAGGAATATTGCCGTGTTTCTTCGCAGGAAGAGATTCGCGCTTAGTAGCAAGCATTTCAAAAGAGTTGATTAACATTGGTCTTGTTTGAGCAGGCTCAATAACCATATCAACGTGTCCTCTTTCAGCAGCTACATAAGGAGTAGCAAATCTTTCTTCGTATGAAGCAATTAATTCCGCACGTTTTGCTTCTGGATTTTTAGCTTCTTTAATTTCAGTTCTAAAAATAATGTTAGCCGCACCAGCAGCACCCATAACAGCGATTTCAGCAGTTGGCCAAGCAATAATCTGGTCAGCACCTAAATCTTTTGAACACATTCCAAGGTATGAACCACCGTAAGCTTTACGAACAACAAGTGTAACCTTTGGAACAGTTGCTTCTGAGTATGCATATAATAATTTAGCACCGTGACGGATGATACCACCGTGTTCTTGAGCAACACCTGGAAGGTATCCTGGAACGTCAACGAAGTTTAATATAGGAATATTGAAAGCATCACAGAAACGGATAAATCTTGAAGCTTTGTCTGAACAGTTTATGTCTAGACATCCAGCCATAAATTTAGGTTGGTTAGCAATAACACCAATGCTTCTGCCATTTAATCTGATATAACCAGTTACAATGTTTTTAGCATAGTGAGGTTGTACTTCAAAGAATTCATTGTTATCTGCTACTGATTTAACAATGTTGATCATGTCGTATGGAGCATTTAAGCTATCTGGAATTATAGTATTTAATGCTTCATCCATTCTCTCAGGATCATCATTAGTTTCGTAAATTTGAGCTTCTTCCAAGTTGTTGCTCGGAATATAGCTTAATAATGTTCTAACTTCAGCTAAACAAGCTTCTTCGCTTTCAGAAGCAAAGTGAGCAACACCACTAACAGCGTTGTGAGCCATAGCTCCACCAAGTTTTTCTTCTGTTACGATTTCACCAGTTACAGTTTTGATAACTTCAGGTCCTGTAATAAACATTTTTGAAGTACCTTTAACCATGAAGATGAAGTCTGTTAATGCTGGTGAGTAAACTGCGCCACCCGCACATGGTCCCATGATTACTGAAATCTGCGGAACAACACCAGATGCTCTTGTGTTTAAGAAGAAGATATCGCCGTATCCTGATAAAGCATCAACTGCTTCGTGAATACGAGCTCCACCTGAATCGTTTAAACCAACAAAAGGTGCTCCCATTTTCATTGATAATTCCATTACTTTACAGATTTTCTTAGCGTGCATTTCACCAAGTGAACCACCTGCTACTGTAAAATCTTGAGCGAAAGCGTAAACTAAACGTCCGTCTACAGTACCGTAACCGGTTGTAACACCTTCCCCTGGCATTTTTTTCTTTTCCATGCCAAAATTAACACAACGGTGCTTAACAAACTTGTCAAGCTCTACGAAAGTACCTTCATCAAAGAACATGTTTAATCTTTCTCTAGCTGTGAATTTTCCTTTTTCGTGCTGTTTCTCGATAGCTTTTACTCCACCACCGAGTTCAATCTCTTCGCTCATTTTTCTTAATCTCTCTAATTTTGCCTGTGTTGACATGTTTTGAACTCACCTCAATTTCTTATATTTGAGTCTGCTTCTTACATTCTTTGTGATAATTCAAGTAAAATACCTTTTGTTGCTTTTGGGTGCATAAATGCAATTCTTGCATTTCCTGCGCCATAACGTGGAGTAGTATCAATCATTCTGATACCTTTTTCTTCCATTTCTTTTAATGCGCCTTCAATGTCATCAACACGAAGAGCAATGTGCTGGATACCTTCGCCATTCTTTTCAATAAATCTGGCAATAGGACCGTCTGGAGCAGTTGACTCTAAGAATTCAAGTTCACAGTCTCCAAGAGGCATAAAAGCAACTCTTACTTTTTGCTCTTCTACAACCTCTGTTCCAGTGCACTTAACACCAAGAGTTTCTTCATAAAACTTAATAGTTTCATCAAGATTGTTTACTGCAATACCAATGTGATCTACACAAATAACATTCATTTTTCTAACCTCCTTTATAAATGTATTATTTTTTATTTTTTTAAGATAGAAAATCTATCGTTAAAACTTTTTTTAAACTTATTTGAAGGTTTTCTCTAAAATTTCATTAACAACATCATATGGGTTGATCTCTCTAGATAGAATTTTGTCAAGTTTTTTGGAAGTAAAGTGATTTTCCTCCAGCTTTCTATGTACATAATTTTCTGCATTTTTCATTAATACTTCCATTACTTCATTCGCTATTCTGGTTTTTCTTCTCTCTGTAATCTCACCAGAATTCGTTAAGTACTCATAATGTTTATTAACTTTTTCAATTAATTCATCAACACCAGTTCCATCAGCAGCAATAGTTTTTATAATAGGAGGATTCCATCCTTTATCTTTGTTAGGGTTAAGATCCAGCATCTGAGCAAGCTCAATTAAAACTCTTTGAGCACCATCTCTATCAGCTTTATTAACAACAAACAAATCACCTATCTCTAAAATACCTGCTTTACTTGCCTGAACGTCATCTCCAAGCCCTGGAACTGATACTACTATTACAGTGTCCGCTGTCTTTACTATATCAACTTCTGATTGACCTACGCCTACAGTTTCTATAAAGATATAATCATACCCTGCAAAGTCCAGCACTTTAATTGCGTTATGTGTAGCCTTAGATAATCCACCCA
Source organism: Peptococcia bacterium (assembly GCA_965228015.1). Taxonomy (GTDB): domain Bacteria; phylum Bacillota; class Peptococcia; order Peptococcales; family SKKY01; genus SKKY01. The sequence goes on from OZ245787.1 coordinate 802,751, forward strand.
GACTACCTCTTGTGCCCATACTTCTAATAAAAACTCCCTCATCAAGAGCAAGTTCAGACATTCTGATTCTGTCTCCTAAAATTGCTCCACCGGTGAAGGGACTTGTAGGATCTATCGCTATAACACCTACAGTTTTACCATTTTTACGGCAAGCTTTTACAAGTTTATCCGTTAATGTACTTTTTCCGGAACCCGGAGGGCCAGTAATACCTATAAGTCTGGCCCTTCCTGTTTCCGGATAAATATTTTGTAAAACTGCGGTTGATTCTGGAGTTCCTTCCTCAACAATAGAAATTAACCTCGCAATCGAAGTTTTATTTCCAGCCTTGGCTTTTTCTAACAATTCCATAACCACACCGCCTTTATATTTTGTTCAATTTTTAAAAATTATTATTAAAACTTGCTGTTAACGAAATCAATAATAGTTTTTAATGGAGTTCCTGGAGTAAATACTTCAGCAACACCAGCTGCTTTTAATTCAGGGGTATCGTCTTCAGGAATAACTCCTCCGCCGATAACTAATTTGTCTCCAGCACCTTGTTCTTGTAACATTTTAATAACTCTTGGCATTAATGTTCCATGAGCACCTGATAGTAAACTCATAGCAACCACATCAACGTCCTCTTGAATAGCAGCACTAACGATTTGTTCTGCTGTTTGTCTTAATCCTGTATAGATAACCTCAAAGCCTGCATCACGGAATGCACGCACTACAACTTTCGCACCACGATCGTGTCCATCAAGACCTGGTTTTGCAACTAATATACGAACTTTCTTAGCCATTTAAATTAAGCCTCCTGTCTTTAGTTTTAAAATTTTATACTTATCATTTATTAACTTAAATTTTTAATTAGATTGATTGAATTGGAGTGTACTCACCAAATACATCGCGAAGAACGTTACAGATTTCTCCTTCTGTACAGTAAACTCTAGCAGCGTCAAGGATGTATGGCATTAAGTTAGCTGATCCTTTTGCAGTTTCTTTAAGAGCATCTAATTTAGCTTGAACAGCATTGTTATCACGTCCAGCTTTCATTTCTCCTAATTTTTGAGCTTGTCTTACTCCAACACTTAAGTCAATTTTTAATAAGCCTTCTGGAGGAGCTTCTTTAATTTGGAATTTGTTAACACCAACAACGATTCTAGCACCTGATTCAACTTCTTTTTGATACTCATAAGATGAATCTTGGATTTCTCTTTGGATGTAACCTTGTTCAACTGCTTTAACAGCGCCACCCATTTCGTCGATTTTAGCAATATACTCAAGAGCTTCAGCTTCGATTCTGTTTGTCATAGCTTCAACATAGTAAGAACCAGCTAATGGATCTACGGTTTCAGCAACTCCACTTTCGAATGCAACGATTTGTTGAGTTCTTAAAGCAACACGAACTGAATCTTCGTTTGGTAACGCTAATGCTTCGTCTTTTGAGTTAGTGTGTAATGAGTTAGTTCCGCCAAGGATAGCAGCTAAAGTCTGAATAGTTACACGAACAACGTTGTTGTCTGGTTGTTGTGCAGTTAATGTAGAACCACCAGTTTGTGTGTGAACACGGAACATCATTGAACGTTCGCTTTTAGCTTTAAATCTGTCTCTCATAGTTCTAGCCCAGATTCTTCTTGCAGCACGGAACTTAGCAACTTCTTCTAATAAGTCGTTGTGAGCATTGAAGAAGAATGATAAACGTCCAGCAAATGTATCAACATCAAGACCAGCTTCGATAGCAGCTTGAACATAAGCAATACCATCTGCTAATGTGAAAGCAACTTCTTGAGAAGCAGTTGATCCAGCCTCACGAATGTGGTAACCAGAAATTGAAATTGTGTTCCACTGAGGAACGTTTTCTGAACAGAAACCAAAGATGTCAGTGATTAATCTCATTGAAGGAGCTGGTGGGAAAATGTATGTACCACGAGCTGCGTATTCTTTAAGAATATCGTTCTGAATTGTACCTGTTAATTGGTCTGGAGTAATACCAGTTTTTTCAGCTGCAGCAATGTAGAATGCTAATAATACTGAAGCTGGAGCGTTAATTGTCATTGAAGTAGAAACTTTCCCTAAATCAATTCCACCAAATAAAATTTCCATGTCAGCAAGTGAGTCAATAGCAACACCTACTTTACCTACTTCACCTTCTGAAATAGGATCATCTGAGTCATAACCAATTTGTGTTGGTAAGTCAAATGCACACGATAAACCAGTTGAACCACTTTCGATTAGGTATCTGTAACGAGCATTTGATTCCTCAGCAGTTGAGAAACCAGCGTACTGACGCATAGTCCAAAGTCTTCCTCTGTATCCGTTTGCTTGTACGTTACGTACGAATGGGAACTCACCTGGCATTCCGATATCAGTTGTGTAATCAAGTCCTTCTAAATCCGCTGGAGTATAAACTTGCTTCACCTCTGCACCAGAACCTGTAACGAAGTTTTCTTTTCTTTCTACTTTTTTGCCTTTTGCTGCAGCTTTTGCTTTTGCGGCTTCCCGCTTAGCATCATAAGCGGCAACCTCTTTTTTGACCTCTTCCATTTTTGCCTTATCAAACATATTTTTTCTACTCTCCTTCCTTATATAAAACTGTTTATATTTTTTTAGAATGCCTAACTTAATAGGGCATTCTAAAATTTAAAAATCATAATAATTAATTACTTAATTTTCATACTTCCAGTTTCAACAAAACGTGCGTGCCAGCTTAAAGCTTCGCCAATAATGTGTGGAGTATGTCCAATACCTTTTGCTACTGTAGCAGCTTTTGCTCTGTCGAAGTAATCTTGAAGCATAGGCTTGTATTCAGGACTAGCACAATTGTCAATAATTACTTGTGCTCTTTCTCTTGGTGAAAGACCTCTTAAGTCTGCAACACCTTGCTCAGTTACAATAACCATAACATCATGCTCAGTGTGGTCATGGTGAGAAACCATTGGAACGATAGCTGAGATATCTCCACCTTTAGCTGTTGAACCAGTTAAGAATATTGAAATAGCAGCGTTTCTTGTGAAGTCACCAGAACCACCAATACCATTCATCATTCTTGTTCCCATAACGTGAGTTGAGTTAACGTTTCCGTAAATATCAACTTCAATAGCTGTGTTCATTGAGATAACTCCAAGACGACGAGCTACTTCAGGGTTGTTACTGATTTCTTGTGGTCTTAAAATAATTTTATCTCTGTAGAAATCAATATTATCAATAAATCTTTGTAATCCAGTTTCAGATGGAGTTAAAGATGTACCAGATACAGCAACAAATTTTCCACAGTCAATTAAGTCAAATGCAGCATCCTGAATAACCTCTGAGTAGAACTCAAGGCCTTCAAAATCAGAATCAGCAAGTCCTGCAAGAACTGCGTTAGCAACGTTACCAACACCAGATTGTAATGGAAGAAGATTTGCAGGAAGACTTCCTTTTTCAGCTTCTCCTTTTAAGAATCCGATTAAGTTAGCTGCCATTTTTTTACTTTCATCATCAAGAGGAGCTAATGGACGAACTTTGTCAGTAACATCACTCATTACAACTGCTGTAATTTTATCTGCTCCACACTCAATATATGGAGTACCGATTAGGTCATTAGCTTTTACTATTGGAATTGGCTGACGCTCAGGCGGGTCTAATGGAACATAAACATCATGCATACCTTCTAATTTTGCAGGTTGAGCAGTGTTTACTTCTACTATTACGATGTCTGCTGCTTGTACAAAAGATGGGCTGTTACCCATTGAAGTTGTTGGAATAAGATGTCCTTCCTCAGTAATAGCACATACTTCAACGATAGCTACGTCAACTTTTCCATAGTATCCTTTTCTATATTGTTGTGCTGAATGGCTTAAATGCTGGTCAATGTACTCAACACGTCCATCATTAAGAGCTTTTTGAAGGTCACTATTAGTTTGATATGGAGCACGCTTTTTCATAACACCTGACTGAGTTAATCTTCCGTCAAGCTCAAGTCCTACAGAAGCACCTGTAAGTAAAGTAATTCCTACTTTTCTTCCTTCTTCTGCTTGCTTTGCAAGAGCTTCAGGAACTACTTTTGGATAGCCGCATGGTGTAAATCCACTTGTACCTACAACCATTCCGTCCTGAATTAAGCTAGCTGCCTGGTCAGCAGTCATAATCTTGCTTTCCAGTGCTTTACATCTAATTCTTTCGCTCATTGTTGTTCATCCTCCTAATTATTTATATTAGCTAGATTAGAGCTGACGCCTTAATCTAAATCCTTATAAACTAATTCAGTATTCAGTTATCTTGCTTTTTATTTTTATATGTAATACAAAAACTTCAATTCCAAAAAAAAATCCCAGCTCAAGAATAACCTAATGGTTCTTCACTCTGGCCAGGTTATAATTTGCTTTTTATTGAAGTTTTTTAAACTCAATTAACAAATTATCGGCTATTATATATGTATATTGATTCCCTCACCAATTAGTTTTCATTATATCTTTTTTGATTACCTTTGTAAAATAGTTTTTTCTTTGGTACTTACCCACTTCTCATGAACAAGTTTCAATGCGGTAATAATTGCTTTTCTTGCGCTTCCCTGATACCTTACTTCAAATTCTTTTATTAATTCTTCAGATCCTGTTTCAATGTTGTGCCCGATTACTGCCCGTTTAAAAAATTTTCTTCCCAATTCTGTGGCAAGGGTGCAGTCACCATCGATAATTTCTCCGGTTTTAGGGTCAACTTCCAGGCCAATTGCAATCACCTGATAAAGTTTTTCTGCAGTAATTGCTGTGGGAAGCTTGGCATAACCAGTAACAAAAATTGTATCTTTCCGTTCCTGTGACATAACCAATTCTCCTTTTCTTTTTCTGTTATTCTATTACTCAGATACTATTATAGAGTTTAAGTAAATCTATTTCAAGCTCAAAAATAACTTCCATCTTCATTTCTCAAAGAAATATCTCCAACAAGAATTTTGTTTTCTTTTCCCTTGTCGTCTTTAATAATTAAATAACCCTCATCATCTATTTTTTCGGCTATTCCAATTATTTCTCCTTCAAAAGTTATTGCTTTTACTCTTCTGCTAAGAGTTATGTTATTTTCTTTCCAGAGGTCAAGAATTTTTTTAAAGCCTTCACTTTTGTATAAATAATAAATCCTTTCCATCTCCTGGATTATCTCACGAAGTAATTGATTTCTATTTATCTGCTTCCCGGTATTTAATTTTAACGATGTTGCTTTGACACGAATTTCTTCAGGAAAATCTTCAAGATCCTGGTTGGCATTTATTCCAATGCCTGCAACAATGTAATTTATCCTTTCCATCTCTGCAGATATCTCTGTTAAAATCCCTACAATTTTTTTCCCTTCAAGCAGAATATCGTTTGGCCATTTTATTTTTACTTCTTTATTGATATGCTTTTTTATTCCTTCCATAATTCCTACAGCAATAACAAAAGTTATTTCGGAAGCCCGCAATGGAATAATTTCCGGTCTCAAAATAAAAGAAAGCCAGATCCCTTTACCATAAGGCGACACCCATTCCCTGCCCATTCTTCCTTTGCCCTTTGTTTGTTCTTCCGCAATAATAAAAGTACCTTCTTCTTTACCTTCAGCAGCGAACTTTTTTCCAATAATATTTGTTGATTCAACCTGATCATATGTATATATATTTTCTTTGTCCCAGTGCCTAAGATTTAGCTCCGTGATTATTTCGGTCCTTAAAAGTTTATCCACCCGGTTTCTCAATAAATACCCTTTTCTTGGGACTGCTTCTATTTCATAACCATCTTCTTTTAAAGCATTAATATGTTTCCATATTGCCGTTCTGGATACCCCAAGCCTTTCACTTATTTCTTCTCCCGATAGATATTCTTTTGAATCAAGTAAAATTTTAAAAACTTTTTGTTTCAACTTTATATACCTGCCTTTTCTTCAGCTTCTAACTAATAATACTTATTATTAGTTAGTGTAAAATAATTATGGGTAAAAAAACAAAAAATATTAGAGCAACTCCTTATGTTACAATTAAATCGCTAAACCAAATCGCAAAAAAGGAGAAACTCTAATGAATAATATTATACATGAAATTGCAACTAAAATCAGTAAAGAAATAGCAGAAAATATGGAAACAACTTTAATTGAGGGAAATAATATATCTGAATTCATTTTAAAAACCAAAAAAATGCTGGATGAAGTTGGGGTTGCAATTACAGAAAAAGTACTTGAAACTGTAGATATTTTAGTTAAAAAAGATTGTGCAAGAAAAAGAGACTGGAAAATAAAGGAAACAAAGTCGAAGAAAAGTTTGGCGACGATATTTGGTGAAGTAACCTATAAAAGAACGTATTATGTTTATAAAATTACCGGTGAATATAAATACTTATCTGATGAAGCTGTTGGTATTGAAGCAAATGACAGAATGGATATATTGCTAGAATCAATGTTAATAGAAGAAGCAATAGAGACACCATACAGAAAAAGTAGCGAAAAAATATCGAAGAATGTGTATCTTACTGGTCAAACAGTAATGAATTCTATTAGAAAGCTTAAAGATATTTCTAATCATGCAGCACCAGTGAAAAAACTGATTCTCAAGCTAAGATTTTGTACATCGAAGCTGATGAAGATCATGTTTCACTTCAAAGAGGAACATGTGCCGAACCTAGATTAATTTATGTTCACGAAGGTAAGTGAAAGGTAAGTAAAGATAGATATGAATTAATAAATCCCAGATACTTTAGTGGTCTCTACCAAGATAGTGCTGATTTATGGCTTGAAGTAGCTGATTATATTGATAGCAACTATGAAGAAGAAATTATCGAAAAGATATATTTATCAGGAGATGGAGCCAACTGGATAAAACAAGGCAAAGAATGGATTAAAGATAGTATCTATGTTTTAGATAGATACTATTTGTCGAAATATATAAAGAAGGCAACTGCTTATATGAAAGGCACACACCAAATGATGTGGTATTACATAAATACGAAAAGGAAAGATTTCGTAAAAGATTTATTCAAAGCAATAATTGAAGAAACAGAATCAGAAACAAAAAATAGAAGCAATAAAAGATGCTAGAAGTTATGTGTTAAATAATTGGGAAGGTATAATGAATCAATATGACCCGGATTATATAGGTTGTAGCACAGTAGGCCATATTAGTCATATATTATCTGCAAGATTAAGTTCAAGGCCTCTAAGCTGGTGCAGAGAAGGTATTGATCAAATGTCACGTCTGAGGGCTTTTAAGGCTAATTCAGGTAATGTATATGATTTAGTAAAAGAAAGAAGCAAGAAAAACAGAAACAAGAATCATAAAATTAGAAAGCCGTGTTATAAAAAAGCTACGAACCTAATATCAGATGAGAAATTCGGCAATGTGCCAGTAGTTTTAACTGGTAAGAGAACTTGGAAAAGAGAATTATTTAAAAGGATAGCGAGTGCGATTTAGCACGTAATACATACAAGGGGTTTTTTATTCTTTTAAAACCCATAATTAATTGACATGATCTTATTATTACTTGCAATAAGGAAACTTTGGTGTTAAAATTATTTAATAGTTTTAGTATTGTTTTGAGAGAGGGGGTTTCATTGTGTCACGTGTTTGCGAGGTTTGCGGTAAAGGAGTATCAACTGGAATGTCAGTAAGTCACTCTCACATCTGTAGTAAGAAAAAATGGGCTTCAAATTTACAAAGCGTTAAAGCTGTAGTAAATGGTACACCAAAAAGAGTAAAACTTTGTACGAGATGCCTCCGTTCTGGTAAAATCCAGAGAGCGGTTTAATAAAATGAATACCAAAAAGAAAAGGCCTGCTTAGACGATAGAAATTAGTCTGAAGTAAGCCTTTTTTGTTTGTCTTTTTTAATTACTATTTCTTGAGTCAATTATTTCTTTAAGCTCTTCCCCGCTGAAAGCATGAACTTCATTGCAAAAATGGCACCTTGTTTCACATTTGCCATCAGTTTCTAAAATTGATGTTAATTCTTCAGTGCCCAGACTATATAATCTATTTTTAAATCTTTCTTTGCTACATTTGCAATCAAACTTTACATCGCGCTCTTCTAGAATTTTGAAATCAATTCCTTGAAGAAACTCTTCTAACAATCCTCTTGCATCAAGTCCGTTATTAATTAATATACTTACACCTTTACCCAGTATTACTTTTTCTTCTATTAAATCAAGTATATCCTCCGGTGCTCCTGGGAGAGCCTGAATGATTACACCACCACTTGCAATAACCTTATAATCAATATCTACAAGTACTCCAAGAGCAACTAATGAAGGGGTTTGCTCAGAATCAAGAAGATATTGAGCTATATCTTCACCAATTTCACCAGATACTATATCAGTAGTTCCTGAATAAGGCTCTTTTAGCCCAAGATCTTTCATAATATTTAAGTGACCTTGACCAATTGCTTCTCCTACATTTAATTTTCCTTCTTCTGTAAGAGGAAGATCTACATATGGATTACCTACATACCCTCTTACTGTGTAATCTGAAAAAGCCTGAGATATTACTCCGCCAATAGGTCCGTCCCCTAAAAATCTAATGGAAAGAGATCCTTCCCCTTTCAGACCCCAGGTTATTAATAAATTAGCTGTCATTATTCTTCCCAAGGCAGCACAAGCCAGAGGAGAAAGATTGTGCTTTTGTCTTGCTTCCTCTACTACCCCTGTAGTTATAACTGAAGATACTCTTACTGTATTGTTCAAAGCTGTTGCTCTTATTATTCTGTCCTTCATTTTACTCTCCTTTGATTTCTTTAATCGCTTTTTTTCTGTCTTCTGCCCCAAAAACTGCTGAACCTGCTACTAAAATATCCGCTCCTGATTTAATAACTTCTGCTGAATTATCTTTATTAATTCCCCCGTCAACCTGAATCAGCAATGATGGATTTTTTTGATCAGCCAAGGCTCTCAGTTTTTTAATTTTTTCAATAGACTCAGGGATAAAAGACTGCCCTCCAAAACCTGGGTTCACACTCATAATTAAAACCATGTCTAAGTCTGGAAGTATATGCTCCAAAGTCATTACTGATGTGGCTGGATTTAGAGAAACCCCTGCTTTAATCCCCATTGATTTTATTCCCTGAATAGTACGGTGAAGATGTTTTGTACTTTCCTGATGAACAGTTATCATGTCCGCACCGGCATTTTTAAATTCCTCAAGAAAAAAATCCGGGTTTTCTATCATAAGATGAACATCAAAAAATAATTTTGTATGTTTCCTTATAGCTTTTACTACCATTGGTCCAAAGCTTATATTTGGTACAAAATTCCCGTCCATTATATCAAGATGCAGCCAATCTGTTCCTGCTTTTTCGATTTCTTTTACTTCTTTTTCAAGATTACCAAAATCTGCGGATAATAATGATGGAGCTATAATCATTAGTATTGACTCCCCTCTCTGCTTTTTAGTTCTTCGATAAGATATTTGTAATTTTCATGTCTTTCTTTACTAAGAATTCCCTCTTCTATTTTTCTTTTTACTTCACAATCTGGTTCATCTAAATGAAAGCAGTTGTTAAATTTGCACAGATGGCTGTGCTTAAGATAATCCAAATATACTTTTGGAAGCATTTTCGGTTTAAAGTCTTTTGGGAAATCAAGAGAGCTAAACCCAGGAGAATCCGCAAGCCAGGAATGTTCACCAATCTGAATTAATTCAGTATGTCTTGTAGTATGCTTTCCTCTTTTTAATTTTTCACTAATCTTACCAACAGCTCTGTCCTCTCCGCTGTCAAGAATATTAATAATGCTGGTTTTTCCAACACCGGATATACCCGCAAGAATATTTATTTTATTTTTCAGGACTTCTTCAAGCTTCTTTTTATAATAAGATTTTTTATCTTTTTCTATAGTACTAATAAATATAATTTCAGCTTCAGATTCTTCATACCTTTTTTTTACAAAATCTGTTTCTTCTTCATTAACCAAATCAATTTTGTTAAATACAAGAACCGGATCAATATGTTTAGATACAGCAACTGCCATTAAGCGGTCAATAAGCATAAAGTCTGGTGATGGCTCTTTCATGGAACTTGTGATAATTATCTGATCTATGTTTGCTACAGGAGGCCTTAATAAAAAGTTTTTTCTATCAAGGGTCTTTTCAATAACTCCTTCGGCTTTTTCTTCATTTATTATTTTTATTTCAACCAAATCGCCTGGAAAAAAATCTTTATTTTTAATTCTGTTTTTCCCTCTAAGAGAGCAGGATATAATTTTTTCTCCAATATCCACATAATAAAACCCGCTGTAACCTTTTATAATAGTTCCTTTTAACATATAACCATCCTTTTTAAGGTACCTGAACTTCATTTATTTTCTTGTCATTCAAAAATACTAAAATTCTTCCTTCACCATAATAATCAACCTGAACACTAAAGAAGCCTTTTTCTCTTCTTTCCTGAAGGAAAGTACTTTCTCCCTGAATGTCCTGAACTACAATTTTTAATATTCCATCCTCTTCCATATTAACAGGAACTGCCCTTGTAAATTTTCTGGGCCCCGGGCCGGAACTAATCAATAAATCAATTATACTATTATCCTGAACTATAACATCCGGAAGAGGATTCTGACTTACTACTGTTCCTTCGCTGTACTCAGCGCTTTCAATCATTGTAACTCTTCCCGGCTGTAAATTTAATCTGGTTATTATTTCCAGAGCAGAGTCTTTGCTGAATCCTATAAGACTTGGTGCCGGAAAATCCAGTGGTTTTTTACCTTTACTTACAACCAGATCTATTAATGAATTAGGAGCAACCTTGGTTCCCCTTGCCGGTTCCTGATAAATAACATCCCCTTCGGCAAAATCATTGTTATATATTTCTTCTTGGCCCTTTATTGTAATAGAGTTCTCTACTAATACTTCTATAGCTTTATCAATATCTGCCCCTACAACATCCGGAATAATTACAAACTCATCTCCGGCACTTACAACAACATTAACCGCTGAGCCAGAAGATACTTTTTCTCCTTTTTCAGGATCCTGGGATATAATTTGACCTTTTTCAGCTTCTTCGGAGAAATATTCCCTTTGGATAATAATTTTCAAACCCATAGAACCAAGAGCATCTTCCGCCTGACTTATTGTCATTCCCTGAAGATCGGGAACTTTTTCATTTTGACTAAAAATATATCCAAAAATTGCCAGCAAAAATAATATCCCGGCAATAAAATAAACTTTTTTATTAGGAGCCTTCTTCTCTCTTCCTTCTCTTTGATTTCTTTTTGAAATAACCGTATGACTGAATTTAGATTCTTCCAGATTTTTATTAATTTCACTTCTGTTAAGATCGGATATATTTTGATAATTAATTAAAGCCTCTTTGAAGACTTCGGCACTTTCATAACGATATTCTGGCTTTTTTCCTAATGCTTTAAGTATAATAAGTTCCAGGTTTTTAGGAATATCAGAATTATAGAAAGTGGGATTAACGGGTCTTTCCTGAACATGTTTTAGAGCAATGGAAAAATGAGTCTCTCCGGAAAAGGGAAGTTTCCCTGTAAGCATTTCATAAATAACCACCGCAAGAGAATAAATATCTGACTTCTCGGTAGCTCTTTCTCCCTTAGCCTGCTCTGGAGAAAAATACTGAACTGAGCCCAGCATTCCCCCAGCATGGGTAATAGTGGCTGAAGATATTGCTTTAGCTATTCCAAAATCCGTAACTTTTACTTTCCCTTTTGTATTTACAAGAATATTATGAGGTTTTATATCTCTGTGAACTATTTTTTTCTGATGGGCACGTTCAAGAGCCTGGCAAACCTGGACTGAAATATTAAGAACTTCCTGGATAGGTAATAATTTTTTCTCCCTTATTAGTTCATCTAAAGAATTGCCCGCAACATATTCAATACTAAGATAATGCAAACCATCAACAGAACCATAATCATAAAGCTTGACAATATTTTCATGGTTTAATCTGGCAAAAGCCATAGCCTCCTGCATAAATCTGTCAACAAAGTCTTTGTCTCCAGAAAATTGACTCTTTAGTATTTTCAAAGCCACGATATAATCTTTTTCTAAATCCAAAGCCTTATAAACATGAGCCATTCCGCCCTCTGCTATAAGACTGATTATTTTATATCTGTTATTGATAATTTTACCAATCATTATTTTTCCTGCTCTCCATTTTCACGAATATCTCCAACTATAATAAAAGTGATATTGTCTTTTCCACCCTTATCTAGCGCTCTTTCCATAAGAGTTTTTCCTGTTTCCTGAATTTCATAATTGTTTTCGATAAAGCATTTTACTATTTCTGAATCAGAAAGCATCTCATGAAGTCCGTCAGTAGAAAGAAGCAAATAATCCCCTTGTTCAAGCTTATATACTTTTTCTTCTATAGAAATATTTTTTTCTACACCCAAGGCTCTGCTTAATACATGCTTATAAGGATGATCCAAAGCTTGTTCTGGTGTAATTCCCTCGGACTTCAGTAATTCATTTACCATGGTATGATCTGTAGTCATCTGCATAATTTTTCCATTTCTAAGCAAGTATGCCCGGCTGTCTCCAATGTGACCTATATAAACTTTATCTTCTCTTATTTTAGCAAGGGTGAATGTTGTTCCCATACCTTTGTATTCTTCGTTTTCTTCTGCGGCCATAATAATAGTATTATTTATCTCCTGAAAAATTTTACTAAGCCCTTTGTCGTCTATTTCTGAATTATTTTCAAGATATTCTTTTACTGTCTGACTGGCTATTTCTCCAGCCTTATGGCCACCCATTCCATCAGCAACAGCAATAATATTTTTGGACAGGTCAATGTACCAGGAATCCTCATTGATTTTCCTTTGATAACCCACATCTGTAAAGGCTGCACCCTTCATTAATGTTTCCTTCCTTTACCTTTTAATTGTCCGCAGGCAGCATCAATGTCTGCTCCTCTTTCCTGCCTTACTGTTGATTCAATGTTTTTTTTCTTTAATTCCGAGGAAAAGTTCTCTGCTTTTTCAGATTTTTTATATTCTTCCTCCGTTTCATTTATAGGTATTAAATTTACATGTACTTTAAGACCCTGACAAAAGGATATTAATTTTCTTAAGTCTTCTGGTTTATCATTAAAGCCTCTTATCATTGCATATTCCAATGTTACTCTTCTGCCTATTTTAGAAATATAATGAGCTATTGCCTTTTTTAATTCTTCAAGATTATATCTTCTGTTTACCGGCATAATACTGCTTCTTTTTGCATCATCTGCGGAATGAAGGGAAACTGCAAGGACCACATCTAACCCTTCTTCAGCAAAGCGGTTTATTTCGGGAACAAGTCCACAGATTGAAACAGTAATTTTTCTGATACCAATATTTAAAAATTTTCCTTCATTTATAATTTTAATGGCTTTTACGACATTTTCATAATTCAGGAAAGGTTCTCCCATTCCCATAAATACTACATTGTTTATTTTTATTTTCTCTATTCTTTCAACATCTGTTATCTGAGATATTATTTCTGAGGTTTTCAGGTCCCTTTCAAAACCAGCCTGTCCCGTGGCACAAAAGGAACAGTTCATAGGGCATCCTACCTGAGTTGAAATACAAAGGGTATTTCTGATACCTTCATTTTCTTTTTTTTGTCTCAACAGCACTGTTTCAATAAGTTCACCATCATCAAGAGTGAAAAGATATTTTTTTGTACCATCCTTGGAAATCTGAGAACTTCTTAACTTAAGTGAGTATATATATGCATTTTCTTCAAGCTTATCCTTTAACTCTTTTTTAAAATTGGTAATCTCACTAAAATCTCTCAGTTTCTTACCATAAACCCATTGGGCTAATTGACCGGCACGGTATCTTGGTTCATCTATACTTTTAAAAAAATCTTCAAGCTCAGAATAATTCATCCCTAGTATATCTTGCATTTATAACCCTCTTTTTCTTAATTTAGCTATAAAGAATCCATTCATATTATCTCTGAAGGGAAGTATTTGAAAATATCCTTCATTTGTCAGAAACTTTTTATATTTTTCAGGAAATGATTCTATTTGGAAGTTATCATTTTTTTGAAGAAATTTATTCACCATTTCTTCATTTTCTTCTTTGTTTAATGTACATGTAGAATAAACTAATAACCCTCCTGGTTTTAAGACAGCAGCAGAACTTTTTAAAATATCTCTTTGAATTTCTGTTATTTCACTTTCTTTGCATGAATCTCCTTGATATTTTAGATCCGGTCTTTTGCCAAGAACTCCCAAACCTGAACAAGGAACATCTGCAAGAACCTTATCAAACTCTTCTGCATATTTTAAGTTCAGATATCTGGCGTCTCCAGCTTCTGCATCAACAATAGTAACTTTATTTCTTTTGCAATTTTCTTTAATTATATTTATTCTGTGTTCATAAAGCTCCAGGGCTTTAATACTGCCAGTATTATTCATTCTTTCTCCGATGAACACTGTTTTTCCTCCCGGAGCGCTGCAAACATCAATAATATTTTCTCCTGGTATTGGATCCAGTATATCTACAGCAAACATTGAAGTAATATCCTGAACTAAAAAAAATCCATCCCTGTAAGCTTCCATATTCATTACAGGATTACCTTCAGCAATTTTATATGCCTCGGGAACAAATTCGGATCTTTCGATTTTTATTTCTTTTTCTTCAAAAAGATTCTCAATTTCCTCAGAATCAGTTAACAGATTGTTTATTCTTATCCAAACCGGAGGAATACCGTTAAAATAGTTTAACATTTTTTCAGTGTTTTCTTCACCGTAGGCATCAAGAAATTTTTTAATTAATCCTTCCGGAAAAGAATACTTAACATTCAAGTATTTACAAACATCTTTTTCTTTTTCAGGAAATACTATTTCTTCTTTTTTTCGGATAATATTTCTAAGAACTGCATTTACAAATTTTACACTCCCCTGATGAGAGTATTTTTTTGTTAAATTTACTCCTTCATTTACTGCGGCACTTTCTGGTATTTTATCAAGAAAAATTATCTGGTAAGCAGACATTCTTAATATATTTCGAACCCAGGGTGATAATTTTTTAAGCTTTTCTTTAGAAAATTGCTGCATTACGTAATCCAGATATATTCTGTTTTTTATTGTTCCATTTACAATTTCTGTAACTAAGGCTATATCTCTTCGATCTTTCAACAAATTTTTAGATAATTCCCTGTCCATTGCTATGTTTGAAAATGCTCCATCTTCATTTACTTTATATATTATCTGAAGAGCTGTCTGTCTTGCGAACATATTGCTCATATTTTCCTCCGAGAAAGAAGTTTATAGCTTCTTTTACTTTTTCTAAATCTACCTGAGTATTATAACAAGGACCATTGGGTCTCTGATTTAAGACACCAAGAACCGGCAGCTGTTTTACATCCTGAATACCCGAGGTCAGGTCTCTTTCACAGGCTACTGCAACAATAGCTTTTGGTCTTTTTTCAATAATTGCTTTTCTGGCTAAAGTACCTCCGGTAGCCACAACCAGCTGAACCCCGATTTCTTTTTTTATTTCTAACAAATCTCCAATAGGGCAAAGACCACATTGTTTACAATTATCTTCGTTAATAGTAATTTTGTGAGGGCATTTTGCATTTTGCAGACAATAAGGAGTAAGAATCAAAATTTCCTCTGGTTTAAGATCAAATTTTTTGGTCCTTACAACCTGATTACAAACATTTACATAAGAACCTTTAATCTTATCTTTTTCTATACCAAGAAGCTTGCCAATAAACAGACTTAAAGGAAAAAGGAAATCAATTACACCTTTTATCATTTTGTTAGTTTTTGAATAACTTTTTTCATTGATTAAACTTACAATCAAAATTCCAATTGTAATTACAAAAACAATAATTGCAATAAACAAAATTGATGAGAAGGTATTGAATATTCTGTTTGTTATAACTGGGTCATCTAGTTTCTGAACATATCTTACTCCCGCCCATATCAGTGCAAAAAAGAATACTGAAAGCAGCAAAAGAGCAATATATGTTCTTTTTTTATTTAAATTATCCATTTTATTGCCCCAATAATTCTCCTTTGATTACTTTGTAACCATTTACAAAATCCTTTGAATCAAGTTGCCTTTTACCCGCAGGCTGGACCGTAACAAGGCTTGTTATTCCTTTTTTAGCCGCTACCAGTATTCTTCCTGGAGAAATATCAATTATTTCTCCAGGAGTTAAACCTGTTTCTTTATCTTCAGAAATTAAAATGCTTTTTTGTATTTTTAGTCTTTCTCCCCTAAAAAAGGTATAGACTCCCGGCCAGGGGTTCATTCCCCTTATTTTATTATGCAAATCCTTTGATGGAATATGCCAGTCTATAAGTTCGTCTTCCTTTTTTAGCATAGGAGCGTAAGTAGCCTCTTCATTTTTTTGTTTTACAGGACTTATTTTTCCCGCTTCTATTCCATCAAGAGCTTTTAGGAGAAGATCTCCACCTAGTATTGAAAGTTTTTGGAATAAATCTCCAGTACTGTCATTCTCTGAAATTTCAAGTTTATCTATTAATAAAATGTCCCCAGTATCCATACCCTCATCCATTTGCATGATAGTAATACCAGTTTCCTTTTCTCCGTTAATGATTGACCAGTGAATAGGTGCCGATCCTCTGTATTTAGGTAGAATTGAAGCGTGAATATTAATGCATCCAAACTTTGGGATTTCCAATAATTCTTTTGGAAGTATTTTCCCATAAGCAGCAACCACAATAACATCAGGATCAAGTTCTTTTATTAACTTTAGACTTTCTTCATCTCTGATTCTCACTGGTTGATGTACCGGAAGACTATTCTCTAAAGCAATTTCTTTTACCGGAGGATAACTTAACTTATTTCCCCGGCCTTTTGGCTTGTCCGGTTGAGTAAAAACTGCTGTTACATTATGCTTGGATTTCAGTAAAGCCTTAAGAGCTTCACCTGCGAAGTCTGGTGTTCCCATAAAAACAATCTTCATTTTTTACTCCTTTTCCTTTAAAGTTGCTTTATCTATAAACAATACTCCCTTTAAATGATCAATTTCATGTTGCAGAACAATTGCAAGAAAACCTTCTGCCTCTATCTCAATTTCTTCTCCATTTTCATTTAAAGCTTTAATTTTAACTTTTTCAGCTCTTTTTACAATTCCGTATTCTTCAGGGCAGCTTAAACAGCCTTCTTCAGAGTCCGTTTCACCTTCAGAGGAAATAATTTCAGGATTAATTAAAGCAAAGGGTTCTTCATCCTGGGTATCGATTACAATAATCTGTTTTAAAATTCCAACCTGGGGTGCGGCAAGACCAACCCCTGTATCAGTTGCATACATTGTTTCAAACATATCATCTATAATTTTAATAACCTTATCATCAACTTCCTTAACGGGTTTTGCTTGTTTCCTTAACAATGGATCTTCCTTTGTAACAATTTTATATATACCCATTTATAAGCCCTCCTTTTATTCTTTCATTGTATATAATTAGAGTATCAAAAAAGGATCAATATCAAAAAGCACTCTTATTCCCACTTTTTGTCCTTCATTCTTTAATCTATTATAATTCTCCTTAAGATAATTGTGTAGGAAATTATCTTTTGTTTTTATTATAAAATGATATCTGTACCTGTTTTTTATCTTGCTTACAGGGGCTTCCCCGGGACCTAAAATCTCTTCATGAGTAATTACTTTTTTAAATTCTCCGGCTAATTTTTCTATATATTCCTTTGTTTTATTCATATTTTCTCCAGACACCAAAATTCTTACAAGTTTTGTGTATGGAGGATAATCCATTATTTTTCTTTGTTTAAGTTCTTGATTATAAAAAGATTCAAAATTATGATTTTTAGCAGAACTAATTGAAAAATGATCAGGATTATAGGTTTGAATAACAACAAATCCCGGAAGATCTCCTCTTCCTGCTCTTCCTGCAACCTGTGTTAACAGTTGAAATGTTCTTTCAGAGGAATAAAGATCAGGAACATTTAATGATAAATCTGCAGATATTATTCCAACCAGGGTTACACGAGAAAAATCCAGTCCCTTTACAACCATTTGAGTTCCTAAAAGAATATTTGTTTTACCTTTTGAAAATTCTGAAAGGAGTTCTTTGTGAGAATCCTTGTTTTTTATCTGATCCTGGTCCATACGGGTAACTTTTACCCCTGGGAAGGTTTCCTGAAGCAAGGCCTCTATTTTTTGGGTTCCCATACCCATATCTTTAATAAATTTACTTCCACATTCAGGGCATTTTTGAGGTATTCTGGAAATCTTTTCACAATAATGACATTTTAAAACATCCGGTGATTTATGAAGTATCATAGGGGCAGAACACTTTGAGCAGTTGATTACATGACCACACTCCCGGCAAAGAATGAAGCGGGAAAAGCCTCTTCTGTTTAAAAACAAAATAACCTGCTCTTTTCTTTCAAGAGTTTCTCTGATTCTGTTTTCAAGAAGTGTGCTGAAAACAGATCTGTTTCCCCTTTTAAATTCTTCCTTCAAATCAACAATTTCTACCTTAGGTAATTTTGAGTTAACAGGTCTGTTTTTTAACCTTACTATCTGAAAATCACCCTGAGTTCCTCTAAAATATCTCTCAAGGGAAGGAGTGGCACTTCCAAAGACAACTTTAGCCCGGGAAAACCCCCCTCTTTTCAAAGCTGATTCCACACCATTATATCGGGGATCTGGTTCATTTTGCTTATATGAAGTTTCATGTTCTTCATCAACAATAATTAAACCCAGATTTTTAACAGGGGCAAATACAGCACTTCTTGCTCCTAAAACTATATGAGCTTTATCCAGCTGTATTTTATCCCAGGATTTCATTTTTTCTTTTTCAGACATATTACTATGCCAGTGAATAATTTCTTTATCAATTTTTTCTTGAATCCTTTTCATAGTCTGATTTATCAATGATATTTCAGGAACCATGTAAAGAACGCTTTTACCTTCCTTTAAAGCATCTCTGATAAGTTCTATATATATTTCCGTTTTTCCACTTCCAGTTACCCCAAATAAAAGTGAAGGTTTATTTTCTTCCCTTATTTTTTTTAATGCCTCTTGCTGCTCACTGGTAAGGATTGTAATGTCTTTATATAAATCCTTGATTTCTTTAGATGAAACTTCATTTGTTTCTAATTCGACTTTATTTAATGCACCTGTTTTTAATAAGTCTCTAAAAACATTTGAATCAAAAAAGTCTTTTGTTTTTAATTCATCAAGTAAAATTTCCCTTTTTTCTTTCAAATATTCATATAACTTTTCTTTTTTTGTACCTTTACGAATATTTATTACAATTTGGGAATTAAATATAGCTTTTATAATAGTGTTAGTTGAAGATGGAAGTTTAAATGTGTCTTTTACTTCAACAAATCCGTTTTCAATCATATTTTTAAATATTGGTGATAAATCCCTGTCTTTATTAATAGCAAAAAAGGGATCCTTTTTATCTTTTATAATCTTTATTATGCTTTTTTCTTCCTCTGAAAACAGCATTGTCTGATTAAAGTCTGCCTTGACTATAATTTCCTTTGACCTTTTTATTTTCACTGATTCCGGAAAGGATAATTGAGCAACTTTCATCAGGGGGGTAAGATAATAGTCAGAAATAAATGAGTGCAGCTTAAGAAGCTCTTCACTTATTACTTTTTTCTCATCAAGAACTGAAATAATTTCTTTTAATTCTTTAAAAGAGCTGCTGTTTTTTACCTGCTTTACTATGCCAAGAACTTCCTTATTAACTAAAGGGACAACCACTCTTTTTCCAACAAGATCTTTTTCAATATCCCCGGATATTTTATAATCTAAGAGATCGTTTCCCCCGATATTTACAATTACTTCTGCGACCATTATCTCACCTCCCTTTAAAATTAAAGAAACAAGTTTAAATGACCCCTGAATAAGGGGTCATTTTTTTATCAACAGCAATATTTCATCAATAATTTTTTGGGCTACTTCTTTTTTTGACAATAAAGGCAGAATAATTTCATGTCCGTCTGCAAAATACAAATTAACTTTATTTGTATCTCCTTTAAAACCTGCTCCTGCTTCAAGAATATCATTGGCAACAATGAAATCCAGATTCTTTCCATTTACTTTCTTATAAGCATTTTCTTTTAGATCATTAGTCTCTGCGGCAAAGCCAACAAGAATTTTGTTTCCTTTATTTTTGCCAAGACAAGCAAGTATATCTGGATTTCTTTCCAGAAGGATTTGCATATCCCCGTCTTTTTTCTTTATTTTTTGATCAGCAGCTTTCTTTGGTCTGTAATCTGCCACTGCTGCAGATTTTATTACAATATCCGCTTCTTCATAGTTTTCCAGAACCTTTTCATACATTTCAAGAGCTGACTCAATGTTGATTACTTTAACTCCCGCAGGAGGGGAAATATTTGTTTTACCCGAAACAAGAGTAACATCGGCTCCTCTTTTAACCGCTTCTTCTGCAATACTATAACCCATTTTCCCTGAGGAATGATTAGTAATGTACCTTACGGGGTCAATTTTTTCCATTGTTGGTCCTGATGTAACAAGTACCTTTTTACCATCTAAATCTTTTTGAAATCTAAATAATTCTACAATTTGATTTGCTATTTTTTCAGGTTCATCTAATTTCCCTTTACCTGTATATCCACAGGCCAGCATTCCCTCCGCCGGCTCTATAAATAAATAACCATGTTTTTTTAATTTTTCAATATTCTCCTGATAAATTGGATTTTCCAGCATATTCACATTCATTGCGGGAGCAAAAATTACCGGAGCTTTTGTGGCCATAATTGTTGTGCTTAAAAAGTCATCTGCAATACCATTAGCAACTTTACCAATAATATTTGCCGTAGCCGGTGCAACAAGATATGCATCAATAGCATCTGCAAGACCAATATGTTCAACATTCCATATTTTTGGTTCCTGAAACATACTTACTGTAACAGGATTAGAAGTTAAAGCCCTCAAGGTAAGAGGAGTAATAAATTCAGTTGCAGATTGGGTCATTACACAATGAACATCTGCTCCAAGTTTTTTTAATCTGCTTGCAATTTCTGCTCCTTTGTAGGCAGCTATGCCACCAGTAATTCCCAGGGCGATTACTTTTCCTTTAAGCATTTTATCTCCTTATCTGATAACATTAATTTGTTCTTCATTAATTTCATGAAGGGCAATTGTTACTGATTTATTAAAATACTTATCTCCATCAACCAGCGGGGAATCACCATCTACAATCTGTCTTGCTCTTCTTGCTGCTGCAATAGCAAGACTATACTTACTATCTACCTGCTTTAACAAATCATCAATATATGGTCTGTTCACTTTTTCTCCCCCTTATTTAATAAATTCATTATTTCATGATTTCGGCTTGTTTTTAATTTCTCTGCTGTAATAATAGCTTCCACTTCAGATACAGCTTCCTTTATTTTATCATTAATAATTACATAATCATAGTTAGGCATATTTTTAAATTCTTTTTCAGCATTTCCAAGTCTTTTAGCTATTTCTTCAGGTTTTTCAGTACCCCTGAAGGTAAGTCTTTTTTTCAATTCATCCATAGAAGGAGGAGCAATAAAAATAAATACTGCATCATCCATTTTTTCTTTAATCTGCATAGCTCCCTGAGGATCTATTTCAAGAATACAATCAAACCCCTGATTTAATATTTCTTCAACATAATCTCTGGGGGTACCATAGTAATTATCATAAACTAAAGCATATTCAAGAAACTTTTCCTCAGATATTTTCTTTTCAAATTCTTCTTTACTTAAAAAGAAGTACTCTCTGCCTTCTCTTTCTATTACCCTGGGTTTTCTGGTAGTGGTGGAAATAGAATATTTCATATTATCCATTCTTTTTCGTACTTCATGACATACTGTGCCTTTACCAGCTCCTGAAGGGCCAGACAAAACTAATAAAATGCCTTTCCTGTTTATCAAAATATACCTCCATAATTAAAAATTATTCAATATTCTGAACCTGCTCACGTATTTTTTCAAGCTGAGCCTTCATTTCAACAACTAAAAGTGATATTTCTGAATCATTGGCTTTTGATCCAATGGTATTTATTTCTCTGTTCATTTCCTGAATTAAAAAGTCAAGTTTCCTGCCTACTTGATCCTCTAAATTTATGTTTTTCATAAACTGGATAAAATGACTTTCCAGTCTGACTAATTCCTCGGTAATACTTGAGCGGTCTGAAAAGAAGGCTACTTCATTCTCCAGACGGTCTTCATTTATTATTTCTTTTTTCTCCAGTAGTTCTTCAATTCTTATTCTTAATTTTTCTTTGTACTCCTGGGTAACCAAAGGACTTCTTAAAGCTATTTTTTCTTTCATTTCTCTAAGGTCCTCAATTCGCAGAATAAAGTCTTCTTTTAAATGCATTCCCTCTTCAATTCTCATTTTTTTATTTTGCTCCAAAGCATCTCTTAAAATTTCTTCATAATGAACCCATATTTGATCTATATCTTCTTCCTTCTCTTCAATACTAATAATTTCCGGAAGAGAAATGATTTTTTCCAGGGATAAATTATTATCAATTTTTAATAGCTGCCCTAATTCATTTAATAAATTATAATATGTCATGGCAACTTCTTTATCAACCTTGACATTCACATCCTGCTGTTCAACATTTTTAATTTTTACAAATACTTCAACATGCCCTCTTTTTATATATTCAGAAATAATTTTTCTGACTTTTTCTTCCATCTTTAAATACTTTCGAGGATGTCTTAAGCTCACCTCAAGATAACGATGATTTACACTTTTTAACTCCAGTGAAAATCTTTTTCCTAAAGCTTCTTTTTCTCCCCGTCCGTAACCTGTCATACTTTTAATCAAAAAACAACACCCCTCGCCAATTTTGCTAAAATATATAATACCATAAAAACTAAAAAAAGAAGCAGATAATTCCCTGCTTCTTTATAAATATATTATGTTTTTTAAAATTCAAATTTTCCAAATGCATCTTTAATTCTTTGAAAAGCTTCCTTCATTCTGGTTTTATCTATAGTAAGAGATATTCTGAAATATCCTTCTCCTGCCTGGCCATATCCAAGACCAGGTGTAATAATTACTCCTGTTTTCTCCAAAATTTCCTCAGCAAAGGCCGATGATGTATAGCCTTTTGGTGTTTTAGCCCAAATATAAAAACTTCCCCTTGGGGCTTCAATTTCCCAACCTAATTCTTTTAGAGCTGCAACAGTCTCATCTCTTCTTTCTTTGTAAACCACCTGGTTTTCTCTAATCAAAGTATCCGCGTTTTCTAACCCAGTAATTGCAGCTTCCTGTACTGCCTAAAAAACTCCAGAATCAATATTTGATGTTATTGTTGCCAAGGCATCAATAACATCTTGTCTCCCTGCAGCATAACCAATTCTCCACCCAGTCATATTAAAAGGTTTTGAAAGAGAGCCAAATTCAATTCCAACATCCATGGCCCCTTCTGTCTCTAGAAAACTGATTGGTTTGTTTTTATCATCATAATATACTTCGGTATATGCTGCATCATGACATACAATAATATTATGTTTTTTAGCAAAGGCCACAACCTTGTTAAAGAAATTTATATCCGCAACTGCACCTGTTGGATTGTTTGGATAATTTATAAACATTAGTTTTGCCTTATCAGCTACTTCAGCTGGAATTTTATCTAAATCTGGTAAAAATTGTTTTCTTCCATTAAAGGCATGATATAGGAAGCTCCTCCTGCAAGAAGGGTACCTATTCCATACACAGGATAACCTGGTTCCGGAACAAGGTTTATATCTCCCGGGTTAACATAGCATAAGGAAATATGGCCAATTCCTTCTTTTGAACCAATTAACGAGACTACTTTATTTTCCGGGTCAAGCTGGACATTGTGTCTTTTCTTGTAATATTCTGCAACAGCTTTACGAAAACTAAGCATACCTGCACTGAATGGGTATTGATGATTAGCAGGATTTTGGGCTGTTTCTGCTAGTTTATCAATAATTATTTTTGGGGTTGGGCGATCAGGATCACCTATCCCAAGACTTATAATATCTACACCTTGCTCTTTCTTTTCCGCTATCTTTTTTTCTATTCTTGCAAAAAGATAGGGTGGCAATTCTTTTAGCTTTCATATTATTTCTCCTTTGAAAACCAGCTCTGCTGGTCCTGTCATATAATTTTTTTCTTTTCTGGCCAATCAATTATTAGTGTTCCACCAGATAAAACAACTTCAGCTTTATTATTTGTTTTGTTGTTTATTACTCCTGCTACCAGGGTTGCGCAAGCTCCTGCTCCACAGGCAAGGGCAATTCCTGCTCCTCTTTCCCAAACCTTCATTTTCATTTTTGACTCATTAACAACCTGAACAAATTCAACATTGGTTTTATTAGGGAACATTGGATCCTTTTCAATTACAGGACCCCATTTCGATACATCAATTTTACTCAAATCTTCTACGAAAATTACACAATGAGGGTTACCCATATTTACTGTTGTTATCTCAAAGTCCATCCCGGCAAACTCAACTGTTCTTGGTAAGTTAAATTCCGGGGTTCCCATGTCGACTTTTATTCCCATTACTTTATCATTTTCTGTAATAATTTCGGGGATAATAGTACTTGCTAAAGTTTCAACTTCAATAATCTTTTTTGTACAATTCCTTCTTCATAGACAAAACGGGCAAAACATCTTATTCCATTTCCACACATCTCTGGTTCAGAGCCGTCTGGGTTGAAAATTCTCATCTTTATATCATTTTTTTCTGAAGGCAGTACAAAAATCAATCCATCTGCACCAATTCCAAAGTTTCTATCACATAACTTTATAGCTAGTTCGCTGTAATTCTCTTGTATATTTTCTAAAAATGTGTTGATAATCACAAAATCATTTCCAGCTCCATGCATCTTTGTAAAATGCATTAAAGCACCTCCTCTTATTGTCAAAGTATAAGTTATAACATATCATACAGTGGATCCCTTTTTTTTAAAATAAAAGGACCGGATATATTTTGTATATTTTTTGTATTTTTGAATAAGGAGAAAAAACATGCCATTAGACGGTTTTACTATATCTTTTCTATGTAAAGAAACCGAAGATTTACTAAAAGGGTCCCGGGTGGACAAAATATATCAGATGGATAATTATTCGATAATCCTGAATTTAAGAAACGAAGGAAAAAACTACAGGTTTTTTGTTTCTGCTCATCCCCAGCTTGGGCGCTTTTGCATAACAAATACCAAGTATGAGAATCCGGAAAAACCACCAATGTTCTGTATGGTCCTCAGGAAATATCTTGAGGGGGGTAAACTTCTGGAAATCAAACAGTCCGGAATGGAACGAATTGTTCATCTTGTTTTTGAAACAATAAATGAATTAGGTGACCGGGTGAGAAAAATTCTGGTCGGAGAATTCATGGGCAAACACAGTAATATTATTTTAATAGATGAAAAGGAGAAAATTATTCATGATTCTATGCAGCGTTTCCCTCTTTCAGAAAACAGTTTCAGGGAGATAATGCCAGGGAAAAAATATTATAATCCTCCTGATCAGAATAAATTTATGATGAAAGATCTGGATCTTACAGTAATTAGAAGAGAATTTATAAATAATTTTCTTGATTTAACTGTTGAAAGAGCCGTTCTTTCATTAATTTCCGGAATAAGCCCTCTTCTGGCTAAAGAAATTTGCGTCAGAAGCGGAATTGATCATAATTCTTCCGTAGAATTTTTAGGAGAAATTGATTATCAGCGCCTGGAAAGTATTTTTAATAATCTGGATAATTTAAGATCGATAAACCATTCTCAACCTTATTTGGTTAAAGATGGAGATAGATACATTGATTTCACTTCCCTGAAATATGAAATTTATCAGCATCAGGAAAACCTTCCCTGGGATAATATGAACTCCCTTATTGAAGATTTTGTTGGCGGAAGAGACCGGTTAAATAAAGTTCAGCAAAAAAAGGATCATTTAAAAAAAGTTGTTCAGAAGGAAATCATGAAGCTAGAGAAAAGATTTGATCTTAACCAAAAGAAAATTAAGGATTTTGAAGATGGAGAAAAGTTCAGAATAATGGGCGACCTTCTTACTGCAAACTTTTACCAGATAAAGCAGGGAAAGGAAGCCGTTGTTCAAAATTACTACTCTCCCGGGCAAGAAGATATGGTTATTAAGATGGAGGAGAATTTAACCCCTAATCAAAATGCTCAAAGATACTATAAAAAGTACAATAAGACAAAGTCTGGAGCTGACTATGCAAAAATTCAGATTGAACTTATTTCTCAGGAGATGAATTACCTGGAAAGTATCCTTACCGGGATTGAAAATTCTAAAGATATGAAAATTCTGGATGAGATTCATAAAGAAATGGCAGAGGAAAATTATTTAAAAAGAGATTCCAAAACAGATTCAAAAGAAAAAAAGGCTAATAAGAAAGAAAAAGAAGTTACTCTGGAAAAAACCGACTATATGGGCTTTGAAATATATGTGGGACATAATAATAAACAAAATAATTATCTGACCATGAAGTTCGCTTCTTCTTCGGATTTATGGTTTCATGTTAAAGATTTACCAGGTTCTCATGTTCTTGTTAGAAATCCTAACCGAGAAAACATTCCTGAAGAAGTAATTGAAAAGGCAGCTTTACTTGCAGCAGAGAACAGCAAAGGGAAGAATGGAACAATTCTTCCTGTGGATTACACAATGAAAAAACATGTGAAAAAACCAAAAGGATCAAAACCAGGTTTTGTAACCTACGAAAACGCCAAAACCATTCAAATACGCCTTTAGGCGCTAAAAAGGGGACGCTTCGAGACCAGTGAAAAAGCCTTTCTTTAAGTTAAAGGTGAAGGACAAATTTTTATACTAAAAAAGCTGAAAGCGTTGATATATCTAAGAAAACAGAAAAAAGCCCACCTTTTTATAGTATAATTTATCTACCAAAACAAAATAAACCAAAAGGGTGGACTTTTTATGCTTAGATTAAAATCAAAGCAAATTTCTTTATATTTACAATTATATAATAAAATACCTGAAAATCATATATTAAAAAGAATAGAATCTGTAGTAAATTTCAGCTTTATTAATAAATTATTGGAAAAACAGCTACTGCAAAACTTTTGGCAGACCAGCCAAAGAACCAGAATTAATGTGTAAACTTCTTTTCCTGCAGCTTCCTGTATAACCTTTCTGACGAAAAGGTTATACAGGAAGCAGAACTTAATTTAGCATATATGTATTTTTTAGGAATCAATCCCGAAGAATCCCTCCCAGATAAAAGTCTCCTCTCAAAATTCAGAACCCAAAGACTTCAAAACTCCACATTAGATGAAATTATTACAGAAATTATTCGCCAATGTGTTGAACAAAAAATTATTGAAGGAAATAGTGTAAGTATTGGTGCTACACATATAGAAGCCAATACAATAAAAACCCCGGAAAGATTAACGAAACATCTTGCTAAAAAATTATAAATACATATGAAGAAGAAACAGAAGAAAAACTACCCGGTCTTCCTGATGTTCCAGAGTACAAGGAGATTGAAGACCATAAAGAAGCAAAAGCAGTAATGATAGATTACTTAGAAAAAGTAATCTATGAAGCAGAAAAAATACAGAGCTACTCAAAACCAATTCTATTATTGAAAAAGCTAAAAATATATTAAATGATCCCAAGTTCATAAATCAAAAAGGAGTACGTTCATTAATAGATGAAGATGCTCGTGTTGGCAGAAAAAGTAAAAGCCAAGACTTTTTTGGCTATAAAACAGAATTTATTATGACTACAGAAGAAAGATTAATTACCTGCGTTAGAACCGGAGATGGGGTATATACTGATGGAGATTTAACAGAGGAAATGCTTGAAGAGACCATAAAAGCAGGAGTTTCTGTAAAAGAAGTATATGGAGACAAAGCTTATTTCAGAAAAAACATTTTAGATTTAATAAAGGAATTAAAAGCAAAAGCCTTTATTCCAATAAGTGGGTCAGCTTACAGAATTGATGAAAATGGATTTTCATACAACAAAGATTCGGACGAATGGGAATGTAGCCAAGGAAACATAAGTGTAAAAAAGAGATATTTTAAAAGGAAAGAAACGTTTTATTTTTTAGGCTATGGATATTACAATAGGCTATGGATATTACAATTATTATTTTGAAGCAAAGCAGTGTAAAAATTGCCCAAAGCATGATCAATGTGCTGGTAAAAAAGCACGAGAAATTTTCACAACTGGTTTAAATACTGGAGAATATTATGAAATATCTCAAGAACAAAAAACGGAAGAGTTTAAAGAAAAGTACAAGAAGAGAGCAAGCATTGAAGGCAAGAATGCCGAGCTAAAAAGATTTCACGGACTATGTCGTGCAAGAGGATATGGTCTCTTAAGTGTGTCTGTTCAATCGAAGCTGGCAGCAATTGCGGTAAACATAAAGAGGATAGCATCAATACTATCCTCTTTAGAGTGCAATTTTTTAAATCAAATTTGGAATTTAAAAAAATAGTCTTATTTTGCTGAAAAGGGAAAAATCTTCTTTTAAAGAAAGACTTTTTCACTGGTCTCGGACGCTTTGGTCTGACCCCCAAAAATTACACAAAATTGGGACAGTAAGATATACTAACTTTGGGGGCTGATTTTAATGACAAAGAACTATTCCGATGAATTTAAACTCTCTGTAATTAAGGAATATTACGAAAGCGATCTTGGGGCAAGAAAGATTACTGCAAAGTACAATTTATCTTCAAAAAATCTTGTTCTTAATTGGGAAAAACAATTAAAAGAAAAAGGACTTCTTCCAACAGAAGCTAAGAAAGATCCGGATAAGATAAAAATCAGATCAGATAAAATAGATTTTCCTGAGAAAACACAAAGAGAAATTGAATACGAAAAAGAAATAGAACATCTTTATGCTAAAATTGAATACTACGAACAATTAGAGCATTTACAGCCCTTTATTTCTAAAAAAACAAAAGTCAGGGAGCTAAAGTACAGAGCTATATTTGCTTTGGAATTTAAATATACAGTAAAATTTCTTTGCGAAATTGCTGGAGTAAAAAGAAAAGCCTATTGCAATTTCAGAGACAAACCAATAAAAAAAGAAGATTCCATTGAGAAAATAATTATTCAAATATATAACAAATCAAAAGGAATTTTTGGTTACAGAAGAATAGGAAATGAGCTAAGAAATGCGTTTAAAATAGTTGTTAATCATAAAAAGATTCAAAGAATAATGCAGGAAAACAATCTCAGATCCAGAATCAGAAGAAAAAAGAATAGGATTCAAGATGATAAACAATTCAAAGCCAATATATTAAACAGGGATTTTAAGGCAAGTCGCCCAGGAGAAAAAATAGCCACAGATATTACCTGTATTCCTTACAGAAACTCTAAGCTATATCTGTGTGTTGCCCTAGATCTGTTTAACAATGAGCCAGTAAGCTGGGAATACAGTAAGAATCCTGACAGCAAGCTGACTGTAAAAACTATTGAAAAACTTTCAAAAAAGATAGGTATTAAGAATACTGTTATCCATAGTGATCAAGGTGTTCAATACACAAGCAAAGAATATTCCAGCTATTTAAAGTCTTTAGGAGCAGTTCAAAGTATGTCCAGAAGAGGAAATTGCTGGAATAATGCGAAGATTGAAAGTTTCTTTAGCCATTACAAAACAGAAAGTATTAATCTCTACAAGAAAAGAATCAAAAGTTTTAAAGATATAAAAGAAATTACTGAAGATTACATTAAATTTTATATTAATGACAGGACGCAAAGAAGCCTTGGAGGTGTTCCTCCAAGGCTTCTATTTTTTGAAATTCTTTTGCTGCCTGGCTTGTGGTTTCCGGATAATCTTCCAACTAATAGCCCAGACCTAATTCTTTATACTTATAGCTCCCCATCTGATGAAATGGAAGTACTTCAAATTTAACAAGGTTATCAATGCTCAATAATATATTTTTGATTTTTTCTATATCATCTTTCCCATCATTTAAACCGCTTATCAATACATATCTTGCCCATACTTTTTTATTATATTTATTCAAAATCCTTATAAAATCCGGAAGATCATACCTTTCTCTTCCCGTAGTCTTACGATAACTATCCCTGTCCGAACCTTTAATATCCAAAATTATTTGATCAGAAAGTTCAATTATTTTTTCAAGTTTCTCTATATTCGAAATTAATATACCCGAGGTATCAACTGCAGTATTGATACCTTTTTCCCTGCACCTCTGAAGAATTTCTATTAAAAAATCTCCTTGCATTATTGGCTCGCCCCCGGAGAAAGTCACCCCTCCCCCGGAAGCTTTATAATAATTTTTATACTTTAATATTTTTTCCATAAGCTGGGAAACAGTGTATTCATCACCTTTTCCAAACTCCCAGATATCTGGATTATGGCAATATATACACCTTAGGGGGCGTTCCTGAAAAAAAATAACCGTACAAATCCCTGGTCCGTCAAAAAAACCACTGGTTTCAATTGAATGTACATATGCTTTTTTCATAAGATATCAGCAACCCATTGTATAGCGAAATGTCCTGTTAATAACTTCTCGTTTTTGTTCTTCCGTAAGTCTGTTAAAGTGCGCCGCATAACCAGAAACTCTAATAGTCAGATTTGGATATTTTTCAGGATTCTCCATGGCATCAACCAGTTTATTTCTCTGAAGAACATTAACATTTAAATGATGTCCACCCTGCGTAAAATAGCCGTCAATTAAATATGCAAGTTTTTCTGCCCGGCTTTCCGTTTCCCTGAATAAAGCACCAGGAACAATAGTCAATGTATTAGACACTCCGTCCTGACAAACGCATTTATATGGTATCTTGGCAACGGAATTTAAAGATGCCAAAGCTCCCGACATATCTCTTCCATGCATTGGATTTGCCCCTGGGGCAAAGGCTTCTCCAGCCATCCTTCCATCTGGAGTTGCTCCTGTTTTCTTACCATAAACTACATTGGAAGTAATTGTAAGTACTGAAAGTGTATGCTCTGCATCTCTGTATAGTGGATGTTTTTTTAATTCTCCAACAAAATAACGGAGAACCTCAAGAGCAATACTGTCTACAGCATCATCATCATTTCCATACTTTAGAAAGTCTCCCTGAGTTACATAATCAACAGCAATTCCATTTTCCCTTACTGGCTTAACTTTTGCATATTTTATTGCACTCAAAGAATCTGCAACTACAGATAACCCTGTAACACCAAAAGCCATGTATCTGTGAACATTATTATCGTGGAAAGCCATCATTATTTTTTCATAAGCATATTTATCATGCATATAATGGATAATGTTCATTGCATTAACATATTGCTCCGCAACATACTCAAGTACTTTAAAGTGGTTGCTTTTCACCTTATCATAATCAAGAATTTCATCTTCTATTTTTTCAATACCTTCAATGATTTTCTTGCCGCTTTTTTCATCTATTCCCCCATTAATTACATATAATAATGATTTCCCAAGATTACACCTTGCACCAAAAAACTGCATCTCCTTACCAACTCTCATGGCAGATGCACAACAAGCAATTGCATAGTCATCACCATAAATAGGCTTCATAAGATCGTCGCTTTCATATTGAATTAAATCTGTTTCTATTGAAACCTTAGCACAATACTCTTTAAAACCTTTTGGAAGATTTTCTGACCAAAGCACTGTAAGGTTTGGTTCTGGGGCAGGGCTTAAATTTGTAAATGTGTGAAGAATTCTGAAAGAATTTTTTGTAACTAATATTCTGCCATCTTCTGACATTCCCCCAACTGATTCTGTTATCCAGTTTGGATCCCCGGCAAACAATTTATTATAGTCGGGAGTACGAAGATGTCTTACAAAACGAAGTTTCATAACAAGCTGATCCATTAATTCCTGGACACCTTCTTCAGTAAGCTTACCTTCCTTAACATCTCTTTCAAAATAAATATCAAGAAAAGCGCTTATTCTTCCGATGCTTGTTGCCGCACCATTGTTTTCTTTAACCCCTGCTAAATAGGCAAAGCATAAAAATTGAACAGCTTCAGCAGAATTTTTAGCTGGCCGACTAATATCAACACCATATTCCATAGCCATTTTTTTAAGTTCTTCCAAAGCTCTGATTTCTTCGGAAATCTCTTCGATTCTTCTGATATTAGTTTCATTTATTAATTTAATTTATTTTTTATCTTTTTTCTTTTCTTGAATAAGAAGATCTGCCCCATACAAGGAAAGTCTTCTGTAATCTCCAATAATTCTTCCTCTGCCATAAGCATCAGGAAGACCTGTTAAAACAGCTGCACTTCTAAGATTTCTGATTTCATCGGTACAAACATCAAAAACACCCTTGTTGTGAGTTTTTCTGATTGTATCAAATACATCTAAAACCCCATCCTCAGCTTTATAACCATAAGCTTCAAGGGATTCTTCAACCATTCTTAATCCCCCAAATGGATCCATCATTCTTTTTAAAGGAGCATCTGTCTGAAAACCTACAATTAGTTCATTTTCTTTATCAAGATAGCCGGCTTTGAAATTATTTATCCCTGAAATATTTTTTGTATCAATATCCAATACTTCTTTATCTAATTCTTCTTTAAGAAGCCCTTCACATTTTTTCCATATTTTTTGTTTTCTCAGTAGGTTCTGCTAAAAATTCTTCATTTCCTTCATAAGGAACATAGTTTTTCTGTATAAAATCTCTTACATCAATATTATTATTCCAGCTTCCTGTATTAAAACCTTCCCATTGTTTGAACATTCTAAAAATTCCCTCCTAAAAATAAAATCCCACCTGGGCATACAACTCAAGTGGCCCAGGTGGTCGGCAAAATTAAAATCATACTCCCATGTGGTTCATTCCACTTCCACCAGTCGTAAGATTAAGCAATTATTGTGTTTTATGGTGATAATTTACCAGTATTTTTATTTTTTGTCAACTGGTTTTATTACCTGGTACTATATGCATAAAATATCCGGTAAAAATAGTCTTGAGAATCCCCCTTGTTTAATTTCTTTTCAGGATCAATAAATATTTCAATTATATTATTTCCTAAAGTAAGACCTTTCAGGGGTTTATCGATCCTGACTTCATATTGTTCCCTGACTTTCAAACCCGGAATTTCAACAGACTCTGACTTGTTTCCTTTTACAACAAAATCCACATTAAATGGTTCCTCTATATCAACCTTACTTTTATTTTCCAAAACAAAGTATGCATAAAGATTTTTATTTGTGTAAAAACGAGAAGGCTCCAGTTTTTCTTCACTTAGATTTAAGTCTTTCTTTTCAGATAGAAAAATTATCTCTTTCCAGGAACTACCTGCATTTAAATAATGCTCTTTCCGGCCTGTCATTTCTACCAGAGCTACTTCAACTTTTGGTTTGCCCACCATAGAATTAAATCCAGCAGCCTGAGAGTTTGCATCAGCCTTATCTTTATATGCCGTAATAAAACTTCTGAGATAAAAAACCTTTAACTCTGAAGACATTGCCACCTGGTAACCAAAAGTTTGTGCAACAAAATTCATAGGGACCATAGTTCTGTTAGAAATTATTACAGAAACCCCACCTAATTGTTTCGGATTACCATTAATATATGCTGTATCAGATCCAATTTTTGTTTGAATATAAAGTCCGCTTTTCTCTCCGGTTACTGTCATTTTTTGCTGGTCAAAGGATATATTCAGCCCCAGCTCCTGATAAAATCTGTAAAGAGGAACATAAGTCTGACCTTGGATTATTCTGGGCTCAACTTCAAAAGAAACTGGATTTCCTTCTATCTGAACTTCCCAGGGTATAGAATATGCGGTTGTAAAAAAGCAGATAAATATAAAAAACATTATTATTTTTCTCTTCATCGTTCCTCCAAAAATTACTTTATATATGTGGTTAAAATTCCAAGTTTATCAATTTCACATCGAATTACATCACCAGGGTTAACAAATTTATATGGTTTAAATCCAAGACCTACTCCAGAGGGTGTACCTGTCAGTATAACATCACCTCGTCTTAGGGTAAGGCCCTTAGATAGCTCGCCAATAACCTGGGGAATAGTAAAAACAAGATCCCTGGTGTTTGCATTCTGTCTGAGTTCATTATTTACAAAACACTTAAGCTGAAGTCCAGAAGGATTGCCAAGTTCATCGGCAGTCATAATATAGGAGCCGAGAGGAGCATAATTATCTACTGATTTCCCCTTAAACCACTGACCATGTTTCCCTTAAAGGTTTCTGGCAGAAATATCATTGGCAATAGTATAACCAAAAACATAACTTAAGGCTTCATCCTCTTTTATATCTTTTCCCTCTTTACCAATTATAACCGCTAATTCCACTTCGTAATCAACCATTTTCGTCAGCTCTTCATCATAGGGGATAGTACCTTTATCTTCCAAAGCGGGATAAGCAAGTTTACTAAAGTATACCGGGAATTTTGGAACTTCAGGTTTTTTTCTTTTTCAGTAAAAACTACCTCTTTTGCATGGTCTGCATAATTCATCCCAAGGCAAAAAAAGTTTCTTCTGGGGTATCTTACAGGTGCCATAATTTTTATATCATCAATTTTAAATAACTTTCCTTTTTCAAAATCATTTATTAACGAAAAATTTATTGTATTATTTGTTTTTCCTGCGGCATCTATTAAATCAAGCATATCATTAATTGATTTACCATTAAAAGACAGAATTTAAATAACTTTATCAACTTCAAGGATGCCTGTTTTTTCTTTACCATCTGCAAGAAATGTTACTAGTTTCATATTATCAGCTCCCTTACATTTATATTATTCATTATAATACTTTATTTAATAAAAAAAAACCCCTGTTTTAAGAACAGGGTCTTTAAAAACACACTATTAATTTACATTATTACAAGTTTTACCATTGTAATATTTTCCAGCTGACTAATTTTTTTCAGAGAATCTTTGGAACACTCGTTATCAACACCCATAACCATTAATGCTTTTTTTGTTTCCAAATCTCTTCCAACCTGCATAGTAGCAATGTTAATATCTTCCTGGCCGAGAATTGTACCCAACTTACCTATTACACCTGGTACATCCAGGTTTTTAATAAATAGCATGTATTTGCTTGGAGTGAAATCCATTGAGTATCCTTCAATCTCCAATATCTTTGCTTCACCTTTTGCATCCACAATGCCGGCAATTGAAAATTTGTCAGACTTGGTTTTAATACTTATTTTTACAAATTCGTTATAACCTGCATAGGGTTCTTCAGTTTTCTTTTCTGAAATTGAAATTCCTCTTTGCTCAGCAATAAGCTTGGCATTTACATAGTTTACCTTGTCAAGGATAACTGGTTCCAAAACACCTTTTACTGCTGCCAAAGTTAGCATTTCTGTTTCCTGAGAAGCAAGTTTACCGTAGTATTTTACTGTAATTGACTCAATAGCTTCATTTCTAAGCTGAAAATATATTTTACCAAACTTTTCTAAAGCAAGAATATATGGTTTTAATGCTGCCATATGCTCTCTGTTTAAAGCTGGAAGGTTAACAGCATTGGCTACAACTTCACCTCTTAAAGCTGCTATTACCTGATTAGCAATAGTAACACCAACATTTTCCTGAGCTTCGTCAGTATCAGCACCAATATGAGGAGTTACAACCACATTAAGTCTTCCCATTAAATTATGGTTATCGCTTGGTTCTTTTTCATGAACATCAAGGGCTGCACTTCTTACTTTTCCATTATCAAGATATTTTATTAGTGCAGACTCTTTTATTATTCCCCCCTTGCATCATTAACAAGGCGGATACCCTGCTTCATCAGCTCAAACTGAGGTTCATCAATCATTCCATTAGTTTCTGGAGTTTTTGGTGTGTGAATAGTAATAATGTCTGATCTTTTTAGTAACTCTTCAAGGGTGTCAACCTTTTCAGTGCCAAGTTGTTTAAATCTTTCATCAGTTATATAAGGGTCGTAAGCGATTACAGTAGTTTGAAAAGCTTTTAATCTTGTCGCTACAAGAGAGCCGATTTTACCTAAACCGATTACGCCAATAGTCTTGCCAAATAATTCTGTACCTTTAAAAAATGAACGATTCCATTCTCCCGACTTTAACTGGCGGTCTGCTGCGGGAATATTTCTCGCTGAAGCAAGTAAAAGAGCAACAGCATGCTCTGCTGCAGATACCGTGTTACTTTCTGGAGTATTTGCAACAACTACACCATACTTTGTTGCAGCATCTAAAACAATGTTATCAATTCCATTTCCTGCTCTGCCTACAACTTTAAGTTTTGTAGCTCTGGATAGAAGTTCTTCATTAACTTGAGTTGCGCTTCTTACTATCAAAGCATCAAATTCACCAATTACATCAAGAAGCTCCTGCCGGCTCATCTTCGTACTATCAACTACCTCCAACGATTCTTGCAATACCGCCAAACCCTCATCAGACATAGTTTCAGATATAATTACCTTAAATTTTTCCATTTGAAGAATAGCCCCCATTCATTTTTTTATTCCTTCTGGGAAAAACAAATGTTTTCTCAGAAAAAACTTTTACATATTATAACACAATAACTTCACCTTTCAAGCCCGAAAATGTTTTGTAATGATGATATTTTCAGAAAATTCAGGTTAGTGTAAAATAATTATGGGTAAAAAAACAAAAAAATATTAGAGCAACTCCTTATGTTACAATTAAATCGCTAAACCAAATCGCAAAAAAGGAGAAACTCTAATGAATAATATTATACATGAAATTGCAACTAAAATCGGTAAAGAAATAGCAGAAAATATGGAAACAACTTTAATTGAGGGAAATAATATATCTGAATTCATTTTAAAAACCAAAAAAATGCTGGATGAAGTTGGGGTTGCAATTACAGAAAAAGTACTTGAAACTGTAGATATTTTAGTTAAAAAAGATTGTGCAAGAAAAAGAGACTGGAAAATAAAGGAAACAAAGTCGAAGAAAAGTTTGGCGACGATATTTGGTGAAGTAACCTATAAAAGAACGTATTATGTTCATAAAATTACTGGTGAATATAAATACTTATCTGATGAAGCTGTTGGTATTGAAGCAAATGACAGAATGGATATATTGCTAGAATCAATGTTAATAGAAGAAGCAATAGAGACACCATACAGAAAAAGTAGCGAAAAAATATCGAAGAATGTGTATCTTACTGGTCAAACAGTAATGAATTCTATTAGAAAGCTTAAAGATATTTCTAATCATGCAGCACCAGTGAAAAAACTGATTCTCAAGCTAAGATTTTGTACATCGAAGCTGATGAAGATCATGTTTCACTTCAAAGAGGAACATGTGCCGAACCTAGATTAATTTATGTTCACGAAGGTAAGTGAAAGGTAAGTAAAGATAGATATGAATTAATAAATCCCAGATGCTTTAGTGGTCTCTACCAAGATAGTGCTGATTTATGGCTTGAAGTAGCTGATTATATTGATAGCAACTATGAAGAAGAAATTATCGAAAAGATATATTTATCAGGAGATGGAGCCAACTGGATAAAACAAGGCAAAGAATGGATTAAAGATAGTATCTATGTTTTAGATAGATACTATTTGTCGAAATATATAAAGAAGGCAACTGCTCATATGAAAGGCACACACCAAATGATGTGGTATTACATAAATACGAAAAGGAAAGATTTCGTAAAAGATTTATTCAAAGCAATAATTGAAGAAACAGAATCAGAAACAAAAAATAGAAGCAATAAAAGATGCTAGAAGTTATGTGTTAAATAATTGGGAAGGTATAATGAATCAATATGACCCGGATTATATAGGCTGTAGCACAGAAGGCCATATTAGTCATATATTATCTGCAAGATTAAGTTCAAGGCCTCTAAGCTGGTGCAGAGAAGGTGTTGATCAAATGTCACGTCTGAGGGCTTTTAAGGCTAATTCAGGTAATGTATATGATTTAGTAAAAGAAAAGAAAGAAGCAAGAAAAACAGAAACAAGAATCATAAAATTAGAAAGCCGTGTTATAAAAAAGCTACGAACCTAATATCAGATGAGAAATTCGGCAATGTGCCAGTAGTTTTAACTGGTAAGAGAACTTGGAAAAGAGAATTGTTTAAAAGGATAGCGAGTGCGATTTAGCACGTAATACATACAAGGGGTTTTTATTCTTTTAAAACCCATAATTAATTGACACGATCAAAATTCAGAAAAGGTGTTGACTTTCTTTCTATTCTATTGTAATATTTAGACAAGGAAAGAGTAATAATTCTTCCTCAGGTGCAAAATTTAAAATTACTTCTTTCTTAAATTTTAAGAATTCAGAGGAAAATTTCCAGAAAATTGAGTTTGGAACGACTTAAGTGCTCATAAAAGTTAAGGTTTTCGGTATTCAAGGGGCAATGAAAGTGGAATCAAAGTAAGAAGAAGCACCTAATAATATAAAGGAGGTACTGAATTTGCAGTACAGCCACTTATTAGAGAATCCGGCGAAAGTTTAAACTGACTTGATTAAGTTAGAATAAGCGAATAGTCGGATTCCTTTTTTTATGTAAAACTGTTATAATGCCCATACTAAAAAAACTAAATAAAAAAGGATGGGAAAAATGAATAATACCTCTATTACAAGAAAACTGACTTTAACCGCTCTTATATCTGCTTTAGTAACTGTATCAACTATGATTATTCAAATTCCGATACCAAGTGGATATATCCATGGTGGGGATACGATAATTATTTTTGCCGCTGCTTTTTTCGGTCCCTTTTATGGTGCAATAGCAGCCGGGATAGGATCAATGCTTGCAGATATTCTTTCAGGATATGCGATTTGGGCACTGCCGACCCTTATTGTAAAATCAACAATGGCATTAATTATAGGATACATTGCTTATCAAGGAACTGAACCTGTTTTTAATAAAAGAACCTACTTAGGTATCATTACAGGTATTATCTGGATGGTTTTAGGTTACTATATCCTTAGAGGTCTGATTGTTGACAGCTTTGAAATAGCTTTTGCCTCAATTCCATTTAATATCATTCAGGGTATTGGGGGAATGATAATTTTCATTCCTATTGGTCTTGCATTAAAAGGAAAGATCAAGTTTTAAAAATTGGAATTCCCTTAAATTATCCAAGGGAAAAAATAATGTACAAATATTGCAGCTACTGTAACTATGCCTCCAGCTTTATAGAAAGTCCTCCATTTTGTCCTGAGGCTTTTTGTTTTCCCGGAAAGGAAAGTTAATAACATGTATATAAGAGAAATGATAATTAAAGTTCCTGTGTGTATTTTAAATCCTCCCAACATCAGGCATCCATGGTAACTTCCTAAAATTATAGCAGCAGAAGCAAAGGCAGGGTGTATTTTTCTTAAAATCTTATAAATCTTCTTATAAAAAGGATTCCCTTTTTTTGAAAGACTTTTTACGAAAAAATACTTATATACAACAAAGGAAACAACCCAAAACAACAAAAACAAAGTAAAATATCCCAAAAGACCAGCATCAATCAGTATTCTCAACTACCTCATTTCTTTTTAAATTACTTTCCCTGCAATAAATATAATTACCCACAATTTCATTAACATTAAGCTGAACTTTAAAAAAATTATCTCCAATATTTTTAACTACATAATTTATGAAATTAATATTGTCATAATAACTAAATTTTCTAACGTTTATGTTTCTTAATTCTTTGTAAATTAAATCTGCCTTAGCCCGGTTTTCTTCTATCTCATTAATATATTTTTCTTCCCCTGTATCAATAATTTTCTTACATAAAAACAAACTATCAACGATTACCTCTCCAAGTTCATTTATTTTTTCGTAAAAAAATTCAGGTAAAAATATATTGTTTTCCTTTTTGTAGATAATGGTTTTAATTACATTTTGAGCATAATCACCAATTCTTTCTAAACCTTTTATTGTGTCAAAAATAAAAAATGTATCCTGGGAAATATCCCCTTCCTTATTTTCTCCACCTTGAATCTGAACAGTATAATCTCTTATATTTTCTCTTAAAGTATCTATAGCATTTTCAATCTTTTCACCTTTATTCATTAAAAGAGGCAAAGTATTTTGTGTACTATTTAATACCCCAAGAGCATTTTCAATACTAATTCTGGCCAAATCCATCATATGAAGAATCTCTTTAGCAATATTCTTATAAGCAAGATCTGGAGTTTGCAGCAGACTCAAATCAAGATTAACACCATAAATCCCATTTTTATCATCTTCATCCAGCCTTACAAACTTTTCAACTAAATCTTCAAGAACTCCAATTATAGGAATAAAGGCCAGGGCATAGCCAATTCTAAAATATGCATTTAATGAAGCAACTTTCATTTTTCCGTCCAAAAGGGCCCAATCTCCCAAAAAGGAATTGTAAATAAATTCAATACTGTTTAAAAAAGCCAGATATAAAAAGAGGCATAAAGAAAAGTGCACCAACTACATTAAATAAAAAGTGGAAAAATGCCGCTTTCCTGGCCTCTATTCCCGTATTTATACTAGCTAATGCAGCTGTAATTGTAGTGCCCACTGCTGTCCCTAAAAGAACAGGTACCAGCTGATTTAAGGTTATAACTTCCTGGCAAAACATTTCCTGAAGGATACCAACCATAGCGCTGCTGGACTGAACTAGAGCTGTTAAAAAAGTCCCTGCTAAAAGTCCAATTACAGGATTAGTTTCCATAAATTCCAATAAATAATTAAAATAATAACTTTCTTTTAAGGGATACATGCTTTCTCCCATTAAATTCATGCCGAAAAATAATATCCCAAATCCAAAAATTGCTCTTCCATACTCTTTTCTGATCTTATTACTTCCCATCATTCTTAAAAACATTCCCAGGGCAATAAAAAGCAAAGAATAATTGCACAACTTTATTCCAATAATAAAGCCAGTAATAACTGTCCCGATATTTGAACCTATAATCAATGTTGCAGCCTGTCTGAAATTTATAAGCTCGGCATTTAAAAGTCCAATAATAAGTACAGTTGTGCCACTTGACGACTGTATTAACGCAGTAAAAATTGCGCCAGAAAGCAAACCCCGAAAAACCGTTTTAGTGGAATATTCAAGGTAGTGTCTCATTCTTTTTCCTGCTACTCTTTGTAAGGACTAACTCATGGCCATTAATCCGTAAAGGAAAAAGCCAAGCCCTCCAAGAAAAGAAATACTGATTAAAAAATAACTTTCATTTTGTATCATTAATAATCACCTTAAAAGATTACTTTGTTTTCTTTTTAAACAGATTCTTTCTTTCTTTAAATATAGCAATACCTGCCAATATTGGTATTCCAATTGTTACTATCATGCTTATTTTGTTTATTGTCTTTGTTTCAAGATATATTTTTGTAATTCCTGATTTATTAATTTCCCAGGTATACATTTTTTCACTGTCCTTTATTTCATGAGCATTATTCTCTCCTGCTTCATTAGGTAACCTTACGGAAAAAGACATTGAATTAAATGAAATATCATCCCTGCCAAGCTCATTAGCTAAAAATTCTTTTACTTTATCTGCATCATATTCAAAATCAAAAACATATTCCGTTGAAAGCCAGTTTTTAGAAAATTCAACAGGAATTCTTCCATCCTTATTTCCCATTATAGTTGTGGGATCAAAAATTGTTCTGAATTTTGGAAGATAGACACTTGCATTTACAATAATAATTTCTCCCATGTCCCTTTGTTTAACTGTAAACAGGTTCTCTTCCAGCTTTTTAATATACTCTTCAAGAAGTTCTGGATCGTAATTTCTTTTATCAATAACCATGGCATAGGATAAGTCCCCCGAGCCATCTCCGTTTACTTTAATATCAACCTGACCATCCACACAGCCGGAACTAAAAATAACCCCTACCAATAAGATAATAATAAAAATTAATTTCTTTTTATACATTTTACTTTTCTCCCTTTACTCTTTTTTCAATTTCCAAACCCGTTGGAGTTACAGCCAGTCCACCTTTACCTGTTTCCCTTAAAATCGCTGGTAAAGACTTCCCAATTGAATCCATAGCGAATATTACTTCATCCAAAGGAATAACGCTTTTAACTCCTGCTACAGCCATTTCAGCAGAAACCAAAGCTAAAGTAGTTCCCATAACATTTCTTTTTGCACAAGGGACTTCAACAAGGCCAGCTACAGGATCACATACCAGTCCTAATACATTCTTTAATACCATTGCCGCAGCATTAGAGGATGCTTCCGGATCCCCTCCCATAAGTTCTGCGGCAGCCGCAGCAGCCATTGCTCCCGCAGAACCGCATTCTGCCTGACAGCCACCTTCCGCCCCGGAAATAGAGGCTCCTTTAGCAATAATTATTCCCAGTCCCGAAGCTGTAAATAAAGCATCGACAACTTCTTCATCGAAAGATCCATACTTTTCCATACAAGCTAACATAACTGCAGGAATAATTCCTGCTGAACCTGCTGTTGGAGAGGCAACAATTTTACCCATAGAAGCACTTACTTCTGCAACAGCTAAAGCTCTTGCTGCAGATTTAAGGTAAACATCATCATTATTTTTACTTTCCATATAAGAAATTATTTTTTTACCCTCTCCGCCGATAAGCCCACCCATAGATTTTTGGGGATTTTTCAATCCAGATTCAACAGCC
Source organism: Peptococcia bacterium (assembly GCA_965228015.1). Taxonomy (GTDB): domain Bacteria; phylum Bacillota; class Peptococcia; order Peptococcales; family SKKY01; genus SKKY01. The sequence continues at coordinate 845,136 of OZ245787.1, forward strand.
TCTTTCATAACCAGCCATTGTTTCCGCATTAATTTTTCTATTCCAGAAATATCAATTTCCTGTTTTTCCTCTTCCCATTCTTTTATTATCTGACTAATCTTACATTTTTTTTGAATAGCCTTTTCTACTATTTCATTAAAATAATTATAGTTCATCTTTTTACACCTTTTTCCGGAATCTATGTTTTATTATATAACTTAAACGGTTATAAATACACTAAGAATTTAAAAGGAGGTAATTACAATTATTAAAAATATATTAATTTCAGGAACGGCAGGTTTAGGGATAGATACTGTTGCCGGAATACTTGAAGAAGGTTTATACAAGGCCGGTTTCCATGTATTTAGCAACAAAGATTACATGTCCCGGGTAAGAGGAGGTAACAACTTTATACAGATTCGTTTTGCATCTGATGAAGTATACTCTCACAGCAATAAATTCGATTATGTAATTCCCTTAGATGCTCTGGCTTATTCAGAAAATAAAAATCTATTAGACAAAACCCCCTTTATTATGGACCTTTCCCTAAAAACCGAAGATCACAAAAATATTCTTGCAGAAGATTTTAAAAAAAATGGCCAAAGATACAGGGAATGAAAAAGCAATAACCAGCTCAGTAATAGGTTATCTCTGGAAACTTTATGGATTGGATTTCGAAATATTAGAAAAAAATAATTAAAAAAACTTTCTCAGAAAAGCTTGCGGATATTAATATTCTTGCCTGCAAAAAAGGTTTTAATTCAACCTCGGTACACAATCAGATTCAATCAAAGGATATAACAAAGGACTATATTTTTATCAACGGTAACCAGGGAATTGCCTTTGGTGCTTTGATGGCTGGATGCAAGTTTTATTCAGCTTATCCAATGACACCCTCAACTTCAGTAATGAACGAGCTGGCTCTTTACGCAGAAAAATATCCAATAATCGTTGAACAGGCTGAAGATGAAATTGCAGCTATTAATACGGCAATTGGTTCATCCTTTGCCGGAGCAAGGTCAATGACTGGAACATCTGGAGGCGGATTCTCTCTTATGGTTGAGGGATTAGGACTTGCGGGAATAAGTGAAACACCATTGGTTATCGTAGATTCTCAAAGACCAGGTCCAGCTACAGGATTTGCTACCCAAACAGCCCAAGGGGATTTAAGTTTCGTACTTACTGCATCACAAAGGGAGTTCCCCAGGGTAGTTTTAGCCCCCAAGGACCAGAAAGACTGTTTTACTTTAAGCTTTAAAGCCTTTAACATAGCAGATAAATATCAAGTCCCGGTTTTTATTATGACTGATCAATATCTTTCAGATGCCCGCAAAACCATTGAGGCCTTTGATCCTGATGACTTTAGCAGTAAATCATATTTTGCTGATTTAAGTAACATTCCAGACTATGCTTATGAACGTTACAAATTAACCGATAATGGAATAAGCCCAAGAATTTATCCTGGTCAATATAATAATCAAATAATACTTCAGGATAGTTACGAACATGATGAAAAAGGTCATAATACGGAAAGCGCTTATTATGGTAAAAAGATGGTGGAAAAAAGAATGGAAAACTGAGTACCTTTGATGAGAATATTATGGAGCCGGAAATCATTGGAATTCCTTATTCTGAAATAATGATTGTGTCCTGGGGCTCTGCATACAGTCCATTAAAGGAAGCTACTAAAAAATTAAATGATGAAGATATAAATATTTTTGCTCTTCATTTTAATTACATCTGGCCTTTGCCTCAGAAACATTTAGAAAAATTCTGCGGCAGAGTTAAAAAAGTTATTACTGTAGAACATAATTATACCGGTTAGCTTGCCCGGCTTATAAAACAGGAAACAGGAATCTCTGTTGCTGATAAGATAACAGGGTATGATGGAAGACAAATGTCTCCGGAAGAAATATATCAAAGACTTAAGGAGGTGCTGTAATGACTTCAGTATTCAATAATGAATTTGAAATAGCCTGGTGTCCGGGATGTGGTAACTACGGAATTCTGAAATCTCTAAAAAAGCCCTGGAATTGTCAGGGAAAAAGCCTTCTGAAGTGACCATTGTTTCCGGAATAGGTCAAGCGGGGAAAACTCCTCATTATATAAATGCAAATGGATTCAATGGTTTACATGGAAGAGCCCTTCCACTAGCTTCCGGAGTAAAAATTTCCAATCCTCAGCAACTTGTAATCATTCACGGAGGTGATGGTGATGGTTACGGAGAAGGGGGAAATCATTTCATACATTCTATAAGGAGAAATTTGGACCTGAATTATTTTGTTCATAACAATCAGATTTACGGACTGACAAAGGGGCAGGCTTCTCCCACCAGTGCAATCGGAACAAAATCTGGCATTCAGCCGGGAGGTACTATAATGGAGCCTATTAATCCCCTTAAATTAGCGATGAGTCTGGATTGCGGATTTATTGCAAGAGGTTTTTCAGGGGAACCTGATCATCTGGCGGAATTAATGTCCGAAGCTTTTTCTTATAAAGGCTTTTCATATATTGATATTCTTCAGCCTTGTGTTGTATTTAATAAAGTGAATACTTTTTCCTGGTACAAAGAAAGAGTTTACAAACTTGAAGAAAATTATGATTATACAAACCCTAACAAAGCCTTGGAAAAGATAAATGAATGGGATGAGAAAATTCCCCTTGGGGTAATCTTTAAAAAGGAAAAGCCTAAGTACTTCGAAAAAGCATCCTTAGTAAATCCACCAAATGTTAAACATTCAGACCCAAAAATTTACTGGGATGAACTTCTTGAAGTTTATAAATAAAATTTAAAAAGGTCCGTTCTTATTATTAAGAACCGGACCTTTTTTTAGCCATAATAGCAAACATATGCAACTTCTGTTTTTGCAAAAACTTTAAATACCTGTTTTGCTTCTACTTCAAAATACTGACCCTCTTTTACTTCAATAATTTCTTCCCCTGGAATTTTTACTTCAAGAGTACCTGAAATAATTTCCATTTTTTCGTGTAACTCAGTTGAAAATTCATATTCCCCTGGTTCCATAATTCCAATTGTCATGTTTGTTAATTCACTGTTAAAACCAAGACTCTGAACTTTCCCTTCAAAATATTTATTATGTTTAATCAAATCAATGCCCCTTCCATCAGAAACTTATATTATCCATAACCTCGTCGGCCCAGATAATTGCATCAAAAAATCTCGCGCTTACTAAAAAGGGATCTAAATTACATTCTTCTAAAATTACATCACACTCAGACCATTTTCCCTTTTCGTAAAATTTGATGACTTTTAATATTTTACCAAAAACTGAATTACTTTCAAGAGCATATGCTTCAATTATATCTTTTTCCAAGGGCAAAAACTGAATTACTTCCTCTAAAGGCTTATCTAAAACTGCATCCAAAGTAGAAAAAAGCCCCATTAAAAACATTTCTGACTTTCTGTTTTCAAAACCCAGCATTTCTGCAATATTCTCTGCAAATTTACCTCTAATCAGGGACACCCTCATTACTTCGTCCGGTTTATCTTTCCCCGATTCTCTTAACATTAGCAGCGTAACCCATTTTTTCACTTCATCAAGGCCAAGCATAACCAAAGCTTGTTTTGCAGATTTTATTTTATTTCCTCTCCCGTAAAAAGGAGAGTTTATAAGTCTTAATAGTTTATAACTTAAAGCAACATCATGAGTTACTATTTTAGACATCTTTTCAAAATCCTGAGTTTCATTTACCTCAGTAATCATTTGCATATAACTTAATTTGTAAGGTTCAATATCTTTACCTACAATTATATATGGTTTCTCAAAAAAAATAACCCTGAAATAGCTCAAAACCCAGTTCAAGAGCCAAGCGATACTGCTCTTGGGTTTCAACTTTTTCAGCTAAAAATCTTTTATTTTTCTGAGACAAAGTTTTCATTATAGTTTTTTAACTTCACAAAAGTTTGTCTCTAAAAAATCAACCTTAATTATATCAACATAAAGAAGGATACTGTTAAAGAGTCTTAAGTTTTCAAAAATAAAATCATCCAAAGCTAAAATATATCCTGCATTTTTCAATGTCTGACATGCATTAACAACAAATTCATCCACCCGGACATTTTCAAGTACTTCAATAATAATTTTTTCCTTAGAAAGCATTTGAGGAATATCTTCCTTCAAAAGTTTATCGGTAGAATTAATAAAAGCTCTTTTTCCCCCAATTATTGTATCTATATTATTATAAAAAGAATTTAATATTACTTTAGAAGTTGCCCGGTCACCGTCAAAAGAAGCATCCCCTCTTTTCATGAATCCTTTGTAAAGAAGCTCATAACCATAAACTCTCATTCTTTTGTCAAATATTGGCTGTCTGGCTATTAATACATTAATTTTAGACGCCCCCCTTAAGTAAAAAACAATGTATAGGTGCATTCTTACATAAATTCAGCAAAAAAATCAGCCAGATTTTTTAATCTGGCTGATTAACTAAGACAAAACCTTGGTCCCCTTTATCGATTAGGACTTTCTGCCCATCTTGGATGTCTCCCCTGATGATCATTTTTGCAAGCATAGTTTCTATATTATGCTGAATAAATCTTTTTAAAGGCCTTGCTCCGTAAACCGGATCATAACCTTCAGCGACAGTTTCATCAATTGCTTTTTGAGTAAACTTAATTTCTATGTTCTTCTCATTCAGTCGTTTATTTAAATCTTTTAAGGTTAACTGAACAATTTGTCTTATTTCATTTTTTGTTAATGGTTTAAAGATAATTATATCATCTATTCTGTTTAAAAATTCTGGTCTGAAATGCATTCTTAATTGCTGCATTACTTTATCTTCTGCCCCTTTAACAAAAGTTCTGTCATCCTTAATTCCTTCAAGCAAAAATTGTGAACCAAGATTTGAGGTCATAATTATTACAGTATTTTTAAAATCCACAGTTCTTCCTTGAGAATCTGTTATTCTTCCATCATCAAGAACCTGAAGAAGAATATTAAAAACATCATTGTGGGCCTTTTCAATTTCATCCAGTAAAATTACTGAATAAGGTTTCCTTCTAACAGCTTCAGTAAGCTGTCCTCCTTCTTCATAACCAACATATCCCGGAGGTGCTCCCACTAACCTTGATACTGAATGCTTTTCCATATATTCGCTCATATCAATTCTAACAATATTTTCTTCTGAATCAAAAAGTGCTTCAGCCAGAGTTTTTGCAAGTTCTGTTTTACCTACTCCTGTTGGTCCAAGGAAAACAAAAGAACCTATTGGCCTTCTCGGATCTTTAATTCCTGCTCTTGCCCTTATTATTGAATCGGAAACCAATGACACAGCCTTATCCTGACCAATTACTCTTTCTTTAAGAACTTTATCAATTTTTAATAGCTTTTCCCTGTCACTTTCTGCAAGCTTTGTTAAAGGAATCCCGGTCCAGCGAGAAATTGTTTCAAGGATTTCTTCTTCACTTACTTCTTCCCTGAGCAAGGAACTGTCTGTTTTTGAAGATTTAATTTTTTCTTCCTCTTCCTTGAGTTTACTTTCAAGAATCGGAAGCTTACCATATTTTAATTCAGCAGCTTTATTAAGGTCATACTCCCTCTCTGCTTTTTGAATCTGATAATTTAAATCATCAAGTTCTTCCTTTACTTTTTGAAGATTATTAATTGCATTTTTTTCATTTTCCCACTGCATTTTCATAGATCCGTATTTATCTTTTAAATCTGCCAACTCTTTTTTAATTTTTTCTAATCTCTCTGCGCTCTTTTGATCTTTTTCTTTTTTAAGAGCAGCTTCCTCTATTTCCAGCTGCATTATTTTCCTGTGAACATCATCAAGTTCTGCTGGCATTGAATCAATTTCTGTTCTAATCATGGCACAGGCTTCATCAACAAGATCAATTGCCTTATCTGGTAGAAAACGATCCGTGATATATCGATGAGAAAAAACCGAGGCACTTACCAAAGCACTGTCTTGTATTTTTACACCATGGAAAACTTCGAACCTTTCTTTAAGTCCTCTCAAAATTGAAATTGTATCTTCTACCGTAGGTTCATCTACCATAACAGGCTGAAATCTTCTTTCAAGGGCTGAGTCTTTTTCAATATACTTTCTATATTCATCAAGAGTTGTTGCGCCAATACAATGGAGTTCTCCCCTTGCAAGCATAGGTTTAAGCATATTACCAGCATCCATGGACCCCTCTGCTTTTCCTGCTCCCACTATTGTATGAATTTCATCTATAAAAAGAATTACTCTTCCCTCTGCATTTTTTACTTCTTTAAGAACTGCTTTTAATCTTTCTTCAAATTCACCTCTGAATTTTGCTCCGGCAACCAAAGCTCCCATATCCAGGGAGTAAATTTCTTTGTTCTTAAGTCCCTCCGGAACATCACCTTTTACAATTCTGTGAGCCAACCCTTCAGCTATTGCTGTTTTACCTACCCCTGGTTCCCCAATTAAAACCGGGTTGTTTTTTGTTTTTCTTGATAATATTCTGATTACATGTCTTATTTCATTATCTCGCCCAATAACCGGATCAAGCTTATTGTTTTTTACTGATTGAACCAAGTTATGAGCATATTTCTCAAGAGCCTCATAAGTTGCTTCTGGATTATCACTGGCAATCCTCTGATTGCCTCTTATATTTGCCAGACTGCCAAGGACCTTATTTCTGTCTAACTGAAAAGTATCGAAAAGATTTTTTAGATTTGTTTTTCCACCTTCTGAGATTAATGCCAGAAACAAGTGTTCAACAGAAATATAGTCGTCCTTAAGATTCTTTTTTTCTTCTTCAGCTTTTGCAAGAACTTTTTGCATGTTTCCGGAAACATAAATCTTACCTTCCTCTGCTCCGGATAATTTTACAGAGGGGATTTTATTAAGCTCCCTTTCTGTTGCTGTTAAAAAAGTTTCAGAGTTAATTTCAATTTTCTGAAGAATTCTCGGGATAAGTCCTTCTTTTTGAGTTAACAATGCAACTAATAAATGTTCAAGATCAACTTCCTGGTTACTGTTTAATAAAGCAATATTTTGAGCCTCTTGTAATGCTTCCTGAGATTTTTGAGTAAAGTTATTTAAATTCATATTTCCACCACCTTAATTAAATAGTTCTTTTGCCTTTTCAATATATTCAATTTGTTCCGGAGTTAAGTCCTTTGGTATTTTTATTTTTATTTCAAAGTACAAATCTCCTGCTCCATCCTTTGAAGGCATACCCATTTCTTTTATTCTTAATTTTTGATTACTTTGAGTTCCCGGAGGAATTTTAATTTCAATGTTTTTATCAATTACATCAACGTTTCTTTTAGCACCAAGCATTCCTTCGTAAAAAGGAACTTCAACTGTTCTGATTATATCTTTACCTTCAAGACGATAGTTGCTGTCATTGGCTACCACAAGTTCAATTATTAAATCTCCCGGAGGACCTCCACCTAAGCCTGGTTCACCCATATTTTTTAATCTTAATTTTGTCCCAGTTAGAGCTCCTTGAGGAATGTTGACCTGGTATCTTTTTAATTTTTTTGAACTTCTGCCATTGCCAAGGGGTTCAAGAACATTTAGGGTTATTGTTTTCTGCCCGCCCCGATATGCTTCTCTTATACTTAATGTTATTTTTGCAGTTCTATCAGCACCTTTTGTTTTGAAAATTTCCTGACTTTGATAAGTCCTTCCTCCTCTGCCTCCAAAGTCAGAAAAACCTCCACCAAAAATTGACTCAAAGAAGTCACTGAATCCCGAGGAATCCATGCCTCCCGATGAATAGGAGTAAGTTTGATAGCCAGGGGCACCACGGAAGCCGGAAAAGTTCCCTGGGTCAAAATCCTGACCATTCTGCCAATTATCTCCAAATTGATCATACATTTTTCTTTTTTCCGGATCTTTTAATACTTCATAAGCTTCATTAAGCTTTTTAAATGTATCTTCAGCATCTTTTGATTTATTTACATCAGGGTGATATTTTTTAGCCATTTTTTTATAGGCATTTTTTATCTCATCCTGACTGGCTTTTCTTTCTACTCCTAAAATTTTGTAATAATCCTGATATTTTACTGACAAGAGCAAAACCTCCCGTTTAATTGAATTCTATATATATTATTATAGCACAAGGTCAATAAAGATCAATAGGTCAGGGAAGGTCAAATTAAAATATTCTTCTAAACATTTAATTGTAAATTAAGTATACTTAAGAAAAGAAATAAATAAGTGAGGGATATTCTTCTATGAAAGATTTTAGTGTTTTCGATATAATAGGACCAATTATGATTGGCCCTTCAAGTTCCCATACTGCAGGAGCAGTAAGACTAGGTAAAATAGCACGGGCAATTGCAGGAAACCAAACTCCGGCTACTGCAGAAATATTCCTTCATGGTTCCTTTGCGGAGACCTATAAAGGACATGGTACAGATCTGGCCTTAATTTCCGGTTTGTTAGGCTTCGAAACTGATTCTCCAGATATTAAAAAAGCTTTTGAATTTACAGAAAAAGAAAACTTCAAGTTTAAATTCTTTCCAGTAGATTTAGGGCCGTCTCAACACCCAAATACAGTGAAATTTTCCATTACAAAAAAGAATGGGACTATATTGGAAATTATTGGCAAATCAGTAGGTGGCGGAAATATAGCTATTACTGAACTTGACGGCTATGAAATCTCTCTTAAAGGAGATCTTCCTACACTTTTCACTAAACACAAAGACATCCCGGGAATTATACATCAAGTCTCCGGGATATTATGCGATCATAAAATTAATATAGCTTTTATGAAAGTATTTAGAAAAGAAAAGCATCTTGAAGCTATAATGGTTTTGGAAACTGATGATACAATTTCAAAAGAAATAATCCATCAAATTCAAAATATTCCAAGCATAATCAGTACTCACTACCTGGATCCTGTATAATATTTAAAGTCTTTTTTCAAAGGCTTCGATTATTTTTTTCATAGCTTTAATTCTTCCATACTTCTTTGAATTAAATTCAATAATGTTCCAGGGTGCATATGAGGTGCTTGTTCTGTAAAGCATCTCATATGCAGCCACCTTGTATTTATTCCATTTTTCCCGGTTTCTCCAGTCTTCTTCAGTGATTTTCCATTGCTTAAATTCTGTTTCTTCCCTTGCTTTAAAACGCTTATGTTGTTCCTCTTGATCTATGTGAAGTCAGAATTTAATAAGAATTGCTCCAGAATTTACAAAACTTTTTTCCATTTCGTTTATTTCTTTATATGCTCTTTTCCACTCTTCCACAGAGGCAAATCCTCCAACTCTTTCGACCAAGACTCTTCCATACCAGCTTCTGTCAAATATATGAATATTACCTTTTTCAGGAAACTCATTCCAAAATCTCCATAAATAGTGATGACTTAGTTCCCAGTCATTGGGTTTACCTATAGGAATCACATTGTAAAAGCGAGGATCAAAAGCAGAAGTAACTCTTCTGATTAAGACCCCTTTTCCAGCTGCATCCCAACCTTCAAGAACTATTACAGCAGGGGTTTTTTATTGTAAAGATCATAAGCTAAAGAACTTAGCTGTTCCTTGCATTTATCAAGTTCTTTTTCGTAATCATCTTTATTAATACCTTGGCTAAGGTCAACCTTATTCAAGGTAGAAGAATTTAACTCAGATATTTTAGGATCAAACATTTTTATTCCCTCTTGAATTCCCTGGGAAGAATTATGTTCAGACAATTTACTTTCCATAATATTTATTAACAACATAAATACTTTAATAGTAGCAAATTCTATGTCATTACCTTCCACAAATGGCCAGGGAGCATAATCACTGTCGGTTGACTCTAACATTTCTTCAAATGCACTTATATAATCATCATATTTTTCAGACTTTTCTTTTAAATTTTCTTTTAAAATCTGCGGAAAATTCTCTTCTTTTTTTTAAATCTTTAATTCTGTCTTCCAGTTTATTTTTTGAAGTATGAATAAAAAACTTAACTAAAACATTACCATCTTGAACTAACTGTTTTTCAAATGACTTTATTTCCGGATAACTAATTCCATTACTACCCTTTTCCTCAACTCTTTTAAGTACTATTTTCTTATACCAGCTTTTATCCATTATGCTCATTAATCCTCTGGGGGGAGTTTTTGTCCAGAACCTCCATAGAAAAGGTTTGCTTTTTTCTGACTCAGTAGGTTCTTGAATATAGAAAAATTTAAAGCCCCTTGGATCCAGACTTTGAAGAAGATTGTTGATTATCTGGGATTTCCCTCTTGCATCCAAACCTTCAAATATAATAATTAAAGGAATTCTGCACTCTTTGTATTTTCTTTGAAGTTCTCCTAATCTATAGGTCAGTTCTTCATATCTTTCTTCAAATTCTTTTTTCCCATTTTTTATCAAGATCAATTTTCTCCAGCATTTAAACACTCCCTCTTACTTCTTTATGCAAAAATCTAAATACTCTTCAAAATCCGAAGGCAGAAATTCTTTTTTAGAAGAATAATACTCAATCTTTCTTTCACCTTTAGCTTTCTTTTCTTTAAGCTTGCTGATTAAGTTTTTTACCGTTCCTGAATTTCCATCAATAATATCTATATTATCAGGTAATACCCTTCTGATAAGTTCTTTAAAATAAATAAAGTGAGTACATCCCAAAACCAAGGTTCCAAATTCTTCAACAGGAAAATCTGACAGAGATTTTCTTATATATTCTTCAACTTCTTTTCCATTAAAATTTTTTATTTTCAGCAAAAGTTACCAAAGAAGGCATAGGAAGTCCCTCAACCCGGGAATCCCCTCGGTAACATGAACAAGTTTTTTAAATTTATCCTCTTTTAATGTCAGAGCAGCAGCCATAACCAGTACCTTTTTGTTTTTATCTTTTTCCAAAGCAATTTTTACAACTGGTTCCATTCCAATTACAGGGAAAGAATATCTTCTTCTTAATTCTTCCACCCCAACACTTGTTGCTGTATTGCAGGCAATAACCAAGGCATCAGTTCCCTTATTATTTAAAAAATCTGCCGCCTTTAATACTAGAGATTCCACTTCTTCTCTGCTTTTTGTTCCGCAGGGAACATTTCCAGTATCTGCAAAATAAATATAGTCAGACTCCAGGAATTCTTTAACAGCTTCTGCTAACATTGTAAGGCCGCCAATTCCAGAATCAAAAATTCCAATTCTCACTTTATGTCCCCCTCCTGAATAATATGTCAATTTTACTCCTTACTGGAGTCCCTTTCAACTTTAAAGAAAAAACTGTTGACAAAAAATATTGTCTGTTATACTTTATATATAACAGTTATAACTAAGGAGGTAGCTATGTTTATCAAAATTGATTTCCAATCCGAAACTCCCATCTATACTCAGCTATACGATGAAATTGTTAAAGGTATTGCCAGAGGCCAGCTTCTACCTGGAGACGCCTTACCATCGGTAAGATTACTATCTCAGGATTTAGGAATAAATATGCATACAGTAAATAAAACTTACGGATTACTTAAACAGGATAATTTTATACAGATTCACCGACAAAAAGGGGTTGAAATAAATCCCAAAGGATTTCCTGCTGCAGATGAAATATTCCTTCATAAATTCAGGGTAAATTTAGAACTTATGATCGCTGAATGTATTGTAAGAGGAATGAATCAGGAAGAAATATTAAAGGAATGCTCTAAAATTTTTGAACAACTAGGAATGAAAGGAGATTAAAATTCAATGGAAATAAATATTATGTATATCAGTCTATTATTAATTTTTTTACTGCCTGGAATAATGTATGCCTTTATGCCTTATCTGACCAGAAAAACTGAAAGCTTTGGAGTAAGTATAACCGAAGAAATATACAGATCAGAAAAAATGGCTAAAATCAGAAAAAAATATACTCTAGAAGCTCTTATCGCATTAGGAATCACTTCCCTTATTACAGTAATTTTATTTTTAAAGTATCCAGAACCAACAAATGTATATATTTACAGTGTGGCATTAATAATAATGCTGGGGGTTCTTTTTCTGGTTTATCTTAAACATCACTTTATTGTTAAAAAACTAAAGCAAGAGGAAGGATGGACTGCTGGGAAAAAGCAAGTAGTTCTAACGGACATGTCTTTTAGAAAAAGAAAAATCCAATATTCCAATCTTTGGTTCTTAATTCCATTAGCAATAACTGCAGCAACTGCTTACTTTACTTATTTGAATTACGATAGTATACCTGATCAGATTGCCATGAACTATGATCTTAATGGTAATCCCACTAATTATAAAGATAAGTCCATTTTCACAGTTTTTATGCCAACTATAACTCAGATTTTAATGATCGGATTATTTATGTTTATTAATAATATAATTAGCAAAGCAAAACAGCAGATAGATCCAGCTGATCCAGAAAATTCTGCAATGCAAAATGAAATATTCAGAAGAAAATGGTCTGCATTTATTATAGTTTCAGGAATGATTATGATTCTTCTTTTCTCAGTTATGCAAGTTAGCTTCTTTATTCCCATAAAGCCAGGAATTTTATTTGCAATTACCATGGGAAGCACACTGTTGATTATACCGGGAGCTCTTTATCTTTCCTTTACCCTGGGTCAAGGTGGAAGCAGAGTGAAAACCGGATTCAATAAAAAAGGCGAAGAAATTGACCGGGATAATGATGAGTATTGGAAGCTTGGACAGTTTTACTTTAACCTTGATGATCCAGCCGTGTTTATTGAAAAAAGGTTTGGAATTGGCTGGACTATTAATTTTGGAAATAAAAGAGGATGGATATATATTGGAATACTGATAATTTTCATTATAGGTAGTCTTTTAGCAGAACGGCTCGGGTAAAAGATCCGTCGCTTCCCTCAATTTTAACGGGGGAGCGAATATAAAATACTCCCCTTCCTCTGCGCCGGATAAATCCAGGTTCTCAATTATAGCTGTGTTTCTTTCCAGTAAAAAGCTATGTACTTCATTATCTCCAATGGTATCAAACTCCGTGCCAATTGTAGTAAATCCCTTACTAATAATCTTTTCAGCAGTATCAATACTTGTTTCTTTTTTTCCTTTTAACAATAAAATTTTTATATTCCCGCTAAAATTCATTCTGGATATATTTTCACCATTAACTACAAAGCATTTGCCTATGAATTTTTCCAAAGGCAGTTCATCAACTGAGGCTCCTGAGTTAAAATAATGTTTGGGACTATCTATGTGGGTTCCTGTGTGCAAAGATGCTTTTATTACAGAAAGATTAAAAACATCTCCTTCATCAAGGCTGGCAACTTTTAATAATTCTGGCTCCGGGTCTCCTGGGTAAACAGGTGTTAAAAAAATTCCCTTTGAAATATCAATTATTTTCATACATAAATCTTCTTTCCTGGGCAATATTAATAAATTCTTTAAATGCTTTTGTTTCTGAAAGGTTCTTTTTATAAACAAAGACTGTATCTAGCTCACTAAACTCCTTTGGAATCTTTTTTATTTTAAGATCTTTATCCAGCCCCATTCAATCTATTACTGAGAGGGGAAGGACAGTATAGCCCAATCCTGCTCTTACACAGCCAAGAATTGCTTCTAAAGATCCAAATTCAAGAACCCTTCTATATTTTATTTCTTCCTCTGCCATCCATTTCTGAAACTGATTTCTGTAACTACATCCCTTTTTGAAAGTAACAATATTTGAATCCTCAATTCTCTCTGGAAAAAGAATTTTTACCTACAATAAAAAGTTCTTCTTTAAAAAAATTTATTTTATTTAGAAAATTAGTGCTCTCAATTTCAGCTACAAAAGCTCCTTCCAGGTCCCCATTATTTATTTTTTCAATTAATACTTCCGTTGGCCCGGTTTCGATAAATAAATCTACATCAGGAAAAAACTAAAGAATAGTTCATTAAAATTTCCGGAAGCCTTATAGCTGCTGTAGTTTCCATCGATCCTATCTTAATTATGCCTTATGGTACGTCTTTATACTTTATTCCTTTTTCAGCTTCATCAAAAATATTTATTATTTTATCTGCATATTCTAAAAAATCTTTTCCTTGGGAAGTAAGTTTTACCCCCCCCCGTCACATTACGATAAAAGAAACTTGTGCCAAAATGATTTTCCATTTTTTTAATTTTATTTGTTATTGTTGACTGAGCAAAACCGCTTTTTATACTTGTTTTAGAAATATTTTCTTCTTCCGCAACCATTTTATATATCTTTAGATCATTTATATCCATAAAACAACCTCCCATCTGTTTTTTTGATATATAACATCAAATATTATCATTTTACATGATACCTTTTTCTGTATATTATTATAACTAACAAAAAGAATCAATAAAGAGACTTATAATGATATTAAACAGAAATTACAAAGCTTTACTTGCAGAAACTTTTACTCTCTTAATAGTTATGGGTTTAAGTCGCTTTGCCTACACTCCGATTTTCCCTATAATGCAAAGGGAGCTGGGCTTTACTGATCAGTTCGCCGGATTCCTTGCTTCTATTAATTATGCAGGCTACCTTTTGGGTTCTGTGTTTGCCGGATACTGGAACTGAAAAAACAATCGCGCCAATTCTTTAAAAATATATTTACTAGTTAATTCTTTATCAAAAATACTGATGGGAATAAGTAATAATTATGCACTATGGTACTTTCTTAGATTTGTGGCAGGACTCACTAGAGGCATTGTATTTGTATTAATATCAAGTATTACCATGGATTATCTTACAAAAAAACATGGCTCACCTTACTGGATTTTTTATGCCGGCGTTGGTACAGGAGTCTTTTTAGGTGGTATATCCGTTCCATACCTGGCTGACTTCTTTGGCTGGAAAGGTACTTGGTATGGAGTTGGTGCTCTTGCTTTCCTTCTCACTTATTTTGTATCCCGCTGGGTTCCCGATGAAAAAAGACAGTAAATACTATTACAGCTAAAAGTGATAATAAAGAACATAAACAAATTTCTCTGCCCTGGCTTATAACTGCATATACTGCGGAAGGTATTGGATATATCATAAGCGGAACTTTTTTAGTTGCAATTGCAAGTAATATTCCCGGATTTAATTCCTGCTCCGCCTCTATGAGCTGGGCTTTTGTGGGACTCGCTACTGCCCCTTCATGTATTCTTTGGGTCAGACTTGCAGATCATTTTGGGAAAATCCCTATGTTGAAGCTTGCTTGTATAATTCAGATTTTTGGTATATCATTGCCATTAATATTTCAAAATAATATTGGCGCTTTCTTAGGTGCACTGCTCTTCGGAGGAACTTTTATGGGAACAATGACTCTAAGCATTGCTACAGCAAAAATTCTTTTCCCTGAAAACAGTTCCAGAATAATTGGTCAACTTACATTCTTTTATGCAGGAGGTCAGATTTTAGGACCAATAGTTACGGGGTATCTTACAAAAAGTACCGGAAATTATAATTCATCAATAATTTTTGCATCAATCGTATTATTAATAGGGGTTATTTCCCTTACTTTGGGAGAAAGGAGGAAAGCATAATGCCATATGTAAATATTAAAATTACAAAAGAAGGTGCTACACCAGCTCAAAAAGCCGAACTTATTAAAGGTGCTACTCAGCTTCTTGTTGATGTACTAAACAAGAACCCTAATACTACTGTTGTTATTATCGATGAAGTAGATACAGATAACTGGGGTGTTGGTGGAGAAACAGTAACAAACAGAAGAAAAGAAGGAAAGTAATCTGGGTTTAATTAAACAATAAAGAGGGGATAATCACCTTTTAGAGATGATTATCCCCTCTTTATTTATTTTACACTACAATTTTTGTAATATCTCCAATATCTTCCGGAAGCAGACTTATTGATTTAACTAAGGCAAGTCTGTTATTTTTAACTTTTTCATCTTCTACCATAACCATTACGTTATCAAAGAACTCATTGATTTCTTTTTCCAAAGATGCAATTTCAACGAGTATTTCGTAGTAATTATCTTCTTTAAGAAGGTTTATAACCTTAATCTGAACCTCGACATATGCATCATAAAGATTTTTCTCATATTGATCCTGAATCAGGTCTGCATGAATTTCTGAGGCTTCATATTTTTTAGCAATATTGTTTGCTCTGATAAATCCTGCAAGAAGAGCTTCAAATTCTTCTGAAGTTTTTATTTTTGCCAAAGCTTCAGCTTTTTTACTTACTTTTGCCAAAGCAGAATAGTCTTTTACTAAAACAGAATCAATAACATCATAGGAGCAACCTTGTTCAGTAAGAATATTTCTCATTCTTAGGCCAAAGAAATCATAAAGTTTCTGAATCGTTTCTTCTTTAATTTCTATTCTTCCCTCAAAACTGCTTACTGCAATTTTCAAAAGATCTTTAAGAGAAAGTTCCAGTCCCCCGTCAATAATAATTTTACAAATACCCTGAGCCTGTCTTCTTAAAGCATAGGGATCTTGTGAACCTGTAGGTTCAACGCCGATGGCAAAGGAACCGGTAATAGCATCAATTTTATCTGCAATACTGATAATCTTTCCTTCCATAGTCTCGGGTAGAAAGTCTTCAGCATTTCTTGGAAGATAATGTTCAAAGATTGCTTTAGCAACTACTTCTTTTTCTCCTGAAAGACGGGCATATTTTTCCCCCATAATACCCTGAAGCTCGGGGAATTCATAAACCATATTAGTAACAAGATCAGCTTTTGCAAGAATTGCTCCTCTTTCAGCATTCTCTTTTACTTCTTGATCAACTTTAAGGAATTCTGCAATTTTTACTGTATTTGCAATTATTCTCTCGACTTTTTGATAAATAGTTCCCAGTTCTTCCTGATAAACCACTGCTTTTAACTTTTCAGTATAACTTTCCAGCGGGTTCTTTTTATCTTCCTCAAAGAAGAACTCTGCATCCTTGAGTCTTGCAGTAAGAACTTTCTCGTTTCCTTCTTTAACCGTTTCAATATATTCACTGTTACCATTTCTTACTGTTACAAAATGATTTGCAAGATTTCCTTCTTTATCAAATACAGAGAAATATCTTTGGTGTTCTTTCATTGGTGTTGTTACTGCTTCTGAAGGAATTTGCAGAAAATGCTCTTCAAAATCTCCAACAAGAGCAGTTGGATATTCAACAAGATATACTACTTCCTCTAAAAGGTCTTCATCTTCACCAATAACAAAATTATTTTCTTCCTCTAAAGCCTTCATTTGTCCTGTAATTAAT
This sequence comes from Peptococcia bacterium, assembly GCA_965228015.1. Classification (GTDB taxonomy): domain Bacteria; phylum Bacillota; class Peptococcia; order Peptococcales; family SKKY01; genus SKKY01. The sequence continues at coordinate 862,183 of OZ245787.1, forward strand.
TCTTCTCTTTTCTTCTGGTCAGGGATAACATAGTTTTCTTCCAGCTTTGCAAAAAAGTATTTTACATCAGAAACTTCAATTTCGCTTTTTCCAAGAAAACGGTGACCTCTGGTTTTATTACTGCTTTGAACCCCTTCTACTGCAAAATCAATAACTTTATTGTCATAAAGACCAAGTAACCAGCGAATTGGTCTGGCAAATTTAAAATCGAAGCTTTCCCATCTCATAGGTTTTGGGAAATGAAGTCCCTGAATCATGCCAACAAAAAACTCTGGGATAATAGATTCAACATTTTCCCCTTTAAGCTGTTTTAGTGTATATACGTATTCTACTCCATCAAGTTCCTTTTTAATTAACTGAGAAGCCTCAACTCCTTGGCCTCTTGCGAATCCTGCACCAGCCTTGCTAGGGTTTCCATCTCCGTCAAAGGCAATTTTTACGGCAGGGCCTTTTACCAGTTCTTCAATGTCGCTTTGCTTTTCTGCAAGACCTTCTACTAAAAGAATAAGTCTTCTTGGTGTTCCCATTGTTTTTACATTATTATACTGAATTCTTTTTTCTTTAAGATATTTCTCTGCATTTTCTTTTAATTCTTTAATAGCAGAAGGCATAAATCCTGCTGGGATTTCTTCTGTTCCAATTTCCAATAATAAATCCTTCATTATTCTGCCTCCTTCTCATCTAGACCTAATTTTTTTCTTTCCTCCGGGTCTTTAAGCATTGGGAAGTCTAAAGCTTCTCTTTGCTTAACATAGGCCTTTGCACACTCTCTGGCCATATTTCTTACCCTGGCAATAAAACCTGTTCTTTCAGTTACTGAAATAGCACTACGGGCATCCAGTAAATTAAAAGTATGGGAACACTTAAGAACATAATCATAGGCAGGAACAACAAGTCCTCTTTCAAGAACTCGCATTGCCTCTTTTTCATAACTGTCAAAAAGTATAAATAATAAGTCTGTATCTGCTACTTCAAAATTATAGTGAGAAAAATCCACTTCATTCTGCTTATATACATCACCGTATGTTATTCCCTCAACCCACTCAACATCATAAACGCTGTTTATTTTTTGAATAAACATTGCAAGTCTTTCAATACCATAAGTAATTTCTCCGGAAACTGGCTTACAGTCAAGACCGCCACACTGCTGGAAATATGTAAATTGAGTTACTTCCATTCCGTCAAGCCATACTTCCCAGCCTAAGCCCCAGGCTCCTAAAGTTGGTGATTCCCAATTATCCTCTACAAAACGGATATCGTGTTTAAGAGGATCAATTCCAATTGCTTCAAGACTTTTTAAGTATAGTTCCTGAAAATTATCTGGAGATGGCTTTAATATTACCTGGTATTGGAAATAATGCTGAAGTCTATTAGGATTCTCTCCATAACGTCCATCTGTTGGTCTTCTGGATGGCTCAACATAAGCAGTCTTCCATGGCTCAGGCCCCAGGGCTTTTAAAAATGTGGCTGGGTTCATAGTTCCTGCACCTTTTTCAATATCATAGGGCTGTAGAATTATACATCCCTGCTCACCCCAAAATTTATTTAAGGCTAATAATATCTCTTGAAAATTCATATTCTTCCTCCTTGTTTTCTTTTTCGAAAAATAAAAACCCCCGTACCTGCCAAAATATGACAGGGACGAGGTATACCCGCGGCTCCACCCTAATTGACAGCTTACTGCTGCCCGCTTTAAAAATATGACTCAGGAGTGCCTTCTTTTGTCTTTTTTTCTGGCTTTCACCCTCCCAGAATCGCTAAACTTTGACAAAATACTTATTTCCTTCATTGCCTTTTCCATATTTAATTTCCCTAAACATTATTGATAATTTAACAAAATTACTTTTTTATATCAATAGACTCATGAGGATAAGAGAATATTTTAAGTTCCTTACCTATTGCATTGTTAATCTGATTTTGAATAAATTTACCAATTGAAAGAAGAATCTTTGGAGATGTCTTTAAACGTTCTATATCTTCCAGATTTTCTCTTATAAAAAAACATAAAATTTTCAAAGCACCTTTATCAAGGAACTGATCTGTTTTTACCTTTACACAATTGCTGCAAAGGCAATCTCCTCTTTCAGTATAATAAATAATATCTTCATTTTCACAAATATTACATTTAGTTTCTTTCGCCAATACCCCCATATGGTGCAAAAGCTTTGCTTCAAAAACCCTTAGGGTTTTTTCTGTTTCCTTATATGCAATATAAGGAAAGCCTGAGAGGGCCAGCTTGAAAATTTCTTCATCTTTTTCTTCTTCAATCAGGACTTTATCTAAAACCTCAGCCCATTCTGAAGCAGCTAAAAGTTTATCATAATTTTCCCTTATCTCAATAAAAGATTTAACGCAGTTAGTTTGAATCATCCTGTAAAAACTAGTACCTTTATATAATTCAAGCTGAACAAGAGAAAAAACCTGAGACCCCCCTCTTATTTTACTCTTACTCCTTCTTACACCCCTAGCCATTACTTTTATTTTCCCCAAATCTTTAGTCAGAATGGTAAGAATCTGATCATAGTCGGAATAATTAAATCCTTTTAAAATAATTCCCTGAGTTTTTAAAGTTTTCAATTTAAATCTTCCTTTTTTCCCCAAAGATTTTACCTGTTAACAAAACTGCAGCTATAAAAATTCCTATCGTAAACCATATACCAGTTGCTTCTTTAGAAAATAGGGCTGTTAATTTATTTACAAATCCTCCTGCCAAAAAAGCTGCAACAAAGGTGGTTGTCCAAATTAATGCTCCTTCTTTTTTTGATAATTCTTTAAACATTACAAGAACAGTTGCTATACAAGGAACAAAAAGAGTTATCGTTATTAAGGAAACGAGGGTAGACACGGGATCAAGGTTTAGCTCTGTTAAACCTGCTGCTCCAAAATCTCTTCTGATTATACCCATTACGAAAGCAGTTGCAGCCTCTTTAGGTAAATTTAAAAGACCCGTTGTAACAGGAGCAAAAATATCCTGGACTGCTGTTAAAAAATCGGTAACCTCCATAATACTAATCAGCAATGCACCAAATACAAATATTGGAAAAGCTTCTTTTATGAAAGCCAGGCTTTTATTGAAAGTCTTTTTCATAATATTATTAATTCCTGGTACTCTCAAAGGAGGAATATCTATCAGAAGGTCCGTTGATTCCCCTGGAATTATTCTGTTTAATACAGTTCCGGAAATTGCCAGAATAGAAAATACAGTTACTACATACAATAAAATATACTGGGCTCCAAGTCCGGATAACATCCCTATTATTACTCCTAACTGAGCAGAACAGGGGATAGTAAGAACAAGTAAAAAAACTGCAATCTTTCTTTCTCTGGGTGATCCCAGGAGTCTCGTTACAATTGTTGCAAGAGTAACACAACCTAAACCTAAAATGAAGGGTATTATTGCCCTTCCATTTAATCCCATTTTTGATAATACCCGGTCAGTCAAAACTGCAAGTCTGGGAAGATATCCAGAATCTTCAAAAAAAGATAAAAACAGATAAAAACCCAGCACTAAAGGAAGAAGTAAGCCAAAGACATAGGTTATTGCCATTGTAAGAACACCGTATTCTCCCACTAAAAAGAAACTTGCCATGGAATCCGGATTTAATATTTTTGAAAATAAATTAATAATAAAAGGCTGGTAAATACCCTCCATAATTGTTTCTTCAGTAAATCCTACAATATCCTGGGCAACAATATCTCCAATAAATTTATACATAAGATACAGAGCAAAGAATAAAATTGGAAATCCTGTGCTTTCTTTAAGCATCCAGGTACTTAATTTTTCTCTGAAATTTTCTTTATTATCTGAATGGGTTATTACGTGACTAATTATATCATTAATTTTCTTACGTCTATCCAGATAGATCTTATCTCTTTTATTTTCCAAGGGAATACCATGCTTTTCAGCAATATATTTATCTCCTTCAAGAACCAGAAGTGCTTCACCTTTACTGGCAACTTTTTTTTGCATTTCTGATAGCTCCATTTCCAATTCAATATTGGAAATTTTCCCCGGCCTTACCTTGTTATATTCAGTTTTTACTTTTTCAATACCCTTTCCTTTTACTGCTACCGCTTTAATAATAGGTACATCCAGTAAATCGCCAAGAAGATCTATATCTATATAAATCCCTTTTGCAGAAGCTTCGTCCAGCATATTTAAAACTACAATAACAGGAACTCCCGTATCAATAATTTGCTGAGTAAGAAAAAGATCTCTTTCCATATGAACAGCATCAACAATATTTATTACTAAATCCGCCTCTAAAATTACATCTCTGGCAATCTTTTCTTCATCATTAAAGGAAGATATCCCATAAACTCCAGGAGTATCTATAATCAAATCCTCATTGTATTTTCCATAGGAAATATCCAGAGTCGTACCTGGATAATTAGAAACGTCTACATAAAGTCCCGTAAGAGCATTAAAGAATACAGATTTTCCTACATTAGGATTACCTGCAAGAACTACCTTCCTTTGATGAGGAGGAAGATTAATTTTTATATCTCCAAAGTGAGAGTGAATGTTTTTCTTTTTTTTCTCCAACTAAATTACCTTCCTTTTCTGACTTGAATTTTTTCTGCCAGCTTTCTTCCTATTGCTATTTCCTGATTACTTTTTCTTATTACTACCGGGCCATTGTTAAAAACCTGAGTAATATATATGTTTTCTCCAGAATCCAAACCAAACCTGATTCCCTGGGATTTTACATCTCCTTCTGGGAAGGATACTATCTCTAAAATTTCTCCTACTTTTGCTTCCCCTAAATTCATGTTAACCATTCCTAACTATATTGTTTAAATAAAACCTCAGAAACCTAAGTTTCTAAGGAAATATAATTTCTTTTGCTGAACTGGCTCCAATTCTGTCTGCTCCTACTTCAATTAACTCCAGAGCGAATTCCCTGGTTTTTATTCCTCCAGATGCTTTTATCATTTTGGAATCTCCAACAATACCCTTAATTAATTTAATATCTTCAATAGTTGCTCCTCCAGCGGAAAAGCCCGTTGATGTTTTTACAAAATCTGCATCTGTTTTCATTATTATTTTGCAGACTCTTTCTTTTTCTTCTTTTGTCAAAACAGAATTTTCTATTATAACTTTTAAAATTTTACCTTTTCTTTTTGTAAAATTAGCGATCTGATTTATATCTTTAAAAACTAAATCATCTTTATTATCTTTTAAAGCTCCAATATTAATAACCATATCCAGTTCATCAGCACCCAAAGCAAGAGCTCTTTCCGCTTCCATTATTTTTACTTCCGGTAAAGTTGCACCTAGGGGGAAACCAATCACTGTACATAAAAGAGTTTCACTGCCTTCAAGTATTTCTTTGCATTTTTCAATGTGGCATGGGTTAACACACACTGCTTTCAGGTTCCATTTTACAGCTTCATGACATAAAGATAAAACCTGCAATTCTGAAGCATCTGCCTTAAGTATTGTGTAATCAATATACTTTTCCAAGTTCATATTCCCCATCCTCCTAAATAACAAAAAGTAAGATTGAAGCTAATGTAGAATAAATAATTAATCCCAGAACATCAATGGCTGTTGTAATAAATGGCGCTGATGCAACGGCGGGATCAATTCCAACTCTTTTGAAAAATAATGGAACCAGAGTACCCATAGTTGCTGCAGTAAAAATATTTGCCATCATTGAAAGCCCTACTACAAAGCCTAATTTCATATTGTACTGCCAGAAATAAGCCACTATAGCAACCATAGTTCCCATAATAGAACCTATCAAAACACCTATCATAAGTTCTCTTGTAATAGTTTTTCTTACAGTTTCTTTATTAATAAAGCCTGTTGCAATTCCTCTCACCGCAACTGTGGAAGATTGTGTTCCTACATTGCCACCCATTCCTGCAAGCAAAGGAATAAAAAATGTGAGTACAACCATTTTATCAAGTTGATCAGAAAATGCTGATAAAACATTTCCGGAAATAAGACCTCCAATTAGAGTTACAAATAACCAGGGGAGTCTTGAACCTAAGGTAGTAGACAAACGGGCATTTATATCATCTTCAAGGCCAGAAACACCGGCCATTTTGTAAATATCTTCCTCAGCTTCCTCATGGATAACGTCAATAACATCATCAACTGTGATAATTCCCAGCAAATGGTTTTTATCATCCACAACGGGAACTGCCAAAAAGTCATACCTTGCAACGACTTTAGCAACTTCTTCCTGGTCATCATTTACATTAACACTGATAATATTTCTTTTCATTACCTCTGATACCATCAGATCCTGGCTGGCAATAATTAATTCCCTTAATGATATTACTCCCATAAGCTGATTTTTTAAATTGATTACATAAACGTAATATACTGTCTCTGCATCAACAGCATTTTCCCTAAGGGCTTTAATAGCCTTATCTACAGATATATTATATGGGATAGTAATAAATTCGGTGGTCATTATACCGCCGGCAGTATCATCTTTATAAGATAATAGTTCCTGGAGGTCTTCCGCAGAAGATGTATCAAATAAATCTAAGTATTTCTCTTTATCGCTTTCTGGTAATTCTCCTAAAAAATCCGCCGCATCATCATATGGCATATGTTCAAAAACTTCAGTTATTTTCAAATCAGGAAGCATTGAAAGCAACTGGGAAATTTCTTCTGAATCCAATTCATTTAATACAAGAGCAACTTTCTCTGCTTCTAACTGCTCAATTAAGATTTTTTTATCTTTAAGGCGATTCAGACTTTTCAAGACATCTGCAATATCTGCCTGGTGAGTCTTAGTCAGAATTTCTCTAATCTGTGTAAAATTTTTTAGAATTACTGCATTTTTTAATTTTTTTTGATCCTGTAATCTAGAATTAACCATAGCTCCTCCTTAGTCAGAGCTATCCTCCAGCGAAGAAAGCTCTGTTATTGTTTTTTCGATCGGGGTATTACTTCCATTTTACATTCTCCTCCTTAATAATCTTTGTTATTATATCCGAAGTTACTTAAAGTTGTATTTTTATTTCTCCAGTCTTCCTTAACCTTTACCCAAAGGTCTAAAAAAATTCTGGCTCCTAAAATATTTTCTAGTTCTCTTCTGGCATCCTGGCCAATTGCTTTCAACAATTGTCCCTGTTTGCCAATGATAATTTTCTTTTGCGAACTTCTTTCCACATAAATCGAAGCAAGAATATTAATTACTTCACCTTTTTTCTTTTCTTCAAGTTGTTCAATGACAACGGCAACAGAGTGAGGAATTTCTTCCTTAGTTCTTTTTAATATTTTTTCTCTGATAATTTCAGAAATTACCACTTTCTCTGGTTGATCAGTAACCTCATCAGAAGGATAAAACATCGGTCCTTCTTCAAGATATTTTTTTGTTCTTTCTATTAACTGATCTACATTATCCCTTTTTAGAGCGGAAACAGGAAAAATTTCAGCAAACTCCATTTTATTTTGCCAAAAATCAATTTTTCTTAATAAATCTTCTTTTGGTATTAAATCTATTTTATTTAAAATTAAAAAAACAGGAAGCTTGGTTGACTTCAGTCTTTCAACAATAAATTCTTCTCCGGTTTTAAAATCAACTGAAGCATCTACAAGATAAAATAATAAATCAACATCCCTCATTGTCTTTTCTGCAACATCTACCATATATTCACCCAGTCGGTGCTTAGGCTTATGAATACCCGGAGTATCTAAAAAGACTACCTGAACATCTTCTTTTGTGTAGATTCCAGTTATTCTGTTCCTGGTTGTCTGGGGTTTGTCTGACATAATCGCAACTTTTTTCCCCAGGATTTCATTCATCAAAGTAGATTTACCTGCATTCGGCCTTCCAATTAGTGCTACAAATCCTGACTTCATTAATTCCCTTCTTTCAAATCATATTCAAATGCCATTGGCAGTAATTCTTTAAGAGTAACAGTTTTTATACCATTCTTCCACTTAATTGTAACCTCAAGATCATCTGCAAACTCTTTCAATACCTGCAAACAAGCACCACAGGGTGTTACTATTGTATCTGCTTCTGTGACTAATGCAAGTTTCTTAAAACATTTTTCTCCCTGCCCCACAGCAGAAAAAACTGCATTTCTCTCAGCACAAATAGTCATGCCAAAGCTTACATTCTCTATATTAGTACCAGTGTAAACCTTATCATCGCATCCTAAAATTACCGCTCCTACTTTAAATTTCGAATATGGTGAATAAGATTTTTCCATTACTTTTTCAGCAAAAACCATTAATTCTTCATTAGTCACAAAATCACATCCTTTATTTTATTAAAAAAATTAAAACTCCATTAATTAGAGCAGCAATACTAACCACAAGAACAGCGCCTGCTGCCATATCTTTTATTCTTTTTGCCTCAATGTTATAGTCCTGTACAATAAGGTCTACTGTTCTTTCAAAAGCAGAATTAATTACCTCCACAGAGATAACCATACCAATCTGCAAAAAAAGCAAAACCCAGCGGACTGCTGAAAGTTTAAATATAACACCTAAAAATATTGCTGTTATCATAGCTATAAAGTGTATTTTAAAGTTTTTTTCATTTCTGAAAGCAAAAGTCATACCTGAAAAAGCATGTTTAAGGCTCTCAAATAAGTTCTTAGATTTATACATATTTTTACACTACCTTGTAAGAGAAAATTTTTCCAGTATTGCTTCTTCTCTTGAGCGCATTTCCTTCTTTTCGTCTTCCTCTAAATGATCATGTCCTAAAAGGTGGAGCATACCATGAACAAAAAGATACATAAATTCTCTTTTAAAGCTGTGATTAAATTCTTTACTTTGTTCTTCTGCTTTTTCCAGAGAAATAACAATATCCCCCAGCAAAATTTCCTCAGGAAGATTTCCTTCTTTTATGTTTTTTAATTCAAAATCCTCATAAATCGGGAAAGACAAAACATCTGTGGCAGAATCTATATTTCTGTATTCTCTATTTAATTCCCTGATATCAGAATTATCCATAAGAACAAGACTGGCTTCTGCTGAAAGTGGTATATTCTCAGAAGTGAGCATATCAATAAAAATTTTTTCAATTATTTCAGAATCCTCTTTATTAAAAATAACTTTATCCTGTTCATTATTTATTTTTATCATTATTGTTACCATCCTGACTTTCTTTTTTCATTTCCTTTAACACACCTTCTGGGTATTCAATTCTCGTATGATAAATGCCCTGAAGAATTTTTACAAAAGTCTTTATAATGGTCTCTATTTCTTTCATTGTAAGTTCACTTTCATCAAGCTGTCCGTCATAAAGCTTATCCTTGACAATATTTCTGACCATGTTATCTATTTTTATAGGATTAATATCTTTTATAGATTTTACTGCTGCTTCTACACTATCCGCCAGCATAAGGATAGCCGTTTCCTTGGTATTTGGCTTTGGTCCCTCGTATCTGAAATCATCCCCGGAGACATCTGGGTTTAACTCCTTTGCTTTATGGAAAAAATAATTCATTAAACTGGTTCCATGATGCATTGGGATAAAATCTAAAATCTTTTGAGGTAACTTATATTTTTTACCTAAATCAATACCCTCTTTAACATGGGCTTGAAGAACAATCACACTAAGGCTTGGATTAAGTTTTTCATGAGGATTTTCACCAACCTGATTTTCAACATAGAAAAATGGTCTTTTTAACTTTCCTATGTCATGGTAAGCTGCACCTACTCTTACAAGTACCGAGTTTGCTCCAATAGCTTCTGCAGCTCCTTCTGCAAGATTACCAAGAATAATTGAGTGGTGATATGTTCCATGAGCTTCAATAATCAGCTTTTTCAACAATGGATGGTTAGGATTAAATAATTCCAGCAATTTTATAATTGTTGTCTTATTAAATAAATCCTCCAGATAGGGAAGTATTCCAATAGTAAGTACCGTTGATAAAAAACCATTTATTGCACCAAAAGCCAGGGCAGTAAAATTAAAAGTATAATCTTCATTTACTGTAAGTAGCCAAGCTGCAATACTCAAACAATTTGCAAGAGAAATAAATACTCCCGCTTTAATCAGGTCTCCCCTTTGATTAATTTTGGCTACAAGATAAATACCCACATAACTGCCAATAAAAGAAGTATAGACATAAGCCATATCCTCTGTAATTAATCCAATATAAATACTAATAATCGCTGCAGAAACATAAGCAAGCTTATCATCAAGAAGAATTGCAATCATCATTGCCACTGCTGCTGTTGGTATTAAAAAACTCACAAGAGGAGCAAAAGTACTGGTGGAGTAATTTTGCACTATAATAAATATTTTAATTAATATCAGGGCAGTATAAAACAGCACCATAAGTAAAAGTATATTTCTGTCTTTTCTGTACATTTCAGGCTTATAATTTTTCAGGAAAAGAGAAATAAGCATTACAAAAAGTAATGTGTATAGAACTATACCCATTAAAATACCAGGAATATTACCTCTGTCCGAATATCCAAGCCAGTTGATTATTTCTATTTGCCGAGAAGTCAGTACTTCTCCCTTGCTCACAACACGTTCATTTTTTTGGACTACAATTCTTACCGGATCAACTTTCTTAAGCTCTGCTGCTACTTCCTTAGCAGTTGCCTCTTCATCTGGAATAAGATTAGGAACCATCTTTAAAGTATTTGCAAGATTTGAAATGAATTTTTTATAAACCGGATTAATGTCCAGTAAACTAATATCTGAATTAATTTTTTCTATTGTAAAAATAAGATTTTCACTGTTTACCCCAGCAGAAAAATTATTTTTAATAATTACTTCCAGCCTTCCCATTAAAGCATCTATCTGAGATTCTGAAGCTGAGCTAAGCGTTTTAAGATCAATTAATGTGAAATTAAAGCCTAAACCAGATAATATATTTACTTTCTGATTAAGAAGTAGTTCTTTATCATTCAAAATCTGCTTAATTTTTTCTGTAATATTTTGAAGCTGGGCCTGGTATTCATCAACAACTGCTGGTTCCAGGCGATAAACAGTTTTTACTTTTGTTGCAATTTCTGCTTTTTTTATTTCTGTGGCTTCTTTATCAATAAAAGTTAGGTATCTGTCTGCTTCAATAGTTACCGGAGAAACATCCCCTTCAGCTAAATCAAGAACATTAGGTATCATACTTCCGGATATCAAAGCTACCACCATCATAGTAAAAACAAAAACATAAAGAGCACGGCGATATTTAGTATTATTTTCAAAAAACTTATAAACCTTATTACGTTTTATCTTTTTTAGAAAACCCATATAAAATCACTCTTTTTAATTTGATTTGTAGTACCTGTCATATGCATCAATAATCTTTCTAACAACCTTATGTCTTACAACATCTGTACTTTTCAAAAATGAAAAACCTATCTCATTTATATCTTTTAAAATATTTTGAACAACAATCAATCCAGATTCTGAATTTTTCGGCAGGTCCACCTGGGTAATATCCCCAGTTACTACTACCTTAGAATTTAGGCCGATTCTTGTCAAAAACATTTTCATTTGTTCCGGAGTTGTATTTTGTGCCTCATCGAGAATAATAAAACAATCTTCTAGGGTACGCCCTCTCATATATACCAGGGGGCTATTTCAATAATTCCCTTTTCAATATATTTTAGTGCCAGGTCTAAACCCAGTACATCATAAAGACCATCATACAAAGGCCTTAAGTATGGATCAATCTTTTCCTGAAGATCCCCGGGAAGAAATCCCAGCTTTTTTCCAGCTTCTACTGCAGGCCTGGTCAGCACAATTCTGGATACCTTTTTTCTCTTAAATATTTTACTGCCATTACCACTGCAAGATATATCTTACCCGTTCCTGCAGGTCCAATACCAAATACTACATCTTTTTCTTTTATCTTTTCGATATATTCATACTGCCCTTTGGTCTTTGCCATAATTTTTTTACCGCGAACAGTCATGTATATTGCTTCTTTTAAGAGATTAGATATCTCTTGGTTTTCTTCTCTCATAATTATTGCATAATCTATATCAGTAAGGGATATCACCCTGTTATCTTCAACTAAATTTATTAAATGTTTAAAAATTCTTTCAGCTAACTCCACATCCTCTTTTTTACCGGTAATAATAATTTCGTTACTTTTTGCCACAATCTCTACAGGAACATTTTCTCTTACCATATTTAAGTACTCATCATTTGCACCATACAACATTTGTGCAATCTGATTATTATTCAGGCTAATAATTTTTTCCTGTTGCTGCAAATTCAAACCCCCTCTTAAAAAAAGTGCCTTTTGTATGAAAAAAGGCACTTATGACTAATATTATAATAGATTTTTCATTGTAATCACAAAATATACTGTTATTGTAAATAAAATTACTCCAAGGGCAATATTAAAAATTCTTAATAATTTATTTTCAATAATTATTTTATTGAAAATAATACCTGCTAATATTCCAATGGAAATTATAACTAACCAGCTAATAAATACTAAAAACAATGGCTTCACCTTCTGTAGGGCATTCCAATCCGACGGAAAACTGGTTTCCCAATTATTTCAGAATAAACAACGGCCTTTTTTAAATCTATATTCTCAATTAAATTGTCGGATTCTTCATCATTATAGTATATTTCATCGCTTTTTTCATCTATAACTTTTTTTATTCTTGTTGCAGGTTCAGGCTTAATTTCAACTGCCGGGGCTGGAAGAGCCTGTTTATATTTCTTTTTCTTTGGAACAGGCTCCATTGACATTTCTTCCAGTTTTTTTAATTGTTCTAAAGCTTCTTTAAAGAAAGTTTTTTCTTTTTCTTAACTTTATTTTTCCCAACAATTACAGGTTCCTTATCACCAGCATCCTTTTTCTTTTTCTTCCCTGAAGCTGCTCCGGAAATTAATTTAAAAACAAAAATATAGAAAGCAATGTTAAATAAAGTTCCAAATAAATCTTCCATTATTTACCCTCTTTAGAAATGTTTTCTCTCATTGTTGTATCTGCAATTACATTTTGCATATTATAGTAATCCATTACACCCAGCTTACCACTTCTAAAAGCTTCAGCAATTCCTATTGGAACCTGGGCCTCCGCCTCTACTACTTTAGCTCTCATTTCCTGAACCTTTACCTTCATCTCTTGTTCCTGGGCAACAGCCATTGCTCTTCTTTCTTCTGCCTTAGCCTGAGCAATTTTCTTGTCAGCTTCCGCCTGATCAGTTTGTAATTCAGCACCAATGTTTTTCCCTACATCCACATCGGCTATGTCAATTGAAAGGATTTCAAAGGCTGTACCTGAATCTAATCCTTTTTCAAGTACTGTTTTGGATATGCTGTCAGGATTCTCAAGAACGTTTTTGTGATTTACAGCACTACCAATTGTTGTTACGATACCTTCACCTACTCTGGCAATAATCGTTTCTTCTCCTGCTCCACCAACAAGTCTGTCAATATTTGCTCTTACTGTTACTCTGGCAGTAGCTTTTACCTGAATACCATCTTTTGCCATCGCAGTTACGATAGGAGTTTCTATAACTTTTGGAGTAACACTTACAGTTACAGCTTCCTTTACATTTCTTCCCGCTAAATCAATTGCAGCTGCTTTAGAAAAATTTAAATCAATTCCAGCCCTTTGAGCAGCAATCAGTGCATCTATAACTCTGTCAACATTTCCCCCTGCAAGATAATGAGCTTCCAGTTTTCCCAGCTCAACATCTAATTCTGCTTTTTCTGCTTTAATTAAAAGAAGTACTATTCTGGATGGCACTACTCTTCTTAATCTCATACCTACAAGATCAAAAAGACCCACCTTTACTCCTGCAGCTAAAGCTGAAATCCACAAACCAACTGGTACAAAAGTCAAAATTATTACAAAAAATAAAATAATTAAAACTAATAAAATAAAGGGTGCTAATATTTCAATCATTTGTTCTCCTCCTGTTTAAATTATATTTTTCTAACAACTACCCTGTTTCCTTCTTTTTGTATAACAACAACTCTTTCATTATTGTCGATAAATGCTCCGTCACTTACAACAGAAATTTGTTCACCATTATCCAGCAAAACATTACCAGAAGGTCTTAGTTTTGTAGTTGCAACACCTTCCTAACCAACCAGGGACTCTGAAAGAACTCTTTCTTTTTCCTGTTCATCCTTAATACCAAAACGCTGAAGAACAAGTCGGTTCCAAACAGTGCTTCTTTTTAAAAACTTAAATGCAATTATAGTAATAATAATTGAAAGAACAATGGCTATGGTTAAAGATGTCAATGCAGCTTCAACGCTTGATCGTATCAATTAATTATGGGTTTTAAAAGAATAAAAAAACTCCTTGTATGTATTACGTGCTAAATCGCACTCGCTATCCTTTTAAATAATTCTCTTTTCCAAGTTCTCTTGCCAGTTAAAACTACTGGCACATTGCCAAATTTCTCATCTGATATTAGGTTCGTAGCTTTTTTTATAACACGGCTTTCTAATTTTATGATTCTTGTTTCTGTTTTTCTTGCTTCTTTCTTTTACTAAATCATATACATTACCTGAATTAGCCTTAAAAGCCCTCAGACGTGACATTTGATCAACACCTTCTCTGTACCAGCTTAGAGGCCTTGAACTTAATCTTGCAGATAATATATAACTAATATGGCCTTCTGCGCTACAACCTATATAATCCGGGTCATATTGATTCATTATACCTTCCCAATTATTTAACACATAACTTCTAGCATCTTTTATTGCTTCTATTTTTTGTTTCTGATTCTGTTTCTTCAATTATTGCTTTGAATAAATCTTTTACGAAATCTTTCCTTTTCGTATTTATGTAATACCACATCATTTGGTGCGTGCCTTTCATATGAGCAGTTGCCTTCTTTATATATTTCGACAAATAGTATCTATCTAAAACATAGATACTATCTTTAATCCATTCTTTGCCTTGTTTTATCCAGTTGGCTCCATCTCCTGATAAATATATCTTTTCGATAATTTCTTCTTCATAGTTGCTATCAATATAATCAGCTACTTCAAGCCATAAATCAGCACTATCTTGGTAGAGACCACTAAAGTATCTGGGATTTATTAATTCATATCTATCTTTACTTACCTTTCACTTACCTTCGTGAACATAAATTAATCTAGGTTCGGCACATGTTCCTCTTTGAAGTGAAACATGATCTTCATCAGCTTCGATGTACAAAATCTTAGCTTGAGAATCAGTTTTTTCACTGGTGCTGCATGATTAGAAATATCTTTAAGCTTTCTAATAGAATTCATTACTGTTTGACCAGTAAGATACACATTCTTCGATATTTTTTCGCTACTTTTTCTGTATGGTATCTCTATTGCTTCTTCTATTAACATTGATTCTAGCAATATATCCATTCTGTCATTTGCTTCAATACCAACAGCTTCATCAGATAAGTATTTATATTCACCAGTAATTTTATGAACATAATACGTTCTTTTATAGGTTACTTCACCAAATATCGTCGCCAAACTTTTCTTCGACTTTGTTTCCTTTATTTTCCAGCCTCTTTTTCTTACACAATCTTTTTTAACTAAAATATCTACAGTTTCAAGTGCTTTTTCCGTAATTGCAACCCCAACTTCATCCAGTATTTTTTTGGTTTTTAAAATGAATTTAGATATATTATTTCCCTCAATTAAAGTTGTTTCCATATTTTCTGCTATTTCTTTACCGATTTTAGTTGCAATTTCATGTATAATATTATTCATTAGAGTTTCTCCTTTTTTGCGATTTGGTTTAGCGATTTAATTGTAACATAAGGAGTTGCTCTAATATTTTTTTGTTTTTTTACCCATAATTATTTTACACTAACCTCTTATTTATTTGCATATCAATCACCTTAACTTATATAATATATTTAAACAAACTTAACTAAAGGGAGGGCCTATGAAAAACTACACTTGGGATTTAAGTCAACTATACAGTTCAATTGAAAAATGGGAAACTGATTACAATGAAATAAATAATTTATCTATTGAACTTGTTTCAAAAAAAGATATTTTTACAAAAAGTTCCTCAGCGCTTTTTGATTTTTTAGAAAAACAAGAACACATGGGAATACTTCTTACAAAGATTTATATGTATACAAAAACTGCATTTGATGTTGATTTGAAAAATCAAGAAAATAAAAAACTATTCGAAAAGGCTGATGAATTAAATTATCGCATTCAAGATTTATTATCATTTACAGAACCTGAATTATTAAAAATATCTAAAAAAAATTTTAATGATTATTTAGAGGAAATAAAGGATTTAGAAAAATATCGTTTTATGTTTGAGAAGCTGTTCAGCAAGAAGGAGCATATTTTGGATAGTGAAACTGAACAATTATTATCCGGAATGGATTCAATTTCATCTTTTTTTGAAAAAGCCTATGACGATCTTACAGTTGGGGATATTGAATACCCAAGAATCACTGACCCTTCAACAGGAAAAGAAATTTCAGCTAATAACACAAATTATTATCTAGCTTTGCTTAACCCAGGCAGAAACTTCAGAAAAGATTTTTTTAACAAACTCCTGGGAACTTATAAAAAGCATAGCAATACTTTAACCTCTCTGTATTTTGGAAGCGTAAAGAAAAATGTTCTTGAAGGAAAAAAGCGCAATTATAAAAGTGCTTTGAAAATGGCTTTGGATAGTAATTTTATAGATGAAAAAATATACGAAAACCTGATTTCAACTGTAAGAGAAAACTGTAATGTTCTGCAGGAATATCTTGAGTACAGAAAAAATACTTTAGGTTATGAAGATTTACACTTCTATGATTTATTTGTTCCTCTGGTAAAAAATATAAATAAAAAATACACCTTTGAAGAAGCGGAAGATATAATTCTTAATGCCTTAAAACCCTTAGGTGATGATTGTCTAAAGATTATTAAAAAGGCTTTTGATGAAAGATGGATGGATGTTTTCCCACAGGAAAATAAAATTTCCGGAGCTTATGCTATAGGTGTTTATGGTGTTCATCCCTATTCTCTTTTAAATTTTAATGGAACTCTTAATGATATATTTACTATTGCCCATGAATTAGGGCATGTAATGCATAGCTACTACAGTAATAATGAACAGGAATACATTAATTCAAATTATACTATTTTTTGTGCTGAAGTTGCTTCTACAGTAAATGAACAACTGCTTTACCATTATTTACTAAGTACTTCTGACTCAGAAGAAGAAAAAAAATATTTGCTTAATGATCATCTTGACAATCTTCGTTCAACTTTTTTCAGACAAACTTTATTTGCAGAATTTGAAAAAAATGCCCATGAATTAGTAGAAAACAATCAACCTTTAACTGAGTCTGTTCTTTCTGATATGTATAGAACTTTATATGAAAATTATTATGGAAAAGAGTTTCTAATTGATGAAGCCTTAAAATACGAATGGGCAAGAATTCCCCATTTTTACTCTGCATTTTACGTTTATCAATATGCAACGGGGATCTCTGCTGCAATAGCTATTTCTGACAAAATAATTAATGATAAAAACTATGACATTAATGACTACCTTAAGTTCCTGAAAAGTGGTGACTCAAATTATTCTGTAGAACTGTTGAAACTTGCAAAAGTTGATATGTCCTCGCCAGAACCTGTAAAAGCGACAATTAATAACTTCAAAGAGACTCTGAATAAACTTAAAAACATATAATTAAAACAGCCTTCTCAATTTGAATGAGGAGGCTGTTTTAATTATATTTATCAAACAAAACCAGGGAAAAAAGCAACTGCGCCCATAGTTACTAAAATTGCTACAAATATCACAGGTAACAAATTAGCTACATTAATCTCTTTAATTCCAAGTATATTTATTCCAATACCAAGAATTAGTAATCCACCAGTACCAGTCATGTATAGGGTGATTGCATCTGTTAGAAATGGTTTAATACCTGCAGCCATCAGAGTAATAGCCCCTTGATAAAGAAACACTGGAAGTGCAGAAAAAGCAACTCCAATACCAAGTGATGAGCTAAGAATAATTGAGGTAATAAAGTCAAGAGATGATTTTACATATAATATTTTATAAGTATTTGTTAATCCTCCCTCGAGAGAACCCATTATAGCCATTGCTCCAACACAAAAAATTAAGCCGGCAGAAACAAAACCTTTTACAAAATTTCCTTCTTTTACTCCACCCTTGCTTACCATTTTTTCAAGATTTTGAGCAAGAGAGTTAAGGTGAAAATCTATTCTCATCATTTCACCAATAAGAGCACCAATAGCAAGACTTATTATAACTATCAACTCATTATTAACCTTAATAGCCATTTTTAAACCTACCAAAATAACCGCCATACCTATTCCTTGCATAATAGTGGTTTTGCTTTTTTCAGGAATTCCTTTTCTAAAAATAATTCCCAGGCCTGCTCCAGCTATTATGGCCAAAGTATTTACTATTGTTCCAAACATTAATACATCTCCTTACTACCATCATTTTTTTCTAAATACAGCTGTCTTTTTTTCATCAATATAAATCATTTCAAGATCAACCACACCGGAAATATATCTTAATGATTTTTCTGAGAAAAATGAAATGTGAGTTTTATCTCTTACATAATGCCAGTTAAAAAAATCCTCTTCCTCTTTTGGACGAAAATATGTCATCAAAGCAAGAATTCCATTTTCTTTTAAAAGTTCTGAAAATAAATAAAAATAATCCATGGGATTTGCAATATGATTTAATTACCTCGGTACAGGTAATTAAATCATATTTATTGCCAATATAAACTTTTTCCGGACTAAAATAATAATCATAGAGGTCTACATTAAAACCATATTTTTCTTCAAGTATTTTTCCAAAGACAGGTTGAGGTCCACTGCCAAAATCTAAAGTATTTTTCCCTGATGATACAAAAGGGATAATTGCAGAACTAATAAAACTTTCGAAATATTGAACATATTTGGGATCATCGACAAAATTATTGTGTTCCTCATATCTTAACTTCTCTTCTTCTTCAGAAATTTTGTATTCAGAACCCTTAAAAATAAAATCACACTTAGAACATTTTAAATAATAAACTTCATTTTTCCATCTTTTATTTTTTTGTTTCTGATAAACAAACTGGACATAATTTTCCTAAAGGATTTGTATAGGAACAGGGAACTTTTGCCAAGCACTTTCCACAAGCATCACTTATCCCCATTTCTTCATAAAGCGCAGCATTTTTCAACAGAATTTCATAACATAACTTTCTGTCAAATGTATCTTTTTTCAAAGCACCAAAAGTGCAATTTTTAACACATATACCACAGCTTCCATTTTCAATCCATAAACAGCCGGCTTTAGATTTTCTCTTTTCTTCCCCAACAGGCATTGAGGTTACAATACTCCCAAACCTTCCTGCTGAACCAGAATCTGTAATAAGCATTCGATGAAGGCCAAAGGTTCCCATTCCTGCCAGATAGGCAATATGCTTATGAGACCACCAGCTAATCAATTTTTCAGTATCAAAATTATGGGTGGGTGGAAGAACTTTTGATTCAAATTTAAACTCTAAAAGAAATTCAGACAACTTTTCATTTAAATCTCTAATTAAATTATTTGTATCAACATATGCCTGAGCCCATTCTTCCGAAGCCATCGTTCCCCCAAAATTACCCCTTGAAATACTTTCATCAAAAGGCAGAAAATTAACAACAACAGATTCTGCTGTTGTTAATATATCTCTTGGCATTAAATGAACATTCTCCGTTCTTTCTCTAAGTTCCTTGAATCCTTCATCATCAGATCTTAAAAAGCTACCAAAGGCCTCTTCCAAATAGTTTGGTATTTTTTGTTTTGATTAATTTCTTCTATGTATTTTTCTATCCAATTTCTAATTCTATTTTCCACAGGTAAACCTTTCCATTTCCCCTAATCTTTCCATCGCCTCATAAAAACTATTCCCGCAAGAATCTTCCATGGCCAAAAAGGCAGTACAAATACCAGGTCTTTCTGGCTTCCCAAAAAGACCACATAGTTTGTCTTTAGTTAAATGAATACATATCTCCCCAGCTTTTTTCCCTTTAGGCATTCCTGGAATGGGAGATGAAATTGAGGGAGCAATACAACATGCTCCGCAACCTGGTCGGCATTTCATTTTAAGCAATATCCTTTTCAAGTAACTTTAATGGACAGTTTTCAATACATGTACTACATCTTATACACGCTTCATCCTGGAAAATTCCTTCTTCATCAAAATCTTTATAGAGAGCAAGCTGAACGGGGCAAACTTTCTCGCACTTTTTACAGCTTACACAAGATTCTATTTCTTTAATTACAACCTTTTGATCTGTCTTATAATTAAGCCTTAATATTTTTCCAATTTTATAAGTTAACAATTGAAAGGTTTCATAGAACAAAAACGGCACCATGTCCTTGATGAAAAAAATAATGCCATTAATGTTCCAATAATAGTCACAGCCAAATAATTGGCAACGAATACAAAGCCCAGCTTATCCCAAAAAGAAATTTCCCCCCAAAAGCTAAAGGAAGCTTTAATCCTTGAGTAAAAGATATACATAAACCAAGAAAAGGCTAATAGTATAGTAACTTTTGATTTTGCCCAGGAAGGTATTTCCTTATTCCCTGTTATTGGTAATATAATACCATCAAAAAAACTTCCATGGGGACATGTTGTTCCGCACCAATACTTACCTTTCAAAAAACCAAAACTGGCAAAGCCAGCATAACCGAAATCATAAGTAATCCTAATTTTGGGAACCATAATCCTGCAAGTGCTACTAGTGGAATAAATATCCAAGAATATTTTTTTACATGAGAAAAAATCCGGTTTGTTTTTATATAAAAGTTGTTATTTCCTTTCATCTTTCCGCCATACCCCCCAATGGTATTTTTTATAGTAAACGGAAAGTATTATATCCTTTATATTCTTTAATTGCAACCTTTTTATCCTCTTTTAACTCTTCAATAATATTTTCTATCTCTTTTTCTTCACAGTCTCTGCTTTCAAGAAAAGATCGAATTTCCATTTAATTCATAGGATGTCGTTTGATTATGCTAATCACAGCTTCTTTTTGATCAATAATATCACTTGAAAAACCCTGGGAACTCAACAAATCAATAGAAATTCCCCCAAGTATATTTACTGCATTTTCTATAGTTTTTTTATCAACTTCTTGTACATTATCTTCTGCTGGTGGTCTTACAGGAGTATTTATATATAGACGGCGGTAATTTATTCCTTTTAGAATTTCTTTATATTTTAATATATCTTTCTCCGAGTCATTTATTCCTTTCATAAACATAATTTCAAGCCAAAGCTCACCTTCATATTCTTTAGAGAATATTTCAAGTCCGTTTTTTTATATCTTCATATTTTAATTTACCATGAGGACGGTTAATCTTTTTAAACAGAGCCTCATCATAAGCATCGAATGAGGGAAGTACAATATCTGCACAATAAAGAGCTTCTTTTACTTCCTCTAATGAAAGAAGGGATCCATTGGTAATAACTACTACTGGTTTGTCAGTTAACTCCTTTAATTTAAGTATCAGTTCTTTTAAACTAAAATAAAGGGTTGGTTCACCTTCACCAACAATTGAAACTACATCATAATTCTTACCACTTTTTACAAATTCTTTAAATTCTTCTAAGATTTCTTCTAAAGGGAAGAAATCTTAGAAGAATTTAAAGAATTTTTGTTCTGCTTAGCTGGCAATAAATACATGAATAATTACAACTACTCTCTGGTATTGGGCTTACGCCAAGGGATAAGCCCAGTCTCCTTGAGGGAACCGGTCCAAAAATATACTTATAAATCATCTGCTTAACTCACCTGCCAAAGATGCTAATCCTTCCGCAAGAATAGTGACATTTTCTGAAGCTTCTTTTATTTGATTCGCTATACTTGCATTAAAATCAACATCATCAGCAACTTTTTTCGTTATTTCAAGATTTGACTGAAATACTGTGATTATTTGCTGGAAACCTTCCAAGGTTTTAATTGTTATATCCAATCCTTCGTTTACAGAATGTCCAGCTCTTTTCATACCCTGGAATACCCCTTGAGTATCCTCTCGGGAAACCTGAATCTTTTCAGCAATATCTTTTAAAGCAGTATCAGTACCTTCAGCAAGTTTTCTAACTTCCTCAGCTACTACTGTAAAATCTCTCCCCCGCTCTCCTGCCCGTGCCGCTTCAATTGAGGCATTTAACGCTAAAAGATTAGTTTGATCAGTAATTTGACTTATCGTATCAATAATTTTAGCAATACTTTCAGAACTTTCATTTAAGTTGGTAACATTCTCTTTCATAACATCAAAATCTTTTTCAATATCTCTCATTGTTCCCGTTACAGACTGTATCTGATTACCGCCATTTTCTGCATATTCCTTAACCTGCTGGGCAAAATCTGCTGCTGATAAGGACTCTCTTCTTATTGCCGCCATCATAGATGGCATTTCGTTTACAGAAGCAGTGGTTTATTGTGCTGCAGCCGCAAGATTCTAACTGTCATTTTGCAGTTGAATCTGAATTGTTTTTACCTCCTTAATCTCAAGCATTTGAGATGTATAGCTCTTGATATATTCCTCTATCATCAAAATATTATCAAAAAATGTAAGAGCATCTACTGCTATTAAGGCATCCGCTAATTTTTCAGGATTATTCCTGTAAGATTCAATAATTACGGGTATCATATGTTTTCTTAAAATATGATAAGCACCCATAAACCATTCCGGATGCAACTTTATTCTGTCGTGAACCTGTCCAATTTTTTATCTTTCTTTTATATATTCTGTATCAACATTTGCAAGCATCATTTTTCTTAGGTACTGGGTTAATGTTCCCTTAAGTTTTTCTACTGTTGTGTTTTTATCAAAAATATTTCTAAGTACATCAACTTTTAGAATATCTGCATAAAAATTTTCAACCATTTTGGGAATTTTTAATTCAAGAATAGTATTTAATTCTTTAATTGTCTCAAGCTGCTTGTCTGAAAGATGTATGTAATTTACTTTTTGCTGTACTTTTTCATCCTCAACAATAATTGGTTCCCCCGGATGCATATCTACAACTAATGGTTTTACAACCTCTTTTATTTCCTTCTTCAAAAAAATGCCCATTTAAATTCCTCCTAAGTATTTTATAAAATTATATGTTATTTAATATGTAATATCTATTTTTTTGACTAATACTTTTTTATCCCCTGCCCATATTCCTATATATATTTCTGTATTTTCAGCTCTTTCAGGAAGAATAAAATTTTGAAAAAGTATTTCCTGATCAATTAAAACCGACAGTTTTTTATCTTCCGCTATTACAGATATTTCATGAAAAGAATCCCACCACTCTTTACCTGTAGCTGAAGTATTTTCCGGAACAATAAAAGAATTATAGTAGTTAAAAGTATATCCAACTACATCACTTCCTGGCTTATTCTTTACCACTTCTTTAAGAACTAAAGAACCTTTGTTTTTTTCATCAAACTGAAGAATATATCCCTGAAAATCATCGTGTTTTTTATTAAAAATATAATCAATTAATATCCCACCACTTTTTAAGACAGCTGTACATTTATATTTTTCCCCTTTAACAGGGAATAAAATCTTACTGTTTTCTTCCAGTAAAAAAGGATCTTCCTCTAAATATGCTTCATTATCTCCGATTATCCATTTTTCTGAATTTACATCCCATACAAATAATATTTTTTCCCCTTGGGTTTCCGGAATATTATCAATATAATTTCTTTCTTTGAGGTAATCCAGTCTTTCTGAATTGTTTTGAAGAGTCTTATATGTATTATTATAATCATCACATTCTGTATATTTGTAATAATTAACTGCTGTATTTAAAATTTTCAAATTGGCTTCATCTGTTGTCTTACGAGCTTTCTCTAAAGTTTTCATGAAGCATGATATTATACCGGAGACTAATATACTAATTATAATAATAACAAACATTAATTCCAAAAATGTAAAAGCCCGGTTATCTTTTGTTATATTCATTGAAAAATCTCCTCTAAAATAATTAAAAAATATTAATTTAATCACCTATTAAACACATTCTAATTATATAATAAAAAATATAACTTTAGCAAGGTGCTTTATGTATAAGATCGCGTCAATTAATTATGGGTTTTAAAAGAATAAAAAACCCCTTGTATGTATTACGTGCTAAATCGCACTCGCTATCCTTTTAAACAATTCTCTTTTCCAAGTTCTCTTACCAGTTAAAACTACTGGTACATTGCCGAATTTCTCATCTGATATTAGGTTCGTAGCTTTTTTTATAACACGGCTTTCTAATTTTATGATTCTTGTTTCTGTTTTTCTTGCTTCTTTCTTTTACTAAATCATATACATTACCTGAATTAGCCTTAAAAGCCCTCAGACGTGACATTTGATCAACACCTTCTCTGTACCAGCTTAGAGGCCTTGAACTTAATCTTGCAGATAATATATAACTAATATGGCCTTCTGCGCTACAGCCTATATAATCCGGGTCATATTGATTCATTATACCTTCCCAATTATTTAACACATAACTTCTAGCATCTTTTATTGCTTCTATTTTTTGTTTCTGATTCTGTTTCTTCAATTATTGCTTTGAATAAATCTTTTACGAAATCTTTCCTTTTCGTATTTATGTAATACCACATCATTTGGTGCGTGCCTTTCATATGAGCAGTTGCCTTCTTTATATATTTCGACAAATAGTATCTATCTAAAACATAGATACTATCTTTAATCCATTCTTTGCCTTGTTTTATCCAGTTGGCTCCATCTCCTGATAAATATATCTTTTCGATAATTTCTTCTTCATAGTTGCTATCAATATAATCAGCTACTTCAAGCCATAAATCAGCACTATCTTGGTAGAGACCACTAAAGTATCTGGGATTTATTAATTCATATCTATCTTTACTTACCTTTCACTTACCTTCGTGAACATAAATTAATCTAGGTTCGGCACATGTTCCTCTTTGAAGTGAAACATGATCTTCATCAGCTTCGATGTACAAAATCTTAGCTTGAGAATCAGTTTTTTCACTGGTGCTGCATGATTAGAAATATCTTTAAGCTTTCTAATAGAATTCATTACTGTTTGACCAGTAAGATACACATTCTTCGATATTTTTTCGCTACTTTTTCTGTATGGTATCTCTATTGCTTCTTCTATTAACATTGATTCTAGCAATATATCCATTCTGTCATTTGCTTCAATACCAACAGCTTCATCAGATAAGTATTTATATTCACCAGTAATTTTATGAACATAATACGTTCTTTTATAGGTTACTTCACCAAATATCGTCGCCAAACTTTTCTTCGACTTTGTTTCCTTTATTTTCCAGCCTCTTTTTCTTACACAATCTTTTTTAACTAAAATATCTACAGTTTCAAGTGCTTTTTCCGTAATTGCAACCCCAACTTCATCCAGTATTTTTTTGGTTTTTAAAATGAATTTAGATATATTATTTCCCTCAATTAAAGTTGTTTCCATATTTTCTGCTATTTCTTTACCGATTTTAGTTGCAATTTCATGTATAATATTATTCATTAGAGTTTCTCCTTTTTTGCGATTTGGTTTAGCGATTTAATTGTAACATAAGGAGTTGCTCTAATATTTTTTTGTTTTTTTACCCATAATTATTTTACACTAACAAAAATAAAGGTTCTACAATAAATGTTGGGGGTGGTAAAAACCATTCTGACATTTATTTGCGAAAAAATACAGAGCATTGGGTAAATCCATATTAGAGAACACCCACTGTAATCTAAGGAGGAATTTACTTATGCTCTGTAATAACCATTATATTAAAAAATTAATTGGTTTTAAAGGGATAATTTTAGAACAATTAGAAACTTCTTCTGATTCAATGTCCTTTTCTTTTTCTCTGGAGATTAAAACTCACAATTACCCCAAATGCCATCAACAAACCAGTAAAGTTCATGATTACAGAATTCAAATGATAAAAGATATTTCCATCTCAGGGAAGAAAACCTACCTTTACTACAAAAAAAGAAGGTACGTTTGTAATCACTGCAATAAAAAATTCTACGAAAAAAATGATTTTCTCCCCCGCTATCAAAGAATGACCAGCAGGCTGATAAAATACATAATTACTCGAATGAAAAATGTTTACTCTGTATCTGATATTGCCAAAGAGAATAATATTTCACCATCAACGGCTCTCAGGCTTTTTAGATTCATAAACTATTCCCTAACAAAATTGCCCGAAGCAATCTCTATTGATGAATTTAAAGGTAATGCCGGGGGCAAAAAGTACCAGTGCATATTAACTGATCCCCAAAACAAGAAGGTACTTGATATTCTTCACGGAAGAGAACAACACATTTTATCGGACTATTTCAGGAAATTCAATGACAGGGATAAAGTAAAATACTTCATTATGGATATGTGGCAACCTTACAAGGATATTATTGAAACATATTTTAAAAATGCAACTATCATTATCGATAAATTCCATTTCATTAGGCAGGTCACTTGGGCATTTGAAAGAATTAGGAAAGATGAGCAAAAGAAATTTGCCAAGGAAAGGCGAAGATATTTCAAAAGAAGTCGCTCCCTTCTCTTAAAAAGAATGAAGTATTTAACTCCTGAAGAAATTGACCAGGTAAACGTTATGCTTGCTACTTCTGAGAAACTGCAAAAAGCTTATATGTTAAAAGAAAAATTTTATAACTTTGTTGACAGCAGTGATTTAGAAAGTGCAAAAAAGAATTTGAAAGCCTGGTATATGTTTGTTATGTCCTGTGAGCTTGAAGAATTCGATAAATGCTCCAGAACCATTTTCAACTGGCAGAAATATATTCTTAATTCATTTACTTGTACTTATACTAACGGATATACAGAAGGAGTTAATAACAAAATTAAGGTTTTAAAAAGAAATGCTTATGGTGTAAGAAACTTTTGGAGATTCAAAAACAGAATAATGCACGTAATGAACTAAAAACAATTTAAAAAAGTACCGCATTTTTCAATGCGGTACTCATGGAATCTAATCTAATTGGGTTACCCCAACATTTGACAAAGAACCTAAATTTTAGCTTTATTAATAAATTATTGGAAAAACAGCTACTGCAAAACTTTTGGCAGACCAGCCAAAGAACCAGAATTAATGTGTAAACTTCTTTTCCTGCAGTTTCCTGTATAACCTTTCTGACGAAAAGGTTATACAGGAAGCAGAACTTAATTTAGCATATATGTATTTTTTAGGAATCAATCCCGAAGAATCCCTCCCAGATAAAAGTCTCCTCTCAAAATTCAGAACCCAAAGACTTCAAAACTCCACATTAGATGAAATTATTACAGAAATTATTCGCCAATGTGTTGAACAAAAAATTATTGAAGGAAATAGTGTAAGTATTGGTGCTACAAATATAGAAGCCAATACAATAAAAACCCCGAAAAGATTAACGAAACATCTTGCTAAAAAATTATAAATACATATGAAGAAGAAACAGAAGAAAAACTACCCGGTCTTCCTGATGTTCCAGAGTACAAGGAGATTGAAGACCATAAAGAAGCAAAAGCAGTAATGATAGATTACTTAGAAAAAGTAATCTATGAAGCAGAAAAAATACAGAGCTACTCAAAACCAATTCTATTATTGAAAAAGCTAAAAATATATTAAATGATCCCAAGTTCATAAATCAAAAAGGAGTACGTTCATTAATAGATGAAGATGCTCGTGTTGGCAGAAAAAGTAAAAGCCAAGACTTTTTTGGCTATAAAACAGAATTTATTATGACTACAGAAGAAAGATTAATTACCTGCGTTAGAACCGGAGATGGGGTATATACTGATGGAGATTTAACAGAGGAAATGCTTGAAGAGACCATAAAAGCAGGAGTTTCTGTAAAAGAAGTATATGGAGACAAAGCTTATTTCAGAAAAAACATTTTAGATTTAATAAAGGAATTAAAAGCAAAAGCCTTTATTCCAGTAAGTGGGTCAGCTTACAGAATTGATGAAAATGGATTTTCATACAACAAAGATTCGGACGAATGGGAATGTAGCCAAGGAAACATAAGTGTAAAAAAGAGATATTTTAAAAGGAAAGAAACATTTTATTCTTTAGGCTATGGATATTACAATTATTATTTTGAAGCAAAGCAGTGTAAAAATTGCCCAAAGCATGATCAATGTGCTGGTAAAAAAGCACGAGAAATTTTCACAACTGGTTTAAATACTGGAGAATATTATGAAATATCTCAAGAACAAAAAACGGAAGAGTTTAAAGAAAAGTACAAGAAGAGAGCAAGCATTGAAGGCAAGAATGCCGAGCTAAAAAGATTTCACGGACTATGTCGTGCAAGAGGATATGGTCTCTTAAGTGTGTCTGTTCAATCGAAGCTGGCAGCAATTGCGGTAAACATAAAGAGGATAGCATCAATACTATCCTCTTTAGAGTGCAATTTTTTAAATCAAATTTGGAATTTAAAAAAATAGTCTTATTTTGCTGAAAAGGGAAAAATCTTCTTTTAAAGAAAGGCTTTTTCACTGGTCTCGGACGCTTCCAAAATCAGCGCTTGCTGGACGTCCTGGACTCTGTCTAGTTTTTCCCAGGGGAGTTCGACGTCTGTGCGGCCGAAGTGTCCGTAGGCTGCTGTTTGTTTGTAAATTGGTCTTCTAAGCTGCAGGTTGTTTATGATTCCCGCTGGTCTTAAGTCGAAAAGCTTATTTACTACTTCTGTTATTTCGTCGTCAGCTACTTTTCCTGTACCGAAGGTGTCTACTGATATTGATACAGGCTTTGCTACACCAATTGCGTAGGCAAGCTGGATTTCACATTTATCTGCAACACCAGCTGCAACTAAATTTTTGGCAACATATCTTGCTGCGTAAGCTGCAGATCTGTCTACCTTTGTGCAGTCTTTTCCTGAGAAAGCTCCACCACCGTGGCGAGCCATTCCACCGTAAGCATCTACGATAATCTTACGTCCCGTAAGACCTGCGTCTCCCTGAGGTCCTCCTACAACGAAACGGCCTGTTGGATTGATGAAATATTTTGTATTTTCATCAAGCATTTCCTTTGGAACCACTGGAAGGATTACCTTTTCAATTACATCCTTGCGTATCTGTTCGAGAGTTGCTTCCGGTTTGTGCTGGGTTGAGATAACAATTGTATCAATTCTTACAGGTTTTCCATCTTCGTATTCAACAGTAACTTGAGATTTGCCGTCAGGAAGAAGATAATCAAGCTCACAGCTTTTGCGAACTTCTGTAAGATTTCTGGTTAATTTGTGAGCCAGAGAAATTGGCAGGGGCATATATTCTTCAGTTTCGTTGGTTGCATAACCGAACATCATTCCCTGGTCCCCGGCACCAATAGCCTCGATTTGGGAATCATCCATCTGGCCTTCCTTAGCTTCAAGAGCTTTATCTACCCCAAGGGCAATATCTTCACTCTGCTCGTCGATGCCGGTAAGCACGGAGCAGGTTGCATAGTCAAAACCATACTTTGCACGGACATAGCCAATTTCCTTAACAGTTTCACGAACCAATTTTGGAATATCAACATAACAAGATGTGGAGATCTCTCCTCCAACAAGTACAAGGCCTGTGGTTACAAATGTCTCGCAGGCAACACGGCCATTTGGATCTTTTTCCATTATGGCATCAAGGACAGCATCGGAGATTTGGTCCGCCATTTTGTCTGGATGTCCTTCTGTAACGGACTCAGATGTAAAAAGTTTACACATATATCTCAATCATCCTTTCGTTTTATATAATAAAGCATTGTCTACTTTAATTGTTATATAACATACCCTAAAAAACTTAGAAAATTACAGAGCTATTATACAACAATATGAAAGATAAAGTCAAAGGGAAAGTCCGAGGTGATCGTATCAATTAATTATGGGTTTTAAAAGAATAAAAAAACTCCTTGTATGTATTACGTGCTAAATCGCACTCGCTATCCTTTTAAATAATTCTCTTTTCCAAGTTCTCTTACCAGTTAAAACTACTGGCACATTGCCGAATTTCTCATCTGATATTAGGTTCGTAGTTTTTTTATAACACGGCTTTCTAATTTTATGATTCTTGTTTCTGTTTTTCTTGCTTCTTTCTTTTACTAAATCATATACATTACCTGAATTAGCCTTAAAAGCCCTCAGACGTGACATTTGATCAACACCTTCTCTGCACCAGCTTAGAGGCCTTGAACTTAATCTTGCAGATAATATATGACTAATATGGCCTTCTGTGCTACAGCCTATATAATCCGGGTCATATTGATTCATTATACCTTCCCAATTATTTAACACATAACTTCTAGCATCTTTTATTGCTTCTATTTTTTGTTTCTGATTCTGTTTCTTCAATTATTGCTTTGAATAAATCTTTTACGAAATCTTTCCTTTTCGTATTTATGTAATACCACATCATTTGGTGTGTGCCTTTCATATAAGCAGTTGCCTTCTTTATATATTTCGACAAATAGTATCTATCTAAAACATAGATACTATCTTTAATCCATTCTTTGCCTTGTTTTATCCAGTTGGCTCCATCTCCTGATAAATATATCTTTTCAATAGTTTCTTCTTCATAGTTGCTATCAATATAATCAGCTACTTCAAGCCATAAATCAGCACTATCTCGGTAGAGACCACTAAAGTATCTGGGATTTATTAATTCATATCTATCTTTACTTACCTTTCACTTACCTTCGTGAACATAAATTAATCTAGGTTCGGCACATGTTCCTCTTTGAAGTGAAACATGATCTTCATCAGCTTCGATGTACAAAATCTTAGCTTGAGAATCAGTTTTTTCACTGGTGCTGCATGATTAGAAATATCTTTAAGCTTTCTAATAGAATTCATTACTGTTTGACCAGTAAGATACACATTCTTCGATATTTTTTCGCTACTTTTTCTGTATGGTGTCTCTATTGCTTCTTCTATTAACATTGATTCTAGCAATATATCCATTCTGTCATTTGCTTCAATACCAACAGCTTCATCAGATAAGTATTTATATTCACCGGTAATTTTATGAACATAATACGTTCTTTTATAGGTTACTTCACCAAATATCGTCGCCAAACTTTTCTTCGACTTTGTTTCCTTTATTTTCCAGTCTCTTTTTCTTGCACAATCTTTTTTAACTAAAATATCTACAGTTTCAAGTGCTTTTTCCGTAATTGCAACCCCAACTTCATCCAGCATTTTTTTGGTTTTTAAAATGAATTCAGATATATTATTTCCCTCAATTAA
Organism: Peptococcia bacterium; assembly: GCA_965228015.1. GTDB lineage: Bacteria > Bacillota > Peptococcia > Peptococcales > SKKY01 > SKKY01. Next base: position 893,290 of record OZ245787.1, read on the forward strand.
AGTTGTTTCCATATTTTCTGCTATTTCTTTACCGATTTTAGTTGCAATTTCATGTATAATATTATTCATTAGAGTTTCTCCTTTTTTTGCGATTTGGTTTAGCGATTTAATTGTAACATAAGGAGTTGCTCTAATATTTTTTGTTTTTTTACCCATAATTATTTTACACTAACTGAGGATTCAGCAGGTAAAAAAATATAGCAGGAACTGCCTCCTTATAAAAAGTTAAATTTAGATTCAACTTAAGGTAGCTGATCCTGCCAATTTTTTTATTTCAGATTGAAGAAACAAGCCAAGGCCGAAGGCCGGGCTTTCTGCCTTGGCTTGTTTCTTCAATCAAAACGCTTCTATTTTTTCTGGTTCAGGTTAGCCTAGAACTTATCCTGTGGATAACCCGCGCAAAATAGAAGTGGTCTGACCCCTAAAAATTACACAAAATTGGGACAGTAAGATATACTAATCTTGGGGGCTGATTTTAATGACAAAGAACTATTCTAATGAATTTAAACTCTCTGTAATTAAGGAATATTACGAAAGCAATCTTAGGGCAAGAAAGATTACTGCAAAGTACAATTTATCTTCAAAAAATCTTGTTCTTAATTGGGAAAAACAATTAAAAGAAAAAGGACTTCTTCCAACAGAAGCTAAGAAAGATCCGGATAAGATAAAAATCAGATCAGATAAAATAGATTTTCCTGAGAAAACACAAAGAGAAATTGAATACGAAAAAGAAATAGAACATCTTTATGCTAAAATTGAATACTACGAACAATTAGAGCATTTACAGCCCTTTATTTCTAAAAAAAACAAAAGTCAGGGAGCTAAAGTACAGAGCTATATTTGCTTTGGAATTTAAATATACAGTAAAATTTCTTTGCGAAATTGCTGGAGTAAAAAGAAAAGCCTATTGCAATTTCAGAGACAAACCAATAAAAAAAGAAGATTCCATTGAGAAAATAATTATTTAAATATATAACAAATCAAAAGGAATTTTTGGTTACAGAAGAATAGGAAATGAGCTAAGAAATGCGTTTAAAATAGTTGTTAATCATAAAAAGATTCAAAGAATAATGCAGGAAAACAATCTCAGATCCAGAATCAGAAGAAAAAAGAATAGGATTCAAGATGATAAACAATTCAAAGCCAATATATTAAACAGGGATTTTAAGGCAAGTCGCCCAGGAGAAAAAATAGCCACAGATATTACCTGTATTCCTTACAGAAACTCTAAGCTATATCTGTGTGTTGCCCTAGATCTGTTTAACAATGAGCCAGTAAGCTGGGAATACAGTAAGAATCCTGACAGCAAGCTGACTATAAAAACTATTAAAAAACTTTCAAAAAAGATAGATATTAAGAATACTGTTATCCATAGTGATCAAGGTGTTTAATACACAAGCAAAGAATATTCCAGCTATTTAAAGTCTTTAGGAGCAGTTCAAAGTATGTCCAGAAGAGGAAATTGCTGGGATAATGCGAAGATTGAAAGTTTCTTTAGCCATTACAAAACAGAAAGTATTAATCTCTACAAGAAAAGAATCAAAAGTTTTAAAGATATAAAAGAAATTACTGAAGATTACATTAAATTTTATATAAATGACAGGACGCATAGAAACCTTGGAGGTGTCCCTCCAAGGTTTCTATAAACAGATTTTTTCATTTAATTAATTTGGTGAAATTTACTGTTCCAGAAGTGTACCCTTTTTGGGGGTCACACCAAAGCGTCCGAGACCAGTGAAAAAGCCTTTCTTTAAGTTAAAGGTGAAGGACAAATTTTTATACTAAAAAAGCTGAAAGCGTTGATATATCTAAGAAAACAGAAAAAAGCCCACCTTTTTATAGTATAATTTATCTACCAAAACAAAATAAACCAAAAGGGTGGACTTTTTATGCTTAGATTAAAATCAAAGCAAATTTCTTTATATTTACAATTATATAATAAAATACCTGAAAATCATATATTAAAAAGAATAGAATCTGTAGTAAATTTCAGCTTTATTAATAAATTATTGGAAAAACAGCTACTGCAAAACTTTTGGCAGACCAGCCAAAGAACCAGAATTAATGTGTAAACTTCTTTTCCTGCAGCTTCCTGTATAACCTTTCTGACGAAAAGGTTATACAGGAAGCAGAACTTAATTTAGCATATATGTATTTTTTAGGAATCAATCCCGAAGAATCCCTCCCAGATAAAAGTCTCCTCTCAAAATTCAGAACCCAAAGACTTCAAAACTCCACATTAGATGAAATTATTACAGAAATTATTCGCCAATGTGTTGAACAAAAAATTATTGAAGGAAATAGTGTAAGTATTGGTGCTACACATATAGAAGCCAATACAATAAAAACCCCGGAAAGATTAACGAAACATCTTGCTAAAAAATTATAAATACATATGAAGAAGAAACAGAAGAAAAACTACCCGGTCTTCCTGATGTTCCAGAGTACAAGGAGATTGAAGACCATAAAGAAGCAAAAGCAGTAATGATAGATTACTTAGAAAAAGTAATCTATGAAGCAGAAAAAATACAGAGCTACTCAAAACCAATTCTATTATTGAAAAAGCTAAAAATATATTAAATGATCCCAAGTTCATAAATCAAAAAGGAGTACGTTCATTAATAGATGAAGATGCTCGTGTTGGCAGAAAAAGTAAAAGCCAAGACTTTTTTGGCTATAAAACAGAATTTATTATGACTACAGAAGAAAGATTAATTACCTGCGTTAGAACCGGAGATGGGGTATATACTGATGGAGATTTAACAGAGGAAATGCTTGAAGAGACCATAAAAGCAGGAGTTTCTGTAAAAGAAGTATATGGAGACAAAGCTTATTTCAGAAAAAACATTTTAGATTCAATAAAGGAATTAAAAGCAAAAGCCTTTATTCCAGCAAGTGGGTCAGCTTACAGAATTGATGAAAATGGATTTTCATACAACAAAGATTCGGACGAATGGGAATGTAGCCAAGGAAACATAAGTGTAAAAAAGAGATATTTTAAAAGGAAAGAAACATTTTATTCTTTAGGCTATGGATATTACAATTATTATTTTGAAGCAAAGCAGTGTAAAAATTGCCCAAAGCATGATCAATGTGCTGGTAAAAAAGCACGAGAAATTTTCACAACTGGTTTAAATACTGGAGAATATTATGAAATATCTTAAGAACAAAAAACGGAAGAGTTTAAAGAAAAGTACAAGAAGAGAGCAAGCATTGAAGGCAAGAATGCCGAGCTAAAAAGATTTCACGGACTATGTCGTGCAAGAGGATATGGTCTCTTAAGTGTGTCTGTTCAATCGAAGCTGGCAGCAATTGCGGTAAACATAAAGAGGATAGCATCAATACTATCCTCTTTAGAGTGCAATTTTTTAAATCAAATTTGGAATTTAAAAAAATAGTCTTATTTTGCTGAAAAGGGAAGAATCTTCTTTTAAAGAAAGACTTTTTCACTGGTCTCGAAACGTCCCAGAATCAGCGCGGAAAATGGAAGCGTTTCCTTATTCAGCTTCTGATAGATATGCTTTTGCAGTTCTGGTACTTTCTGTCTTTCCGCTTTGCGTTAATGTTACCCAAACTGTTCCTCCAAGAGGATTCAAATCATCTATGATTATAACGTCTGCTCCATATCCTAATGGCGCAAAAGTATCAGGATCAGTAAGCGTCAAATAATACACACCTAGTAATAGAATATTTAGTATTAAACAATACATCTCATAGGAGGTGTATTTTTTTGAACTACTCAGAGAACAGAAAAGTATGGGAAGAAAGAATCGAAAAATACAGTATCAGTAGACTAACACAAGAACTATGGTGTGAGTAGGAAAATGTAAAAGCAACAGCACTTCGCTATTGGTTGAGAAAATTACAGGAAGAAAATGGCAACCAGGAAAAACAAAAGTTGTTGCAAACAACGGTGTTACTTTAAAAATAGGAAGTTTCAGCCTGGAAGTTACTGATGGGTTTTCCCTAGATGTATTAAAAGATGTAGTGCGAGCACTCAATGAGATATGTTAAGTACTGTTAAACCAGAAAATGTATATTTAGCTTGTGGTGGTACTGATATGAGAAAATCCATAAACGGCTTGTCAATTATGGTATTGGAATATTTTAAAGAAGGTCCTTTTGCAGGAACACTTTTTGTTTTCTGCAATCGGCAGAGGAATAAAATTAAAATTCTTAGATGGAAAGCAGACGGCTTTTGGTTATACTACAAAAGACTTGAAAAAAGCAGATTCAAATGGCCGGATGGATCAAAAACTAATGGATTACATGTTACCGAAAGAGAGTTGCGATGGCTTTTAGACGGACTTTCATTGGAACAAAAAGCTGCACACAAACCGGTAAAACAGCAAAAAATATTGTGACTAAAAAAGTGCTATAAGCCTTGATTTTATTGGGTTTTCAGCATTTTTTCTTTGTAAATTTCTAATTAAAATGGTATAATTTAAGCATGATAAAAGTAGATAAGGTAAAGAATTTAAAAGAATATTCCCGTGCTGAACTAGAAGCAAGATATTTGGAACTGGAGAAGAAAAATGATTTCCTTTCTGCGCGATTAAACTGGCATGAACAACAGTTTCGCCTTGGCAGGCAGCAAAGATTTGGCAGTTCCAGTGAACGAACTATGCCGGATCAAATTGCTATCTTTAATAAGCCCGAGGCTGAAGCTGTTGTTTTTTATTCAGAACCTTCTGTTGATGAAGTAATACTAAAGCCAAAACGGAAAAAAGGACATAAAGCAAAGATAGTAAAGGATCTTCCTAAGGTAGTTACGGAATACAAGTTATCTGCTGATCACAACTGTGAAAAATGTGGCGGAGAAATTCATGAAATGAGCAAACAGATTAGAACTGAGCTTACAGTTATTCCAGCTCAGGTTTCTGTTACAGAACATGTTAGCTATGTTTATTCCTGCAGAAGTTGTGAAAAAAATGATACCAGTGTTCCTGTTATCATTGCTCCTTCTCCAAATCCTGTTATTCCCAAAAGTTTAGCTTCTCCATCTCTGGTGGCACATATTATGACAAGAAAATATATGGAAGCACTGCCGTTATACCGCTAGGAACAACGGTTTAAACATGATGGTCTGGCAATCAGCCGACAGACTATGGCAAACTGGATGATTAAAGCTTCAAAGGATTGGTTGAAGCCCTTGTTTAAAGAGATGCATGCAGAGCTAAAGAAAAAAGAAGTTCTGCATGCTGATGAAACAATGCTGGAAGTTTTATGTGAACCGGACCGGCCAGCTAAAACTAATAGCTATATGTGGATGTACAGAACAAGCGGAGATTCAGTACCAATCATACTCTATGATTACCGGGAAGGACGATCTGGAAATTATCCAAAAGGATTCCTTGAGGGGTTCAAGGGTTACCTTCATGTAGATAACTATGCCGGCTACAACAAAGTAGAACAAGCAAAACTTGCAGGGTGCTGAGCTCATGTCTGCAGGAAATATGATGAATCATTAAAAGCATTACCAGAAAAGGCAGAAACTGCCTATTCTGGAAGTCAGGAAGGATTGACATATTACAACCGCCTCTTTGAAATTGAGAGGTCTCTTTGTGATGTCAGTTTTGAAAAAAGAAAAGAACAAAGAGAATTGCAGTCAAAGCCAATCCTTGAGGCCTATTTTGCCTGGCTTGAAATACAAAAAGAAAAAGCACTCCCCCAAAGTTATCTTGGAAAGGCTGTAACATACAGCTTAAATCAAAAAGAAAAATTATATACTTTCCCGGAAGATGGACGTATAGAGTTAAGCAATAACCGTGGGGAAAGATCTATTAAACCTTTTGTAATTGGAAGAAAAAACTGGCTGTTTTCAAATACACCAAAAGGAGCAATAGCTAGTGCTATGATTTACAGTATTATTGAAACAGCCAAGAAAAACAAATTAAAGCCCTTCGAATACCTAAAGTACTTATTTGAACAGCTGCCAAATACTGATATTACTAATCAAGATATTCTGGCCTTATATCTGCCCTGGTCGGCTGATTTACCAGATTATTGCAGGACAAAATGAAGAATGTCTCTGGGGTAAAAACCAGAGGCATTCTTCTGTGAGTGTTGTTATTTTAATTATCAATGTGTGTATTATTTGACGCTTACATTACTGCTGCAATTATTCTCAATATTAATTTTTGAAGATAATCTTTAAACTGTGTAATCATCCTAAGCAGATCTCCCACTTTCATTTCTATTTTCATATCAGCATGGATAAAAATAAACCAATATTCTTTTAAATTTTATATTAACTACTTAATTATTTCAACTGTTCTTGTAAGTTCAGTCCAGTTTACTTTTGCGCCAAGCTGCTCTGAAATGTATCTAACTGGAACTAAAGTTCTGCTGTCTACAATTTGAGCTGGAACATCAAGGCCTGGGCCAGTTTGACCAATTACAAGGCTAACTGTTTTATCTCCAGTAGTTACTTTAACTGTTCTTGTAGCTTTAACCCACTGAACAGTTCCGCCAATAGCTTCACCAATAAATCTTAATGGTACCATTGTACGATTTTCAATAATCATTGGAGGAACATCAACAAGTCTAGTGTCATTGTTAATGTTAGTGTTTAACTTATCAATAGTCATTCTTACAACTCTTACGTTTTTAGCTTCAACTACAACATAAGTACTGAAGTGAGTAATTCCGTTAGCTGTAACAACACCATTTGAATATGTTACTGGGTAGTAGTTTTGTGCTCCAGATGGAGTAATGAAAGTTACCATAACATTATTGTCTCTAATGTATTCCTGTCTTTGAGCCTCAGTAGTTAAACCTAAGTTCTGGAAGAAATCCCCCACATTAAGTTCTAAAGATACAGGAGCACCAAGCTCACTGATTCTTGTAGAAGTTCCATTGGTATTTACAATATTTAAGTTTACCTGGATAGCAGAAATAACTGTCACACCCTGGCCTGTATTTTGCTGAGCCTGAGCAACAGGAACTGTTGTAACTTCAACTGTAAGATTTTCATTAGCAGCAATATTCTCTTCCTAAAGGTGTATTATTTAATACACCTTTAGGAAGAGAATATTGTGCAGTTTGGTTTCTTAAAGTAATTGACTCAAGAGTTGTATTTACATTATTCATAAACTCTAAAGAAAACGTTCTGAACAGTGTTGGTGTTTCCACTACAACAGTAGCCTGGTTATTCTCAATACTGTTGTTTGCTTCAGTATCTGCAGCAGTATTAACAGTTTTAGACACCACAGTTTCAACTGAGGTCGGAGCAGGCGCTACTGTTCCGCCACCACCACCGCTTAGATAAGTGTATGTACCAGTAGCAGGATTGTAAACCTGAGCAAGAGCGGCGCCACCAACAGCTGCAACTAATGCAAAAACGACAAGCAACAATAAACTGATTCTTCTAAAACTCAATGCCAAAACCTCTCTTTCTTTTTTTATAAATATTTAAAAATTTTTAAAAGTGGTAAAAAACCACTATAGAAACTACGTATAAAGCAATCATACTACAAAAGAAAAAATTAATGAACAAAAAAAACAACAATTTGTCAATATTTTAATATTGACAAATTGTTGACAGAGCCATTGCAAAATATAATTGTTCAATTAAAAACTTTTTCAACATACTTTTATTTAATTATTTCAATCTTTCTGGTATCAGCAAAATAAGTTACTGTAGCTCCCAGCTGCTCTGATACATGTCTAACAGGAACCATTGTTCTTCCTTCAATAATTCTTGCTGGTGTAGCAAGTTCTGCAGTCACCTTGTCAATTGGAAGATAAATTATTTTTTTCTCCCGTCTTAATCTCAACCTGATTAGTCCCCTGCAAAAACTCCACCTCAGCCCCAAGATTCTCAGCAATGAATCTCACAGGTACATAGGTTAAAGAATTCACCATTTGAGGTGCTACATCCAATCTGTATTGAATATTATTTACAGAAGCAAACAAATCATTTACCCTCATTACTATATTAGTAGCATTCTTCTTCTCAACAGAATAAATACCAGGTCCATCCACATAGAAAGAATACTCTTTATTTAAATGATTATATGTTCCGCTTCCAACTAATTCTTTAGTATATGTTCCATCAGCATTTTCAATATATCTGACAGGAACGAACTTACTTGTTTCTGTGCTGCTTGGATTAAGATTAGCAAAAGTTACTTTTATTGGCTCAAAATTATTCTGTGCAAGAACATCTGAATAGCCTCTAAATCCGTCAATTTTGTAAAACTTCATCTCTCTTATTGGAGCACCAATTGAAGACGAAAACTCGGGATTTGATACTCTCATTCCTGTTGCCTCATTTACAACCAATCTAAATGTCCAACGTTCATCATTCAAAGTTCCTAACATGTCTCCTTTTAAGAAAAATGCTCTTGGAACCTCAAAAACCATATTTTTTGCTCACTCTATAAGTATTAGAGTTCTCAAAGTATTCATTTAGTTCTCTTAAAATCTTTTTATGAAAAATATAATCACTTTTCTGAATTGAGTCCGGAATTACAGTATACGATTTTGCCAGCAATATTTTGTCATGTTTAATGATTTGTTCTGGCAATATATCATCCTGAGTTCCAGCAATTATATGAAGATATACATCTCCTTCTTTTTCTACATTAATTTTATTAAAGTCAAGAATATAGTCAAGCCTTCTGTAGTTAGTATATACACTAGTTTTTTTAATTCATAAATCACTGCATTGTTTCCAGCTTCACCAGTTCCAGGAACTTTAACTAAATCAAAATCACCGGTTCGACCATATTGGTTGTCTAGTGAGGTTGGAGGAGCCATTACCTCAGGAGTGCTTGCAAAATTTGCATTTGTTAAAATTAAAGCTATACGGTCACCTTCTTTAAGTTTCCCTACTGTGTAAACATCTTCTCTAATTCTTACCTTCCCAAGATCAATATTCTTACCAGTTTCAATTAATTGATAAGAAGAGATTTTCTCCCCAGAATCATTAATCATATACAATTCACTGTCATATGCATATGCACTTACTGTAAGTAATATTAAAACTATTAACATTAGTGAAATCAACAACCCCTTATTTCTTTTCTTCATCTTTCTTCACCTCGTATTTTTATATATATGAATTTTACTTACCCTTATTAATAAAAACAATAACGGCAGGTTTCCCTGCCGTTATTGTTTTACAATTTATTTACTTCTTTATCTTAGTTTAGTCTATATTTTTCATTATTGGGAACAATATTACGTCCCTGATTGATGATGAATTGGTTAACAACATTATTAATCTGTCGATTCCGATTCCTAGTCCACCAGTTGGAGGCATGCCGTATTCAAGAGCTCTGACAAAATCTTCATCCATCATATGAGCTTCATCATCACCATTTTCCCTGTTCTCTACCTGTTTCATAAATCTTTCCTTTTGATCAACAGGATCATTTAATTCAGAGAAAGCATTCGCTAACTCACGGGTAACTATGAAAGCTTCGAATCTTTCAGTGAAATCAGGGTCATCCTGCTTTCTTTTTGCTAGTGGAGAAACTTCAATTGGATATTCAATAATAAAAGTTGGCTGGATTAAATTTGGCTCAATGTATTCTTCAAAGAATACATTGAGCAATTCACCTTTAGACATCGCTGCAGTAACTTCCAAGTGTTTTTCTTTACCAAGCTTAAATAAATCCTCCTGAGTTACTGCATCATAATCTATTCCAGCATATTCCTTAACTCCCTCTTTCATAGTCATTCTTCTCCAGGGAGGAGTAAGGTCTATATCATGTTCCTCATACTTAATTTGTAAAGTACCAAGAACCTTTTGAGCAATATACACAATCATATTTTCCGTTAAATCCATCATGTCTGTATAATCAGCATAAGCCTGGTATACTTCCATTAAAGTAAACTCAGGATTGTGCTTTGTAGATACACCCTCATTACGAAAAACTCTGCTTATTTCATAAACCCTGTCAAAGCCACCTACAATTAATCTTTTTAGGTGAAGCTCAAGAGCTATTCTCATATACATATCTACATCAAGAGCATTGTGGTGGGTAACAAAAGGTCTTGCAGAAGCACCACCAGGAATAGACTGAAGAACTGGGGTTTCCACTTCTAAGAAGCCATTATTGTCCAAATACTCTCTCATAGTCTTAATAATCTTACTTCTGGTTATGAAGGTATCCATAACCTCTTTATTCATAATAAGGTCAACATAACGCTGACGGTATCTTAATTCTACATCTGTAAGTCCATGAAACTTCTCTGGAAGAGGACGTAAAGACTTGGCAAGCATAATCATTTCCAGTACTTCAATAGTAGTTTCACCCTTTTGAGTAATAAAAACTTTGCCTTTAATACCTAGAAGGTCACCGATATCATTTTTCTTGAAAACTTCGTAATTTTCTTCACCCATATCCTGAACATTAGCATGAATCTGGATTCTGCCACTCATATCTATAATGTTACCGAAACCTGCTTTGCCGTGACGCCTTTTTGCCATTAATCTTCCAGCTACAGATACGACTTCTCTAGATTCAATAAATTTATCTGGGTTATCAAGTATTTCCTGAGCTGTATGTGTTACTGTATATTTATCACCAAAGGGCTTAATATTTAAATTCTTAAGCTCCTCCATTTTTTCTAGTCTAACCTGCATAAGCTGGTTAACATTTTGCTGCTGTTCTGGTTTATTGCTCATATTTACACGCCTTCCTAGTCGTTAACAATATCTAAAATCTTGTATCTGAATTTTCCTGCAGGAGCTGTAACATCTACTTCTTCCCCAATTGCTTTGTCTAGTAAAACTGAGCCAAGAGGAGATTCATTTGATATTAAGTCTTCCAATGGATCAGCTTCTGCAGATCCAACAATCTTGTAAGTTATTTCTTCATCAAATTCCAGGTCAAGAACTTTAACCTTGGAGCCAAGAGAAACCTTACCTTCCTGTCTGTCTTCATCTTTAATAATTCTGGCATTTCTAAGCATATTTTCTACAGTAACAATTCTGCCTTCAATAAAAGCCTGCTCGTTTTTTGCTTCATCGTACTCTGAGTTTTCGCTGATATCACCATAGGCAATTGCCTGCTTTATTCTTTCTGCTACTTCTTTTCTTTTCACTGTCTTAAGCTTTTCCAGTTCAGCTTCCAGCTTCTCAAAACCCTCCTGGGTTAAAAGAACTTCTTTTTCCATAATCAATACCGCTCCCTTTTTCTATATACTAGTAAAAGCACTACACCTTTCGATGCAGTGCTTTTACTAACAATAGCTTATATAATTATCGGAATTTATTTTATATTAACCACCATAGCTTTGTCAACTAAAGTTTCACAATTGATCGTATCAATTAATTATGGGTTTTAAAAGAATAAAAAAACTCCTTGTATGTATTACGTGCTAAATCGCACTCGCTATCCTTTTAAACAATTCTCTTTTCCAAGTTCTCTTACCAGTTAAAACTACTGGCACATTGCCGAATTTCTCATCTGATATTAGGTTCGTAGCTTTTTTATAACACGGCTTTCTAATTTTATGATTCTTGTTTCTGTTTTTCTTGCTTCTTTCTTTTACTAAATCATATACATTACCTGAATTAGCCTTAAAAGCCCTCAGACGTGACATTTGATCAACACCTTCTCTGCACCAGCTTAGAGGCCTTGAACTTAATCTTGCAGATAATATATGACTAATATGGCCTTCTGTGCTACAGCCTATATAATCCGGGTCATATTGATTCATTATACCTTCCCAATTATTTAACACATAACTTCTAGCATCTTTTATTGCTTCTATTTTTGTTTCTGATTCTGTTTCTTCAATTATTGCTTTGAATAAATCTTTTACGAAATCTTTCCTTTTCGTATTTATGTAATACCACATCATTTGGTGTGTGCCTTTCATATGAGCAGTTGCCTTCTTTATATATTTCGACAAATGATATATATCTAAAACATAGATACTATCTTTAATCCATTCTTTGCCTTGTTTTATCCAGTTGGCTCCATCTCCTGATAAATATATCTTTTCGATAGTTTCTTCTTCATAGTTGCTATCAATATAATCAGCTACTTCAAGCCATAAATCAGCACTATCTTGATAGAGACCACTAAAGTATCTGGGATTTATTAATTCATATCTATCTTTACTTACCTTTCACTTACCTTCGTGAACATAAATTAATCTAGGTTCGGCACATGTTCCTCTTTGAAGTGAAACATGATCTTCATCAGCTTCGATGTACAAAATCTTAGCTTGAGAATCAGTTTTTTCACTGGTGCTGCATGATTAGAAATATCTTTAAGCTTTCTAATAGAATTCATTACTGTTTGACTAGTAAGATATACATTCTTCGATATTTTTTCGCTACTTTTTCTGTATGGTATCTCTATTGCTTCTTCTATTAACATTGATTCTAGCAATATATCCATTCTGTCATTTGCTTCAATACCAACAGCTTCATCAGATAAGTATTTATATTCACCGGTAATTTTATGAACATAATACGTTCTTTTATAGGTTACTTCACCAAATATCGTCGCCAAACTTTTCTTCGACTTTGTTTCCTTTATTTTCCAGTCTCTTTTTCTTGCACAATCTTTTTTAACTAAAATATCTACAGTTTCAAGTGCTTTTTCCGTAATTGCAACCCCAACTTCATCCAGTATTTTTTTGGTTTTTAAAATGAATTCAGATATATTATTTCCCTCAATTAAAGTTGTTTCCATATTTTCTGCTATTTCTTTACTGATTTTAGTTGCAATTTCATGTATAATATTATTCATTAGAGTTTCTCCTTTTTTTGCGATTTGGTTTAGCGATTTAATTGTAACATAAGGAGTTGCTCTAATATTTTTTGTTTTTTACCCATAATTATTTTACACTAACTGGATATTCTCCTATCAAAAATGCTCCAAAGGTTGCAATAACCATTAAAAAGTTTTCATCAAAAATCTCACCTTTAGCAATATTCTTTAAAGCCTTAAGTACAACATCTTCTCCTGTTAGAATATAGCTCAACACAAAAAGAGCTAAAGCAACCAGGGAAGCTGTATTTCTAAAGTATATTGCCGCAGCCAGAATTACTCCACCTGCAATTAGTAGTGGCACAGCATACTTACTATTTGATTCATGATCATAGTCATGGCCATGATTGCATCCTGCAGAAGTACAGGGTGTTTCTAAAACAAAATTGTTATCCATAAAGTTATCTCCTTTTTTTGTCATTACATATGCTTGATTATTCATATGTTCATTTGTATTAATTATACATTCAGAGAATAAACTTGTAAATAAAAGTTGAGCAGAAAACTCAAATGAGTTTCTGCTAAAAAATTTGTTTGTTATTATATAAATCTAAGCCAGTCCCGTCTGTAATATAATATTCTTTCAACATCAACTATCATAGCTTTCTCATTAATTGAAAAAAATACAATATAGTTATTTACAATCAATTTTCTGTAACCAATTTTAGCCAAACCTTCATCTACAACCATAGGGCACCTTTGAGGAAATTTAGATAAACTTGTTAAAGCTTTTTCAAAATCCTCCATTATTTTTAAAGCAGCTCCAGGAGCAAAAAGCTGAGAGTTAATATAACGGACTATGTCCATTAAATCTTTTTCTGCTGGTTCAGATATATCTACCCGATAATCAACCATCAATTAACTCCTGCTTAATATCCTTCATAACATCAGTTAAAGGACGTTTTTTCCCTGCTTTAACCGCTTCTCTTCCTTTATTAAGAAGACGATAAAGTTCTAGTTTACCACTAAGTGCTTCAAAAGTTTCTATGCTCATAACTGCTAAATCACCCTGACCGTTTTTTGTAATAAAAACCGGTTCACGACTTTCATTACAGAAATTTGATATTTCATTGTAATTATTCCTAAGCTCCGTACTAGATTTAATGATTGGCATAATATACCACCTCTCCATTTCTAAAGAAATTATACCTTTATTTCTTTAGGTGGTCAACCGGTTCTACGAAGCGACGGAGTACTGATGAGAATTCTGCCCGTGTTGCTGTGCCTTGTGAATCGAAAATATTCCCGTTCTTGCCACCGATTGCCATTCGCCTTTCTTTGCAGAGGGTTAAATATTAGTTTTAATAATTAGAAGCTTTCCTTCTTTAATTTTTATCCGGGCTTTATTTTCTGCAAATTCATTACTTAAGCCTCTTGAACGTCCCAGATAAAGCTCTTCCTTCATTAGAGGATATTTTAATCCCCAGGTTTCAACTCCTTGAACTACTGGTGTTAAAGGAAAAAGTGACAAAATGCTGTTTCTTCCTCTTTCCACTTCTATATCATTATCTATAAGATATATTTCATATTCTTCCTCTAAAATATATCCCTTAATTCCTGCTTCCAAAGGAATAGTGAGAAGTATAAGGTTTCCCAAAATATGGTCCAGTCTCTTACCCAAAGCACCAAATATTATTATCTCTGAGGGGGTAAGAGTTGCAGCTTTTAAAACTGCCAGTTCCAAGTCTGACTCATCTTTTTCAGAGGAAAACTCAATAAATTTAGTTTTTTCATTTTCCAGCTTTTTTAATATACTTTTGTCTACCGAGTCAAAATCTCCCATTACTAAGTCTGGTATTATTCCTGCTTCCCAGGCTGTGTTGGTTCCTCCATCAGCGCAAATTATATAGTCATCAAATTGGATATTATTATGATAAAAATCTAATGAAGAATATTCACCATTGGCAAAAATAAGCACTCTTTTCATTTTAATTTCCCCTTAATGCTTTATATAAAATTTCTCTGTAATTATTAAATTCTGCCGATGTCATAATCTCACTTTTTCTGGGTCTGGGTAATTTTATTTCCAATTCTAAAATTATTTCTCCTGGTTGCTTTGACAAAACATAAATCCTGTCGGAAAGATATATAGCTTCCTCTATACTATGAGTGACAAACAATACAGACCGGTTAAACTTCTGCCATACTTCCAAAAGCCATTCTTGCAAATTAGTCCTAGTTATTGCGTCTAAAGATGCAAAGGGTTCATCTAAAAGTATCAGATTACTATCCGTAAGAAAGGTTCTCATTAATGCTGCTCTTTGTTTCATCCCCCCCGAAAGCTGTTTGGGATAATAATCTTCAAATCCCTGAAGTCCAAATACAGGAATAAGTTCTTTTACTTTTTCCCATGCTTCTTCTTTTTTTATACCTTTTAAAATTAAGGGAAAAGTAATATTATCTTTTAGTTTTTTCCAGGGTAAAAGGGTATCTTTTTGAGGCATATAGGCAATTTTATTTTTACCAGAAGAATGAAGGGGAGTATTAATCTTAAGTTCACCGAAATCAATTTCAGTTAAACCGGTTATTATTCTGAAGATTGTACTTTTACCAGAGCCACTGGGTCCCAAAAGAGTAACAAACTCTCCTTCATTTACATAAAAACTTACTTGATTCAAAACCTGAAGTTTTTCATAATTTTTATTAACCTGGTTTAAATAAAGAACTGTATTTTCACTCTTTTCCAAACGACTCTTCCCCCATTTTCCTTTTATTTTAACAGAAATTCATTTGTAAATGCTTCCCGGATTTCAATTTTTTCTTCCAATAATCCTCTTTCTTGAAGCCAGTCCGTATATCTTTCCCATACTTCAATACTTTGAACTCCCCATACCTTTTCATCACTTGCATATTTATCAGCAAGCCACTTTTGGCTGGCGTATACCAAGTCCGAATCCAACTCCGGAGCATATTTTAATAATAACTCCCCTGCTTCTTCTGGATTTTCAATTGCTAAATTATATCCTCTTAAAGTAGCTCGCATAAATTTTTCTGCAAGCTCTTTATTATTTAAGGCAATCTCCTTATTTGTTATTATTACTGGTGTATAAAAATCAAAAGTTTCATCAAAATCTGCAACATTAATATAGTTTAGCTCTATTCCCTTTAACTCTGCAGCAATTCCATCCCAGCCATAAAAAATCCAGGAAAAATCTGCATTCTTTTCACTGCTGGTAAAAAAATCTACAGCTCCTGTTGTTAATATTTCGACTTTTGAATAATCTCCATCATAAGCTTCCATTAATTCTTTAATTGTTTCATTTTCTATTTCTGATCCCCAGCCACCATATCTTTTTCCTTCAAAATCTTTTGGACTTTTTATGTCTTTGGATACAAGGGAAGCAAATCCAGAAGTATTATGCTGAATAACTGCTGCAATAGAAACTACAGGCATACCATTTGTCCGGGCATAGGTTACACCTTCTTGATAACTTACTCCAAATTGTGCCTGATTTGCTGCTACAATTTGCTCTGATGTTCCTCCCGCAGGTTGTATTATTTCTACATCAAGGCCTTCTTCCTCATAGAATCCTTTATCTAATGCTACATAAAGACCTGTATGGTTTGTATTTGGAGTCCAATCAAGAGTCACAATTACTTTTTGATTTTCTAGGTTTTTTTCTTTATTAGTATTACATGCGGAAACACCTGCTATCAGAATTATTACTACAAAAATTGTTAAAATCTTTTTCATCATTTATACTTTCTCTCCTTTTCTTTCCCAAGGCATGGTCACCCAGGATATTAGTTCAATTACTTTAAACAAAACTATGCTTAAAACTACTACTGCAATTATTCCTGCAAAAAGATTACTTACATTATAAGTGTGCATTGAGCGAATCATATAAACACCCAGGCCTTTGTTACCACCAAGCCATTCACCAATTACAGCCCCCATAACACTATAAGTTGCAGAAATTTTCAAACCCGAAAAAAAATATGGCAAAACTGAGGGTAACTGGATGTGTTGAAAAACCTGAGCTGGCGTCCCTCCCATAACCTTTAATAATTCTATTTCATCCTTAGAAGTATTAGCTAATCCTTCAGTTATATTAATACTTAAAGGAAAAAAGCAAACCAATGCTACTGTAAAAACTTTTGGGGCAATTCCTAAACCAAACCAAATCATCATTATTGGTGCCAGGGCAACTATAGGGATGGTTTGAGAAATCACCAGCAGGGGATATAGCGTTTTTTTAATTGGTTTAAATTTATCCATAAAATAAGAAATTGTTAAAGAAAAGAATACAGCAACCAAGAGACCAGCCAATGCAGCTATAACCGTATATTTTCCATGAGATAAAAGCAAAGAGAAATTTTCGGCAAATGCTTTCATTATAGAAAGAGGGAGAGGCAAAATATACTCAGGAATATTTAGAAATCTTCCTAATAATTCCCATAATATTAATAGTAATGTTATTAAAATCAAAGTCATTTTGACCAACTCCCAAAATAATAAAAAATGCCGCACCTATATAAGTTCATAGGGGCGGCAGAAAATTCTACAGCTATAAATATTCCCTACGCTGGCATTATCCAGATCAGGTTAAAGGTCAAAATCGGTTTAGATTCCCTCTCAGCCGGCTTCCGCCAGCTCCCTTTTTTCCATATTTTAATTGGAGTCATCTTAACACATAATTAAATAATTTCCAAGAAAACTTCTACAATCTCAGGATCAAACTGAGTTCCAGAAAATTTTACAATCTCTTCAATTGCCTCTTCTCTTGAACGAGCCTTACTATAAGGACGGTCATTTGTTATTGCATCATAAGTATCGGCAACAGTAAGAATACAACATTCTAAGGGTATTTCTTTGCCGGAAATCCCAACGGGATACCCTTTTCCGTCCCATCTTTCATGATGCTTTAATATTAATTCAGCAATACCTGCCAAACCAAGAGAAGAAATCGCAATCCTAAAACCTTTTTCAGGATGGGTTCTCATTATTTCCCATTCCTCTTCAATTAAAGAAAAGGGTTTAAAAAGAATACTATCTGGAATTCCAACTTTTCCTAAATCGTGGACTTTTGCAAGGAGGTCAAGATTACTAATTTCCCGAGAAGACGGGGGCCATTCTTTTACCAATACTAATGCAAATTTCTGAAAGTCTGCTGGCATGTCCTTCTGTAATATAATCCCTTTCAGCAAGGGTAGTCATAAGAGAAGCTATTATTTGAGACTTAGTACTGTTTCCTTTACTAAGCTTATTTCTATACATCAAATCATCTGCTCTTTTAAAAATTTCCATAAGGTCAATTCCCTCTTTGGAAGATGAGATACCAGAAGAAATACTAATTGGAATTACTTTCTCCTGCTCATTATATTTTTTTATCTTTTTATCAATATTTTTTAATATCTTTTCTGCTTCTTTTTCATCTAGACCTGGGAGTATTGTTGCAAACTCATCTCCACCAGTTCGGGAGATAATTGCATTTTCAACTGCAGATTCTTTTACAATTCTGGCAACACTTTTAAGCTGGTAATCTCCTTTAAAATAGCCCATTGTATCATTAATTAATTTTAACCCATCCAAATCTACAACAATAATACTGACTGGAGATGTCTTTTTATCCATTAATTCTTTTAGTTTTTCTTCAAAAAAACTTCGATTATTAGCTTCTGTAAGCTGATCGTAATAACTTAAATATTTTAGTTGTTCTTCATAATACTTTCTGCCAGAAATATTTGTTATTGCACCTACCACTCTTTTTAGCACATTATTATCGTAAATGCCTACAGAATAATCTTCAACAAATATTGCATTCCCTTTTTTATCTATTAATCTGTATTCACCAGAATAGGGTTTCCTGTCCAGCCACTCTTCTCTGGTGAAAAGAGCCATTTTATCCTGATCTTCAGGATGAAGACAGGAAATCCATTCTTTTAAGCTTTCCGGGCATACTGCTAATCCTAATTCCTGAAATTTATCCTCATCAGCAAACCAAGTTATTTTTCCTGTTTTCAAATCTAGTTCATATATAATATCACTGGTACTTGTTGCTGCCAGTTTAAATCTTTCTTCGCTTCTCCTAAGTGCTTTCTCCGTCATTTTTAATCGGTTATGTTATATCCTGTAAAAGACAAAGCCCAAACTTCATTTGTATCTTCATCAACTACAGGGTTTAAGTTAATTTCAATATAATATCTCTTTACTTTATGATCATACAAAGATATTTCTTCTTTAATTGATTCACCTTTAAATGCACGTTTGAAATACTTCTGCAAAATACTCTCTGTTATCTTCAGAAAATAAGCTGGATATATTAGTTCCTATGTATAAATCAATATTATAAAATGACTTTGGCAACAAATTGACCCATTTTGTTATAATCAATGATTCTTAAATTTTTATCGATTAGAAAAAATAACTGATCCATATTATCAAGCAAAGTTTTTTTCATTAAATTCATGCGCTTTACTTCTTCATTAATTATAATTTCTTCTGTAATATCTTTAAGAAAGCCAATAATTGTGTGATCTGATAGTTTTACACCAGAAGCCCTTACGATTATGGTTTCCCGGTTTTTTTAACCATTTCCAGCTCTATGTAATCTTTACCCGTTGAAAAAATTTTTTTGAAATGTTTATTCAAATCTTCAATATCTTTCGGGCTAAACAGTTCTTCTGGCATCATTTCAAAAAGCTCTTGCTTAGAGTATCCTGTCATTCCTATTGCCATTTTATTAAAGTCAGAAATTACACCCTTTTTAAAGTCTACAACAAACATAGCATAGGGAGAATTTTCCATATAACTTTTAAACTTTTCATCATTGTTTCTGGATTTTTTCCTGATTTAATCTTTCAAGAAACATTCCCATCTGTCTTGCATATATTTCCAGCAAATCCCAATCATTTATTTCCTGGTCTGGATTAAAAAAAAGAATAAACTCTCCAGGCTTTTTTTCATTATTCTTAACTTCTAAAGTCCTGAAATTAGTAACTCCATTAACCGCCTTTAATTTACCAACAGCAGCGATTTTTTTCTCTGACACTTCCATCATGATCAATAATATTCAGCACAATGTAACCAGCCCCGGATAATTCCAAAAGGTTATTTACAATTGTTTTATAATCAACATTATCAATGTTGTGCTGAAGAAAGTCTTCAGCACACTCTATTAATTTTCTTAATTTATCTGCTGAATTCATTAAAACACTCCTATTACTACTTTATGACAAAGACCAGAAAAACATTAACATTGGCACTCCTGCTATGACAATTAGTATTTCTAAAGGAAGACTCATTGGCTAGTAATCCTTAAATTTATATCCTCCAGGACCAAGAATAAGGGTATTAGATTGGTGACCTATTGGTGTCAGAAATGCACATGATGCTCCTATAGCTACAGCCATTAAAAAGGGGTCCGTTGAATAATTCATTCCCTGGGCAACCTGAATACCTATTGGTGCCATTAATACTGCTGCTGCCGCATTATTAACAATATCTGAGAGAATCATTGTTGCAATTAATAGTCCTGCCAATACTCCCCAGTCTGGAAGATAGGGGGCAAAGTAAATAAATGCCTGGGATATCATTTGAGTACCCCCTGTTGTCTCAAATGCTGCACTTACAGGAATCATAGCTCCAAGAAGCACAATTACCGACCAGTCAATACTTTTATATATTTCTTCAAGAGATATAAGATCAAGAATAACCATTAATATTGCGCCTCCAATAAGAGCCACAGGAAAAGTTATAAATCCTAATGTTGCTAAAGCAATTGCTGAAAAAAAATACTTAAAGCTAAGGCAAGCCTTTTTGGATATCCAATTTTTATTGATCTTTCAGCCAAAGGTAAACAACCTAATGCTGGAATTATTTCGTTTAAGGTTTCATCTCTTCCCTGAAGAAGTAAAATATCCCCTGCCTTTAATCTTATATTATTAAGTCTTTGACGAAGCATTTCTCCTTGCCAGGATACAGCAATTAGGTTTACGCCGTATCTGTGCCTTAATCTTAAGGCTCTGGCAGTTCTATTAATTAAAGGTGAGGAGTTCATTACTACAGCCTCAGCTATACTAATATCATCTTGTTTTAAATCATCATCTCCAAAGGATATTTTTTATCTGCCAATAATTTTACCTTAGCTTTATCTATTAAACTCGATAGAGCTTCCGCGCTGGAACGAACTATTACTATATCTCCTGCCTGTAATTTTCTAAAAGGATTTGGGACAACAATTTTTTCATTCCCTCTTATAGAACCAATAACAAGAACATCACCTTCTGAAAAATCCTCAAACTCATATACACATTTCCTAAATGCTTCAAAATCTTCCTCTAATATTACTTCCGTTATATAATCGTTGATCTCAAAGAAATCACCGGTATTGCCTTTTCTTACAGGAATTAGTCTCCAGCCGATTAATGATATAAAAAGGACTCCTAGTATCGCAACGCCGGCACCAACAGGAGTAAAGTCAAACATATTAAAAGGAGCATTACCAAGGGATTCTGAGCGAAAACTTGAGATGATAATATTTGGAGGAGTACCTATCAAAGTGGTCGTGCCTCCAAGGAGAGAAGCAAAAGCTATTGGCATTAAGAATATTGAAGGAGAGATTTCACTTTTTTTGCAACTCTTATTGCCACAGGCATAAATAAAGCAAGAGCGGCAACATTATTAATAAATGCTGAACAAAGAGCTACCATTGAACAAAGAATTAATACCTGTACGGTTATTTTATTCCCAACTTTATTTACCAAATCTGTAATTACATCAACAAGATCAGAATTTAGCAAACCCTGACCAATAACTAAGACTGCGGCAACGGTTATTACAGCAGGATAAGAAAAGCCTGAAAAAGCTTCCCCCGCAGGAATAGCTCTGGTAGCTGTCAAAAATATCAGGACAATCAGGGCAACTATATCATAACGAATTTTATCTATTATAAATAAAATCAATACAGCAGCTATAGTTGCAAGTACTAAATACTGGTCCATAAATATCCTCTTCTCAAAAAAAGTTCAACAAAATAATTTTATCATTATTTAAAGAGACCAACAACATAATAAGTTAATGTTGAAACTGAAGACCCTAAAACTGTTCCCCAAATTAAATCAATTATTGTTATTTTTAGCGGCCAGTTTTCTAGTGTAGCCAGATTTGTTAAATCATAAGTTGCGTAAGTTATTAAACCAAAAAGGGCTCCTGCAAAAATCGCATGGGTAATCTGTCCCTTCTCCAATGCAGGATTAATAACAAAATATACCAATCCAAATATATATAAAAAGTAAAATGAAAAGGCTGCTATCCAATTAAAATTAGTTTTCATAATGAAACCAATTTGTTCACGGTATAAATTTTTAGCAACTACACCAAGCCACACCATATCAATTGCAAAAAAGGATACGACTGCTATTAAATAAACTTTAAAAAATCCTGGCATTTTCTACCCATCTCCTTTTAATTATTTTTTAGGAAACCGTGGAGAAAATTTATTTGTTTCTTTCATATAAATTTGGAAATCTGGATTATCCTGCATACTTCTTTCAAGTAAAGGAACTCCTGAAACAAAAAGGAGTAACACTGTTATTGTAAGAGGACTGATAACTGTAGTTAAACTTCCAGGAACTGAAAGAGCAATTAAAAAATCCCCCACCACATTGTAGCTTCACCAAAATAATTTGGATGTCTGGTATATTGTCAAAGACCTTCTTTCATTATTTTCCCCTTATTCTCAGGCTTAGCTAAAAAATCTTTTAACTGCCTGTCTCCAACAACTTCAAAATAATATCCAATAAGCCAGATACTAAGACCAAGATAATCTAAAATTCCCAATGCACTCTCACTATAATAATTTATATAAATTACTGAAGAGGCTATTACCAGCATCAAAAACCCTGAAGCATAAATACCTGAAGAAAAGCCCGGGGTATGAGCCACTTCCCCCAATCTTTTCTCCATTTTACATAACGAAAATCTTCTGGCTTACCCCAGTTTCTTTTTATTATATGGTAAGCAAGACGCCCTCCCCATAAAGTTACCAGGATAGTAACCAAAATACTCCTTAAAGAAAAATTTTGATTTACAAATAATGTGCTTATTCCAATTAAAACAAAACCCATTCCCCAGCCAATATCAACTATTTTCTTATATTTTTTATTATCAAAGCCACAATAAAAAATATAAGAAAATAGACAAAAACAAGTGTTGTAGGAAACTTCATTATTTCCAACATTATAATTCCCCCTCTATTCTTCCATAATGCAAAGAGTCGCAGCACCTTTACCAGCACTTAAAGCAACTATAGAAGATATCTCCTGAATAAATTCAGGTTTTATTCCAATTAATTCTGTGAATATTTTTGAATATTCTTCTCCCTTTTCTGGTGCATTACCATGTACAATTCCATATTTTTTAATTTCTCCCTTTTTCTTTGTTTCAATTACAATTTCTTTGATTTTTTTCAGATTACCCTCCTGGCTGAGAGCATTAGCAAAAGAATATCCTTTCCCTTTTTCATCCAAAGAAATAATAGGTTTAAAATTTAATAATTTAGCCACTTTACCTTTTAGAGGGCTGGCTCTGCCACCTCTAACCATAAAGTTAAAATCTGTAACACTAACATATATTTTTGTTTTCTTTTTTTGTTCTTCAAGTTTATTAACAATTTCATTATGAATAAGATTTTGCTTTATCATTTCTCCAGCTTCCATAACCAGTAAACCCTGGGCTCCAGAATTAAGACAAGAATCTACTAAAGATATTT
Source organism: Peptococcia bacterium (assembly GCA_965228015.1). Classification (GTDB taxonomy): domain Bacteria; phylum Bacillota; class Peptococcia; order Peptococcales; family SKKY01; genus SKKY01. Next base: position 916,742 of record OZ245787.1, read on the forward strand.
TAACTCCTTCTTTTTTTAACTCTTCAGAAACTAAATTAAAAACATTCCAGGTTCCGCTTAATTCGGAAGATACAGAAACAACAATTATTGAATCATACTTATCTTTTAAATAATTCAGTTTTTGTTTTACAAAATTATAAGACGGATGTGAACTAGTAGGAAATACTTTTAATTCGTCAATTATAAAAAAAGAACTTCGTTATTAATAGCAGCTTTGTCCAAAAAATTAGACCCTTCAATGTCTATATTTAATGGAGTTACGTGAATTTGATTATTCTCTACATATTCAAGGGGTAAATCTGCAATTGAATCAGTAACCAAGGCAATTGAATATTTTTGATTACTATTTATTTCATGCTCCATTTTCATATCATCAACTTTTTGCTGAATAATCTTCCCAAAATCCCTTAAGTTAATAAATACATCCGGAGGATTGTTTGTATGGATATGAACTTTAACTTTTTCCTTATTCCCCGCTACTATAAGGGAATCTCCCTTTAAAGCCAGCTTCTCTCTGATTTTTTCTATATCAAGATTTTTCCCTGTTAATAAAGCTTCACAACAATATCGTGTAACTATTTCATTATTTATAATTACATCTTCTTCATGAAGATAATAATCATTATTTTTTTCTGCTAGTGCCTTTTCTTTTCCTGTAATAAATCTCCAATTCCTTTAAAAAAATGTATAAAACCCTGAGCTCCAGCATCTACAACTTTAGCATCTTTTAAGACCTTTAATTTCTCGGGAGTCTTTTCCAAAGATATTTTTGCCTGATCTATAGAAAGAACAAAAAGTTCTTTAAAATCCTTGCTCAATTCCTTAAGCATTTTTAATGACTCTGCCCATTCTTTTATAACCGTCAGAATTGTACCTTCTGCTGGCTTTGAAACTGCTCTATATGCATATGACACAGCTTTATTAACAATATCTGGGAAAGATTCACTCTGAAATTCATTTTCAGACATTTCCTCCGCCAATCCATTAATAAATTGAGCAAAAATAATACCTGAATTACCTCTGGCACCATTTAGAGATGTATCTGCAATCATCTTTAACATTCCATTAGGAGATTTCTCTAGAGTAACTATGTCAGTTATATAAGTAAGGGTTGCAGAGAGATTATTTCCTGTATCACTGTCATTTACAGGGAACACATTTATTCTGTTTAATTCTTCTCTAAAACTAACAACCCTGTTTTTTCCTGCAACAAAAGCTTGAAAAATATCTAATCCACTAATATCATCCCTTAACATAAAACCCCTCCATCATATGTTAATTTTAATCATTATAATTTATACCCGTTTTTTAACTTCTGTATTTATGTTAGAATTAAATAAATTGTTTTTTCAGGAGGGCACAAATGAAATTAGTCTCTTGGAATGTTAATGGACTTAGAGCTGTTATGAAAAAAGGTTTTTCAGATTATCTTGTTGAAGAGAAACCAGATATTCTTTGTTTACAAGAAATAAAGCTTCAAGAGGGGCAAATTGAACTGGATTTTCCAGACTATGAAATATATTGGAATTATGCTGAAAAAAAAGGTTATTCAGGAACTGCAATTTTTACAAAAAAAACTCCTCTTTCTCACTCATACGGAATTAATCATTCTCACCATGATAAAGAAGGAAGAGTTATTACTTTAGAATTTGATAATTTTTTTCTGGTAAATATTTATACTCCAAACTCCCAAAAGGAACTGGCAAGATTGCCTTACAGAATGGAATGGGAAGATGATTTCAGAGAATATCTTTTAGAATTAGATAAAACTAAACCAGTTATACTCTGCGGAGATTTAAATGTGGCCCACAAAGAAATAGATTTAAAAAATCCAAAGACTAATAAGAAAAATGCAGGTTTTACAGATGAAGAAAGAAATAAAATTTCTATTCTTCTGGATTCTGGCTTCATAGACACTTTCCGGTATTTTTATCCGAATAGGGAAGATGCATACACCTGGTGGTCTCGCTTTGCAAAATCGAGAGAAAGAAATATTGGCTGGAGAATTGACTATTTTCTTGTTTCTGAAAGGTTTAATATCTCTTTAAAAGATGCTTTTATAAGAGAAAAAATAATGGGCAGTGATCACTGCCCGGTGGGAATTAATTTGGATCTTTAAATATTCCATATGACTTTACCTTCGCCTTATGGTTATACATAAGGCGATCTGCTTTTTTAAGATAAAAATCTATTCTTCTGGTATCAAGCCTTTTGTATTTTTCTAAGTCAATTTCTGCAACTCCATAGGAAATAGAGGAAATATCTGTAGTTTCCTTATATCCTTCTTCAATATTTCCCATAATTTTTTCTATTTCTTCTTTGTTTTTGTTTACAAAAACAAAGAAGAAATTCATCTCCCCCAATACGAAAAACCAGATCTTCTTTACCTTTATTTGTTTCCATTCAAAGAACAAGAGATTTTAATATTTTATCATCAAAATCATGTCCATAATTGTCATTTAACTTTTTAAAATAATTTAAATCAATAACCGCAAAAACATCTTGCCATTTTCTTTAGCAATTTTTTCTGAAAGGTCTGGAGTTTTTTCATAAAAATATCTTCTGTTATATGCCCCCGTTAAAGGATCCTTCATTGCAAGATCTTTAAGAAGTTTATTATATTTTGATAGCTGAGCATTTTGTTTTTCAATAGTTCTTTTAGAATTTAGTAATTCATTATTTAATTTTGTAATTTTAATATATATATCTTCCTCTATCTTTGCTTTTTCCTTAGATTGTTCTTTATATTTTTTTCTAAGCTCATTTATCTGCATATTGTTTATTTTTATTATCTCCGTAAGCATTTCTGAAGTGTGTCTCTCATCTGCAAAAAAGTAATATTAACTTTATCCTCTTTTATAAAACCGTGAAGCAAATAAGGTTTTGAAAACCCATCAATAAAAAGATCTATTTCATAACCCATAATATATTTTTCTTCTTTTATATTCTTTATAAAATCAAAAAACAAACTTTGAGAATGAGGAGATATTATTTTTATAATATTTTCTCCGGTTTTTAAAAAATCATTTTTTACTGCCGAAATTTTTTCAACAATAGTTCCATATAGGTCTGTAATTAAAACAAAATTTTTAGAAGTTTTCAGCTGCTGGTACCCATGGTCAGGCGATGGGCTTCTTTTACAGCAAATTGTGCATCTGGTGTATAAGCATCTGCTCCAACATCTTTCCATAAATCTTCATTATCTTCATATACTCTTCCGCCAACAATAATTATTGTTTTTAAAATATCCGGGCACTCTCTTATTCTTCTAATCAGCTCCCTGGCATATGGAAGATTAGGTATAGTGGTGGTGGAAATTCCTAAAACATCTGGTTTTATATTTTTAATTTCTTCCATTGAATACTCAACAGGAAGATTCGCTCCCAAATAATGAGTATCCCATCCCTCCATCTCAAAAAAATCTGCCGTCATTCTTAAACCAATTTCATGAAGTTCTCCCCCACTGCATACTCCGACAAATATTTTTCCATTTCTGATATCATTTTTGAATAAGTAGGGATGCATCATTCCAATTATGCTTTGAATTACTGATGTTGTGTAGCGTTCTTTGGCTACAAAAATCTTATAGCTTTGCCAGAGCTCACCAATCTTATATAATGACGGACTAAATACATCAAGGTAGATTTTTTTAATTTCTGCTCCATCCTTAAGTAATTTCATTACATATTCTGTGGCTTTCTCTCTTTGAAAATTAATAATATAATCTACAAAAATATTTACATCATTACTATAGGTCTCCAGCTTCACTAAAGATTCACTTTTTAACCAAGTTTTTTCAAAGGTCTTTGCTCCTTCTTCAATATATCTTTTTAATTCTTTCAAGTCACAATCTTTTAATTCCTCTGATAATACCTTGTCCATGCTTTGAAAGTGATTTAGCATATCTTCTAATGGAATTCCAAGATTTTTTATTAATTCTGAAAGCCAATTCATGCATTTCTTAAATGAAAGGATATTACTAAAACTTAATGCACTGGCAAGAAAGGTAAGGTTGTAGATGGAATCTTGTAAATACTTTTCCTTATATTCAGCAGGAATTGCACCCGAATTAACTTTTTCCAGGGAATATTGACTTATCATAATTTTTTCCGCTAATTTTTCTTTGTTATCTTCAATTTCTTCCCAAATATGTTTTTTATTCATAACCATCCTCCTGCCTTCCAGCTAAAAAAAGAGAAGATAAATATCTTCTCTAATAAATCTACTCTTCCTGAACTCTTACTACCCATGATGCAACCCAGGCAATATTTCCACTTTCAAGCTTAACTCTATACCAATCATCCTTTATCTCAATAATAACCATTGGAGATTTTTGTGGTACTCGCTCTACAACAGGGTAGTTAGTTCCAGCATCTGCTCGCGTGTTCACAGCACTATATTCATCTTTAACATACGCTACTAAAACCTTATCTTTTACCGGCTCCGGACTAGATTCAGGTTCTGGATCAGCTGAATTCTCCGGCTCAGGCTTAGAACCAGAATTATTTTCTTTTTCTTTAATAATTTTTTCAAGCTCAGCAACTTTTTCCAAAAGAATCTTATGTTCTTCTTTCAAAGTCTCAATATCTCCTGAACCATTCCTTACAACATCTTCATCTGCAAAAATATATCCTGCAAGGAAGAATCCTGCAATTACAAAAAAAACAGACAACACAACAATTTTTTTAGTACTCATTTTTCCTCCTTATTTTTCTTCAGCTAACAACATTTTTTATAATATATCCTTTTTCCTTTAATTCAGAAATAATTTTTTCATCATTTTCTGATGTAATTCTTAATTCTATCATATATTTTTCTTGTTTATTTTGATAAGCAAGTAATTTTTGGATATTGCCATGATTATTAAAAATAATTTCTGAAATTTCTTTAATTGTGCCCTCTTTATCCTGTTCTATTTCAATTATTATTCTTGTACCTGGTTCTTTATATCCCATAACTGATACAAACACATCGAATATATCTGTTTCAGTTACAATTCCAACTACTTTTTCCCCACTCATAACGGGAAGCCCGCCAATTTTATATTCTCTTAAAAGAACAGCAGCCTGTCCTACCAAAGCATTTTCATCAATAGTTACAAGCATTCCTGGTCTGTCTTTTCTTACTTTTAAGATATCTCCGATAGTAGTTTTAGCCAGCAAATAATTCAATTCAAAAACACTAAGACTTGTTGCTGGAGATGCACTAACTTCATTAAGGTCTTTTTTTGTAACTATATCAACCAATTTCCCTTTTTCATCAACAACCAGCAATCTTCTGATGCTGTTTTCCTGCATCAATTCAAGAGCATCTGGCAGTAAAGTGTTCTTTTTAATTGTAATTGGAGCTGTAGTCATTATTTCTTTTACTTGCATATTCATACCTCCCTGTTTTTAATATTTAATACCCTGATAACAATACTTTTAATAATTTATAATTTAATTCCATTTTGTTCCATCTCTAAATTCACCATCATGCTTGATATTTCCCGTTTCGGAATAAAGAGTTCCTTTGCCATGAAGTTCATTATTTCTAAAACTTCCTTTATACATTAATTCTCCGCTTTCATAATAAAACAAGCCATAACCATTTATTTTTCCCTTTGCCATTTCACCATCATACATTAATGTACCATTATCATAATACATTTTACCCTTACCACTCATTTCATTCTCAAGCCATTGACCCTCGTATACAAGATCACCAGCTTCACTATACACTTTTCCCTGTCCATGCATTAAATTGTCTTTAAACTCTCCTTCATAGCGAAGAGTTCCGTCTTTATAATATAATTTACCTTCTCCGTTAAATTTACCTTCACTCCACTGACCTTCATAAAACAAATTGCCATTTTCATAAAACAATGTTCCTTCACCCTGTCTTTTTCCATTTTCCAAATTACCTTCATATGGTAAATTCGCCGCTGGGGTAAAGTCATTTTTTTGACACCCTGTAAAAATTAAAACAACTATAAATAAAGCTAAAAAAACCTTTCTCATTGATTCCCCTCCAAATTATGAATATAATTCATTCTTTATAAAATTTTAGCCTCTGGATAAGATAAAAACAAGTAATATCTCTTTTATTTACATTTTAGAGAACTTTCCTGTAATAATTTTTTCTAATTCTACAAAAAAGAAAATAAAAAGTCCTCCTGCTACTGGATAAATCCAAGATAAACTTCTTATAGGAACCGTTCCAAAGAAAGTATTTAAAAAAGGTACATAGGTTATAAACAATTGTAATATAACTAACAATCCTATTACATAAAAAACTTTTTTATTTTCAAAAAACCCCTCTCCAATAGTAGTGTCATGAATTTTGCGGCAGTTTACTAAATAAAATGCCTGGGCAAGTACCAGCATATTTAAAGCTACTGTCCTTGAGTAAGCAATACTATCACCATTATTATGAAATAAATTATATAATCCAAAAGTAAGAAGTCCTGTTACCAAAGCAACATAGGCTGTTCTAAATACCAAGTAAGAATTAAGAATAGGCTCATTTTTAGGCCTTGGAGGTCTTGTCATTACTTTTTTCCCATTGGTTCAAAAATTAATGCAAATTCCAAAGTTATTGTGGTTACCATATTTACCCATAATATTTGAACAGGAGTTATTGGCATAGTAAAACCAATAAGAACTGCAGCCATTAGTACTATCATTTCGGCACCATTTGTTGATAACATAAAAATCATATTTTTCTTTATGTTATCATACACAGTTCGCCCTTCTTCAACAGCATTTACTATAGAAGCAAAATTGTCATCTGCCAAAACCATTTCCGCAGCCTCTTTTGATACTTCAGTTCCTTTTATTCCCATGGCAATACCAATGTTTGCTTTTTTTAATGCCGGAGCATCATTAACTCCATCTCCAGTCATAGCACAAAGCAAGTCATTTTCCTGAATAGCTTCAACTAACCTTAGTTTATCTTCCGGTTCTGTTCGTGCAAAGATATCATACTTCAAAACCTTTTCTTTTAATTCTTCTGAAGACATTTTTTCTATCTCAGAACCTGTAAGAACACCATTGCCATTTCCAATACCAAGTTTTTCAGCAATTACCCTTGCTGTTACGGAATGATCACCAGTAATCATTTTTACATTTATTCCTGCTTCTTTACACTCCTGTATAGCATCCATTGCCTCTTCACGGGGAGGGTCAATTATTCCAGTAACACCAAGAAATACATATTCTTTATTACTTTCCTCCGGATCTAGCTTTTCTCCATCAGCCCACTCTTTATATGCAAAAGCTATTACTCTTTCGCCTTTTTCTGCTAATTCTTCTATTCTCCTTAACCAGTGTTCCTTTGAAAGCGCTGTTTTTCCCTTTTCGGCCAACTGGAATTTAGCAAATTTCAGCACTCTTTCCGGAGCACCCTTTAATAACAGATATTTTTTATCATCTACTTCATTCAAAGTTACCATATACTTATTTGCTGAATTAAATGGTATAGATGAAATTCTTTTTTCTGAAATATTATATAAGTTACTTTTATAAGCCAAGCTGATTAGTGCACCTTCCGTGGGGGTTCCTACAACACCCCAGTGACCATCATCTTTTTTCTCTATGTCTGAATCTTTGCAAAGTCTGTCGGTTTTAATCAACAAAGACAGAACTTCATCCATCGCTGCTTCTGCTTCCTCATCATTATAAATGATACTTCCTTCTGGTTCATACCCCTCACCAGTTACACAATATGACTTATCAAAAGTTATTACAGATCTTACTGTCATTTCATTCTTAGTCAATGTACCTGTTTTATCTGAGCATATTACATTAATTAAACCCAATGTTTCAACAGATGGAAGACGACGGATAATTGCATTACGCTTTACCATTTTTTGGACTCCAACAGCAAGGGTTATTGTCATTATTACAAGAAGACCTTCTGGTATTGCTGCTACAACCAAACTTACTGTAGTAAGAAACATATCTACCAATTCATAGTCTCTCACAAAAAACCAAATGCGAAAAATGCTGCTACCAAAATTACTGTAATTATTGAGAGACTTTTTCCAAATCCGTTGATCTTTTCAATTAATGGAGTCGTTATTTTTTCAACTCCTGTTATCATTTCAGAAATTTTTCCGATTTCTGTTTCTTCTCCTGTTGCAGTTACTATACCTAAGCCTTTCCCTGATGTAATAAGGGTTCCCGAAAAAAGCATATTACTCCTGTCTCCAATAACTGCTTCACTTTCGATTAAATCTGAATTTTTTCTGAATCAATTGACTCTCCTGTTAAAGCAGACTCTTCAGCTCTTAAATTATTGCTCTTTAAAATTCTCATATCCGCCGGGACCTTATCTCCAGCTTTAACCTCAACAATATCTCCTGGTACAAGGTTTTCTGAGTTTATTTTACTTAAACTTCCATCTCGAATAACATTAGCTTCCAAAGAAAGCATTTTTCTAATCCCGTCAATTGCTTTTTCAGCTTTGCCTTCCTGAATAAACCCAATAACGGCGTTAATTATAACCACAGCAAAAATAACAGCAGCATCAATTAAATGGTCCAAAAATCCAGTTATTACTGCTGCAACTATCAATAAATAAATTAAACATTATTAAAATTAGAAAGAAACAAAAGAACTGGGCTTTTTTTCTCTGGTTCTGGCAGCTTATTTTTCCCATATTCTTTTAATCTCTTAATAATTTCTTCTGAAGTTAGTCCTTTTTCTGCTGATGAGTTTAATTTCTCAATGACTTCTTTTCCGGAAATCCTGTAGTAATCTTTTATGATAAACACCCCTAAATAGATATAGCTATCTCTTTATAAAAGTTTTTCCATTACAGCTCCAAAAAGAAACCCTCCAACATGAGCCCACCATGCTACACCTCCTGCAACCTGGGTTAAACCAAGTTCAGAAACGCTCAGAAAAACCTGAAGGAAAAACCATAAACCAATAAATACAAAGGCAGGAATATGAAAGAAAAGAGGAATCCAGACTATTGGAACAAGAGTTACAATCCTTGCCAAGGGAAATATTAATACATAGGCTCCCATTACTCCAGCAATAGCTCCAGATGCTCCAATTACAGGTACTTCTGAATTCATATTTACAAAATAGTGAACTCCAGATGCGACAAAACCACTTAATAGATAAAAGAAAAGAAAATTTAATTTTCCTATTTTATCTTCTACATTATCTCCAAATAACCAAAGGGACCACATATTTCCAAGTAGATATGCCCAGCTGCCATAAAGAAACATACAGGCAAATATACTGGACGCAACATTTCCTAAAATAGAAAAATTTCCCTCATTAAAAATTGAATGGAAGTCAGCAGGAATAAAGCCATATCTTATCAATAAGGCTTCCATTTCCTCGTAAGGCAAGGACATTTGGAAAATAAAGATTCCAACGCTGGCTATAATAATAAACCAGGTCATATAGGGTTTTGTTTTGTAAGGATTATCGTCTCTAATTGGTATCATAATAGCTATATTATACCAATTAATTTTAAATAAAAAAACATCTCCATAATTAATCTCTGGAGATGTTTAAAACTATTCTTATTCTACTGTAACAGATTTTGCAAGGTTTCTGGGCTGGTCTACATTTGTTCCTTTTGCTACTGCCGTATAATAGGCAATTAGCTGTAATGGTATTGCAGTAATAACCGGGGTTAGAAGATCTGGCATTTCAGGAATATAAAGTACTTTTTCTGCATATTTCTTTGACATTTCATCATTTCCTTGAGCAATAATTACAACTTTTGCTCCCCGGGCTTTTACTTCCTGAACATTTGATAAAGTTTTATCAGAAATATTTTTCTGAGTATTAAGAGTAATTACATGAGTATTTTCTGTTATCAACGCTAGTGTTCCATGTTTTAATTCCCCTGCTGCATAAGCCTCAGCGTGTACATAGGAAATTTCTTTTAATTTAAGAACCCCTTCAAGAGCAGCTGACCAGTCAAGACCCCTTCCAAGATAAAAAGCATCTGATTCATTTTTTAAGTCTTCTGCGATTCTTTTATACATTTGGTTTTCTAAAACCTGGACTGCATTTGTTGGGATATTCCTTAAACTTTCAACAAAGGAATGAATTTCTTTTTCTTCCATTGTTCCTTTTACTTCTGCAAAATATAGCGCCAATAAATATTCAGTAATAAGCATAGTTGTATAAGCTTTTGTTGAAGCAACTGATATCTCAGGGCCTGCCCAAATATAGGCAACATAATCTGCTTCTCTGGAAATTGAACTGCCAACCACATTTGTAATTGCTAAAACCTTTGCTCCGGCTTCTTTGGAATATCTTAATGCAGCCAGGGTATCTGTTGTTTCTCCTGACTGGCTAACCACAATTACAAGCGTATCCTTGTCAACTAAAGGATCTCTATATCTGTATTCTGAAGCGATATCTATTTCAACAGGAATTTTCAATAGTTTTTCAAATACAATTTTACCGACTAAACCAGCATGATATGCAGTTCCACATGCTACAATAAATATTTTTTTCCAGTTTTTAATGTCTTCTTCCGGTATTTTCAATTCTTTAAAATCTACACTTTTTTCCTTTAGTCTTCCTCTAAGAGTATTTTTGAATACTTCAGGTTGTTCGTTAATTTCCTTTAACATGAAATGCTCATAGCCACCCTTTTCTGCAGCTTCGGAATTCCAGGTTATTTCTTGTAGTTTTTTTTCAATTATATTTCCCTTAGAGTCTTTTACAACAACTCTGTCCCTGGTAATTTCAGCAAATTCCCCATCTTCTAATATATAGCAATTTCTTGTATATCTTAGTATTGCAGGAATATCTGAAGCTATAAAATTCTCTCCTGTTCCAAGGCCCACTACTAATGGACTGTCTTTGCGGGCACAAAGAATTTTATCTGACTCTGAAGCAGCTACTGCACATAAAGCATATGAACCGTTTAGTCTTTCTACTGTTTTAAGAAAAGCTTTTTCAAAGCTTCCATCCATATATTTTTTAATTAAATGTACAATTACCTCTGTATCTGTTTCTGAATAAAACTTATAACCTTCAGCAACCAACTCTTCTTTTATTTCCATATAATTTTCAATTATTCCATTATGAACAACTGCAACCTTGCAATCGTTACTTAAATGGGGATGAGAATTTTCATCCGAAGGTTTACCATGAGTTGCCCATCTTGTATGACCAATTCCAACTGTACCTCTTGGGTTTTCTTTTAAAACCCTGCTTTCCAGAATATCTACTTTTCCTTCGGCTTTAATTAGCTGAAGTCTGCTGTCATTGATTGTAACTATACCAGCAGAATCATATCCTCTGTATTCCAGCTTTCTTAATCCATCCAGTAATATATGAGGTGCTTGTTTATCCCCAATGTATCCTACTATTCCACACATAAAAGTGCCTCCCTGTTTTTAAGCACAACTGTTTCAGGACAGGCTTTGTCACTGAAATTACTTTCAGTTTTTAACCCTCCCTTTCGGTTAAACAGAAACCGGGAAGCATCCGCCGAAAACTTCGATTAACTTCCTCCTCGTCAGCCCTATGGGCTCTGGCGCTACAGTATCTTTATTGTGCTTATTTAGAATTAAAAATAAAAGTTAATCTCTGTTTCTGTAAATATTATTATCTTTATATACATTGTTAGAAGGCATTAAAATAGCCGCAATAATATAAACTAGTATTCCACTTCCACCGGCAAGGGTAAATATTACAAATAGTAATCTGATAGCAGTACCCGATACTCCAAAAAACTCTCCGATTCCGCCACAAACTCCAAATATCATTTTATCTGTATTTGATTTATATAACCCTTTCATCTTCCCACCTCCCTTTAATATTCATTAATTTTCTTAAATTATTTTAAATAAATTACACCCCTGTCAAGGTCAAGAGTTATCATATCTCCCTCTCTTAAACAGGAAACTGCATCTTCTGCACCAATAAGAGCGGGCTTTTTAAGTGAATAGGCAGAAATTGCTGTATGACTTGTAAGCCCTCCCATTTCAGTTACAAAAGCTTTAGCTTTCTTCATCAAAGGAACATAATCTTTTTCAGTACTATAACTGACAAGAATATCCTGGGAATCTATTTCTTTTACATTTAATGGGTCTCTTACAATCCTAATTCTTCCAGAAATTGTACCTTCTCCGATGCCTACTCCACTTACAATTACCTTGCCAACAACTTCAACTTTAATAAGATTAGTGGTACCCTGAATTTTTACAGGAACACCAGCGGCGATTATTACTAAGTCTCCGTTATCAATAAGACCTTCCATTAATGATGTATTAACCGCGCTTCTTATCATTTCATCTGTTCCGTCATTTTGTGATGTAATTACAGACTCCACTCCCCATACAAGCTTAAGCTTTTTATATACTCTCTCGCTGGGAGTTGCAGCAATAATTCTGGATTGGGGACGATATTTCGAAACCATTTTTGCAGTTGATCCTGATGTTGTTGATATGATTATTGCTTTGGCATCCAAATTTCGGGATAAACGATAGGCTGCACTGGCAATTGAATTGGGAATAGTATTCTTAAGAGGAATAAAATTTTCATTTTTCTCAAAAAATCCCATTTCCTTTTCAGTTTTTCTTGCTATGCGATCCATCATAACTACAGATAAAAGTGGATATTTTCCTGCTGCAGTTTCTCCTGAAAGCATAATTGCATCTGTACCATCAAGAATTGCATTTGCTACATCGGAAGCCTCTGCTCTTGTCGGGCGTGGATTACGCATCATTGAATCAAGCATTTGTGTTGCTGTTATAACAGGTTTTCCAATAATATTTGCCTGTTTTATTATTCTTTTTTGAACTACCGGTACCTCTTCTGGAGGTATTTCTACCCCTAAATCTCCCCGGGCAACCATTACACCGTCAGCAAGAGTTAGTATTTCTTCAATATTTTCTACACCCTCAGCATTTTCTATTTTAGCAATTATGTCCATATCAGAATTTTCCCGCTCAATAATTTTGCGGATTTCTAAAACATCCTTACCACTTCTTACAAAACTGGCCGCCACATAGTCAAGTTTATAACGAATTCCAAATTCCAAATCAGCAATATCCTTATCAATAAGAGATGGAAGACTCAATTTTTTATTAGGAAGATTAACCCCTTTATTATTTGAAATTTCTCCACCGGTTATCACATTTGTGAAAATATCATTATTTTCGACTTTTGTAACCATCAATTCAATAAGACCATCATCAATTAAAATTCGATCCCCTGGTTTTATGTCATTGCAAATATAATCATAGGTTACAGAAAACCTTTTTTCGTCTCCAAGAAGATCATCAGGAGTTACTATAACTTCACTACCTTGAGATAAAAAAACTTTTTCATATTTAAATTTTCCTGTTCGTATCTCCGGGCCCATTGTATCCATCATTATTGCAATTTCTCTGCTAGCATTTTTTTCCGCTTCCCGGATATTTTGAATTATTTCATAGTGAGATTCATGCGTTCCATGAGAAAAATTAAGACGGGCAACATCCACTCCGCTTTTTATAAGGTCTGTTAATACTGAAACACTGCTACTTGCCGGGCCTATAGTTGCAACAATTTTTGTCTTACGCATTTTCTCACCTCATTTATAAATTTAATACTTCTGCCATCTCATATAGTAAATTATCTAACATTTTCTTGTTTTCACTTTTTTCTTTAAAAGGAATAAGGACTTTCTGATTTCCCTGCACTCCCACCATATTTCCATGATTACTTTTCAGTAATTCTTCAACTGCCCAGTAACCTAATTTACTTGCAAGAATCTTATCAAAGGAACTTGGATTTCCTCCTCTTTGAATATGCCCTAATACAATTCTGTTTACATCCATGCCAAGATGTTGTTCCAACTTCTCTGAGAAAACATCTGATTTTTCAACACCTTCTGACAACACAATTATCCCGTGGGCTTTACCTCTGTTAAATCCGTCTTTTATCTTTTTTGCAGTTTCTTGATATGAAAAATCCCTTTCTGGAATTAATATATCTTCCGCTCCTCCGACGATACCCGCTGTAAGAGCAATCCAACCCGAGTTTCTTCCCATACACTCTACTACAAAAGTTCTTTCATGACTGGAAGCTATGTCTCTTATTTTATTTAAAGCACTTACTACAGTATCAACTGCTGTATCAAAACCTATAGTATATTCAGTTCCGTAGACATCATTATCGATTGTCCCTGGAATTCCTATTACCTTTACACCCAGTTTTTGAATTTCCCAGGCTCCCCGAAATGAACCATCTCCACCAATTACTACCAATGCATCTATTTCATTTTTATCCAAAATAAAACTTGCATATTTTTGGCCTTCTTTGGTTTTAAATGATTCACAACGTACTGTTTTAAGTATTGTTCCTCCACGTTAGATGATATCGGAAACACTTGTCATATTCATTTCATAAAAGGAATTATCTGTAAGACCCTGGTATCCTCTTTCAAAGCCTACAACTTTAATATTATTATATATTGCTGTCCTTACAACACTTCGAATAGCTGCATTCATTCCTGGTGCATCCCCACCACTGGTTAAAAGTGCAATTTTTCTTATCATTTATCTATCCTCACTATTCTCCGGACTTGATAACACCGTGCTTTGTATATAATTCAACATTACCTCTGATTTTCATTGCAGAGGTCTGCTCTGTAAATTGGGCAATTAATATTTCATTTTTATCAATTTTCTCTGTATGATGGAGTTTAGTATCTTTTCCTCTGGTTATTCCGCTAATATTAACTCCATTTTCCAAAGCTTTTATAACAATATAGTCATTACCATTATTCTCCATAATACTTTGCCTCCTTCTGGTATTTCTCCTCTAAAACTTTTGCTACAACAGGAGGAACAAGGGTTGTAATATCTCCTCCCAGGCAAGCCACCTTTTTAATTATTGATGAGCTAATAAATGAATATTTTGCATTTGTCATTAAAAATACTGTCTCTAAGTCTGGATTTAAAGTTTTATTCATTGCAGCCATTTGCATTTCATATTCAAAGTCAGATATCGCCCTAAGACCTCTTATCATTGCACTGGCATTTTGCTGTTCAGAATACTCTGCCACTAAACCTGAAAAAATATCTATTGCTACTTTAGGCTCGTCCTTGAAGCATTTGTGAAGCAAAGCTACTCTTTCTCCTGCTGTAAAAATAGTAGCTTTGTAATTATCATTGGCAACAGCAATAATGACCTTATCAAAAATTTTCACTGCTCTTCTGACAATATGAATATGCCCATTGGTCACAGGATCAAAAGTACCTGGATAAATTGCAATCTTTTCAAACAAAACATAACCCCCAATATTTTATTCTTTTTTATATTCAAGAAAATCTTTATATTTTGCAAGTTCACTTAATAATTCTGAATTAACATTAACCCAGTTGTTTCTTGGAAGTATCATTTCCTTTTTTAAATCAAGGAATCTTAAAATAACCTGGGTATCACCCTTATATTTCAAAAACAGCCCCTGAAGATCTTTATATATAACATTTTCTGAAGGATTTTTTTTAAATTCCAATATCAATATATCATCTTTTTCCTTATTTAGCTCGGAAATTTTTTCTGCAAAAAACTTTACCCCATCATCCTGAAGCTGAAGGCTGCCGTCTATCATTACATAACTATCTGCTTTTACCAGGTCATAATACTTTTCTAAGGTATTAGGAAAAACTAAAACCTCTACTTCACCTGACAAATCTTCCAGGGTACAGTATGCCATAGTTTGCCCTCTTTTGGTAGGCTTTCTTTCTACTTTTGTGATAATTCCCGCAATCCTTGTTCTCATTTTGTCTTTTAAATTTGGCAAATCTGAAATTTGATATTTTACCCGTTTTTTTATTGTACTTCTATATTCATCAAGGGGATGTCCACTTACATAAAATCCCAGATATTCTTTTTCTAATGCAAGTTTTTCTTTATCACTAAAATCATCTGTATCCGGAGTATCAATTACTATATTTTTAATATCAAAACCTGAATCCTCACCAATTTCAAATAATGAAACCTGAGATGAATTCAAATCTTTTTGAACACTTTGTCCGTGGGAATAACAAGGATCAAGCATTTGAAGAAGCTGAGCTCTGTTTGAATTAATGCTGCCAAAAGCTCCTGCTTTAATAAGACTCTCAATAGTTCTTCGATTTACTGAAGATAAGTCTACTCTGCTGGTAAAATCCTGTATTGAAGTAAAAGCTCCCTCTTCTTTTCTTGCGCGATGAATTGCTTCAATTGCATTCTTACCCACATTTTTTACTGCAACTAACCCAAATACAATTTGATTTCCTACTGCTTCAAAAGTTTCACCACTCTGGTTTATATCTGGTGGAAGTACTTTTATGCCCATTCTTGTTGCTTCACTAATATAAAAATTAACTTTATCCTGAGAGTCCATTATGCTTGAAAGCAAAGCAGCCATGTATTCGTGTGGGTAATGAATTTTTAAGTATGCAGTCTGAAATGAAATCAAAGCATAAGCAGCACTATGGCTTTTATTAAAGCCATAGCCGGCAAAATATTCAATAAGTTCAAATACTTTTCCTGATATCTCTTTAGAGATGTTTTTCTTTTTTGAGCCTTCTGTAAACTGCTTTTTAAGTCCGTCAATTATATCTTTTTTCTTTTTTCCCATGGCTCTTCTTAGCAAATCTGCTTCCCCAAGGGAAAAACCTGCCATTTCACTGGCAATTCTCATAACCTGTTCCTGATAAACAATAACCCCATAGGTATTATTTAAAACTGGCTCTAATACTGGATGAAGATACTCCACTTTTTTTTCTTTATGTTTTCTTTTTATAAAATCTTCAACCATTCCGCTTCCCAGGGGACCGGGACGATAAAGAGCAACAAGGGCAATAATGTCTTCAAAATGCTCTGGTTGCAGATCTTTAATAATTGCTCTTAATCCAGAGCTTTCCAGCTGGAATACTCCCAGTGTTTCTCCTCTTGATAGCAATTTATAAGTTTCTTCATCCTCAAGATCAACCTTTGAAAAATCTATTTCAATGTTTCTGTTCTTTTTAATCATTTCTACTGCTTTATTTATAACTGTCAAAGTTCTAAGGCCGAGAAAGTCCATTTTTAAAAGGCCTATCTCTTCAACATTTTCTTTGGCGAACTGGGTTGTAACAAAACCTTCAGATGTAGTTTGGAGCGGCAGATAAGTATCTAAAGATTCTTTGGAAATAACCACTCCCGCTGCATGAGTCCCTGCATGGCGGGGCATACCTTCAAGTTCCATAGCCATTTTGATCATTTCTTTTATTTGAGGGTCTGCTTCCATTTCTTTTTTAATTTCAGGATTAATTTCTAGAGCTCTTGAAAGGGTAATTCCCAGCTCTGTTGGAACCATTTTTGCAATCCGGTCAACAATCTGCAAGGGAATATTTAAAACCCTTCCAACATCCCTTATAGCTCCCCTGGCAGCCATTGTTCCAAAAGTTATAATTTGGGATACTTTATCAGCACCATATTTTTTTAATACATAGTCAATTACTTCTCCTCTGCGTTCATAACAGAAGTCAATATCAATATCCGGCATAGATACTCTTTCCGGATTTAAAAATCTCTCAAAGAGCAGGTCATATTTAAGAGGGTCAATATCTGTAATACCAAGAAGATAGGAAACTATACTTCCCGCAGCACTTCCCCTGCCCGGACCTACATAAATTCCATTATTTTTTGAATAATTTATAAAATCCCATACAATAAGGAAATATTCAACGTATCCCATCTTTTTAAGCATATCTGATTCAAATTTTAGTCTTTCCAATACTTCTGAAGTTGGATTTGGATATCTGTTTTTCAAGCCTTCAGCACATAAATATTCAAAATAGGAGTCTGTAGTATAGCCTTCCGGAACCTGAAAATCCGGCATATGGATTTCATTGAAATCAAACTCTAAATTACAAGCTTCAGCAATTTTCAGTGTATTTCCCAGGGCTTCAGGATATTCCCCTAAAGCAAGTTTCATTTCTTCATAGGATTTTAAATAAAATTCCTCCGTTGGGAATCTCATTCTCTCTTCATCACTTAATATTTTACCCGTTTGCAGACACAGTAAAATATCATGCATTTTGGAATGTTCTTTTTTTACATAATGGATATCATTAGCAGCAACCAAAGGAATTGATGTTTTAGCCGCAACATCTGTTAGTTCCATATTTAATTTTCTTTGCTCAGATATTCCCTGATTTTGAAGCTCTATATAAAAATTATCTTTTCCAAATATTCCTTTATACCAAAGAGCTTTTTCAATAGCCTTTTCTTTTTCCCCTCTCATTAAATGACGTGGGATTTCACCTGCCATACATGCACTGGTAGCAATTAAGCCTTCATGATATTTTTCTATTAATTCTGTATCTATTCTTGGTTTATAATAAAAACCTTCCAACCAAGCTAATGAAACAAGTTTAATGAGATTTTTATAACCCTGCATATTTTTGGCAAGCAAAAGCAGATGGTATGACTTGTCCTCACGGCCACCATCTTTTTCAAACCTGCTTCTTGGAGCAACATAAACTTCGCAGCCAATTAAAGGTTTAATATCATTCTTTTTACATAATTTATAGAAATCTATTACTCCGTGCATAACTCCATGATCTGTCAAAGCAATTGCTGGCATTCCCAGTTCTTTTGCGGTTTGAACCATAGACTCTAGTTTACAGGCTCCGTCGAGAAGACTGTAACAGGAGTGATTGTGCAAATGAACAAAACTCATGTTATCCGACCCTTTTTCTTTTTTTTCATTATACTAAAAAAGATCCTGCATTTATACAGGATCTTAATTTTTTAGGTTCTACAATAAATGTTGGGGTGGTAAAAACCATTCTGACATTTATTTGCGAAAAAATACAGAGCATTGGGTAAATCCATATTAGAGAACACCCATTGTAATCTAAGGAGGAATTTACTTATGCTCTATTAATAACTATTATATTAAAAAATTAATTGGTTTTAAAGGAATAATTTTAGAACAATTAGAAACTTCTTCTGATTCAATGTCCTTTTCTTTTTCTCTGAAGATTAAAACTCACAATTACCCCAAATGCCATCAACAAACCAATAAAGTTCATGATTACAGAATTCAAATGATAAAAGATATTTCCATCTCAGGGAAGAAAACCTACCTTTACTACAAAAAAGAAGGTACGTTTATAATCACTGCAATAAAAAATTCTACGAAAAAAATGATTTTCTCCCCCGCTATCAAAGAATGACCAGCAGGCTGATAAAATATATAATTACTCGAATGAAAAATGTTTACTCTGTATCTGATATTGCCAAAGAGAATAATATTTCACCATCAACGGCTCTCAGGCTTTTTAGATTCATAAACTATTCCCTAACAAAATTGCCCGAAGTAATCTCTATTGATGAATTTAAAGGTAATGCCGGGGGCAAAAAGTACCAGTGCATATTAACTGATCCCCAAAACAAGAAGGTACTTGATATTCTTCACGGAAGAGAACAACACATTTTATCGGACTATTTCAGGAAATTCAATGACAGGGATAAAGTAAAATACTTCATTATGGATATGTGGCAACCTTACAAGGATATTGCTGAAACATATTTTAAAAATGCAACTATCATTATCGATAAATTCCATTTCATTAGGCAGGTCACTTGGGCATTTGAAAGAATTAGGAAAGATGAGCAAAAGAAATTTGCCAAGGAAAGGCGAAGATATTTCAAAAGAAGTCGCTCCCTTCTCTTAAAAAGAATGGAGTATTTAACTCCTGAAGAAATTGACCAGGTAAACGTTATGCTTGCTACTTCTGAGAAACTGCAAAAAGCTTATATGTTAAAAGAAAAATTTTATAACTTTGTTGACAGCAGTGATTTAGAAAGTGCAAAAAAGAATTTGAAAGCCTGGTATATGTTTGTTATGTCCTGTGAGCTTGAAGAATTCGATAAATGCTCCAGAACCATTTTCAACTGGCAGAAATATATTCTTAATTCATTTACTTGTACTTATACTAACGGATATACAGAAGGAGTTAATAACAAAATTAAGGTTTTAAAAAGAAATGCTTATGGTGTAAGAAGTTTTTGGAGATTCAAAAACAGAATAATGCACGTAATGAACTAAAAACAATTTAAAAAAGTACCGCATTTTTCAATGCGGTACTCATGGAATCTAATCTAATTGGGTTGCTCCAACATTTGACAAAGAACCAGTTATTATTACAATATTTACTTTTAAGTTTATTTTTTAACCATTCTTACTGTGGCAACTGCCTTAGCCTTGAGCTTTTCTTCTGAATATAATTCAACTTCCAGAACTGCTGATTTTTTATCTAATAGTAATATTTTAGTAAATACTTCGACAAATCCTCCCACTTCAATAGGTGCAAATTGATATAGGCTAAAGACTTCTGTCTGTGTATTCCAGCGGAATTGTTTTTTAATTGCAATATATGAAGCGGTATGAAGAATCATTGTTAGTACACCGGTACTTGCTGTTTCAGATTCGTTCACCATAAATTGAGTTATCTCACCAAAGATTTTTATTCCATGTTCATATTCCCCTAGTTTAAAACCACTAAGAGTTAAGTTGTCAATGGTTTCTCCAAATTGCGGCTGCTTTTGAAGCTGTTGAAAAGAATTAAGAATATCCTGACGACTTACAACTCCTAATAAATTATTGTCATCATCTGTAACAGGAATTAATTCAAAACTTTCCCAAATAAGAAGTCTGGATAAATGAGTTACAAGATTATTTGGCTTTGTTGTTAAAACATTTTTATTCATAACATTATCAATAATTTCTTTTTTACTTTTTCCCGCAACATCAATTGCTGTAATAATTCCCACAACTTTGTGGTGATTATCAATAACAGGGAATCTGCTGTGCCCTGTTATTTCCGCAAGCACATGCCAATCGTTTACACTTTGTTCTGGCATTAGATAGTAAGGATTATCTATCATTATATCTTCAATGCGAATTAATTCTTTTATTTTAAGTCGTTCATTAACAGCATTGTTAATTAATGTAATTGCTATAAATGTTTCGTAAGGACAATATATTAGTGGTATATTTTTACTTTGAATTATTTCCAGCAACTTATTGTCTACAGAAAATCCTCCTGTTAATAACATGGGAATTTCTAACTCGACAGCTAATTCCTGCAACTCTTTATTATCTCCAATTAAAAAAAGAACATCCTGATTCAAATATTTCAATAAAGTTTCTTTACTTGAAGCTCCAACAATAAAATTACCTGGAACAAAACCAAGTTTATTGTGCCCGGAGATAATTTCTCCCTCTACAATAAGTCCAATTTCCCTTAAACTTAGATCTTCAAGTTCTTTTTTATCGTCTTCAATTCTTATGGTTCCTACTTTTGGTATAGAACTAACCCAGCCTTGGTTTTCTGCTTCTTTAATTGCCCGGTAAGCAGTACCCTCACTTACGTCAAGCTCTTTTGCAATTTGACGAACAGAAACTTTTGATCCAATTGCCAGATCTCTTATATATCTTAATATTGCTTCATGTTTGGTCAGACCCAAACAAATCACCCCATTAACTGTATTTGCTCTTACATTTAAAATGATTTCTGTTATAAAACAGAAATCATTTTAAATGTAATATACTTTATTTACTTATTTTTAGCAATATCTTTTCTTAAAGAGTATTCAAAACTTCCTGCGGTTATAATTAATGCGCTTAATATCATGCCTACATAAAGAGGATCTAATAAATCCTTCATAAAAATTGCCCATAATATTGTTGCAAGAGGAGCAAATCCAATTGCTATAACGACTGCTTTCGGTCTGATATATTCTTTAAAAAATAAGGCTCCAATTAGGGGAAAACAGATAGTTGTTCCTCTTAAGCCCATGGACAAGAAGCTCCATTGAAGAATCAGAGAATTCATATTTCCTGCTGCAAAAACCAGGGTTAGTCCTGTAACTAAAATTATTGCAATTCGGCTAAAAAACAAAACCTGTTGGTCTGTGGCATCTTTTTTTATTATGCCTTTGTAAATATCCCGGCTGAGCATAGTTGATACTCCAAGTACCAAGCCGGCTCCTGTACCGACAACTGATATAAGAAGTGTTGCTAAAACTATTCCTCCAACCCAGTCGGGAAGGTAGGTTAAAACAAATAATGGAAGAGCCTCTTTTGGAGTAATTCCAGGGAAATTCATTTTCATATAAAGTCCTACCAAGATTCCGCCAACTCCTAAGGGGGTAAGTAATCCTGATATTATTGCTGCTTTTTTTGATTCATGATATGTAGTACTGCTGAACATTGCCTGTAGATATGTTTGAGCTGATAATACTCCAATTATAAGTGAAAAACCTGCGGCTAAATCTACAGCAATACCTCTTCCAAATAAGCTGAAGTTTGGAAATGGCTCTAAATTTGCAGTATAACCAGAGAAACCACCAGCATTACTTACAGCAAGAACACCAACAATAATCATAGAAAAATATATTAATACTGTTTTTAATATTCCAACCATTCCTGTACCCATTACCCCGCCAAAAATTACATAAAAGATAACTAAAAACACTGAAATTACTGCTGCAACGAAAGCATCCATATTAAAAATAGCTGTAAGAAGAGCTACTGACGACAAAATTTGTCCTATAATATTTAAAAATATACCAATTGACGAAAAAATACTTGCTAACGGGCTTGCTTGTTTGCCATAAACTTTTGCAAGAAGCTCGGGGCTAGTTGTAACTTCACTTTCCCTTAAAGGTTTTGCAAAAAACTCCAAGTATTATTAATCCTATGCTTGCTCCCAGGGTAAACCACCAGGCACTCATTCCATACGTATATGCGAGCTGGCAGTTCCTACTGTTGATGCTCCACCGGCTATAGTTCCAACCAAGGTGCCTATTAGTAAAGGAACCCCGACATTTTTTCCTCCCACTGCAAAATTACTGGCATTTTTAACACTTTTTATTGAATATACTCCAAGGACCGAAACTCCTAAAATAGCAATTATAATACTGATAATGTGTATAATTGATAGCATGCTGTTCCTCCCCCCCTGTGGATAAATTGCACTAAATAGAACTGGTCTGACCCCCAAAAATTACACAAAATTGGGACAGTAAGATATACTAATTTTGGGGGCTGATTTTAATGACAAAGAACTATTCCGATGAATTTAAACTCTCTGTAATTAAGGAATATTACGAAAGCAATCTTGGGGCAAGAAAGATTACTGCAAAGTACAATTTATCTTCAAAAAATCTTGTTCTTAATTGGGAAAAACAATTAAAAAAAGGACTTCTTCCAACAGAAACTAAGAAAGATCCGGATAAGATAAAAATCAGATCAGATAAAATAGATTTTCCTGAGAAAACACAAAGAGAAATTGAATACGAAAAAGAAATAGAACATCTTTATGCTAAAATTGAATACTACGAACAATTAGAGCATTTACAGCCCTTTATTTCTAAAAAAAACAAAAGTCAGGGAGCTAAAGTACAGAGCTATATTTGCTTTGGAATTTAAATATACAGTAAAATTTCTTTGCGAAATTGTTGGAGTAAAAAGAAAAGCCTATTGCAATTTCAGAGACAAACCAATAAAAAAGAAGATCCCATTGAGAAAATAATTATTCAAATATATAACAAATCAAAAGGAATTTTTGGTTACAGAAGAATAGGAAATGAGCTAAGAAATGCGTTTAAAATAGTTGTTAATCATAAAAAGATTCAAAGAATAATGCAGGAAAACAATCTCAGATCCAGAATCAGAAGAAAAAAGAATAGGATTCAAGATGATAAACAATTCAAAGCCAATATATTAAACAGGGATTTTAAGGCAAGTCGCCCAGGAGAAAAAATAGCCACAGATATTACCTGTATTCCTTACAGAAACTCTAAGCTATATCTGTGTGTTGCCCTAGATCTGTTTAACAATGAGCCAGTAAGCTGGGAATACAGTAAGAATCCTGACAGCAAGCTGACTGTAAAAACTATTAAAAAACTTTCAAAAAAGATAGATATTAAGAATACTGTTATCCATAGTGATCAAGGTGTTTAATACACAAGCAAAGAATATTCCAGCTATTTAAAGTCTTTAGGAGCAGTTCAAAGTATGTCCAGAAGAGGAAATTGCTGGGATAATGCGAAGATTGAAAGTTTCTTTAGCCATTACAAAACAGAAAGTATTAATCTCTACAAGAAAAGAATCAAAAGTTTTAAAGATATAAAAGAAATTACTGAAGATTACATTAAATTTTATATTAATGACAGGACGCATAGAAGCCTTGGAGGTGTCCCTCCAAGGCTTCTATAAACAGATTTTTTCATTTAATTAATTTGGTGAAATTTACTGTCCCAGAAGTGTACCCTTTTTGGGGTTCACACCAAAGCGTCCCCTAATCAGCGGGTTGTTTTTTAGTAGATTATCAGGTATACCCGGTAAACAATGTAAATGCAGATCATTAAAATACTTTGAGGTACAAGAAGCAAACGAAAAGTTTTATTAAAGTCTGCCTTAAAGTGGTCAATAGTAAGCAATAAGCAAAGATGAAGCGGAGAAAGCATTACTCCTGAAAACCCGAATCCAAAGGCTAGGGAAAAGAGGGGCCAGTTAACATCCATACCTGTTCCAATAAATCCAATAATTATTGGAAAACTTATGCTCACCATGGGAAGAACCATCCCGGTTAAAATTCCGGTAATTAATGGAAGAAGAGCTACTACAATCCAGGGTGCAATTCCAAGGTTTTCAATAAGTTGGATTACTTCTGTAAATCCTCCGCTTCTTTCCATCATATTTCTGAAAAATATAACACCAAAAACCAGAATTATCATATTTAGTGAAAAAGAAGTTTTTACTAAATCGATAATTTCCTTGTCTTTTATACCCTTCCAAATAATAACCAAAATTATTACGGATAGCAGAGAATAAACAATGTTGAACTTAACAAAAACAACTAAGAATATAATCAAAGCAATTGGGAAAATACCGCTTAGAAAATTTTTCCATAAACTTTCCTTTGATCCTGTGTACATTGTTTTTATTTCTTTTTCCTTTAAATTTCTGAAACAAAATAAGTAACCCACTGTCAGGGAAAGCAGGGTAAAAGGTAAATTATATTTAAAGATTTCACCTACTCCTCTTTCAATAAAAGCTGCGGCTAAAATGAGTCCTGGGTATAAAGGAAAAATGTATTCCCAAATATGTCTGAACCAGTAATTTATTAAACTTTTTTCCTCTTGGTTTAAAGACTGAATTTGTTCAGCAATTTCTCCTACCATTGGGGCAGAAAAGCGGGCGCCCCCGGGAGATGGAAGTAATCCAAGTAAAGCCGGAAGAAATGCCATAATAACTCTGGAGTCACTAACTAAACCCCTTAAAGCTCTTATCATTTTTGGCATTAATTCACTGACTCTTAAAACATATTCCAAGGCAGAAATTAATATAAGTACCAGCATAAGTTCAATTATACTTCTAATAAAAAGAGAATCTGCTGCAGTTTTAAGAATATCTATTGGGTGCATTAAATAAAAAACCCCAAAAAAAAGCGAACCCAGAATCATAACAATTCCTGTATTTACTTTTCTTTGAAGTAATAAAATCATAATAATAAAAATTGCTGCAACTCTTAGCCCTTCCATTTACAGTCCCCCGTATTTATATATGTTAAACTTCAAGATCCTCGTGCCAGTATTCTACCTGAGGATTTTCATTGATTTTTTCATACCTTAAATGAACTTTCGTATATTTGAAGCTAAAACTAAAGGATAAAAAGATGTCCGGATTGCTTCTGTTTTTTGATTTAATCATCACTTTATCTGGATAGAACAAATAAGTATAATCCTCATCCCGCCATTTTAATGTAACATTACCTAAATTCAGAATAATGTTACCCCATTCCTGAACTTCAAAGTCCTGAAGAACTGCTTTGCCGTCAAGGAACTGACCGACTTTATAGCCAATGGAATGGGTATAATCTCCCTGGAAATAGGAAAAATGTTCCAGCATCATTCTGCACGGAGGGCTTAGCTCCTCGATGGCCCTTCGGGAAGTACGTATTTTTTTTATTGAACTATCCAACAGAGTCTCGTGAAGATGATCTTTTACATCCCCTTCAAAAAGTTCTTTTATTTTCAAGCTATATTGTTCTAATTTTTCCATATCTTCAAGGATAATTGAATCCTTCTCTTTAAATTCCATTATAAAAAGCCTCCAATGTATTACTTAACAACATGGCAATGGTCATGGGGCCAACCCCTCCTGGTACAGGGGTAATAAAACCTGCATTTTTTGAAGCTGCTTCAAAATCTACATCCCCGCAAAGTTTCCCCTCTTCAGAGCGATTTATTCCCACATCAATTACCACAGCACCTTTTTTTACCATATCTCCTTTAACAAGATTTGCAACACCTACCGCGGCCACAATAATATCTGCATCCTGAAGTTCTGCCTTTAAATCTTTTGTTCTTGAATGGCAAATTGTAACAGTAACATTTTCCTGAAGAAGTAACAGGGCCACGGGTTTGCCAACCATGTTGCTTCTGCCAACTACAACTGCTTTCTTTCCGGAAATTTCAATTCCTGTTTCTTTAATTAAGTGAATGCAACCTTTTGGAGTACAGGAAACAAGCCCTTTATCACCAATGGTTAATGCCCCGATGCTTAAAGGATGAAGGCCGTCCACATCTTTTTTTGGATCAATTCTTTTAATAACTTTCTTTTCGTTAAGATGTTTTGGCAAAGGAAGCTGAACTATCATGCCGTGAATGCTTTTATCATTATTTATTTCATCTACTGCAGCAAGAAGCTCCTTTTGGGTAGTATCTGTAGGATATCTTTTTACAACAGAATGGAAACCAACTTCCTGGGCGGCCTTTTCTTTATTCCGGACGTAAATAGCAGAAGCTGGATCATCACCAACAATAATAACTGCCAGACCTGGTTTTACTCCCTTTTCGAGAAAAATTTTCTCTGTTTCCTTTTTTATTTCCTGACGAATTTCTCCGGCAATTTTTTTGCCATCAAAAATTACTGCCATTATTAAATCCCCCTTAAAAATTCCTTTTTATTCCTGTACTTTTACTATATAATCACCCTGAGGTGAAATGATTTGTGGAAAAAATGCGATATCAACTTGTAAATAAGGTTAAACGAGCTATCAAAATGTTCCAGCTTCTTGAAGATGGAGACAAAGTTGCCACTGGGGTATCTGGAGGCAAAGATAGCATAATATTATTATACTCATTATACACGATTAAGAAAATCTGGCCTATTAAAATTGAATTAAATTCTGTATTTTTAGATTTGGGTTGGGAGATCGATTATTCTGAAGTTAAAGCTTTTTCAGAAAGTCTGGATATACCTTTTCATTATGTGAAAACGGATATCGGGAAGATTGTTTTTGAGGAAAGGGAAGAAAAAAACCCCTGCTCTCTGTGCGCAAACATGAGAAGAGGAGCGTTGAATACCTATGCAAAGAGCATTGGCTGCAATAAAGTAGCTCTTGGCCATCATATGGATGATTGTGTAGAAACTTTTATGTTAAGCCTTACTTATGAGGGAAGAATTAATACTTTTGCACCCAAGGTTTTTTTGGACAAAACGGAAATTACAGTGATTCGTCCACTTATTTTTGTATACGAAAAAGATATTATTAAGATGATTGAAAAACATCAACTCCCTACTGCAAAAAAAGCCTGCCCAATCGATGGAAAGAGCAAGCGTCAGGAAATTAAAGAGCTAATTGCTGATATGGTAAAAAATAATCCTAAAGCTAAAGATAAAATGATGAATGCCATAACTAATCAAATTTGGGCTGACTTTAATGAGAATTTTGAAAAAAACAACACTCCGAAGAAAGAGTACACTTCTGACAATTAGGATTTTGGGCTTTGCACGCCAGGCGGCCGCGCCATATTAACCAATGGTGTGCATCCTTCCAATCTTTTTTGGGAATTGTTTTCATTAAATCTTGTTCAACCTCATCAGGAGTTTTCCCCTGGGACAAACCTAGTCTTTTGGAAACCCTGAATACATGAGTATCTACTGCAATTGCAGGTATCTTAAAGGCATTGCTAAACACTACATTGGCAGTTTTTCTACCTGCACCTGGCAGCTCCATTAATTCTTCCCTGGCATCAGGCACCACTCCATTGAACTTTTCCATTAAAATTTTTCCGGTTTTTATTAAATTCTTACTTTTATTTTTATATAAACCTATTGTTTTAATATCATTTTCCAATTCTTCCTGAGTTGCTTCTGCCAGCTCTTTTGGTGAAGGATATTTAGGAAAAAGATTTTTAGTTACTTTATTAACCTGAATGTCAGTTGTCTGGGCAGATAAAATTGTAGCCACCAAAAGCTGGTAAGGGTTTTCAAAATCCAAAGCTGCCTCAACATCAGGATGCGTATCTTTTAATAATTTTAAAATTTTCATATTCAGGGGACGCTTCCATTTTGCTCGCTTTATCTACAGGCTTATCCTGTGGATAGCCCGCGAAAAAAAGAAGTGGTCTGACCCCCAAAAATTACACAAAATTGGGACAGTAAGATATACTAATTTTGGGGGCTGATTTTAATGACAAAGAACTATTCTAATGAATTTAAACTCTCTGTAATTAAGGAATATTACGAAAGCAATCTTAGGGCAAGAAAGATTACTGCAAAGTACAATTTATCTTCAAAAAATCTTGTTCTTAATTGGGAAAAACAATTAAAAGAAAAAGGACTTCTTCCAACAGAAGCTAAGAAAGATCCGGATAAGATAAAAATCAGATCAGATAAAATAGATTTTCCTGAGAAAACACAAAGAGAAATTGAATACGAAAAAGAAATAGAACATCTTTATGCTAAAATTGAATACTACGAACAATTAGAGCATTTACAGCCCTTTATTTCTAAAAAAAACAAAAGTCAGGGAGCTAAAGTACAGAGCTATATTTGCTTTGGAATTTAAATATACAGTAAAACTTCTTTGCGAAATTGCTGGAGTAAAAAGAAAAGCCTATTGCAATTTCAGAGACAAACCAATAAAAAAAGAAGATTCCATTGAGAAAATAATTATTTAAATATATAACAAATCAAAAGGAATTTTTGGTTACAGAAGAATAGGAAATGAGCTAAGAAATGCGTTTAAAATAGTTGTTAATCATAAAAAGATTCAAAGAATAATGCAGGAAAACAATCTCAGATCCAGAATCAGAAGAAAAAAGAATAGGATTCAAGATGATAAACAATTCAAAGCCAATATATTAAACAGGGATTTTAAGGCAAGTCGCCCAGGAGAAAAAATAGCCACAGATATTACCTGTATTCCTTACAGAAACTCTAAGCTATATCTGTGTGTTGCCCTAGATCTGTTTAACAATAAACCGGTAAGCTGGGAATACAGTAAGAATCCTGACAGCAAGCTGACTGTAAAAACTATTGAAAAACTTTCAAAAAAGATAGATATTAAGAATACTGTTATCCATAGCGATCAAGATGTTCAATACACAAGCAAAGAATATTCCAGCTATTTAAAGTCTTTAGGAGCAGTTCAAAGTATGTCCAGAAGAGGAAATTGCTGGAATAATGCGAAGATTGAAAGTTTCTTTAGCCATTACAAAACAGAAAGTATTAATCTCTACAAGAAAAGAATCAAAAGTTTTAAAGATATAAAAGAAATTACTGAAGATTACATTAAATTTTATATAAATGACAGGACGCATAGAAACCTTGGAGGCGTCCCTCCAAGGTTTCTATAAACAGATTTTTTCATTTAATTAATTTGGTGAAATTTACTGTCCCAGAAGTGTACCCTTTTTGGGGGTCACACCAAAGCGTCCCCTCCGCTTTGCAAAAAAAAGGAGCCCTGCAAGGACCCCTTTTTATATTTGCGATAATTTTTTCAGAGCGTCGTCTTTTATCATCAAGTTTCCTCTTTCTGCTAAAAGACAATCATGGAACCTTGCATTGCTTCCGTACTCTCCTATTGTGCCTATGCTGCTTTCCAGTAATTTTTCAGGGTCTTTAAATACCAAATAATATTTGTCCTGAAATTTATATAAGTCTGATTTACCAAGGTATAATGGACTTATTTGTGAAGCAAGTTGAAAAATTTCTTCAAGATCTTTAAATTCATAAATCAACTCGTTACTTTCAATATCAGTAAACTCTTCAAATTCATCATAATCATCAAATAAATCTTCATCAATAAATGACTGAAAGAAAGACTTATCTATCTTATTAACTTTTGTTAAGGTCACAATTAAACTATCAATAGTCATAGGATATGCCTCAACCATCAACTGTGTTTCCGGATCTACCTCAAAACCACATTCCTCGTAAGCCTGATCAAGCATTTCCTGAAACAGCTCCTGAGCGTTGTGACTATTTGGCATCAAATCCCACTTTTGCACATTTTTATTTTCTAAATCGTCTTTACTAATTATTACCTGTATCTTATTGTCATTAATACGCTTAAATTTCACAACAGACACCTCCTGTTTGAGGAATGTACATTAATTATAATGAATCTGAAATTTATGTCAATTAATAATATTACTTAATTAACAATCCTTCCTGATCCAGCTGATACACTATCCGCTCTAAAATTTCCCTTGAATCTGCCTCAACTGTATGAAGATGCACTCCATCAGTCAAACTGGATAAGGGCTTTGCTTTTCTTTTTCTTGTATTTTCCATAAAAGACGCAAGATCTGCTCGGTTATCAATCATCAAGTTTGCTTTAATTTCTCCATAAACCGGGTGTTCAACAATTACATCAAGTACTTTGCCACCATTATCAACTATTATTTCCAGTTCTCTTTCAATATTTTCTTTTTGATGTTTTGTGGCAATTACTCTTCTAAGTTTATTACTTTCCCCAGGTAAATTTAAAAAATAACCTTTTGGTGTTGCTATTATAGCATTACCTTCTGCTCTCAAAATAGCAATATCTTTCACTATAACCTGTCTTGTTACATTAAAAAGCTCAGCCAGAACTAAACCTTTATGATAACCATTATTTTTCAGTTCCTCCAGAACCTTTTGCTTTCTTGTTTCCGGCGTTGTTAGCACCTGCCTGATTCTTATATTTAGTATAGTTTATACCCTGATAAAGGAAATAAACCTGAACTACAATTATTCCCCATATTAAAGCAGTTTTAATTGTTTCGTTGGCCATAGGTATTTTGGCTATTTGGGAAGGGATCCAAAATGTCAGAAATGGAATCCACAAGGGGTTAAACTTTTTAATCACTAAATTACCTCCGATTATTTATCCTATAAATTCTCTTAATATTGAGATGTCTAGCACTGGATGCTGACTAATATCAATTCTAGCAAAACTTTTCAAAAATGTTAATAGCCTTTGAGCTTCTTGATAATGACTGCTTTCCTGAGGAATTTCCATTAATAAAGGTTCTGCAAAATTTCTCATGACAGCCAGCTCGTAAACAAGAGCTGAGTTAAACATTGCATCAGCTTCTTCCTGGAATGGGAAAATATTTTTTCTTCCCCTCGGCGAATTGAATCCCAGCGATTAAAGGTATCAATAGGTTTTATTCCCCGTGTTCTTTCATCTCTAACCATTCTTCTAAGCTTTCTGATATCGGAAGTTGGTATTCTGTTATGTCTGCCAATGTTAAGCTGTGTCATGGGAGAAATATAAATTTTATATTTAGCGGATCTTGGAAGGGAGTAGGTTAATTCTTCATTTATTCCATGTATCCCTTCAACAATAATGGGCTGATCTTTTCCAGGCTTAATTATTTTCTTTTCTTCTTTTCTTCTTCCTGTTACAAAATCATAAATCGGAAATTCTGCCTTAAATCCATTAAGAAGATCTTCAATATTTTTATTAAACAACTCTAAATCCAAGGCATGTAAATTTTCATAATCATACTCCCCATGTTCATCTCTGAGGGTGTCTTCCCGGTTAATAAAATAATCATCTAAAAATATTTTTAATGGTATTTTTCCATTAGTCATTAATTGAATCATCAATCTGCTCATGGTTGTGGTTTTTCCCGCCGAAGATGGACCTGCAATCAAAATCAGCTTTCCTTTATCTCCGGATTCACAAATTTCATCTGATATCCTGGCAATTTTTTTCTCGCGGAAAGCCTCGCTAACTTTAATTGTCAGCTCCTAACAGCCCTGCTCTATATGATAATTTAGCTCTGCTACCGTGCCAACATCCATAATATCAACATAATTTCCCCACTCATTAAATGTTCTTGCAAGATTATGCCGGGGAGTAAAATTTGGCATTTTAAAATTATTTATTTTATCTGGAAAAAGAAGAACAAATCCTTCACCATGTATTTCTAAATCAAATTCCTCAACATACCCACAAGATGGAATTAATTCACTATAAAAGGTTTCTTTAACTTCGCCTAGCTGATATATAGGAACATAATCTTCATTTTGATAGTCCAGAATCGAATATTTATCATAATATCCTTTATCTTTAAAAAATTCTTTCACTTCTTCTTTTGGCAACATTGTTTTGATAATTGGAGAATCTTTACTAATATAATAATTCATTCTTTGTATTATTTCTTTTTTAAGATATGAATTAGCTCTGGTGTCTTTAATAATTAGATAAATACCACCGGAAAGAGAATGTTCAACAATAACTTCCTTTTCAGGATGAATATCTTTTACAGCAGTTAGAAAAATAAAAACAAGGCTTCTTTCAAGAATCCTTTGACCACAGTCGCAGGTTCTCGAAACAAATTTTATTGTCTCATTTTTTTCCAGGGGCTCTGAAAGATTCCTGATTTTGCTGTCACTTTCATAGGCAACAATATATCGCCCTTCTTCCAAATTTAGTTTTCTTGCCAGCTGATCAACATTTGCATCTGCAGGAAGATCATATTCATTTTTATATTGTATATTTATTAATTCCTCCAAAACCCTTTATTTATAACCTTTTACCTGATATTCGCTTAGCACTGTTGATATTATAAAATCCGCCTCTTCATCTATATAGTCTTGTTTTACCATTCCAAGATCTGCTTTATAATAAATATTGGAGTATGCTGGATTTTCATTATACTCTACCTTAACTAAAACACATTCTTCAAAAGTACCCGCATCTGTTTCTACCTTTTCCTTTGTAGAGATCACAGTATATTTATTTCCATTGCTTTCCCAGGTTTGATTTTCTTCAACCGGAGCTAAAAGAATGGGCTGATCCATATTATTTTCAACAGAAAGGATGTTTTTTTCTTCATAAAACTCACCCTCACTATATACTACTGAAACCTTTTCATCAGAAACTTCATATATTACGGCCATGGTAGTACCTGGATTTCCATCCATAACTTGAACTCTGTTTGCATCTTTATATAAAACTTTTCTTTCAAGACTGGCAAATTCATTGCCGTATCCATTATATTTCCAGTAATTTCCTTCCTCAAAAGCAACTAATCTGGCTGGTGATATTTCTTTTTCTCCGCTATTTCCGCAAGCTGATATTAAACTTACCATCACTAAGAGAATAAGGACAAATATTTTTTTTTGCATAAGAGTAGCCTCCTTTTTTCCACAGGAATTTCTTACCCGGATTATCGACTTTCAACACCAACCCACAGGACATCATCGTGAATATTGTCTGGTTTAGCAAAATAATTTTTTATATATTCTTTTTGTTCTTCCATGTCTTTTTTATAGATTTTCTCTTTAAAAATCTTATCCTGAGTCTGTTTATCAAAACCATCAGTGAAAAGGTATATCCGGTCTCCAGGATGAAAGTCGTGGACCATTGTGTCAAAACTTGTATTTGGCATTTTCCCGCCAATTGGGGGACCTTTTAATAAACTTAGGGTTGGACTGCCCTTTCTTTCAATTATATATTCGTTAATTCCTGCACTTGTGACAATTATTTTCTTTTCTGCAAAATCTATTTTAAAACAAATTGCTGCAACAAAATCTTCCTCAAAAAGAGGTTGAAATTCATCATGGATCATATTTAAGAATTCTTCAGGATCTGTCGTTTTAGTTATCACATCGTTGATTATTACCTTTACAGCAGAATTTAAGAGTGCCGCAGATACTCCGCTTCCATTAGAGTCTCCCATAAAACCTACCATTTCATTTTCACCTGTCCGGAAAATGTGGAAAAAATCTCCTGAAACAATATGTTTTGGAATATAGACTTTCGAAAAGAGTATCTTTTCAAGATCCACAGGATTTCTCTCCATACGTACTTTTTGGATTTTTGAGGCTTTATCCATTTCAGCCTTTAATTTACTGGTATCTCTAAGGGTTATTTGAGTAGCTGTTATTCCAAGAAACTCAATTTTGCTTGCTGTTATATCAACATAAACCTGCTTGCCGTCTTTTTTTGTTAAAATTAATTCAGTTTCTACTTTTAATACTTTTTCACTATTCAAACTTTTTAAAGTTTTTTCTGCTCTTTGAATATAGTCCTTTTGAACAATATTTCTAAGAGTCAGCTCTTTTAGTTCATCTTCTTTATAGCCTAACATTTTTATAATTTCTGAGTTAAATATAAGAATTTTTCTATCTTGCACAATTAATATGCCATAAGGAGAAAATTCAAAAAGACGGCGATATGTTTTTTCTTGCATTTGAAGTTGTTTTTCAATAACTTTTTGATCTGTAATATCACGCATCTTTAATATAATCAGATCTATGTTTCCTTTATCATCAAAAACCGGCTTGTAATAAAATTCAATAAATTTCCCAAGCTCATTAACAAACATTTCGCAGGAAACTTCCTTTTTACCTTCAATCACCTGATCCAATTTACAATCCTGGCATTGTTGGTTTCTATTAAACAACTCATAGCATTTTTTTTGACGAACTTCGTCCCTGGATATATTAAAAAGTTTATATCCGGCATGATTGAAAAAAGCAATCGTACGGTCTGGACGTATAACACCTATAACATCAGGAATACTTTGAAGAATATCTTCCATTAGTAATATATGATCAACCAAACCACGTTCCAGAGTATATAATTCACTTTTATTTTTTTCTTTTGCTTCGGCTAATTCTTTAATTCTGGACAGTTGTTTTTCTATTCCCATTTTACGACTCCTCGTATACTATGTTTAAACCTTGTTTTTTACCAGTCTAACAATATTTTTTTATTGTTAAAAGAGATGTCCTAAGGCTAAAATTTAATCAAGAATAATTAGCGAAGAATAATTCTTTCACTCCTTGCAAAGCTTAATCGCTATTGCCAAAAAAGCGTGCTTCCTGACGTTGTCGCCATATTCTGCTAACTCAGATGCTGCATCTCTTTGATTGGCCAACAGCAAGGTATTTTTCAAAGATGAATGCTAATAATGGGAGGTTGCGGTTAACGGCATCGATTAGGGTATCTCTTTTACTAATTGTTCAAACTAATCTTACATGAAAGGTGGTGATCTCACGAAAGACAAGTTTATGTCTACTTTATTTATTGGTATTGATGTAAGTTCTAAGACTAATGTCTTATGTGCCCTCGATTTCCGAGGCAATAAACTTCTTAATGTTAAGGCACTGAACAATCAACCAGGTGCTGAAGCTATTTTAGATAGCATTCTTTCCTGTTTAGATACTAATTGCCTTAAAAATGTTGTTGTTGCTTTGGAGTCTATTTCTTTTTATAGCACTCATATTACTAACTTTCTGTCTTCTAATGAACCACTTTTATTTTACAATCCCATGGTTTATTGTCTAAATCCTAAGTCTGTTGCTAATTATCGCAAATCTTTTGTAGATATAGATAAAACAGATCCACTGGATGCCTATGTCATCGCTGACTTTGCAAGAGTTGGGAGAATTACATCACAACCTTGGCGAGGAGCCCAATTCCTTGCCTTGCAAAGACTTTCCAGACACAGGCTCCATTTGGTGGAATCCATGACCAGAGAAAAAACTTATATGGTCTCAAGTATCTATTTGAAATTCAGTGAATTGGCTGTATTAGACAAGCAGGACAGGCCTTTTTCAAATACCTATGGTTCAACATCTGCAGCCGTTTTAACAGAGTTCCTTTTTTTAGATGATATTAGTTACGGACCTGTTGAAGATCTCGTTGCTTTTGTCGCTAAAAAAGTAAAAATCGTTTTACCGATCCCTTGCAAACTGCCAAAATACCGCAAAAGGCTGCCAGAGATTCTTACAAACTAGATAAAGTCTTATACAAACCTCTAAATTCTTCCATTTCTTCTTCCTTTAACGTGATTAAAGCCTTTAAAGAAGAAATTAAGGCCATCGATAAAGCTATAGAAAAAACCATTAAAGGACTTAATACAACAGAGTACCACTCTCTTATTTCCATTCCTGGAATTGGCCCGGTGCTTGCCAGTGGCATTTTAGCCGAAATTGGATCCATGACTTCTTTTGATTCTCATGATAGTCTGGTAAAGTATGCCGGATTAACCTGGAGAGTAAATCAGTCTGGAAACTATACATCGGAAAATACACGGATGACAAAAACAGGAAATAAATATCTTAGGTATTATTTAATTGAAGCAGCTAATAGTGTTAAAAATAATATTCCGGAATATAGAGAATTTTATAACAAGAAAGTTAGTGAAGTATCAAAACATTCCCATAAAAGAGCACTCGCACTGACATCTCGTAAATTAGTACGTCTGATTTTTGGATTGCTGACCAAAAACCAACTTTACTCCAGCAATAAAGTTGGAGACATTAAATAGCATATACTTTCTATCAGACCTATTTTTTATTAAAAACTATAGAATGTGTTTGCTATGTCTTTTTTTAAAGCTTACGCAAATTATTATCTGAAAATAAATCTTTACATATTACCAGATTGCTTTTAAAAAAATAATTGCATTTGTGACTATTATACTATACATTTGTCATTCTTGACCAACGGTTTTTATGATGTTATCATAATTATTAGATTTTATTTCGGGGCGTGGCTCAGCTTGGTAGAGCACTACCTTGGGGTGGTAGAGGTCGCAAGTTCAAATCTTGTCGCTCCGACCAAAAAAGAGAGGGTAATTACTCTCTCTTTTTTATATTTTTCTTTTATAGTTTTTTACCGCAATATGGACAATACTTATAATTTCCGTCAATAATATTTCCACAATCAGAGCAAGTATTATCTCTTACATTCATTTCTTCAAGATCAAAGAAATTAATTTCCTTTTCATTCCTTAAAGACTCTTCCGCATACTCCTTGTCGATCAGATAAATCTTTTGAGAATCAGAGAACTTTAAATAATATTTTTTACTAAATCTAATCAACGGAATAAAGAAAAATTCAAAAACATTATTATTTCTGTATAAATCTCCCCTGATACCCATAGGATAACAGGATAATTATTCACCTAAACGTCTTTTATTTTCTTATCTTCCGGATATATACCAAAAATACCAATGAAAAACATATCTGCTATCCTTACTTATTATTTATATTAACCAAATCAAATACTTCACGAAGCATTTGAAGGGCTTTAATAGCATTTGCTCTCTTTACTATACAAGACACTTTAATTTCTGAAGTGCTTATCATATCAATGTTAATTTTATTCTCTGCAAGAACATGGAACATTTTTGCTGCAACCCCTGGAGAGCTTATCATTCCTGCCCCAATTATTGAAACTTTTGCCACATCATTATCTGCCTCAATCGTAGCATCATCAAATTCTTTAGATACAGACTTTATAGTACGAACAGCCTTGTCCATTTCTTCTTCTGGTACTGTTATTGAAATATCATTTATTTTGTCTCTCATTGAGCTTTGTACTATCATATCAACATTTATATTTTCTTTAGCTAATTTAGTAAATATTATACTTGCTATTCCTGGTTGATCAGGAACATCAAAAATACTAATTTTTGCAACATTTAAATCATGGGCAACACCTGTCACCACTACATCTTTTTCTAAAGAATCTTTACTCACTACTATTGTACCCTCCTTATTTGCATAACTTGATCTAACACACATTGGAACATTATATAACTTTGCAAGTTCAACAGAACGCACATGAAGAACACGAGCTCCCAAACTTGCAAGCTCCAACATTTCATCGTAAGAAATTTGGTCCAGCTTTTGAGCATCACTGACTACCCTTGGATCAGCTGTAAAAACTCCAGTTACATCGGTATATATTTCACACATATCAGCCTTTAAAGCAGCAGCAAGGGCTACAGCTGTTGTATCAGAGCCACCTCTGCCTAAAGTAGTTATTTCATCTTCCTCTGTCTTACCCTGAAAACCAGCAACAATTACTATTTTATTTTAATCCAATTCTTTTTGAATCCTTTGAGTATTTACTTTTTTTATTCTGGCTTTTGAATGAACATTTGTAGTTAAAATCCCTACCTGGAGACCTGTTAAAGATACTGCTGATTTTCCAGCAGAGTCCAGTGCTATTGACAACAAAGCAATAGAAGCCTGCTCTCCTGTAGCCAAAAGCATATCTATTTCCCTTGGAGAAGATTTTTCATTAAGTTGTTTAGCTAAAGTAATAAGATCATCTGTCGAATCACCCATTGCAGATACAACCACAACAACCTGATTTCCTTCATCATGATATTTACTAATATTTTCTGTAACTCTTTTAATACATACTGCATCAGCAACTGAGCTGCCACCATACTTCTGCACGATTGATGCCATCTACTGCTTCCCTCCAAGTAATTTATTTAAATATAACACCATTTTGAATTGGTTTAAGCTGATATATTTTAGAAACAATATTATTCTTTTCTAAAATTTTCGTTAATTTATTTACATCAAATATTGCATCTTTTTTATGATAAATAATTATTGATGGTCCCGCACCACTTAAAGTTGTTCCAAGAACCTCCATATTTCCTGCTTCCTCTATAACCTGTAAAAAACCGGGAATCAACTTTGCCCTGTAATTTTGATGAAGTTTATCCCCAAAGGCAGACTTCATCATATTATAATCCTCAGTAATTAAAGAACTTATCAGCAAAGATGCTCTGCTTATATTATAAACTGCATCTTCCATAGAAACTGACTTTGGAAGAACTCCCCGGGAATCTTTTGTTGGCAAGTGAAACTCAGGTACAATTACTGTTGATGATATTTCTTCAGGAACATTAATTTTCTTGCTTATTATATCATCATTTTCTTTAAAAGAAACAACAAATCCACCTAAAAGAGCTGGAGCAACATTATCAGGATGTCCTTCAATTTCTACGGCAATTTTCAGCATTTCATCAAGAGATAATATATTTCACATAACTTCATCAGCAAGTACAATACCCCCGGCCATAGCAGCTGAACTGCTTCCAAGACCTCTGGAAAGAGGAATCCGGTTAATTTGTTTTATTTTAATTCCAAGGGGACTTTTTTACAAAATCAAAAGTTTTTTTATAGGAAAAGTATACTAAATTTTCTTTACCGCTACTTAGACTTTCTTGCCCCTCTCCAAGTATTTCTACTTCAAAGTCACCAGGGTCTCCAACTAATTCATATTCAATTTCATTATACAAATCTAAGGCCAGACCCAGGCAGTCAAATCCTGGGCCAATATTTGCACTGGTTGCCGGAACCATTATTGTTCTATTCTTCATCTGCGTAAACCCTTATCATGCTGGAAACCTCTTTTAAAATTGATGAACCTTTTATTTCTTCCATTGCATCAAATATATCCTTTTCCACAACAGAATCAGTTATTATTACTAACTCAGCTTGTTTGTGAAGGGCTTTCTTTTGAATAACTGCCGCAATACTAACATCATGATTACCAAAAATCCCTGCTATTTCCGCAAGAACCCCTGGTTTATTTTCAACAACAAGTCGAATAAAATATTTTGATATAATTTCATCTTTTGAAACTACCTTTTCATCAAGATAACATGTGCAGCTTATCCGGCCGCTGCAGCCATGAACAATATTTCTGACTACATCTATTACATCCCCTGCAACAGCACTGGCTGTAGGAAGCTGGCCTGCTCCATAACCAAAGAACATGGCTTCTCCAATTGGATTTCCTTTAATAAAAATAGCATTAAAAGAATCATCAACGGATGCAAGGGGGTGTTTCTTTGGTATTAACATTGGCTGAACCCTTACTTCGATTCCTAAATTTCTTTTTCTGGTTAATCCTATAAGTTTTATAATATAATCAAATTCATCTGCACATTCTATATCAGAAGGGGTAATATCTGTAATACCTTCAACCTGAACATCATCAAGATTAACCTTAGTATGAAAAGCTAAAGATGCCAGTATTGCCATTTTTCTGGCAGCATCCAAACCACCAATGTCAGAAGTCGGATCTGCCTCTGCATAACCAAGGTCTTGAGCAGTCTTTAATGCTTCATAAAAGGTTTGGCTTTCCTGGGTCATCTTAGTGAGAATATAGTTTGTAGTTCCATTTACAATTCCAAGTATTTCCTGAATATTATTCCCTGCAAGACACTGTTTCAAAGGACGGATAATTGGAATCCCTCCCCCAACTGCTGCCTCAAAGGCAAAATCGAGCTTATTTTTCTCAGCAATTTCAAATAACTCGCTACCATATGCTGCAACTAAGTCTTTATTTGCAGTTATAACATGTTTTCCTTTTTCTAAAGCTTCTGTAATAAATTTCCTTGAGATTGTTGTTCCTCCAATAAGCTCAACAATTATCTGAATTTCATCATCATTTATTATTGATTCCCAATCATCAGTTAATAAACTTTTATCAATATATTCCGGCCAATCTATGTTTATATCCTTTTCCAAAATTTTTACTAATTTAACATTTGCCCCGGTTTTGTTTAGTATTCCTTCCCTTTGTTCCTGAATCACTCTGTAAAAGCCTTTACCAATTGTGCTTAATCCAAGTAAGGCAATTTTTACTTTCTTTGTCATAATTCCTCCTCAACTTTGTCCTAAAATTTCTACTTTTTTTATTCCTGGAATTGCCCGCAATCTCTCAAGAATTTCCTCAGCATCAATATCCATTGGCTGAGTCTCAATAGCAATACTTACACGAGCTACTCCCTGAAGAGGAATTCCCTGATTTATGGTCAGTACATTTCCTTTCGCAATAGCTATAGAATTTAATACATTCGATAATATTCCTGACTTATCCCACATACTAATTGCAATTGTAATAATTTTACCCTTACTCGCTTCATAAAAAGGAAAGACCCCATCTCTGTACTTATAAAAAGCACTTCGGCTAAGACCCACTTTTTCTACTGCTTCGTTTATTGTATTAACTTCATTTCTGGCTAATAGCTCTTTTATTTCAGCAGTTTTTAATATTGCATCAGGTAAAATATCTTTATTTACTATAAAAAATTTCTTTTCTTCCTTTTTCATACAGCCAACTTTCTGTCCTTGTAAGAAGGATATTATTCCTTGTATGAAGAACATTATATCATTTATCTCCGCTTTTGCAAGAAAAAAACCACCTTTTGGGTGGTTGTTTATTTAGGTTCTACAATAAATGTTGGGGTGGTAAAAACCATTCTGACATTTTTTTGCGAAAAAATACAGAGCATTGGTAAATCCATATTAGAAAACACTCACTGTAATTTAAAGAGGAATTTACTTATGCTCTGTAATAACTATTATATTAAAAAATTAATTGGTTTTAAAGGGATAATTTTAGAACAATTAGAAACTTCTTCTGATTCAATGTCCTTTTCTTTTTCTCTGGAGATTAAAACTCACAATTACCCCAAATGCCATCAACAAATCAATAAAGTTCATGATTACAGAATTCAAATGATAAAAGATATTTCCATCTCAAGGAAGAAAACCTACCTTTACTATAAAAAAAGAAGGTACGTTTGTAGTCACTGCAATAAAAAATTCTACGAAAAAAATGATTTTCTCCCCCGCTATCAAAGAATGACCAGCAGGCTGATAAAATACATAATTACTCGAATGAAAAATGTTTACTCTGTATCTGATATTGCCAAAGAGAATAATATTTCACCATCAACGGCTCTCAGGCTTTTTAGATTCATAAACTATTCCCTAACAAAATTGCCCGAAGTAATCTCTATTGATGAATTTAAAGGTAATGCCGGGGGCA
This sequence comes from Peptococcia bacterium, assembly GCA_965228015.1. Taxonomy (GTDB): domain Bacteria; phylum Bacillota; class Peptococcia; order Peptococcales; family SKKY01; genus SKKY01. The sequence goes on from OZ245787.1 coordinate 958,642, forward strand.
AAAAGTACCAGTGCATATTAACTGATCCCTAAAACAAGAAGGTACTTGATATTCTTCACGGAAGAGAACAACACATTTTATCGGACTATTTCAGGAAATTCAATGACAGGGATAAAGTAAAATACTTCATTATGGATATGTGGCAACCTTACAAGGATATTGCTGAAACATATTTTAAAAATGCAACTATCATTATCGATAAATTCCATTTCATTAGGCAGGTCACTTAGGCATTTGAAAGAATTAGGAAAGATGAGCAAAAGAAATTTGCCAAGGAAAGGCGAAGATATTTCAAAAGAAGTCGCTCCCTTCTCTTAAAAAGAATGAAGTATTTAACTCCTGAAGAAATTGACCAGGTAAACGTTATGCTTGCTACTTCTGAGAAACTGCAAAAAGCTTATATGTTAAAAGAAAAATTTTATAACTTTGTTGACAGCAGTGATTTAGAAAGTGCAAAAAAGAATTTGAAAGCCTGGTATATGTTTGTTATGTCTGTAATGGTATAGTCTTGTTGTAACACCTAGTACGGATAATATATAATAAACTCGAACTAGGAGGATTACAAAATGAGCAAACGTTACGATTTAGAATTCAAGAAGGAGGTTGTACGTGAATATCTAAAAGGCAAAAGCCTTGGTGATCTTTTTGCAACCTACGGTGTATCAAAATCAACAATGTCCGGATGGATAAAAAATACAGCGAAGAATGTCATTACACAAAACCACAAAATAAAGAAAATGCAATATCACCAAAGGAATATAGAGCGCTTAACAAGAAGCTTATAGAACTTCAAAAGGAAAATGACTTCCTAAAAAAGCAGCGGCATTCTTCGCAAAGGAAATCGATTAGTGGTATATCGGTTCATTGATGCCTATAAACTTGAGTTTGGATTGTGCTGGTTATGCCGCAAGTTCAACCTCTCTCCGAATGTGTACTACAATTACTTAAAGAACAGAAAATCCACGTATCGTGAGGGAAAGGCTAAAGTTCAAGAAAACATAAAAAGTATTTATTACAATAATGGACGCATTATCGGCCATAGGTGGATGGTCGCTTTTCTTGCAAGGCAAAATATATTTATTAGTAAGACAACAACACATAAGTATATGAACAAGGAATTAAACCTGCATGCAATCACTGTAAGAAAAAGGCCCAAATATGTAAAAGGTAAAAAGAACAAAGTATTTCCCAATATTCTTAATCAAAATTTCTCTGTCACAGAAAGAAATAAAGTATGGTGTACTGATTTCACCTATATAAGATTAACAAACGGTAAAATGCGTTATAATTGTACTATTATAGATTTAGCAAAAAGGGAAGCGATAGCAACGGTTAACTCAAAATGAATCAACTCAGATCTGGCAATAGAAGCCTTGTCTAAAGCTCTTGAAAGAGAGAGCCCAGATGAAGGGTTAGTCTTACATTCAGATCAGAGGGTACAGTTCACCTCATGGGCTTTCGTAGAGTACTGCAAAAGCCAAGGAATAAGGCAAAGCATGAGTAAAACAGGTTGCCCATACGATAACGCTCCAATGGAGAGATTTTATAAATCACTTAAGTCAGAGCTTATTTACCACCAAAAATTTGAAACCGACCTACAATTAGATGAAACTATCAATAAATATGTTTATGTGTGGTACAACCACATTCGACCTCATTCATACAATGGAGGGCTGACTCCATTTGAAGCACGAAATATAAACTGATTTTCCGTACTTAGTGTTACAAAGATGCTTGACCATTACAAGGAGTTAACAACAAAATTAAGGTTTTAAAAAGAAATGCTTATGGTGTAAGAAATTTTTGGAGATTCAAAAACAGAATAATGCACGTAATGAACTAAAAACAATTTAAAAAAGTACCGCATTTTTCAATGCGGTACTCATGGAATCTAATCTAATTGGGTTGCCCCAACATTTGACAAAGAACCATTATTTATTAAAGCATCCCTTTTTGCAGCAATTCATTTTGCTTAATAAAGAGAGCTCTGATAATTTGTTCTCTGCTCTTTTTGTTTATGTCATTTATTTTAATAGCAACCAATTCTCTTTTGTTTTCCAAAGTCTGCTGCCTTACTATGTTTCCTTTAAAATAATAAGTTTTATCATTCACAAATATCTTAACAAAATAATCATCTTCCATCCTGAAAAAAGAGTGATTATCTTTAATATAAGAATAAAAAGAAAGCCCCCCGCCACTTAAATCATGAGTTAAATATTCTTCACGCTTTCTGCTGATATTTTTATTTACTTTTTTTATTGAAGACATAATTTCCATTTTAAATGGATACTCAACACGAAAAAAGGATCTTCGTTGTATTCTTTTTACTTTTTCAGGTTCTTTTACAATAAAACTTTCAATATTGCTTTTATTAACTCCATCAATTTTGAACTGATAAGTATAAATGGCATCTAACTTAATTTGAACAAGAAGAATCGTGCTCCCAGGTTTAAGGGGAACAAAGTGACCACCAGTTACAGGAGTCTCAATTTCAAGATACTCAGGAGTGGCATCAGCAATTAAAGTTTTATAATTTCCAGCACCAACTTGTCCACTGAGGACGTATATTTCTACTTTTTCACTTACAGAGAATGTTTTTACAAAATCTACTTTCATAGGCAAGCTCCCAGAGTTCAATATATTATAATTCTATTACATAGCTTCAGTTTATTCAATCTCTCTTTTTTTATCTCTTTTCATTAGTTCATAAACTGTTTCAAGGGGATCTTCATTTTCATAAATAATTTTATAAACATGATTTGTTATCGGAGTATCAACATTATATTTTTTATTTAACTCTATTATTGCTTCTGCAGTTCTTGCTCCTTCAATTACCATACCCATCTTTTGTTTTATATCTTCAATTTTTTCGCCCTTGCCAATTGCAATACCTGCTCTTCTGTTTCTGGAATGCATACTTGTTGCAGTTACAACTAAATCTCCTATACCAGAGAGTCCTGCAAAAGTTAAGGGCTGAGCTCCCATTGCCATACCCATTCGAACTATTTCAGCCATACCTCTTGTAATTATTGCAGCTTTTGTGTTATCACCAAAACCCAGGCCATCAGAAATACCTGTTGCCAAAGCAATAACATTTTTCAGAGCAGCTCCGATTTCCACACCAATAACATCTGAGTTGATATAAATCCTAAAATATTCATTCATAAATAAGTCCTGAACTTTTTCAGCAGCTTCATTATTTGCAGATGCTACAACTACTGCTGTTGGCATTTTAACCGCAACTTCTTCTGCATGACTTGGGCCTGAAAGAACCACAAGACGTCCTTCAATTCCAGGTATTTCTTCTATAATAACTTCACTTAGTCTTTTTAAAGATCCCGGCTCAATTCCTTTTGCTGTATTTACTAAAATAGCATTATCTTTTATAAGTGGTTTTAAATTTCTTGAAACCTCTCTCACTGCACTTGAAGGAACACTCATGATAATATAGTCTGCTCCTTCAATTGTTTCTTCCAAGGTACTTACCGCCGTTATTCTTTCAGGAATAGTGATATTTTTTAGATAAGAGTTATTTGTTCTTTTTTTATTTATTTCCTTTAACTGATCTGGAATAATTGACCATATTTTCACTTCATGGTCTTTATCTGCCAAAACCATGGCTAAAGCTGTACCCCAGCTCCCAGCACCAAAAACTCCGATTTTCATAGATTACACCTCTTTTTTGCCAATTTTATTCTCTGTTCCATTAATAATTCTTTTTATATTTTCTTTATGCATTATTATTACTGCTATACTTGCGGGAATAACAATTAATTTGTAATAGATATTTAAATTGAAGATTAAACTTAAGGTAGTAACTGTAATAGCAGTTGTAATTGAACCTGCAGATACATAACGGGTAAAAAATACTACTATTAAAAAAATCAACAAGGCAATGCCTGTCATTAAAGGATCAAGAAAAAAGGCAAATCCCAAACCCTGTTGCAACTCCTTTTCCACCTTTGAAGTTTAAAAAACCGGGAATAAGTGACCAACTAAAGAAAAAATTGCTCCAGCTAATGCAAACTTTTCTCCCCCAACCATATAACCATAGTATACAGAAAGCCATCCTTTTCCAGCATCAAAAAATAATACTATCAAAGCAGGCAAAGGTCCTGTTAATCTCCAAACATTAGTAAAGCCAATATTCCCGCTTCCATGTTTTCTAACATCTATGCCGTAATATTTTCCCATATAAAATCCAAAGGGAATACTTCCGAGAAGATATGCAATTATTATTGCTTTAAATAAACTACTTAGATGCATTGTTTTCCTCACGCTTTTTTAGCTTCAGCCAAATTGGAGTACCTTCAAAACCAAAAGCTTCTCTTAACTTGTTTTCAAGATATCTTTCATAAGAAAAATGTATTAGCTCTGGATCGTTTACAAAAAAAACAAAAGTCGGAGGCTTAATATTTGTTTGTGTAACATACAAAACCTTACCTCTCTTACCCCTTTTTGTAGGTATCGGAGTTGTTCTTACTGCATCTTGAATTACTTCATTTAATGCTGATGTTGTTGCCCTGAAGTTTTGTTGTTCGGCTACGAAGTCAATTAATTCAATTATTTTATTTACCCTCTGTTTTGTTACTGCTGATATGAAAATTATTGGAGCATATTGCAGAAACAATAAGTCTGCTCTGATTTTTTTCTCATAATTATGAAGAGTTTTATCATCCTTTTCTACCAAATCCCATTTGTTAAAAACCAGAATACAGGATTTTCCTGATTCATGAACATACCCTGCTATCTTCTTATCTTGTTCAGTTATACCCTCACTGGCATCAAACATCATAAGAATTATATCAGAACGATCTATGGCTTTTAAAGACCTTGTTACACTGTATCTTTCTGTAGCCACATCAATTTTATTTCTTTTTCTCATTCCGGCAGTATCAATAATTCTATATTCCTGATCCCCAACCTTGAGCATAGAATCGATTGCATCCCTTGTTGTTCCTGCAATATCACTTACAATAACTCTTTCTTCTCCTAATAGTGTGTTTGTTAAAGAAGACTTCCCAACATTAGGTCTGCCAACAATTGCAATTTTTATAATATCTGGCTCAAGATCTTCCTCTAAATCAACCGGGAAATTTTCAACAACTGAGTCTAAGAGATCTCCTGTATTCATACCTTGAGAAGCTGATATAGCAATAGGATCCCCTAATCCTAACTGGTAAAAATCAAAAACTACATCTTCTTTTTTATAGCTTTCAATTTTGTTAACTGTTAATATTACCGGTTTTTGGGATTTTCTTAAAATATTTGCAACTTCTTCATCTTCAACTATCATACCTGTTTGCCCATCAGTAACAAAGATTATTACATCTGCTTCATTTATAGCAAACTCAGCTTGTTCTCTTACTCTTTTAAGTATATGATCATCTGAGTCAACAATAATACCACCGGTATCAATAAGAGTGAATTTTTTTCCATTCCATTCTCCGTCAAGATAAAGCCTGTCTCGTGTTACTCCCGGAGAGTCTTCAATAATAGCTGTTCTTGTTCCTGTAATTCTGTTAAATAGTGTGGATTTCCCCACATTAGGTCTTCCAACTATTGCTACAATTGGTTTCACTGAAAAATCCCTCCTTTAATTTTAAATATTTTTTCTGCAAGATCTGCAAAACTATTGTCAAATGCAATTATTTCTACTTCAAGTTTTTTCAACATCACTTAAATGCAAATTATCTAAAAATATGTTTTCTCCTTGTTTCAACATTACTTCAGGAATAATTATTTTCGACCCTTTCGGAACATTGCTTAAGCCTTTTATTAAATCCCTTCCTGTTAAGAGGCCTGTTACAGTAACTCTTTCTCCAAAAAATTCATTCTCTACAACTTTAAGTTCCAGGCACAAATTTTTTGTTTTGTTCAAATCATTAATAATTTTATTCAAAAATTCTTCTGGACTTTTACCAGAAACCAGATATGTTTTTTCGGATTCCTTGTTTTTTTTGGAAGGCTGTCTTTTAGCTCCAGATAGTCTTTAATAAAAATACTTGATAATCCAACACCATTTTCAAGTTGAGGAAAGCCATCATAAGATTCATAAGGAGGGAATTTCTCCTCTCCTTTTATATAAATCTCATCTCCAAGATAAACGAAATTATATCCTCTTTTTTCCTTAAATTCTTTTTGATAATTATGAACCTTTTCAATTATATCCTTTGCGTCTCCCTTTGTGAACTCTGGAAATAATTCTGGATTCTTTCTGTATTTTGTAATACCAACTGGTACAATCGCAAGAGATAAAATATTCTCACCCAAAGACTCAAGTTTCTTTATTGAGTATTCAAGAAATTCACCATCATTAATATTTTTACACAAAACTATTTGTGTATGGAACTCTATACCTTCTGAAGCTAATTCTTTCAAATCAGAAATAATTCTTTCAGACTGAGGATTTTTTAACAAATGTTTCCTGTTTTCTTCATGAGCAGATTGAACAGAAACATACAAAGGGCTTAACCTTTGCTCGACAATTCTTTTCTTATCCTCCTTAATTAAGTTTGTCATGGTGATAAAATTTCCTTGTAAAAAAGATAACCGGTAATCATCATCTTTTTCATATAAGGATGCTCTCATTCCTGGTGCCATCTGATCTACAAAGCAAAACAAACAATTATTTTTACAATGTTTTACACCATCAAATACTGCACTTTGAAATTCAACGCCCAGAGCTTCGTCGTACTCTTTCTCTATTTGAATCTCTTCCAGCTCACCGGAATCCTTCTTTTGAATAAGCAAATCAATTTTTTCATCTGCCCAAAGATATTCGAAATCTATTAAATCTCTGATTATATTATTATTAATTTTTAATACTTTATCTCCAGTTTCCAAACCCAGCTCCCAGGCCATAGTATGAGGGTAAACTTTTGATATTATTCCTGCAATTTCTTTCATATTCTCTGATCTATCCATTCTTTAATTTCATTTTTTAAAATATATTTTCCATTTTTTGCATCCGCTAAATTATTAAAGCCCAAAACAACGAATATTTTCTTAATATCTGTTATCATTTTCCCTATGTCTTCAGATAATATTACTCCACCAAAATCTATATATTTTTTAAGAAAATATGCTGCAATCCCAGCAATATCTCCTCCAAGAATAAGTGATTTAACTATATCATTACTACTCCTGATTCCTCCGGTTACAAAAACAACAGAATCATCATCTATTACAGATTTAACCTTTAAAACTGAGACTGGAGTTGGTATGCCAATATCACTAAGAAGAGGATTGTTCTCATTTTTTCTCTGCTCTTCAATATGGGAGAAATTTGTTCCGCCAAATCCACCAACATCAAAACTTCTTATTCCGACTTCAAAAAATCTTTTAGCAGCTTCTTTAGAGATTCCATTCCCAACCTCTTTTAAAATTATTGGGACTTTTATTTTATTTACTGCATTTTCTATATTCTTTAATAACATAGAGAAATCCCTGTCACCCTCAGCCATTGATAATTCCTGACTATGATTGATATGGAGCTGAAGAGCATCTCCTTGAATCATATCTACAGCTCTCTCTATATTTTCTATGTTTTCAAGGGCACTTAGATTAGCAAAAATCAATCCTTTGGGATTTACTTTACGGACAACGGAATAAGTCTTTATTAATTCTTTATTTACTAATCCTGCTTTTTGTGAACCAACAGCAAATGCAATGTTATTTTCCATGGCTGCTACAGAAAAAGCCTCATTATACTTTTCAAGTCCTGGCGCACCACCAGTCATTGCATTTATTAAAATTGGTGCATCAAGATTTTTACCATATAATTTAATTTTTAAATTAATTTTATTTAAATCTGAAGCGGAAGAAGACATAGGAATCAAAGAAATATCCCTAAAGTAATTAATATTATTATCATAGGCCCTGATTGTTTCTTTTATGTGATCTATTTTTCTTTTTTCTCTAATATCCATTTCTATCTTCCCTTCTTAATTATTTTCATAGTAAAAAGAAGCAGCATTTCAGCTGCTTCTTAATTATTTCATCAAATCTTTTAATTTATCTCCAAATAATTCACCAATGTTAATTCCAATTGGCCCTTTATCATCCATTATAGTTTCTGTTTCTGGTTCCTGAGATTTCTTGTCTTCTTTAGCTGGTCTTACAGAAACTCTTTTTTCTGCTTTTTGTTTAGGAGCATTTTTATTTTCTTCTTTTTTAGGCCTTTCTGGTTTAAGCAGAGTTTCTTTTATGCTTAGATTGATTTTTTTATTATCAGGATCTATTTCAAGTATTTTTACCTGAATTTCATCACCAATATTTAATGCATCATTTACTTTCTCAACTCTCTGCCATGAAATTTGAGAAATATGCACCAGGCCATCCAAGCCTGGCTCAAGTTCAACAAAAGCACCAAAATCTGATTCTCTAACAACTTTACCTGGTACAATATCTCCGACCTTGTAATTCTCCTTAACAATAGTCCAAGGATCTGGAGTCATCTTTTTTAAACTTAATGCAATTTTATTTGTATCTTTATTTACGGACAACAAGAATACTTCTATTTCCTGACCTTCTGACAGAACATCTGAGGATTTTTCAACTTTTCCCCAACCCATTTCAGAAATATGAAGAAGTCCTTCGATTCCTCCAAGATCAATAAAGGCACCAAAATCAACTAATTTTTTAACTGTTCCCTTAATTGATTTTCCTTCTTCCAGTGTATCCCAAACTTTTTCAAGTTCTTTTTCTATAACAGCTTTTCTTGAAAGTATATATTTTCTGTTCTCCAAGTCAATTTCTTCAACTATTACATCTATTGTTTTACCAACAAACTGATTTAGATCTTCAACATACCCTACATCTACCAGGGAAGCTGGAATAAAACCTCTTATACCAACATCAACCAAAATTCCGCCTTTTACAGCCTCGTAAACTTCAGCAGAAATAACTTCTCCATCTTCCTTAGCTTTTAATAATTTATCAATAGCTTCTTTTTCTTCTGCTCTTCTTTTTGATACTCGCATTTCACCATTTTCATTTTCTAAATCAATTATTTTAACACTGAATTCATCTCCAACACTGATAATTTCAGTTAAGTCTTCAATATTTCTAAAGGATGCTTCATTAATTTCAAGGACACCTTCAGTTTTACCCCCAACATCAACAAAAGCTCTTTCTTTTTCTGCCTGTACTACCTTGCCCTGTACCACAGAGCCTTTTTTTGGTGATTTTTTACTTTCTGCCGCTTCTGCCATTCCCATTGCCTCTTTCATTTCTTCCATTTCTTTAATGACCTCCTCAATTATCCAATCCGGTGTCGAAGCACCTGCTGAAACTCCTGCTATAGCAGTGGTCTCAAACCATTTTTTATCTAAATCCATAGCATTTTCAATGATATATGTATTTTTGTTTATACTTTTTGAAATTTGAAAAAGCTTTTTGGTATTAGAGCTCTCTTTACCTCCAATAATAACCATTACATCTACTTTTGGAGCTAATTCTTCAACTGCTTCTTGTCTTTCTTGGGTAGCTTTACATATAGTATTTATTATTACTGCATTTTCATTTATTTTTTTAAGTTCTTCTAATACTTCAAAGAATCTTTCAAACTTTTCCGTAGTCTGGACTAAAAGACAGACTTTATCATCTTCGTTAAAAATCAACTCTCTCAAATCATCCAAGTCTTCTATAATCAAAGCCTGGTTTTCTGCCCAACCCTTTACCCCTATTATTTCAGGATGATCTTCTCTTCCAAGAATTATAACTTTATAACCCTGATGAAAATAATCCTCCGCATACTTTTGGAGTTTCTTTACAAAAGGACAAGTATAATCAAAAATCTCGTTTCCTGACTCAAGAAGACTATCAAAATCCTTCTTTGGAACTCCATGAGTTCTAATAATTACACTTTCGTTTTCTATTTCGGTAATTTCATCTTTAGGTATTATACCATTTTTTTTAAGTCTTTCAACTTCTTGATCATTATGAATTAATTTACCGTAAGTAATTACTTTTTGATTTTTTTCTTTTACTAAATTTTCCGATTCCTGAACTGCTCTTTTAACTCCAAAACAAAACCCAGATTTATTCGCTAATATTATTTTCATTATTTATACCAAGAAGGTTACTAATTTCATTTTTTAATATTTCTGTAAAACCCTCAAGCTCCTTTGAAGTTATTTTACCATCATAATAGTCAGTTATTTTTACAGGCTCACCAACTTTAAAAACAACCCTGTTAAAGAAAGAAATCTTAATGCGGTCTGTTCCAAAAACAGCTACTGGAAGCACTTCAAGATCTACTGATTTTGCAAAAAAGACTGCTCCTGTATGAAAGGGAAGTAGACCCACCTTTTTTTTATTTCTAGTTCCTTCAGGGAATAAGGCAAGAATCTCTCCTTTTTTTAAATAATCCAAAGATTCTTTTACTGCCTTTCTGTCAGATTCCCCTCTTCTTACAGGTATCATATCTAGTTTTCTTAGAACCGGTCCAATTAAAAAAATTTTAAATAATTCCTCTTTTGCCATAAAATGAACTTGTTTCTTCCACTTTAAAGCTAATAATAAAGGATCAAAATTACTAACATGGTTTGCAATAATAATGTAATTTCTGTCTTTTGGAATATTATCCTCATTTTCAAATTTCATAGATATAAATGGCCGAAGAATTAAATTCAACAAAAAATATAAAAATTTATACATTTTTAATTTCCTCTTTTGCTATATATTCAATCTTTTTCAAAACCTCATCAAAACTTAATTCCGTTGTATCAATCTTTACTGAATCTTCTGCTGCCACAAGAGGTGAAATTTCTCTTGTTTCATCCATATGATCACGCTTTTTAATATCTTCAACAAGGGTATTGAAATCAATTTGATAGCCCTTATCTTTCATTTCAAGAAACCTTCTTCTTGCTCTTTCATCTGCTGATGCAGTTAAAAAAATCTTAACCTTTGCCTTTGGCAAAACAACTGTGCCGATATCTCTTCCATCCATTACAATATTATTTCCCAAGGCCAGTCTCTGCTGTTTTTTAACCATTTCTCTTCGAACTACATTTATTGCCGATACAGCAGATACTTTTTGAGATACGATATGGTTTCGAATCTCCTCAGTTACATTTCTATCTCCAATAAAAACTAACTGATCGTTATCTTTAAGCTTAAAGAAAATATCTATCTCCTCAGCTTCTTTTTCAATTTTATCAAGATCATCAAGGTTTATATTTTTTTCCATAAGAATAAGAGTCAATGCTCTGTACATTGCCCCTGTATCAATATATATAAATTTAAATTTTTTCGCTAATTCTTTTGCAATACTGCTTTTCCCTGCACCTGCGGGTCCATCAATTACAATTTGTAAATAATCCATCCGACTCATCCTGACTCAAGCAATCGTTCTGTGTGCCAAACCAATAGAAACCTCATCCAAATGAAGCAACCCAATGCCAAGGAATACACAAACGCTTATATGATCTTTATATCTTGCAATGCCAACCTTGCCACCTACATTCAAACCTATTGCTTTTGGCATTATTTGAGAAAGAGCTTCCCTGGCAGCACCAGCAACGGCCCCTTCTTCAGAGTGGATATCTTTAATAACATTCTCTCTTTTAGCAGCAACAATTGTTCTTTCAATAATTTTTTTAACCGAAGCCAAATATTCTCCGCCAAAATCCACAGCTGCAGTTTTTATTTCTAAAGTATTATAGTACTCTTTTCTTTCATTCTCTTCTTCTCTGCTTTCTGTCAGTGCCATTTTTATTGCAATAGAAGCTATTTTTTTACTTCCATAATTGTTATTAACCATTAAAATCCACCACTTTCATAATTAAACATACAAAAATTATATATCAGCAAACTCTATAAATCAAACACTTGAGCCTGCTAAAAACCCTGTTGAAAAGGCCTCCTGAAGATTATATCCTCCAGTTACTCCATCAAGGTCTAAAATCTCACCTGCAAAAAAAAGCTTTGGATATAATTTACTTTCCATCGTTTTGGGATTGATTTCTTTTAATGAAATCCCCCCTGAAGTGACAATTGCTTCACTTATTGGTCTGCTTCCCGTTATTTCCACAGGAAAGTTTTTAAGAAGATTCACTATTATTTTTCTTTCTTCTTTGCTAATTTGATTTACTTTTTTTTCTTCATTTATGCCACTTAGTTTTAGTAAAACAGGAATCAATTTCTTTGGAAGAAGGTCATCAAGTGCATTTTTATACTGTTTATTATTATATTTTTCAAAATCTCTTATAATTCTTTTGTCCAGCTCTTCTATAGATAACGCTGGCTTAAAATCAATATAATAAATAATTTTATTCTTTTCTTTTTTCAATGCATCCACTGCAATTTTGCTTAAGGTAAGTACAATAGGTCCCGAGATACCAAAATGAGTGAAAATCATTTCTCCAAATTCTTCACCTTTAATTTTTCCATTAACTGCTGCTTTTAGAAGAACATTTTTCAAAGATAAACCCATTAATTCTTTAATCTCTTCCTGATTAGTTTCCAGAGGTATAAGGTATGGGCTAAGGGAAGAGACACTGTGGCCTAAAAATCTTGTAAAAATATAACCATCACCAGTTGAACCAGTTTTAGGATATGACTTTCCCCCTGTTGTTATTATTAATGCATCAAAAACCTCTTTGCTATTTTCTGTAATTATTTCAAACTTATTGTTATCAACTATATTGATTTTCTTAACCGGGGAATTTTTTAATACTTTAATATTCTTATCTTTCAACTCTTTTTCCAGAACTTTTAAAACATCCATGGACTTGTCTGATTCCGGAAATACTCTTTTCCCTCTTTCTACTTTAAGAGAAAGTCCTCTTTTTTCAAAAAAGTTCATTAAATCTATATTTGAAAAGGAATTTAAGGCAGAAAACAAAAAACGACCATTCCTGCCAAAGACCTCAATTATTTCATCCTGGGAACCTGCATTTGTTAGATTGCATCTGCCTTTGCCAGTTATTAATAATTTTTTTCCTAAAATATCATTTTTTTCATAAATTGTAACTTGAGATTTTTCTGCTGCTGCAATTGCCGCCATCATACCAGCAGGGCCTCCGCCAATAATTCCTGTTTTCATTTTCCAAACTTCCTTCTTGGTTTATATGAGGATTCTTTTTTATAAAAATTCTTTTAATTTCAGTTTCTTTTAATTTTTTAAATTTTCCTTCTTCAAGGGTGCCTAATTTCAGCTCTCCAATTTGAATTCTAACCAGCCTGGAGACTGGATGACCGAGTGCATCAAACATTCTCCTTATTTGACGTTTCTTTCCTTCTTTTATAGTTACTTCCATCTGGGATGTTGTTTTTCCCTTTTTAATTAATTTTATTTCCGCAGGAGCAGTGATACCATCTTCAAGTTCTACACCTTTACTAAATTTATTCATTGTTTCTTTACTTGGATATCCAAACACCCATACTGAATAAACCTTTTTTACCTCATTTTTAGGATGAGTTATTTTATTTGCCAGTTCACCATCATTTGTTAGTAGCATCATGCCCTCAGACTCATAATCAAGGCGGCCAACCGGGTAAAGTCTTGGGAATTTATCCGGAATCATATCAATTACTGTTTTTCTTCCCTGGGGATCTTTAACTGAAGAAATAACATCTTTTGGTTTATTAAGCATTAAAACTATTCTCTCTTCTTCTTTACTAAGAACTCTTCCCTCAAATTCAATCTTATCTTTTTCAGGATCCACTTTAAATCCAAGCTCTTTTATTATTTCACCATTTACTTTGACCTTACCCTGCTGTATCAATTCTTCACTTTTTCTTCTTGAAGCTATACCAACATCAGCCAAAAACTTTTGCAACCTTTCCATAATTATCCTCCTACATAAAAATAGCCTGTCTTTTTGCTTTAGCATCAGAACAGGCCTCATTTTATATTAATTTTCTGTAATTTTTGGTAATTCGTCTAATGAGTTAATCCCAAAATATAGTAAGAACTCTCTTGTTGTACCATATAATAATGGTCTTCCTGGAGCTTCTTTTTTCCCTAATTCCTTAATAAGCCCTTTTTCAGTTAAATTTGAAACAATCTTATCTGAATTTACTCCTCTGATTTTCTCTATTTCTGCTCTTGTTACAGGCTGCTGATATGCAATAATTGCCAAAGTTTCAAGAGAAGCATTAGATAGAGATGTATATTTAGGTTTATATAGTTGTCTAACATAATCTGCCATTTCCGGAGCCACTGCAAAAAAATAACCTCCGGCAACTTTTAATAACTTTATTCCGGAACTTCTGGTTTCATATTCTCTAATAAATTCTTCAGCAATTTCTCTTGCTTCTTTAGGTTTTATTTCCAATATCTGAGCTAGTTTTTTTTCATCCATTGGTTCTGAACTAACAAAAAGTATGCTTTCCATTGCTGATTTTAATTTTTCATCAAAAAGCAAAATTTACACCTCTTCCAATAAAGGTAGAATATATATTTCTGAAAAAAGCTTATTTTGAATAAATTTTACTTTCCTGGTCTTTATTAACTCTAACAAGGCAAGGAAGGTTACAACAACCTTTTCCCTGGAATATTTTTCTAAAAAAAGATCAGAAAATCTTATTCCTTCTTTTGTAAGATAAACTTTATCTGTAATTTCTTTTAAAGAATCAGATATTGAATATTGCTCCCTAACAATTTCTATAACAGGATCAGTGGGTCTCATATTTTTTAATATTCTTCTAAAAGCTAAAGATAAATCTTCTAAACTGCAGTTTTCCAAAGGATTGTCATTTACATACTCTTTGATAATTTTATCTTCATCAATTTCTCTAAAGGAGTATTTTGTAAATATATCAAATTTATCTTTTAGATGAGAAACAACTTCTTTATATCTTTTGTACTCTGCCAATTGTTTAAACAAATCTTCCTCAAAATTAGCAAGATCATCTTCTTCCTCATCATTTGTTCTAAGAGATGGAAGCAGTCTTCTTACTTTTAACTGAAGCAATCTGGCTGCCATAATTAAAAATTCACTTGCTATGTCAAGATTTATACTCTGAGCCTGATAAATATATTGAAGATATTGTTCTGTAACTTGAGAAAGACTTACTTCGTAGATATCCAGCTCCTGCTCCTCAATAAGAAACAAGAGTAAGTCTAAGGGTCCCTCGAAATGTTCAATTCTAACTTTAAAATCAGGCCTATCCATTTATTTATACACCCATTATATCTCTGACTTCTTCCAAGGTTCTTTCTGCCATTTCTCTGGCTTTAATATTCCCTGCTTCAAGTATATCGTCAAGATTTTTTTCATCTTTTGCAAGTTCTTCTCTCTTAATCCAAATTGGCTCAAGAAAAGAAATAAGTTTATCTGCAAGTTTTTTCTTACACTGAACACAACCAATCTGTCCTTTTCTGCATAAATCAGCTATTTCTTTCTCTTCACTTTTATTATATATTTTGTGATAGCTGTACACTACGCAAATATCAGGGTTTCCTGGGTCATCTTTTTTAATTCTTGCAGGATCTGTTATCATTTGTCTGACTTTTTCCTGTAAATCTTTATGGTTTGAATATATAGGAATATAGTTATTATAACTTTTAGACATTTTTCTTTTATCAATTCCCGGAACCATTGGCACCTCAGCTAGAAGAGCCTTGGGCTCAGAAAAAACTTCTTTTCCATAAAGATGATTAAACCTTCTGCCTAACTCCCTGGTTAGTTCCAGATGAACAAGCTGATCTTCACCAACAGGTACAACTTCTGATTTATATACAAGAATATCTGCGGCCATAAGAAGAGGATATCCTAAAAACCCGTATGTTGTAATATTTTTACCTGTTTGAGATAACTGTTGTATTTGATCTTTATATGTTGGCGCTCTTTCAAGCCATGATAAAGGTGTTAACATGGATAATAAAAGATGCAGCTCTGAATGTTGTTTAACCCTGGACTGAAGCATTATGGTAGACTTTTCAGGATCAAGTCCTACGCTTAACCAGTCTAACAACATATTTCTGCCGTTTTGTCTTATTTGTGAAGGATCTTCATAAGCTGTAGTCAATGCATGTAAATCAACAACACCATATATGCATTCGTATTCTTCCTGAAGTTTAATCCAGTTTTCAAGTACACTAAGGTGACCTATATGCAAATCTCCCGTCGGGCGCATTCCACTAAAAATTCTTTTCTTCTCCATCTTTACTACCATCCTTTTACAATAATAAATTTTTCATTTAAAGTCCTATACTTGCAACAAAATATACAAAATCTAAAATAATATTAGCAATTGGTCTTACTATATATTGAGTGGCATTAGTGATAACCAAAATCATCAAAATTAAAAAACCTTTATCCTCAATTAACATATATTTTTGATATACACTTTCAGATAAAAAAGCTCCCAGTATTTTCGAACCATCCAATGGTGGTATTGGTAAAAGATTAAAGGATGCTAAAAATACATTTATCATTATTAAATAAGTAAAAAATGTAGTAGCTAACTCTCCAAAACCACCAAGTATATTAGTAAACCGGACATATAAAATACCTGTTATTATAGCAAGAATAATATTTGAAAGAGGACCTGCAAGGGCAACGTACATCATTTGCTGACGCAGGTTACTTCTTTTTTTGAAATTATATGGATTCACTTGAACAGGCTTCGCCCAGCCAAAACCAACGATTGCCAAAAGTATTGCTCCCATTGGATCCAAATGTTTTACCGGGTTTAAGGTAAGTCGTCCTGTAACTCTTGGAGTCGGATCTCCAAACTTATCAGCCACAAGACCGTGGGCTAGCTCGTGAATTGTCAATGATATCAGGACTACTGGAATTATTACCAGAAATCCTGTTAGGGAAAAATTAAATAACATTATATACATCCTTTTTTTATTTTAACTTATAAAGTTTAACATTTATCAAGAGTTCTGGTCAACAAGGGTTAATTAATGATTAGCCGGCCTTTTTCTTTGGCATATTTTCTTAATCTTGAATCCGGATTAACTGCATAGGGATTGCCGGTTAATTCAAGAACATCACTATCAAAATAACTGTCCGCATAAGCAAAAGATGACTGCCAGTCAACATCCATATCTTCGGGAAAATTTTTTAATATGGTTTCTTTTTTATTAATACCTGTAATAAATTTCATTTCTTTATTTTAAATTAAATCCTTTTTCAAGAAATTCAAGATCAGTTGCAAAAATTTTATCAAATTTAAGTTTTCTTCCAACAATACTTACATATGGTAAAAAGCCCTGATAATAATACTAACTGATATCCTTCTCCTTTTAGAACTGATATCCTTCTCCTTTTAGACGAGCTAATTCCATTAATATTTTTTCATTAAATAATTTTTCCGCCTCAACTGAAGCTTCTTGAAAAAAATCTTCTATTTCATTCTTTTTCATATTTTTAAATATAGTTAAGAAAGCCTTTGCTGCTTCATGATGGAATTTTTCTTTCCCAAAGTTTTTATCAATACCACTCTTGCATTTAATAACAACATAGTAGATTTTAAATAATGCTTTATAGTAGTCTGCTTTTGGTATTTTTTTATTTTTTTGCAAAACCAATTAAAAAAGGAATTGTTTCTTCTTTAAATAAAGTTCCGTCATAATCTACTATTGCAAGCTTCAAAGTTTAATTCATCTCCTATTTAATAATTTTATATACAATTTTTTCTTTATCCACTTTTTTATCCGTCAAGGTAATAGCATTTATAATGGTATTCTTTGCTTCTTCAAGATTTGAAGCATCATTATAAAAAATCTCTGCTATAATATTGTCCTTTTTAACTTCATTACCAATATCTAAATAAAATTTTAACCCTACTGAAGGATCAATTATATCTTCTTTTTTTGCTCTGCCAGCTCCAAGAAGCATTGAGGCATAACCTATTTTTTCTACATCCAGAGATTTAACATATCCATCCTTCTCCGCTCTAAGCAGAAAAACTGTTTCCGGAATATTAAAAAGCCTGTAGTTTTCTAAAACTTCTATTCTGCCTCCCTGTGCTTCTATCATTTCACCAAATTTATTTAACGCCTCCCGGGAATTGATTTTTTCCATAATCAAAGCTTTAGCTTTTTCTAAACTATCAGCTTTCTTTGTAATTATTAAAGCATTTCCTCCAAGTTCAAGGGATAATTCAAATAAGTCTTCCGGGCCATTGCCTTTTAATGTTTCAATAACTTCTATAACTTCCAGAGCATTTCCAATAGCATATCCAAGAGGCTGATTCATATTAGTAAGAAGAGCTATTATATTCTTATTAAAATCTTTTCCAATATTTACCATTGCTTCTGCTAGTTTTTCACCTTGATCAATATCTTTCATAAAAGCTCCAGATCCACATTTTACATCTAAAATAATGTTGTCGGCACCAGCAGCTAATTTTTTACTCATTACGCTTCCTACAATCAAAGGAATAGAATTTACAGTACCTGTTACATCTCTGAGAGAATACAATTTTTTATCAGCAGGAGTAATGTTGCCTGTTTGAGCAATAAGCGCCAAACCTATATTATTAACCTGATTAATAAACTCCTTTCTGCTAAGTTCAACTTTAAAACCAGGGATAGATTCAAGTTTATCAATAGTTCCTCCAGTATGTCCCAACCCTCTGCCACTCATTTTTGGTACTGCTATATCAAAGCAGGCTAGAATCGGAGCTATTATTAAAGATGTCTTATCTCCAACCCCACCTGTGCTGTGTTTATCCAAAGTCTCTTTATGAATTGGAGTAAGATCCATTTTTTCTCCTGAATCTCTCATGATTTTTGTTAAATTATAGGTTTCTTCATTATCAAGACCTTTTAGAAAAGATGCCATTAGAAATGCACTAATTTGATAGTCAGTGATTTCCCCCTTTACATATCCGTTAATTAAAAACTCAAGTTCTTCAAAAGTAAGTTTATTTCCATCTCTTTTTTTAATAATTAAATCTACAGTTCTCAAAATATTTCCCTCCTAATTTATTATTATGCTCTTGGGTGGGTAGAATTATAAACTTTGTATAATTGTTTTTTTGATATATGTGTATATATCTGGGTAGTTGAAATATCAGAATGCCCCAGCATCTCCTGGACAGATCTTAAATCTGCACCATTTTCTAACAAATGTGTTGCAAAGGAATGCCTGAAAGCATGAGGAGAAACAACTTTTTTAACCCCACTTTTTTCAGCATAACTTTTTATTATTTTCCAAACTCCCTGCCTAGTTAAACCTTTACCCCTATTATTCAAGAATAATTTAGTCATTCTATAGCCTTTAATTAATTTTGGTCTGACAATCTCTAAATATTTTTCTATTGCATCATGAGCAATACTTCCTAAAGGTATAATTCTTTCTTTATTTCCCTTTCCAATACATTGAACATATGATAATTCCAAATTTACACTGTTCAAGTCAAGCTCTGTTAACTCACTTATTCTCATTCCCGTTGCATAAAGTGTTTCTAAAATCGCTTTGTCTCTTAATCCAAGATAATCCCCCTGAGGAGCTTTTAATATACTCTCAACTTCTTCTAAAGAAAGTGTTTTAGGCAGTCTTAATCCAGTTTTAGGTTTGCTAATCTCAGTCATTGGATTATTTTCCAGAATCTTTTCTTCTATTAAAAATAAAAAGAAATTCCTCAAAGAAGACAAGTTTCTGGAAACAGATGTAGCCTTATACTCCTTTTTCTTTAAGAAAATCAAATAATCATATATATCTTTTTCAGTTATGTATAAAATGTTTTGTTTGTTTTTTTTTAAAAAAATAGCAAATATTTCTAAATCAGAAATGTAACTGTTAATAGTATTTTCAGATAAACCTTTTTCAAGGGTTAAATAATCTTTGAAATCCCTGATATATTTTTTCACAATGTTTTACCTGCAATCTATTAAATTTTAGATTAATTATAACAAAAAAAATGGAACCTGTATCAGGTTCCATAAATAAGCAATATAATATAAAGAATACCGGCAACGACCCGCTCTCCCAGGAAAACCTAGTACCATGGGCGCTGGAGGACTTAACTACCGTGTTCGGTATGGGAACGGGTGTGACCCCTCCGCTATAGCCACCGGAATTCTTTTTTTTCATATAAAATTATACACAGCAATGTGGATTGGCATTTTTTTGAAGGACAAATCTTCGATCTATTAGTACCGGTCAGCTGAATACATCGCTGCACTTACACCTCCGGCCTATCTACCAGATGTTCTTTCTGGAATCTTATTCCTTGCGGATGGGAAATCTCATCTTAAGGTTGGCTTCGCGCTTAGATGCTTTCAGCGCTTATCCATTCCAAACGTAGCTACCCAGCCATGCCTCTGGCGAGACAACTGGTACACCAGCGGTTTGTCCAACCCGGTCCTCTCGTACTAGGGTCAGATCCCTTCAAATTTCCTACGCCTACGGTGGATAGGGACCGAACTGTCTCACGACGTTCTGAACCCAGCTCGCGTACCACTTTAATGGGCGAACAGCCCAACCCTTGGGACCTACTACAGCCCCAGGATGTGATGAGCCGACATCGAGGTGCCAAACCTCCCCGTCGATGTGGACTCTTGGGGGAGATAAGCCTGTTATCCCCAGGGTAGCTTTTATCCGTTGAGCGACGGCACTTCCACTCGCAACCGCCGGATCACTAAGTCCTACTTTCGTACCTGCTCGACTTGTTGGTCTCGCAGTCAAGCTCCCTTATGCCTTTACACTCTTCGCGCGATTTCCATCCGCGCTGAGGGAACCTTTGAGCGCCTCCGTTACTCTTTGGGAGGCGACCGCCCCAGTCAAACTGTCCGCCTGACACTGTCCCAACACCGGATTCACGGTGCATGGTTAGAATTTCAGCAATACAAGAGTGGTATCCCACTGGCGACTCCACCAAATCTGGCGACCTGGCTTCTACGTCTCCCACCTATCCTGTACATGCATTACCAAAACCCAATATCAGGCTACAGTAAAGCTCCATGGGGTCTTTCTGTCCTACCGTAGGTAACCGGCATCTTTACCGGTATTTCAATTTCGCCGAGCCTCTTGTTGAGACAGCATCCAGATCGTTACGCCTTTCGTGCGGGTCGGAACTTACCCGACAAGGAATTTCGCTACCTTAGGACCGTTATAGTTACGGCCGCCGTTTACTGGGGCTTCAGTTCAGAGCTTGCACCCTTCCCCTTAACCTTCCAGCACCGGGCAGGCGTCAGCCCATATACTTCAGATTGCTCTTTTGCATGGACCTGTGTTTTTGCTAAACAGTCGCCTGGATCTATTCACTGCGGCTCTCTCGGGCTCCACATGTTTACATTTCACCCTAACAGAGCACCCCTTCTCCCGAAGTTACGGGGTCATTTTGCCGAGTTCCTTAACAAGAGTTCTCTCGCGCGCCTTAGGTTTCTCACCCTACCTACCTGTGTCGGTTTGCGGTACGGGCACTCATATTACTCGCTAGCAGCTTTTCTTGGCAGCGGGGGATCAACGACTTCGGTACTAAATTTCCCTCCCATTCGTATCTCAGGATTATATAAGAGCCGGATTTGCCTAACTCTTTCCCTATTTACTTAGACGCACTCTTCCATCCGTGCGCTTCGTCTACCCTTCTGCGTCACTACTTCACTCAATCGCAATTTAAGTGGTACCGGAATTTCTACCGGTTGTCCATCGACTACGCCTTTCGGCCTCGCCTTAGGTCCCGACTTACCCTGGGCGGACGAGCCTTCCCCAGGAAACCTTAGGTTTTCGGCGGGCAGGATTCTCACCTGCCTTCTCGCTTACTTATACCAGCATTCTCACTTCCCAACGCTCCAGCACCCCTCTCGGTATACCTTCAACGCATTGGGAACGCTCCCCTACCACGATATTACTATCATCCGAAGCTTCGGTGTCAGATTTGAGCCCCGTTACATCTTCGGCGCAGAACCCCTGGACCAGTGAGCTATTACGCACTCTTTAAATGATGGCTGCTTCTAAGCCAACATCCTGATTGTCTATGCGATTCCACATCCTTTTCCACTTAATCTGCACTTTGGGACCTTAGCTGTCGGTCTGGGCTGTTTCCCTCTCGACTATGAAGCTTATCCCCCATAGTCTGACTCCTGAGTATAATTAATGGTATTCGGAGTTTGATAAGGTTTGGTAACCGGTGAAGGCCCCTAGCCCATTCAGTGCTCTACCCCCATTAATCTCTTCCTCAAGGCTAGCCCTAAAGCTATTTCGGGGAGAACCAGCTATTTCCGAGTTCGATTGGAATTTCACCCCTATCCACATCTCATCCAAACACTTTTTAACGTGTCCTGGTTCGGTCCTCCACGGTATTTTACTAACGCTTCAACCTGGACATGGATAGATCACCCGGTTTCGGGTCTACGTCAACAAACTATACGCCCTATTCAGACTTGGTTTCCCTTCGGCTCCGGCTTCTCACCTTAACCTTGCTTGCTAACGTAACTCGCTGGTCCGTTCTACAAAAAGTACGCCACTACCCATTTGAAGGGCTGTGACTGATTGTAAGCATACGGGTTCAGGTTCTATTTCACTCCCCTCCCGGGGTTCTTTTCACCTTTCCCTCACGGTACTTGTTCACTATCGGTCGCCAAGGAGTATTTAGCCTTGGGGGGTGGGCCCCCCGGATTCCCACGAGATTACACGTGCCTCGTGGTACTCAGGATACCCGCCTTCTTTCTATTACTTTCGTCTACAGGACTTTTACCTTCTATGGTACAACTTTCCAGTTGTCTTCAGCTAGTAATATTAAGAATTATGCAGGTCCTACAACCCCATGCCGAAGCATGGTTTGGGCTGGTCCCGTTTCGCTCGCCGCTACTAAGGGAATCGATTTTTCTTTCTTTTCCTTCAGGTACTTAGATGTTTCAGTTCCCTGAGTTGCTCTCCATACACTATGGATTCATGCATGGATGACTGACTTCGTCAGCCGGGTTGCCCCATTCGGATATCTACGAGTCAACGCTTGCTTGCAGCTCTTCGTAGCTTTTCGCAGCTTACCACGTCCTTCTTCAGCTCTTGGCGCCAAGGCATTCACCGTATGCCCTTACTAATTTGACCTTTTAGTTATTAATGTCTTGCTATATACCACGATAATCATCACATTATCGTTCTTCTTTTCCTACATTGCTATGTACTTTTCTATGTGCGAGTATATCAAAAATGACACACTCAAAACTAAACAGCTGCGTGAAACGAGGAGTTTTACTCCTTAGAAAGGAGGTGATCCAGCCGCACCTTCCGATACGGCTACCTTGTTACGACTTCACCCCAGTCATCGATCCCACCTTAGACGGCTTCCTCCATAAATGGTTAGAGCACCGGCTTCGGGTGTTACCAACTTCCGTGGTGTGACGGGCGGTGTGTACAAGACCCGGGAACGTATTCACCGCAGTATGCTGACCTGCGATTACTAGCGATTCCGACTTCATGCAGGCGAGTTGCAGCCTACAATCCGAACTGAGAACAGCTTTTTGGGATTAGCTTCACCTCGCGGCTTCGCAACCCTCTGTACTGTCCATTGTAGCACGTGTGTAGCCCAAGACATAAGGGGCATGATGATTTGACGTCATCCCCACCTTCCTCCGCGTTGTCCGCGGCAGTCCTGCTAGAGTGCCCAACTTAATGATGGCAACTAACTGTAGGGGTTGCGCTCGTTGCGGGACTTAACCCAACATCTCACGACACGAGCTGACGACAACCGTGCACCACCTGTCTCCTTGTCTCCGAAAAGAAAATCTAATCTCTTAGATCGTCAAAGGATGTCAAGCCTTGGTAAGGTTCTTCGCGTTGCGTCGAATTAAACCACATGCTCCACCGCTTGTGCGGGTCCCCGTCAATTCCTTTGAGTTTCAGTCTTGCGACCGTACTCCCCAGGCGGGGTACTTATTGTGTTAACTGCGGCACTGAGCTTTGACACCCAACACCTAGTACCCATCGTTTACGGCGTGGACTACCAGGGTATCTAATCCTGTTTGCTCCCCACGCTTTCGCATCTCAGCGTCAGTTTTTGGCCAGAAAGTCGCCTTCGCCACTGGTGTTCCTCCTAATATCTACGCATTTCACCGCTACACTAGGAATTCCACTTTCCTCTCCAATACTCAAGAATACCAGTTTCAGATGCAATCTACAGGTTGAGCCCATAGTTTTCACACCTGACTTAATATCCCGCCTACATGCGCTTTACGCCCAGTGATTCCGGACAACGCTTGCCCCCTACGTATTACCGCGGCTGCTGGCACGTAGTTAGCCGGGGCTTCCTCAAAAAGTACCGTCAAATACTAGAGGTATTAACTCTAATACCCTTCTTCCTTCTCAACAGAACTTTACAACCCGAAGGCCTTCTTCATTCACGCGGCATTGCTCCGTCAGGCTTGCGCCCATTGCGGAAGATTTCCCACTGCTGCCTCCCGTAGGAGTCTGAGCCGTGTCTCAGTCCCAGTGTGGCCGTTCACCCTCTCAGGCCGGCTACTGATCGTCGCCTTGGTAAGCCACTACCTTACCAACTAGCTAATCAGACGCGGATCCATCCATTGGCAGAAGCTTCTACGAGAGGCCTCCTTTGATTTACTAAACATGCGTTCAATAAATGTTATTCGGTATTAGCTCCGGTTTCCCGGAGTTGTCCCCAACCTATGGGCAGGTTATCCACGCGTTACTCACCCGTCCGCCACTAACTTTTTAAGTTCCATTCCCGAAGGAACTTCCCTTAAAAAATCCGTTCGACTTGCATGTGTTAGGCATGCCGCCAGCGTTCGTCCTGAGCCAGGATCAAACTCTCCGTTAAATATCCTGTTCAAGCCAAAGCTTGCTCATTTCACTATCTTTATTACTATTTTTAAAACTCTTTCTTTTCGTTTCTTCACAGCTGTTTAATTTTCAATGTGCCTTGTTGCCTCGTTCAGCAACGTTCTATATATTAGCGACTTTATTTGCTTCTGTGATCGTGTCAATTAATTATGGGTTTTAAAAGAATAAAAAAACCCCTTGTATGTATTACGTGCTAAATCGCACTCGCTATCCTTTTAAACAATTCTCTTTTCCAAGTTCTCTTGCCAGTTAAAACTACTGGCACATTGCCGAATTTCTCATCTGATATTAGGTTCGTAGCTTTTTTTATAACACGGCTTTCTAATTTTATGATTCTTGTTTCTGTTTTTCTTGCTTCTTTCTTTTACTAAATCATATACATTACCTGAATTAGCCTTAAAAGCCCTCAGACGTGACATTTGATCAACACCTTCTCTGCACCAGCTTAGAGGCCTTGAACTTAATCTTGCAGATAATATATGACTAATATGGCCTACTGTGCTACAGCCTATATAATCCGGGTCATATTGATTCATTATACCTTCCCAATTATTTAACACATAACTTCTAGCATCTTTTATTGCTTCTATTTTTTGTTTCTGATTCTGTTTCTTCAATTATTGCTTTGAATAAATCTTTTACGAAATCTTTCCTTTTCGTATTTATGTAATACCACATCATTTGGTGTGTGCCTTTCATATGAGCAGTTGCCTTCTTTATATATTTCGACAAATAGTATCTATCTAAAACATAGATACTATCTTTAATCCATTCTTTGCCTTGTTTTATCCAGTTGGCTCCATCTCCTGATAAATATATCTTTTCGATAGTTTCTTCTTCATAGTTGCTATCAATATAATCAGCTACTTCAAGCCATAAATCAGCACTATCTTGGTAGAGACCACTAAAGTATCTGGGATTTATTAATTCATATCTATCTTTACTTACCTTTCACTTACCTTCGTGAACATAAATTAATCTAGGTTCGGCACATGTTCCTCTTTGAAGTGAAACATGATCTTCATCAGCTTCGATGTACAAAATCTTAGCTTGAGAATCAGTTTTTTTCACTGGTGCTGCATGATTAGAAATATCTTTAAGCTTTCTAATAGAATTCATTACTGTTTGACTAGTAAGATATACATTCTTCGATATTTTTTCGCTACTTTTTCTGTATGGTATCTCTATTGCTTCTTCTATTAACATTGATTCTAGCAATATATCCATTCTGTCATTTGCTTCAATACCAACAGCTTCATCAGATAAGTATTTATATTCACCGGTAATTTTATGAACATAATACGTTCTTTTATAGGTTACTTCACCAAATATCGTCGCCAAACTTTTCTTCGACTTTGTTTCCTTTATTTTCCAGTCTCTTTTTCTTGCACAATCTTTTTTAACTAAAATATCTACAGTTTCAAGTACTTTTTCTGTAATTGCAACCCCAACTTCATCCAGCATTTTTTTGGTTTTTAAAATGAATTCAGATATATTATTTCCCTCAATTAAAGTTGTTTCCATATTTTCTGCTATTTCTTTACTGATTTTAGTTGCAATTTCATGTATAATATTATTCATTAGAGTTTCTCCTTTTTTGCGATTTGGTTTAGCGATTTAATTGTAACATAAGGAGTTGCTCTAATATTTTTTTGTTTTTTTACCCATAATTATTTTACACTAACTGCTTCTGTCAACATCATTTTAAAATTATTTTTTATTTTTTCCGGGAATACTTTTTTACCCTGTTTCTTTTTTCTTTAAACATACATTTTTTAAAAAATAAAAAAATCCAGACATCTTAAAAATCCAGACATCTTAATGAAAGAAGCCTGGATTAAAAAAATCACTTCTTAATTAATCTTAAGCTGAAGGTAGTCTTTCTTTCCTTTTTTTACCATAGCACTTCCACCAGAAAAATCTTTTTCTTCTAATATAAAATTAAAATCATTTATTTTTTCATCATTAAGGGATAGGCCATTTTGTTCAACAAGTCTTCTTCCCTCAGATTTACTTTTTATAAAACCTGCATCAACCAATTTATCTAATAAATTAATTCCAAATTTTAATTCTGCAGATGAAATCTCTGAAGCGGGAACATTCTCCATGCTTCCTTCTCCGCCAAATAATGCTTCAGCAGTTCCTTTAGCTTTATTAGCTTCATCTTCCCCGTGAATTAATTTAGTCACTTCATATGCCAAAACTTTTTTTGCTTCATTTATTTCTGCTCCTTCAAGAGCTCCAAGATTATTCACTTCTCTCATAGGAAGGAAAGTTAATAAAGACAGACAGTTTTTTACATCTGCATCATCAACATTTCTCCAGTATTGGTAGAAGTCATAAGGCGAAGTTTTTTCAGGGTCAAGCCACAATGCACCTTGCTCGGTTTTCCCCATTTTCTTTCCTTCACTTGTAACAAGAAGTTTAAAAGTTAATCCATAAGCATCACCCTGGTCAACTTTTCTTACTAATTCAACTCCGCCAAGAATGTTTGACCACTGATCATTACCCCCAAGCTGAAGTTTACATCCGTGCTCTCTGAACAATACAAGAAAATCATATGATTGCATTATCATATAGTTAAACTCAAGAAAAGAGAGGCCTTTCTCCATTCTGCTTTTAAAACATTCAAAACTTAGCATTCTGTTTACAGAAAAATGCCTTCCAATATCTCTTAAAAAATCAATGTAATTTAATTTTGTTAGCCACTCATCATTATTAACCATGATAGCCTGGCCTTCTGAGAAATTAATAAATTTAGAGAATTGTTTTTTGAAAGCATTTAAATTTGTGTTTATCTGTTCCATCGTCAACATTTTACGCATATCTGTCTTTCCCGATGGATCTCCTACCATTGCCGTACCACCACCAAGAAGAGCTATGGGTCTGTGACCTGCCTGTTGCATGTGCATCATAACCATAACCTGAATAAAATGGCCTACGTGAAGGCTGTCTGCCGTCGGATCAAATCCTATATAAAAAGTAACTTTTTCTTTTCCCAAAAGTTCTCTGATTTCTTCTTCATGAGTTGCTTGCTCGATAAAACCTCTCTCTTTTAAAACATCAAATACATTATTCATTTTTTCCTCCTGAGTAAAATTGTAAATAATCTTATCATAATATATTAGCAAATATTTAATTTTAAAACAAACCCCTTAAAAAGTTTTAGGCAAAATAAAAATATGATATAATGCTTTTGTTTATAACAAGGAGGACCTTTTAAATATGAAAGATGATAAATCCGCAAGAGAAATTCTTACAAAGCCATATAAAAAGAAAATGACCCCGATAGATATGATTAAAAAAGCTTTACTGATACTTTTCATTCTCGGTGTCGTAATGGTAATTGGTGTAACTGCCTATGTTCTGAGTATTCTAAGAGACATGCCCGAGGTTGAGGAAACTATATTGCAAAACTATGCAATCTCTTCAGAAATATATGATCAGAACGGGGAGCTTGTTGCATCTCTTCACGGAGTTGAAAACAGAATGCCTGTTGAACTTGAGGAAATTTCTGATGAAGCGATTTCAACTATCCTTTCAGTAGAAGATAAAAGATTCTATAAACATATTGGTATTGATCCAATTCGTCTTATGGGAGCTGTAGTTGCAAATGTTAAGGATGGTTTTGGTGCTCAAGGCGGAAGTACTTTGACTCAACAGTTAGCCAAGATATCTTTTTTTGACCCAACAGATATCTCTATTAAAAGAAAAGCTCAAGAAGCAATTGTTTCTTTAAAAATGGAACGTACTTATGAAAAAGATGAAATTCTTGAAATATATTTAAATAAAATTTACTTTGGTAAAGGTGCTTACGGAATAGAAGCTGCTGCAAAAACTTTCTTTAATGTAAGTGCAAAGGATTTAAACTATCATCAGAGTGCTGTCCTTGCAGGAGTAATTCAAAACCCCCGGGCAAACTCACCAACAAATCATCCGGTAAATTCTGGTAAAAGATATAAAACTGTATTAATGCTAATGGAAAATAATAATGTTATAACAAAAGAAGAGCGTCAAAAGCTTTTGGAAGATTTTGAAGAATTTGGATTTCAACTGGATCTCTCTTTTACAGGAGATTCGGAAACAAGAAAGTATTCTTCCTTTTTAGACAATGTTTTTGAAGAAGCCTTAAATGTTCTTGATATTAGAGATCAGGAAGCACTTATATATTCAGGTGGATATAAAATTTATACAAGTCTGGATACAAATATTCAAAATAAAATGGAAGAAGTTTGCGCCGATGATACAAAATTTCCTAAAGGCAAGGGAGATAAAATAATCCAGTCAGCGATGATTGTTATTGATCCCCACACAGGTGAAATAAAAGGGCTTATTGGGGGCAGGAACCAGGAAACTGCCAGAGGATTCAACAGGGCAACTCAAGCACTAAGACAGCCTGGATCTGCTTTTAAACCAATAGCTGTCTTTGGAGCAGCTCTTGAAATGGGTTATTCACCTGCAAATGTTTTTGACGATTATCCAAAAACTTATCCAAATTATGTTGACAATGAAGAAAAAAGTATTGTTTTTAAAAATATAGATAACCGATTTAGAGGCTTAATTTCAATGAGAAGAGTGCTTACAGATTCAATTAACGTTTGTTCTGTGAGAGCCCTTGAAGAAATTGGAATTGAAAACGGATATATGTTTGCTCAGGATTTGGGTATTACTTCTCTTGTTGGCACAGGACAAGTAAACGATAAAAGTTATTCTCTTGCCTTAGGAGGCCTTACTTACGGAGTAAGTCCTTTGGAATTAACTTCCGCCTACTCTGCCTTTGCAAATGGTGGTTTAAAAATGGAAACTCACTCCATTAATAAAATAGAAAACTATTATGGAGAACTTCTATATGAACATGAATCAAAAGAATCAAAAGTAATGTCTCCTCAAACTGCCTATTTAATGACAAATATGCTGCAGTCTGCTGTTGCTGAGGGTACTGGGGTTAAAGCAAATTTTGGTAACTGGCCTATAGCAGGAAAAACCGGAACCACTTCCTTTAATGCTGATGTTTGGTTTGTAGGCTATACACCAGAATTAATAGGTGGAGTATGGATGGGATATGATAAAGAAGAGACTATGTCTTACGTTTATGGCGGTACTCATGCAGCTCCAATTTGGAAAGAAGTAATGGAAGTTGCTCATCAAGGTAAGACGCCTTCAAACTTTAAAATGTCTGAGGGAATTGTATCTCTGACTATTGACTCTAAATCCGGACTGCTTCCTAGTGAACTTACACCGGCAGAGTTCAGGAGAACAGAAATATTTAATGAAGAGTTTGTTCCGACAGAGATATCAAAAGCATGGATTAGTATTCCAGGAGTTCCTCCTGGTGTGTTTTTAGTAAGAGAAGAACCCTGGCAAGAAGCAGGCTTCGATGTTGTTCCAGAAGATGCTGTTCTTGAGCCACCTGATTGCGTAAATCCTTTATATCAAGGTGAAAATGGTATTCCGGTTCCGGGATCGCAAATCACTGGTTTCAAAATCACTGGTGAAATGACAGGCTCCGAATCCTTTAAAATTTTCTGGAACTGGACAATGGAAAAGCCAGATGGTTTAATCTTTGACATTCATCGTTCATCAATACCAGACTTTACTCCAAGTCCAAGCACGAGACTTGAAAATATAACTGGCTTCTCCTTTACTGATAATAAAATAAAAGAAGGGGAAAAATATTATTATAAAATAATTGCTTTTAATAATGATACAGGAACAAGAATTGCTTTATCTAACACAATATCAAACCTGAATTCAACTTCAGGAAACGAGATAAAACCCCCGGTAACAGAAAATCAAGATAATAATGTATCTATCCCTTCTCCTCAGCTTTCTATCTCTCCAAAGAAGGAAGGGGTAAATATATAATGCAATTAAAATGGAGTCTCTCAAGTGTTTCTGAGGGAGGATATGAATTTTTGATTTTCAGAGGAACGGAACCAGGATTCCCTGTTTCTTCTTCAAATCAGCTAAACTCTAACGAAAGAGTTACAGGGACCACTTACTCTGATAAAAACGTTAATAAAGGGACAACTTATTTTTATAAAGCTGTAACACTAAAAACCGGCACTAATCGTTCTTCTTCTCCATCCAATGAAATAAGAGTTGGTATATCCGCAGAATAAATCAAAAGGGCTCAGGTTAATAAAATGTTAACCTGAGCCCTTTTGATTTATTTTATTTCAACCACTGTAACTCCGTGTCCACCTTCTCTGGAATCACCAACTCTGCTGGTTTTAACAAAATGATGTCCTCTTAAAAACTCATTAAGACCTGAACGAAGAGCCCCAGTACCTTTTCCGTGAATAAGGGATACTGAATTCAGACCAGCTATTTTTGCGTCATCAAGATATTTATCTACTTCCGATATTGCCTCCTCCACAGTAAGGCCTCTAAGATCTATTTCTGTTTTAATTGCGAGAGTTTTTTCGTCTTTTATTTTATTAATTCCAATTTTTTCTTTTTTTGTTTCTTTGTTTTTGGGAATACTTAACTCGTCTTTATTCAATTTCATTTTCATAATTCCCAGCTGAACATAAGCTTCATCTTCCATTACTTCAGTTACAATACCTTTTTGATTGAATTTTGATACAAAAACTTCAGCCCCGGAAAGTAATTTTTCAAAAGAATTTTTTTCCTCACTTTTACTGCCCTTGGTAATATTTTTATATAAGGAGCCCTCTGTTTCTTCCATATCCTTCTTAAAGGAATTAGCTAATGCCATCGCTTTTTCTTTATCTTGTTGCAACAATTCTTTTATTTCTTTGATTTTTTCATTTGCTTCAGTTTTAGTACTTCTTATAATTCTGTATGCTTCCTCTTCTGCTTTTTTAATTATTTTCTCTTCTCGTTCAATAAGATTTTTCTTAAGCTCCTCAGCTTCTAAAAGTTTTGCTTCTGCATGAGCAAGTTTTATTTTTGTTTCTTCAAGGTTTCTTTCACCATAAAAAGCATCTTTCTCAAGCTTTTCAATAAGACCAGAAACATCCTGATCATCATCACTAACCATACTTTTTGCATCATTAACAATCTCTTCATTTAAACCAAGTCTTCTGGCTATCTCTAAAGCATTGCTTTTTCCCGGTATACCTATCAAAAGTTTATAGGTAGGTCTTAGACTAATAGTATTAAACTCTACTGAAGCATTTTCTACTCTTTCTGTATTATATGCAAATATTTTTAAGTCACTATAGTGAGTTGTTGCAATAATTTTTGCTTTCTTTTTCATAAAAAATTTAATTATTGAAATCGCAAGATTAGCACCTTCAGAAGGGTCTGTGCCTGCACCAAGCTCATCCAAGAGCACTAGGGTTTTATAATCTGTGTTCTCAATAATATTAACAATATTTTTCATATGAGAAGAAAATGTACTTAATGATTGTTTAATACTTTGTTCATCACCAATATCACAATATATCTTTTCAAAAATCCCCATTTCAGCCTTTTCAACTGGAAGGTGTAATCCACTTTGAGCCATTAAAGAAAAAAGTCCTGCTGTTTTAATCGTTACAGTTTTTCCTCCTGTATTTGGACCTGTAATAATAAGAGAATCAAAATCATAACCCAGGTCAAAGCTTATTGGAACAACTTCTTTAATGTCAATTAACGGGTGCCTTCCCTTGTTTATCATAATCTTTTCCTGGGAATTAATTTCAGGTTCAACAGCTTCAAGCTCTGCACTTAAAAAACCTTTAGCCATAATAAAATCAATATTCGATAATATTCTTAAATTTTCTTTTAGGATTTCACTCTGAGCTCCAATTTTCCCCGAAATTTCCTGAAGTATTCTTGATATTTCTTCTTGCTCCTGCAATTCTAGTTTTTTTAGATCATTATTGAACTCAACCACTGCAGCAGGTTCAATAAACAAAGTTGCCCCACTAGATGACTGATCATGGACTATACCAGGAACATGCTGACGATACTCAATTTTAACTGGAACTACATACCTTCCTTGTCTGGAAGTTACAATAGCTTCTTGTAGGTATTTGGATGAATTTGAGTTTCTTACAATACTGTCCAGTTTGCTTTTGATTCTTTCATTAAGTGTTTTTTTCTTTCTTCTTATATTCCATAGGGTATCTGAAGCAGAATCTTTAATTTGATTTTCTTCATCAATTATTCCGTCAATTTCTTTTTCAAGATCTTTTAAAGGAACAATTCCTTCCCCTCTTTCTCTTAGCAAGGGTATTTCATATTGAAGTTTCCTGTTCAGAAAAACTACAATATTTTTTGCTGCATAAAGATTTTCCCGCACTTTACCAATTTCTTCTGGATTTAAGATACCGCCTTTTTCTGCAAGTCCCAGTGAGTCAAAGGTATCAACTATTCCTTCCAAAGGCATGGATCCATCATATCTTCTTACTAAAACAGCCTCACTGGTTTCTTTTTGCATTTTAATAATCAATTCCATATTCGTTTTAGGATAAAGTTTCTCAGCAATATCCTTACCTAGCTGGGAACCGCATTTCTGTTTCAGTTTTTCTATTATTTTGTAATATTCAAGTTTTGTTAATGTACTTTTATTCATTACTATTCAACACCTCTGAATAAGCGCCCTGCAGTTAATCCTTCTGGAGAAAGTACGGACATTTTTTCAATATTATCTTTTTTTATTTTTACATTTCCTCTTTTATTATATAAATCAATCTGTTCTTTATACATTTTTGTTTTTTGATAAATGTTATCTGGAGAATCTAATCTTCCTTCAATCCTGTAAACATCAATTTTGCTTTTAATTATTTTTTCCATGTCTCTGTAAAGAGATAGCTCCTTAACATTATATAAATACATCTTACAGTTATAGTCAAAAGCAAGGGGCATATTGAAATTTTTCCTGTCTTTAAAGAAATGACTATCACTGCAGGATACTTCAGGTGACTTATTCTTTTTCATACAATAACCTGAGGATTCCAATACACAATATTCAGTAGTTATTAATGGGAAATTACCTTGAATTAAGACTTCTTTTTCAATTTCGCTATTATTTATGTTATTTAATTGATCTAATGATAGCTCTGGTGATAGAGTAATCCTTCGGACTCCTTCTTTTTCAAACAAATCAACCGCCCAGGAATTAAAAGTATTTAAAGTATATTCTCCATTAATTTCTGGCGAGATATCCTCTAATAAGCTTAGCCCGGAAGGATTGGCTACTGAAAAGTTTTTACATCCGGCTGAATAAATATTTTTAATTAAGTTTTTATAATAATCAAACTGACCTTCTTTGATTATTCCAGGAATTATAAAATTAAGTTCACATTTATTTTCACATAACTCAATTGCATCTGAAATATCTTTTTCAGAAAGCTTTTTAAAGCTTCTTAATGTTTCAAGATAAAGATAAATTATATCTGCTCCACCTTCAATAGCTGCCTTTACCCCTTCTAAAGAACTTAAGGAAACTGAAAGCTTTTTATCTTTTTTGCTATCTTTTTCTGTAAGAATGGGCATCTTTTTAATAAACTCATCATAATCTGGCAAGTTAACTCTCTTAAATTCACTCAAGCTGGCTTCCTGAAGTTTTTCAGTAAAATCTTTTCTTATATTATTCAATTCTTTCAAAGGTACAATAACTTCACCCTTAATATCGGCAGTGAGGCTTCTTGTTTCATAGGGTGTATTTCCAAGACGTGAAAACTGTTCTAATATTGTTTCTTCCGTTAAGGGTCTCTTTAAAGCTTTTTCTGCAGGAACTGCTCCCTGTCCTTCAATAATATTTCCTTTTTCATCAGTAATTTTATAGTTAATATTTTCTCCTTCTTTAACTGTAACCACCACATCTATATATTGCTTATTTGTAACTCTTGAAGAAGAAAAGGTGTCCCTGGCTTTTTTTGTAAAATACTATCCCTTGTTTTATACAAAAGCTCTCCTAAACGAAGCCTGCTTTTAAAGGAAATTTCAATTGTTTCACCCTTTTTGCCAGAAATGGTTATTTCTCCAGCTTGTGGTCCATTATAGCTGTCAATAACAAAACCATCACCAATATTTAAATCCTCGATAAGTTTTATGTGAGCCTTACCACCTTTTAAAAAAACAACTTTACCTGCAGGGATTCCGGCATTGTTTGGCTTTTCCCAAGACATTCCATCTTTACTTAATTTCCCAAAATAATGGCCACTACCAGCACCTCTGCTAAAAGCCTGGTCCAATTCTTTAATTGTGTTTGGATCTACTGAAAAGTTACCTGGGTCTTTGTAGTATGAATCAATTGTTTTACGATAATGATCTATAACTACCGCAACATATTCCGGCAGTTTCATTCTACCTTCAATTTTAATGGACTTAACCCCTGATTTTACTATTTCAGGGATATGTTCAATCATTCTGATATCTTTTGTACTAAGAAAATGTTTCTCTTTTTCCTTTAAAAAGTCATATTCCAGACGACAGGGCTGGGCACATTTCCCCCTGTTTCCACTTCTTCCACCAAGCATACTACTAAAATAGCAAATTCCAGAATAACTGATGCATAAAGCCCCATGTGCAAATATTTCAAGCTCAAGATTTGTTATTCTCTTTATAATTTTCACTTCTTCTAATGAAGTTTCTCTTGCCAAAACCACTCTCTTAAAACCATGTTTTTGAAGAAACTGAGCCCCAGCGGAATTATTTACAGTCATTTGTGTGCTGCCATGAAGAATCATTTCTGGTAATAAATTCTTAGTTAAATTTATTACTCCCCAGTCCTGAATAATTAAAGCATCTATACCTGATTGAGCAACTTTATATAAATATTCTGGGTATAATTCCAGTTCTTTATCATTTAAAAGGGTATTAACCATTAAATATACTTTAATCCCTCTTTTATGGACTTCCTCGATAATATCTGGTAGGGAATCTAACTTAAAATTCTCCGCATAATGCCTTGCACTAAATTCCTCTGTACCAAGATAAACTACATCAGCACCATTCTCTATTGCTGCCCTAAATGATAATTCACTACCTGCTGGAGCAAGCAATTCTATTTTATTTATATATTATTATTCCCCTTAATAAAAAATTAGAACGCCAGAATATCTGACGTTCTAATTATACACTATCCGTTAAATTAATTAATCTCTAAGTTTTGCCTTGTAATCTTCCTCAAGGCCATCTTTAATTTTATTAATTAATATATTTACATCTTCATCTGTTAAAGTTCTGTCTTCTGCTTGGAATTTAAGTGAAAAAGCTATACTTTTCTTTCCTTCTGGAATCTGACTTCCCTGATAAAGATCAAAAATTTCTACACTTTCAAGTAATTTTCCACCATTATTTTCAATCGAAGCTATTAATTCCCCTGCTCTAACAGTGTCATCAACAAGAAGAGCAAGATCTCTTGTTATTCCCGGATATTTTGGAAGATACTTATAGTCTATTTTATTTTCACATTTCTCTATAAGTTTATCTAAATGGAGTTCTGAAAGATATGTTCTTCCTGAGAGACTATAGTTGTCGGCAACTTTAGGATTAATTTCTCCTATATAGCCAATAAAGTCCCCATCAAGCAATACTTTTGCACATCTTCCTGGGTGATATTCTCCTGCATCAGAAGCGGAAACATATTCTATACCAGAAATTTTCAAAGCATCGAATAACTTGTTTAAAATTCCTTTAAGATAGTAGAAATCTATTTCTTCCCCTTTATTTTTCCAGTCGCCGGATATTTTACCTCTTCCTAAAAGAGCAAGCTTTAACTCTTCTTCAGGTAAAACAGTTTTTTCCGGAAAGCCATTTTTATAATATACTTTCCCAATTTCAAAAGTCAGAATGTTTTCTGATCTTCTGTTGTGATTTCTCAATGCATTGTCAAGCATTCCCGAAACAAGTGTGGTTCTCATAATCCCCTGTTCTTCAGATAAAGGATTCAATACTTCTACAGTACTTCTTCTTACATCATTTTCCGGAAGAAGAATTTTATCAAGATGAGCTGGATTTATAAAACTATAGTTAATAACTTCATTTGCTCCATTGCTGCTTAGAAGCTCAAATATTTTTTTACGCACTTTCTGATTTAAGGTTCTTGCTCCTGGATTAGTATCTCCATAAGGTAAGGTTACAGGAATATTTTCCAACCCATAAATTGATGCTATTTCTTCTATTAAATCTTCCTCTATTTGCAAGTCCGGTCTGTATCCTGGAATTTTGAAAACAGCTTCACTTTCATTTTCACTTATTATTTCAAGATTTAGTCTTGCAAAAATATTCTCTATTTCTGATTTCTCTAAGGATGTCCCAAGAACTTTATTGGCCTTATCAAATCTTAATCTAACTTCAGCATTCTTTATTGGTTCAGGGTGTACATCTACCTCTTCTTTATGTGGGGTTCCCTGAGCAACTTCTTCTAATAACTGCGCAGCTCTGATTGTTGCTAGTTTTGTCTGATCGTAGTTAATCCCTTTTTCAAAACGTGCTGAAACTTCAGAACGAAGTCCTAATTTAATTGAAGTTTTTCTTATACTGACAGGATTAAAATATGCAGATTCAATCATTACTGTTTTGGTCTGAGATGTAACTTCAAAGTTTTCTGCACCCATTACTCCAGCAATTGCTACTGGTCTCTCTCCATCACAAATAAGAAGCATTTCATTATCAAGGGTTCTCTCCTGGCTATCTAAAGTAACAACCTTTTCTCCCTGTGTTGCTTTTCTTACAATTATTTTATTACCGCTTAACATTTCATAATCAAAAGCATGCAGAGGTTGACCCATTTCCAAAAGAACATAATTGGTAACATCAACCACATTATTAATAGGCCTTAAACCTGCACTTCTTAGACGGCTTTGCATCCAGAAAGGAGACTCCCCAATAGTTACATTTTCAACAATCTTTCCAACATATCTTGGACAAGATTCCAAATCTTCAATTTTAATATCGATTTTTTTTGAAGAATTATCCACTGGATTCTTTAAGGAAATTACCGGCTCCTTTACTTTTGTATTTAAGATTGCCGCAAGCTGTCTGGCAACATTAAGAACACTCAGACAATCTCCTCTGTCCGGAGTTAAGTCCAGCTCAAGAATATGATCATCTAAATCAAGATATTTTGCTCCATCCATACCCAATGGAGCACTTTGATCTAATTCTAATATTCCTTCTTTTTGAGATGGAAGAAGTAACTCTTGTGGGATTCCGATTTCTTTTGCTGAACAAATCATCCCCTGGGAATCTACACCTCTTAATTTTGCTGCTTTAATTTTAAAATTACCTGGTAAAACAGCTCCAATTTTTGCAAAAATTATTTTTTGTCCCTGAGCAACATTTGCGGCACCGCAAACTACTTGATAATGATCCTGCCCATCATAAACTTTACATAAAGATAATTTGTCCGCGTCAGGATGTTTTCCACATTCCTCTACATAAGCAACTACTAAACCACTTAATTCTTCCGATAAATTAGTTATTCCTTCCACCGCTACCCCTGAAGCTGTTAACTTATCTGCCAGTTCCTGGGGAGTCAGATCAAAATCAACATACTTTTTCAACCATTTATATGATAAATCCATTATTTTTTCACTACTCCTCTGTTAAAATTGATTTAAAAATCTTACATCATTTTCATAGAACAAGCGAAGATCATTAATTCCATATTTCAGCATGGCAATTCTTTCTATTCCCATTCCAAAAGCAAACGCAGTAACTTCTTCTGGATCATATCCCCCATAACGAAGTACATTAGGATGAACCATTCCAGAGCCCAAAATTTCCAGCCATCCTGTCCGCTTACAAGTACGACATCCTTTTCCACCACACATTACACAAACTATATCAACCTCAGCGCTTGGTTCAGTGAAAGGGAAAAAGCTTGGACGAAGACGTATTTTTTGATCAGGCTCAAACATTTCTCTGGCAAAGGCTAGAAGCACCCCTTTAAGATCGCTCATTCTGATATTTTTATCTATAACTAAGCCTTCAACCTGATGGAACATTGGAGAATGAGTTGCATCATCATCTCTTCTATAAACTTTTCCTGGGCAAATAATTTTTACAGGAAGTTCCTGCTTTTTTTCAAGCATAGTTCTTACCTGAACTGGAGAAGTATGTGTTCTTAAAAGAACATCAGGAGTTATATAAAATGAATCCTGCATATCTCTTGCTGGGTGATCTTTTGGTAAATTTAATGCTTCAAAATTATAAAAATCCGTTTCAATTTCAGGTCCCTCTGCTATTTCAAATCCAAGACCGATAAAAATTTCTTCAATTTCCATAATTGTTTTTGTTACAGGGTGAATACTGCCTTTTTTTATCTCTTTCCCCGGCAAAGTAACATCAATAGTTTCTTTGCTTAACTTTTCTTCTAATTCTTTATTTTTTATTTCCTGATACTTTTGAGTAAAGATATCATTTAAATCATCACGAATCTTATTCGCAAGCTGACCAATTATTGGTCTTTCCTCAGCAGAAACTTTACCCATTTCCTTAAGAATATTAGTAAGTTCCCCTTTTTTTCCCAGAATCTTTACTTTCATTTCGTTTAACTCTTCTAAGTTAAAGCTTTCCTCTAAGATCTTTTCGGTTTTTTTTTTAATATCTTCCAACTGCAGTTTCAACAAGATCCCTCCTAAAATATATATACATACTGTTTAAAAATATAAAAAACCTCCACCCACAAGGGGCGAAGGTTAGATTCGCGGTACCACCCTAATTAACTGATAAATGTATATCAGTTATCTCAGAATTCTTTAACGCAGAATTACTCGTCTTTGCCTACTTAGTTTCAACAAAAAGACTCCGGGACGAAATCCTTCTTATATTTTTTCAGCTGAGGCTCCCAGTCCAATGACCTCAACTCCCTGGGCGAAAACTAATATAAGGGCTTCCCTTTACAGTCAGTATCTTATTTTCTATGCATTATAACACATTTTTTTTATTTTTCAAATTTACTTTTATTAATTGCATACATTAATAATCCGCCCGCAACAGATACATTTAATGATTCTAATTCTTCATTTATAGGAACTGTAATTTTCATATCAAAATATTCTTTAGGAAGACTAATACCATTTGCTTCAGACCCCATAACCAAAGCAGCTTTCTCTTCAGGGAAAGTATCATATATTGTTTTTTCACCTTTTAAATCAGCAGCAAAAACTATGAAACCTGAGGTTTTCAAAAGGGAAATTATCTCATTGGGGTCAAGAGAATCAAATATGTCAATTGTAGTTATAGCTCCCATTGTTGACCTAACTACTTTAGGATTATATATATCCACGCTTCCTTTTAAAGATATTATTGCATCAAATTTTGCGGCAAGGGCTGTTCTTATTAAAGTTTCCATGTTGCCTGGGTCTGCAACTCCATCTAAAATCAATATTCTTGAGTAATTACTGATTCTCTCGTTAATATACAATTTTTCTTTTTGGAGAAGTAAAAAAACACCTTGAGATGTTACGGTATCCGTTATTTCTTTTACGTGTTTTTCTTTAATAACTATCGTTTTATCAATAACAGAGATAAAGGGTTCCCGGGTAAGAAGGTTTTCATTGCTTTCTGTTAGAATCAGATATTGAATATACTTATTTTTTTGAATCCATAAGTATATCTTCACAGATTTTAATACCTTCTGTAATAAAAAGGTTTTCTTTATCTCTGTATTTTTTATTTTTCAAAGAAGCAATTTTTTTATAAACGGATTCTCTGAAGATTCAATTCTTTTAATCATTATTATTATCCTATTCCTGAAAATTTTTATTATTTATAAATCATTTTTCTTGTCATACCGCCGCCAATTACTAAATTTGTTCCCGAAATAAAATTATTTTCTGGATTCGTCAAAAAAAGACAAGCCTTGGTAATATCCTTTGGTATTCCAACCCGCTGAGAAAATGTTGCCTGTAATCCTCTTTTTTCAGCTTCATTATATCACCACTTTCAATCCATCCGGGACTAATGCAATTAACCTGAATTTTATACTCAGCAAATGAAGCTGCTAAGGCGTGAGTTAAAGAATTTATACCACCTTTACTTGCTGCATATGCTTCAGAATTTGGCTCCGACATAATGCTTCTTGTGGAAGAAATATTTACTATTAATCCTTCCCTTTGTTCTTTCATTATTTTACCTGCTTCTCTGGAGGTAATAAATACACTTCTTAAATTTGTATTTATAATATTATCCCATTCACTAATACTTAAATCAAAGGGCGACTTCCACATAGAAACACCTGCATTGTTAATAAGTATATCTATACTATTATATTTTTCCACTACTTTATTAATCATATTAACTATGCTTTTTTCTTTTGAAATATCTGCTTTAATATAGTCGATGTTGATTCTTTTATCTTCAGGTTTCAAAACATCAGCATTTACTACAATTGCCCCTTCTTCTATGTATGCTTCTGAAATTGCTTTGTCAATACCTTTTGAGGCTCCAGTTACTATTACAATCTTATTTTTATAAATCATCTTAATTCCCCCAACAAAAAAAGAGTTGTAATGGTATAGTCTTGTTGTAACACCTAGTACGGATAGTATATAATAAACTCGAACTAGGAGGATTACAAAATGAGCAAACATTACGATTTAGAATTCAAGAAGGAGGTTGTACGTGAATATCTAAAAGGCAAAAGCCTTGGTGATCTTTTTGCAACCTACGGTGTATCAAAATCAACAATGTCCGGATGGATAAAAAAATACAGCGAAGAATGTCATTACACAAAACCACAAAATAAAGAAAATGCAATATCACCAGAGGAATATAGAGCGCTTAACAAGAAGCTTATGGAACTTCAAAAGGAAAATGACTTCCTAAAAAAGCAGCGGCATTCTTCGCAAAGGAAATCGATTAGTGGTATATCGGTTCATTGATGCCTATAAACTTGAGTTTGGATTGCGCTGGTTATGCCGCAAGTTCAACCTCTCTCCGAATATGTACTACAATTACTTAAAGAACAGAAAATCCACGTATCGTGAAGGAAAGGCTAAAGTTCAAGAAAACATAAAAAGTATTTATTACAATAATGGACGCATTATTGGCCATAGGTGGATGGTCACTTTTCTTGCAAGGCAAAATATATTTATTAGTAAGACAACAGCGCATAAGTATATGAACAAGGAATTAAACCTGCATGCAATCACTGTAAGAAAAAGGCCCAAATATGTAAAAGGTAAAAAGAACAAAGTATTTCCCAATATTCTTAATCAAAATTTCTCTGTCACAGAAAGAAATAAAGTATGGTGTACTGATTTCACCTATATAAGATTAACAAACGGTAAAATGCGTTATAATTGTACTATTATAGATTTAGCAAAAAGGGAAGCGATAGCAACGGTTAACTCAAAATGAATCAACTCAGATCTGGCAATAGAAGCCTTGTCTAAAGCTCTTGAAAGAGAGAGCCCAGATGAAGGGTTAGTCTTACATTCAGATCAGAGGGTACAGTTCACCTCATGGGCTTTCGTAGAGTACTGCAAAAGCCAAGGAATAAGACAAAGCATGAGTAAAACAGGTTGCCCATATAATAACGCTCCAATGGAGAGATTTTATAAATCATTTAAGTCAGAGCTTGTTTACCACCAAAAATTTGAAACCGACCTACAATTAGATGAAGCTATCAATAAATATGTTTATGTGTGGTACAATCACATTCGACCTCATTCATACAATGGAGGGCTGACTCCGTTTGAAGCACGAAATATAAACTGATTTTCCGTACTTAGTGTTACAAAGATGCTTGACCATTACAAGTATGTTAACAGAAACACACCCTTCTTAATTTGGTTCTACAATAAATGTTGGGGTGGTAAAAACCATTCTGACATTTATTTGCGAAAAAATACAGAGCATTGGTAAATCCATATTAGAGAACACTCACTGTAATCTAAGGAGGAATTTACTTATGCTCTATAATAACTATTATATTAAAAAATTAATTGGTTTTAAAGGAATAATTTTAGAACAATTAGAAACTTCTTCTGATTCAATGTCCTTTTCTTTTTCTCTGGAGATTAAAACTCACAATTACCCCAAATGCCATCAACAAACCAATAAAGTTCATGATTACAGAATTCAAATGATAAAAGATATTTCCATCTCAGGGAAGAAAACCTACCTTTACTATAAAAAAAGAAGGTACGTTTGTAATCACTGCAATAAAAAATTCTACGAAAAAAATGATTTTCTCCCCCGCTATCAAAGAATGACCAGCAGGCTGATAAAATACATAATTACTCGAATGAAAAATGTTTACTCTGTATCTGATATTGCCAAAGAGAATAATATTTCACCATCAACGGCTCTCAGGCTTTTTAGATTCATAAACTATTCCCTAACAAAATTGCCCGAAGTAATCTCTATTGATGAATTTAAAGGTAATGCCGGGGGCAAAAAGTACCAGTGCATATTAACTGATCCCTAAAACAAGAAGGTACTTGATATTCTTCACGGAAGAGAACAACACATTTTATCGGACTATTTCAGGAAATTCAATGACAGGGATAAAGTAAAATACTTCATTATGGATATGTGGCAACCTTACAAGGATATTGCTGAAACATATTTTAAAAATGCAACTATCATTATCGATAAATTCCATTTCATTAGGCAGGTCACTTGGGCATTTGAAAGAATTAGGAAAGATGAGCAAAAGAAATTTGCCAAGGAAAGGCGAAGATATTTCAAAAGAAGTCGCTCCCTTCTCTTAAAAAGAATGAAGTATTTAACTCCTGAAGAAATTGACCAGGTAAACGTTATGCTTGCTACTTCTGAGAAACTGCAAAAAGCTTATATGTTAAAAGAAAAATTTTATAACTTTGTTGACAGCAGTGATTTAGAAAGTGCAAAAAAGAATTTGAAAGCCTGGTATATGTTTGTTATGTCCTGTGAGTTTGAAGAATTCGATAAATGCTCCAGAACCATTTTCAACTGGCAGAAATATATTCTTAATTCATTTACTTGTACTTATACTAACGGATATACAGAAGGAGTTAACAACAAAATTAAGGTTTTAAAAAGAAATGCTTATGGTGTAAGAAATTTTTGGAGATTCAAAAACAGAATAATGCACGTAATGAACTAAAAACAATTTAAAAAAGTACCGCATTTTTCAATGCGGTACTCATGGAATCTAATCTAATTGGGTTGCTCCAACATTTGACAAAGAACCCTTAATTCTTATTTATGCATTTTTTGCAACAGATACAAGCTTAGTAAACGCTTTTGGATCACTGATAGCAAGTTCAGATAAAACTTTTCTGTTAATTTCTACTCCAGCTTTTTTCAATCCATTGATGAATCTGCTGTAAGAAATATCATTCATTCTTGCTGCTGCATTAATTCTTACAATCCAAAGCTTACGGAAATCTCTTTTTCTAAGTTTTCTGTGAGCATATGCAAACATTAAACCTTTCATAACAGCCTGATTAGCTACTCTGAACTTCTTAGATCTTGAAGCACGGTAACCTTTAGCCATTTTTAAGATTTTTTTATGTCTTTTACGGGTTATTACTCCCCTTTTTACTCTTGCCATTAGTAATTCCTCCTGAAAAATTCAAATTATTTGTATGGGATTAATTTAACTACTCTTTGTGCGTCACCTTTAGCCATAATAGCTGATTTACGTAAATTTCTTTTTCTTTTCGGTGATTTTTTTTCTAATATATGGCTTGTGAAAGCGTGATTTCTTTTAATTTTACCTGATGCAGTCTTACCAAATCTCTTTGCTGCACCGCGGTGAGTTTTCATTTTTGGCATGTTAATCCTCCTATAAGTTATTCGCTTTTTGGTGCTAAAATCATAATCATATTTCTACCTTCAAGTTTGGCAGGCTTTTCAACTTTTCCAAATTCAGAAGTAGCTTCTGCAAATTTTTTACTTAATTGAAGACCAAGCTCAGAGTGAGTAATCTCACGACCCCTGAACATAATTGTAACTTTAACCTTGTCTCCATCTTCAAGAAATCTGATTGCATTTCTTGCTTTTGTCATAAAATCATTTTCTTCAATATTAAGTCTTAATTTAACTTCTTTTACGCTAATTATTTTCTGTTTTTTCTTTACTTCTTTTTCTTTTTTGCTTTGTTCATATTTGAACTTGCCATAATCCATAGTCTTGCAAACAGGTGGTTTTGCAGTTGGTGCAATTTCCACAAGATCCAGGCTCTTCTCTTCTGCTAACTTTAAAGCATCAGAA
The DNA here is from genome assembly GCA_965228015.1 of Peptococcia bacterium. Taxonomy (GTDB): domain Bacteria; phylum Bacillota; class Peptococcia; order Peptococcales; family SKKY01; genus SKKY01. The sequence continues at coordinate 1,003,470 of OZ245787.1, forward strand.
AGAGTAAATAACCCTAACTGTTCGCCCTCTTCATCAACAAGTCGTACTTCTCTTGCGCGAATTTCTTCGTTAATCCGCAATTCTTTACTAATAAGAATTCACCTCCAGATAATTTTAAACAATAAAAAAAGACGGCTTAAGCCGTCCGCATAATTAACACCAATCTTGATAATGGTCTTTAATATAATTAACCTTAAAACATAAATGGTCGTAAGGTGAGAAGCGGACTGCCTCTTCTTTTAACAAAAATAATGTTACCATAGGACTTCTTTTTTGTCAAACAATATATACTATCAGATCGCGTCAATTAATTATGGGTTTTAAAAGAATAAAAAACCCCTTGTATGTATTACGTGCTAAATCGCACTCGCTATCCTTTTAAACAATTCTCTTTTCCAAGTTCTCTTGCCAGTTAAAACTACTGGCACATTGACGAATTTCTCATCTGATATTAGGTTCGTAGCTTTTTTTATAACACGGCTTTCTAATTTTATGATTCTTGTTTCTGTTTTTCTTGCTTCTTTCTTTTACTAAATCATATACATTACCTGAATTAGCCTTAAAAGCCCTCAGACGTGACATTTGATCAACACCTTCTCTGTACCAGCTTAGAGGCCTTGAACTTAATCTTGCAGATAATATATAACTAATATGGCCTTCTGCGCTACAACCTATATAATCCGGGTCATATTGATTCATTATACCTTCCCAATTATTTAACACATAACTTCTAGCATCTTTTATTGCTTCTATTTTTTGTTTCTGATTCTGTTTCTTCAATTATTGCTTTGAATAAATCTTTTACGAAATCTTTCCTTTTCGTATTTATGTAATACCACATCATTTGGTGTGTGCCTTTCATATGAGCAGTTGCCTTCTTTATATATTTCGACAAATGATATATATCTAAAACATAGATACTATCTTTAATCCATTCTTTGCCTTGTTTTATCCAGTTGGCTCCATCTCCTGATAAATATATCTTTTCAATAGTTTCTTCTTCATAGTTGCTATCAATATAATCAGCTACTTCAAGCCATAAATCAGCACTATCTTGGTAGAGACCACTAAAGTATCTGGGATTTATTAATTCATATCTATCTTTACTTACCTTTCACTTACCTTCGTGAACATAAATTAATCTAGGTTCGGCACATGTTCCTCTTTGAAGTGAAACATGATCTTCATCAACTTCGATGTACAAAATCTTAGCTTGAGAATCAGTTTTTTCACTGGTGCTGCATGATTAGAAATATCTTTAAGCTTTCTAATAGAATTCATTACTGTTTGACCAGTAAGATATACATTCTTCGATATTTTTTCGCTACTTTTTCTGTATGGTGTCTCTATTGCTTCTTCTATTAACATTGATTCTAGCAATATATCCATTCTGTCATTTGCTTCAATACCAACAGCTTCATCAGATAAGTATTTATATTCACCGGTAATTTTATGAACATAATACGTTCTTTTATAGGTTACTTCACCAAATATCGTCGCCAAACTTTTCTTCGACTTTGTTTCCTTTATTTTCCAGTCTCTTTTTCTTGCACAATCTTTTTTAACTAAAATATCTACAGTTTCAAGTACTTTTTCTGTAATTGCAACCCCAACTTCATCCAGCATTTTTTTGGTTTTTAAAATGAATTCAGATATATTATTTCCCTCAATTAAAGTTGTTTCCATATTTTCTGCTATTTCTTTACTGATTTTAGTTGCAATTTCATGTATAATATTATTCATTAGAGTTTCTCCTTTTTTTGCGATTTGGTTTAGCGATTTAATTGTAACATAAGGAGTTGCTCTAATATTTTTTTGTTTTTTTACCCATAATTATTTTACACTAACATACTATCAGGAGAAATGACATGATATATTTTATAATCACCATGATTTTCTTTTTAATTATTTCCTACATAATATACTACCGGTATACAATTCTAAGTAAAATCTTTGTATCCACTCAGTTGGTAAAGCTGGGTGTATATGCTCGTCTATATAATTTTTTTGAAGAAAAAACCTCAAAGGAAAATGCTACTCTTTTTGCTGAGATAATGACGGATCTGCTTTTTTCCGAATCTACATGCAGAGAAAAAGCTGTACTTTTTCATGTTTTAAATAAAGATTCAATTTCCAGAAACATGTACCAGCTTTCTGATGATGAAGAAATCAAGGAAATGGTAAATATAGGCCTTTTTGCTGAAGCAATAATAAAAATGAAAAACGGCACTCCAAAAGAAGAGGCAATGACAAAACTTCATAACCTGCAAAAATTCGGAATGGAAATTGAGAACATTGAAAAAAAATATCCTCTAAAAATAATAACGTATAAAAAGGCTAATCGTTTTTATAAACTTACTAAGTCAGATACTGTAAAAGCAAAACTTGGAATAAAAAAATCATCTGAATAAGTTTCTGTATTCTGCTAATACACAGCCTCTTATTACTTCGATATTATTTTCTTCACAATAGTCAAGTATCTCCTTACTAGATGCTCCTGGCTGAATAAATACATGATCCAAACCCAGTTCTTTCATTTCCTTGACAATATCGATACCCATGTTTGACCGGACAACCAAATTAACCATATCTACTTCTTCAGGAATTTCTTTCAAACTTTTCAATACATTGGGATCATTACATCCCCGGGGATCAGCTTTGTAAACTACATGATCTTTTTCAATTAACTTTTCTGCAATATCATATGCATATTTTGATTTATTTGTTACACCCCCAACTACTGCCCATTTCTTTTTTCTAAAGCTTCTCTGGCTATCATAGTGTTTATCCTCCTACGTATAATATCTTTTTATTATTTCTTCCCCTGTTACTATACCATCAACAGCAGCAGACATAATTCCACCTGCATAACCTGCTCCTTCTCCAGATGGAAAAAGCCCTGAAATATTTGTTGATTCTCCCACCATCCTAACAATCCTCACTGGAGAAGAGCTTCTTGTTTCAATTCCAGTTAAGACAGCACTCTCATCCTGAAATGCTTTCATTTTTTCTGAAAAATTAATTAAACCTTCTTTTATTGTTTCAGAAATATACCCAGGAAGAAAATCATTAAAATTCACAAATCTATAACCAGGCTGGATCGTTGGCTTCACTTTTCCAAGACTAACCGTTGCAGAATTTTTTAAAAAATCTCCTACCAACTGAACTGGTGCATAATAATTACTGCCTCCATTAATAAATGCCAGTTTTTCAAGACTTCTTTGGAATTCTATTCCAGCAAGAATATTTTCAGAACCACCAAAATCATCTGTATTAATATTAACTAAAATTGCACTGTTTGAATTCTTTCCCTTTCTGGAGTGATAGCTCATACCATTTGTAACTACAGTATCTTCCTCAGAGGCTCCGTTTATTACATATCCCCCCGGACACATGCAAAATGTATATAATGATCTTTTATTACCGTTAAATGTTAATTTATAATCCGCAGCTCCAAGATATTCTCTCATTTCCCCATACTGACTTTCATTAACATCATCTTGCAGATGTTCTATTCTCAAACCTACTGCAAAGGGTTTGCTTGTCATTTCAACACCTTTTCTATTTAGCATTTCAAAGGTATCTCTGGCAGAATTCCCTGGAGCAATAACCGTTACCTGAGTCTCTATTTTTTCTCCGTTTACAACAATTCCATGAAGAATATTATTATCTATTATTATTTCTTCAACCTTACTTTCAAATAGAAAAGTTCCGCCAAGTGATTCTATTTTTTCCCTTATGTTTACTATCACATTTCTAAGAAGGTCTGTCCCTATATGAGGTTTACTTTCGTATAGAATTTCTTCAGGAGCACCATTTTCTACAAAGATTTCCAATACTTTTCTGGATCTTGGATTTTTAGTTTGTGTAGTCAGCTTACCGTCAGAAAAAGCACCAGCTCCTCCTTCACCATATTGAATATTAGATTCCGTATTTAAAATTCCATCCTGCCAAAAACTCTTAATATCTTCTTTTCGTTCTGGAATTTTTTTCCCTCTTTCAACAATAATTGGATTATATCCGTTCTCAGCAAGGACCAAAGCTGCAAAAATTCCACTTGGGCCAAAGCCACAGATAACTGGTGGTTTTAAAAGTTTTTTATTTCCTCTTTCAGGATATTCATAAATATAATCCTCCGGCACCTCTAAATTATACTTTTTATAATTTTTTATACTTTTATTTGTCTCAAAATCAATGGAATAAACAAACATAATATTTTGCTTGTCTCTTGCATCTACAGATCTTTTATAAATACTGATTTTTTCCAGATTAATTTCCCCCGGAATTTTGCTTTTAATTTTCTTAGAAATTTCATGATTTTGATCAGGCTTACTTACTGTAATTTTTATATTACTTATTCTGTATTTCAAAAGGTATCCCCTTCCTTGCGAACATCTATCTTTTTTATTTTTCTTACTGTATTATTATATCATGTTATATAAAAGAGGTGTCATATGAGTAAAGCAACAGCTTTGTTTTTTGCAATATTGGCAGGGATTTGCATGGGTTCTCAATCTGCAATTAATGGTTTTTTGGGAAAAGAACTGACAACTAAGGTTGTTGTTCTTATTAGTTTATTAATTAGCATTATTATAATGCTTGTAATAAACCTTTTTAGCTTTGATATTGAAAATTATAAAAAAGTTCTTCAGGTTCCTTTATTTTATGTTTTGGCAGGAGGAATACTTGGAGCTGTAATTATTTATTATGCAGCAAGAGTTGTTCCAATACTTGGTTCCACTGTTGCAATTAGTATTTTTATTGTAGTTCAGTTAATTGTCAGTGTTTTTATTGATCATTTTGGATTGTTTGGTACTACTCAATCTTTAATGACAACGCAAAAATTAATTGGAATAATATTATTGCTTTCCGGATTAGGATTTATTGTCAGGTAGGGTGAATTTACATGTTTAAATTTAATGATGATTCTTTTATAAAATGCTTACGCGAAAGAAATGAAATTTTTTGGGAAAATTCTATTAAGGAGAAATATACGGGAATCTCAATAAAAAAACAGGAAATAATTGAAGCTAAAGGGAGAATAAAAAGATTTGCTCCCTTTCTCGAAAAAACTTTTCCAGAGCTTTCAGAAAGTAAAGGTCGGATTTTTTCTCCAATAAAAGAAGTTAATAACATTAAAAAGAGCAGGAATATACCTGGGAAATTACTTCTAAAAATGGATAATTTACTTCCTGTTTCCGGATCAATAAAAGCCAGAGGCGGTTTTTATGAAGTTTTAAAACATGCTGAAGAACTGGCTCTTAGAAATAATTTGTTAAATATAAATGAAGATTATTCTAAATTAATAAACCTAAAATCATTTTATAATAATTTTTCTATTTCTGTAGGTTCAACAGGAAATCTTGGCTTAAGTATTGGTCTAATGGGAGTAAAACTTGGTTTTAATGTTAATGTTCATATGTCAGAAGATGCTAAAGCCTGGAAAAAAGAAATGCTGCGGAATCAAGGGGTAAAAGTATTTGAATATAAATCAGATTATTCCTTTGCAGTTGAAAGTGCACGCAAACTTTCTGATAAGAATCTTAATGATTATTTTATTGATGACGAGAATTCTAAGGACTTATTTTTAGGATACAGCATTTCCGGTAATGAACTAAAAGAACAGTTAAGTGAGCTAAAAATCTCAGTAACTGAAAAAATCCTCTCTTTGTTTTCTTACCTTGTGGTGTCGGAGGAGGACCTGGAGGTATTACATTTGGTTTAAAGGAAATCTTTGGAGATAATGTCCATTGTTTTTTTGGTGAACCTATTGAGTCTCCTTCTTTTTCTTTGGGTTTATATATTCAGCTTCAGGATAAAATATCTATTGAAGATATTGGATTAACTAACAAAACTATTGCTGATGGTCTTACAGTAGGCAGACCCTCTGGCTTCGTTGGAAAAACTTTAAATAAAGTAATTGATGGTTGTTATACCTGCCAAGATGCTTATCTCAACAAATTATTAAAGGAATTTTATTTTACAGAAGGTGTTTTTCTTGAACCTTCCGCTGTAATTGGAATGAAAGGTGTTGAACTCATTCAAAATTCCAGTTATTTTAAAAACAATGATATCACTCCTAATAGTGTTACCTATATTATTTGGAGAACAGGAGGAAGTCTCATTCCGGAAAATATAAAAATAGAGTACCTGAATTCTTAATAATTCAGGTACTCTATTTTTATCTGGGTTAATACATAGGGAAGCAAATCCTTTGACCCGGAAATAACTCTGTTATATTCCTCATAAACGGGGAATATATTATATTTCTTGTCAAAATAGTAAACTACACTTTTGTTTTCCTTTTGAATATGAAGGGCAAAAATATATAGATTATACTTTGTCTTTTTTCCTTCTTCAAAAATATCTGGAATCCTGTTCTTGTAGTCTTCATTTAATGCAAAAATCTGAGCTATTCCAACCTTTCCATTATTATATTCCCTTAAAGAGTTTGTAAGTATTCTTTCAATTGTCATATTTCTAAACATAGCCTGCTTAACAGTTTTATCAACCAATTCTCTGAAGCTGATATCTATATTGTAATTTTTATAAAGATATTTAACAATTTCCCTGTCTCTTTTGCTGGTCTTGGCATTCCGGAGACCCATTGTGTCAGAAATTATACCGATTATACATCCTTTTGCTAATTCATTCGAAAGTTTAAGATTTTTTTCGATGAACATTTCTGCTATTATTGAACAGGTTGCTCCAATTTTTTTAAACCTTATTTCTTTAACTTTCAGGTTTGATTATATTGTATGATGATCCACACAAAGGAGTACCTCTTTTTCTATATCCAAATACCCAAATGACTCCATTACATCATTATGATCAACAATAGCAAATTCCACATTTTCTTTACTAGGTTCCCCTTTATCAATAAGACGAGGCATCTTTAGGCCAGTAAGTTTAATATATCTAAAGTACTTTCTCTAAGTGCTTTCTCATTAAAATATACTGCCTCAGCTTCTTTGTTTTGCAGCTGATAATATCTTTCTAATAAAACTGATCCCACAAGGCTGTCTATATCTGTGTATGGAAAACAGTGACCAAAACAATAAATCATCTAAACTTGTTCTTCCTTGTTATCTTTAAAAAATTTTATTAAAAATTCTGAATCTGCGGGATTTAAATCAAATTTCATATTTGCTTCATTTATAATACTAATAATTTCTTTCCCTGGGAAATCATTCTTCGTTTCTGTAACCCAATTTATTGCTTTTCTTAATTTTTCACCTTTTGGCTGCATGTTAATAACCTCCGCTTTCTTTAAATAATTCAAGTTCTTCTTTTGTTAATTCTTTGAACTCCCCGGTTTTAAGACTATCATCAAGTTTAAGAGAGCCCATTTCCATTCTCTTCAGATAACTTACCTCAAAGCCAACGGCTTTAATCATTCTTTTTACCTGATGAAATTTACCTTCAGTAATTGTTAAATAAATTGTACTTTCACCATCTTCAACAGAAATAATTTCAGCCTTCCCTTCTTTTGTAAGATAACCATCTTCAAGGGTAACTCCTTTTTCCAGTTTTTTAATGTAATCTTCAGAAATTTCTCCCTCAATTTCAACATAATATTTTTTAGGAACATGCTTTTTGGGACTAAGCAATCGGTGAGCTAAATGGCCGTCATTAGTTATAATCAATAGCTCCTCAGTATCTTTATCAAGTCTTCCTACAGGAAAATAGTCTTTTCTTGGGTAAACAACCTTGATATGATCTATAACCGCTTTATCTCTGTCATCCGTAACCGCAGATACTATTCCTGCCGGCTTATTCAACATAATATATATGTACTGCTGATAAGAAATCTCTTTATCTCTAAAAAACTTTATCTTTTTCCGTGTCTATAATTTCCCCTGGATCTTTGATGATTTCCCCATTTACTTCTGCTCCACTTCTTTTTATTTCTTTTTTTTATATCTCCTCTGCTTTCCGGAGACTGATCACTCAGAAATTTGTCGAGTCTTATTTTCAAAGCTTATCAATCCATTCTTCTCATATTTTTGGGATAATAATTTTTTAAACCAACCTAAAGGGAATCCATCCACAGCAAATATACTCCATCCCTTTTCAGGAAAATCCATAATAATTGTCTCACCTTTTAAATATGAAAGCACTTCCTGATCCAAATTTGAAAAATTTAACTTTTTTGAAAGCTTTAAGTGGCAAAGCAAGAGCTAAATCAGGGGATGGCTCAAAACGATTTTTCTTTAGTTCACCTAAAAACAGGCCAGGTCTTAAAACAATAATTTTCTTTAAATTAGGATATACATCAGGAAGCAAATATAGCCTTTCTTTAATTTCAATAATTCTTGATAAATCAAAATAATCTCTGTACTCTTCAGTTATTGTATCTTTAATAAAATCAATAAAATAATAATTATTATAGGTTCTTTTATTTAATAGCCCTATGTTTTTCTTTTCTTCTTCGGACTCTTTTTTTATTAATGCAGTAAACTACCTTTCTCCTTTTTCCTTATGAAGCCAAATCCTTTTGGAATCTATCATCTGCGCAGAGAAATTTTCGCAAAGCCAAGTAATATTTTCTTCATTTTCTAATTTATTAAAAGTACAGGTGGAAAAAGTCATTAAACCACCATTCTTCAGCATTTTAAATGCAGATTCAATAATATCCTTCTATACTCTCTGACATTCTTCTATAGAATAAAGGCTTAAATCCTCTATTGATGATGGATCTCTTCTGAACATTCCTTCCCCTGAACAAAGTGCATCTATCAATATATGAGTAAAAAAATCTGCCAGCTCTTTAGATATAGTTTCCGGTTTACTGTTACATACTACCGTATCTGTTACACCCATTCTTATTGTATTACTAATTAAAGCCATAGTTCTCTTGGGACTAATATCATTAACAAAAAGTATTCCTTGATTTTCCATCATTTCAGCTAACTGAGTACTTTTCCCTCCTGGAGCAGCACACAAATCCAAAACAACTGATTTTTTGTCTGGTTTTAGTGTTTCAGTCGGTAGCATGGCGGAAGGTTCTTGTAAATAATATAAACCCGCATAATAATAGGGATGTTTACCCGGATGTTCTTCTTTGCTGTAGTAAAATCCATTTTCTGCCCAGGGTATTGGTTCTAGCTTAAATGGAGATATTTTTAAAAAGTCTTCTACAGATATTTTTAGAGTATTTATCCTAAGGCCCAAAACCGGCTCTTCATTTAAGGATTTTTTAAAGTCCTCAAACTCCTTCTTATCAAGAACTTCTTCAATTCTATCTATAGTGACAACTGGAATTCTTTCATAAATATTTTTTATCATTTAATTCTCCATCTCAATTCAATATTTCCTCATTAATCTTACTATTTTCATTTTTTTATTGCAAATAGACATCCTTTAGCATAAAATCATAATACTGCAATAAATTAAGTAACAAAAGAGGAGTGTAAAGATTGGCTTTAAAATGTGGAATAGTTGGATTGCCAAATGTTGGTAAATCAACATTATTTAATGCGATTACCCAGGCAGGTGCAGAGTCGGCAAATTATCCCTTCTGTACAATTGATCCTAACGTGGGAATCGTAAACGTACCTGACGAGAGACTTGAAAAACTTACAGAAATCATAAAACCTAAAAAAACTATATATACAACTTTTGAATTTGTTGATATTGCCGGTCTGGTTGCTGGAGCAAGTAAAGGAGAAGGCCTTGGTAACAAGTTCCTTTCTCATATCAGAGAAGTTGATGCTATTGCTCACGTTGTAAGATGTTTTGAAGATGATGACATTACTCATGTTTCCGGGAAAGTAGATCCTGTAAATGACATTGAGGTAATCAATTTAGAATTAGTTCTTGCTGATCTGGAAGTTTTAGAAGGCAGAAGAACCAGATTAAAAAACAAACTAAAAGCTAACGATAAGGAAGCTGTATTTGAAGATCAGCTTCTTGGAAAAATTATTGAGCAGGCTTTGGCGGAAGGAAAAGCGGCCAAAGCCTTAGATTACTCTGAAGAAGAGCTTGCTGTAATTAAAAATTTCAATCTTTTATCAATGAAACCAGTTATATATGTAGCTAATGTTTCTGAAGATGATATTTTAGATACTGAAAATCATCGCCTTGTAAACAAAGTTAGAGAATATGCCAAAGATGAAAATGCTGAAGTAATTCCAGTATCTGCAAAAATAGAATCTGAAATAGCAGAATTGTCAGCTGAAGAAAAGAAAGAATTTTTAAAAGATATGGGGCTTTACGCCTCTGGTCTTGATCTTTTAATCAAAGCTGCCTATTACCTTTTAGGACTGGAAACATATCTTACTGCAGGAGAACAAGAAGTAAGAGCATGGACTATTCGTAAAGGAACAAAAGCCCCTCAGGCTGCCGGAGTTATTCACTCAGACTTTGAAAGAGGCTTTATAAGAGCCGAAGTAGTTTCCTACGAAGACCTGATGAGCGCAGGATCTTTTGCAAAAGCCAGAGAACTTGGCAGACTTCGTCTTGAAGGAAAAGAATATGTTGTTAAAGATGGGGATGTAGTTCATTTTAGATTTAATGTGTAAAAATTAATATAAAACATTAGAAAGAGCCGGAAAAATTTTCCGGCTCTTTCTAATTTCTTGTTTTCTTTTTCTTTCGCCTGTCCTCTTTTATATCCAATATAGTAACCAATGAATCCTGCTCCAAGAGCTGCCTGAAGAGCAAATAGCAAACTCTCCGTCTCTCCACCTGGTGGCTCCCAGAAACTATTAAACCAAGGTTCATATTCCGGATTAATTTCTGTTATCATTTCTTCCGCAGCCCCATCAGCACCGCCAAATTCTGAATCTTTAACTAAGTAGAGAAGGAAAATTGCAAGAAGAGCAACTAACAGAAGTAAAATAATATTATTACGCATGATTGTCATCTCCCAAAACCTCTCCTTTTTTGAAAATATTTAAAGTAATTAATTCCTGTGAATTATATTTTGACAGGAAATTAAAGATAACTACGGTAAGCAAACCCTCACTAATTGCCAAGGGAATTTGAGTTACTACAAATATTGTAAGAAATTTAGCTGCTGAAGCCATTACTCCACCTGCTTCTGCTGGGAAAGCAAGAGCTAACTGGAATGAAGTTGTAACATAAGTCATAAGGTTACCTAGTGCAGCAGCAAGAAAAACAGCAATTCCATTTGATATTCCTGATTTTTTTGCAAGTTTATAAGTACCATATGCTACAAATGTTCCAACTATCACCATAGAGAAAACGTTTGCTCCAAGAGTGGTAATACCGCCGTGAGCAAGTAAAATTGCCTGGAATAATAAAACAATCATACCAAGCACACTCATTGCAGAGGGTCCAAATAAGATTGCTCCTAAACCCACTCCAGTTGGGTGAGAGTTGCTGCCAGTTGAAGGGATCTTTAATGCAGATAAAACAAAAGCAAAAGCTCCTGCTACCCCTAAAAGCAGTTTTAACTCAGGGTTCTCTTTCTTTTTTTTGAAATTGATATTACACCGCGAACAACAACAGGCAACGAAACTAAAGCCCAAAATGCCGCCCATTTATATGGAAGAAATCCTTCCATAATATGCATAGCGAAAGCTGATTCAGGAAGTGCAAAAATAACAAGCAATGCCCAAATACTGTAAAGTTTTTTATTAAACACTTTACTTCCTCCTTGTCCATTTATCTTTCGTAAATGGAAAATTTATAATAATCCTTCTGATATAATTATTGCCGGCAATTTTTCAAAAGGTTTATCACTTAATTAGATTTATTAAACCATCTCTGGTTCTGGGAATATTGGTATCATCTTTTACCATTCCCTTACTTAACAAATAGTCATACATATCCAAAACCCAGGGTTTTTTCAAATTTCCCCTTTTTAATACCTGAACATCTCTAAATAATTCTGCAGGATCTCCTTCTGCAATAATTTCTCCCTGGCTTAAAACAAAAACGTAGTCGGCCCAGGAAAAAACTTCATCCATATTATGGCTGGAAATTATTACAGTAGTTCCTTGCTTATTCAAATCATTTAACATTTCCATAATCTGTGATGTAAAACCGGATCAAGACCCGCAGTAGGTTCATCAAGAATCATAACTTCCGGGCTCATTGCAAGAACACCAGCTATAGCAACTCTCTTTTTCTGACTATAACTCAAAAAGTGGGTTAGTTTATCTCTAAGTTCTAATGTACCTGTTTGAGTCATTGCATCTTCTATTCTTTCTCTTATTTCTTTCTCATCCCACCCTAAATTAACAGGTCCGTAAGAGATATCCTAATACACACTCCCTGAAAAAAGCTGGTTGTCTGGATCTTGAAAAACGATACCAACGTTCTTTCTGATATTTTTTATTTCTCCAGAAGAATAGTCCATCTTTTTATCACGATAGTATATCTTACCTGAATCGGGGCGATGTATTCCGTTAAAATGCAGGAATAATGTAGTCTTCCCAGATCCATTGTTGCCAATGACTGCTACTTTTTTACCTTCAGGTATATTCATGGATAATTTTTTTAGTGCCTTTGTTCCATCCATATAAGAAAAACACAAATTCTCAGTTTTTAATATGTAACTCAAAGTTTTTTATCCTTTCTGTCTGCTTAGAAAAAATGCAGTACTTATTATTAATATATCTAAAAATAAAAAAAAATATTATTTTTTGAAAAAGAATACTCGGGATTTAAAACCTTTAAATTTCCTTCAAATCCCCTGGATTCAAGACTTTGTAATAAATTTTTTTGATTTGAAAAAAGCTTTACCCCATAAATTACCAAATAAAAGGGCAAAAGAATTAAGTGATTTTTTTAAAACTACTATGTCCATATCTTGCTTGTTGTGCATAGTAAATATTAAAAGAAGTATTAATGAAAACAAAAATAAATCTATATATTAATGTCATCAATTCAATTACAGAATCTGGCCCTTTAAATATTTGCATTACATATATAAGCTTAACCATTGGAGTAGTAAGTGCCATAAAATAAAGACAAGAAACAGCGCTTAAGGAAACAGTCGATGTTTTAAAGGCTGTATCAAGACTTTTCTCTGTAATTCCTATGTTAAAATCTAAAAAATCAAAATAAAAAAGATAATTTAATTCCATGGAACTTATTTGAAAAGCTATTGTTATAACTCCAATAAACAAAACCCTAAAGGTATCATCATTAATTTTAGAATTACACCTGTATTTATCTGAGCTTTAATAATTAATAATGTAAGCATTATTAATTATTAAGAAATGAATGCGCTAGTCTTTTATAAAAAATGCCATCATCATTGTAATTAAAGCAAAAATCACTCTTTCAAGAGGATGCGTATTCCTTAATTTATTCGAATATACAAACTGTTCTATATAAAGCATAATTCCCAACCTTATTCTTTAGTAAACAATAAAATAAGCCTCTTGTTTTATAAAAACAAGAGGCTTCCCCATTTTAAGTCATTTGTATCTAATCTATTTCCCATAGAGTAGTAAAGAATCATAGGCAGGTCTCCTGGCTTACGTGTCATTCTCTACCCAGCCTTCCCGAATTTTTTCAGTGGCATTTAGGGTTTTGTCTCCGCATACAGTGGTGGGTCCGCGCCGGCTTTACCAGTCTTCCCTATTCTCCTCAATTTTGAGGCACCTTTGACTTCATATTATTTTTTATATGACAAATTTTACACTTTGTTGATCTTATTGTCAATCTCAATTAACTATCAGATCGTGTCAATTAATTATGGGTTTTAAAAGAATAAAAAACCCCTTGTATGTATTACGTGCTAAATCGCACTCGCTATCCTTTTAAACAATTCTCTTTTCCAAGTTCTCTTGCCAGTTAAAACTACTGGCACATTGCCGAATTTCTCATCTGATATTAGGTTCGTAGCTTTTTTTATAACACGGCTTTCTAATTTTATGATTCTTGTTTCTGTTTTTCTTGCTTCTTTCTTTTACTAAATCATATACATTACCTGAATTAGCCTTAAAAGCCCTCAGACGTGACATTTGATCAACACCTTCTCTGCACCAGCTTAGAGGCCTTGAACTTAATCTTGCAGATAATATATGACTAATATGGCCTTCTGTGCTACAGCCTATATAATCCGGGTCATATTGATTCATTATACCTTCCCAATTATTTAACACATAACTTCTAGCATCTTTTATTGCTTCTATTTTTTGTTTCTGATTCTGTTTCTTCAATTATTGCTTTGAATAAATCTTTTACGAAATCTTTCCTTTTCGTATTTATGTAATACCACATCATTTGGTGTGTGCCTTTCATATGAGCAGTTGCCTTCTTTATATATTTCGACAAATAGTATCTATCTAAAACATAGATACTATCTTTAATCCATTCTTTGCCTTGTTTTATCCAGTTGGCTCCATCTCCTGATAAATATATCTTTTCGATAGTTTCTTCTTCATAGTTGCTATCAATATAATCAGCTACTTCAAGCCATAAATCAGCACTATCTTGGTAGAGACCACTAAAGTATCTGGGATTTATTAATTCATATCTATCTTTACTTACCTTTCACTTACCTTCGTGAACATAAATTAATCTAGGTTCGGCACATGTTCCTCTTTGAAGTGAAACATGATCTTCATCAACTTCGATGTACAAAATCTTAGCTTGAGAATCAGTTTTTTCACTGGTGCTGCATGATTAGAAATATCTTTAAGCTTTCTAATAGAATTCATTACTGTTTGACCAGTAAGATATACATTCTTCGATATTTTTTCGCTACTTTTTCTGTATGGTGTCTCTATTGCTTCTTCTATTAACATTGATTCTAGCAATATATCCATTCTGTCATTTGCTTCAATACCAACAGCTTCATCAGATAAGTATTTATATTCACCGGTAATTTTATAAACATAATACGTTCTTTTATAGGTTACTTCACCAAATATCGTCACCAAACTTTTCTTCGACTTTGTTTCCTTTATTTTCCAGTCTCTTTTTCTTGCACAATCTTTTTTAACTAAAATATCTACAGTTTCAAGTACTTTTTCTGTAATTGCAACCCCAACTTCATCCAGTATTTTTTTGGTTTTTAAAATGAATTTAGATATATTATTTCCCTCAATTAAAGTTGTTTCCATATTTTCTGCTATTTCTTTACCGATTTTAGTTGCAATTTCATGTATAATATTATTCATTAGAGTTTCTCCTTTTTTGCGATTTGGTTTAGCGATTTAATTGTAACATAAGGAGTTGCTCTAATATTTTTTTGTTTTTTTACCCATAATTATTTTACACTAACAAACTATCGCGAAACTTATCTGTATATGCATAGCAACTATTTCTTAGAACATTGACTTCCTTTCTTTTTTCTCTTTTTCTGTTGTTAGTTTTAAATCTTCTATTCTATGAACTACTTGATAAAAACATTTAAAAATTTGAACTACTACTTCTGCTAAATGTATGCAACCATCTTTTCCTCCTAAATTTTTATTTATAAATGCTGTTGCTCCTGTTTTCACCTCAAGCCCGTTGATTCTGTTAATAATATCTTTAATGTCTGAACAATATGTATAGGGTGATTTTATCCACTCTGTATTTATTACTTCAATAACTTTTTCTTCTTTGTAATCAAATTTTAAGACGGATAAAATATGATGACGGTCATCAATTAATTCTCCTTTAATAAAAATATTGTTTTCATTTTCTTCATCCAGCCAAGCACTTGTTTTTAATTCCCTTGATAAAATTATGTTCATATTTTTCACCTCATACCAATTATAGTATTTTTTTATTATTGTGTACTTTGAAAAAAAGTTATAATATAAAATACAATCAATTATAAGGGGGCTTTATCTTATGAGAGTAGAGTTGCTAACAGTGGGAACAGAATTATTGCTGGGAGACATTCTTAATAGTAACAGCCAGTATCTTGCAAAAAAAATAGCGGAATCCGGTTTTAATCTTCATTTTCAGACAGTTGTAGGTGATAATGAGGCAAGAATACTTGAATGCCTTAAAATTGCATTTAAACGCAGCGATATGGTTATTACTACCGGTGGATTAGGCCCTACTGATGATGATATTACAAAAGAAACATGTGCTAAATTTTTTAATAAAAATTTAATTTTAGATCAACAGTCTTTGGAGAAAATTCAAAAAATTTTCTCTCAAAGAAATATTCAAATGCTGGAAATTAATAAAAAACAAGCATATTTTATTGAAGGCAGCAAAATTCTTGAAAATAATTTTGGTTCAGCAATAGGCTGCTATCTGGAAAATGAGGGAAAGCATTTAGTTATTCTTCCCGGTCCTCCTTCAGAAATGATTCCAATGTTTGAAGAACAAGTTGCCCCTTATCTTAAATCTTTACAAAATGCAATATTTTTTTCAAATTATATAAATATTTTTGGAATTGGAGAGTCTTCAGTTAATGAAGTAGTTAAGGATCTTTTAACTCAGTCTAATCCTGTCCTTACTCCATACGCAAAGGATTCTTATGTTAAACTTAGAATTGCAGCTGCTGCTTCCAGTGAAAATACTGCTCAGGTGGAAATAAATAAAATGAAAAAAGAAATATACTCCCGGCTTGGTGATTATATTTTTAGTGAAGGAAATCAGTCTTTAGAAGAGGTTGTTCAGGAAAAACTTGAAAAAAATAAATATACCATCTCCACGGCTGAATCCTGCTCAGGAGGACTACTTGCTGCAAAATTGGTTAACTTACCAGGAATCTCAAACACCTTTATTGAGGGAATTATTGCTTATTCTAATTCTGCTAAAGCAAGGACTCTTGGTATCCCAGAAAACATAATAATTAAATATGGAGCAATTAGCAAAAAAACAGCAAAATATATGGCCCGGAATGTTGCATTAATAAATAACACCGACATAGGAATTTCTACCACTGGCATAGCCGGACCAGGCAATGATAGTACTGGTAAACCTGTAGGCCTTGTATATATTGGTCTTTATATAAGAGGAAAAGAATACTATCAGGAACTAAATTTATTTGGAACCCGAAATAAAATAAGAGAAATGACTACCCTTTATGCTTTGGACTATCTAAGAAAAAACTTATAAAAAAAGCTCTGCTGAGAAATTCAGCAGAGCTTTAATATTTTGGTTCTACAATAAATGTTGGGGTGGTAAAAATCATTCTGACATTTTTTGCGAAAAAATACAGAGCATTGGGTAAATCCATATTAGAGAACACTCACTGTAATCTAAGGAGGAATTTACTTATGCTCTGTAATAACTATTATATTAAAAAATTAATTGGTTTTAAAGGGATAATTTTAGAACAATTAGAAACTTCTTCTGATTCAATGTCCTTTTCTTTTTCTCTGGAGATTAAAACTCACAATTACCCCAAATGCCATCAACAAACCAGTAAAGTTCATGATTACAGAATTCAAATGATAAAAGATATTTCCATCTCAGGGAAGAAAACCTACCTTTACTATAAAAAAAGAAGGTACGTTTGTAATCACTGCAATAAAAAATTCTACAAAAAAAATGATTTTCTCCCCCGCTATCAAAGAATGACCAGCAGGCTGATAAAATACATAATTACTCGAATGAAAAATGTTTACTCTGTATCTGATATTGTCAAAGAGAATAATATTTCACCATCAACGGCTCTCAGGCTTTTTAGATTCATAAACTATTCCCTAACAAAATTGCCCGAAGCAATCTCTATTGATGAATTTAAAGGTAATGCCGGGGGCAAAAAGTACCAGTGCATATTAACTGATCCCCAAAACAAGAAGGTACTTGATATTCTTCACGGAAGAGAACAACACATTTTATCGGACTATTTCAGGAAATTCAATGACAGGGATAAAGTAAAATACTTCATTATGGATATGTGGCAACCTTACAAGGATATTATTGAAACATATTTTAAAAATGCAACTATCATTATCGATAAATTCCATTTCATTAGGCAGGTCACTTGGGCATTTGAAAGAATTAGGAAAGATGAGCAAAAGAAATTTGCCAAGGAAAGGCGAAGATATTTCAAAAGAAGTCGCTCCCTTCTCTTAAAAAGAATGAAGTATTTAACTCCTGAAGAAATTGACCAGGTAAACGTTATGCTTGCTACTTCTGAGAAACTGCAAAAAGCTTATATGTTAAAAGAAAAATTTTATAACTTTGTTGACAGCAGTGATTTAGAAAGTGCAAAAAAAGAATTTGAAAGCCTGGTATATGTTTGTTATGTCCTGTGAGCTTGAAGAATTCGATAAATGCTCCAGAACCATTTTCAACTGGCAGAAATATATTCTTAATTCATTTACTTGTACTTATACTAACGGATATACAGAAGGAGTTAATAACAAAATTAAGGTTTTAAAAAGAAATGCTTATGGTGTAAGAAATTTTTGGAGATTCAAAAACAGAATAATGCACGTAATGAACTAAAAACAATTTAAAAAAGTACCGCATTTTTCAATGCGGTACTCATGGAATCTAATCTAATTGGGTTACCCCAACATTTGACAAAGAACCAATATTTTTAGTTTAACCACCAAGGTAAGCTTTTTGAATCTCATCACTATCTGCAAGATCTTGTCCTTTACCTTCTAATACTATTTTTCCAGTTTCAAGAACATATGCATAATCTGCTATAGATAGAGCCATTTTTGCATTTTGTTCAACAAGAAGAATAGTTATACTAATAGAGTTAAGTTCTTTAATAATATCAAATATTTCCCGTACAAGAATAGGAGCTAAACCCATTGAAGGTTCATCTAAAAGGAGTACTTTGGGTTGGGCCATTAAAGCTCTTCCCATGGCAAGCATTTGCTGTTCTCCACCACTTAGTGTTCCTGCAAGTTGTTTTTTTCTTTCTTCAAGACGAGGGAATCTTTTAAATACATTTTTTAAATCCTTTTCAATTCCATCTTTGTCTTTTCTTAAATAAGCACCCAGTTCAAGATTTTCATAAACAGTCATAGGAGCAAAAATTCTTCTTCCTTCAGGAACCTGAATAATTCCCATATTAACCAACTTCTCCGGAGATACTTTAAGAAGATCTTGATTATCATATGTTATTGAACCTGTCTTAGGCTTATTTAAACCTGAGATTGTTCTTAAAGTACTGGTTTTACCTGCACCATTTGCACCTATTAAAGAAATAATTTTACCCTCCGGAACTTCAAGGCTTACTCCTTTTAGTGCATGGATTCCATCATAATATAAATTAATATTGTCTATTTTTAACATATTATGCCTCCTCCCCTAAGTAAGCTTCAATAACTTTTGCATTTTTTCTGATCTCTTCAGGGGTTCCGTTGGCAATTAACATTCCGTGATCAAGAACATATATCCTTTCACATACACCCATTACCAGAGACATATCGTGTTCAATCAATAGAATGGTTAGATCAAATTTTTCTCTAATCATTGCAATTAATTCCATCAAATTATGAGTTTCCTGGGGATTCATTCCTGCTGCCGGTTCATCAAGAAGAAGTAATTTAGGCTGAGCTGCAAGAGCCCTGGCAATCTCCAGTCTTCTTTGTTCACCATGAGGAAGATTCTTTGCAAGTTCATCTTTTTTATGATCAAGATGAAATATTTTTAAAAATTCAATAGCCTTTTCCTCTATTTCCTTTTCTTCAACAAAAAACGATTTGAATCTGAAAAGAGATGAAAAGACAGAATACTTTACATGAGAATGGTAGGCAATGCGAACATTATCCAAAACAGTTAAGTCTTTAAAAAGTCTGATATTCTGGAAAGTTCTTGCCATACCTTTTTGATTAATTTTAAACGGTTTAACCCCTGCAATGTTTTCTCCGGCAAATATTACCTCTCCGGAAGTTGGTTCATAAACCCCAGTAATTAAGTTAAATGCTGTTGTCTTACCTGCTCCGTTAGGGCCAATAAGACCAACTAACTCACCTTTATTTATATAAAGATCAAACTTGCTTACAGCAGCTAAGCCACCAAATAATTTAACAAGTTTATTTATCTCTAAAATTTTCATTATTCTTTTCCTCCTTTCTTTTCAAGAAAAGAGAATTTTAATTCTTTAGTTCCCATTAAACCAGAAGGTCTAAATAACATAATAGCAATTAATACAACTGAGTAAGCAATCATCCTTATTGCTCCAAAATCTTGCAATAAAGCTGAAATAATGGTAAGTCCTGTTGCAGCAAAAATCGAACCAGTAATACTGCCTAGTCCCCCAAGAACTGCCATAACCAGATAATCAACTGATTTCAAAAAGTTAAATGTTGCAGGTGTAATAATGAAAAAATAATGTGAGTACAATGCCCCTGCAGTACCTGCGAAGAATGCAGCAATGGCAAAAGTCATAACTTTATGCTTTGTTAAATTAATTCCCATTGTCTCTGCAGCTATTTCATCTTCTCTGATTGAAAGTACTACTCTTCCGTGACTGGAATTAATATAATTTCTAATTAATAAAATAACTGCAACAGTTACTAAGAATAAAATAGGCCAGTTTGTATATCTTGGTATACCTGAAAGTCCTCTGGCTCCACCAACATATTCTGTATTTACAATCAAAATCCTTACAATTTCACCAAAACCTAAGGTTGCAATTGCTAAATAGTCCCCGCCAAGTCTTAAAATAGGATAACCAACCAATACCCCAACAACAAAGGCTGCTATGCTTCCTACTAATAAAGAGGAAAGAAAAGGTAAATCCATCCTTGTTGTCATTGCTGCGGAAGTATAAGCTCCTATTGCCATAAAGCCAGCATGACCTAAATGTAATTGTCCTAAAAATCCATTAACAAGATTAAGACTTGTAGCCATAATTATATTAATAAAAAGCAAATAAATATTTAATTGATAATATTGAGAAATAATTTTGGCAGACATAAGAAAATGGATTACAAAAAACAGTATAAAAGCTAAGGATAAATTAAACACTAATTGACGATTAATTTTCATAATTTACACCTTCTCCTTCTCATTCTTACCAAACAATCCCGTTGGTTTTATTATTAAAATTACAATCAGAATAAAGAAGGCTACTGCATCTCTGTAGAGAGAGTTTCCATATCCACTTACCATTGCCTCGATTAATCCTAAAATCATACCTCCTGTGAAAGCACCAGGAATTATTCCAATACCTCCCAGAACTGCAGCTACGAAAGCCTTCAGACCTGGCATAACACCCATTAAAGGAGTTATCGCACTATAATAAACACCAACCATAACTCCTGCTGCCCCAGCTAATGCTGAGCCAATTGCAAAAGTCATTGAGATAGTGTTATTTGTGTTAATTCCCATTAAAGTAGCCGCATCCTTATCATATGCTACTGCTCTCATTGCTTTTCCTGTTTTTGTAAAATGAACAATATATTGTAATAACAACATTAGTAAAATTGTAACTACTAAAATAGTTATTTGTTGGTAGCTTATATAAGCTTTAGTTCCAAAAAGGTTCAATCTTCCATCAGATAATATTTTAGGAAATACTTTTGGTTCCGCCTTAAAAAAGAATACTCCCGTATACTGAAGAAAAAGAGACGCTCCAATTGCAGTAATTAGTGCTACAATTCTACTAGAATTTCTCAAAGGTTTATAAGCTATTTTTTCGATAATCATACCTAAAACTGCACAGCCAACCATCGAGATAATTAAAGCAGGGAAAAATCCTATACCCAGACCAGTAATAGCAAAAAAGCCTATATATGCCCCGATCATATAGATTTCACCGTGAGCAAAATTTATTAATTTAATTATTCCATAAACCATTGTGTAACCTAAAGCAATTAAAGCATATATGCTGCCAAGGGATAGACCGTTAATTACTTGCTGTAAGAATATATCCATACAGACACCCTTTCTGTTTGAACACCATAAAAAAGGAGGGCACGTTTACGTCCCTCCTTTGGGTTTCAAAGATTTTCTGATAATCGTGCTTTATTATTTAGGGTCAATTGTTTCTACGTAAGTTTGTTTTCCTTCTGCGTTATATCCTAACATAACAGCACTCTTAATTGGGTTGTGTTGTTCATCAAGAGTGATAGTACCTGTAACACCTACTAAACCTGATGTAGCAGCAATAGCATCTTTAATTGCAACTGGATCAGCTGATCCTGCTTTAGCAATTGCATCAGCAATTACGTAAGCTGCATCATAACCTAAAGCTGCAAGAGCTGTTGGAGTGCTGCCAAATTTTTCAGTGTAATTTTTAACAAAATCTACTACTTTAGGATCTGTACTTTCTGGTGAATAGTGATTAGTAAAGAATGCATTTTGTAATGCTTCTGGAGTATTAACTTCAGATACTTTTGTACCATCCCATCCATCTGTTCCAAGAAGTGCACCAGTGTATCCAAGTTCTCTAGCTTGGCTAACAATTAAAGAAACTTGCTCTTCATATGCAGGAATAAAAATTGCTTCTGGGTTTGCACCAATAATTTTTGTTAATGTTGATCTGAAATCTCTGTCTTCAATTACAAATCCTTCAACGCTAACGATTTCTCCGCCAAAACCTTCAAAAGCTTCTTTAAAAGATGCTTCTAAGCCTTTTGAATAGTCACTGTTATTATCAACATAAATTGATGCTGTTTTTAAACCAAGGTTTTCAGCAGCATACTGTGCAGCTATCTGACCCTGGAAAGGATCGATGAAACAAGTTCTGAACATGAAAGGACGAGTTTCTCCAGTTTTTGGATCAACAGTAATATCTAAAGCTGTACCAGTTGGAGTTACTACTGGAATTTCAAACTGTTCTGAAACAGGAATAGTTGCAATTGCGTTTGAAGAAGTAACTGGTCCTACGATTACAGAAACTTCATCTTGAGAAGCTAATCTTGTAGCAATGTTTAATGACTCAGCATTTTCAGATCTGTTGTCATACTTCACAACTTCAAGTTTAATACCATCAGCACCACCAGCTGCGTTAACTTCCTCGAAAGCTAATTCAATTGCATTTGCAACAGCAATACCATACTGAGCAACGTTACCTGATAATTCTGCGTTTAATCCTACCTTAACAGTAGCTGATTTTTCAGCTAGTTTTTCTGCTGGAGCTTTGTCTCCCCCACAACCGGCAACCATTATAATTGCAAATAATACCAATACAAGGCCAGCTATAATTTTTTTGCTTTTCATAAAAATAATTCCTCCCTTTTTCTGTTTTATAATACTCGATAGATTTCTTGATTATAATATAACAACCAAGACTATTAGTCAACGGGAAAATTCTTGTATACATAAGAAAAACAAGCCTAAATCAATTCATTTTTTCATCATATTTCCTGTTTATAATTTTTTTTGATACATTATAAAATACAGCAAACACTGGAACACCAAGCAACATTCCCAAAACACCAAACAAAGCTCCGCCAACTATAATTGCAAGGAGTACCCAAAAGGGCTCAATACCTGTAGAATCTCCAAGGATTTTCGGACCGAGTATCAGCCCGTCAAATTGTTGCAGTGCAAATATAAAGAGAACCAGCCAAAGAGCCATGGAAGGGCTGTAAATCATTGTTATAATAACTCCTGGAACCGCACCAATAAAGGGTCCAAAATATGGAATCATATTTGTAATACCAACTATCACCGAAATTACAATAGGATAAGGATTTCCCATTAACATCAGGCCAATAAAGCATAAAAACCCTATAATTATAGAATCTAAAGTTTTGCCAACAAAAAAAGATTTAAAAATATGATTTGTCTCATTTAAAAAAGTATTTGTTTTTTCTATATTGTTTTTTGGAGTTAATAGTGTAACTATTTTTTTACTTCCCGCGATAAATCTTTCCTTGTCAAAAACAACATACACGGAAATTATTATCCCCATAAAAAACTTGAAAATTCCTGAAGTAAATGAATATGCTTTACTCAAAACTATTGGCAAAGCCCTTGCCAGCACATCACTAATATCTGAAAAATCAGCCTGATCAAGAAGGGCAAAATCAAGGTACATGCTTAAATCCAATGCTTCAGCAACCCTGTCAATCTGCTCCTGATATTCAGAATAACCTTTTGCTAACTGGTCAAAAAGTCTCAAGAGACTCTGATAAAATTGTGGTAACACAATAATTAAAAACCAAACTAAAAAGCCGACAAAAATTACATATGTTATTAGTATTGATATAACCCTTTTAATTTTAGTTCTCTTTACAAGAACTTTTATGTATTTATCGATCTTCTTTTCAATATAAACTACCGCAGGATTTAATAAATAAGCAATGGAAAAACCAATAACAAAAGGCATTAATATTGTGATACCGCTCTTTAAAAATGCTCCCAAAGTATTTTTCAAGCCAATAAAATCACTTAGTACAAAATACAAAATCATTATGCCTGAAAGTACAAAGAAAGCCTGCAAACTAATATTTAAATTGTTCCAATTAAAAAATCTTTTCATGAAGGTCTCCTTTTCGGAATTTTTTCTTTCACCAATCATTATATACACTAATCTTCATTTTTAAAATATAATAAATATGAGGAGTTGAATTTAAATGGATTTGAAAAAAATTGAAAATGCTGTAAAAGATATCCTGGAAGCTATTGGAGAAAACCCAAAGCGTGAAGGTTTGGAACTTACTCCATCAAGAATAGCTTTAATGTATCAGGAAATATTTTCCGGAATAAATAAGAATCCTGAAGATTGTATTAAGGTCTTTAAAGAAGAACAACATGAAGAATTAGTTTTGGTTAAAGATATACCCTTTTATTCAATTTGCGAACATCATTTTCTTCCCTTCTATGGAAAAGCTCACATTGCATATATTCCTAAAGAAGGAAGAATTACTGGCTTTAGCAAACTTGTTCAGGTAATTGAAGTGATCTCTGCAAGACCACAGCTTCAAGAAAGAATAGTCAAAGAAGCAGCAGATACTATTATGAAAGTATTAAATCCCCATGGTGTTGCTGTTGTAATAGAAGCAGAGCAGATGTGTATGTCCATGAGGGGAATTAAGAAACCTGGCTCAATAACAGTAACCTCTGCAATGAGAGGAGCTTTTATGAAAAGCCCGGCTCTTCGTCAGGAATTCTTATTATTAATAAACAAATAAAAACAAAGGTGACTTATGGAAATTAAAAAAAGAGAGAATAACCTAAAAAAAATTGATTTGAATGGAAGAAAATTAATACTTGATGGAACAAGTAAAATTATGGGAATAATAAATCTTACACCAGATTCCTTTTCCGACGGTGGAGAATACAATAATCTTCAGTCAGCTTTGTCCCAGGGGATTCAAATGGAAAATGATGGTGCACATATTTTAGATATTGGAGGAGAGTCCTCTCGTCCTGGTCATGAACCGATTTCTGCCAAGGAGGAAATAGAACGAATTAAAGATCCTTTAGAATTAATCCTTGCCAAGACCAGTATCCCTGTTTCTATTGATACCTGGAAAAATGAAGTTGCTGAGTTTACTTTGGGAAAAGGAGCTTCAATAATCAATGACATCTACGGTCTGAAAAAAGATCCACTTCTTGCTCAGGTGATAGCAAAATATAATGCCGGTGTTGTTATAATGCATAATAAAGAAAACAGAAACTACCCTGATGGTTTAATTTTCGAAATAAAAGAATCTTTAAAAGAAAGTATTAATATTGCTTTAGCTGCTAGAATTTCAAAAGACAAGATTATTTTAGATCCGGGTATTGGTTTCGCAAAAAATTCTGAACAAAATATTACTATGATAAACAATCTTTATCAGTTAAAAGATTTAGGCTATCCATTATTACTTGGAGTTTCAAGAAAATCTGTTATTGGTTCTGTTGTAAATGTTCCTCCGAAAGAACGCCTCCCAGGAACTATTGCTTCTACAGTTTTGGGTATAATTCAGGGATATGAAATTTTCAGGGTACATGACGTGAAAGAAAACCTTCAGGCAGCAATATTTACAGATAAAATAATTAACAGTTAGAGGTGATATTAAATGGATAAAATAATATTAAAAGGACTTGAGTTCCACGGAAAGCATGGGTGTTTTCTTGAAGAAAAAAAATATTCCCAGCAATTTAAAGTTGATGGTGAATTGTTCCTTGATTTGGAAAATGCAATGAATACTGATGACTTACAAGCTACGATAAACTATGGAGATATTTTTGAATTGGTCCGTAATCAAGTTGAAAATAAAAGTTATAATCTAATTGAAAAACTTTCTGCAGAAATTATAAAAGAAATTTTTAACTACTCTTCCCTGATTAAGGAGGTTCAAATCAGATTAATAAAACCAACTCCTCCAGTTGAGGGTAAATACGAATACTTTGCAGTTGAAATGAGGCGAAAAAGAGAATGTTTAAAGCCTATTTAAGTATGGGATCAAATATCGATGACCGGCCGGACTATTTAAAAAAAGGATTGTTAGAGCTGAAAAACAATCCAAAAATAATAATTACAAAAGTTTCCTCTGTTTATGAAACTTCCCCTGTGGGCTTTTTAGATCAAAATAATTTCCTAAATTTAGCTTTGGAAATTGAAACGACTTTAAGTCCTTTTGAACTACTTGAGTTTAATCAATCTATTGAAAAAAAACTAAACCGAATCAAAGAAATCCACTGGGGACCAAGGACCATTGATATCGACATTATTACATATGGATCCGAATCACTTGATCATCCAAAGCTTACAATTCCTCACAGAGAAGCTTTGAACAGAGCCTTCGTTTTGTTGCCTCTGGTAGAAATAACTGAAAATGAATTTGAAATAAATAAAAAAAATATAAGGGAGATCTTAAAGAAGATCCCCCATAATAATAAGATTATTTGGCTTTACCAAGAGACTCTCCCATTTTAACCAGAGTCTCTGTTTTTTTCTTTGTATATTCCAGAATATCATTATCTGGTGTTAGTATCCCCTTTTTTAAAAAAAGAATTACCGTCGAACCTCCAAATTTAAAATATCCCTTTTCTGTTCCTTTTTCCACCCTCTGTCCAGGGGTAAAGGTTTGAATTATAGTGCCTACAAAAGTAGCTCCAACTTCCATATACAATATTTTCCCGAAATTATCACTACCGAACTCTGTTACAGTTCTTTTATTTTTCAAATAAATATTGTCAATTCTGTCAAGGACTCCTGTGTTAACAGAGTAATAAGAACCTTTTATTTCTTTAGTCTTGCCTGGGATACCTGAGTCGGGAAAATGAAATCTGTGATAATCTGTAGGATTTAACCTGACAATTACCATTGTTCCCCCATCATATTCTAAAATAGCCTCTTCAGACCCAACTAGTTGAGAAAGATTAAATGACATTCCTTTTATTTCTACAATTTTGCTGGTTTGAATATTTTCATGAATAAATACCCGGCCATCTGCAGGAGATGCAAGAACATCAGATTTTAAATTTACCGGTCTTGCTTCAGGTTTTAATTTTCTATAAAAAAATTCATTAAAGTTTTTATACTCAGATACTTTTTCCAGAAATTCTTCTTCAGCAATCTTGTTTTCTTCAATGAAGTCTCTTATTTTTTTCTTACTTCCCTTTCGGTTTTTTAAAACACCAAAAATTTTGCTGGCAAGTTTTCTTTTTACAATTTTTTCAAGAATAAAGTTTCCAGAGGACTTGTAATACAGCCACTGAAGATATTTTTTCCCCACAATATGTTCAGTTTCAACTTCTTTTTTTTGTCTGTTATAGATTAGTAAATCCATATTTTTTATCCCACTGAAATAATTCTAATATTAGTAACCTGAAAAGCCTCACAAATAAGGGGAAGATAAAATTTTTCCAGAAAGCTTTTTTGTCTGAAACTCTTTGTTGTTATAATCATTCTGTGGTCAACTTTCTTAATATCTATAAGCTGATTAAAACAATTCTGAAAAATCTCCGGACCTACTTCTTTAAATATTATATGGAAGCCATCCAAAAGCTCAGGTTTTTCTTCCTCTATTCTGTCAATCATAGGAGTAAAAGGCACTGTGTAAAGCAATTCCGGGTATTCCATTTCATATTCAGCACCTGCACCTGTTTCATCTGTTCCTACAAACTTTGGTTTTCTGTCCATTTTTTACCTCCTGAAATTATTTAAAGTTTCTAAGTAAGTTTATCATTTCAATAGCAGTTACACCAGCTTCAAAACCTTTATTTCCACTCTTAGTGCCAGCTCTTTCAATAGCCTGTTCAATAGAATCAGTTGTTACAATTCCAAAAATAACCGGTTTCTCAGTTTTAAGGGAAGCCTGGGCAACCCCTTTTGAAACCTCAGCACAAACATAATCAAAATGTGGTGTCGCTCCTCTTATTACTGCACCAAGACAAATTACTGCATCATATTTATCTCCTGCAGCAACCTTTTGTGCTATAAGTGGTATTTCAAATGCACCTGGAACCCAGGCAATGTCGATACTTTCTTCCTCTACTCCATGTCTTATAAGAGCATCCATAGCTCCAGAAACTAACTTGCCGGTAATGAATTCGTTAAATCTTCCTGCAATAATTGCAACTTTAATATTTTCTCCAACTAATTTACCTTCAAATATTTTTCCCATTATTTCTCCTCCTTAAATTCTTCAAGCATATGACCTAATCTTTCTTTTTTTGTTTTTAAATAATATTCATTTTTACAGTTTGAATGTATTTCCAAAGGTACTCTTTCAGAAATTTCAAATCCATATCCTTCAAGACCCTTTACCTTTCTGGGGTTGTTTGTCATAAGTTTAAGTTTCTTTATACCCAAATCCATTAATATCTGAGCACCAATACCATAATCTCTGAGGTCCACAGGGAAACCCAGTAACTCATTAGCTTCAACAGTATCTTTTCCCTGATCCTGAAGTTCATAAGCTCTCATTTTGTTTAAAAGTCCGATTCCACGGCCTTCTTGTCTCATATAAAGAAGAACTCCTCTTCCCTCTTTTTCAATCTTTTCTAATGCTTCTGCCAATTGATCCCCACAGTCACAACGAAGAGAAGACAAGGCATCTCCGGTAAGACACTCTGAATGTACTCTTACAAGAACCGAATCTTCTGTTTCAATATCCCTTTTTACTAAAGCAAAATGCTCTTTCCCAGTTAATTTCTCGGAATAAGCGTGGAGCATGAATTCTCCATGCTTTGTTGGCATTTTTACAATAGCTTCTTTTTTTACAAGAATCTCTTTTTTTCTTCTATATTTTATTAAATCTGCAATCGTAATAATCTTTAAATCAAACTTCTTTGCATATTCCATTAACTCAGAAACTCTGGCCATTTCACCATTTTCAGAAATAATTTCGCAAATTACAGCTGATGGATATAAGCCCGCCATTACAGCTAGATCTACAGATGCTTCTGTGTGTCCGGCTCTTCTTAAAACACCACCTGGCATATATCTTAATGGAAAAATATGCCCTGGACGCCTTAAGTCTATAGGTCTTGTATTTTTATCGATAAGTTTCTTTATTGTCAACGCTCTTTCAAAGGCAGAAATTCCGGTTTTTGTTTCTGCTGCATCTACAGATACTGTAAAAGCAGTACAATGTCTGTCTGTATTATTTTCTACCATATTGCAAACATCAAGTTCCTGGAGTCTTTCATCAATTATAGGCTGACAAACCAGCCCCCTGGCGTGAGTAACCATAAAGTTTATTGCCTCTGGCGTAACAAGCTCTGCTGCCATTACCAGATCCCCTTCATTCTCTCTGTCTTCATCATCTACTACAATTACCATTTTTCCATTTTTTATATTTTCAATTGCCTCTTCAATTAAATTAAATTTGAAACTCATATTTCACCTCACATAAAACCGTTTTCAATTAAAAATTTTTCTGAAATATTCGGTTTCCTTTCTTCTTTGTGTTTTGTTGTAAACAAATTCTCAATATATCTTGCTAATACATCAATTTCTATATTTACAATATCTCCTGCTTTTTTAAAGCCAAGTGTTGTCATCTTTAAACTATGTGGTATCAAAGACAGCCTGAAGTAATCATTGTTAATTTCAACTACTGTAAGACTTATTCCGTCTATAGCAACAGAACCTTTTTTTGCTATATACTTTTTAAATTCCAAAGGATAAGCAATATCAAATATTTCGGCAATTCCTTCTTTTCTTTTTACAAGAATAGTCCCGGTTCCATCAACATGACCTGTTACAATATGACCTCCGAATCTGCCATCAGCCTTTAATGCCCTTTCAAGGTTAACAACATCCCCAGGTTTAAGAGTTCTTATTGATGTTTTTTCCAGGGTTTCATGCATAGCTTCCGCAGTAAGATGTTTTTTCGAAAATTCAACTATAGTCAGGCAAACTCCATTTACTGCTACAGAATCTCCAATATTTAAATCTTCTGTAACAAGACTGGCTTCGATTTTTATTTTGGCAGATTTTGAGTCTTTGTTTATTATAATTACTTTTCCAGACTCTTCAATAATCCCAGTAAACATTTTACCTCCTTTGTTCCGGATATAAAGTAACCCTTATATCCTTACCTAACCTTTTTATATTATGAATATCAAGCTTCGTAGCTTCTGAAAGTTTTGCAAATCCTTCTCCTCCAAAAAATCCCGGGGCCTCTTTACCTCCAATAAGAATTGGTGCGTAGTAAAGATAATATTTATCCGGAAGGTTCTCTTTAATAAAGCTTCCGTGAATTTTGGCTCCCCCTTCAACAAGAAGACTGGTAATCTCAAGGGAAGATAGTATTTTTAAAACTTCATTAATATCAATTTTTTCACAGTCCAATACAATGACTTTGGCTTTTTCCCTGATTATAGATATTTTTCTTTCCTCAGAATTCCTTGTTGTAATAACAATTGTTTTTTCAACAGAGTCCTTTAAGTTTAGAATTTTTGCTTCAGAAGATATTTTTAAAGTACTGTCTAAGACTATTCTAAATGGGTTCCTGCCTCCTTTAATGCGACAGGTAAGAATAGAATCATCTTCAATGATCGTGTTAATACCGGTTAATATACAATTATATTTATTTCTGATTTTATGAGCATCTTTTCTTGATTTTTCACTGGTAATCCATTTTGACTCACCAATTGAAGTTGAAATTTTTCCATCCAGGGATGCTGCTGATTTTAAAGCAATAAAGGGAATGCCTGTTTGAATATATTTAAAAAATATTTCATTCAAAAAATATCCTTCATCTTCTAATATCCCAATGAAAACCTGAATATTATTTTCTTTGAGTTTTATAATACTTTTCCCGTTTACAAGTGGATTAGGATCTTTATTACTAATAAAAACCCTTTTGATTTTCCTCTGTATAATGGCATCAACACAGGGTGGAGTTCTGCCATAATGGGCACAAGGTTCCAGGTTTACATAAAGATCTGAACCTTCAGCTTCATTACCGGCAATTTCCATTGCAATTACTTCAGCATGAGGGGTGCCTGGCCCTTTATGATATCCTTCAGCAATTATTTTACCTTGTTTAACAACTACAGCTCCAACAAGGGGATTGGGAGAAACCTTTCCCTCTCCTTTTATTGCTAAAGAAAATACTGTTTTCATATATTTTTCATGCATTTTAATTTCCTTCATAAAAAAAGTCCCCTTTATTTTCGGGGACATAAAAAAACATCGCTAAACAAAAGATTAATAAATCTATATTTAGTAATACCTGCTTCTTCTATCATCCAGACTATACTGTCGGCACTGGAGTTTCACCAGTTCACGCCTTACGGCTCGCGGGCTGTACCGCCGGTAGGGAATCTAACCCTGCCCCGAAGAATAATTATTTAATTATATTTCAATTAATTATAACATTAGTCTTAAAATTTTTAAAGAGTCAGAATATCTCCTGATCTAAGAGGATGAGAATGAAATGCTCCATAAAATTTAACCAATGCAGGAAATTGATTACAATGAGAAGGATAAATTTTCTTTACCTTTTTATCTTTAAGATATTTAATGGTTTCAGTAGTTATCTCATCATTACCTAACAAATGAAACCCTCCAATTACAGAATTAATTTTTCTGATTCCGGAAACTTTCATAGCATAATCTACAGTATTAATTAAGCCTGCACGGGCACAACCAGTAATAATATTGATTTCTCCATTTTCAACAACTACAATTGCAGAATCGTCGGGAACATCATCAAAATTTCCTTCACTGTCAGTAAACATTCCCCCAACATTTTTTAATTTGCTTTTTCTTGGGATTTCTCCTAAAAATATTATACTTTCCGATATTTTTTGAGGCTTATTATCCAAGATTAACTGATTTTTGCTTTCTAAAGACTCTCTGGAAAAAGGTAAACCAATGCTTCTTTTACCACTAAAACGTTCCATAAAAATATTAGTATAAGCATAAATTTTTTTGTTCTCTAAATATTGAAGACCTGTTCCATGATCCCAATGTCCATGACTTAATAATACTTTATCAATTAAATCAAGGTCCACATGCAATAATTCGGCATTATGCAAAAACAAATCAGACGTTCCCGTATCAAATAAAACCTTTTCATCAGATTCTATCAGATAAGACAACCCCCCACTCTGCTTTAAGCCTTCCTGAAGCAATGTTTTTAACCAGTACCGTTAATTTCATATATTTTCCTCCTCTACAGTATAAGCATATAAATAAAAGGAATAATCATAACTGCTGTGATTAAACGAATAATTTGCATGATAGCAACAAGACCTATATCAATTTCAATTTGATCCGCTAAAATCATAATTGGAGCTATTCCTCCGGGAACAACGCCTAAGAAACAAGTTAAATAATTCCATTTAAATACTTTATTAAACAGATAAGCTAAGAAAAACTAGAGGCAACTGTTATTAGGGTAATTATAACCAATATAACAAAAGAATCCATTACAGAGATGAAACTCTCTCTGTTAAAAGATGTTCCAATTACCGCTCCCATTCCAAGCTGAGCAAAATTATTTAATAATTCAGGTGGTCTTTGTATTAATCCAGGCATAGCTGAAGAGGCTAGTGCTGAAAAAACAATGAACCTGTAAGAAATGCTGCAGGCAAATCAAAAAGGTGAAATAATACGCCACCAAGTATCGCAAAGCCAGCCAAAAAAATCATTTTAAAAGGATCTTTTTCTTTTTTAGTTAACTTTACATCTTCCGGTGCACTTACTCTTTTACTTGCATATTTTTGCACTAAGAATGGAACCATTACAATAATTGTGATTAATCTTAGTATTTGGAAAGAAGTAACTGTCATTAAATCAGCCTTATAATCTATTGCCATTATACTAACCTCACCCAGACCTCCGGGAATAACTGAAAGAAATGAAGTCACTTTATCAAAAGATGACAACCCCTGTAAGATATTTCCATTTACAATAGTTAACCCTATATACCAGAAAACTAAAAGAATCAGGGGCAAAGCTATTTTTTAAAGTTTAAAATAAGATCCCTGTTTATCCTCATGCCAAAGAATATTTCCAGAAGAACTGAAAAAACAGTTTCCCACCAAGAAGAAAGAGCAAGACTTCCTCCCAGAACATTAAAAATACCAATTGTAAAAATTGGCCCCATCAACCGGGATCCTGGAAGAAATCTTGCTATAATCTTAGCACCAAGGAGAGTGAGAATTACAATTATTGAAAATTCAATCATTCTCTTCCCTTCCTTTATTTTATATTAATATTCTATTCTCTCACCCATTCTGGCTTCTAAAGGTACTGAGAATCTTTCAACTTTATTATGGTTTTTTAAATCATATTCTACTTTGTATTCAAAATCTTGGAATAATTCGGATACATTTTCAGGCGCTTCACCTTTTTCCTTTAAATATAATCCAAGATTATTAAGATTTTTTGAGAAGTCTAATTCCATCTTCTCAATATTTAATGAAGATTTATCAACCCAGATTGAAAGGACAAAATCCCCCATTGCCTCTAGAGCTTCCGGTTCCTGAACAAAATTCCCTAAATTTACACTTAAAAAACTCTGATTTAATGCCCAAATATATATTCCAGGATCCGCAGCAAGATTGTACTTAATAAGATTTCCCTCTGAATTTTCAGTGTCCTTTGTTACAAAACCATTATCAGACTGGTTTGCGATAAAAAGAGATAAATTTTGAGAAGGATTATTTACAATTTCTTCTGGAAATAATAAATTTTCTCCCTGATACCATTTCCCTTCCTGGAAAACATATCCTGTAAGTACATCATTTAAATAGTAGATATAATTCTTGTATTCCTCAGTATTACCTGAAGTATTATTGACAATTGTATAAACGTTTTCGATTAGAACCGGATTATTGAAAACTTTAGATTTCCCAGTAACCTGAGCATCAATTGGCTGGTAAACACTGTTTATTTTAAAAGTAACAGAACTGTCAATTTCAACACCTTCCAAATTTAATGTCTGATCAATTGCCTTTGCTACTACCTCTTCATCGCTGAGTCCGCTTGTTAAATCTTTTCCCCCACATCCCTGAACTAATAACATTACAATAAAAAGGGATACTATTAAAATTTTCTTTTTCATTTATACTAATCTCCTTATTTGAGTTTTTTAGCTAATTTTGCTACATTACCCGCAAATTTTTTCATATTTTCAATACCTTCAGTATCTTCTGCGGCTGAACCTTCTTCTTTCCCCGCAAATACAATATTCCAATAATCAGAACCTGGAACAATCATTTCATTAATAAAGTAAAACATTAGCATTTCCTGATAGGAAGATGATAAACCTCCTCTTCTGGCAACAGCAACTGGCCCCCCAGGCATCCATGATAAAAACTTATCATTTCCTCTGGAGACCATCCCTATTCTTTGAATTAGATTCATAAGATCTCCCCGGGGAGTTCCAAAATAAACGGGAGTCCCAATTATTAAGCCATCAGCTCCTCTGATAACATCCATAATTAAGTTAGCCTCATCTTTTAATATGCATTGTCCAGTACCTTTACATTTATAACAAGCAATACAGGATTTTATTTCTTTTCCTGCCAAACTTATTACTTCTGCCTCAAGACCTTCTTTTTCAATTTCTTGTACACATTCATTTAGGGTATAAGCAGTATTGCCATTTTTCCTGGGACTTCCATTAATTAGTACTACTTTCACATTCTCACTCCTTTTGCTGAAAATAAATGTTTATTCTGGCTATAACTACAATAATAATATAAAATTAATTTATAGTAAATCATGGAGGGCTTGAAATGAAAAAACCTTTACTCTTTTTTAAATTATTATTAATGATATTTACAGTATTTTTTCTCACTGGTTCTGCCTGGGCTTTTAATTTAATAATTGAGGGTGACCTTTCCCCTGGGAGTACCGAAAATAAACTGGAAGCAATTTTTGTTGACCCTTTAGGTACAAGAACAAATGTTACCAATGACCCCAATACAACCTGGACAAGTTCAAATAAAGATATGGCAGTAATTTACCAAAACGGTGATGTTTTTTTTAGTGGGGAAACTGGCACAGTAATCTTTACAGCTACCTATACTTTAACCAACACTACATACACTGCAACAAAAAGCCACACCTATGATCCGGTAGAGTCCCGAGTTTATGCTTTGATTTTAAAAGAGGAATTGGATCCCCGGTCCACTTCTAATCAATTAACTCTTTACCGAAAATATGGTGATGACAGAGAAGAAAAAGTCGATAATGAACAAGTTATTTGGGAAAGTTCTGATAAAGTAGTTGCTACAGTCGACAAAGAAGGTAATATTGTTTTTACCAAAGAAGCAGGAAAAGTTACCATTACCGCAAGACACCGGGGAAGATTTGCCTCTATGGAAGCAACATATCCTACTGAAATAAAAGAACTTATAATAAATGAATCTTTAACCTTTACAGAAGCTTTTTTCAACACCCCTCCACGCCTTACAGTAAGTGCAAAAATAAATGACAGAACCACAGAAAGAATTCAATATCCAACCTGGAAATCAAGTAATACAACAGTTGCATCTATTGATAATCAAGGCTTACTTAAGCTTACCGGAAGTTCAGGGACTACAGTAATTACTGCGGAAGCAGAAGGAAAGACTGCAACAAAAAGCCTTACTGTCCCAGAAGATAAGGCAATAAATCTTAGAAACCTTTTCTTTACAGAGAATCTTTTTTACAATTCAGCTGGTCAGGAACTAAAAGTAAACGCTCTTTACGATAACAATTCTATAAAAGATATAACAAAGGATGTTACTTTTATTTCTAGTAATCCTGATATTGCACAAATATACGGAACAAAACTTTATTATTCCGGAGCTTCTGGAAATCTTAAAGTAACAGCCAGTTATGAAAATCAGGCTGCAACAATACAAGGATTTATATATCCCGTAAGATCAACAGGAAAATCTCTTACTGGAATTAAGTTTGAAAAAGCAATTTATTCAATTTCTGACAACAATACTCCAATAGTTGTTTATGGAATTAATTCTGATAACAGCCGATTTAGAATATCGAATCCTCAACTAAACATAATGCAAAAAAATATTGCAGAAATAAAAAACGGAAATCTTCTTTTGAAAGGAATTCCAGGGAACGCAGTAATTGAGGCTTTCTATGGAAGATTCAGAGATCAGAGTAATATTTATAATTACCGACCTGAGGGTGGGTTAAAGGCAAACAGAATATATATCTTAAGCAATTTAAACTCTAGTTCTAAGTTAATCCCACTTATTGCTGTTGCCAGATATGAAGATGGAACCACGAAAGATATTAGTGAATCAGCTACTTGGAATGTTAATAATACTGCTGTTGCCAGAATTTCCAGTACTGGGAAAGAAGTAGAAATTCTATCCAATAAAGATTTCACTCTTACCGCCTACTTTGACGGACTCATTGTAACAGTTGGATCAAGGGCTTACACATTCCCTAACTATACAAACGGAATTAATACAAATCTTGTTCCTATAAACAGAATTTATGAAAATGCAAAAAGAATGCTGGAAATTAATCAGTATCTTCCTTATCCTAATGACATTAGAGGACACTGGGCTGAACCAATATTACGGAAAGGACAAATGATTGGATGGATTAAAGGATTCCCTGATGGAACACTTCGGCCGAACCAGAGAGTAACAAGAGGGGAATTTACAGCTTTTGCAGACAGAATCTTTGATTTAACAGCACCAACTAATCAAACATATTCAGATACTGTAAATCATTGGGCAAGTCTAAGTATTTCAAAGTTTAAAGCACTAAATATCTACAATATGTATAATACCAACTTCCGCCCTGATGATTATTTAACCAGGGAAGAAATAGCAGATTTCATAGCAAAACTTGCAAATATAAGAAATACAAATAACAACCCTTATACAGACTTAGCAGAAAACAATCCTTACTATTCCTCAATACTAAAAGCTACCCAAAGTGGAATAATGGTGGGAATGGATAACAGCCGCTTTGGACCTAAAGAAACAGCAACCCGGGCACAGGCATTAATAGTTATATATAACTTATTAAAAACTGATGTTAACCTTTCTGAAATTCTAAATTAGAACAAAATTAAGAGAGGGCACTTTTAAAAGGTTCTACAATAAATGTTGGGGTGGTAAAAACCATTCTGACATTTATTTGCGAAAAAATACAGAGCATTGGGTAAATCCATATTAGAGAACACCCACTGTAATCTAAGGAGGAATTTACTTATGCTCTATAATAACTATTATATTAAAAAATTAATTGGTTTTAAAGGGATAATTTTAGAACAATTAGAAACTTCTTCTGATTCAACGTCCTTTCCTTTTTCTCTGGAGATTAAAACTCACAATTGCCCCAAATGCCATCAACAAACCAATAAAGTTCATGATTACAGAATTCAAATGATAAAAGATATTTCCATCTCAGGGAAGAAAACCTACCTTTACTACAAAAAAAGAAGGTACGTTTGTAA
This sequence comes from Peptococcia bacterium, assembly GCA_965228015.1. Classification (GTDB taxonomy): domain Bacteria; phylum Bacillota; class Peptococcia; order Peptococcales; family SKKY01; genus SKKY01. Next base: position 1,041,092 of record OZ245787.1, read on the forward strand.
TCACTGCAATAAAAAATTCTACGAAAAAAATGATTTTCTCCCCCGCTATCAAAGAATGACCAGCAGGCTGATAAAATACATAATTACTCGAATGAAAAATGTTTACTCTGTATCTGATATTGCCAAAGAGAATAATATTTCACCATCAACGGCTCTCAGGCTTTTTAGATTCATAGACTATTCCCTAACAAAATTGCCCGAAGTAATCTCTATTGATGAATTTAAAGGTAATGCCGGGGGCAAAAAGTACCAGTGCATATTAACTGATCCCCAAAACAAGAAGGTACTTGATATTCTTCACGGAAGAGAACAACACATTTTATCGGACTATTTCAGGAAATTCAATGACAGGGATAAAGTAAAATACTTCATTATGGATATGTGGCAACCTTACAAGGATATTATTGAAACATATTTTAAAAATGCAACTATCATTATCGATAAATTCCATTTCATTAGGCAGGTCACTTGGGCATTTGAAAGAATTAGGAAAGATGAGCAAAAGAAATTTGCCAAGGAAAGGCGAAGATATTTCAAAAGAAGTCGCTCCCTTCTCTTAAAAAGAATGAAGTATTTAACTCCTGAAGAAATTGACCAGGTAAACGTTATGCTTGCTACTTCTGAGAAACTGCAAAAAGCTTATATGTTAAAAGAAAAATTTTATAACTTTGTTGACAGCAGTGATTTAGAAAGTGCAAAAAAGAATTTGAAAGCCTGGTATATGTTTGTTATGTCCTGTGAGCTTGAAGAATTCGATAAATGCTCCAGAACCATTTTCAACTGGCAGAAATATATTCTTAATTCATTTACTTGTACTTATACTAACGGATATACAGAAGGAGTTAATAACAAAATTAAGGTTTTAAAAAGAAATGCTTATGGTGTAAGAAATTTTTGGAGATTCAAAAACAGAATAATGCACGTAATAAACTAAAAACAATTTAAAAGAGTACCGCATTTTTCAATGCGGTACTCATGGAATCTAATCTAATTGGGTTACCCCAACATTTGACAAAGAACCTTTTAAAAGTGCCTTCTCTTTTTATTTAAAATTAATTTTTATTAAACTTTAAAGTGACTTACTAATCTTGTTAACTCTTTACTCATCTTCGCTAATTTTTCAGAAGCATCATTAATATCCATCATGGATCTTGATGTTTCTTCGGTACCTTTAGCTATCTGATTAGCACCTTCGGCACTCTGATTAATTGTGGATGTTACTTCAGTAATTGAACGAGTTACTTCTTCAACTGCATTTAGCACCTGCTCGCCCATATGAGCTACACTGCCGGTGATTTCATTAAACAACTCAGCATCTTTTTTATACTGACCTGCAGTTTCAAGGAATTTACGGTAATCACCACTTACGTCTGTATTCATATATCTTAATAATTCATTTGAATCATCAATTAAGGATTCAATATCAGCCTGAACCTGCTCGGTAAGATTTTTAATATTTTCTACTGTTTCTGTCGCAGAAGAAGCAAGTTTTCTTACTTCTTCTGCGACTACAGCAAAACCTTTACCTTATTCTCCAGCTCTTGCTGCTTCAATTGCTGCGTTTAAAGCAAGCAAGTTGGTTTGGTCGGCAATAGCTGCAATCTGATTAGCCATATTAGAAATCTCATTAACAATTCTAGCCTTCTCAATTCCCTCTTTCATACGGGCATCAAGATCTGTGTAAATTTCCTGTGATCTTCTTTGACTAACTTCAACATCAGCTTGTACTTTAGTAGCATTTTCTTCGGTTTTTCTTGCTGATTTATTACCTTCGACCATGTTTTTAACAAGCTCTGAAGTTAAAGCATTCATTTGCTGACTTGAATCTGCAATTTGTTGAGCAGCTGCAGATACTTCTTCAAGGCTTGCTGAAATCTCTTCTGTAGAAGCAGAAACTTCTTCCATGTTAGCTGAAGAACTTTCTGCTATTGCAGACATTTCTTCACTGGAAGCAGCTAAGTCTTGAGCTGAGTTTTGAATTTCAGAAATAGTCTGTCTAAAGCTTTCACCAAGAGTCTCAAAGGCTCTTGGTGAATCTCCCACTTCATCTCCAAGTTTAAGGAATCTCTCATCGATATGTTCAGTTAAATCACCTGCTGCCATACTTGTAGCAAATTCACTTGCTCTTACAATTTGCTTAGAAATAACTCTACCAATGAATAGCGCAACAATAATACCTAAAACTACAAATACAAAAGCACCAGTATAAATACCCGTTCTTAAAGAATCAAATCTTGCCAATACCTCTGTTTCCAATGCTCCTACACCAAAACTCCAACCAGTAAGCTTCATTGGATAAACTCCAACCATTCTGGTTATACCTTCAATATCATATACAACTACTCCGGAGTTTTCTAAACCAAGCTTTTGCATTTCAAGTCCCTGATTTTTATATACACCATCTTCTTCAATCTCAGTAAAAATGTTTACTTGGTTCATTATTAAATCTCTGTTTTCCTGGGCAAAGAATGTGCCGTTAGGACCAATAATAAAGGCGAAGCCATTTTCTCCATATCCCATTTCATCTGTTATAGCAGTTAAAGCATCTCCTGGTCTTCTTGCAACAAGTACTCCAACTACATTTCCACCGTCATTATAAACAGGAGTTGCATACATCATAACAGCAGAATTTGTAACACGACTAATCAAAACATCAGATACATTTGTTTCACCGGCAAATGCTTTTTGCACATAGCTTCGATTCCCAAGATTTGCTTCACTTCCATCTGCGTATAAAGTAGTACCATCAGGATAAACGATACCCATTCCCAAATAGCCTTGTCCTGATAACTTCTCCATGTGATTTAGTAAAACAGGAAGCTGCCTGTTCCAATCCATGGTTTTTATTTCACTTTGTCTCGCTACACTTTCCACAACACTATAGTTCCCTGATATTGCAGTTTCTACTTTACCAGCACCTTCTTTAGCAAGTAGTAACAATGCTTTATCTGCACCCTATTCTACTGCTGCAGTCCCAAATCTTAATGCAACAACACCAAATGCAACCGATACTACTAAGGTTAGTAAACCTACATAAAGTGCAATTTTTCTTGATAAATTAAGCTTCATTAATTATTCTCCCCCTTATTGATTAAAAATATTATGTATTAAATTCTTTGAGCATTATATAAAAATAGCAACCTTGCTAAAGATTGCTAAATGCTAACTAAAAAGCTGCAGTTTGGCGATCGTAGACTCTCCCTTAGACCCATAACTTTGCGTCCTGTTTTTTCAAACAGTTTGCCAACTTATTCTATTCAATACCAATATTATTATATCGGAAAACATAACTTTTTCAATGATTATAAATATAATTAATATTTTGTGAAAAAAATTAATTTTTTTCACATAGGTACCTGAGTTTTGTTTTGTTTAAAGCAGTCGGGACAAAATCTAACAAGACTTTGCTTATATGGAGAAACTGGCTCTTTATAGCCGCATCTTTGACAGTACCACATTTGTTTCTTATTTGATCGTGTCAATTAATTATGGGTTTTAAAAGAATAAAAAACCCCTTGTATGTATTACGTGCTAAATCGCACTCGCTATCCTTTTAAACAATTCTCTTTTCCAAGTTCTCTTGCCAGTTAAAACTACTGGCACATTGCCGAATTTCTCATCTGATATTAGGTTCGTAGCTTTTTTTATAACACGGCTTTCTAATTTTATGATTCTTGTTTCTGTTTTTCTTGCTTCTTTCTTTTACTAAATCATATACATTACCTGAATTAGCCTTAAAAGCCCTCAGACGTGACATTTGATCAACACCTTCTCTGCACCAGCTTAGAGGCCTTGAACTTAATCTTGCAGATAATATATGACTAATATGGCCTTCTGTGCTACAACCTATATAATCCGGGTCATATTGATTCATTATACCTTCCCAATTATTTAACACATAACTTCTAGCATCTTTTATTGCTTCTATTTTTTGTTTCTGATTCTGTTTCTTCAATTATTGCTTTGAATAAATCTTTTACGAAATCTTTCCTTTTCGTATTTATGTAATACCACATCATTTGGTGTGTGCCTTTCATATGAGCAGTTGCCTTCTTTATATATTTCGACAAATAGTATCTATCTAAAACATAGATACTATCTTTAATCCATTCTTTGCCTTGTTTTATCCAGTTGGCTCCATCTCCTGATAAATATATCTTTTCAATAGTTTCTTCTTCATAGTTGCTATCAATATAATCAGCTACTTCAAGCCATAAATCAGCACTATCTTGGTAGAGACCACTAAAGTATCTGGGATTTATTAATTCATATCTATCTTTACTTACCTTTCACTTACCTTCGTGAACATAAATTAATCTAGGTTCGGCACATGTTCCTCTTTGAAGTGAAACATGATCTTCATCAGCTTCGATGTACAAAATCTTAGCTTGAGAATCAGTTTTTTCACTGGTGCTGCATGATTAGAAATATCTTTAAGCTTTCTAATAGAATTCATTACTGTTTGACCAGTAAGATACACATTCTTCGATATTTTTTCGCTACTTTTTCTGTATGGTGTCTCTATTGCTTCTTCTATTAATATTGATTCTAGCAATATATCCATTCTGTCATTTGCTTCAATACCAACAGCTTCATCAGATAAGTATTTATATTCACCGGTAATTTTATGAACATAATACGTTCTTTTATAGGTTACTTCACCAAATATCGTCGCCAAACTTTTCTTCGACTTTGTTTCCTTTATTTTCCAGTCTCTTTTTCTTACACAATCTTTTTTAACTAAAATATCTACAGTTTCAAGTGCTTTTTCCGTAATTTGTAATGGTCAAGCATCTTTGTAACACTAAGTACGGAAAATCAGTTTATATTTCGTGCTTCAAATGGAGTCAGCCCTCCATTGTATGAATGAGGTCGAATGTGGTTGTACCACACATAAACATATTTATTGATAGTTTCATCTAATTGTAGGTCGGTTTCAAATTTTTGGTGGTAAATAAGCTCTGACTTAAGTGATTTATAAAATCTCTCCATTGGAGCGTTATCATATGGGCGATCTGTTTTACTCATGCTTTGCCTTATTCCTTGGCTTTTGCAGTACTCTACGAAAGCCCATGAGGTGAACTGTACCCTCTGATCTGAATGTAAGACTAACCCTTCATCTGGGCTCTCTCTTTCAAGAGCTTTAGACAAGGCTTCTATTGCCAGATCTGAGTTGATTCATTTTGAGTTAACCGTTGCTATTGCTTCCCTTTTTGCTAAATCTATAATAATACAATTATAACGCATTTTACCGTTTGTTAATCTTATATAGGTGAAATCAGTACACCATACTTTATTTCTTTCTGTGACAGAGAAATTTTGATTAAGAATATTGGGAAATACTTTGTTCTTTTTACCTTTTACATATTTGGGCCTTTTTCTTACAGTGATTGCATGCAGGTTTAATTCCTTGTTCATATACTTATGTGTTGTTGTCTTACTAATAAATATATTTTGCCTTGCAAGAAAAGCGACCATCCACCTATGGCCGATAATGCGTCCATTATTGTAATAAATACTTTTTATGTTTTCTTGAACTTTAGCCTTTCCTTCACGATACGTGGATTTTCTGTTCTTTAAGTAATTGTAGTACATATTCGGAGAGAGGTTGAACTTGCGGCATAACCAGCGCAATCCAAACTCAAGTTTATAGGCATCAATGAACTGATATACCACTAATCGATTTCCTTTGCGAAGAATGCCGCTGCTTTTTTTAGGAAGTCATTTTCCTTTTGAAGTTCCATAAGCTTCTTGTTAAGCGCTCTATATTCCTCTGGTGATATTGCATTTTCTTTATTTTGTGGTTTTGTGTAATGACATTCTTCGCTGTATTTTTTATCCATCCGGACATTGTTGATTTTGATACACCGTAGGTTGCAAAAAGATCACCAAGGCTTTTGCCTTTTAGATATTCACGTACAACCTCCTTCTTGAATTCTAAATCGTAACGTTTGCTCATTTTGTAATCCTCCTAGTTCGAGTTTATTATATATTATCCGTACTAGGTGTTACAACAAGACTATACCATTACATGGTTTATTATCAAACACAACAGCAAAGAAGAAATTTTTATTCTTATCACTTGAAAGTATAAATTCAATATAATCTTTTGCATCTTTTTCAGTATAAGGATAAGGCAGTCCATCTCTCGCATTATCAATAATTTTTTTATTATTAAGCAACAGGGATAAATCTTTTGCATCTTCAATTGTCCAATTACGTAAATTAATATTCATATATATACTCTCCTATACTCCTAACTTTTTAGTTTGGAAATAAATTTTAAGCTATTTAATATTAATACATTGAAAATAAATATAAATATACTTTCAATTAGTAGAATTACAAAATATTTAAAATAGTTTTCTCCCGACACCCTTAGCATCATAATATGAAGTGGGATTTGAAGAAAAATTTCTGTAAACCATACTCCTAAAAAAAGAATAATTATCACTAAAATTATATAAATTATTGAATTCGACAAAGATACTTTAACTTTTAGGTTTTCATCTAGTAGAAACATTCTAATGGCAACAGATAGAAATATATAGGATGTTACAAAAACAATTTGTGTTGTGAAGAATAACAATGTAACTAAAGTTAATCCAAGATATATAAAAGTAAAGTATAACTTTTTCATATTGAAAGAAAATCCAGCAATTATTGCTGGAATAAAAAAAGCAGAAATTATACTTATCGTCCCTCTAAAAAGAATAAGGAATGAAATGCATAAGGCAAGAGCTATTGAAGCTCTTGCTAAGGTTACAGAATTATATTTCTCCCCCATGCTGCTACTTTACCTCCCGTTATATTCCTTAAGGAAACTCAAGGCATCATCTTCATCAAGAGGTCGACTGATTAAATATCCTTGAATCTTATCACAATTATACTTTTTAAGATATTTTCTTTGAGTTTCAGTTTCGACTCCTTCAGCAATACTTATATGCTTAAATTTATGGGCAATTAAAACTATATCTCCCGTTATTGCCTTTTCTTCACCCACAATTAAAAGGTTATCAACAAAATATTTGTCAATTTTTAAGCAGTCTACATCCAACTCCCCTTCTCTGGCCAGAGAGGAATAACCTGTTCCAAAATCATCAATGGCAATTTTTACATTATGTTCTTTTAACTCTTCAATTATAATATTTATTTCTTCTAAATTAGCCGCAAAAACCGATTCTGTAATTTCAATACATACATTTGAAGATTTTACTCCGGAACTCTTAATCATTTCAATCATATTTGAAACAAAGTCTTCTTTAAGTAATTCAATAACTGAAACATTTATTGAAAGATTTATGTCATCATAACCTTCTGTTTCAAGTTTCTTTAAAAAATTCAGGGCAAGGAGAGCAACTTTTTTCCCAATAGGAATAATTAATTTAGTTTTTTCAGCAATTGGAATAAACTCCAAAGGAGAAATGAGACCAATTTTTTCACTGTTCATTCTGGCCAATGCTTCAAAACCACAAATTTTCTTTGATTTCAAATGTAATATTGGCTGAAACTGCAAAAATAATCCGTCTTCAGCTACCTGGGAAGCGATTGCTGATAATTCTCTTATTATTTCTTGCTCCCTGTAATTCTGTGCTTCCATTTTTTCATCATAAAAACAAATGCTAAAATCTTTTTCATATAAAACAATAGCTTTTTCAGAAGCAATAAGAATATTTTTTAGCAATCCATCAGCATCTTCTTTATTATCAGAATCAATTTCAATTACACCAATACCTCCCCCAATTCTCTCTGGAGCAAGGTTTTTCATTAATGTTTGAGAAATTTCTTTGCAAAAAGATTCTAATTCCTGAGGACTGTTGTATTTTTTTAAATAAAAAACAAATCGGTTTTCATAGGTTTTGTAAAGCTCACACTCTTCCCAGGTATGCCTTTGTAATATTTTAACCAGGTTTTTTACTACTTCTTGAGTATAGTGGAATCCATAGATGGCAGTTAAAGCTTGCAAATCACTTAAGTTCACTGATATTAATGCTTTTTTACCAGTAAAATTTCTACATAAATCTGCTTCCAGAAGATTTTCCAGGAATTTACGGTTCTTTAATCCCGTCCATCTGTCATGTTCATTGCTATATCTCAACTCATTTTCTACTTTTTTACGGTCAGAAATATCGAAAACTATTCCTTCAAGAGCCTCAACCTCTCCACTTTCGTTGAAAATTCCCTGACCCATTTCAAGAACCCATTTTTTCTCTCCACCAGCTGTTTTAATTTCATATTCATAATTCAAGTTTGCTTTTTCAGAAATTACTTTCTTCCATTCTTCCCATAAAATTTCCTGATATTCAGGAGAAATCAAATCATTATAAGAAAGATCTCTATTATTTAACAAACTTTCAGAAGGGTATCCGGTAAGTTCAAAACAACCCTCGGAAACAAATTCCATGGTCCATTCTCGGTCATATTTACATCTATAGGCAAGACCAGGTATATGTGATAATAAAACAGATTTACTTCTTTCACTTTCTATTAGCTCCGCTTCAATTTCTTTTCTTTTTGTTATATCTTGAACTATCGAAATATGATTAAACTGATTTTCATCGGAAATATCTAGGAGTTTAACAATCATATGGACCCAGACTATTGACCCATCGGGTTTTATATATCTTTTATCCATGGCATAACCATTTATTTCCCCAGCCTTTAGTTTTTTATAATCATTCAAATCTTTATCCAAATCTTCAGGATGAGTTATCGAAGCCCATCCCATTTTCATTAGCTCATTTTTTGTTCTTCCAGTAATTTCTTCAAGAGCTTTATTAATACTTAAATTGGGATTTTTATCCGGGTGATTTTCTCCTTGCTGATATGAAATAGCAATCCCAACGGGAACCTGATTAAAAATCGTATCAAAAGTAATATCTTTTTCTTTTATTTTTTGTTCAAGATGGTATTCCACTAAAAGTAAATCTGAATGAATTTTAATTCTGGCTTTTAATGAATCCATATTTAACGGCTTCCTTATAAAATCAACAGCTCCCAACTGGAGGGCTTTTATCTCATTCTCCTGCTCATCGTAGTTAGTTAATATTATTACCCGAAGTTTTTGATATTTTTCATCAGAATTAAGAACTTCAAGTACTTGGAAGCCATCCATATTCGGCATATTTAAATCAAGTATTACGAGATTTATGCCTATATTTTTATTTAAGCAATCCAAGGCTTCTATTCCATCATTAGCTGTAAAAACTTCATAACCACTTAACATATTTTTGATAATTAAAGTATCAGTAGCAGAATCATCAACAACAAGAATTTTTATTAACATTAAAAGACTCCTCAAGATTAAATTTCTATCTTAAGGATTATAACCAAGTTCAAGGAAAACTATTCATGATTTTTAATATTATTTTGTATTTTTAATATTTTTTTATAAATCTGCAGGAATTTTCCATTGCAATAGTTGCTTCTGGGAACATTGGAGCTAACAATGGGAAACAGCGGAACATGCCTTTTTGAATATTAAGTTCAACTTCAACCCCTTCTTTTTTAGCTTTTTCCGTAAATCTTACAGAATCATCCAGCAAGGTTTCATTTTCTCCCACATAAATCATAATTGGAGGAAGGCCTGATAAATCTCCAAATAAAGGAGATGTATATAGATGAGGAGGATCTCCGCTGCCAACGTAATATTTTGTATAGGTTTCATTGGCTCCCTTCGGTGTACAGGGATCAGCACCTGCTTTTGATTTTATTGACTCTCCTGACAAAGTCATATCCACACAGGGAGAGAAAGCCAAACATCCTGCCGGCATAGGGATTCCGTCATCCTTAATTTTTAACATTGTTCCTAAGGCAATACCTCCCCCTGCAGAATCTCCGGCGAAAAAAATGTTTACTGGTGAATATCCTATATCAAGGAGCCATTTGTAAATTTTTGCAGAATCATAAACTGCTGCTGGTGCAGGATTTTCTGGTGCAAGTCTGTAATCAAAAACAAGAAGGCTAATACCTAGTCTTTTGGCAAAGTTTCCAACAATATTTCTATGGGATTTAGCACTTCCCATAACGAAGCCGCCACCATGAAAATATAAGACTATCTTATTTTCCGGAGCATTTTCAACTTTAACCCATTCTGCATAAAAATCCTGAAAGTCAGCCTGTCCACAAGTAATTCCCTCAATTTTTTTACAAGTTTTTCTGCGGCTTCTTCAGATTCCCTGCGGATTAAGTTTATATCAGAGTTTTCATCAATTACTTCTGCTTTTAATTTACCCTTCATCAAATGTCGATACTTTAATATATAATGAAACATTGTTCCTTTAAAACTCATTTTTATCACTCCTGAATTAAATTTTTTCCTTGAGAAAAATATTTGCTATAAATCTTTTATCTGGCAAAGGCCTCTTTTCATCCCTGGTATTTCTGAAAATAGTTAAACCGTTTAATGTACTCCAAAAAAGTACAGCCAAGTCATAAGAATCACCCTCTATTATTGTTCCCTCTTTTTGACCTTGAACAATAATTTTACTGAGCATCTGATAAGGTAAGTCTCTTTTATTTTTCAAAGCATCCTTAGCTTCTTGAGGAATTGCTTCAGAACCCATTGCCTGAGCAATCAAACTGCTGGTTTGTCGGTATCTGTCAATTTCTTCAATTGTTTTGTACATTCCTTCAATAGAATTTAATAGCTTCTCTCTTTCGCAGCAATTTAACGAGGCAATCCCTTTAACAGCCTCATTCATCTTATCTAATGCATCTTCTATCAAATCAACATATATTTCATTTTTTGATTTGTAATATCTATACAATAAACCTTGAGAAATACCCGCTTCCGTTGCAATATCCTGAATCCTTGTTGCAAATAAACCTTTTCTTGAAAATTGATTTAATGCAGCTATTATTATTTTTTCTTTACTTGTTAACATATTAGCCTCCCTTAATGAATAAATCTTCATTCATCTTATGATTAGAAAAAATAGTTGTCAATCAGAACAACTATTTTTTCTAATTTTTTTCATTTTGCTAGTTCTTTAAATGCTTCAATGTGTTTTGTTAAATACTTCGCGGCTGCCTCATTTACCATTTCATCTTGCGAAAAATGCTCTTCAGTTAAAACATTGTAATCTATAATCACATACCTTGGCACATTGTTCTTCATTATAACCGCAGCACCACTTTCATCAACCATACGAGCTATTTTAGAAAAGTTTTGGTTCGCTTCAGTAATTGAAACTAAGGTTTTTAAGTCTACTCTCATACTTCTACACCCCTCTCTATAAGTAATTATATCACAAAAATAGGATCAATTATACCTACCCCATATATGATTTATGGGCCCTCTTCCTTTTCCAAGATCTAATATGTTTTTTAAGGCTCCTAATATATACTTTTTTTGCATACTTAATTGATTCCTCTAAACTCATGCCCTTAGCTAATCCTGATGCAATTATACTTGAAAGAGTACATCCGATTCCATGAGTATTTGGATTATCTATTCTTTCACCAGTAAACCAGCGATATTTTCCATTTTCATACAAAAGATCATTTACATCATTAATGCTGTGTCCGCCTTTACAAAGAACAGACACCCAAATTCATTACTAATAATTTCTGCTGCTTTTATCATGTCTTCATCATTTACTACTGCAATACCTGCTAATGCTGAAGCTTCAGGAATGTTGGGAGTCAACAATACTGCTTGAGGAAATAAGAGTTTTTTAAGACTTTCTATCGCATCATCCTTAAGTAGTATTGAACCACTTGTAGAAACCATTACAGGGTCAGCAACAATATTTTTAGCCTTATAAAACTTTAATTTTTCAGAAATAACTTCAATTAATGGAATAGAAGAAACCATTCCTATTTTTACTGCATCGGGGAAAATATCTGTAAAAACACTGTCTAATTGCTTTGCTAAAACTCTGGTGTAACTTCCATTATATCTGTGACCCCCATGGTATTTTGAGCTGTCAAAGCAGTTATGGCAGTCATGGCATATACACCATTCACAGTTATAGTTTTTATATCTGCCTGAATTCCTGCACCACCTGAAGAATCACTTCCAGCAATTATTAAACCTGTTTTCATTAATGTCCCCTCCAAAACTTCTCAAATAAAAATCACTAATGTTCTTAATCTCTTCCTGTTTATCAGAACTTGATTTATCGTATACTCCAACTGTAATAAAGCCTGCACCTTTGGCTGTTTTTAGTGCGTATAAAGCATCTTCAAAAACCAAACTTTCCTTTGGATTTGTTCCCATATATTCTGCTGCTTTTAAAAATATCTCCGATTTTTCCTTAATAGTTTTTTCTTCAGTACAAGTAAATATTTTCTCGAAGTATTCAATAAGACCAAGTTTTTTTAGTGCTTTTTCTGCAACATCTCTGTCACTTGAAGTAGCTGCAACAATTTTTATACCTGATTCTTTTAATTCTTTAAGAAATGCCTCGGCACCATCTTTAACTTTTACATAATCACTGTAAAGATTTTTTACAACAGTATTTACATCAGAAATAATCATGCTGATATCCATATCTAAAGAACATTTTTCTTTTAAATACTCTACTCCCTCTGTCATGCTTAAGGGTTCTAAATCCTTATTGTTACTTTCATCTGCCACTTTGCCATTATTGTTCAAAAAGGTTACCAGTGCTTTATCCCATACTTCCATGGAATCCAAAATAGTTCCATCTAAGTCAAATATTGCTCCTTTAATTTTCATTTTTCTAACCTGTCAGCTTTCCATGCATTTACTAATTCTAAAGCTGCAATATATGGATTTTCTGCCTCCGTTACTGCCGTGACAACAAAATAGCCAGCAACTCCTATTTTGCCAGTTCAGGAATGTCAGGAAGTTTTACCCCTCCCCCGGCAACAACAGGCAAAGGACTAATTTTTGCTAACTCGGTTAGTTCCTCAAAGCTTCTGGTTAATACCTTCCCTTCTACATCCATTCCGCAATCAAGTTTTGTACTTGTTTCATGTAAAGGACCTGCCCCAAAGTAATCTATTTGAGATATATCCGCGTTTTTCACATAATCTATTAAGTCGTGAGTTCTTGCAGAAAGGCCGATAATTGAATCTTCCCCTAAATATTTTCTGCACACAGATACTGGAATATCAGTTTGACCAACATGAATTCCATCTACTTTTACTCCCATTTCTTTTACAGCAAGAACTACATCCAGACGATCATTAACTAATAAAGTCACTGAATCTGACTTGCCTAACTCTGAAATTACCTTTTCAGCTTTTACTGTAAGATTAATAAGTTCAAGTGCAGAGGCCGTCTTGGAGCGTATTTGAACACAAGTAAATCCCGCATCAACTGCTTTCTTAATTACTTCCGCTACTGAATGACCTTTTGTATTTTCCGGGCCAATAACAAGATATGAGGATATATCCAGCTTATTTCTCATACTCATTTTTGGCCTCCTAAAATTTCATCTATTTTTTTAACTTTTTCATTCATCATATTTGTAAAGCCAGGGCGGATATCTGCTTTAAGTACAACTTCGGTTCGGATTCCCTTATTTACCAGAACAAAAGTTGCATCTTTAACTACTTTCATTACTTCATCCCATTCACCTTCAATTTCTGTAAACATTGATGTAGTTTTATATGGAAGCCCTGAATCTCTTATTACTTTAACTACTTCTCCCACTTCTTTTGCCAATTCATCCCCAACACCAAAGGGTGCTATTGCTACTGCTATTAAAGTGTTCATAAATTATACCTCCTCTATTTCAAATGGATTGTTTGCTATATCCTCACCTGTTGCTTTATATAGTTCATCTAAAAAATGTGCCTGAAAACTTCCTGGAGCATTTGTTTTTTCTGCGGCCCTTTTCCCTGCCAAATTATATACACCTGTTCCAGTTAAAGCCGCAATAAATGGAGATGATGCAGTAAAATAAACTACTATTACTTCTCCAAGGGAGCAGCCTGATCCTGTAATTTTTTCCATAAAATGAGATCCACCATGGGAATAGGCCAAAATTTTTCCATCTGTAACTAAATCGGTTTCTCCGGAAACTGCCACTGCTCCACCAGTCCATTTTGCCAGAGCGACAGCTGCACCTTTAGCTTTAAAAACTTCATCTGTGGAATCCACACCTCTAACCTTTGATTCTCCACTGCTACCTTCCAGACCCCACAAGCCTGCCAGAGCAATTATCTCAGAAGCATTGCCACGTATAACACTTGGCTTGTATTCTTTGAAATTCAGCAACAACTTAGTCCTTAAAGATCCTATTCCTATCGCCACAGGATCCAACACCCAGGGTTTTTGATTGTAAAAAGTGCCTTGGCTGTTAAGGGCAATGTTTCTTCATAGATCGGGAAAAGAGTGCCAACATTAATATATGTTGCACCACCAGCAAGTGCCAGGAATTCTTCTTCATCAGGAAGGTAGACCATTGCAGCAGAGCCCCCTGCAGCAAGCTGAGCATTTGCAACAAAATTAATTGTTACTGTATTGGTAATGGACCCTGCCATAGGATTTGTCTCTTTTACTATTTTTACTGTTTCAATAATTTGCTTTTTTATATTCTCATGGTTTAACATTTATCAATCTCCCTCTCAATATATTTTTATACAAAAAAATGCCCGCTGAATTAGGCAGGCATTTGCTTTAAATTATATGCTCCCTACGCCAGTATTAACTAACAGGTTCTAAGGGTCAGGTTTTACCTTCTCAACTCTTTTGAGTCCCCCCGCATTACTTTTTATTTTATTATACATTAATTATTGAACAATTGAATAATATAATCTTATCTTTCATTTATTATTCTAACAACTTTTACTTTATCATTTTCCACCCTATAGAAAACATAATTTTTTTCTATAAATATATACCGGTAATCTGTTGAAACATCTATTAAGTTCCCAAGGTTTACTCCTGAAAAAGGAAAAAGTTCCAATACTTTTATATCTTTTATTATTTTTCTTAAAACTTTTAATGCCGTATCCGTTCCGTTGTTTAATGATATTTTTTCTTTTATGCTTTCAAGATCATCTAGCGCCATAATTGAATACTCTATTTTTTGCATTATAAAATTCCAAGCCTATTCTCAATATCGCTTTCTGAAAGCCAGCCTTCTTCTCTGGAGGTTTTTTCTCCTTCTTCTAATTTTGCAAGTAATTTAATTGTAGATCTAAGTTTATCCAATTCATTAACTTTTATAATTGCATATTCTCCACGCCCATTACGAGTCAAATATACAGGACTATTCTCTCTTACCTCATTTAATACTTCTGTATAATTTCTTAAATCTGAAATAGGTTTAATGTTTGGCATGTTAATCAACTCCTATAAGATGATTATAATTAACCTAAAGGAAAAATACAATACAAATTTACACGTTAATTTACAGCATAGGAAAAAGCGAAGTTAAAGTTTTCTATTTTATACCAGGTAAATTTCTCACCCTTAGTAACCCAGGTAACATCAATTTTACTTGGTATTTTTATGCCATCCACCCCAACTATTTCTTTTATTTCACCAATACAAGGAATTTTTTCGGCATCAGTTGAATTATCTTTATAACGCAGACTTTCTGCTTTCAATAGATTTCCTTCTAAATCAAAATGAAAAGTCCCATTAGCTTCAAGGTTTTTATATTTTATATTACAAAAAACACTTTCATTATTAATGCTTTCCCATTCTACATAGTCTTCCAAAGCTGCTGTTGGATACCAAGGCAACTCCAGTAAAAAACGACTCAAAGAAGATTCATTAGTTTTTTTATTATCTTTAACATTTACTATTGGAATTAAAGAGAATAGAGTCATTTTTAGTTTCCCTTTTCCCATACGAAAAATATCCTCTCCATATACATTAATCAGGGGAACAATAGGTACTTTTACATTCCATTTAAATTCTGGTTCATCTACTCTTATATATTGAGTGGCTTCTGAAGAATACCATTTATTTTGCTTTGGGTTTAATTTCATTTTCCCATTTTGAGATAAACTTACACTTTTAATTCTTTTTTTGCCTAAAACTCCAGTGCTTATAGGCCATTTCTTAACCGGCTCTGGTAGATTTTCTAAATCTTTCTCGGTAATCATTAATAATTCCTTTCTTTTATAAAAGTACAAACATATAGATATTTATTGTTGTAAATAAATCAAGACTCATATATTAGCTCCATATCCGATGAATAAATACGCTTTTTTCACGATAGGGTTCTCTTTGGGCTCTTTCACCTGCTGCGTAGTGGTCTAGGTCATATTCATGAATAAATCCAAAATTATCTTTTGCTACAACATAAGTTGTTAAAATCTCTCCCTTTTCCAGGGAAATCTTTTCTTCTAACTTAAGAGAAAAACTTGAATCATTATTTTTATCCATTTCTTTTAATAAATACTCTGTATCATTAATTTTTACAACATAATTCAATTCTTTAAAATAAAAATCTTTATTCATTAATTTAAAGTCTAAATCAATATCTCCATTTATTTTATACATACTTCCACTGTAAGAGGTACTTCCAGAAAATCTTGGGAAACTGGCAACCGGAAAAATTTGTTCAGTTATATTCCCTAATCTTAATCCCCGATTATCTTCAAGCTGTTTAACTTCGTTTGTTTCAACAATAACTGTTGGGAAAACTTCCGCAAAAATATCTACATTTTTTATCCCTGTATAGGTATTTCCGTCTTTTTCAAGAGAAATAATATCTCCATTAAAATCCAGGAACACTTTCGTGGCCGCACTAACTTCTTTAGGTATAACAGAAAAAGTAACCGGTACTCCTAAGCTATTTACATCAAGATTACCAATATGAAAAACTGCGGTTTTAATTATACTGTTCTATTCAATTAATTTAATATCAACATTTTGATAAATTGAATTAATTTAATTCCCTAATTGATTTTCTAAAGAAAATACTTTTAATCTACTATTTTCAATCTCCCTTTCTTGAGAAGATATTCTATATAAAGAATACATTTGCATTGCTAATAATACCACCATAATAATAACTAACTTGTCTCTCTTCATGATGCCTCCAATAATTTAAAAATTTTACACTTTTATTGTTCTGAAATAACATAAACTTTGTTTCAACTATCTTTTTTGGCTAAATATAATGCTCGATCTATTTTTTCAATAATCTGATCAATGTTTTCTCCATCATTTCTTTGAGTGCAACCCAAACTTATGGTAATTTCAATATCCTTTATAAAATTATGCTTTGCTGTCTCCAATCGAATTTCCTCAACAATCCTGCATCCTTCTTCTATGCTGGTATCAGGAAACATAAATATAAATTCATCTCCACCATAACGAGCCAAGATATCACTTCTTCTTAGCTTTGCATTAACGACAGATACTAATTCTTGTAACATTTGATCTCCTACAACATGTCCATAGGTGTCATTTATATTTTTAAAAAAATCCACGTCCAAAAAAGCAAAAGAAATAGATCTTTCTTTTTTTTCACTCTTTTCTAATTCATCTTCTACCAACTCAAAAAAGCATATCGATTATACGTTTTGGTTAAGGGATCATGAAGAGCCTGGAAATACATTTTTTTCTGACGATTTCTCATAAAAAAGATGAAGATAAAGATTAAGAAATACAACAAGCAAACCAATAAAAAATTTATATTTTTGGACGTCGATAATATTTGAACTTGATCATCCTTTACGATAGAAATTAAATAAGCTACAGGCTCATCTTCTATATTTTTTATAGAGATAAAATGTACCATATAATCTAATTCATTCTGCTCCATAAAAAACTAAAAGAATCTTTATTCTCTATATAATCTTTGAACTTATTTTTAAATTGTTTATTAAAATTGTCATCTTCTGATATTTCTCTATAAAAATCATTTTCCATTAAAAATGATAGGATATCATCTTCCACTAAATAATCGTCAGAAGTAATACTAGGAAAATACCTAGAACGTTCCTCTTTAAAAACATTGTTATTAATCCGGTCTTTTTCTAGGATAAAAGAAAACATTCTATCTGAATAAAGATCCTGTAACACCTTTAACACACTTGCCATTGAAACGGAAACTTCCACACTTCCTATATGTTCTTCTTGGTAGTTTAATGGATAGACAAACCGATAACCATTAAAAATTCTTCCTCCCTCAAAGCCAGAAATGTAACTTTTTTCCTCGTTGGCAATCCTTATGGATGCTCTTACATCCATTAAGTTATCTCCATATTTTAAAGGATTATTAAAACGCAAAAAACTCTCTCCGTCGGGAAGATGAAATTGTATTTGCCTAAAATCATATTCTTTAGATATATCATAATATTCTTTTAATCCAACGTATAATTCTTCTCTTATATTTTCTTTTACAACATCAGATGCATCTAGATAATTGACTTCATGCATTTTCTCTAAAATTTTTTCATCATTAATAATTGCTTTAAATATAAAGTTCGAGAAATTTTCATATGATTTTATGGTGTTTTGCTGAGCACTAATAAAAATTTTATTTTGATAATCTATGTATTCATTGACATTCTTTTTGTATGAATTCAAAAAAATCCAATCATAAGCACAGCAATAATAGTAAGGAAAATAATGGAAATGATGATGCTTGTAATGGTCAAGCATCTTTGTAACACTAAGTACGAAAAATCAGTTTATATTTCGTGCTTCAAATGGAGTCAGCCCTCCATTGTATGAATGAGGTCGAATGTGGTTGTACCACACATAAACATATTTATTGATAGCTTCATCTAATTGTAGGTCGGTTTCAAATTTTTGGTGGTAAATAAGCTCTGACTTAAGTGATTTATAAAATCTCTCCATTGGAGCGTTATTATATGGGCAACCTGTTTTACTCATGCTTTGCCTTATTCCTTGGCTTTTGCAGTACTCTACGAAAGCCCATGAGGTGAACTGTACCCCCTGATCTGAATGTAAGACTAACCCTTCATCTGGACTCTCTCTTTCGAGAGCTTTAGACAAGGCTTCTATTGCCAGATCTGAGTTGATTCATTTTGAGTTAACCGTTGCTATTGCTTCCCTTTTTGCTAAATCTATAATAGTACAATTATAACGCATTTTACCGTTTGTTAATCTTATATAGGTGAAATCAGTACACCATACTTTATTTCTTTCTGTGACAGAGAAATTTTGATTAAGAATATTGGGAAATACTTTGTTCTTTTTACCTTTTACATATTTGGGCCTTTTTCTTACAGTGATTGCATGCAGGTTTAATTCCTTGTTCATATACTTATGTGTTGTTGTCTTACTAATAAATATATTTTGCCTTGCAAGAAAAGCGACCATCCACCTATGGCCGATAATGCGTCCATTATTGTAATAAATACTTTTTATGTTTTCTTGAACTTTAGCCTTTCCCTCACGATACGTGGATTTTCTGTTCTTTAAGTAATTGTAGTACACATTCGGAGAGAGGTTGAACTTGCGGCATAACCAGCACAATCCAAACTCAAGTTTATAGGCATCAATGAACCAATATACCACTAATCGATTTCCTTTGCGAAGAATGCCGCTGCTTTTTTAGGAAGTCATTTTCCTTTTAAAGTTCCATAAGCTTCTTGTTAAGCGCTCTATATTCCTCTGGTGATATTGCATTTTCTTTATTTTGTGGTTTTGTGTAATGACATTCTTCGCTGTATTTTTTTATCCATCCGGACATTGTTGATTTTGATACACCGTAGGTTGCAAAAAGATCACCAAGGCTTTTGCCTTTTAGATATTCACGTACAACCTCCTTCTTGAATTCTAAATCGTAATGTTTGCTCATTTTGTAATCCTCCTAGTTCGGGTTTATTGTATATTATCCGTACTAGGTGTTACAACAAGACTATACCATTACACTTCATCATCCGTAAAATCCTTTGGTTCAAGCAATTGGTTCCAGTAAAACTGCCACTGACCATCCAATGATATAACGTCTTGATTATTAAGATTCTCTTTTACGTCCAAGATGCCATTAACGACATGTTCGTTTCTGGTGATTGACATGTAGTATAATGCGATTATAAAAGTAACAATCACAAGTGCGATAACAACTAAAAATCTTAAGTTCTTCATAATATGCCTACTTCCAAACAAATCTTGCTGATATATTTGTATGTCATCTATATTTTGCCCCATTTTCAGGCCTCAAAATCGCTCCCAAACAACAACATCTTGTGGTCAAACTCTACTTTTTCGTGTTCGAACCACTATTTGTCATCAGAATTATCGCTTCTACGTGACTAGTGCCACTAAACATATCTACTCCAACGATTTTTTCTACTTTGTAGTTTCCTTCTTCTGCTAATATTTTAAGATCTCTTCCCAAGGTTCCTGGGTTACAGGAGATATATACAATTCTTGGAATTTTCTTTTCTATTATTACATCCAAAACTTCTTTTTTGCTTCCGCCTCTTGGTGGGTCAAGTGCTATTGCATCTGGGTTTACTTCCAGGTTTGGCAGTACTTCTTCCACTTTTCCTGTTAAGAACTCAATATTATTAATTTTATTAATTTCTGCTGCTGCTTTTCCTTCTTTTTCTGAGCCTTCGTAATCATTAATACTTATTACTTTTCCTGCTTTTTCTGCTATAAAACTTCCAATTGTTCCAATACCCCCAAAGGCATCAACAATTGTTTCTTCTTTTTCTGGGTTCAAGTATTCCATTGCTTTTTTGTATAACTTTTCTGTCTGAGTTTTATTGATTTGGAAAAAAGTCGCTGGATAAATTTGGAATTTGTACTTACTGATATTATCTGTAATATATTCTTTTTCTTTTAAGTGGATATTTTTCTTTCCAAGTACTTCGTGGTTTCTACCGGGATTTAAATTCTGATAAATTGATATTGCTTCTGGTATTTCATCAGATATTTTTCCAACAAACTTTTTGCTTAATTTTTTAGATTCTGCAGTTACAAAAACCAGCATAATTTCATCAGTTTTACGGTTTTCCCTAATCATTATATTTTTAAGATTACCCTGGCCTGTTCTTCTATGATAAATGGTTATATCTTTACCTTCATTACTTAAAATTGTTCCTATTTTTTCTAGTATTTTATTTACCTCCTCAGAATATAAGACGCTTTCTTTACTTACCACAAAATTATGGCTTCCTTCTTCGAAGAAACCAAAGCTTATTTTTCCATCTTTATTTCTTTGAACCCGGAAATGTCTTTTGTTTCTGTATCTTTCAGGCTTATCAGATGAAATTATTGTTTCCCTTTGAGCATCTTCTATCCCTGGAACCATTCTTAAAGCATTGGTTATTATCTCTTCCTCAATTTCAAGCTGATGCTCGTAGCCAACATGGGCAAGATTACATCCATCCATTTTTTCAAAGTCAGACTCCACTCTGAAAGGAGATTTTTCAATAATATTGATGATTTTTCCCCGAGCAAAATTTTTCTTAACTTCCGTTATTTCAATTTCCAGTTTCTCGTTTTTTATACCTTTTTCTGTAAAAACAACTAAATCACCAATTCTTGCAACTCCCTGGCCCTCATGGGTATAACCAGTAATTTCAACTACATGATTTTCTCCAACGTTCATATTATTTCCTCCATTTTAAAAGAGGGAACATGCATCCTGTCATGTTCCCTCTCAAAGTTTTTATTCTTGTGTTTCTTCCTGGATTTCTTCTTCAAAGGATTCTTGAAGTTCCAGAAAAACATCAGTACCAGTGCTGTCTGTTATATTATTTCCACTAATATAAAAATCACCGGCTGGTTCTATCTCATTGTTTAGTGTGCTTAAGAATTCTGTTCTGTCTATATTTCTTGTAAGATAAAGAACCCCTTCCATCTTGTAACCAGACTGGATTTTTCCCTGATCAATAATTTCTAAAGCTTCACTGCGCCACCCGGAAATTTTATATACTGCTGAAGGAATATTATCAGATTCAATATTTTCCCCTTCTGGCGCTATTAATACAGTCCAGGTAAACTTTGTTTTCAGGTCTTCCTCCTGGTAAATTCCTTCTCTTAAAACAGCTTCTAAACTTCCGCCTGCTAAATGTTCATCTTTAGAGGTTTTAAAAAATATTCTGTAGTAAGGGAAACGACTCATTGCTCCAGGAAGATCTCTGTTTACCCATTTTGTTTCTTCAGGTATTTCAATCATTTTAGGAATTAAGGTGTATCCAGTTGCATCAAAAACATTTGCTTCACCACGTTCAAGATTTTTCCCTACAGTTTTTATTACTCCTTTTGAAACTCCAACATGGGCATCAAAAATTTCTCCACCAGTTCCGTCAATAATTCTGGCATTTTTAATTACCAGATCATATGGATTGGCAAAGCGAAATAATTCATCATTCCCCTTTTGTTTTGCATACTGTAATGCAAAAAAAGAAAATAAAAATGACATTAAGAATATTAGAAAAACTGATAAGATTATTTTAATTTTATCCATCTTAACTCCCCATGGTTAAAAACAAGGCTAAAACCATTATTCCGTTCCAAGCACTATGTGCAATGATTGGAATTAAAATATTTTCATATTTCTCATAAATATGATTTAAAATTACCCCTGCTGTAAAAAAAGGAACAAATCTATATAGATCAAAGTGCAATGCCCCAAAAATTACTGAAGCTGCTGCAATAGCAATTCCTTGGGAAAATTTGTTTCTAAATGCTTTGTATAAGAATCCTCTGAAATACAATTCTTCACTAATAGGAGCAAGAACTGCAGCCCCAATGAATACAAGAACCATTTCCCATTTTGTTCCGGCATAGCCAAAGATATCAATAATATCCTGGGGCTCCCCTTGAGTTGGAAACATCATAAAAATAATTACACTTACAGCCATTGTAATGAAAAATAAAATTGCGCTGCTTATTAAACCGTACTTTATTATTTCACCAGGAGAATATTCTTTTGCAAAAAAGATTTTTAAATCCAGTTTGTATCTGCCTTTTACAATTAAAATAATATATCCAACAAAAATTATAAATTGAAAGATACTAAAAATTATAAATAATTCAATCAAAGATAAATTAAAAGATACTTTTCCAAGAATAAAATCTGCTAAAGCTTTTATCTCTGGTGCAAAATATGATAACAGCAAGAAAATTAAAAATACAGCCAGGGATTCCAATATTCCCCAAGGTACTTTTTTTACATTCTCCTGTTCCATTATTAGTCTAGTCTTTCTGTAAGCATTTTATTTACCATGCCTGGATTAGCTTGTCCCTGAGTTTCTTTCATAATCTTTCCAACAAAGAAACCAAGAGCTTTTTTGTTTCCTGACTTATAGTCTTCAACTGATTTTGGGTTCTCAGCAATAATTTTATCAATCATAGCACCCAGAGCCCCTTCATCAGAAATTTGAACTAGTCCTTTTTCTTCAACAATTGCTTCAGGATCTTTTCCGCTGATAAACATTTCTTCAAAAACAGTTTTTGCTATTTTACCGCTAATTTTTCCATCATCAATCAGTTTAAGTAAAGCAGCAAGTTTTTCTGGTGTAACCTGGGAATTTTCTATTTCCACTGATTCTGAGTTCAGCAAACGGCAAAACTCAACCATTAGCCAGTTACATACCTTTTTCGCATCAGGATAAATTGCTACTGTTTCATCAAAAAATGCCGCCAGACCTTTGGAACTGGTAATTACTCCTGCATCATATTCAGGAAGACCCATTTCACTAATCAGTCTCTCTTTTTTAACATCAGGAAGTTCTGGAATTGTTTTTCTAATTTCTTCAACATAATCCCTGGAGATAATAAGTGGTGTTAAGTCAGGATCCGGGAAGTAACGATAATCATTTGCTTCCTCTTTGCCCCTTAAACTCAATGTGATACCTTGAGCATCATCCCAGGTTCTTGTTTCCTGAACAACTTTGCCACCATCTTCAATTAATTCAATTTGTCTTTCAACTTCATATTCGATAGCTTTTTGTACAGCGCGGAAGGAGTTAAGGTTTTTCACCTCTGCCCTTGTTCCAAATTCTTTTTGGCCAATAGGTCTTACAGAAACGTTGGCATCACAACGAAGGGAACCTTGCTCCATTTTTACGTCGGATACTCCTGTATATTCAATATATGCTTTTAGTTTTTCCAAATAAGCCTTTGCTTCTTCAGCAGATCTCATATCTGGTTCAGATACAATTTCAATCAATGGAACTCCTGATCTGTTGTAGTCAACAAGAGAAGAATCTGAAACAGAAATAGTTTCACCCTCGTGTACAAGTTTTCCTGCATCTTCTTCCATATGAATTCTTGTTATTCCAATTCTTTTATGATTTCCAACTACATCAATATCCAAATAACCATGCTCGCAAATAGGTAAATCAAATTGAGAAATCTGATATGCCTTTGTAAGATCTGGATAAAAATAGTTTTTCCTGTCAAATTTACTGAATTCTGCAATTTCACAATTTAATGCAAGTCCTACTTTAATTGCATACTCAAGTACTTTTTCGTTTAATACTGGTAAAGTACCAGGCAAGCCAAGACATCTTGGACATACATTTGTATTAGGTTCTGATCCAAATTCATTAGGGCAGCTGCAGAATATTTTAGTTTTTGTTTTTAGTTCAACGTGAACTTCAAGTCCAATTACTACTTCGTAATTCATTATTCTACTCCCCCTTAAATCCGGCTTTTAATATTGTTTTATCGGAATTTTGCTCTAAAGTATATGCAACTCTCAAAATAATTTCTTCTCCGAAAGGCTTTCCAATAAATTGTATTCCAACAGGCATTCCTTCAGAAGTACCGTATGGCATTGAAAGACCTGGAAGACCCGCAAGGTTTACAGGAATTGTACAAACATCCTGCAAATACATTGAAATAGGATCTGAAATTTCTCCAAATCTGAAGGCAGTACTTGGTACTGTTGGAGTTAAAAGAATGTCAAACTTTTCAAAGGCTTTGTCGAAGTCTTGCTTAATAAGGTTCCTTACTCTTAATGCTTTTAAATAATATGCGTCATAATAGCCGGCACTTAATGCATAAGTACCAAGCATAATTCTGGATTTAACTTCTGAGCCAAAACCCTGATTTCTTGTTTTGCAGAACATTTCCATTAAAGTATCTTCCTGCTCTGAACGAAGACCATATCTTACACCATCATAACGGGAAAGATTTGAGCTGCATTCCGCAGGAGCAATTATATAGTAAGCTGGCATTGCATACTCAGTATTTGGCATTGAACACTCGCCAATCTCGGCACCCAGCTCTTCAAGTTTTTTAATTGCTTCATCAATATTTGCTCTAATTCCAGCTGAAATTTCTTCGCCAAAATATTCTTTAGGAATACCAATTTTCATTCCTTTAATATCATTAACCAAAGCCTTAGTGTAATCAGGATATTTGATATCTGCTGATGTGGAATCATTGGCATCATGACCTGTAATGCTGTTCATAACCAAAGCACAGTCAGTAACATTTTTAGTAAATGGTCCAATCTGATCTAAAGATGATGCAAAGGCAATAAGCCCGTAACGGGATACAGCACCATAGGTTGGTTTCATTCCCACAACACCGCAGTATGAAGCCGGCTGTCTGATTGATCCCCCTGTATCAGAACCCAGGGTAAAAAATGCCTCATCGGCAGCAACTGCAGCCGCAGCACCACCAGAAGATCCCCCAGGAACATATGATAAATTAAAAGGATTTTTTGTTTGCTGATAAGCAGATGTTTCTGTTGAAGATCCCATGGCAAATTCGTCCATATTTAACTTTCCAAGAAGGATTGCATCATCCCCTGCAAGTTTTAATGCAGTAGTTGCATCATAAGGGGGCTTATAGTTATATAACATTTTTGATGAGCAGGTTGTTGTTAAGTCCATAGTTGAAATATTATCTTTTAGAGCCATTGGAATTCCTGCAAGTTTTCCTACCTGAAGATTCTTTGCTCTTTTATCGTCAATTTCTCTGGCTTTTGCCAAAGCCTTCTCTTTATTAAGGGCAAGATAAACCTGAATTTTAGGATCTTTATCTTCAATTCTCTTGTAAACTGATTCTGCAACCTCAAGAGAGCTAACTTCTTTTTTATTTAATAGATCCAGTATTTCATGAGCTGTATATTTAAAGTATGACAATTTTATTCCTCCTTAAACTATTTTTGGCACGCGGAACATTCCCTGAGCATCTTCAGGTGTATTCTGCAAAGTTTTTTCTCTCTCAAGAGTTTCATGTACTTCATCTTTTCTAAGTACGTTATTAATAGGAAGAACGTGAGCCAGAGGCTGAACACCCTTAGTATCAACCTTATTCAGTATTTCCATATAATCAAGTATTTTATTCAGCTTTTCAAGCTGTTGTGTTTTTTCCTCTTCAGACAATTCAAGTCTGGCAAGGTTTGCAACATACTCAACATCTTTAATATTAATTTTCATATTACACCATCCCGAATCTAAGTTTTTTAATATAACAAACTAATTTTAACTTTCAAGGCCTAATAAATCAACAAAATCACTCTCTGTTAACATTTTTACACCAAGTTTTTCTGCTTTTTCCAGCTTTGAACCGGCTTCGGCACCATAAAGAAGAAAATCCGTCTTTTTACTAACACTTCCAGATACTTTTCCTCCGTGTTTTTCAATTATTTCCTGGGCCTGGGTTCTGGTATAGTTTTCAAGAGTTCCTGTTATAACAAAGGTTTTTCCAGATATTTCAGAAGGAATTATTTCTTCTCCCTCTTCTTCCATATTTACACCTAGCTCTTTAAGCTGGGATATAATTTGAAGATTGTGTTCTTCCCTAAAGAAATTGTAAATACTGTCTGCCATTTTTTCTCCAATTTCCTCCAGTTCCATTAGCTCTTCTTCACTGGCCTCCATCAGATTATTAATATTTCTGTAAGCTTTCGCAAGAATTTTGGCTGCTTTCTGTCCAACTAAAGGAATTCCTAAAGCTGCAATTAACTGAGAAAGATTTCTCTTCTTGCTGTCTTCTATTGCATCAATAAGATTTTGTGCCGATTTATCTGCCATTCTTTCCATATTAATTATTTTTTCTTTTTCAAGTCTGTAAAATTCAGCAATATTTTTTACATGACCTTCATCATACAGCTGAAATACTAATTGTCTCCCTAAGCCACTAATATCCATTCCTACCTTAGAAGCAAAATGTTCTAAAGATCGTTTTATCTGGGCGAGACATGATAAAGTGTTTGTACACCTTATAACTGCCTCTTCAGGAAGACGTACTGCTTTGCTACCACAAACAGGGCAAACTTGAGGAAACTTATGTTCCGGCATTACCCCTGTTCTTTTTTCAGGTATTATTCTTACAACTGCAGGAATAATTTCACCCGCCTTTTCAATAACAACCCAATCACTAATTCTAATATCTTTTTCTAATATATAATCTTCATTATGAAGAATAGCCCGTTTTACCGTACTCCCTGAAACTCTAACTGGCTCAAGAACTGCCGTAGGGGTAATTGCCCCTGTTCTTCCAACGTTCCATTCAATATCAAGTACTTTAGTTTCGGCTTGCTCTGGTGGAAACTTATATGCAGTTGCCCAGCGGGGATTTTTGACTGTGGCACCTAGTTCTTCCTGCATTCTTTTATCAAGAAGCTTAATTACCAGACCATCTATCTCAAATTCAATAGCATTTCTTTTTTCTGCAAAATCCAGACAGTATTTAATAATTTCTTCCTTGTCTTTGCTGTAAAAAGGCTCTACCACAGCAAAACCTTCATTTTTTAATATTTCAAGTTCTTCCCGATGAGACAAAAGAACTTCTTTATCTGTATGAATCAGTTCATACAATATAATCCTTAAATCCCTCTGTGCTGCAATTTTTGGGTCAAGCTGTCGCAATGATCCTGCCGCTGCATTACGGGGATTTGCAAAAAGATCTTCATTATTTTCCAATCTAAATTTATTAATTTTTTCAAAGGATTTCTTAGGAATATAGGCTTCACCCCGGGCAATAAAAGTTCCCTGGTGTTCTATTTTGAGAGGTATATTTCTGATTGTCTTAACATTATAGGTAACATCTTCTCCTGTAACCCCATCTCCCCTTGTTGCACCTGATTTAAGAAAACCATTTAAATACTCAAGGACAATTGTTAAACCATCAATTTTTGGTTCTACGGAAAATTCATATGTAGATTCTCCCAGCTGATTTTCCAGACGCTGAAAGAACTGACGAAGATCACCCTCATCAAAGGAATTTGACAGACTGAAAAGTTGCTTGAAATGTTTTACCTGATTAAATTTAGAAAGAGGCTCCCCTCCTATACGCTGAGAAGGAGAATCCTCTGTTAAGAATTCTGGATATTCTTTTTCTAATTTAATAAGTTCCTGCATTAATTTGTCGAAATCAAAATCAGTAATCTCTGGAGAATCATCCAGATAATACTTTTTATTATGATATTCAATTTCTTCTCTGAGTCTGGATATTTTTGCTTCAATATCTTTTTTCAGCAAGTATTCCACGCTCCACTACTTAATTTTTACAATTGGTGCATATTTACCAATAAGTTTTTTAATTCCAAGATTTGGAAAAGCTATGCTTATTTCAGCATCTTCTCCATCACCATGAATTGCTACTATACAGCCCACACCCCATTTTTTATGTTCAATTTGGTCCCCGATAGCCAGAAAATCTGAGTCTTTTCCAATAGGAGCAATTTTCGGGATGGTATCCTGGTTCATGTTTACCTGTTTTTCTTTAGATTCATCGTTATGGATAAATTTCTTAGGAATTTCTCCAATAAATCTTGACTGCTGATTATACGAGTCCCGTCCAAACATTTTTCTTCTCCAGGCTCTTGTGATAAACAAATTATCTTCAGCCCTGGTTATTGCTACATAACATAGACGTCTTTCTTCTTCAACCTCAGTATCATCACTAGAGTTCAAACTTCTGCTGTGTGGAAAAATATTCTCCTCAAGGCCAGTAATGAAAACCACCGGGAACTCCAGCCCTTTTGAGCTGTGAATAGTCATCATTACTACTGCATCATCATCTTCCTGATAAGTATCAGTATCACTTACTAAAGCTGTTTCAGATAAGAATTGTGATAAATTACCATCAACGCTGGTTTGATCATATTCAGTGGTAACTGAGAGGAACTCCTGAAGATTTTCAAGACGTGTTTCTGCCTCAATAGTTTTTTCATTTCTTAACTCTTCAATGTATCCTGTTTCTAAAAGAATCATATTTGTTATTTCGGTAACATTTTTTATTTTACTTTCTTCTTTAAAGTGATCTATCATTTTTTTAAAGTTTTTTATTGATTCAGATGTTCTTTTGCTTATTTCTGCTTCATCTGTAAATTCCATAGACTCATATATAGTTATGCCTTTTTCCTGAGCATAGGCTGCAAGCTTTTCCCAGCTTCCTTCGCCAATACCCCGTTTAGGACTGTTAATTACTCTTTTTAAAGAAATTTCGTCACCCTCATTTACTACAAGACGCAAATAAGCAAGAATATCCTTTATTTCTTTTCTTTCGTAGAATTTAATTCCGCCAAAAATTCTATATGGAAGCCCCTTGCGTATCAGGCCTTCTTCTATTGCTCTAAATTGAGAAGTTACTCTGCATAATATTGCAAAATCTTTGTAATTCTTATTATCACTGTCTTTTAAAATTTCTATTTTATTTGCAATAAAACTTGCTTCTTCCACTTCATCATAAGCGGGATAATAGTATATTTTTTCTCCCTCTTCTTTATCTGTTGTTAGAGTTTTGTCTTTTCTCATAGAATTTTTGGATACAACAGAGTTTGCAGCGTCAATAATAGTTTTTGTTGATCTGTAATTCTGCTCTAATTTAATAATTTTAGTATCAGCATAGTCTGCTTCAAACTCCAGAATATTTTTAATGTCAGCCCCTCGCCATTGGTAAATAGACTGGTCGTCATCACCAACAACACACAGATTTTTATATTTTGAAGCCAGCAATTTTACAAGCTCATATTGGGCTAAGTTTGTATCTTGATACTCATCAACCAAAATATACCTGAATCTTTCCTGATACTTATCTAATACTTCTGGATTTTCCCTGAAAAGCCTTACCATAAGCATTATTAAATCATCGAAGTCTAATGTGTTAAAAGTAAATAATTTCTTTTGATAATCTTTATATATTTCTGTAATTACTTCATCGAAATAATTCAAGGCATACTTAGAAGACCGGGTTGCCCCAATCAACTGGTTTTTATAATTTGATATCCTGTCAATTATTAATCTTGGGGGATATTTTTTTTCTTCAAGATTGCGTTCTTTAAGAATAGTTTTTACTACAGACAATTGATCCTGAGTATCATAAATAACAAAATCAGGGCTGTAATCAAGATTTTGTATTTCTCTTCTAAGAATTCTCACACACATGGAATGAAAAGTACTTGTCCAAACTTTTTCTCCATCAGCACCAATAAGATTTGCCAGTCTTAATTTCATTTCGCTGGCAGCTTTGTTAGTAAATGTTATTGCAAGTATATTGTATGGACTTACTTTCTTTTCATAAATCAGGTACGCAATCCTGCGAATAACAACTCTTGTTTTTCCAGATCCTGCTCCGGCTAAAATTAATAAAGGCCCTTCAACGTGTTGAACAGCCTCCTTCTGCATCGGATTAAGGTTTTCCAGTAGATTCAATATCAGCATCTCCTTAATTGTTCCATTCTAACTATATTAATTATATCATAAGTTCCAAAAATAACATAAATTAAAACTTTATTTTTTTCGATAAAAAACGGAAGAGGATGGAGTACTTTCTTAACTGACTAATTGAGATTTCCTTCATCCTCTTCCCTTACAATCGTACCGCAAATAACAGTACCCCCTATAAAATTATCCCTCTGAGCTTTTCCTTCGATAAGCGTTAATAACTTAATTCTGCTTCATCTTTTTGTTACTTGAATTTCCTCAAAAGCTAACTTCTATTCAATAACATCTTACTAACTTTCAATTACCTTACAGCTCTTTCAAGTTACTTTGAGTTACTAAACTTCTTTCCAACTTCTAACTTACTCAAACTACAAACAACTTTCGTTCTTTGCCTTTCGTTTTTTTCATTGTACCTTTTAAAGCTTTTTACACTTTCCTGATACACTTTCAAAAACTAATTTCAAGAGATTTCCACTTATTAAGTTATCCAGAGAGCCCACCAATAAGAGTCTATTTAAGTTTCCTTAAATTTGATCTCCTTTGGAATATCTTTATAATAGCATGGACTTTTTTAATGTCAACAGAATTTTCAGAATATTTTGTTTTTTTAATGTATTTTTTTGGAATATTTTTAATCTGATTTTTAATATACTTTATAATAAAAAAGCCTCTCAGCATTTTGAGAGGCATTGGTATCTTGCTTATTAATTTTTATTCCATAAGTTTTTAAAGCTGATTTTAATTCATCAAGGACTTTACCGGAAGCTAACTCCATTGGCATTCTCATTGGACCAGCTTCACGGCCAAGAAGATTCATCGCAGTTTTAACAGGTATTGGATTAGTAGTTAAAAACATTGATTTTTACACAGGGTAAAGTTTATTATTTATCTTTCTTGCATACTCAACATCACCGGCAACATAAGATTTAATCATTTGCTTCAGCTCATTACCAACCACATGAGAGCTTACGCTAATCAGACCGTGGCCTCCAATTGAAAGAATTGGTAATGTCATACAGTCGTCTCCGCTAAATATTTTCATTCTGTTATTTGTCATTCTTCTGATTTCCATAATTTGATCTATACTGCCTGAAGCTTCTTTAATCGCATTAATATTTGGAAATTCATCGGCTAATTTTACAACTGTTTCAGGAAGCATATTAACCGCAGTTCTTCCAGGTATATTATATAGAATTATTGGTATTTTCGGCTTACTTCAGCTATTATCTTAAAATGTTTATAAATAAGATCTTGAGGCGGTTTGTTGTAATAAGGGACCACAAGCATTGATGCATCACAGCCAATTTCCTGGGCATCTCTTGTCATTTCAACAGCTTCAACAGTTTCATTACCTCCGGTTTCTGCTATTACATGTCCCCGGTTTCCAACTGCTTCACGAACAACTTTAAAAAGCTCAATTTTTTCTTTATAAGTCAAAAGAGGAGCTTCACCTGTTGTGCCTACCACAACTACACCATCAGAACCGTTTTCTATAAGATGATTTGCCAGCACTCCCGCCTTATGATAATCAACCTTCTCATTATTATACATCGGGGTTATCATAGCTGTATATAATCTGCCGTACTCCATAAAATTTCCTCCTAAATAAGATTTCTTTTAATCATTTCTTCCGCAATCTGAACTGTATTTAGTGCTGCACCTTTTTTAATCTGATCAGATACTACCCATAAATTCAATGCATTTTCTGTATATAAATCATTCCTGATTCTGCCAACAAAAACCTCATCTTTAGTTGAAGTTTCCAGAGGAGTTGGATAAACCTCATTTCCCGGATCATCCTGAAGAATAACTCCTGGTGCATTTTGCAAAATTTCTCTGGCTTTATCTGCATTAATTGGTTTTTCTGTTTCAATGTAGATTGACTCTGAGTGACTTCTGAAAACCGGTACCCTCACAGTTGTTGCAGTTATTGCAAGATCTGGAACACTAAATATTTTTTGAGTTTCCCAAACCATTTTCATTTCTTCTTTAGTGTAATACTCATCTACCCATACATCAATTCTTGGAACTATGTTAAAGGCAATTTGTTTTGCAAAAACTTCAGGCTTTGTAGCTTCGCCATTTAACACTTGCTTTATTTGAAGTTCTAGTTCATCAATACCTTCCTTACCAGCTCCTGAAACTGCCTGATAAGTTGATACTATAATTCTCTTGATAGTTGCATATTAATGAAGAGGATAAACTGCCGCCGCCATAATAATTGTTGAATAATTAGGGTTCGCAATCAAACCTTTATGATTATCCAACGCCTCAGGATTAACCTCTGGAACAATCAGAGGAACATCATCATCCATTCTGAAAGTTGAGCTGTTATCAATAACAATTACACCTTTACTTTGAGCAAGTCTGCCATAAGCACAACTGGCAGGGCCGCCAGCAAATAAAGTCATGTCCAGATTATCAAAAGAATCTTCAGTTGTTTCTTTAACTGTGTATGTTTTCCCCATGAAATCAATTTTTGTTCCAGCAGATCTGCTGCTTGCCATTAAAACCAGTTCTGTGAATGGAAAATTTCTTTCTTCAATACATTTTAATAGTTCCTGTCCAACTGCTCCTGTTGTTCCAACGATACCTAATCTCATTATTTTCCCCCTTAATTACTACATTATTTTTTCTAATCCATATATTAAACCCTTTTCAAGGTTCTTTACTTTTTTACAAGCCATCATTATTCCGGGCATAAAAGACTTTCTGGAAATGGAGTCATGTCTGATTGAAAGAGTTTGACCCAGGGTTCCAAAAATAACTTCCTGACTTGCTACATATCCCGGAATTCGAATACTGTGCACCCTCATTCCTTTATATTCTCCGCCTCTTGATCCTTGAATAGTTTCAAATTCCTCCGGATGACCTTGAATTTTTCTGCCTCTGACTTCAGCCATATCATCAAGAGTTTTTTAGCCGTTCCAGAAGGAGCATCAAGTTTCTGGTCATGGTGATACTCTATAACTTCGATATCTTTAATATATTCCGCTGCTTCTTTGGCAAATTTCATCATAAGCACCGCACCTATTGCAAAATTTGGGGCCAAAAACAGTGTGCATCTATTTTCTTTCGCCATAGCGCCGAAAGAGTTCAACTCTTCATCACTTAGTCCCATTGAGCCGCTTACAACATTTATTCCCTTACCTAATATAACCGGCATAGATGCTCTAAAACTGGCAGCATTGGTAAAATCTATCAGAACATCCGGTTTCCCCAATTCTTCTAATGGTTTTACTTTTACACCCAACTCACCTAATCCTGCAAGTTCTCCAATATCTTTATTAAATTTTCCAATATC
Source organism: Peptococcia bacterium (assembly GCA_965228015.1). Classification (GTDB taxonomy): domain Bacteria; phylum Bacillota; class Peptococcia; order Peptococcales; family SKKY01; genus SKKY01. The sequence goes on from OZ245787.1 coordinate 1,074,897, forward strand.
TATGGCCTCTGTTAGCTCAAGACCTTCTTCTTTGACACCAGACCTGATTATTTCAAGACCCATTTTCCCGCAGGCACCTAAAACTGCAACTTTCAACAAAAAGCTTCACCTCCAAAATATTATAAAAAGGCCTAAAAGATATTAAGCTATATCTCTTAGGCCTGGTAGTTAATCCTTAAAAAGATACATTCATATCTGAAGTAGCTCAACGTCAAGCAATTGACGACAGTCCTGCACTTATTTAATGCAATCCCAGCATTTATTCTTTGAGGAAAATAAACACTTCGGCAGAAAATCCTTTCCTGTTTCTTCGGTGACTCCTCAAAGTCTCTAAAACAATACTGATATTTTCTGCAACCTCTACCCCATCCTGATGAATGAGGTCTTCATATTTAATTCTGAATTTTTTCTGATTTTAGCATAACAGGCCATTCAAGTCAATCAGAAAGAAGGAAATGATCGTGTCAATTAATTATGGGTTTTAAAAGAATAAAAAACCCCTTGTATGTATTACGTGCTAAATCGCACTCGCTATCCTTTTAAACAATTCTCTTTTCCAAGTTCTCTTGCCAGTTAAAACTACTGGCACATTGCCGAATTTCTCATCTGATATTAGGTTCGTAGCTTTTTTTATAACACGGCTTTCTAATTTTATGATTCTTGTTTCTGTTTTTCTTGCTTCTTTCTTTTACTAAATCATATACATTACCTGAATTAGCCTTAAAAGCCCTCAGACGTGACATTTGATCAACACCTTCTCTGCACCAGCTTAGAGGCCTTGAACTTAATCTTGCAGATAATATATGACTAATATGGCCTTCTGTGCTACAGCCTATATAATCCGGGTCATATTGATTCATTATACCTTCCCAATTATTTAACACATAACTTCTAGCATCTTTTATTGCTTCTATTTTTGTTTCTGATTCTGTTTCTTCAATTATTGCTTTGAATAAATCTTTTACGAAATCTTTCCTTTTCGTATTTATGTAATACCACATCATTTGGTGTGTGCCTTTCATATGAGCAGTTGCCTTCTTTATATATTTCGACAAATGATATATATCTAAAACATAGATACTATCTTTAATCCATTCTTTGCCTTGTTTTATCCAGTTGGCTCCATCTCCTGATAAATATATCTTTTCGATAGTTTCTTCTTCATAGTTGCTATCAATATAATCAGCTACTTCAAGCCATAAATCAGCACTATCTCGGTAGAGACCACTAAAGTATCTGGGATTTATTAATTCATATCTATCTTTACTTACCTTTCACTTACCTTCGTGAACATAAATTAATCTAGGTTCGGCACATGTTCCTCTTTGAAGTGAAACATGATCTTCATCAACTTCGATGTACAAAATCTTAGCTTGAGAATCAGTTTTTTCACTGGTGCTGCATGATTAGAAATATCTTTAAGCTTTCTAATAGAATTCATTACTGTTTGACCAGTAAGATATACATTCTTCGATATTTTTTCGCTACTTTTTCTGTATGGTGTCTCTATTGCTTCTTCTATTAACATTGATTCTAGCAATATATCCATTCTGTCATTTGCTTCAATACCAACAGCTTCATCAGATAAGTATTTATATTCACCGGTAATTTTATGAACATAATACGTTCTTTTATAGGTTACTTCACCAAATATCGTCGCCAAACTTTTCTTCGACTTTGTTTCCTTTATTTTCCAGTCTCTTTTTCTTGCACAATCTTTTTTAACTAAAATATCTACAGTTTCAAGTACTTTTTCTGTAATTGCAACCCCAACTTCATCCAGCATTTTTTTGGTTTTTAAAATGAATTCAGATATATTATTTCCCTCAATTAAAGTTGTTTCCATATTTTCTGCTATTTCTTTACTGATTTTAGTTGCAATTTCATGTATAATATTATTCATTAGAGTTTCTCCTTTTTTGCGATTTGGTTTAGCGATTTAATTGTAACATAAGGAGTTGCTCTAATATTTTTTTGTTTTTTACCCATAATTATTTTACACTAACGAGGGAAATATCCTTCTTTTTCTGTCTTTCCTTCCTGCCTCTTAATATTTTCTTCATTTTTTTTCATGTAAATTGAAAATATTTCTTCCGAAGTCATTCCTGCTTTTAAGGACATGGAAATTAAAAAGTGAAGCAGATCCACTATCTCTTCTTTAAGCTGAAGATCATTAATCTCTTTCTTGTTTTTCCACCATTTAAAATTAACTTCATCAAGAACTTCAGAAAGTTCAGAGATCATTGCAAGAACTTCCTTTTGAATCCACTCTTCTTTTGAAAAAACCAAATTCCGCTCCCTGGCAATTTTCTCATCTAAGAAATTTTGCATCTCAAAAATTTTATCAAGCTTATCCATAACCCACCTCCGAGGGGACAGTTTGGTGTGACCCCCAAAAAGGGTACACTTCTGGAACAGTAAATTTCACCAAATTAATTAAATGAAAAAATCTGTTTATAGAAACCTTGGAGGGACACCTCCAAGGTTTCTATGCGTCCTGTCATTAATATAAAATTTAATGTAATCTTCAGTAATTTCTTTTATATCTTTAAAACTTTTGATTCTTTTCTTGTAGAGATTAATACTTTCTGTTTTGTAATGGCTAAAGAAACTTTCAATCTTCGCATTATTCCAGCAATTTCCTCTTCTGGACATACTTTGAACTGCTCCTAAAGACTTTAAATAGCTGGAATATTCTTTGCTTGTGTATTAAACACCTTGATCACTATGGATAACAGTATTCTTAATATCTATCTTTTTTGAAAGTTTTTTAATAGTTTTTACAGTCAGCTTGCTGTCAGGATTCTTACTGTATTCCCAGCTTACTGGCTCATTGTTAAACAGATCTAGGGCAACACACAGATATAGCTTAGAGTTTCTGTAAGGAATACAGGTAATATCTGTGGCTATTTTTTCTCCTGGGCGACTTGCCTTAAAATCCCTGTTTAATATATTGGCTTTGAATTGTTTATCATCTTGAATCCTATTCTTTTTTCTTCTGATTCTGGATCTGAGATTGTTTTCCTGCATTATTCTTTGAATCTTTTTATGATTAACAACTATTTTAAACGCATTTCTTAGCTCATTTCCTATTCTTCTGTAACCAAAAATTCCTTTTGATTTGTTATATATTTGAATAATTATTTTCTCAATGGGATCTTCTTTTTTTATTGGTTTGTCTCTGAAATTGCAATAGGCTTTTCTTTTTACTCCAGCAATTTCGCAAAGAAATTTTACTGTATATTTAAATTCCAAAGCAAATATAGCTCTGTACTTTAGCTCCCTGACTTTTGTTTTTTTAGAAATAAAGGGCTGTAAATGCTCTAATTGTTCGTAGTATTCAATTTTAGCATAAAGATGTTCTATTTCTTTTTCGTATTCAATTTCTCTTTGTGTTTTCTCAGGAAAATCTATTTTATCTGACCTGATTTTTATCTTATCCGGATCTTTCTTAGCTTCTGTTGGAAGAAGTCCTTTTTCTTTTAATTGTTTTTCCCAATTAAGAACAAGATTTTTTGAAGATAAATTGTACTTTGCAGCAATCTTTCTTACCCCAAGATTGCTTTCGTAATATTCCTTAATTACAGAGAGTTTAAATTCATCGGAATAGTTCTTTGTCATTAAAATCAGCCCCCAAGATTAGTATATCTTACTGTCCCAATTTTGTGTAATTTTTGGGGGTCAGACCAGTTCTATTTAGTGCGACTTATCCACAGGTCTCCATAACAAAAACCCTTGTGGATAAGTCGCTGAAAAAAGAAGTGTCCCATTTTGATCGCTAAAAAATAAACCGATTCTCATCGGTTTATTTACAGGTTCTACAATAAATGTTGAGGTGGTAAAAACCATTCTGACATTTTTTTGCGAAAAAATACAGAGCATTGGGTAAATCCATATTAGAGAACACCCGCTGTAATCTAAGGAAGAATTTACTTATGCTCTATTAATAACTATTATATTAAAAAATTAATTGGTTTTAAAGGGATAATTTTAGAACAATTAGAAACTTCTTCTGATTCAACGTCCTTTCCTTTTTCTCTGGAGATTAAAACTCACAATTACCCCAAATGCCATCAACAAACCAGTAAAGTTCATGATTACAGAATTCAAATGATAAAAGATATTTCCATCTCAGGGAAGAAAACCTACCTTTACTACAAAAAAGAAGGTACGTTTGTAATCACTGCAATAAAAAATTCTACAAAAAAATGATTTTCTCCCCCGCTATCAAAGAATGACCAGCAGGCTGATAAAATACATAATTACTCGAATGAAAAATGTTTACTCTGTATCTGATATTGTCAAAGAGAATAATATTTCACCATCAACGGCTCTCAGGCTTTTTAGATTCATAAACTATTCCCTAACAAAATTGCCCGAAGTAATCTCTATTGATGAATTTAAAGGTAATGCCGGGGGCAAAAAGTACCAGTGCATATTAACTGATCCCCAAAACAAGAAGGTACTTGATATTCTTCACGGAAGAGAACAACACATTTTATCGGACTATTTCAGGAAATTCAATGACAGGGATAAAGTAAAATACTTCATTATGGATATGTGGCAACCTTACAAGGATATTGCTGAAACATATTTTAAAAATGCAACTAGGGGGTGCGGACGTTTTTTGGACCTAAGCAATTAAATCTAAGCTTTTTCTATAAGTCAATGGACTCATTCCCCCAAGGGAAATTTTAATTCTTTTTTCTGCATACCACCTTAAATATTCATCTAATATTTCAATAAATTGTTTTATTGTGACTTCTTTCCATGAATATCCATAAAACATTTCGTTTTTTACTCTGCCAAAGAAACCCTCGCATGCAGAATTATCTGGAGAATAACCTTTCTTTGACATAGAACGAACAAGATGAGCTTTTTTCATTCTCTCAATCCAGCCAGGCCAACGATAGTGTGCTCCACGATCTGTATGTACTATAGGTCTTTCATTTTTATTTAAAGTGCTGATGGCTTTGTCTAACATTGTATTTACCAATGTGGCATCAGGAGAGGTTCCAATACTCCAACTGACTGGCAGCCCATCAAAGCAGTCAATAATTGGAGAAAGATATATTTTCCCGGCAGGAATATGGAACTCGGTTAGATCTGTTAGCCACTTCTGGTTTGGTTTATCAGCATGAAAATTGCGTTTCAACAAATTTGGCATTACAGGGCTTATCTCACCTTTATATGAGTTGTATTTCTTTTTCTTAATGCCTGGTATTGAAAGTTTCTCTTCTTTCATAATTCTTCTAACAATTTTTTCTGAAATAATTATACCGGTTTTCTTTATAACTGAATGAATTCTTCGATAACCATAACGTTTTGAAGATTCAATAAAAACTTCTTTAATTTTATTACGTAAACTGGAATATTTATCTTCTTTACTTAATACAAAATCCTGATAAAAATAGCTACTTTTTGCCATGTTAAGAATTATCAATAAATCTTTTAAAAAAATTCTCTCTTAGGGCATTAATCGCCATGGCTTTTTCACTATTAGAAAGTGTTTTTATGCTAATGCCCTTATCTTTTTTTATTATTTCTGCTGCTTTTTCCAAAATATCTCTTTTTAACTGAAGATGATATATATCCTTTTTTAATTCTTCCACTTGTTTTAAAAGAACATCTTTTTCTTTTAATAATAATTTTGCTTGATCATCACTAATATTAGTTTTCACTTTTGGGGATACTTTATCTTTTTTTGGCATTGTCCTATTCCACCCTTTTTTTAGAAGCTGATTTTTCCAACTATAAAGCCTCTCACAGGTAATGCCAATTTCATTCGCTACTTCTCTGGCCGATTTTTCCCGTGAGCATAAAGCTATAACTGCTGCTTCTTTTTGTTCACGAGTATATTTTATCAATGCGTTACCTGAGCGACAATATTTCTTTTGTTCAGGCGCCAATTCTAGTATCCATTTATCAAGAGTAGGTCTGCTTGGATATCCAAGAATTCTTGTAGTGCGTCGTACACATTTTCCGTGTTCTAAATAATGATTAACAGCTCTGTATTTTTCTTCTTCAGAAAATTTTGCTTTTCTTTCACATTCTTTAATTAAGTCACCATTACTTAAATATTGTTTGTACCACGCCGTTAGGGATTTTCTATCTAGGTATCCTAACTCCCGCATTACTTGTGCATAACATTTGTCATATTTAATTAATAATTTTACAGCTTTAATTTTTTCTTCGTAGGAATACATATGGACATCCTCCTGTATTTTTAGTCCAGGTTTTTGTCCGCACCCCCCTATCATTATCGATAAATTCCATTTCATTAGGCAGGTCACTTGGGCATTTGAAAGAATTAGGAAAGATGAGCAAAAGAAATTTGCCAAGGAAAGGCGAAGGTATTTCAAAAGAAGTCGCTCCCTTCTCTTAAAAAGAATGAAGTATTTAACTCCTGAAGAAATTGACCAGGTAAACGTTATGCTTGCTACTTCTGAGAAACTGCAAAAAGCTTATATGTTAAAAGAAAAATTTTATAACTTTGTTGACAGCAGTGATTTAGAAAGTGCAAAAAAGAATTTGAAAGCCTGGTATATGTTTGTTATGTCCTGTGAGCTTGAAGAATTCGATAAATGCTCCAGAACCATTTTCAACTGGCAGAAATATATTCTTAATTCATTTACTTGTACTTATACTAACGGATATACAGAAGGAGTTAACAACAAAATTAAGGTTTTAAAAAGAAATGCTTATGGTGTAAGAAATTTTTGGAGATTCAAAAACAGAATAATGCACGTAATGAACTAAAAACAATTTAAAAAAGTACCGCATTTTTCAATGCGGTACTCATGAAATCTAATCTAATTGGGTTGCCCCAACATTTGACAAAGAACCTATTTACATTGCTACTACATTTTTATTTTTCTTCTGTTTTATTGTTGTCTGTAAGGGTCGCTTTGTGCGAAAGATTTACTCTTCCCTGTTTGTCGATTTCAATTACTTTAACTTCAAGCTTGTCCCCTTCTTTAACAACATCTTCAACTTTATTTACTCTTTCTTTTGCCAGATGTGATATATGAACTAAGCCCTCTTTACCTGGAAGAACTTCTACAAATGCTCCAAAGTTCATAAGACGTTTTACTGTTCCCATATAAGTTTTGCCTACCTCAACTTCTTGAGTAAGCTCTTTAATCATTCTAACTGCATGAGCAGATTTTTCCTGATCAGAAGATACAATAAATACAGTACCATCATCTTCTATATCAATCTTAACACCAGTAACTTCAACAATTTTCTTAATTATTTTTCCTCCAGGACCAATTATATCTCTGATCTTATCTGGATGAACTTTTAAAGTAATAATTCTTGGAGCGTAAGGTGAGAGTTCTTTTCTTGACTCTGGAATAACAGCAAGCATCTTATCAAGAATAAATAGTCTTCCCTTTAATGCCTGAGTTAAAGCCTGCTCAAGAATCTCTCTGCTTAACCCATCAACTTTAATATCCATTTGAATTGCAGTTACTCCGTCTTTTGTACCCGCAACCTTAAAGTCCATATCTCCAAGAGCGTCTTCCATACCTTGGATATCAGTCAGAATAGCAAAATTTTCCCCTTGTTTAACAAGACCCATTGCAATACCTGCAACCGGCTTCTTAATTGGAACACCTGCATCCATAAGCGATAAAGCACTTCCACACACTGAAGCTTGAGAAGTGGAACCGTTTGATTCAAAACAATCAGAAACAATTCTAATTGTGTACGGGAATTCTTCAGGACTTGGAATTACTGGCTCAAGTGCTCTCTCTGCCAATGCTCCGTGTCCAATCTCTCTTCTTCCTGGTGAACGCATAGGTCTTGCTTCTCCAACGCTGAAAGGTGGGAAATTGTAGTGGTGAATATATCTTTTTGATTCTTCAGTACCAATACCATCAATAATTTGTTCTTCTCCCAGAACTCCTAAAGCAACAACAGAAAGTACTTGTGTCTGACCTCTTGTGAATAAACCTGAACCATGTGGTCTTGGAAGAACTCCGACTTCACATGTAATAGGTCTGATTTCATCAGTTGCTCTTCCATCTGGTCTGATTTTTTCAACTGTAATTAATTTTCTTACAATTTCTTTTGTAAGATAAGCAAAAATACCTTTAATTTCTTTTTCATTATCAGGATATTCTTCTTTTAAAGTTTCTAAAAGCTCATCTCTGACTTTTTTGATTTCATCTTCTCTGCCTTGTTTGTCAGGTGTCTTTACTGCTTCATAAAGTTTTTCATATGATATATTCCTTACTTTTTCAACCAGTGTTTCTGAAGGAAGAGCCAGTTTTGGAATTTCTTTTTCTTTTGCAAGTCCCATTTCCAAAGCTTCTTTTCTGAAGTCTTCAATAAATGCAATAATCTTTTTAATCTCATCATGTCCAGTTAAAATAGCCTCAAGAATTTTGGCTTCCGGAACTTCATTTGCACCTGCTTCAACCATCATAACAGCTTCTTTTGTACCAGCAACAACAAGGTGTAAATCTGAATTCTCAGATTGCTCTCTGTTAGGGTTTACAACAAGTTCACCATCAACAAGACCTATAATTACTGCACCAATTGGTTCCTGAAAAGGAATTTGAGATATGTGTAGTGCCGCTGAAGCACCATTCATCGCAGCAATTTCTGGTGGGTTTTCCATATCAACAGAAAGAACCATAGCAACAACCTGAACATCGTTTCTGTAACCATCCGGGAACAGAGGACGAATTGGTCTATCCATAAGACGGCTATTTAAAACCGCTTTTTCACTTGGACGACCTTCTCTTTTAATAAATCCACCTGGGATTTTACCTGCGGCATAAAGTCTTTCTTCATAATCGCAAGTTAAAGGGAAAAAATCCAACCCTTCTTTAGGCTCTTTTGAACCTGTTGCAGTAGCATTTACAACAGTTTCTCCATAAGTAACTAAAACAGATCCACTTGCCTGTTTTGCTAAGCGGCCAGTTTCAAATATCATTTCTCTGCCGCCTACCATAAGCCCTTTTCTTAAAATATTTTGACTCATTTTATTTCCTCCTAATAAAAAGAGCGGTGCATACCGCTCTTTTACAACTATCCTATCTGCGAAGTCCTAATTTTGAAATGATTGTACGATATCTGTCGAAATCTTTTTTCTTAACGTAGTTTAGTAAGTTACGTCTTTTACCAACCATTTTTAATAATCCACAACGTGAGTGGTGATCCTTCTTATGCATTTTTAAATGTTCTGTCAAATAGTTAATTCTGTCTGTAAGCATTGCGATCTGAACTTCAGGTGACCCTGTGTCAGTTTCGTGAGCTTTATACTCCTGAATAATCGCTGCTTTTTTCTCTTTGTCTAACGCCATTATTTACACCTCCAAAATTTGTCCCTGAACCAGGAAAGAAGTCGGCGTGTCTACTTTCTTAGTAAAGGTTTCTTCAACTTGTAATTATATATAATTATGTCATTTTAGGCAATATTTTTTTATAACCCTTCTGACATCATTATCAATTTGATTTGTTAATTCTTCTAAAGAAAAGAATTTTTTTTCATCTCTTATTTTTTCCAAAAAATAAAGCGAAACATTTTTTCCATAAATATTCTCCTGGAAATTTATAATATGGGCTTCTATTTCCACAATATTATTTTCCTTCACTGTTGGCTTAATACCAACATTAGCTATACCAGTGTATTCTTTACCATCAAAAAAAACTTTTACTGCATATACTCCATTTCCCGGAACTAATTGCTCTTTATCATAATTAATATTTGCAGTAGGAAACTCAATATCTCTGCCTACTTGCTTCCCTGGAATTACTTCGCCTGATATTTTCGGATAATATCCTAAAAAGTCTTTTGCCTTTTCAATTTCTCCAGCTAAACAGTATCCCCTAATTAAAGTGCTGCTAACTTTCAAACCTGAAACTTCAACTGGGGGAACAATAATAACTTCGATATCAAACTTTTTTGCAGATTCAAGCAAAGTTTCTGCATTTCCTTCACGGTCTTTCCCAAAAAGAAAATCAAAACCCACTACAACTATTTTTGCATTTAATTTTCTGTAAAGAATATTTTCTACAAAAGAATCCTTTGATAAACATGCTATTTCATTATTAAACTCAAGAATAACCAGAGCATCCGCACCAAGAGCTTTAATATTTTTATATTTCTCTTCCAAAGTATTAATATACTTTAAATCTCCATTAAAAAAATTTCTCGGGTGAGGATAAAAAGATACTACATAACTTGGCATTTTCATTTTTTTGCCTAAAAAAACTGCTTTAGAAATCAATTCTCTATGCCCTAAATGAACGCCATCGAAATTTCCTATTGTAACTATTTTTTTTGAATAATCTATATTATCTAAACCATGAAAAATTTCCAATAATATCAACCTCAATTAAACAAATACTTTCTTGGGTTTCAGCACTCGGAACTCCAATGTTCCAAGACCAATTATAGATCCATCAAAAGCAATTATTTTTACCATTTCAGAATCTTTTAATTCTTTATAATTATCTTCATCAATATAAACAAAATTACCTAAAGAAGCTTTTTGGCTCTTTACTTCGTCCAGATGAATCGAAATAAAGTCAGGAATAGCTTCATCAATACTGACAAGATATTTCTCCAAGTCATTTTCCTGAAGTGTTTCAAGAGAAACAGCTTTTTCCGATGTAAAATTACCACTTTTTGTCCTGATCAGGCTGGTTAAATGTCCACAGGCACCCATTTCCTTGGCTAAATCCCTTGCCAGAGATCTGATATAAGTACCTTTACTGCAGCAAACCCTTATTCTAAATTTTTCTTTTTCAAAAGAAAGAAGCTGAATATCATAAATCGATACATTTCTTCCAGGTAAATCAAAATCTATTCCTTCTCTTGCATATTTATAAAGAGGCTTTCCATCTTTTTTGATAGCAGAATACATTGGAGGAATCTGAACTATATCTCCAAGGAATTTTTTAAATAGATTTTGAAACATAGATTCCTTTATTTCCGGGACTGAACATTCTCTAATTACTTCACCTTCGGCATCCAGAGTATCTGTTTCCGAACCTAAAGTTACTTCGGCAATATATTCTTTTTCTTCTCCCGTAAGATATTCTGCTATTCTGGTAGCTTTCCCCAGACAAACAGGAAGGACGCCCTCAGCCATTGGATCTAATATCCCTGTGTGCCCAACTTTCTTCATTCCTGCTATTTTTCTGACTTTACTTACTACATCGTGAGATGTATATCCTTTGGATTTATATATATTTAATACACCGTTAACCATTATTCAATTCCTTTTTCAATACTGTAATAACCTTTTTTTCAGCTTCTTCAAGGGTTCCTGAAATTTCGAATCCTGCAGCTCTTTTGTGACCACCGCCGCCAAAAACTTCCGCCACCTTACTTACGTCAATTATCTTTTTTGAGCGAAGACTGCCTTTAATTTTTCCATCTTCTCTCTCTTTAAGCAATAGAGCAACTTCAACATCTTTTATATTTCTAATATGGCCAACAACACCTTCAGTTTCTTCTTCCTTGGCTCCAATATCATTAATAAATGAGTATGGAATTTTTGTCCAGGCCAAAAGGTTATCACAAGCAAAGTTTACTTCCTGATAAGCATATTTTGTTAATTTAAACCTTTTTAAAGAAACCCCTTCAAAAAAGCTTTCTCTAAGTCCATCTGTATCAGCACCTAAATTTATCAGATCTGCTGCAATTAAGTGGGTATCTGCTGTAGTATTCGAATACATAAAGGAACCCGTATCTGCGCTTACAGCAGTATAAAGGCATGTGGCTACATCCTTATCTATTGTAATACCTATTTCATTAAGCAATCGATAAATAATCTCTCCTGTTGAGGCTGCTTTAATATCAATATAATTATATTTTGCAAAGTTATCATTACTTACGTGATGATCTATATTTATTGTTTTTCCTTCTGGAACTAAAATTCCTGGCCTGTTCTTGTCAGCGCAATCTACATAGATTACAAGATAATCCGAAAGATTTTCACCATTATAAATTTTTATACTTCCAGAGCCAGGAAGGAAAAAGAGATATTCAGGAATTTCACCAACGTTGTATGAAAATACTTCCTTTCCCTCTTTTTCCATTGCCAAAGCAAGGGCAAGCTGAGACCCCACAGCATCCCCGTCAGGGTCTTTGTGAGATATAACTGCTATTTTTTTTGCCTCTTTTATTATCTCAGCTATTTTCTTCATTTTTCTTTGACTCCTTATTTAAGTCTGCAAGAATTTTTTCAATTTTGGCTCCATATTCAAGGGATTCATCTTTTTCAAAAAGAAGTTCCGGAGTGATTCTGGTAGTCATCTTTTGAGAAAGTTCTTTTCTAATAAAACCTGCAGCTTTTTTTAAAGAATCAAGCAATTCAGGATTCCCACCTGCGCTAATATATATTTTTGCATAACTTAAGTCATTAGTTAGTTCAACCCCTGTTACTACTACCTTTTCACGGATAGCAGGGTCTTTTACTTTTGTACTAATAATAAAAGAAACATCTCTTCTTACTTCCTCTTGCAATCTTTTATTTCTGTGTCCAGCCATTTTTTTACCTCACTTTCAAGAGGTTATTCTAATTCCCTTTTGATTTCTTGCATTTCATAGGCTTCAAGAATATCCCCTTCTCTGAAATCATTGTAATTTTTAATACTGATACCACATTCGTATCCCGTTTGAACTTCTTTTACATCATCTTTAAATCTTCTTAATGCATCGATAGCTCCATCAAAAATTACAACACTGTCTCTAACTACTCTGACTCTTGCATTTCTGGTAAATTTACCCTCGGTTACATAGGACCCTGCAATATTACCAACCTTTGGAACCCTGATTATCATTCTTACTTCAGCAGTTCCAAGATCTTTTTCCTTAATTTCAGGAGAAAGTAAACCAGATAATGCAGCTTTAACATCTTCAATAGCATCATAAATAATTCTGTATAATCTTATATCAACAGATTCTTTTTCTGCAGCTTTTCTGGAGTTAACATCTGGTCTAACATTAAATCCAATAATTATAGCGTTTGATGCTGATGCAAGCATAACGTCAGTTTCTTTAATCCCACCAACAGCTGTATGAATAACATTAACCCTTACCTCTTCATTGCTTAATTTATCAAGAGACTGCTTAATTGCTTCAATAGACCCTTGAACATCAGCTTTAAGAACAATGTTAAGATCTTTAATTTCTCCGTCTTTAATTTTCGCAAAAACATCATCTAAAGTAACTTTATTACCTTTATTAATATCTTTAATGTGCTTATCTTTTAATTTTCTTTCAACTACAGCCTTAGCAAGTTTCTCATCCTCAGCAACAAGGAATTCATCTCCAGCTTCCGGAACATCACTTAAACCAAGAACTTCTACTGGTGTAGATGGCCCGGCTTTTTTAATCTTCCTTCCAACATAGTCAAACATAGCCCTTACTTTACCCATAGTGGTACCTGCAACAAGGAAATCTCCTACATACAAAGTACCTTTTTGTACAAGAACAGTGGCAACGCTTCCTCTGCCCTTATCAAGCTTGGATTCAATAACTACTCCACTCGCTCTTCTGTCTGGGTTTGATTTAAGTTCAGCAACTTCAGAAATAAGTATTATCATTTCTAAAAGATTGTCAATTCCCTCACCTGTCATAGCAGAAACGGGAACCATGATTACATCTCCGCCCCAGTCTTCTGCAACAAGTCCGTGCTCTGTAAGCTCCTGTTTAATTCTGTCTGGATTTGCCCCTGGCTTATCTATTTTGTTAATTGCTACAATAATTGGAACTTTTGCTGCTTTTGCGTGGTGAATAGCTTCAATTGTTTGTGGCATAACACCATCATCAGCGGCAACAACAAGTATTGAGACATCAGTAATCTGAGCTCCTCTTGCTCTCATTTGAGTAAAAGCTTCGTGACCTGGTGTATCAAGAAAAGTAATCTTTTGTTTCTTTATTTCTACCTGATAAGCACCAATATGCTGAGTAATTCCCCCTGCTTCAGTAGCAATTACATTGGCAGAACGAATTTTATCTAATAATGAAGTTTTACCATGGTCAACGTGTCCCATAATTGTAACTACCGGTGGTCTTGAAACAAGGGATTTTTCTGCATCTTCAATTTCTGCAAATAATCTTTCTTCCTTAGTTTCTCTTTTCTCAAAAGCAGCACCGAACTCTTCAGCTATTATTTGAATTGTATCTTCATCAAGAGATTGGTTAATAGTCGCCATTATGCCAAGATTCATTAAAGACTTGATTATTTCTGTAGACTTTTTCCCAAGTTGAGAAGCAAGCTCCTGAACTGTAAGTTCATCTTCAATAACAACGTGTCTTTTAACCTCTGGAGCAGGTACATGAGGTTTTACCTCTTGTCTGTACTGAGGCTTACCTTTTTTCTTGGTAAAAACTTTATCAATAGAAATCTTTTCTTTTTTATCTATACTTTTTACATCTTTTAACTTATCTCTTTTTCTGTTGCCATAATTTGACTTAACATCTTTTTCAACTTTTTCCGGTGCTGCAGGCTCCGCTCTAAAATCCTTTGCTGGCCCCGGCTTTTTATTGTCTTGTTTATACGGTGGCTTTCCTCCCCCTTGAGGTCTTCCTGCTCCCTGTCCATAAGCAGGTTTCTGACCACCCTGTTGTCCATAGGCTGGTTTCTGACCTTGACCATAAGAAGGTCTTTGGCCCTGGCCTTGTTGTGCATACCCTTGCTGGCCAGTCTGCTGTCTGTCCTTATTATACGGAGGTCTCTGACCCTGGGTTTGCTGCCCAGTCTGTCCACCATGCTGACTAGTTTGTTGTCTGTCTTTATTATAGGGTGGCTTGTTTTGGCTATAGGGAGGTTTGTTACCTTTATAGCCTCCTCCTGGCTGTTGCTGTTGCTGATCTCTAAAGCTGGTTGTCTTTCCCTGAGGAGGTCTTTTATTTCTGTCATATTGGGACGACCTTTGATCTGCGTTTCTAAAATCTCTGGTTACCCCTTTTGCGGCTTCTGACTTAGGTGCTGGTTTGCTCTCACTAACCTCTTTGGTTTCTTTTACTTCTTTAACCTCTTTTACCTCTTTAGACGCCTTTTTTTCTACTTTTTTTTCGGTAAAAATTTCCTTTATAGTCCCCACTTCTTTCCCTGACAAAGTGCTCATATGATTTTTTACGTCAAATCCTTTTGCCTGTAATTTTTCTACTAAATCTTTACTTGGTACGTTTATTTCCTTTGCTATCTCATGTACTCTCAATTTTGACAATACCCTTCACCTCCGAAAACTAGTTAACTATATTTTTAAGCGACTCTGCCATTTTTTCATCAAGAATCCCCACCAGCGAACGTGGTGAAGTCCCAATTGCCCTGCCCAGACTTTCTTTGTCGCATATTTCAATAAAATCTATATTCATGCTTTTAGCTGTATCTATCCAGTATTTTTTTCTTTTTTCAGGATAATCTTCAGCTATAATAAGCAATTTTATTTTATCTTTTTTTAGAAAAGCTTTAACTCCTTCATCACCAGATGTGACATGATTAGCCTTTTTAGCAAAACCCAAAAGAGTTAAAAATTTACTGTTCATCCTTTAAAATTTCCTCCAATTCATCATATACTTCTTTAGGAACCTCCATTTTAAAGGCTTTTTCAATAATCTTTCCTTTTCTTATTTTGACAAAACAATCTGGATTTGTACATATATATGCACCTTTACCTGATTTTTTACCTGTGGGGTCATATACAACTTCCCCCTCTGGTGTTCTGACAATCCTTCTGAGAGCCTTTTTTTCAAACATTTCTCTGCAGGATACACACATTCTCTTAGGAATTTTCTTCGTCATAGCTTTCCTCTTCTTCAAAATCATCTATATCAAAATCAAGGTTTTCCATCATTTCATTTTGCTGGCTCTCACTCTTTATGTCAATTTTCCAGGTTGTAAGCTTTGCTGCAAGACGAGCATTTTGCCCTTCCTTTCCAATAGCCAGAGAAAGTTGGTAGTCCGGAACAACAACGCTTGCTTTTTTATCCTCTTCGTAAACCGTTACCTCATATACTTTTGAAGGACTTAAGGAATTTCTGATAAATTCTGCTATATCCTCACTCCAGTTTACTATATCTATTTTTTCTCCCTTTAATTCATCAACAATAACCTGAACCTTTGAACCTTTAGGTCCAACACAGGCTCCAACAGGATCAACATTTTCGTCATTTGAGTATACTGCTATTTTCGATCTGCTTCCTGCTTCTCTGGCGATAGATTTTATTTCAACAACTCCGTCATGGATTTCAAGAACCTCTAATTCAAAAAGTCTTTTTAAAAGTCCTGGATGTGAGCGGGAAAGTAATACCTGAGGCCCTTTTGTAGTTTTTCTTACTTCAAGAACATATACTTTGATACGCTGATGAATTTCAAGCCTCTCCCCCTCCATTTGCTCACTTGGAAGTAAAATTGCTTCAACTTTTCCTAAGTCCACATATGCAGTTTTAGCATCAATTCTTTGAACAATACCGTTTACGATATCTCCCTCTTTGCCAATATATTCGTCATAAATTATGTCTCTTTCTGCTTCTCTAACTTTTTGAATAACTGAGTTCTTAACTGATTGAGCAACAACTCTTCCATAATCTTTTGGAGTTACATTTATTTCAACATAATTTCCCGGTTGATAAAGATGACTTATTTTTCTTGCTTCCTCAAAGGAAATTTCATTTTTTTCATCTTCTGTTTCTTCTACAACCAATTTTTTTTCTATTATTGTTAATTCTCCTGTTTCTCTATTCAAATTAACTTCAATATTGTTTGCGTTTGAATTCTTACCAGCATTTTTTTTGTAATAAGCAAGAAGAGATTCAGTAATTGCCTGATAAATAACTTCAGGATCAATACCTTTTTCCTTTTCAATCTCTTTTATTGCTTCCATTAAATCTACGTTCACCTAAATAACCTCCTCATTTCTATTCTTCCCAAAGTAAATTAACTCTTGAAATTAGTTCTCTTGGTATTTTTATTTCTTCATCAGAAACAATTGTTAAATTTTCTTCGCCAACTTCACCTAATTCTCCGCTAAACTGCTTTTTATCTTGAAATTTTGTAAATAGTTTTACTGTTACTTTGCTTCCCTTAAACTTTTTAAAATCTTTATCTTTTTTCAAAACTCTCTCAATTCCCGGAGATGAAACTTCAAGATAATATTCCTGAGGAACAGGATCAACTTCGTCCAGCTTTTTACTTACAACCCTGCTTAAATCAGCGCAATTATCAATATCAACACCTTCTTCATGATCAATATATACTCTTAAAAACCAATCAGAACCTTCTTTAAGAAACTCGACATCTACAAGTTCAAACCCTAGTTCATTTATAATTGGTTCAATAATTTCAGATACTGTATCAACTATTTTAGACATTTATAAACACCTCTCCCTAAAATAATAGGAAAGAGTGGGCAATAAACCCACTCTCTGCAAAAATTCTATCTCATTTAACACATTATATGATATCACAAACACCATTTTCTATCAAGTATTTAATAGTTTGGCGGCAAATTTTCTCCCCGCTTCACTTCGGTCTCCCAGCATTCGGCTAACCTCTGTTATTCTTTCTTCATCATCCAGCTTTTTTACAATTGTCTGGGTTCTGTTGTCAGCCTCAATTTTACTTATCAAGAAGTGACTGTCCGCTACCGCAGCCAACCGAGGGGAATGAGTAACACAAAGAACCTGTTTTTCTTTTGCAACCTGAAGAAGTTTTTCAGCAACTTTTAAAATTGTTTCTCCCCCAATTCCTAAGTCAACCTCATCAAAAATCATCGTACTGATTCCATCTTCAGTAATAATTACTTTTAATGAAAGCATTATTCTTGACATTTCTCCTCCAGATGCAATCTTTGAAATCCCTTTTGGTTCTTCACCCAGGTTTGCTGAGATTAAAAATTCTGCAACATCAATGCCATCTTTACCAGGGATTCCATTTTCAAAAACAGTTTTGAAAACTACATTATTCATTCCCAGCCATGTTAATTCATTTTTTATATTAACTTCTAATTCCTTTGCTATTTCTTTTCTCATTAATGAAAGTTCCGTTGCTTTCTGAGAATAATCTTCGAATGCATTTTGTAATTCTTTTTCCGCCTGTTCAAGATAGTATGAAGTATTGTTTAATATTTCCAGTTCTCCACTAATCTCTTCTTTTTTTTCTAAAAGACCCTGCAAATCAAGATTATGTTTTTTCTTGATTTTCTGTAAGCTGAATTTTCTCTCACTTAACAGATCCAGTTTCTTTTGGTCAAATTCTTCTTCGTTAATATATTTCTTTATTTCCAGAACTATATCTTCAAGTTCAAAGTATATATTGCTTAATCTTTCTTCTGTCTCTTTAACCTTTTCAATATATGCTGAAAGACTGGAAATTTCTGCCAAAGCATTTCCGGTTTTCTCATAAGCAGAATCCTGCCCATATAAATTTTCTGAAGCTTTATAGATTAACTGACTAATTTTTTCCTGATTCTCAAGAAACAATAATTCCTGTTCAATTTCTTTATCTTCATTTGGACTCTTAATATCAATTTTTTCAATTTCTTCATACTGAAAAACAAGAAAATCTTTTTTTTGTTTTTCATTTAGAATTTTATCTTTTAATTCTTCAGCTCTTTTTTTCTTTTCCATATAAAGAAAATATTTTTCTTTTACCTCTTTTTTTAGGCCGCTAACTTTTTTAACCCCGGAATTATCCAAAATTCCAAGATGATTTGAGGAATCACTTAAAATCTGAAAATCATGCTGACCATAAATATTCAAAAACTTCGAAGCAAAGTTTTTCAAAAAGCCTGCCTGTATAATTATCCCATTGATTCTTGCTAAACTCTTTCCGTTAGGATTAATCTCTCTTCTGATTACAAGATAATCATCCTCCAGAGGAATGCCCGCTTCCTCTGCCATTTCCTTTAGTTCATTAGAAAGTAAAAAATCAAAACAACCCTCCACCCAGGTTTTCTGGTCCTTATTTCTTATGTATTCTCCTTGGGTTCTTCCACCCATCAGGAGAGATATGGCACCAACAATAATTGACTTACCTGCTCCCGTTTCTCCAGATAAAACATTCAATCCGGAGGAAAATTCAATCTCCAGATGGTCAATTAAAGCATAATTTGAAATATTTAACATTCTAAGCACAATCATGCCCCCTGTTAATTAATATTCAATATATTTTCTGATTCTTTTTACTATTTGTTCAACAGCTTCTTTTGGCTTAACAACCAGCAAAATAGTATCATCTCCGGCAACAGTTCCAATTACTTCTTCCCATGTAAAATTATCAAGAGCATAGGCAACAACATTGGCATTTGCAGGAGCAGTTTTTACAACAACAATATTTTCACTGTAATCTACATCCAAAACAAATTCTCTTAAGACAAATTCAAATTTTTTCTCCGATACTACAACAGCTTCCTGTGGTGCTGCATAACGATATGAATTTTCACCTAAAGATATTTTTATTAAATTTAGCTCTTTTATATCTCTTGACACTGTAGCTTGAGTAACCTCAAATCCCGCCTCTATAAGGGCATCTGCCAATTCCTTTTGAGTTGAGACAATTTGATTTTCAATTAAATTCAGTATCTTTTTCTGCCTGATACTTTTCATAATTTTATTCTCCTTTTTTGTATATTATTAGTAAAAAAGGTGCTGTCTTTATTCCGTTTATATGTTTGAATTCCAGTACATCGAATTCTTTTTTATCCAATTCTTTAACATAAGACAAAACTGTATCTTTTTCTTCAGTTCCTCCAGGGTGACCTGCATAAAACATTATTGATATCATTCCTGGCTTTTTTAAAATTTTTAATGACTTTTTAATTGAATCCAGGGTGGTATCACTCTTAGTTGTAACTTCTTTTGATCCTCCGGGAAGATAGCCCAGGTTATATATTACTCCCCTTGCTTTACTTACATATTCCTCTATTCTGTCATGACTTTCATTGTAGAAAATATAGTTTGTAAAGCCTGCTTCTTCCATTTTTTGAGAAGATCTTATTACAGCTTCCTTTTGTATGTCGAAACCAACTACTTTTCCTTCAGAACCAACAATACTTGCAATAAATAATGCATCATAACCATTTCCCAGAGTTGCATCAACTACAGTATCACCAGTTTTTAATAAGGTAGTAAGCATTTTCTTATTCATAAAATTCAAGTTCGTAAAAATACTTTGTTCTTTCAACTTTTTTTCTCCTAAAACTTATCTCTTATTCTTCCAAAAAAACCTTCCTTGGAAAACTTAACAAAATTCAATCTGCTCTCAGCTTTTTTAATTATTATTCTGTCTCCATTTTCCAGTTCAAATCCATTTTGCCCGTCAATAGTCAGCATAGATTTTATTCTGGGTGAACATAGTGTAATTTCCACATCTTTCTCAGGAGGAATTACCATTGGCCTGGCGCTTAGAGAATGGGGACAAATAGGGGTGATTATACTAACATCCATTCCTGGAAAAACAATAGGTCCCCCTGCGGAAAGGGAATATGCCGTTGAGCCTGTTGGTGTTGCAATTATTACTCCATCTGAAGAATAATCTCTAAAATATTCCCCCCCAATATACATAAAAATTCTAATCAATCTGGAAAATGCTCCTTTGTTAATTACAAAGTCATTCAAAGCCATGAATGATCTTACAACTTTTTCATTTCTTATTACATCGGCAGCTAAAAGCATTCTTTTTTCAAGGAAATATTTTCCGTCTATAATATTTTTCAATGCTTCAAAAACATTACCTTTTTCCACTTCAGTAAGAAAACCAAGTTTCCCCATGTTGATTCCAAGAATAGGGAGTCCACATCCGAAGATCCGTCTCGATCCTCTCAGGAAAGTTCCATCTCCGCCAACTACAATGAGAAATTCTATAGTATTATTAAATTCAGTTTTTGAAAGCTCATTGATTTCTTCAAGAACGGCACACTCTTCTGCAAGGGCAAATACTTCCATTCCCTCTGTTTTTAAAAAATCTGCTATTTTTTTTGAAAGCTCAGCAGTTTCGCCCTTATCATAATTTAATATAATTCCGAATTTCATTATGTTCACCTTAAGCCCCTTTTTAAAGTTATCCTGTCAATTCTGTTTTTTTCCATATCAATAAGAATTACCTCTTTTACGCCATAAGCATAATAATAGTCAAAAAGTTGTCTTCTTATTATCGCCTGAGTTATTCTTGTTTTCTCTCCGGTTTTAACTTCGCAAATCACTTTCCTAAAAAACCTTCTTGCAAGAAAATCTGCCTTTACATAAGCTCTTTTTTTCTCCCCATTCAGATAATAGTAAACATCTCTCCTAGGTTGAATTTCAATCACACGATATCCCTGAACTTCAAGAAGGTCCATCGCCTTTTTTTCTGCTGATTTTGCCTTGAAATATATTTTCTTTTTACGATAACTATTCCAGGCTTTTAAAGTATAGGAAAGTACTGATATACCTAAAACAAAGCCAATAATTAAATAATCACTTTTAATCAAAAGACTTTCCCCCAAAGGCTTCCTTTACTATTTCCTGAGGGGAATAATCTGCATGGGTCACTATACTTTCTGATGTACCTAACCATAAAAGATATTCAATATTTCCTTCAGGTCCCTTTATAGGTGAGAATGTAGGCCCTTTTATTATAAAACCCTGTTCTATTGAAAAATTTAAAATCTTTTCAATCACTTCTATATGAACCTCTGGGTCTTTTACAACTCCTTTTTTTCCAACTTTTTCTCTTCCAGCTTCAAATTGGGGCTTAATAAGAACAACAGCTTCTCCACCGTCACCTTTTAAAACCTTTTTTATTGCAGGAAGAATCTTTGTTAAAGAGATAAAGGCCACATCGGTAGTTACAAAATCAATTTCATCAGGAAAAATTTCTTTTTCCAGGTACCTGGCATTAGTTCTTTCCATTGTAACGACTCTTTCATCACTTCGAAGTTTCCAGTCCAATTGACCATAACCAACATCTACTGCATAAACCTTAGAAGCACCATTTTGAAGGGCACAGTCTGTAAAACCTCCTGTGGAAGCACCTATGTCTAAAAGAACCTTATTATTTAAAGTAATCGGAAAAATCTTCAGTGCTTTCTCTAGTTTTAATCCGCCTCTGCTTACATATTTTAATTTTTCACCAATTATTTCTATTTCTGCATCTTCATTAAACATAGTTCCCGGTTTATCTGCTTTTTCCTTATTAACAAGAATTTTTCCTGCTATAATCAAGGCTCTTGCTTTTTCCCGGCTTTCTGTTAGTTTTCTTTCATGAAGAAGTTTATCCAATCTTATTTTCATAAATATTTTCTCCGGTTCATGTTTAATACTTTTGCAAAGGATCCGGCGGATACCAATTTTTCTTTTATTTTTTCAGCAATGCTTTCCCCTGAAAGTCCACAATTTTCTCTTAATAAGCTTTGGGGACCATGCTCAATAAAATTATCTTCTATTCCAATTCTTAGAAGGGATTTTAATATTCCATGATCTTCCAATAAGGAAGACACTTCTTCTGAGAAACCACCTTTAAGAACATTTTCCTCCACCGTTACTATTAATTTCTTATCTTTAACATTTTCGATAATAAGATTTTCATCAATAGGTTTAATAAATCTCGCATTGATTACTCCCGCACTAATATGGGAATTTTCTAATATATCCCTTGCTCTTATTGCTTCTTCAACCATACTTCCAACTGCAATAATTAATACATCCTGGCCGTGTTTTATTAAATCACCACGACCCTTTTCAATGTAATCAAAGTGCCCTCTGTCAATTATAACTCCCGTCCCTTCACCTCTTGGGTATCTAATAGAAACAGGAGAATTATATTTTGTTGCCGAATACAACATATTGCCTAATTCCTTCTCATCCTTTGGTGCCATTACAATCATATTAGGTATATGTCTCAGATAAGAAATATCGAAAACACCATGATGTGTTGGTCCATCTTCACCAACCAAACCTGCACGGTCCAGGGCAAAAATAACTGGAATATTTTGCAGAGCTACATCATGGACAATCTGATCATAAGCTCTTTGTAAAAAAGTACTGTAAATAGCAACCACAGGTTTTATTCCACCCCTGGCTAATGCGGCAGCAAAAGTTACAGCATGTTGTTCTGCAATTCCAACATCATAAAAACGATTAGGATATTTCTGGGCAAAAACATCAGTTCCAGTACCTGAATCCATAGCAGCAGTAATCGCAACAATTTTTTCATCTTTTTCGGCAATATCTAAGAGTGCGTTTGAAAAAGCTTTTGTGTAGGAAATCTTTCCCGACTTGCTTCTGACTTCTCCTGTCTCTTTATCAAATGCTCCTATTCCATGAAATTTATCTGGATTTTCTTCAGCAAATTTATATCCTTTACCTTTTTTTGTTATTACATGTATGATTTTTGGCCCTTTTATGTCTTTAATTTTCTTTAAAACATCTATTAATTCTTCTAAATTATGTCCGTCTACAGGGCCGAAATACCTAAATCCAAGCTCTTCGAATAATTGTCCTGGGACCATAAGATATTTTACTGTGTCTTTTATTTTTTCTGCTGTCCACGCAACCTTATTTCCTATCTTAGGAATTCTGGTTAGTATATTTTCAACATATTGTTTTCTCTTGGTATAATTAGGGTCAAGTCTTACTTTGTTCAAATATGATGACATGGCTCCAACATTTCCACTTATAGACATTTCATTATCATTTAAAATTACCGTCATATCACTTTGTAAGTGCCCGGCATGATTCATTGCTTCAAAAGCCGTTCCACCTGTCATGGCTCCATCTCCAATAACAGCCAAAACAGCATGATTTTCCCCATTTAAATCTCTGGCATTAGCCAAACCCAGAGCCGCCGAAATAGAAGTACTGCTATGCCCTACATCAAAACAATCATCGGCACATTCCTTGCATTTTGGAAATCCTGAAATACCCCCGTGTTTCCTAATTGATTTTAACTGTTCTTTCCTTCCCGAAAGGATTTTATGAACATATGCCTGATGACCTACATCCCAAATGAATTTATCCCTTGAAGAGTCAAAAACATAGTGAAGAGCAATTGTAAGCTCAACAACCCCTAAATTTGAAGCAAGATGACCACCATTTTCCGATACAACGTCAATAAGCTGTTCACGAATTTCTTCGGACAGCTTAGTAAGTTCTTCCATTCTGTATTTTTTTATTTCATCTTTTAATAGTATTTCATCAGTTTTAATTAAACTCATTTTTCCACCTTCATTACAACTTCGCTTTACTTAGGAGCTTACCTATAAAAAAAATAATAGGAGTTCCATTCTTAATAGCCATTCCTTTTCCATAGGCCTTTCCACCTACAGTCAATGATGCAACCATAGAAGTAACTGATACACCTAAAATTAAACCATTTATATTAGGGTTTTGAATTAATACTTCAATAACAATAGCAGCACCTAATGCTCCGCTTAAAGTTCCGCAAATATCCCCGACAACATCATTACAAATTGAAGATACTCTTGCAGAGTTCCTTACCAGTTCTACAGCCACTCTGGCTCCATAAACTTTTTGAGACGCTCTTGCATGAAGTACTTTAAGATCAGCAGTAACTGTTGCCATGCCAACCATATCGAATAATATTCCTATTAATATTACAACTAAAACCAATAAAATACTTACTGTTAAGGGTACAACACGAAAAGAAACTTCTGAAACCAATGATAAAACAAAGGAAAGAAGAAATGTTCCGATACCCATACCTAAAGCATTTTTTATTGATATTTCATTACCTTTACTCTTAGCCAATTAATTCACTCCAAAATAAAATGGACAGGTGGAAATCTAACAGATAAATATTGTGGCTTAGGTCTAGTAGGTTTTCCCAAAAAGCTACCGTTGGTCGCCCTTCCGGCAGTTTCCTTTTAAAGCCTTTCCTGCTTGTCGCCATTGGCAGAACTAGATCACCACTTAGACCACACTTTAATCCCTGAAAGATCATACCTTGCGGTATATACTCTAGGAATTTTCCTCAGCGAATAGAGCTGCTTTCTAGCCTCTTTTGCATTAATTAAGTTTCAAAGCAATGAGTCACAAACTGTGGCCACAATTTATTCCCCACTTAACTGCTTATCCGCATAAAACGCTCAAGGTAGGCTACACTACACCCGAGTTACCCCGGATGCAGGTTTAATCCCAAGCCATCCACTGTACACGGTGGCACAATACACGCACTTAGGTCTCCACGAAAACAGGGTCATCCCTGCATGCCATTGCAGGTAGCCCTCCAATCTTAACTCCCAGCAGCAACCCCAGACTGGGCGTCCAAAGCCACCACCAGGAACTTCATCGATGTGCCCTTTAACGGATTTTTAAGCCCGCCTTCGAAAGCAGGTATCCGACTAGAATAATACTCCACCTGTCCTTATATCTTAATAATATCATGCCATAAATATTGCAACAAGTATTCCTAATACCGCCCCGGCAAATACTTCCACCGGAGAGTGTCCGATTAATTCTTTAAGACGCTCTTTTTTTATAGTATGTTCCTTGCTATATAAATCATGGACAATCTTATTTAAAACCTGTGCTTGTTTTCCAGCAGACCTTCTTACTCCCGCTGCATCATACATAACTATAGCTGCCAATGAAAAGGCAAGGGCAAACTCAGTAGAATCCAGTCCATGTTGGAATGCAATCGCCGTAGCAAGAGATGTGACAAAAGCAGAATGGGAACTTGGCATTCCTCCTGCACCAATAATTCTAGTAAAGTCTACTTCTCTGTATCTAATCTTATCGATTATCAATTTTATACTCTGAGCAAGAAGCCAGGAAACCATTGTCACTGCAATTATGTGATTGTTAAATAAATCTGTAAAATTCAAATTCATCACCATTTTTTATTTTTTTCTTGTTAATATATATTTTGCCAATTCCTCTAAATAATAATTATTAATATTTGCTTTTTTAAGAAACATTAGTGCATCCTTTACAGCCTTTTCAGCCATTTCTTTTGACTTCTCTAAGCCATAAATACTTGGGTACGTAAGCTTATCATTTTTTTCATCACTTCCGATATTTTTACCTAAAAGTTCCTGGTCACCGGATATATCAAGAATATCATCAGTAATCTGGAAAGCAATTCCAATTTTTTCTGCATAAACTGTAATATTAAAAAGTTCTTCTTCGCTGGCTCCACCAATCAAAGCTCCGCTTCTTACAGAAGCCCTGATTAAATCTCCTGTTTTGTGAGCATGAATATATCTGAGTATATTTGGATCTTTTTCCGCCTCACCTTCAGATAAGATATCAACTACCTGGCCTCCAATCATTCCTCTGCTTCCAATTGCCTGAGCAATTTCACAATTAACCTGTAGTCTTCTTTTTAGCTTATCAGAATCTTCTTCCCTGAGTGCTTCATAAGACAAAACTTGGAAAGCATGGGTTAATAAAGCATCCCCAGCAAGTATGGCCATTGCGCTTCCAAATACTTTATGATTAGTTGCCATTCCTCTGCGCATATCGTCGTTATCTAAATCTGGATGATCATCATGTATCAGAGAATATGTGTGAATCAGCTCCAAAACACAAGCTGTATTCATTATTTCTTTGGAAGAAGCTCCAAAAGCCTCCCCTGCAGCTAAAGATAAAATAGGTCTTAATCTTTTACCCCCGGCAAACACGCTGTATCTCATTGATTCATGAATTATCTGGGGGATCTGCTCCTTGGGTTCAAGTATTTGATTAAGGGCTTCTTCAATTTCCAAGGTATATTTCTTAGTGTAATTTTTAAAATCCATTCTATTCTCCTTTAAGTTGTGTAAACTCTGAGAGCTCATCTTCAATAAGTACTTTTACCTTTTCTTCAGCTTTTACTAACTCTGTTTTGCAATTTTTTATCATTTCTATTCCTTGAGTAAAACAATCCAGACTCTTTTCAAGATCTATATCTCCCTGTTCAAGTAATGAAATTACTTTATCAAGCTTTTCCATGGATTCTTCAAAAGTATATTTTTTAGTCATTCTCATTCACCTCGGTTACATTACAAATAATATTGCCTTTATGCAATTTTACTTTTATTTTTTCATTTTCTTTTACACTACTTGCAGTTTTCACTATATTTCCTTTGTCATTAAAAGTTAAGGAGTACCCTCTAGATAGTATTTTTAATGGACTCAGGAGGTCTGTTTTACCACCTGCTGTTTCCAGGATGTTATTTTTCTCTTTTAGTAAATTTAATTGTCTGTGGACAAGTTTTTCCCGAAGATATTCAAGCTGGAGATTTTTATTTTCCCACATTTTCTCAGGGGATATGAATATTTTTCTCTTTAGGATTTCATCTAATCTTTTTTTCTTTGTATTTAATAAAGTATCAATTGACTTTTTAAGTCTTCTTTCTTTCTGCCAAAGCATATCTTCCAGATCTTTTTTATTTGGTACCGCCAGTTCTGCTGCCATTGAAGGAGTTGCAGCTCTTAAGTCTGCAGTGAAATCTGAAAGAGTAAAGTCTGTTTCATGGCCAACGGCACTTATAATGGGTATGGGACTTTGGCTTATTTTTCGGACAACAATTTCTTCATTAAAGGGCCATAAGTCTTCAATAGTACCTCCACCTCTGCCTGTAATGATTACTTCCGGGTTAAATTCAATTATTTTTCCCAAAGCCTGGACAATGGACTCCGCCGCTCCCGTACCCTGAACTAAGGCAGATACAAGAATAATTTCAGTACTTGGCATTCTTCTTTTTATTACGGTAATAATATCCCTGATAGCTGCTCCTGTTGGAGAAGTTACGATACCTACTCTTTTTGGAAAAAAAGGAAGGCTCCTTTTTCTTTCATCAGCAAAAAGACCTTCCTCGGTTAATTTTTTCTTGAGTTTTTCATATTTTTCATATAGATCTCCAATACCATCCTCTACCATTTCCTGAACATAAAGCTGATATTGACCACCTTTTTCATATATAGAAACATATCCCATTATAATAACTCTTTGTCCATTTGAAGGACTAAAGCGAACACGACCAGCTCTTGAACGAAATATCACACACTTGATTGAGCCTGTATCATCCTTTATTGTAAAATACAGATGCCCTGAAGAGCAGTTTATAAAATTGGAAATTTCACCCTTGAGCCAGAAATTAGACAATAAAGGATCATTTTCCAATGTGTTTTTTATATATTGATTTATTTCACTCACGGAAAAAATATGTTCAGACATGGTTTCAACCTTACTTTTTCTTATTTTTTATATATTCGTCGATGGCTCTGGCAGCTTTTTTACCAGCTCCCATTGCAAGTATTACTGTTGCAGCTCCTGTAACAATGTCTCCTCCAGCAAAAACTCCTGGTATTGATGTAATTCCAGTTTCCTCAGATGCCTTTATAGTACCTTTTTTATTAAGTTCCAGGCTTTCTGTGGTTCTTGTTACAAGAGGATTTGGACCTTGTCCGATAGTCATAATTACTGAATCCACTTCCATTTCAAACTCTGAACCAGGAATCTCTATTGGAGTTTGTCTTCCTGAAGCATCAGGCTCTCCTAATTCATAACGGACACATTTAATTTTTGATACTTTTCCTGTTTCATCTCCAATAATTTCTATAGGACTTACAAGAAGATTAAAAATTACTTCTTCTTCTTCCGCGTGCTCAAGTTCTTCCACTCTGGCTGGCATTTCTTTTCTGGATCTTCTGTAAATAATATGTGATTCTTCTGCCCCTAATCTCAAAGCGGTTCTGGCAGCATCCATTGCTACGTTCCCTGCACCAACAACAGCAACTTTCTTACCTACTTTTATTGGAGTACAGGCATTGGGGAATTCATAGGCACACATTAGATTTGTTCTGGTTAAAAATTCGTTAGCTGAATAAACACCATTTAAATTTTCTCCAGGAATATCCATAAAATATGGCAGCCCTGCTCCTGTTGAAATATAAACAGCGTCAAAACCATTTTCAAGAAGTTCTTCTACTGTAAATAATTTACCAATAACATTACCTGTTTTAATTGTTACCCCAGACATTTCGATTTGTGCAATTTCTCTTCTAACTATCTCTTTTGGTAATCTGAATTCAGGTATTCCATACATCAATACTCCCCCTGGAGTATGAAGAGCTTCAAAAACAGTTACTTTATAACCCATTTTTGCCAGGTCACCAGCACAAGTTAATCCGGAAGGACCTGCACCAATTACAGCAACCTTCTCTCCCTGGGGCATATTCTCTGGCAATTCATCTTTAACATTTTTTCTTGCCCAGTCTGCAACGTATCTCTCAAGTCTTCCAATTGCAATTGGAAGACCTTTCTTTTGAAGAATACAGCTGTCTTCACACTGCACCTCCTGGGGGCAGACTCTGCCACAAACTGCAGGAAAATTATTTTTATTCTTTAATATTTTATATGCTTCCGGAAGATTTCCTTTAACAATTTCCTGAATAAATTCAGGAATATCTATTTCTACAGGACAGCCTTTAACACAAAATCTTGCTTTACAATTTAAACATCTTTTTGCTTCTTCCAGAGCTGCCGCATCATCATATCCTAAAGCAACTTCATCAAAATTATTTCTTCTGATTTCCGGGTCTTGTAATGGCATATCTTGTCTTTCACCTATTTGTTTTGACAACTACATCCACCTCCATGACTATGTCCGTAATGTTTTATTTCAAGTGCAGATTTTTCTTCATCTTTGTAGTAAGAGAGTCTCCTTACTGCAAGGTCAAAATCTACTAAGTGGCCGTCAAATTCAGGGCCATCTACACAAGCAAACTTTGTTTCATTTCCTACAGAAACTCTGCAGGCTCCACACATTCCTGTACCATCAACCATAATTGGATTCATGCTTACAATAGTTTTAATTTTATCTCTGGTTAAATTGGCTACTGCCTTCATCATTGGAATCGGACCAATTGCCCAAACTCTGTCTATTTTTTCTTTTTCCATTAATTCATTTAGTATATCTGTAACAAAACCTTTTCTGCCTTTTGAACCATCATCTGTAGCAATATGAAGTTCATCGCTGACTTCTGCCATTCTGTCTTCCCACATTAAAAGATCTGAGTTTCTTGCACCAATAATACTGATAATTTTATTTCCTGCTGCTTTAAGAGCCTTGGCAATAGGATATACCGGAGCTATTCCAACGCCTCCCCCTACCATAACTATTGTTCCAAAGTTTTCCACCTCACTTAGTTCCCCTAAAGGACCTGTGAAATCCATAACTTCATCCCCAACCTCAAGTTCAGCTATTTTTTCAGTTGAAACGCCGATTGCTGCAAATACAATGGTTACTGTTCCTTCTTCTGAATCAAAATCTGCAACAGTTAATGGTATTCTTTCACCTTTTTCTGAAACTTTAATTATCAGGAAATGTCCTGCCTGGGCCTTTTTAGCAAAATCAGGAGCACTGATTTTCATTTCGTAAAGACCTTCAGCTAAAACTTTCTTTTCTAGCACTTTATACAAAAAACTCTCCCCCTTAGTTTTCAAGTTCCTTTACAACCTGAGCCAGAATCCCGTTAATAAATTTATATGCCTCTTCTGTGCTAAATGTTTTTGCTAATTCAACAGCTTCATTAATACTAACCTTGTAAGGAATTTTTTCCATAAAATGGATTTCGTAAATTGCCATTCTTAAAATATTTCTGTCAATATTTGAGAATCTGTTTATGTCCCATTCTTTGGAGTGTTTTTTGATTATTTCATCAACAAATTCCAAATTTTCCTTTACTCCCTGAACTAGTTCAATTGATAAAGAAATTGGCTTAACATCATCATTTTCATATCTATCCATTAAAGCTTCTTTAGGTTCAGCGTTAATAACATCCATTTGATACAGGGCAACAAGGGCTCTTTCCCTGGCTTCTCTCTTAACCACTTTTTCACTCCTATCGAAAAAAGCCCTTTATTAAAAAGGGCACATTTTGTTAAAAATTATTTATCTCTCTTTGTGCTGTTTAAAATTGTATTTCCATAACATTAATATCTACACTTGCAACTTTAATATTATAACACTCTTCAATCTCTTCCTTAATTTTTCTTTGAGCCATTTGGGCTATTTTAGGAATAGGATATCCAATTTTTGTTTTTATAAAAATTTCAAGGCGGACTTCTTTTTCATTAATTTCATCAATATTTATACCTTTTGATACAGTTTCTTCAACTCCATCAATAGTGAGAAGAATATCTTTTGTTTTTTTCAAGATATTACTTTTAAGCTCTTTCAACGTACAAACCTGTCCTTGTATCTACCTTGATTTTTTCTCCTTCATTTACAAAGAATGGAACCTGAACCGTAATACCAGTCTGAAGTTTTGCTGGCTTAGTTCCCCCTGTAGCAGTATCACCCTTTATTCCTGGCTCTGTTTCTACAACTTCAAGAATAACAGTGTTTGGTACATCAAGAGCGATGATCTCTCTCTGATAAAACGCTACTGTACAGTCCATGTTTTCAATAAGGAATTTTTCTGCTCCATCAAGTTTTGCTGTTGAAACATTTATTTGTTCAAATGATTCGTTATCCATGAAAACATAGCTTTCTCCATCGTCATAAAGGTATTGCATTTCTTTTCTTTCAATTGGAGCTTTTGGAAGTTTTTCTCCTGCTCTGAATGTTTTTTCTGTTGTTGAACCAGATCTTAAATTTCTAAGTTTAGCTCTAACAAAAGCAGCACCTTTTCCCGGCTTAACGTGTTGGAACTCTACAACCTGAAAAGGATCTCCATTAATTTCAATTGTAAGACCAGTTTTAAAATCATTTGTCGAAACCATTAATTCATCCACCCTTTTTATTTTTTTGATTTAAAGAATAATTAAGTCTTTTTCCATTTCTGTAAGGTTTTCAATCCCGTCTTTTTTTACTACAACCAAATCTTCAATTCTTAATCCAAAAGAGTCTGGAATATATATTCCTGGCTCAACTGTCATAATCATATTTTCCTCAAGAAAATCTTTGGATAAAGGAGAAAAAGACGGTGCTTCATGTACTTCTATTCCGAGACTATGTCCCAAACCATGACCGAAATATTGACCATAGCCTTCAGATTCGATAATATCTCTGCTAATTTTATCGATATCTTTGGTAGCTTTCCCTGCTTTTATTTCATTTAAAGCTGCATTTTGAGCTTTCAATACTATATTATATATTTTTCTTTTATATTCTTCAACATTTCCAACTGCAAAAGTTCTTGTCATGTCTGAGCAATATCCAAAATATTTGCAACCCATATCAATTGTAACAAAATCTCCATCCAGAATTTTATTATCTGATGGAACTGCATGGGGAAGTGACCCTCTCTTCCCCGCTGCAACAATTGTTTTAAAAGCCAAGTCTTCAGCTCCAAAATCGAAAAGAAAATTATCCAGGATACGCTGAATTTTAATTTCTTTTTCATCTTTTCGAATAAAATTCATTGTTTCTCTAAGAGCTCTTTCAGATATTTTTTGTGCCTCTTTAATAAAAGATATTTCCTGCTCATCTTTTATCATACGTAATTTTTCCACCCAACCTTCTGATGGATGTAAGGTTATATTCTTATTCAATTCTTCTGAAAGTGATTTATATTCAAAATAGGTAATGTCATTAATTTCAAATCCCATTTTTATATTTGACTGATAACCAATAATTTTGTTTATTGAGTAAGATATACTTTTTCTTTCCATGTCAAGGACTTGAAAAAGACCCTTTAATTCTTTTTCAGCCACTTCTAAATATCTGAAATCAGTAATGAAAAAGGCTTCTTCTTTATGAATAAGAATCCAGGCATTGGAACTTTTTAAGCCAAATAAATAAAAAACATTATTTTGATTCTTTACCAAAAAACTCTCTATTCCTTCTTCCTTCATTAAAGACATAAGCTTTACAATTCTATTATTTCTGTTCATTTTCTTTTTCCATATTAATAAAGTCTACAGCCATTAAATACCCCAGATAACCAAAACCTGTAATTTGTCCCCGACATACGGGAGCAACTACTGATTTTTTTCTAAATTCTTCTCTGGCATAAATATGACTTAAATGAACCTCAATAAACTTTGAAGGAACTGATTCAATAGCATCCCTTATTGCAATACTATAATGGGTAAAAGCACCAGGATTAATAATTACACATTCTGCCCAATTGCCACTGTCGTGAATTTTATCAATTATTTCTCCCTCATGATTACTTTGAAAAAACTCAAAATCATATCCGTAAGCTTTCCCATGTTCAGAAATCTTTTCAGTTATATTTTCCAAAGACATTTTTCCATAAACAAGAGGATCTCTTTTCCCAAGCACATTTAAGTTTGGTCCATTAATTACCAAAATTTTCATTCTACCACCTCCTGATTTTTTCTTTTTTAAAATATATCACAGGAAGTCCCTAAATGTAAGGGTTGCCACATTTTCTTTTCAATTATTTCAGGATGCAATTCCTGACTAATCAGAACCTTGCTTTCAACTTTTGTTTTTCCTTTCTCGCAAGTCCCTGAGGATTCAACAAAATATTCTTCCTCCCTTATCTTTTCTATCTTTATGCTAATCTCCCCTGATTCCTCAGAAAAAAATATAAGCCAGGTGATTCATTATTATATATTTTACTTAAAGCAATTTCTAAGCCTGATTCTGCAAAGATTCTTGACTTTTCCTTACTTAAATATAACTTTTCTTCATCAACACTTTTCAAAAATTCATTCATCACTCCCCCTGCTGATATATTTATAAGTAAAAAAAGAACTATAAAATAACTAATTTTTATCATAATACCCCTCTGTTAATATTTTTCTTTCCCCACCATAGAGCTGGGCTTTTAAGATTTTAAAATTCTCCTGAGCAAATTTTTCAACTATAAAAACATCACAATACTGAGTTAATGGTTGGGTATTTTCTCCTGAAACTTTCCTGTACAGTGTCTTTTTAGACTTCCCCTCCCAGCTTTCGTCGCCATATGGATCATCCCCCAGATAATAGGGAATTACCTCTCCGGAATGCATTAGTAATTCAAGTTGATTATTACCAGCTTTCCTTCCTGAAAGGCTTTGAAAGAAGTCTCTTTTTAGATAACTTTCGGCGAAATGTAACTGTCTTCTGTATTCACCATCAAAATAGTTTTCTTCTCTAAATACATTGCTTATAATTAGCAAATTAAAAATTAATTGAAAAATAAATAATAAAATTACCGTACTGGAAATCATTTCAATGAAAGTTATCCCCTTATTGTTGAGTTTCTTCATTATCATCCTCCAGCTGAATATATTTGAAGTTTGTTACTTTTTCTTTTAAAGCACCGTCCTTATATGCCCATACCGATACTTTTTTCAGAGAACCATTTTTTTCATGCCATATAATATATTGAATGCTGTCTGTGTAAAAAGATGTATAATTTTCTTTTTTATATAAATACTCTTTACTTAAAGATATACAGCGATTGGTTATTTCAATATTTTTTTCAAGAATTATATTTTGTTCTTTAAAATTTTTAATTATAAAAAACAAATTCCAGGTGGTTCCTGCCAGCAACAAAAAAACGACTAGTACCGAAACATACGTATAACCTCTGTTTTCAGACACTTTCATTTATCCTGATCCTTCCTAAATTATAAAAAACCAGATAATATACTTCACTTTCATCCCCTTGTAAACCAACGCTTCCTGAATAAAGTGGTGTTCCATGAAAAGAAAAGTTCTGATTAACAGAACCTCCCGGGAAAGTAAGTGAAAAAATTTTCTGGCTTTTTTCTAAAATAATTCTTTTTTGTGTTTTCCATATATTATTTTCCATAACCTGCAATACATAAGCGCTTTGGCTGGAATTGTTATAACTCTTATAAAACCTTACTCTGCTCTGTTTATAGGTAAATATACTTTCATTCCTAAGTGCACAAATATCACTGTACATCTGGAAAACTGCATTTTCCATCTTTCTTTTATCATATATTTCCTTAGCTGAAAAAAATGATAACCCTATAAGCATTCCAGAAATAATTATTACTGTGAAAATTTCTATAAAAGTAAAACCAAAATTATTTTTTCGTAAAAATTCCATATTATCTCTCCATAAAATAAAGTAATTATTGAAGAGAACACTATAAAAGGCCCAAAGGGTATTGGCTCATCTTTATTTATGACACCAGCCATAATCATTAACCCGGCAATTATCAGCCCCAGTACACTTGCTAATACGATGAGCAAGTTTATTAAAGGCCAGCCAAAATACAAAGCAAGAAGAGTAAAAAGTTTTACATCCCCGCCTCCAAATTTTTCCTTTGATAATATATAAACCAAGTAGAAAAATAAGAATGTTATAACGGTTGTTATTACTGCATTCAAAAACTGAGGCTGATTAAGCAGAAATATTTTCAAAGCTGATAAAATTAATAAAACTACCAGCAAGCTGTCAGGAATAATATAATGTTCAAGATCAATAAAAAAGATACATATCATTATCGAAATAAAAACTACTGAAATATATCCTTCGGTTGTAAAGGAATGTTGCCAATAACAAAATGCAAACAGAATCCCAGTCAGAAGTTCTATAAAGGGATAAATGGGAGATATTTTGTTTTTACAATTCGAACATTTTCCCCTAAGAAAAATATAAGAAATTACCGGAATATTTTCCAAAGGTTTAATTTTCCAGCCACATTTTGGACAATGAGAAGGTGGAAAAGCAATATTTTCTCCTCTTGGTAATCTGTAGATAACAACATTTAGAAAACTACCAATCAACATGCCAAATAAAAAAGAAAAAGTCAAAAACAAAAATATCCCTCATTTCCTCAAAATACTAGCTTTCTTTAATATTTATAGTATAGCTTTTTTTGTCATCAGATAAAATATATTCATACAATGCTAAATCATCCTCTTTTATTTTTAAAAATTTTGTAGAACCTTCTCCACCAAGCAAAATAGCTAATGGATCTTCTACGTCATCAGCAGGATAGTAACCCTTCTCCATTTTATATAATTCTATTGCTGTCATAATATTTACAACGTTTCCCTCACTAACCACATTCTTCGCCTCCTTTGTTTTTTGACCATAATTTACAATTGCCATGTTTGAAAGTAATCCTATAATCACTACAACAACTAATACTTCAATTAAAGTGAAACCAGCATTACTTCTTATTGTTTTTTCCATTATTCCCTTCCTTTCTAAATAAAGGTAAAAGTGTAAGAAAATATTAACTTGTAAAACGTATAAACTGAAATCCCTGTTATTATCCCCGCCGCCAATATCACAAAGGGCTCACCAAATGAAATCACTTCTGAAAAATAAAAACTTCTTTTCTTTTTTTACCTGTTGATGAATATAGGAAATTGATTCTGATAATGTTCCTCTGTGCTCTCCTTTTTTTATTATTTCAATTTCCCTTTTCCCAATAAATGAATACTCTTCAAGACCCTGACTTAACTTTTCTCCCTTTTCAAGTCTCTCCAATACTCTTTCTGTATCTTCCTTATAAAAAGAAAAATATTCCAGCTTTTTGAAAATATTTAGAGCACTTGTAATTGAAAATCCACTTTTTAAAAGGTGCCTGAAATGATTAGTAAAAAATTCTAAATAATGAATCCTGACTATTTTCCCTAAATATTTCCGTTTTGATATTGCCTTTAATACTTTTTTTCTCCCTTCTTTCCAAATGACCAAAAAAACAATTAAAAACAAAGCAACACTTAAACTTATATTTACTCCAAGACGAATTTTGAAAAAATATCTTCCAGTCTAATAAAATCTTCATAAATCAATACTTCTCTTATTATTTCCAGCATTGAAGGAATAAAGAAATTCAGGAACCACATTATTACAATTAATGCCATTATTAATACAAGAAAAAACTAACATAAAGCTTCTGTTAGTTTTTTCTTGTATTATTTTTTTCCTTAATATATGCTGCTATTTCCCCCAGTCCTTCTGTAATTCTTCCGCTCTTCTCATAAACTCCTATTAGATTTGCAGTTTCCTCTCTTTCTTCCGGGAAGGCTTCTATCCAGGCAATGGTTATATTATCTCCCTTTCTTAAAAACTCCTGCATTTTACGGGTTCTTCTGATTATTTCTATATCATTTGTATTTTCCTTTATCATTTCTAAACCTTCTAATATTGTTAATCCTGCTTCCAGAGATATTTTGAGATCCTCTGTAAAATATTGAAGTTTCTTATTATTTATCCTTCTATTTTTTTAAATAAATCTCCTTTTAAATTCTTCAACATCAGTTTCTCCATCTTTTATTTTTCCTAAAACCTGCTTTTTCATATTTCCAACATCATCAAAATCTTCAAAACTATTTGAATTGTTAAAAAAGAAAATATCTCCTACTGCAAATCTTCCATAATATCCAGTTCCTCCACAAAGATCACAATTACTGCTTTTGTTATACTTTTTACATTTCTTTCTAATTAAACGCTGACTCATTACTCCCCTTAAAACCAATGCAAGTTCTTTTGAAGAAACTCCAAGATCTGCAATTCTGTTAACAGCATCTTTTCCTGACTCTGTATGAAGAGTTGCAAAAACTAAGTGACCTATTCCCGCTACTCTTACTGCTGTTCGGGCTGTTTCACTATCCCTTATTTCTCCAATTACAATTAAGTCCGGATCCTGCCTTAAACTTTCTCTTAAAATAATTCCATAATCAAATCCCCTTTCACGATCAACTTCAATCTGATTGGCTTCCTCTAAAAAATATTCCACTGGTTCTTCAATAATTAAGATATTTTTACCTTTGTTCTTCATTAATTTAAGCAAGGTCATTTGCGTAGTTGTTTTACCTGAACCCGTTGATCCAATAAAAAGAAATAATCCTGATGGATATGAAATTATTTCTTTTATTTTTTCTTCAATTTTAGAATTAAAACCAAGATCCTCAAAACTTTTATTTAAATCCTGATTTTTTAGAATTCTCAATACAATCTTTTCACTATAAATCGTTGGCATTAAAGATATCCTGATATTGTAATTATCATTCTCATCTGCAAAAGCAAACCTTCCTTTTTGTATTAACCTCCTTTCACCAATATCCATACCTCCTCTTATCTTTAATCTTATGGTCAAGGCATCCTGTTCCTCCTTTTTTAGTTCTTTCTCAAGATAAAGGACATCATCTTTTCTGAATCTGATAATCATCTTTTCTTTTTTTGGTTTAAAGTGAATATCTGAAACATTTTTCTTTATCCCTTCTAAAATTAAATGATCTTCATAATTGATTTTCATTTTTTCACCTCCTGCTTTTATACTTCACTTAAACTTAAATTTTTCCTAAGTAGACAATAAAAAATCTTCTGATAACATTTATTTTTAATCAGAAGATAAAAGGAGAAAATAAAAATAGAAAATGAAAACAAAGTTTTAGCTAAAGTAGGTACCACTGAAATAACTCAGAAAGATGTAAATGCTCTTCACAAAAGTGTTGGTCACGATAAAATTCTTCACTATGCTTCACCGGAAGGGCAGAGACAACTTCTTGAGGAATTGATTTCTCAGGAAGTTGTCTCTGCAGAATGCCAAAAAAGAAAAAATTGATGAAACAGAAGAGTTCCTGGAAGAAGTTGAAAAAATTAAAAACAGCACACTTAAGCAATTTGCTTTAAGAGAAGTTTTAAAAAAAGTATCTGTATCCGATGAATTTGTAAAAGAATATTATGAAGAAAATATTGACTCTTTCAAACAACCTGAATCCTGGAAGGCTTCACACATTCTTGTTGATACAAAAGAAGAATCTGAAAAAATTAATGAAGAAATAAAAAATGGAAAAAGTTTTGCAAATGCTGCTACGGAATATTCAAAATGTCCTTCAAAAGAACGTGGAGGAGATTTAGGCTTTTTCACTTCAGGAAATATGGTTAAAGAATTTGAGGATAGTGTAAAAGAAATGGAAGTTGGAGAAATAAAAAGTGTAATGGTATAGTCTTGTTGTAACACCTAGTACGGATAATATATAATAAACCCGAACTAGGAGGATTACAAAATGAGCAAACGTTACGATTTAGAATTCAAGAAGGAGGTTGTACGTGAATATCTAAAAGGCAAAAGCCTTGGTGATCTTTTTGCAACCTACGGTGTATCAAAATCAACAATGTCCGGATGGATAAAAAAATACAGCGAAGAATGTCATTACACAAAACCACAAAATAAAGAAAATGCAATATCACCAGAGGAATATAGAGCGCTTAACAAGAAGCTTATGGAACTTTAAAAGGAAAATGACTTCCTAAAAAAGCAGCGGCATTCTTCGCAAAGGAAATCGATTAGTGGTATATTGGTTCATTGATGCCTATAAACTTGAGTTTGGATTGTGCTGGTTATGCCGCAAGTTCAACCTCTCTCCGAATGTGTACTACAATTACTTAAAGAACAGAAAATCCACGTATCGTGAGGGAAAGGCTAAAGTTCAAGAAAACATAAAAAGTATTTATTACAATAATGGACGCATTATCGGCCATAGGTGGATGGTCGCTTTTCTTGCAAGGCAAAATATATTTATTAGTAAGACAACAACACATAAGTATATGAACAAGGAATTAAACCTGCATGCAATCACTGTAAGAAAAAGGCCCAAATATGTAAAAGGTAAAAAGAACAAAGTATTTCCCAATATTCTTAATCAAAATTTCTCTGTCACAGAAAGAAATAAAGTATGGTGTACTGATTTCACCTATATAAGATTAACAAACGGTAAAATGCGTTATAATTGTACTATTATAGATTTAGCAAAAAGGGAAGCAATAGCAACGGTTAACTCAAAATGAATCAACTCAGATCTGGCAATAGAAGCCTTGTCTAAAGCTCTCGAAAGAGAGAGTCCAGATGAAGGGTTAGTCTTACATTCAGATCAGGGGGTACAGTTCACCTCATGGGCTTTCGTAGAGTACTGCAAAAGCCAAGGAATAAGGCAAAGCATGAGTAAAACAGGTTGCCCATATAATAACGCTCCAATGGAGAGATTTTATAAATCACTTAAGTCAGAGCTTATTTACCACCAAAAATTTGAAACCGACCTACAATTAGATGAAGCTATCAATAAATATGTTTATGTGTGGTACAACCACATTCGACCTCATTCATACAATGGAGGGCTGACTCCATTTGAAGCGCGAAATATAAACTGATTTTCCGTACTTAGTGTTACAAAGATGCTTGACCATTACAAAGAAATTAAAACTCAATTTGGATATCATTTAATTAACTTGACTGATAAAAAAGATGCTTCTCGAAAAAGTTTTGATGAAATAAAAGAGGAGTTAAAAAAAACAACTTATTTTAATTCATCAGGAAAAGCATATATTGAAACTGCGGAGGAACTTAAAAAAACTATTCCACTGGAATATCTTTAGGAGATATTAATGAAAAAATATAATACAGTTCTATTTGATCTGGACGGAACTCTTCTTGATACCAATGCCCTGATTCTTGACTCTTTTCATCATGCCTTCGATAAGCTTTACAAGGAAGTTCCGGAAAAAGACACTTTAACAAGCTTTTTCGGAATGACTCTCATTGAAGCTTTTAGAAAACTGGCAAGGGAAGAAAAAGATATTGAAATACTGCTATCTTCTTTCAGAGAATATAACCTTTCAAATCATGATGATTATGTAAAAATATTTCCTGGTGTTGAAGATACTATTATCAGGCTTAAAAAAAATGACTATAAAATTGGTGTTGTTACTTCTAAGTTAAACAAAACTGCTAAAAGAGGATTGAAGCTGTTTGACCTTGAAAAACATGTTGATGTTTTTATTGGTGCTGATGATACCCATATTCACAAACCTGACCCCTTCCCGGTTCTTGAGTGTCTGAGAAGAATTAATTCCCAGGGAGAATCTTCTTTTATGGTTGGTGACAGTCCTCATGATATTACAGCAGGAAAACTTTCTGGCTGTAGAACAGTTTTTGTTAATTATTCCATGGTTAATGTAGACAGAACCCTGTTGGAATGTGATTATAGAATTAATGAAATGACGGAACTTACCAAAATACTAAATTCGGAGTGATCCCCTTGGATGATTCAAAGTTTAACAAAATCACACAGGTACTTTGGGTAATTCTTTTTGCTAACCTTTTTGTAGCAACTGCAAAAATAATTCTTGGAAGTATTATTAAAAGTGCCAGTGTAACTGCAGATGGTTTTCACTTTTTAGCTGACAGCTCATCTAATATTGTTGGTTTAATAGGCATAGGAATTGCTTCAAAACCCATAGATGAAGACCATCCCTATGGACACCGGAAATTTGAAACTCTGACAAGTCTTTTCATAGTTGGAATGCTCTTGTATATCGGTGTAAAAATTATTGTAGGCTCAGTATATAAATTAATGAGTCCGGAAATTCCTGAAATTTCCGGATTAACGTTGATTATTATGTTAATTACTTTGGGAATTAACATATTTGTATCAGCATTTGAGTACAAAAAAGGGAAAGAATTAAACAGCATGATTTTAATTTCTGACTCTATGCACACAAGAAGTGATATATATATTTCTCTTGGGGTTACAACAACACTAATTGCATTAAAACTAGGGGCACCTCCCATAATCGATCCAGTTACATCTTTGGTTGTATCTTTCTTCATACTTCACGCTGCTTACCGGATATATAAAGACGCCAGTGAAATATTAGTTGACAGGGCCGCTATTGATGAGAAAATAATAACAAACATTGTTATGTCTCACGAGAGAGTTTTTGGAGTTCATAAAATAAGAAGCCGGGGATCAATGGATATAATTCATATTGATATGCATGTTTTAGCAGATCCAGACCTTTCTTTAAGAGAAGCTCACGATATTACCCATGACATAGAAGTTCATTTGCAAAATGAACTTGACTCGAAACTAGATGTTCTTGTGCATCTGGAGCCCTTTGAAGAAAGAAAGTAGGTAAAAAAGGTTAAAAAACACCATGTTCTAATGGTGCTTTTTAACCAAAACATTATTCCCAGGCAAAATTAGAGAAATTAATAAAACCGGAAAAGATTGATGTACTCTTTATGCCCACTTACAATATTTCTTTAAACAAATTTATTTTTATTTTTCAGGAGGAGTTTTTTAATGTATTATTTAGCAAATTTAATATTACTTTTGGCGATAGCTTATCAAATCAGAACAATTTACTTAAGTTTCAGAGTTCCAAATGTAATCCCAGAGGAAATTCCTGCATTAAAGAAAGAGCTTAAAAACAAGTTGCAAATTATTGATTTGCGTACTTATGGAAGGTTTAACAAAAAATATAAAAGGTTCTAAACATATTCCCATCGGACAATTTTCCAGCCAAATTGAAAAAATGTCTCCTGATAAAAAATACATTCTTATTACTCAAAACAGAACGCAAACAGGAAGAGCTGTTAAAGAAATGATTAACAAAGGATACGACGCATTTAACTTAAAAGGTGGTTTCAGAGCCTGGAATAAATACCAAAAGGATTGATAATTATGCTTTCAATGAACTTTTTAAGAGTAATAGCAGGAGTTCCTGAAATAAAAGTAGGTAACCCTGATTATAATTGTGAAAAGATATGTGAGCTGTGGAAAGAATCTGCAAAAGATAATCCTGATATTGTTCTTTTACCTGAACTTACATTGACCGGATATAGCTGCGGAGAGCTTTTTAATCAAAAAATACTTTACGAAAGTTCTCTGGAAGCTTTTAAAAAAATATTGTGTTTTTCAAAAGATATGACTTCAGTTCTTATATTTGGATCATATTTAAATATTAACAACAAATTATATAACTGTGCTTTTATAATCTACCAGGGGGAAATACTTGGAGCAATACCTAAGATTCATCTTCCAAATAAACAAGAATTTTATGAAAAAAGATGGTTTGTTTCTGGTAAAGATTTAACTGAGACTTCCTTTACTCTTTTTGACCAAACATTTCCAATAGGAAATATTATATTAACAGACAGGGTTTCATGGTTCTCCTTTAGCACGGAAATTTGTGAAGACCTCTGGGCTCCGGTACCTCCAAGTTCTTTTTTATACCTTAATGGTGCGGAGATAATTTTTAATCTTTCATC
Source organism: Peptococcia bacterium (assembly GCA_965228015.1). Lineage (GTDB taxonomy): Bacteria > Bacillota > Peptococcia > Peptococcales > SKKY01 > SKKY01. Next base: position 1,117,796 of record OZ245787.1, read on the forward strand.
AAGTAATACTATTGTTGGAAAAAGCGAATATAGAAAAGCTTTAATTTCCCAGCAAAGTGCCCGATTTAACGGGTCTTATGTATATGCATCATCAGGAGTTCATGAATCTACTACTGATTATTTAATGGACGGCCATTCTCTTATTGCAGAAAACGGAAGAATTCTTGCAAAAAATGAAAGATTTCAGAGAAGCAGCAATTTTATAACTGCTGATATTGACCTGGATGTGATAAGAAGTCAGCGTTTGAACAATTCTTCTTTTACTGAAACAGAATTACTTGTACAATCAAATTTACCAATTCAAAAAATCACTTTCGATTTTTTACAAGAAAAAAAAAAGAATCTTAACAGATATATAGAAAAAATGCCCTTTGTTCCACAGGATCCATTAAGAATTAATGGAAGATGTGAAGAAATATTCAACATACAATGTGGGGCTCTTGCAAAAAGAATGGAATATTCTGGAATTAAAAAAGCCGTTATTGGTATTTCCGGTGGCCTGGATTCAACTCTGGCTTTTCTGGCAACAGTAAAAACTTTCAAACTGCTCAATTTACCTTTTGAAAATATTATTGCCATAATTATGCCTGGATTTGGAACAACGGATAAAACATATAACAACTCTAAGAAATTAATTCAAAGTTTTAATGCCGAATTCAAAGAAATAGATATTACTAAATCCTGCCTTTTACATTTTGAAATGATCGGACACCACCCTGATATTCACGATGTTACTTATGAAAATGTTCAAGCTAGAGAACGAACTGAGATTCTAATGAATCTTGCAAATAAAACCGGAGGACTTGTAATCGGAACCGGGGATCTTTCTGAACTTTCCTTAGGCTGGTGTACTTATAATGGAGACCATATGTCTATGTATGGTTTAAATGCCGGGATACCCAAAACCCTGGTTAAGTATCTGATAAAGTGGTTTGCGGATAATCAGGTTGAGGAGATTAAAAAGATTTTATATTCAATTCTTGATACTCCCATTTCTCCAGAGCTTTTACCTGCTAAAGCCAATGGTGAGAATTTACAAAAAACAGAAGATATTATAGGCCCTTATCTGGTTCATGACTTTTATCTTTTTAACTTTATTAAATATGGCTATACTCCAAAGAAAATTCTTTTTCTGGCAAAAGAGGCTTTCAAAGATGAATTTAATGAAGACAAATTAAAAGAATGGTTGAAGGTTTTCTATAAAAGATTCTTTACACAGCAATTTAAACGTTCCTGCCTTCCAGACGGTCCAAAAGTTGGTTCAATAAGCCTTTCACCAAGAGGTGACTGGAAAATGCCTTCTGATGGAGACTTTGAAATCTGGCTTCGCAATATATAAGCTGAAAATAAATTGAGCAGAGAAAATCTTTCTCTGCTCAATTTATTTTTCCACTTTTCTATTTTATTACATCCACAAATATTTTTAATACATGGGCACCACCAAGAAAAGTTCCAAGGCCGCTTCCAAGATTTGATAAAGCAACTACTAACAATATTCTTGTTACCCGGTTTTTCCAAAAACCCTTAAAACTTTCCAAATCATCAGATATCTTATGAAAATCCCCTACATTAGGTTTTCTTAAATAAGCTTCCATTAAACCCGAAAACCAGCCCGCTGCAAGAAGAGGGTTCAGGGAACTTATGGGAGCAACTACAAAGGCCGTAAGTATTGCCAGAGGATGAGCTAAAGCAATTGCCGCACCAAGAGCTGAAAGGCTTCCATTCCAAAGAAACCAAGCCATAAGCTGATTTATTCCTGAAGGAAGATCATTTTTCATGGTAAATGCAATTATTCCCAGAAGTATTACAGGAAATACCCACAACCAGGCCTTGCTGACTTTTGGGCCAGACTTTAGGGTACTAAGTTCTTTTAAATCATTCTCTTTATACAATTCTTCTTTAATTCCAGGAACATGCCCTGCTCCAAGGACTGCAATAACTTTATTTCCTGGTGCATTCTTAATTTTCTGGGCAAGATATTGATCACGCTCATCTATTAATACCGCTTTTAATTCAGGGAAGCTTTCTGAAAGAGAATTTAATGCAGCATCCAGCATATCCTGAGATTTCATTTCTTCTAAGTCTTTTTCAGTAATTTCCTCAGAAAAGAAGATGCTTGAAAAAAGCTCATATACAATTTGCGCTTTACCTTTAAGGCCTACCTTTTCCCACAATCGTTTTAAAGTTACTGTAATAACACGGTCAGCAAGAACAAGGTTAGCTCCGATTTTCTCTGCTGATTCCATTCCCTGTATCATTTCCTGCCCGGGAGCTACTTCAAATCCTTTAGCAATTCTTTTTTGGAAAGAACTCATTATTAAAGTTGCTAATAATAACATAGTTTGCTTTTCTTTAATAATTTTTCCTATATCAGTATTCTGCCATTGATCTTTATTTATAATAGAATTATATCTGCCTTGACATAATTCAATACATACTGAATCTGGTTTTTCTGTTTCTATTAATTCCTTTACTTCTTCAACGCTTTTAGGAGAAACATGAGCTGTACCAATAAGTATTATTTCTTTTTCCCCTACTTGAAGTCTGTGAACATTAGTTTTCAATTTTAATCTCACCTTTAGTTTAATATCAAAAAACAAATTACATTATACCATTTTTTAAATATTATTATATAAATTATTATGATTTTTTGTGTAAATATTCTATAATAGTAAAATAGTATTTAGAAATGGAGTGTAATTGATGGAAAAAATAACAAGAAATGATTCATGCTGGTGTGGCAGCGGTAAAAAATACAAAAACTGTCACATGGCCTTTGATGAAATGCTGGATACCTATGAAGATCAGGGTTATTTAATAACCCCTTACGAATATATTAAAAATAAAGAGCAAATTGAAGGTATCAGAAAAAGCGGAATAGCTACCACAGAAATTCTTGACGTTGTAGAAAGCAAAATTAAAGCAGGAATGTCAACAGAAGAAATTAATACTATAGTTTATGAGGAAACTTTAAAAAGAGGAGGTACTCCTGCTCCCCTTGGCTATCAAGGATATCCAAAAAGCACCTGTACTTCAATAAATGAAGTAATTTGCCATGGGATACCATCTAAAAACCATATTTTAAAAGATGGCGATATAATTAATGTTGATGTCACAACTATTCTAAATGGGTATTATGCCGATGCCAGCAGAATGTTTATGATTGGTGAAGTCTCAGAAGAAGTAAAGAAGATTGTAGAAGTAACAAAAGAGTCTGTAGAAAGAGCGATTAAAGCTCTAAAACCCTGGGGTGACCTAAATGAAGTTGGAAGAACAATTGAACCATTCGTTAAATCTCATGGCTACTCTGTTGTAAAAGCATTATGTGGACACGGAGTTGGTGTTGAATTCCACGAAGAACCTCAGGTTGATCATTACAGCAGCAAAGAAAAAGGCTATTTACTTATTCCAGGTATGATATTTACTATTGAACCTATGATTAATCAAGGTACTTTTGACTGTATTATTCTTGAAGATAAATGGACTGTTGTAACTAAAGATAAAAAACTCTCTGCCCAATGGGAGAATACTGTGTTAGTAACTGAAACAGGAATAGAAATTCTTGCAAAATAAAAATCTTGGAGATTATTTCTCCAAGATCCCATATTTTGTCTTTATTCTATCTAGTTTCTCTAGCATAGGACGAGATATAAACCAAAGAAAAAATACCGTTGCTGCTGCATGGACCAAATCAAAGGGTATCCCTTGTATATAAGCAAGATAAAACATTTCCTTAACAGGTTTTGCCTGAAGCATAAGGACTGAAGCAGGATTCATAATTCCACCATAAATAAAAAAAGTTGCTAGTCCACCAAAAATACTAAGAGAAATTGGATTTCTTCTTAAAAAACCTTTGCGAAAAAGGACTCCCGCAAGAAAACCAATTATTCCAAAAACAAACATCTGCCAAGGGGTCCAAGGCCCCTGCCCAAAAAACATATTTGAAACCAAGCCTGTAACAGCACCCACAAGAAAGCCAGCTTCCCCTCCAAAAGCAACTCCTGAAATAATTACTATAGCTACAACAGGTTTAAATTGGGGTAACATAAAAAATGCAGTTCTCCCTGCAACAGCAATTGCACACATAACAGAAATTATTATCAACTCCCCGGCCTGAGGATTTCTTTTTTCAAAAACCAGAACAAAAGGAAACATAATCTGCAAAAGAATGATTAAGCTTATAAAATAATATTTTCTATCTCCAAGATAAAAAACGCCAATATAAATGGTTAAAGGAATTGTGATTAGTATAATGATACCAGATAATATAGTTCTCTTAGACAAAAATCTTTTACCTTTCTCAACCTGCTGATTTTCCATAGGGTCTGATATTTTTCCCCTTTTTAATGACCAAATAATAGAAGAAAGCCCTGTAACCATTAGTAAAAGGAGTAGAACATAAGTCCAAACTACAGAAGTGTCTGCCGCTATCTTAGAGGCTTCTTCCCCGCCAATTAATAATTGTTTTAAAACTTCTCTTTTATTTAAAAATGAAAAAAGACTAGTAAAAAACATAATCAAACCCAAAATAAAAAATGATATCTTAAAAATATTTTTCGGTCTCTTAATTTCTTTATCTTTTTCCTCCCCATCTTCATCAATCTTAAACGATATTTCAACCAAATCTTTAGTTTTCCGTTCCTCATCTTTACCATTAAAAGCATAAATTATATCACTTACAGTAACAACTTGAGGCAATAAATGTCGAGACATGCGATTTGCTGCTGTTGTATAAAAATTATTCCCTGCAAAAAAAAGTTTTGGTACATTAGAACTTACAATAGATCCATCAAAAAAAAGAGCGCAGCGATGAGCATAAGATGCACAAAATTCTATATCATGACTAACCATAAGAATAGTTACCTTATGCTTTAAAAGATCTTCAAGGATGCCGGCAAAAATCTGTTTAAACTCACTATCCATACCTTTAGTTGGCTCGTCTAAAAATATAATAGAAGGCTCAAGGAGCAAAACTTTTGCTATTGCAGCTCTCTGCTGCTCACCCCCAGAAAGATCATAAGGATGATTCCCCCAAAGTTCTGATATTCGACAAAGATTAGAAATATTAATTATTTTTTTTTCTTTCTCTGCCCTACTTAATTTAGTTTCAGATAGTGCCTCTAATAAGTCCACTTTAACTGTTCTGCCAACGAATAAGGATTGAGGATTTTGAGGCAAGATACCTAAACCTTTTCCTAGAAGTTTCGAAGTAAGCTCTTTCCCCATTATACTTATTTTCCCACGATAGGGCTTATTAAAACCTGCTAACAAGGAAAGGGTTGTTGTTTTTCCTGTACCATTTCCACCTAAAATTGCATAAAATTCTCCTTGGTATATATCCATACTCAGATCTTTAATTATATCTTTTCCATCCTTGGTATAACGGAACCATACTTCTTCCATTGATATTAAAGGTTGTTGATCTGAGGGAATCTCAAGTTCTTTCGCAGGTGGTAATTCTTTTAATTCTTTTCCCTCAGCAAATTTTTCTAGCCATTCTCTGCCTTCCCTGACTGTAACAGGACAAGATAAATTATTATCCAAAGCACCACATATTCTTATTGGTACTGGCATAGCAAGAAACATTCCATGATTATTTTTCTTTAAAAAATCTCCTGTTTCACTAGGAGATCCTTGAAAAATTAGTTGCCCTTCGTCCATAACTAAAACCCTGTTAGCTAATGGCATAGCTTCTTCTAATCTGTGTTCTGTCATAATAACAGTAATTCCTAATTCTCGGTTTAATTTTCCTATTGTTGCTAAAAATTCAGCAGCTGCTATAGGGTCAAGTTGACTTGTAGGTTCATCTAAAATAAGAACTGAAGGGTGCATAGTCATAATAGAAGCAAGATTTAAAAGTTGTTTTTGTCCACCGGAAAGTTCTGATGCATTTTTATAAAACCAATTTTGTATCCCAAAATATGAGGCCATTTCTGAAACCTTTAATCTAATAAAAGGGGTCTTATATCCTAAACTTTCCAACCCAAAAGCGAGTTCGTGCCATACTTTATCTGTAACTATTTGATTATCTGGAGATTGAAGAACAAAACCTATTTTTGAGCTTTGTTGCCTTTGATTTAATTTTTCTAATGGGATATTTTCAAAGTAAATCTCTCCACTTTTTTTACCATGGGGAGAAAGAATTGTTTTTAAATGCTTTAGTAAGGTAGTTTTTCCGCAACCAGAAGAACCACAAAGCACAACAAAATCCCCTTCATTAATTAAAAAGGAAATATTATTTAAAACTTTTCTTTGTTGTTCAGGATAAGAAAAGGTTAAATCTTCGATTCTATAAGTTTCCATTTATGATCCTCCCACATTTCTATAATCACTGGTATAAAGCAAAAAAATAAATACACAATAAAAAGACTTAGAGAATAAAATGATAAAGGTATCCCTTTCATTGAAGGGAAATATCGCCAATAGAGTCCACCAAACAAAGCTCCTATTAATACATAAATGCCACCAATTCCAATAATATAAAGCGCTTTTTTGTCTCTTTTATCAAAACGGTATATAGAAAAAGCTGATCTTCCCGTCAAACCGTAGCCTCTACTTTTCATACTGTCAGCAGTTTCAATAGCATTTTCTAAAGCCCAGGTAACCATAATAGACAAAATCTTTATACCATATTTAGCTCTTTGAAAAATACTGCCATATGAAATGTCTCTCCCCAAACATCTTTGTCCTCTAATAACAACTTCCAATTGATTTCTAAAACGAGGAACAAAACGAAGAGTCATTGATATAATTAAAGAAAGAGCAGGAATAATCTTGCCAAACAGATAAATGAATTTATCTGAGCTCATTACAACGTTATAACAAGAAAACCAACAAATAATTGCAACAATCATTGTTGCCGCCGCAATTCCATAAGTAATAGATTCCAAAGTTAAAGGGTTGCCACTTGGAAGATATGTTAATATTGTCACACCTTCATGATTAAACGCCGGATTTATTAAAGCTGCAAAAAGTAACATAGGCAAAAGATAAACCAAATTAAATTTTATTGCCTTTTTCCCCTTAAGTTTTACAGAATATGTAAAAGCGCCTGCTAATGAAAAGACAAGACAAACTGGATGCATAAAAAACATTGTAAAAATAAATACAAAAGAAAAATACAAAAAATTTATAAATGGATGATAGCCAGAGAAAGCTCCTTTCTCCTTCATCCTCCCACCGCTGAATATCCGCCAACATCAATGCCAAGATTACAGGTATAAAGCCATTCCACAACATCACCTTCTTTTAGCTGGTAACGAGAAGCTCCATAATTAGGGAACCACCCATTAACATTGTACATCCATCCAGACAATTCTCCCACATCAAATTCATATAAATTATTTATTCCTATTATATAAGCACTATCATAAATAGGAGTATTACGAAATTCCATATGAATTTTATTTTTTTTCATTTCCCTTTGAAGAATATTAAACACACTCTCACCCTCGTAAAAAACCACATCTGTAGCAGGGAAAATCACTCCATCATCAGGAACTAATTCCAATTTTTCTTTATCAAGCCATTTCATATTATCTAATATTGTATCGCAGCGAACGGACAATTTTGCAGTATATTGGATATCGCTAATAGATACTTCCTGGGGCTCAACAGGGATTGACTTTCCTTCTGGAACTGGGTCGGTAAGATAACTATCCTTCCCTGTTGATTTATTTATTTCCATACCCTGACTTTGAGAATATTCTTCAGAATCTTTTTCAACTCCCTCTGATGACTGATTGCCTACTATTGAAACAGCTAAAGCTAATTTTTCATCAGCTGTCAACTTTTTATCCACATGTTTTATAGGGGGAGTGATTTTTTCATTATCCTTATTTTCTACTGGAGTATTGGGAGAGCTTGCCTTGTCCTCTTTTTCTTCCAGTACATTCGAGAACTCCTGCTCTTGTTTTTGTTGAACACCCTGCCACTCTTTAGGCTTAGACTCCCAACCCCTTAATCCAGGAGCGCTTCCGCCCCACCAATAAGTAAATATAAGAATAATTAAAATTAAAGAGATAATAATAATTTTATTTTTATTCTTTCCCATATAATAATATCCTCCTAAATTAAATTAGCAGCTTTTAGCATACGGAATAACATTTCCGCCATTTCCCCTCTTTTAATCGATTCTTTAGGGCGAATATAAATATCTGATTGATCTAGAATGTCATTACTATAACAAAAAGCTAATGATTCTCTTGCCCAATCTGATGAAGTAGCATAATCAGAAAACTGTGCCAAAACATCTCTAACAGAAGAACTATTCGTTTCTGTATTCATTCCAGCTAATTTAGCAACATTAGTTATTATCCCTGCAGCCTGTTCTCTTGTGATTTCATTTTGAGGAAGAAATATATTTTCTGTTGAAGAGGTTCCATTAACTAAATCATACATAAAAGCAGTATCTACAGCTCCAACATACCAACTATCTATAGGAACATCAACAAATAACCCAATAACTTTTTCCTGCAAACCTAAAGATTTTACTACAATTGCTGCAAGCTCAGCTCTGGTTAATGTAGAATCTGGTTCAAAATCATTTCCACCTTTTCCTGCAACAATCTGTCTAGAAGCTAATTCTTCTATCGCCTTCTTATTAGGATGTCCAGATAGATCATTAAAAGTTTTTCCGGGAGAAGTTATTTTTCTTACATTAACGTCTTTATTTTTACCAAGCAGGCCTTGATTTGGTTTAGTTGTTCCTTCATCTTTTTCTTCTACTTCAATAAAATCGGTCATTCTGTAAAGACTATATTTATTTTCCATAGCCCGATAAGCGGCAATTAATCCATAATACCCTTGCTCAGATGCCATTTGATTTGAGCCACTTCCATCAACAGTATGTAAAAAACCCTTCCCGGGAAGGTAAAATGTTAACAAATTACTTAAAATGGTATTCCCATTTTTTCAAACATTGGGTCATCTAAAGGTATTCCTAATTCTGTTAATGCAACAATAATTTGCACACAGCTTTCTGAATTATTAGTTCCCCAGCTTGCATAGCCGCCATCTTTTCTTTGCATTTTAGACAAAGTATCTAAAGCTTCCTCCGTAACCTTTTTTACGTCTTCCCTATGTTGATATTTTGCAAGGGCTTGCAGTGCCATCCCTGTAATATTAGGATCCGATGCCATATCACCTAATAGATTAGCCTGCTCTGTCCCACCAAAAAGAGAAAAACCCCCATCAGGTAATTGTCTAGATAAAATCTCATCAATATACATATCCCGAGTTGCTTGAATTTTCGCTTTAGGATTTTGTGGCATCGGATAATTACCGGAATCCAAAGCTATCAAAGCCCATATTGGTCCATTTATTCCTTGCCATATTGTTTTTTCAAAATCACCTAATGGAGTAAGCAAATTATATCCTGCAACATTTCTTGGATCTTTGCCTATTGAAATTAATGCTACCGTAAGCCTTGAATATTCAGTATATTTTTTATCGTGTAAATTTCCTTTTAGTCTCTTCACATAATCTTCTACTCTTTTGTAATAATCCTGATAATAATTTTCTGATACTGGGTGGTCAGCTCTTGCAAGACCTAATATTGCCCATTCTCCTCCAACAGAACCTACTTGAGGAGTTGTCACAGTCCTATACATAAAATCCCCTGTATCATCAATTACTTTTTTTAGTTCTGCTTTGGTAACAGCTAAAACAGGTATAAATGAATAGGAAAACAATAACAGTATTAATAAAATTGAGAATAATATCTTGTTTTTTTACCAATGAAAAAAATCTTATCTCCCCCATTAATTAAAACAGCGTTTCCAAATTTTTAGAAAAGTTCATTTTTTTGTTCAGTTACTTATAACTTTATTGATTTTTTTATTTCTTTTATTATTTCTGGCTGATTTTCTTTTATTTCAACAATAATTTCTCCATATTTTAGGTTATTAATAATTTCCAGCAGTTTTTTTTCTTTTTCAGTTATTATTTTGTTATTTTCCCGCATATCAACTCACACCCTTCTGTTTTTCTAAAAGATAAGTAGTCTCTTCAGCTAAAAATATCTAAAGAGACTATCATTTCTTAAACTAAAGTGTAATTATTTTTCTCCAAATTTTTCCACAAATCTTTGTAAAATTGCGGCTACCTCTGCTCTGGTTGCTGTTCCACCAGGAGCAAGTGTAGTTGCACTTCTTCCAGAAATTAGACCTTCAGCATTTGCCCAGCTTATTGCATCTCTTGCCCAAGAGCTGATTGATGAGGCATCACTATAAACATTTAAGTCTGCCTTTGCTGAAAGATCTATCCTTTACTTACTGCATAGCGTTGTAAAATACCTGCCAGCTGTTCTCTGGTTACATTATCATTTGGACGGAATTGTCCTTCACCGTAACCGCTAACAACATTATTAGCTGCTGCCCAACCTACTGGTGATGAATACCAATCACTGGATGATACGTCAGTAAAGCTTGCCATATTACCCATTGGCTCTCCTGCTAGGCGATGCAGTACACTTACAACCATTCCACGAGTCATTGAATCATTCGGGCTAAAGGTCGTTTCTGTAGTACCTTTAAAAAGGCCTTTCTCAGCTGCGTATTTTACTGCTGGGAAGAACCAATCACTTTCTTTTACATCTCTAAAGGTAATTGTAAATACAGGAATAGTAGTATCGTAACCTACCATATAGTAGGATAAATGGTCTGTTTTAAAAGTTGCCATTCCTGTATTTGGATCATAGATGCAAACCTTTTGCTCCAATTCACCCTTATCATTCATATACCAAACTGCGACTTTATCCTTTACTTCTCCCGCTTTCAATTCATATGGAAGAGAGATTGTAATTGATTCTCCACCAAAGGAAGAAATCTTACTAGCTCCAGCAAAGATACTAATATCATATACGGAACTGTTTTTTACCATTTCTTTTTGTTCTGGAGTAAGCTTTTCGGAATCAACTTTTTCCATTACCATCGAAACTGAACTTTCCCCTGCTTGCTGAGATATTTTTTTGTAAAGTTGTATTTGGTATTATCATGGTTCCGATTATGTCTTCAAATTGCAAATCCAATTTGGAATTAACCAAATCATTCAATCCATTTTTTGGCAACTCAAAGGTCGATTTTTTTATAGAACTTTCTTTGCTACCAATAATTTTAATTATATTAACTTTGTCATCACTTTTTATACTAGATATTATTTCTCTCAAGGTATCAACATCTACTTTTGAAACTGAAGATCCGGCATTTGTTATAGTATCTATCTTTATTTCTTTTGCTGGATTTGAAACACCTGATGGTAATTCCCACTTGCTAATATCTTCTCCTAAATCTACTTCTAGATTAGTTGTATAACGCCATTCCATAATATCTCCATTTTTTAGATTATATAGAGATGCCCCATAATTCGGATACCAGCCATTAACATTGTACATCCATCCACTAAACTGGCCATGGTCAAATTCTCCATCACCAGCGATAGATTCAATATAAACACTATTATACTGTTCATGCCATGAATATCTAAAATCTATTCCACGATTTTCAAGTTCTCTTCTTAATAAGTCCCATGCAGTATCACCATTTTGAAGTTGAACCTGAATTTTCGGAATTACATAACCTTTATCAATAGTAAGTTTATCTATTGATAAAGGTTATGTATTGTGGAGTTATTACACCACCTCCACCACCGGGATTACTTCCTTTCTCACTAGCGGTATAAGATATATAATCCGCAAAACGGTTTGTTTTTACAATCAGGTCATTACCAAGTTCAAAGGCATATTCACCTAAACCTGATTCCAATCCTTTCGAATCATCACTAAACTTTTGAATATAATATAAATCATCATTTTGAATATATGCAGCATCTTTACCTGCCATGCCTATAAAAGTTAAAGTTATATATTCACTAAATTCAACTTTCTCTGAACCTCCCATAGTAAATACTTGGAATACTTCATCAAGTTTTTTACCTTCAGGTATAATAGCATCAAATTTAGCTTTAATGTTATCATTTATATCTTTATCAGAAATTAATTCAAGAGCTGAAGCATCACTACCTTCTTCTACCTTGACTCCTTTTGGAATTACTAGAGACACATTACCTTTTTTTGCCTCAATTTGCGGTAATTCAGATCCATTAGGTAATGCTATTTTTATCTTTGTTTGATTGTTTTCAGGGATTTCTATTTTTACATCATTATCATTATTTAAGCTCCCAAAATCAATTATTCTGTTTTCCGATTCCGATTCTTCAATTTCTATTTCTATTTTATTATCTTCGCTAGGTTCAGGAAGCACCAAGGGTTTAACCAATCCTTCTATCGCCTAATTGATTGCTAAAACTTTTGCATTTACCTCATCCTGAGTTATTTCAGGAAGAGGTAAGGCAGCTGTCAATACTGCATAACTTTCTGCTGTATAGTCAGCTTCTGCTTTTGTAGCTGCTTCAACCACTGCAGCAGCTAAATCCGCTTTATCCAACTCGCCTAATACTTCTTGCCGAGCAACAGCCATTAAATATCCCGAATCATTTTTATAATAGATTGTTCCGTCGCTGTCACTTACTAAACTGCTTAAGCAGTAGTTAGAATTTGTAGGAGTAAACAATGCTACTGTCTTAGCTTCAGTTTGCCCAACGCTATCTTCAACCATATGGATACCGCCTGGAGGATAATTATATGTTGTGTATACATATACCTTCCCAGTAGTATCAAAATAATGAGTAGATAACAATGCACTTGTCTGTACATATCCCGGAATCGAAGCTGAGTAAATTTCGCTCATTGAATTGACATCAACTACTTTGTAACTGTACCCATCAACACTAAACTGACTCGTTCCAGCAACCCCCAGATACGCTCTTCCATTAAAGACTAATGGCGTACCAGTTGCCATTCCACCAAGATCAATAGATTTTTGTTTGCTATCATCAAAGGTTCCATCTTCATTAACTTTTAGTTGATATAAAACTCCACCTCTTGTTGAAAAATATATTCTATCCGATGATTCACCAAAAGAAATTGTCGAACGAATATCTCCTTTTACACCTTGAAGAGTATCAATAATTTCTCCGCTTTTTGGATTAATAGAATATAAAACAGCACTTTCGGTATACTGACCTTGCGGGCTTCCATCATCAGAACCAAAAACAACGTAATTATCTGTAGCATATGAACCTGCCCAATAAAATCCACCTTTATGATTTAATTTCCAGCTTACAAGCTTTTCTTCATCTGACTTAGCAGGATCTTCGTCTGTTACAGAAATTGCGTAATAACTCCCATCTTTAGTTTCACTGTTCCATGTTCCAGCAAAGATGTAACCATCATTATAAGTTATTGGTACTAATGTTTGTCCCTCTATCTCTTCACTAACCCACAAACTTTCTAAAGAATCTGCTCTAAATGCTTGTATTCTTCCGTTTCCAATCGGAACAAACAGCATTCCCTCAGCATAGGTTATAGGATTTAACGCATAACCTACATTGCCGATCATATTCTCGCTGCTGGTTATTGTCTCTCCCGTTTCTTTGTTAAGTTTGTACAATTTATTAGCAGATGCAACATAAAGTGAATCATTTACGATAATTGGAGGTGTTGGTGCTGCCGACTAATCTGATCCTAATTTTACTGCCCACTTCTCATAACTTTCCTCTGCTGTAATCGGTGTAGGAGAATTCGTGATCCCCATGTTTTCTGCATTGCCTCGGAAACTAGTCCAGACACCGTCATAATCAGGTAATGCTACAGAAGGATCTGGCGCCTCAGTTAAAGTTATAGTCAATGAACCATTATTTAAGCTATCAGGATCGGTAAGGATACCTTTTTGTGCTATATATCCACATCTTGTAACAACATAAGTGTATTCTAAACTAGGTAGTAGGCCTTCAAAACTTGAACCTGAAACTGCATTTAATCTTGTTCCTTTCTGATCATATAACACCACTGTAGCATCTTTTGGTTCAACTACAAATTCTGCATCATATGCTGAAACTTTATTTATTGATAAAGTATATACGTTGCTAAGTTTTTCTTCTCCTTCACCAAAAGATACCTCAATTTTAATCTCATTTGTTTCTGAAATATCCACATTGCTATTGTCAGAATCATTATAGCTAATTGCATAGTTTTCATCTTTAGGAGTCGCATTGATTTCTAATACATTTGTACTATTACTTATAGTTGAACTATAAACATAATTAGTTGAATCAAATACTTTATCTAAATATACTTCACTACCATTATCTTCCACAAATAATCCTGAAAGGGTAGGTTTTAAATACATATTAAAAATGTAGGATACTTGATTATTTTCGAACCCTTCTGGAGGGGTAACTACTATAGTAAATGTATTTTTACCTGGCTTATTAATACTTTTTACCCAGTTAGTACCAATATGCTGTGTAATAGAAGTATTTTCATTTAGTACTTTAGACTCTGAAAGGCCTTCACCATAAAAGACTGTTATTGTGGATCCTGTTTCTGAAGGAATCACTGCAATACGAACAGACTCATTTAAGCGACTATCCAGCTCATATAAATTATATTCTGTAATTTTTTGATCAAAAATCAGTCTTTCAGGGTATTCTGAATTTTTATTTCCTAAATATGCAGTTGATTGCATACTGCTCTGTGAATATCCTGTGTATAACAATAGTTCACTAAGACCTTCGTTGTCACCAACAGTTACTGGTTCTTCAGCCAATCCTTCTATCGCCTGATTAATTGCTGAAACTTTAGCATTTACCTCATCCTGAGTTGTTTCAGGAAGTTCTAAAGCATCCGTCAATACTGCATAGCTTTCTGCTGTATAGTCAGCTTCTGCTTTTGTTTCCGCTTCACCCACTGCAACATCTAAAGCTGTTTTATCTAGCTCTCCTTGAGAAGTTACTATGATTTCTATATCTGGTAAAACAGATCTAACATGATATGTCTGAGAAGCGCTAAAATTAGCTCCTACCCCTTGGTCAGTAAGAAGTCTATGTCCACCAGTAGGGTTATCACTACCCATCATAGTATAATAAATATATCCTGTATTAATTTTATATTCGCCTGAACCTTCAGGGCTTATAGAAAAATCATTTTTAGCTCTTAAATTATATTGATTTCCAGAAACAGTGGATATTAATGTAATACCTTCTGGAATTCCATCATAACTAATTCTATGATTTGGAGTTCCAAAAGCAGGATTATAAATTCCGCTAAATTTAGGCATTGGCATATATAAACCATTAAAAGATACTTTCAAAGTATCCCCAGGAGCAATAATATCCCCTGGATTTGTTTCATTTTCAATCATTATTTCGACTTTTGCACCGCGAATTAACTGATATTCTACCCTGTCACCTGAAATAATTTTTATTATGTTATTACCTTCAAAAATATTTGCAGTATAAACACCGTTATCAGCTAGAAGTTGTATCCAATTCTCATTTTCTGAGGGATTATTTAGAATCTCAACACTTGTGATTTCTTCAGAAGAAATGGGAGTAAAAGTAATTTCTCCAAATTCTGAATCAAAATAAACAGTATCAAATTCAGCATCCCATTTTGAAGAACGATCTTCTCCGTTCTTATCAAATGAACTTGTATCAAATGTTCGGGTTAAGCCAAAATCAATATTTGCTGTTCCGTTTACCCCAACCTTAATAACAAATAAACCTTTACGCGAAGGATCTGTAGAAGCATATGTCCCTGTATAAGCACCTGAAGGACCGGTTATATTTATCGCATCGTATGATATTTCAACTATAGCTGTTCCTTCATTCTTTGCTTCAATATCTAACCAATTGTTTTTTGCATTTCCATTACCTTCAACAATAGGTTTAATATTAATTACATCATTACCACTAATTACATTATAATGAAAATCTGATTCTATCATTATATTTTGCCATGCACTATTAGTAATCTGCCAAGCACTTCGATAATTTCTTAATATAAATGTTTCCCCTTTTTCCATCTCTAAAAAAATTTTGAGAATTTATATTTAACAATATACTCTCTTCGACAAATGGTTCAACTGATAAAACAACATCGTTAACCCTAGTATCTGGCAGTGGGTCATTATCAGTCCATTCGACTGTCATAGCACCATCTGCATTAAGTTGAGGCAACCATCCTGCTTTTGTAATTTTTCCTTCTTGTGATACACGATAAGTTAAATTTTCGTTATTTTTTGGTAGTTTAAATAAATGTGTAATCGTTCCATTATCATTAGATAAACTAGACTGCTTTTCTATTTCTATAGAATAAAAATTTCTAATCTGATTAAAGATCTGTACCTTCGCTTCTGAAGGCGCTGTAATACTATAATCATGAGCAACAGCTGATGATTATGACTTACTATAAATACTTGAGCTTGAAGAAACTGCAGCATTACTTAACATGTTAGTTAGGTAATTATTTCTTAGCTCTCCTTTTGGTTCAACAAAAAATGTATAAAGTTTAGCATTTCCACCAGCAAATAATAAAAATCTATATTTATTTTCACCATTACTTGATATATAACTACTTCCTGAAACAGCCTTATTGTTATTTGCATCCTTCACTACAAATTCTGCTTGTTCCTCTGTCAAGAAATTATTATCTATTTTGGTGTTAGTCCAACCTTCAAATTGTCTTAAAACTATAACACCATCTGTTGCATCTGTAATACTTACTGCCATTCCGCCTAGATCATTGCCATTTGGATCCTAACCTCTAAAACTAATTGAATCAAGATCTTCTGGAAAAAATACCTGATATACCCTAAACTGAGATGTTATACCTTCATCAAAAGATACAAGTGGTTCTGATTCATTATATAAATCAAAACCTTCATTATCATAACCTAGAGTTGCATAAAACTGAACACTATTATCAGAAGGACCAACCTTGAAAGTTAATTGATCTAGTCCCTGAAGACCTAGTTTTTTATTCTCAGAAAAAATATTTGTTGCTGAGATTAAGTCAACTGTAGCATTATGAATTTCAGATTCTGTAGAACTTATATTATTATTTACCTCTTGGGCCAATGCAATTGCAGATTTATATTTGCTTTTCTCTTCTTGTGTAACCCAGAAATCGCTTGTCGATATATCTGAGCCATCTACACTTACAATTGCGGTGCCTATATTTTGATTAGCTGTATTAATTTCTGACTCTAAGTCCTCTTTATTTTTTAACTCAGAATTTTCAATTAGCCCTTCTATAGCTTGATTTATTGCTGATACCTTTACATCTACCTCTTCCTGATTTGTTTCAGGAAGCGCCAAGGCAGCTGTCAATACTGCATAGCTTTCTGCTGTATAATCTGTTTGGTTTTTCCCTGAAGCAATTTCTTTTGCTAGTTCTAATTGTGTTTTTACAGTAATAGTAGCAACTTGACTTGTAATTGTTTCGGTACTACTTCCTAAAGTATTAGTTGCAATTACATAATAATAAGTTGTGCCTGGATTTTCAGTTAAAGGTTTATATGTTAAACCTTCTCCAACAGATGAACCAGTTTCTGTATTTTTAACTGTATTTGAATACCATTCATATGTTATATTACCATCATCCTCAGAACTTGCCTGAACACTTAGTTCTAAAGAATTTTCTCCTTTAATGTATACTATCTCCTCAGTATCAAGATCTTTAGTAAATATTGGTGTTTGAGCTGGTAATGCTTCATCTACTGATAAATTAAAAAGATTAATATAATAAGCGTTATCACCGTCAGTATCATAATGTCTAAAAACAATTCTTATTTTTCTTTCTGAAAAATCTGAGACATCTATATATTCAGCTCTTTTTTATATGTTTTTTCCTGTTGTTCCATTAAATACTTCTTCATGTATAGGATTACTCAATATAATATTTTCCGCTGAGGTATCATTTTCCCCAACTACATAAACAACATATCTATCTTCAGGAAATTCATCATCTCCAGCCTCAATATTCCAAGATACTCTTATTTCATCTATTCCATCAGGTAAATAAATTACGGGTGAAATAAAATAGTTATCTGGATCTAATGCTTCATCATTATCATCGGACCATGAATAGGAACTAATACCCGCGTTTTCATAGAAAATCCAATTTTCAGAGTCCCTATCTGCGTCTATCAATATCCATTTATCTTTAATATTATTATTGTAATCTGCTTCAGAAACTTCAAAATCCACAGTAAAAGGAAGATTCATTAATGACTCTGCAACCAATCCTTCTATCGCCTGATTAATTGCTAAAACTTTTGTATTTACCTCATCCTGAGTCGTTTCAGGCAATGTCAATGCTGAGGTTAATGCTGCATAGCTTTCTTCTGTGTAGTCCTCTTGTACTTTTGCTCCCGCTTCAACCACTGCAGCAGCTAAAGCTGTTGTATCTAATTCCGACTTAACCTCTACCGTAACTGTATATGTTTCTGCAGGAATGCTGTCAGCAGCGCCGTATGCGCCACCATTCATCGAAGGCCAGCTCGGGTCTCCACATTTTATCGTTATTACCGCGCCGTTCTCAACTGGTACTGTGGCCGTTCTCTTGTACTCAGTGGAACCGATGCTTGTTCTCACCTGGAAATTCTTGTTGGATGCCGTAGGTGTAACTACAACTCCAGCGGTATCCTCAGATACCACAAGGGTATCCTCATGGGTATCCTCATCAAATGCTGGAGTTAATTCTCCTGAACTAAATGACAATGCCTTAACGGGTCTTATCATTGTTCATCCAACTTCCGCCAAGATCTTCCCCGTAACCATTTGTGGTATACATGATGCGAATCTCATCGCCTGGTTCCATTACTCCTGACTCTACAGTTATTTCACCAAAACCTATATTAGTAAAACAATCATTTAAAGTGCTCATCCAGCCACTCTCTTGGCCACCATCAAAGGCTTTCAAATTATTGATAAAGCTAATATGATTACTTTCTAAACCTTCTGCTGTGGCCTCAACTGTATCTAAAGCTTCCGCTACAGCGTTCATCATTGTAGAATCAAAGTTTATTGAAACCCATGTATCTACCAAGGTACCTAACCAAGCTGCACCAGGGTCTGTAAATGTTGTATTTTCTACAATGACTCTTACTTGCCCTATTGCTTCTACTGGTACTAAATCAGCTTGTGCTGCTGTAATAGCTGCTGTTGCTGCATCTACTTCTGCTTGAGTGTTTTCAGCTGTTGCTACATTCGCTGCTACAACCAGCTGATATTTTGTCCAGCTCTCGGCTGTATAATCAGCTTCCACTACTGCGGCTAATGCTGCATTGTAGGCTGTTAAGTCTGCTTCTACTGGTTCTTCTGATGCTTCAACCAATTCTACTATCGCCTGATTGATTGCTAATACTTTTGCATTTACCTCATCCTGAGTTGTTTCAGACAATGCCAATGCTGAGGTTAATGCTGCATAGCTTTCTGCTGTATAGTCAACTTCTGCTTTTGTTTCAGCCTCCAATATTGCAGCATCTAAGGTTGTTTTATCTAATTCGCCTGATAAATCCTCTGCAGAAATTGGAGTTATCATGCTAAATAGCATTGCGATAATAAGAATAAAACACATTTGCTTTCTAAATTTCATTTTCTTTCCCTTCTCATTTTTATTTATATATTTAAAAAGAGGCACAGTTCATCTTTTATTGATGAGCTATGCCTCTGGTCTTCCAGTCAGCATGTGATCATATTAGAAATCTATAGATCTGCGAATTTCTTCTACTCTTACTGGTTGTTGATTTTGAACAATTATTCTTAATTCTCCATACCTTATTCCCCTCAACATTTTTATTAACTTCGTTTCTTTTTCTGTTAATTTTGACTTTTCTTTACTTAACGTTATAATTTTTTCATCCTCATTTAGCATCTTTCTTCCTCCTTAAAATTCAAAAAAAGTCTCTTAAATCATGTGCAATAATTGCACATAACAAAGAAATCTTCCCATTCTGAAGTCTTTCTTTTTTTCGCATAAAATATTTCCCCTATTTTAAGCACACTTTAAGGCAGGTCTCCTGGCTTACGAATCATTCTTCTCCCCACCTTCCCAGAAATTTGCTAATTTCCAGTGGCATTTTGGGGGCTTGTCCTCGTATACAGTGGTGAGCCCGCGCCGGCTTATCCGGTTTTCCCTATTCTCCTTTTTTGACAAAGGCACCTTAAAATCATTATTTAATTTTTCCTAAAGCAAATAAATGAAATAGCATTGTATCCCCTTACTTTTTCATCCAATATCAAGGCAAGTCTCCTGGCTGACAGTATAAAAAATTTTCACCTTCCCAAAGTGGGAAATCTTCAGTGGTACATAAAAATTCTCTTACTGCATACAGTGGTGGATCCGCGCCGGCTTATCCGCTCTTCCCTATTCTCCTTTTATTACAAAGGCACCCTGAAATTTTTGCTCGTATAAACTATAAAAGCTATCTTATGTATATAAACATAAGATAGCCCCATTTTACCAACTGTTTTAGCGCATAAACACAATTAATCCCCTTGGGTTTATACTTTTACATCAAAGGCAGGTCTCCTGGCTGGCACTTCTTCCTTATTCCCATCTTCCCAGAGTATAATCTCCAGTGGCTTTATTGGGAACTTGTCCATGCTTACAGTGGTGGGTCCGCGTCGGTTTGTCCGATCTTTCCTATTCTCCTCAATAATGAGGCACCTTTAATAACTCTATTTACTTCAATTAACACAAATAATAACACTAATAAACATTATTTGCAATAGTGTTTTCTCATTATATCTTATTTATCTAATACTAATCATTATCTAAAACTTTATTTTGAAGAATTATTTTCTTATCTAATTTTTCCATGGTTTCTTCCATTAATTCTAAAACTAAATATTTAGGAGATACTTCTTTAATCACTTGGTTTATAGCTCTATCTAGGAAAGGCTCATGACGATCTATTTTTGATATATGAGAAAATGATTTGCCAAACCTTTGCTCAAAAGATTCTGTAGAATCGTATTCTATTTCCCCTTTTATTATTTTTTTAACATATTCTCCACTTAACGATGAATTTAAATGGATTCCTTTAACTTTTTCTCGTTTATCTCCAAGACTGTCAATTTTATCAAGTATATATTTCACAGCTTCTTGTTCTGATCTCAAATCATGGTTGGAAATCATCATATGACCAATGTCTAGCATAATACCTGTTTTTTCATAGTTAATGTTTTCAATTAAGAAATCAACCTGATTGGCATCTTTCATGCGGAAACCAGGCCACCAAAGATTTTCAAGCAATATATCGCAATCCATATCTGCCTTTCCTAATACTTGGTTAATCATCTCGGCAAAGGCACTAATTACCTTCTCGCCAGAGTAAGTAAATTACCACGAATAACTATGATCAAGCTGAACATGGCTTACATGAAAAACCACATAATCAACTTCCATTTTTTTGCAGTACAGCATTCGTCAAGATATCTTTTAATAAAAATTTCTTGATCTTTTCCACCATAATAATCTTGAGCTACTTTTATTAAACCAAATTGTTTTTCTAATTCAGCTTTATTGCTATTCCAAAAATCTAACCAAATTGGCCAAAAGGGCATATGAAGTCCAGTAATGTAAGGACTGGGGATAATCTTAGAATCCCACTTTTCAAAACTTTGAATAATTTCTAATCCATCTAAACTATGTTTTTGCATAAATTTATAGATTTTCTCTGGATCTTTTAAAAATTTATTTGTATCCCAGGGATCAGTTGATAAATTGATTAATTTTTTCATGGTATTTCTACTTCTCAAAATAGATCAAGTCTATCTCAAGATACCTCTCTAAAGCATATAAAGTATCTGAAAGCCTATTAATATATTTCAATAATTCCTGGCTGACTTCTTCTTGTTTACTTAATCTAATAATAATTCTTTCGGCTCTTCTAGCTACGGCTCTAGCTAAATCTAGATGGGCAGAACCTAAGTTGGAGCCAGCAATAATAAATTTGTTTATACTATCAATTTTCGCAATATAGTTATCTATGATAGATTCTAATTGTTCAACATCCTCTCTTTTTATGGTAACTTGTCTTTTGTCTTCTTTTTTTGTTGACAAATCTGCACCCACAACAAACATCTTCCTTTGGATATTTAATAATATGTTTTTTATTTCTTGATCATCAACATAATTTCTGGCAATTCCAATTGTAGCATTAAGCTCATCAACCGTACCATAGCTTTCTACTCTCAGGCTATCCTTATCTACTCTTTCCCCATCCCATAAACTTGTTTGACCTTTATCACCAGTTTTAGTATAAATTTTCATCATAATCCTCCTCTTAATTAAAATTAAAAAGTCCCTTAGCTTATTCACTAAGAGACTTCCCTTTTCTAGTCACTTATTCCATACATTAGACACATTCCATCTAAGTAAAGCAAAAACAATTTTCCCCTTGTTTTATACACTCCAATTAAAGCAGGTCTCCTGGCTGGCACTTCTTCCTTATTCTCGCCTTCCCAGAAAATTTTTCCAGTGACATAATGAAAAATCGTCAGTGCATACAGTGGTGGGTCCGCATCGGTTTGTCCGATCTTTCCTATTCTCCTTCTTAATTAAGGGCACCTTAAACAGCATCTATTTATTTGTAAAAATTATCTATTTATATTTATGCATTTCTTGCAGATGCAACAACATTTTTGCTGAAAGTTACAAGTGGATAAAGTACAACAATACCAACTGTATTAATAACTGCAGCTGGAAGAACTACTGTTGTAAACAATACCATAAATGGTGTAGGAATTCCTGAAAGTATTAAAGCTATTAAAAGAAATACTGAACCACTAAAAACTGTTCCAATAAAACCAATCGCTCCAAGAGATAGTAAACTTGGAACTTTATCTGCAAATAACTTAACCATTCCTAAAACGAATAAACTTGTAATTGGCTTATCAATTATGTTAGGTAACTGTCCTGCGGGAAAACTTGTAGTTAAAGCTGCAATCATACCTGCTACAATACCTGCAGTAATAGTTGGTGAAAAATCTTTTTTCATAAAAATAATAATGAACAACATGATTAACATTACATCCGGCTTCATTCCAGCACCATAACCTGGAATAATAAGCCTTAAAACAAAACCTGCCGCCAACAACAAACTAATTTGAACTAACTCTCTTAAATCTAATTTCATAATTAAATTTCTCCTCTCATCTCTTCTGACTAATCTCTGCCTATTCCAACATCTGGAAGGAATCAGGCTAGTTAAATATATAACTATAAATAATGATACTCTTTTTTGTAAAAAAAGCAAGAAAAGCTCTGACATAATCGTGTCAATTAATTATGGGTTTTAAAAGAATAAAAAACCCCTTGTATGTATTACGTGCTAAATCGCACTCGCTATCCTTTTAAACAATTCTCTTTTCCAAGTTCTCTTGCCAATTAAAACTACTGGCACATTACCGAATTTCTCATCTGATATTAGGTTCGTAGCTTTTTTATAATACGGCTTTCTAATTTTATGATTCTTGTTTCTGTTTTTCTTGCTTCTTTCTTTTACTAAATCATATACATTACCTGAATTAGCCTTAAAAGCCCTCAGACGTGACATTTGATCAACACCTTCTCTGCACCAGCTTAGAGGCCTTGAACTTAATCTTGCAGATAATATATGACTAATATGGCCTTCTGTGCTACAGCCTATATAATCCGGGTCATATTGATTCATTATACCTTCCCAATTATTTAACACATAACTTCTAGCATCTTTTATTGCTTCTATTTTTTGTTTCTGATTCTGTTTCTTCAATTATTGCTTTGAATAAATCTTTTACGAAATCTTTCCTTTTCGTATTTATGTAATACCACATCATTTGGTGCGTGCCTTTCATATGAGCAGTTGCCTTCTTTATATATTTCGACAAATAGTATCTATCTAAAACATAGATACTATCTTTAATCCATTCTTTGCCTTGTTTTATCCAGTTGGCTCCATCTCCTGATAAATATATCTTTTCGATAATTTCTTCTTCATAGTTGCTATCAATATAATCAGCTACTTCAAGCCATAAATCAGCACTATCTTGGTAGAGACCACTAAAGTATCTGGGATTTATTAATTCATATCTATCTTTACTTACCTTTCACTTACCTTCGTGAACATAAATTAATCTAGGTTCGGCACATGTTCCTCTTTGAAGTGAAACATGATCTTCATCAGCTTCGATGTACAAAACCTTAGCTTGAGAATCAGTTTTTTCACTGGTGCTGCATGATTAGAAATATCTTTAAGCTTTCTAATAGAATTCATTACTGTTTGACCAGTAAGATATACATTCTTCGATATTTTTTCGCTACTTTTTCTGTATGGTATCTCTATTGCTTCTTCTATTAACATTGATTCTAGCAATATATCCATTCTGTCATTTGCTTCAATACCAACAGCTTCATCAGATAAGTATTTATATTCACCGGTAATTTTATGAACATAATACGTTCTTTTATAGGTTACTTCACCAAATATCGTCGCCAAACTTTTCTTCGACTTTGTTTCCTTTATTTTCCAGTCTCTTTTTCTTGCACAATCTTTTTTAACTAAAATATCTACAGTTTCAAGTACTTTTTCTGTAATTGCAACCCCAACTTCATCCAGCATTTTTTTGGTTTTTAAAATGAATTCAGATATATTATTTCCCTCAATTAAAGTTGTTTCCATATTTTCTGCTATTTCTTTACCGATTTTAGTTGCAATTTCATGTATAATATTATTCATTAGAGTTTCTCCTTTTTTGCGATTTGGTTTAGCGATTTAATTGTAACATAAGGAGTTGCTCTAATATTTTTTTGTTTTTTTACCCATAATTATTTTACACTAAGGGGGTGCGGACAAAAACCTGGACTAAAAATACAGGAGGATGTCTATATGTATTCCTACGAAGAAAAAATTAAAGCTGTAAAATTATTAATTAAATATGACAAATGTTATGCACAAGTAATGCGGGAGTTAGGATACCTAGATAGAAAATCCCTAACGGCGTGGTACAAACAATATTTAAGTAATGGTGACTTAATTAAAGAATGTGAAAGAAAAGCAAAATTTTCTGAAGAAGAAAAATACAGAGCTGTTAATCATTATTTAGAACACGGAAAATGTGTACGACGCACTACAAGAATTCTTGGATATCCAAGCAGACCTACTCTTGATAAATGGATACTAGAATTGGCGCCTGAACAAAAGAAATATTGTCGCTCAGGTAACGCATTGATAAAATATACTCGTGAACAAAAAGAAGCAGCAGTTATAGCTTTATGCTCACGGGAAAAATCGGCCAGAGAAGTAGCGAATGAAATTGGCATTACCTGTGAGAGGCTTTATAGTTGGAAAAATCAGCTTCTAAAAAAAGGGTGGAATAGGACAATGCCAAAAAAAGATAAAGTATCCCCAAAAGTGAAAACTAATATTAGTGATGATCAAGCAAAATTATTATTAAAAGAAAAAGATGTTCTTTTAAAACAAGTGGAAGAATTAAAAAAGGATATATATCATCTTCAGTTAGAAAGAGATATTTTGGAAAAAGCAGCAGAAATAATAAAAAAAGATAAGGGCATTAGCATAAAAACACTTTCTAATAGTGAAAAAGCCATGGCGATTAATGCCCTAAGAGAGAATTTTTTTAAAAGATTTATTGATAATTCTTAACATGGCAAAAAGTAGCTATTTTTATCAGGATTTTGTATTAAGTAAAGAAGATAAATATTCCAGTTTACGTAATAAAATTAAAGAAGTTTTTATTGAATCTTCAAAACGTTATGGTTATCGAAGAATTCATTCAGTTATAAAGAAAACCGGTATAATTATTTCAGAAAAAATTGTTAGAAGAATTATGAAAGAAGAGAAACTTTCAATACCAGGCATTAAGAAAAAGAAATACAACTCATATAAAGGTGAGATAAGCCCTGTAATGCCAAATTTGTTGAAACACAATTTTCATGCTGATAAACCAAACCAGAAGTGGCTAACAGATCTAACCGAGTTCCATATTCCTGCCGGGAAAATATATCTTTCTCCAATTATTGACTGCTTTGATGGGCTGCCAGTCAGTTGGAGTATTGGAACCTCTCCTGATGCCACATTGGTAAATACAATGTTAGACAAAGCCATCAGCACTTTAAATAAAAATGAAAGACCTATAGTACATACAGATCGTGGAGCACACTATCGTTGGCCTGGCTGGATTGAGAGAATGAAAAAAGCTCATCTTGTTCGTTCTATGTCAAAGAAAGGTTATTCTCCAGATAATTCTGCATGCGAGGGTTTCTTTGGCAGAGTAAAAAACGAAATGTTTTATGGATATTCATGGAAAGAAGTCACAATAAAACAATTTATTGAAATATTAGATGAATATTTAAGGTGGTATGCAGAAAAAAGAATTAAAATTTCCCTTAGGGGAATGAGTCCATTGACTTATAGAAAAAGCTTAGATTTAATTGCTTAGGTCCAAAAAACGTCCGCACCCCCTTATATAAACCATAATTCCTGCTACCGATGCAAAAACAATTCCAAACATAACATCATTAAAATACCTATAAAATAATAGATATCCCATAATTGCTCCTGCGGGTTCAGCAAGGCCAGACAAAAAGATAGTTTGAAAGCTTTCATTCGACTACCTGTTGCATAAAAAATAGGAACAGCTACAGCAATACCTTCTGGAATATTGTGTATAGCTATGGCAAAAGCAATTGGAATTCCAAGACTTGAATCACTTAAAGCAACAGTGAAAGTAGCCAATCCTTCAGGAAAGTTATGAATAGCTATAGCTAAGGCAGTAAAAACACCCATTCTCATAAGGTTTTTTTATGATGTTCACTATTCCCATCCATTTCTTCAACAGTATGAACTTCATGAGGGTTATTTTCATCGGGAATAAGTTTATCTATAATAGCAATTATAAGAATCCCTAAAAAATCCCCCAGCAGTCACCCAACTTCCCACTTTTTCTCCTAAAGAAATTGTTAATGAATCTCTTGCTTTAACAAAAGAAACATAAATCATAACTCCTGCAGAAAATCCTAATGCTACAGATAAAAACCTTGTATTTGTTGTATTGGTAAGCAAGGCGAGAGCACTGCCAATACCTGTTGCCAACCCCGCAAATAATGTTAAAGAAAAGGCAAAGGTTAAATTTGAAATTTCCATTATCTTATATCCCTTCCTATATCGTATTTAATTAACTTTATATCTATAATTCTCAAGCGCACTGATAGATTTGACTTGGTAGTGGTTCCCCGTTTCCTCCCTTTTTTCTTACAATTACCGATATAACAAATTTACGGTTTCCTTAAAAAATCTCTTCGCTTTTAAAGCCAAGAGATTTTCAATAGCTTTATTCACCTTTATCATTTAATATATCTGGCATCCAAAAGTTGAAGGCTTCAGTAAGACCTTTTGTTACATCCTCAAAGATTTTGCTCAGCATATATTCTGCCTGTAAAAACTCATTTATTGTTGGATGGAAGGTCAAAAGCTCATTCACTCTCTCTAATTCTTTCATCTTTTCTTCAGGAATTTCTTGACCCATCATCATGAAACTTTGAACTTCTACTTGTTTCTTTCTTATATCCATTAATATTTCTTTTGTTTCTTCTTTTTCCATTATTTTATTCTTTAATTCCTGATATCTTTTGTATTCCTGAGAATCTTTAATACTTCTTTCCATTTGTCTTAATGCATTATAAACATTCATATTGTATCCTCCTTTTGGTAAATACCGGAATTTTACGAAAACCAGCTTTAATTGCCAGTTCTCTGGCTTTGTCTAAATCTCTTCCAACCTCTTCCGGATGATGAGCATCTGATGACAATGTTACTGGTATGTTGTTATCAAAAAGCATTTGAATTATTGGAAATGATGGATAAATTTCATTTACCGGTTTATTCAAGCCATTTGTGTTAATTTCAACCACTAAACCTGTTTTTGATATTTCCTTCAAATAAGGAGCGAAAATATTTTCAGGCTTACTTTTTACAGGTTTTATTCCAAAGATTTTAATAAGATCTATATGTCCAAGAATATCATAAAAATCTTTTCTGGCTGATTCTGTAACCAAAGTAATATATTTTTCATAAAGTTTATCATGATCCCAGTTTTCGTATTCTTTTTTTTCTTTATCGCTATCAAACATCCATTTGCCAATATAATGAACAGATCCAATTATATAATCATAATCAAAGTATTTTACTTTTTTTCGATTTCCTTAAGCTGATCGGGATAATAATCTATTTCTAATCCAACTTTGATAGTTATATCATTTACTTTTTCCTGAACTTTTTTGTACAAATTTAAATCCAGTTTTTCATAAAGGTATCTGCAATGATCAGCGAAACCAATTTCTTTAACTTTATTTAATCTTGCCTGTTCAATATATTTCAAAATATTTTCTTCAGTATGAAGCCTGTGCTCATGGCCTATAGCATGAACATGATAATCTATATACAATTGATCACCCTGGTTCTGGCCTGTTTCAGTTTAACCAAATTTATATTGGATTCCATATCCACCCTTTGGATTTTGCCAGTCAATTACTTTATAAGTACAAGCATATCTGCAGGTTCCGCACTCAACACAGCCTTCATATGCTGTAAGGATTCTGTTTTCAAGTTCATTCCAGGTATATACTCCCGCCGGACAAACATAAGTGCAGGGTTTATCTTTACAACCAAGACATTTTTCCGGGTCTGTAACTTTTAAATATGTTTCCTTATATGATTTATACCTGTTAGCAAATAATTTATCATCTAATTTACTCATACCAGCACCCTCCAGAAATTATATACATCCTTGGCCATGCTCATTACATGTCTCTTTTTGAAAGCATCTCTCATCATCTTTTTCTGAACATCTTTTTTGGGAGTTCCATCAACATTAAAGAATGTATACATAGCATCAGAAACAAGTTCAGGATAAAGGGCAAAAAGTTCTGGATTATGATCAAAGTATTCAGATGACTTTTTATATTTTTTAAGATCTTTAATAATAAAGGTTTCTTCAAGCTTCTTTTGATAAGAAGACAAGGTTTCTTCGTTGAAAATTCCTTTTGAAGAAGCAGCTATTACCGTTTCACCAGCAATCTTTCCAGAGATCATTGCCATATTTGATCCTTCTCTGTGAAGTCCGTTTACCATCCGAGCCGCATCTCCTGCCACTAAAACTCCATTTCCATAAAGCTTTGGCATTGCATTGTATCCACCTTCAGGTATCATATGTCCTGCGTACTCCTTTATTTCTCCTCCTCTGATAAGAGGCTTAACCATAGGATTATTCTTAAAAGATTCCAATAGATCATTGGGACTCATTTTACTTTTTATAAGCTGACTCATTAGAGCTCCGGTACCAATAGAAATACTTTCTTTGTTAGTATAAATAAAACCCGTTCCTACCATCCCTTTTGTAGAGTCACCGATAACTTCAATTGTTGCTCCAAAGCCCTTTTCCAAGGCAAATCTGTCTTCTATTTTTTCTTCATCAAGATAGATTACTTCTTTAACTGCAACTGCAAGGTAATCTTCTTTCATGTTCATTTTTTGCATCTTTAATACCTTTTGAGTAAGCATACTGTTTACACCTTCGGCAACTATTACTACATCGGCAAAAATATCTCCCTCTGCCCTTCCACATTTTACACCAATAACTTTTCCATCTTTTTCGATAATATCTTCAACTACGGTTTCACAAATCAGAAGTCCGCCCTTTGCTTTAAGTTTTTCTCCCATCCACTTATCAAAATGAGCTCTGAAAACTGAAAAAGCGTTATAAGGTTCTTCAGCAAACCTTTGATTTCTGTGTCCGAATTTAGTTACTGATTCCCCTGTGAGAAACCAATAATTTTCTTCAGTAATTGGTCTTTCTAAAGGAGCTTCCTTCCAAAATTCCGGGAATATCTGAGCTGTTGGATTACTGTATAAAATTCCTCCCATTACATTTTTGGCTCCAGGGTAATCTCCTCTTTCAATTACAATAATGCTCAAACCTTGATCTGCCATTGTTATAGCAGCAGAAAGACCCGCAGGACCTGCTCCAACTACTATTACATCAAACTTTTCCACTCTAAACCCCCTATGAACCAAGTTTTTTTCTGAAAGCTTCTGTAAGCTTCGGAAGAATAGTCTGAAAATCTCCAACAATACCATAATCAGCAATATTAAATATTGGTGCATTTTCGTCACAATTGATTGCAATAATTACATCCGAAGTTTGCATACCTACAAGATGCTGAATTGCTCCAGAAATACCAACGGAAATATATAATTTAGGTCTTACTGTAAAACCTGTCTGACCTACCTGATGGCTAACATCAATCCAGCCTGCCTCAACAGCAGCCCTGGAAGCTCCTATTGTTCCCCCAAGAACTTCTGCCAGATCTTCAATAAGCTTCATGTTTTCTTTTGTGCCTATTCCTTTTCCTGCGGCAACAATTACATCTGCCTTGTCTAAATATACTGCTCCGGATTTCTCGGAAATTTTTTCAATAATTTTAGTAAAAACATCTTCTTCCTTCATTTCCAGTTCTTCTTTAATTACTTTACCTGTTCTGTCCGATTTTTTTACAGGCATTTCCATAACCTTTGGTCTTACTGTAGCCATTTGTGGTCTGTGATCCGCACAAACAATTGTTGCCATAACATTTCCGCCAAAAGCTGGCCTTGTTTGACGAAGAAGTCTAGTTTCTTCCTCTATAGAAAGCTCTGTACAATCTGCAGTAAGCCCAGTGCTGACAAGTGTAGCTGTGTGACCAGCAAGATCACGGCCAAGGGTTGTAGCTCCCATTAAGACAATTTCCGGAGAATATTCTTTAATTAATTTTGATAAAGCTTGAGAATAAGGCTCTGTACGATAATCTTTTAATACTGGATTATCAACTACATAAACTGTATCTGCTCCATAAGCAAAGCAATCCGGAATAATTCTGTCAACCTTCTCCCCAAGAACAACTCCAGCAACCTCAGTACCTAATTTATCTGCAAGCTTTCTTGCCTCTCCAATAAGCTCCCAGGAAACTTCCGCTGCCTCTCCGTTGCTTTGTTCAACAAGAACCCATACTCCGGAACAATTGGTATTAGCCTCTTCGGCAGAAATAACTTTTTTTGGCTTTGTATCTTTAGGTTTAATATATCCTTCCAGTTCTATCGCAGATGTAGGACAAACACGAACACATTTGCCGCATTTTATACATTTTTCTTCATCTACAACAGATATTCCATTTACAATTTCTAAAGCATCAACAGGGCAGGCCTGTACACATATGCCACATCCAATACACTTTTTTGCCGTTATTATTAGTGCCATCTTTTTGCCTCCCCCCATTAATTTGGAATAATAACTGAAGGAACCAACTTATTTATTAAATAATCTATGGTTTCATCAGCTTTATTTTCATCAAAATATATTTTTTCTCCGCCATGTTTTTCTTCAGGTGCAAAAATATCTCTTACCATGGTAGGAGAACCGCTTAAGCCTATTCTTTTTTCTTCAAGATTTAAATCATTTTTTCCCCAAACAATTGCCTTGTATCTGGCAGCTTTAATTAAATCCGGAAGGCTTTCATAGCGAACTTCATTAATATCCCGATTTGCCGTAATTACTGCCGGCATTTTAGTTTCTGTTATTTCGTATCCTGATTTAACTTTTCTCTTTACCTTTACTGAACTATCTTCAAAATTACATTCTTCTATGGAATTAATATAGGTAAGAAGGGGATAATTTAAGCGAGCTGCTATTCCAGGACCTACTTGAGCAGTATCACCATCAATAGCCTGCTTCCCGCAAAATACCAAATCAACTTTATCTTTTTCTGATATTTTATTAATCGCCATTGAAAGAACATAACTGGTTGCTAATGTGTCTGCACCTGCAAAGCTTCTGTCGCTTAGTAATATACTTTCATCTGCTCCTACTCCTACTGCTTTATTTAATATTTCTTCTGCCATTTGAGGACCCATTGTTATAACTGTTACTTTTCCCCCATATTTGTCTTTCAGTCTCAATGCCTCTTCCAGGGCATTTATATCATAAGGGTTAATTATTGAAGGAACACCCACTCTCACAAGGGTATTAGTTTCTGGATCAATTTTAACCTCAGTAACATCTGGTACCTGTTTTAAACAAACAATACTATGCATTCAGAATCCTCCTATATAAAATATTTCATACTGGTTTTTTTGTATTCCTTGGTGCTGTATAAAAGTTTGTAAGAAATTATTCTGTCATCATTAGTAATCTTTTTCACTATCTCAGAAGCTTCCTCCTCAGAATTACAGTGAATCATGGCATATAAATCATAGGGAAAATCTTCCATTCTTGGTCGGTTATAGTAATGTGTAACTTCTTGGAAAGCAGCTATTTTTTCTCCCAGATTATTTATGTATTCCTCTTTAGTTTCTATAACTATCATTGGATTATAATTTAGGCCAATCTTTCGATGGGCAAGAACTGCACCCATTCTTCTAAGGAAACCTTGATCAATTAAAAAATTAATTTCTTTAAAAAGATTTTCTTCAGTAATTCCCAGATTTGTTGCAATATCCGAAAAGGGCTCCTTGGAATGAGGAATATCTTCCTGAAGAATTTTTACAATAGATTTTTGTATTTCAGTAAGCATTTACTCATCCCCCTCAGGAATTTTAAATACCGCTCTCAATTTAAATAATTTCTCCGCAGGAAGCCTGTTAACAAAACAACCTATCTTTCTTTCTATTTCTGAGATTATTATATTTTTTGTTTCTTCATTTTCTGTTATTAATGTAAACCAGACATTATATTCATAATTTCTTTTATAATTATGAATATAATGCCAGGATAAGAATTTAATACTTCTGCTACATCATCTGCCTTTTCAGGATTAACTTTTATTGCACAAAGAAGACTGGCATAGCCAAGTTCCTTAGAAGAAAAAAGGCCTCCAATTCTTCTTATAATATTATCTTCTTTTAGTTTAGTAATTCTATCAATAACTTCGTCCTCAGATAAACTCAGCTTTTCTCCAGTGACTTTATATGGGCGGTTAACAAGAGGAAAATCATGCTGAATTACCTGAAGTATTCTTTTGTCAGTGTTATCCATAATTTATCACACCTTATTTAAAATACACCAAGAGTCTTCTGCCATATAATCTCCGTCATAATTATAATATGCTCTGGCACGGCATCCTCCGCAGATAAATTTATAACCACAATCTCCACAGCCACCGGAATAATCTTCGATTCTCATTTTTTGAAAAACCGGACTTTCCTTCCATATTTTATCAAAAGGCTCTTCTTTTACATTTCCAACTCTCAAGCCAAAATATGCACAGGGCTGTACATTTCCCTTTGGAGAAATTATGCAATAGCTTATACCTGCAATGCAACCTTTGGAAAATCTCATATTCATTTCTTTTTCTTTTGCTATCCTCATAAATCGAGGAGCACAGGTTGGCTTAATTTCAATATTTACTTCCTTTTGTTTCTCAAGAACCTTATTTAATACTTCTTCATTTTCACTTTCAGAAAGCATATCTGATTCAATATTTAAGCCTCTTCCCGTAGGAATAAGGAAGAATAAGTGATGGACTTTTGCACCCTTAGTCACAGCAAAATCTGTCAGTGCCTCCATTTCAGGCAAATTCCATTTCATAACCGTGGTATGAATTTGAAATTCTAAACTCACCTTATTGCATATACCCATACCTCTTACAGCTTCTTCAAAAGCATTTTCATATTTTCTTAATTTATTATGCTTATTTGAATCAAGGCTATCAAGGCTAACGCCAATTCTTACTGCTCCAGCTTCTTTTAATTTATAGGCCAGTTCCTCTGTTAAAAGGGTTCCATTTGAACCTATTGCCGGGCGAAGCTCAACACTTTTTGCATGAGCAATTAATTCAACTATATCAGGACGCATTAATGGCTCTCCGCCACTGAAAATCATAATCATAAATCCTGCATTTTTAATTTCAGTAATAAGCTTCATACCTTGTTCTGTTGTAAGCTCTCCTGCAGATTCTTCTCCGCTTTCTCTGTAACAATGGTCACAATACATATTACATTTATTTATTGTGTTCCAGGATATAATCAACTTTTCACTCTCCCAAACCAATTTCTTCATCTGTCAGATAGCAGGCTGGATCCTCCATCCAGAAATCATCAAATACTGCTTCTGCTCTTGGTCTGAAGTTCCCATTACATAATTCAAGATATTTACATTTACTGCACCTCCCTTTTAAAAGAGGTTTCCTGTCTTTCATTCCCTGTAAAACAGGATGTGCTGCTTCTGTCCATATCTGGCTAAACTTTTTGTCTTTAATGTTTCCAAAGGTATGATTCATAGTAAACTAATCTGCATGAACATTACCAAGCCAATCTATTTCACCTATAGCAATACCTGAACGATTTCCACCATTACGTTTTATTAATTCGTAAATCATCTTTGCTCTTTCGGGATCTTTTTCCAGGTATCTTGTGTAAATATAAACTGCGTCACAGTGATTATCTACAGTAAGAATTTCTTTCTCGTCTCCCTTGGCATAGAAATTGATAGTATGATTTACAATGTTATCAATGACTTTCCTTTTTTCTTCATGGCTGACATCTTATTCAATGAGTTCTTTTCCCCTGCCGGAATACACCAGGTGATAAAAACAAACCCTTGGAATTTTTTCCTTTTCTATTAGTTCGAAAATCCCATCAATTTCCTGATAGTTATGTTTATTTATTGTAAAACGTAAGCCGACTTTTTGACCTGCTTCCTGACAATTTCTTATTCCCTCAAGGGCTTTTTGAAAAGCTTTATTGCTGCCCCTGAACTTATTATTTGTATCTTCCAGCCCGTCAAGACTGATTCCTACATAACTTATACCAATTTCTTTAATTTTTTTGCCATTTCAGGAGTAATTAAAGTTCCGTTTGTAGAAATTGTTACCCGGATTCCTTTTGAAATTGCATATTCACACAATTCAAAAAATATCTGGACGAATTAATGGTTCTCCGCCAGAAATTAGCAGCACCGGAACTTTAAATTCTGCCAAATCGTCAATCATTTCTATTGCTTCAATAGTAGAAAGTTCACCCTCTGCCGGGCCGTTTTCTGCCTTCGCATAACAGTGAACACATTTTAAATTACAAGCTTTTGTAACATTCCAGACTACAGCAGGACCATGATCTTTTAATGCTCCATGTTTATTACCTGAAGAATGAACGCTATATCTTAACTGATCTCCATAGTTATTACTTTCTGTAACAAGTTTGCTGATACTGATCAAATAAATCTCTCCTAACTGGAAAACTTTGGAATAAAAAATATTATAACATATTAATAGATAGATATTTCTGAAAATTGGGTATTTTTAATATTATAAATTAGTATTTCAAAATTGCAAATTAAATGGAGTTTAATAAAATGTCTTTTTTCAGTAGAATTTGTGAATTGATTTTTATAAATAAACAATTTGGTCCCGGGGAAATTATTGCCCTGTTTATTGCTTTGTCTGTAATTATGATTTCCATAGTAATCTTTTATGAAAACTAAAGACCAGAGAAAACTATTGCCTGGCTGTTAATATTATTTGTCTTTCCTTTATTTGGTTTTATATTGTATCTGATTTTTGGTCACAAGTTCAGAAAGATTAAAAAATATAAAAAGAAAAAATTACTTTCAATAAAAGAATTTAAGACTGTATTCGAAAGAGAAAAAATCAGCCCCGTTGAACCTATTGAATATATAGAAAAAATATTCCTGATAAGAAAAAACTCATTACTCTTCTACATAATATGGAAGATTCTCAATTAAGTTACAGAAACTCAACTAAGATACTTACCGATGGAAAAGAAACCTTTGAAGATTTTATTTCAGAAATAGAATCTGCCCAAAATCATATTCATATGGAATTTTATATTTTCAGAGATGATAAAACAGGAAGACTCATTCAAAAACATCTTATAAAGAAAGCCAAAGAAGGTATCGAAGTAAGAATTATTTATGATGGAATGGGAAATATTAAAATAAGTAAAAATTTTATTAAAAACTTCACTGAAAACGGAATTCAGGCAATTTGTTTTTCTCCGGTAATTTTTCCTGTTATTAACAACAGAATTAATTACAGAAACCACAGAAAAATTCTGATTATTGACGGTAAAATTAGCTTATATTGGTAGTTTTAATATTGACAAAGAATATGAAGGAAACCATGGGGGAATTAAAGTCTGGCGAGATACTCATTTAAAAATTATGGGAGAAGGGGCAAAACATTTACAAAATGTTTTTATAGATGACTGGTACTATCTGACTAAAGAATCATTAAAAAGTGAAAAATATTTCCCTGTTATTCTTCATAAAGAAAACTCCGAAAAGGCTGTTATGCAAATTATTAAAGGTGGTCCTGACTCTGAGTGGGAATCTATCATGCAAATGTATTTTACAATGGTTTCAAATGCCAGAAAAAGCATCTATATTACAACTCCTTATTTTGTTCCAAACGAAAGTTTACTTATGGCAATAACAAATTCAGCACTTTCTGGTATAGATGTAAAAATTCTTATCCCCGGAAAATCTGACTACCTTTTTATGACTCTTGCTTCATCTTCTTATATTAAAGAGTTACTGGAGGCAGGAGTAAAAGTCTTTGAATATGATAAAGAAAGTTTTGTGCATGCAAAGACAATCGTTGTTGATGGTGAAGTTTCTTCTGTGGGCACAACTAATCTTGATGTAAGAAGCTTTTCAATGAACTTTGAAATAAATGCTATTGTATACAACAAAAAATGGCTTTGGAATTAGAAAACTCTTTCTGCTTTGATTTGGAAGGGGATGCGGACGTTTTTTTGGACCTAAGCAATTAAATCTAAGCTTTTTCTATAAGTCAATGGACTCATTCCCCCAAGGGAAATTTTAATTCTTTTTTCTGCATACCACCTTAAATATTCATCTAATATTTCAATAAATTGTTTTATTGTGACTTCTTTCCATGAATATCCATAAAACATTTCGTTTTTTTACTCTGCCAAAGAAACCCTCGCATGCAGAATTATCTGGAGAATAACCTTTCTTTGACATAGAACGAACAAGATGAGCTTTTTTCATTCTCTCAATCCAGCCAGGCCAACGATAGTGTGCTCCACGATCCGTATGTACTATAGGTCTTTCATTTTTATTTAAAGTGCTGATGGCTTTGTCTAACATTGTATTTACCAATGTGGCATCAGGAGAGGTTCCAATACTCCAACTGACTGGCAGCCCATCAAAGCAGTCAATAATTGGAGAAAGATATATTTTCCCGGCAGGAATATGGAACTCGGTTAGATCTGTTAGCCACTTCTGGTTTGGTTTATCAGCATGAAAATTGTGTTTCAACAAATTTGGCATTACAGGGCTTATCTCACCTTTATATGAGTTGTATTTCTTTTTCTTAATGCCTGGTATTGAAAGTTTCTCTTCTTTCATAATTCTTCTAACAATTTTTTCTGAAATAATTATACCGGTTTTCTTTATAACTGAATGAATTCTTCGATAACCATAACGTTTTGAAGATTCAATAAAAACTTCTTTAATTTTATTACGTAAACTGGAATATTTATCTTCTTTACTTAATACAAAATCCTGATAAAAATAGCTACTTTTTGCCATGTTAAGAATTATCAATAAATCTTTTAAAAAAATTCTCTCTTAGGGCATTAATCGCCATGGCTTTTTCACTATTAGAAAGTGTTTTTATGCTAATGCCCTTATCTTTTTTTATTATTTCTGCTGCTTTTTCCAAAATATCTCTTTTTAACTGAAGATGATATATATCCTTTTTTAATTCTTCCACTTGTTTTAAAAGAACATCTTTTTCTTTTAATAATAATTTTGCTTGATCATCACTAATATTAGTTTTCACTTTTGGGGATACTTTATCTTTTTTTGGCATTGTCCTATTCCACCCTTTTTTTAGAAGCTGATTTTTCCAACTATAAAGCCTCTCACAGGTAATGCCAATTTCATTCGCTACTTCTCTGGCCGATTTTTCCCGTGAGCATAAAGCTATAACTGCTGCTTCTTTTTGTTCACGAGTATATTTTATCAATGCGTTACCTGAGCGACAATATTTCTTTTGTTCAGGCGCCAATTCTAGTATCCATTTATCAAGAGTAGGTCTGCTTGGATATCCAAGAATTCTTGTAGTGCGTCGTACACATTTTCCGTGTTCTAAATAATGATTAACAGCTCTGTATTTTTCTTCTTCAGAAAATTTTGCTTTTCTTTCACATTCTTTAATTAAGTCACCATTACTTAAATATTGTTTGTACCACGCCGTTAGGGATTTTCTATCTAGGTATCCTAACTCCCGCATTACTTGTGCATAACATTTGTCATATTTAATTAATAATTTTACAGCTTTAATTTTTTCTTCGTAGGAATACATATGGACATCCTCCTGTATTTTTAGTCCAGGTTTTTGTTCGCACCCCCGAATCGGCAAATGAAATTACTTTAGAAGATATTGAAAGAAAAAAATACCCAAAATCCTTTTAGGATCCTGGGCAAAACTTTTCTCTCCATTACTTTAGTTACTTCATTATTCTATTTAATTCAAATTCTTTTTCTTCTCCATCTTGGATAACCTTTATATTTACAGTGGTTTCGTTTCTTCCTGCAAGTCTGTAAACGGCTTCATTTACTCCCAACTCAAAATCTTTTACGGCCACATCATCAATTGACAATAATTCAGCTCCAGCTTTTACCCCTGCAGCTTCGGCAGAAGAATTTTCACCAAAAGAAGAAATAAATACTTTTTCATCTTCCTTATCTAAAACAATACCAGGATCGGCTTCAATCATTTTTGAAATATAAATATAATCATCTTCATCAATTTTCGTTACAACGCTGTCAATTTTATCATCTTTGAAAGTGAAAAATTCCTGGCTTTCATAGTTCTCAATACCTGAAATTTTTAAGAGATAAGAGCTGTTGTTTAAAGTAACAAGGATTCTTCCTTCAATACTTTCCATGCTGATAATTTCAAATTCATGTTTTAGATGCTGGTTTTTTATTATTGCGGCTTTTACAACATCTTCACCCACATATTTCTGTCCTGCTTCTTCATACTCAAAACCTTTATTGAAATATGAAATTGCTTCTTCAAAATTTCCATCCCCATACGCTTCATAATATTTATTCAAAGTTTCTTTATGTTCTTCAATTTTATCTTCACTTACCTCTTTGTCTCCACTGCATCCTGTCAAAAAAACAAAACTGTTGCTCCTGTCAAAAACAGTTTAAGTATATTTTTCTTTTTCATTAATATCCTCTCCAATCTTCCAATTACTATTAAATCATTTAATAATTAACAAGGTAAAAATCTTTTGTAACCAATTTTTTACAAATAAATATATTGGGTAAGGTTAAAAAACAATATAATTTTATTTCATTTTTAGAATTAAGGCAAGTTAAAGAAGAAAGGAACAAGCTTATGAAAAAACTAGTTCTTATCCGACACGGAAAAGCTGATTGGAAAGCTGGTATGTACGAAGATTTTAAACGACCTTTAAAGCCTCGAGGGAAAATTGATGCTGATATAATGGCAGAAAGAGTATTAAAAAAAGAACCGACTCCTGATGCATTCTTTATTAGCAAAGCTGTAAGAGCATCAGAAACCGGTTTGCTTATTAAATCATATTTGGGTCTTAGTAATATGGTAATTCAAATCGAAGAAAGCCTGTATACCTTTGAGTGGCATGATCTTCTTAGCTTTATAAGGAATATGGACAACTCGCTAAAAATTGTTTGGATTGCGGGGCATAATCCCGCCATTACAGAATTATCCAATTATCTTTCCTGTGAAAAAAAACTGCTTAATCTTCAAACAACAGGGGTTGCAGTTCTTGAGTTAAATATTTCCAGCTGGGATGAAGCTCATAAGGATTGTGGCGAGCTTGTGAAGTATCACTCCCCAAAAGAATTCAGACTACATTCCAACGATTAACAGCATTTTAAATTTTTCAACTGCATCCAGGCTGTGGGCAATACCAGAAGGCATTACAATAGTTTCACCTTTTGTTAATTCAAATTTATCATCACCAATAGTTATATCTGCTTTTCCATCTAATAGATAAACAAGAGCATCTCCACCGCTGGTATGAGTCGCAATAGCTTCTCCCTTGTCAAAAGCAAACAAGGTCATGCTTGCACCTTTATTTTGTAATAATGTCCTGCTAACAACCTGAGATTCCTGATATTCTACAAGATTTTTAAGATTTAAAATCTTTTTAAAGTCTATATTTTTCATTTTTACATCTGTCATAATTAATCCCTCCTGATTTAGTATGGTTTCTTGTTTCAATGTGCCACTTTTCTTTCAATTTCCTTGTATCTTCAGCTACATTTTGTTGACTACAGAAGTTATTTTGTTATTATTTACAAATCGGAGGTGGAAAATGAGTTTCATTGAAATTTTTTATTAGGACTTACTCTTTCAATGGATGCTTTTGCAGTTTCCCTTTGCAAGGGGCTTAACATGACTGGTAAAAATTTAAATACAGCGA
This sequence comes from Peptococcia bacterium, assembly GCA_965228015.1. Taxonomy (GTDB): domain Bacteria; phylum Bacillota; class Peptococcia; order Peptococcales; family SKKY01; genus SKKY01. The sequence goes on from OZ245787.1 coordinate 1,158,202, forward strand.
TAATAATTGCGGCCTTTTTTGGTTTTTTCCAAGGATTTATGCCGTTAATCGGCTGGCTCCTGGGGCAGCAATTCGAAGAATACATAGTCGCTTTCGACCATTGGATAGCTTTTATTCTCCTGGGTTTTATTGGTAAAAAAATGCTTTTTGAAGGTATCAAAGGAGAACCGGACCTTATGTGTGAATACAAGGTCAAATATAAAGAGCTTTTCTTTTTAGCTATTGCCACCAGTATAGATGCTTTAGCCGTTGGAATTACTCTGGCCTTTTTAAATGTCTCAATAATCTTTTCCGCTTCTGTTATTGCAGTAACAATCTTTTTTATTTCATTTATCGGTGTTATCTTAGGAAAAAGATTTGGTGTGCTCACAAAAAATTATGCAGAAATTACTGGTGGGTTAATATTGATTTTTATTGGAACCAAAATTTTGATGGAACACTTGGGTATTTTCTAGGATTTATTTGAAATCATAAGAAAACTCTAAAGTTGTTTCCATACTCATTTTATCATCAATATTCACCTTGGCATTTCGGTTCCCCAAAATGCCATTTTTATTTATTTCTTCAGGTAATACATCAAGTCCCCCGGATGCACCAAGATAAATGAAGGTTAATCCTATAGGAATATCCGTATAATTTCCTAAAACTGTATCGCTGTAATTAACCCAGTCAGATTTTTGTATCCGGATCCGGATAAAAATATGCTCCCTGACCATCTCTTTCAAACCTTACAGGACCTTCTTCAATTGAATAAGTTTCCATTAACGAACCTGAACCTGAAGTATCATTTCCACCCAGGCCAATAAAAGCCGTATCCGGGAAGTTTTTATCTAATTCAATATTATAATTCAATGTTCTTTTTACGATCACATAAGCATTTCTTTCTTTATCGTATTCCAGCTCATCTTCAGAATAATAATTTATGTGCATGCTCGCCTGAGCATTACCCTCTCTGTATGTCATTGTCTCTGTTATCTTTGTATATCCATTAATTGTTTTAGGACATTCACCTTTTGTGTCAACTTCAAAGGTAACTTGCAAAGATTCCTTAGAAATATCCAGGTCCGCATTTGAAAATACCAAAAGAACTCCTTTTACCTTCTCAGAAGGCTTGTTACGGCAAAAAATAACTGAAGCTAAATCAGTGCAGTCACGGGTAAACCATTCTTCCCCAACCTTGTATAGTGCCTGGATTTTAAGATGCCCGTTCCAGGGAACGTCTGTAAAGTCGAATTTAATTTTATCTATCACCTCTTCAGACACATGATGATGTCTGTAGCCAATTCCTCCTGAAGGTAAAAATATTTCATCTTCAACCAGAACCTCATCCTCTAAAATCATATTTTGTACAGCTGTGCCATATGATCTCTTAGATGGGAAGGTTCCGTTATCACTATATAACTTCCAGGGTTCCCTGTTCCAGCTCCAAAGAGCGAATTGTGAATAGGTTTCCAGGAAGTCATCCATAGAATTTATAATGTAATTTGCTACATCATATCCTTTTGAATTGAGAATGAAATCTGGGATAAAATCATTATTCTGATACCTTTCACTCAGGAAAAAGAACAACATATATCCTGCATATTCTCTGACTCCTTCTTTGCTTATAAGCCGCTCTTCCAGATTGCCAAAAAATGTATCCAGGTAAATATGTTCCCGGTTTACTTGAGGGTATACACAGTTTTCCGCCCAGACTGCCGTAGCTTCCTGCAATCACCAAGCCTCCAACTCTTCATATTCCATCATTGAATGGTACTGGAAAATATGAAACAGTTCATAGGCTTTAACAGACTTTAAATAATCTCCTGAAAGTGACCATTCAATTCCTATATGAAAACTTAAAAGCTCCTTAATATTTTCATCTTGAAGATAATAAGCTGCTCCTTCCTGACTGCTTCTTTCTGTTTTTAAATCCGTAATGTAAATTGCCAGATGCTTTTCAGGTTCTATTCTCAACAAGCTCTTATACAAAGGCCAGGATTTTTCAACTGCCTCTTTCACGGTTTCGGCTTTTTTCTTCATTGCTATTCCGTCAGATGTAATGGAATTACCTAAATAGTAAATTGTCCCAGCATCTCCTTTGCCAGAAATATTTAGACTTAAAGTATCCCAGGCATCACCACTGGCGAAGGCTTTATCTATTAAAGATAGTTTTTGCAAAATTGTTTCATTACCATCTTGATTAAGTGGATTAAAAAGCTGTTTGGATCGTCTGGCGGAAGAATAAAGGGACGAAGTTTGTTCTGACTTTCCTCATCAAGTTCATCAAAATTGTTTATTATCCATTGAATTTCCCTGCGCAAATCATCAGAGGGTGGAAGAGGTTTCTCCCTCTTAGATAGATATTTTTCCTGAAGTTTCTCCGGTGAATAAGCAGCTGTTAATTTTAAAATTACAGCATCAAGTTTAGTAATATTATTAGCTTTATAATCTTTATCTATCAGATCGAAGCTTGTTCCAGGTAATTCAACATTACTGTTTTCAAGAATTTCCCGAATATCTTCATCTACTGTTACTGGAATCGGAACTGAGACTTCAGCCTTTTCTTCTTGTTTTCCGCAGCTTGTTAAAACTGAAAAGATGAAGAACATAACAATAAGTGCCAAAAAATCTTTTTAAGAAATGTTTTTCTTAACATTTTCCCATCTCCTGACAGGGGCCCTGATAGGGGGCTGTCTTATATCTATCTCTTTACCATTTTTAAATTTTTCCAAACAAAAAACCTATTAATAAAACAAATTTATATTACAAACGCTGTTTTTAAAAATTTAATTTAGTGTGTAAAAATTACTATAATATTCACGCAAAATACGAGAGTAGTGATTTAATAATGAGCCAGCAAAAGTTAAAAGTAAATATTCGTGAAGTATATAAAGATGAATTTTATGTAGGTCAAATCGTAGCCCATGATATTTACTTGGGGAATGGGATGTTATTTTTAAAATCAGGAAGTCCAATTACAGAAAAAATGCAGGACCGATTGAATCAATTAAGTGAAAAACTATATTCTTTAGACATACAAAATTATTATAAGGAAACTGTTGAAAAATTTAAAAATATCATGACTGATGTAAGTCAGAGCAGAATTCTTGAAGATAAAGAACTGTTGGAAATGACAGAACCTTTTTTAAATAAAATGCTTTATAACAGAGGTTTTATTCAGATTCTTACTAAAATGAGAAATACAGATGAATATACATTTGAGCATAATATCAACGTCAGTGTATTATCTATGACTTTAGCTAAATGGTTAAATTATCCCATAGAAAAAATCCGTCTGATTGGAGAGGCGGGTATGCTTCATGATATTGGTAAAAGTTTTATTCCCTTGCATATTTTGAATAAACCTAGGAAACTGACAGATGAAGAATTTATTATTATGAAAAATCACTCCTTACTGGGATATCAATATCTAATCGAGAATAAGTTTGATCCAGCTATTTGTTTAGGCGCACTTGAACATCATGAAAAAATAAATGGATCCGGTTATCCTGTTGGCTTATCTGGTGATCAGATTAGTGAATCTGCTCAGCTTATTGCAATTGCAGATATTTATCATGCCATGATTTCTAAAAGAGTATATAAAGACGCAATTAATCCCTTTGAAGTTTTTAAATTCATACAGACTCTATATGAGCAATACAATCCAAAATATTTAATGATTTTTGTTGAAAGTATGTTACAAAGTTTGGTTGGTGTTGAAGTGTTGCTTAGTAATAAAAAGGCAGCTAAAGTGCTTTACATCAATAAAAATGTTATTGAGAAACCTATAGTTCAGTATGTTGATAACTCTGAAATAATCGACTTGAATAATCATTTTCCACTCTCTATTTTATCATTAGCCTGAACAATACAGGGAAATCCTATCAAATCTTATATTATTCCAAACAAAAATCCTTCATCCAGCTCAATCCTTTTACTTAAAATATCAAGCAAAGTTGTCTTGCCAGCACCATTTGTTCCAACTATACCAATTTTATCTCCTGAATAAATTTTCAGAACCTCTGCTTCCAAAATCAATCTATCAGCATGATATTTTTTTTATTTTATTGCATTCTATTGATAACATGAAAAGTCCTCCCTTTTTGAATAAGAGAGGGCAGCATTTGAAAAACTTATATACATTTTATACATATTATAAAAAGATGCAGGTATACCAAAAGATTCTTAAAATACTATCCACTCTTTAATTATTTATTAAAAGTGAATTTAAACTTCATCTTATTAGTTACCTACCTTTCTTTTTTTATCATTATAACATTTTCTATTTCTAATTCATTACGTTTAAAGTAAGACTTGGGTGATATAGTAGTAAAGCTTCCTTCGGAGAATAGTGCGTCATTTTTCATTTTTATTTGTAACTGACTAAGTTCTTTTATAATAAGGGTTCTGTATTTTTCGTCAAAAGTAAATTCAATACCATATTCAAAAAGTCTGTCTTTTCTTTCTTCCATCCATACAGGGCATTCATAAACTCTTAGCTTTTTGTTTAAAATATCTGTAACAAAATACAAAATGAAATCTCTTTGAACCGGAAGCTTTACGTTAGAAATAAAGTACAGACCTCCAGGACCGATATTTTTTATGAGGACAGCGGTATAACCTACATTTATTTTTTTCCCTTTAACATTCATAATTGTCATTTGAGTCTCTAAAAGATTATGGAAATTGACACGGAAAAACGCCCTTCTTTCCTCCATGGGTTTTAAGACATTCCCACTTACAATAACGGGCTTCTGTTTTTTTCTGTATAGAATCTTTTCAAATTCTTCCACAGGAACTGGTTTCCCATAAATATAACCCTGCCCTGTATGACAGTTAAGATTTTTTAGAAACTGAAGCTGATCCCAGTTTTCTATTCCTTCTGCCACCAACTTTATATCTAATTCTCCGCAAAGATATATTACACTTTTTATTATTGCACCTGAACTTTTGTCCGCTGGTAATTTTTTAACAAAGGCAGCATCTATTTTTAAAATGTCTATATTATAATCACTTAGATAAGCTAATGAGGAGAAGCCTGTTCCAAAATCATCAAGAGCAATCTGAATTCCTTCCCTCTGCAGTTTCTTGATATCTGATGCCGCTTTATCTGGTTTTTGCATAAGAATACTCTCTGTTATTTCCATAACTAAAAAATGAGGGGCAAATCATATTCTTTAATAGGGGGTGCGGACAAAAACCTGGACTAAAAATACAGGAGGATGTCCATATGTATTCCTACGAAGAAAAAATTAAAGCTGTAAAATTATTAATTAAATATGACAAATGTTATGCACAAGTAATGCGGGAGTTAGGATACCTAGATAGAAAATCCCTAACGGCGTGGTACAAACAATATTTAAGTAATGGTGACTTAATTAAAGAATGTGAAAGAAAAGCAAAATTTTCTGAAGAAGAAAAATACAGAGCTGTTAATCATTATTTAGAACACGGAAAATGTGTACGACGCACTACAAGAATTCTTGGATATCCAAGCAGACCTACTCTTGATAAATGGATACTAGAATTGGCGCCTGAACAAAAGAAATATTGTCGCTCAGGTAACGCATTGATAAAATATACTCGTGAACAAAAAGAAGCAGCAGTTATAGCTTTATGCTCACGGGAAAAATCGGCCAGAGAAGTAGCGAATGAAATTGGCATTACCTGTGAGAGGCTTTATAGTTGGAAAAATCAGCTTCTAAAAAAAGGGTGGAATAGGACAATGCCAAAAAAAGATAAAGTATCCCCAAAAGTGAAAACTAATATTAGTGATGATCAAGCAAAATTATTATTAAAAGAAAAAGATGTTCTTTTAAAACAAGTGGAAGAATTAAAAAAGGATATATATCATCTTCAGTTAGAAAGAGATATTTTGGAAAAAGCAGCAGAAATAATAAAAAAAGATAAGGGCATTAGCATAAAAACACTTTCTAATAGTGAAAAAGCCATGGCGATTAATGCCCTAAGAGAGAATTTTTTTAAAAGATTTATTGATAATTCTTAACATGGCAAAAAGTAGCTATTTTTATCAGGATTTTGTATTAAGTAAAGAAGATAAATATTCCAGTTTACGTAATAAAATTAAAGAAGTTTTTATTGAATCTTCAAAACGTTATGGTTATCGAAGAATTCATTCAGTTATAAAGAAAACCGGTATAATTATTTCAGAAAAAATTGTTAGAAGAATTATGAAAGAAGAGAAACTTTCAATACCAGGCATTAAGAAAAAGAAATACAACTCATATAAAGGTGAGATAAGCCCTGTAATGCCAAATTTGTTGAAACACAATTTTCATGCTGATAAACCAAACCAGAAGTGGCTAACAGATCTAACCGAGTTCCATATTCCTGCCGGGAAAATATATCTTTCTCCAATTATTGACTGCTTTGATGGGCTGCCAGTCAGTTGGAGTATTGGAACCTCTCCTGATGCCACATTGGTAAATACAATGTTAGACAAAGCCATCAGCACTTTAAATAAAAATGAAAGACCTATAGTACATACAGATCGTGGAGCACACTATCGTTGGCCTGGCTGGATTGAGAGAATGAAAAAAGCTCATCTTGTTCGTTCTATGTCAAAGAAAGGTTATTCTCCAGATAATTCTGCATGCGAGGGTTTCTTTGGCAGAGTAAAAAACGAAATGTTTTATGGATATTCATGGAAAGAAGTCACAATAAAACAATTTATTGAAATATTAGATGAATATTTAAGGTGGTATGCAGAAAAAAGAATTAAAATTTCCCTTGGGGGAATGAGTCCATTGACTTATAGAAAAAGCTTAGGTTTAATTGCTTAGGTCCAAAAAAACGTCCACACCCCCGGACCAATTGATTCACTTAATCCGTAATTTGTATCATATTGATGACTTGGAAAAACTTTTTTCCATCTATGGATAAGGCTTGGCGGCACTGGCTGAGCTCCAATGTACATTAATCTCCAGACACTTAAATCGTATTCATTTATATCAATAGCCCCTCTGTCAATTTCATCTAAAATATCCTGAGCCCAGGGAACTAAAAGCCAGACAATTGAAGCCTTTTCTTCTCCAACGGTTTTAATAATCCACTCAGGCTTAACCCCTTTTAGAAGAACCCCCTTCCCTCCTATCAGAAAGCTGCCAAACCAGTGCATTTTTGCCCCTGTATGATATAAAGGAGGAATGCAAAGAAATACATCATCCTTAGTCTGACCGTGATGCATATTTTCCGTATAGCAGGATGAAAGTAAGCTGCTATGACTATGCAAAATTCCCTTAGGAAATCCTGTAGTACCAGAGGAAAAATAAATAGCTGCATCGTCTTCCGGATTAACATTAACTACAGGTTCCTGATTCGGATATTTGTCAATTAGTTTATCATAATTGCAGGAAAAAGTAGGACAACTTTCCCCCACAAATATTAAAGACTTAACCTTTGGCAGGCATCCCTGATTTTTTTTCAACACGCTGGATAAATTCTTCCCCAAAAACAAGGGCATCTGCCTCTGAAAGATTCAAACAGTACTTTATTTCTTCAGATGTGTAGCGGAAATTCACAGGAACTACCAAGGCACCTGTTTTCAATATTCCAAAGTACACAGGAAGCCACTCCAAACAATTCATTAAAAGAACGGCAACCTTATCGCCCTTTTTTATACCTTTATCAATAAGCATATTTGCAAATTTATTGGACTTTTCGTTGAATTCCTGCCAGTTTATCTCCCGGCGGTGATTCTTAACCTTCCCCGGTTTCACCAGCTCAAATTCCTTCTATTCTTTTTCTAACTGCTCCTTGATTTCCGGACTTATTTCTACAAGGGCAATATCTTGGGGGAATTTTTTCGAGTTCTCAATTAAAATATCTGTAATAATCATTTTATATCTCCCTTAATTCTTGTTCTATTATCTTGTTCTTATAGCAATCCTAGGAGGAAAAGTGCAATCCCGGGAAAAATTATCAATAATATTAAGCAGACTATAATTCCAATTAAATATGGCCATACCCCGCTAAAAATTTCCATAACATCCATATCCTTAGCAACCCCAGCAACTACGTAAACATTAGCTCCCACTGGTGGTGTTATTACTCCCATTCCAAGAGCCAGAACCACAATAACCCCAAACCATACAGGGTCGTAGCCCAGCTGAATTATGATCGGATAAAAAATTGGTGTTGTCATTAACACCAGGGCAAGTCCGTCAATAAAAAGACCCAATAAAAAGTAAACAAAAAGAATTAATATTAAAACCATAACCGGAGGCAAGGGGGCAGATGCAGCCATATTTGCCATTGCTGCAGGCAATCCAGTCATTGCTAAAAATTTACTATAAACGAAGGCGGAAGCCACCAAGAATAAAATCATTGCAGATAGATTCACTGATGCAGATAAGGATTTTTTAAATCCATCCCAAGTGAGACTTTTGCAAAAAACAGTAACCAAAAGTGTAGTAAAAACCCCACTCCTCCAGCCTCAGTAGGAGTAAACCAACCTGCAAATAGGCCTCCCATTACAGCCAGGAAAATTACAATTACTTCCATGCCAGCTGAAAAAAGGGCTTTAAACTTTTCCTTCAGGGGCACAGATGGACCTGCCTGAGCAATTTCTGGATTTTTTAAAGCTACCAGCCAGGCGGTAAGCATAAAAACTGTCATCAGTAAAATCCTGGTATAACTCCTGCCATAAATAAGGCTGAATTTGACTCCCCAGTTGATACTCCGTAAAGAATAAAAATTACACCGGGGGAACCATTACACCAATTATTGCTGCAGATGCTATTGTTGCTGTTGAAAATGACTTTTTATAGTTGTATTTATTCATTTCAGGGAAAGCTACAGAACTCATAGTAGCTGCTGTAGCAGTTGTTGAACCACAAATAGCTCCAAAGGCAGTACAAGCTGCCACCGTTGCAATTGCCAAACCCCCGGGGAGATCTCCCACTATTTTGTAGGTTGATTCAAAAATTTTGCTGCTTAATCTGGAATAAAAGGCAATAAAACCCATCCAGACAAAGAGTGGTACAACAATCAAGGAATAGGATGAAAAATTACTATAAATTGTCTGAGCTGCTATTGTAACTGCAGCTCCAGGAGACACAATAAGAGAATATCCCCCAATTCCAACAAAGAGCATTACAAAGGCCACAGGCATTCGTAAAAATATTAATATAAATAATAAAATTACTGAAATAAAAGCTATCGCTAGGGGACTCATTTCTCTGCTCCTTTAATTAGAATTTTCCCTGAATTAAGAATATGACTTAAATTCACTAAAACCATAAGAATAAAGCCAAATCCCACTATATATACTGCAGGGGCAACAGGAAAGCCCAATTGCCCTGTTACAAAACCTCTTTCATTCATTCTCATCCCGTAAACAATAATCTGCCAGCTTAGAATAAGATTCAATATAAACATCATTAAATTGGTAAAAAGTCAGTAAGTGCCTGAGTTTTTAAAGACAGCCTTTGAACAAGAACATCTACAAAAATATGGCCTCCGCTATATAAACAATAGGCTATTCCTGCACCAAGAATTACTGATCCAGAAATTTCCACCAACTCAACTGTACTTGGAATTGGAGCAGCTAAACGACGAAGAATAATATTACCAACTATTAAAAACATAACTCCCGCCAAGGCTATTTGTGCAAGTACAGAAAAACCAGAGGTTACTCTGCCAATAAACTTGTCCAGCTCTTTCATTAAAAATTCAACTCCTGTTTTTACTCTTAATTATTGTTTCCAAATTGTTCTGAATATTTGCTATCAAGGGCTTTTACTTTTTCTAGAATTTCTGATCCCGGAAGACCAATTTTTTCAGTTTGCTGAACCCATTCATCCTGAACCTTTGATAAAGCTTCAAGCCATCTGCCTTCTTCCTCTGAAGAAAGCTCAATTAATTCATGATTAAAATCTTCCACTGCCATTATATTTCCAAGCTCCGACTGAACTTTTCCCAGCTCAGCATACTTTATTACAAATTCTGCGTTAACTTGTTCAATTATTTCCTGTACTTCAGATGGAAGGGAATTCCAAGTGCTTAAATTCATTACTTTTACAAAAACTGTATTATATAAGAAGGGTGTTTTTGTTGTTGATTTTGTTACCTCTGCCAGGCGGAAACCTTTCATTATCTCAGCAGGGCCAAGAATTCCTTTAACAATTCCCTGATTGAGAGCCAGGTATGATTCTCTCATTGGCATTGTTACTGGAACTGCACCCAAGGCATTAAGAGCCGGAACTAAACCAGCAGCTGCACGGATTTCCATTCCTTTTAAGTCTTCCAACTTTCTTACTGGTGTTTGAGTAAACAAATCTCCAGGGCCTGTTGCCCAGAAAAGCATTACTTTTACATCCTCATATTCTTTATTAATTTCATCTATAGTTTTGTAGGCCTCTTCCATTGTTAATGAAGAAACTACCGCATTATCATTTTTCAATCCGGGAAGCTCAAGGGCAGTTGTAGATGGAAACGCTCCTGGTGTATATGACGGACAAGTTGAGCTAATATCCGCAGAACCATTTACTACTCCTTCATATATCTCTGTGGCTCCAAGAAGTACTCCTCTAGGGAAAACCGAGATATCTATCGTATGATTAGTTTCCTTTTCCACTCTGTCTTTAATTGTATTTATCCAGGCATTATGACCTTCAGTTACATAAAAGTTTTCTCCAGGCCAAAAAGTTGCAAAATTTAATTTAATTTAATTGTCTTTCCCTCCTCCTGTGTCTGGGGATTTTTTGATGAACATCCGGATAAAATAAGTGCCAGTGATGCTAAAATAATTGCAATTAATTTCATAGATTTAAAGGATTTTGTAAATTTTCTTGTCATGGGTGATTCCTCCTGAGTTTTAGGTAAAATTTTAAATAAATAATTTCGGGTAATAAAAAATCTCCTCAGGAAAAATTCCCAGAAGAGAGATAATTACTTTAAATATTCATTTTATTCAGGAAAATGGTATAAATATGACAGGTTAACTAAAAAAGATATGCATATAATAAGCAACTCTTATTTAAAATCATTCAGCTTCTCCCTCATTGGAGAAAGCATCTACCGTGTTACCCATCCTACAAAAATGATTTTAATAATTATCTTCAAAATATAAAACTAAAGATGAATCTTTAATATTAAATTCTTTAATATTAAATTTAATTTAATTACATATTCATAAATTTTTCAAGTTCAACGCCAAACTGGATCGTGTCAATTAATTATGGGTTTTAAAAGAATAAAAAACCCCTTGTATGTATTACGTGCTAAATCGCACTCGCTATCCTTTTAAACAATTCTCTTTTCCAAGTTCTCTTACCAGTTAAAACTACTGGCACATTGCCGAATTTCTCATCTGATATTAGGTTCGTAGCTTTTTTATAACACGGCTTTCTAATTTTATGATTCTTGTTTCTGTTTTTCTTGCTTCTTTCTTTTACTAAATCATATACATTACCTGAATTAGCCTTAAAAGCCCTCAGACGTGACATTTGATCAACACCTTCTCTGTACCAGCTTAGAGGCCTTGAACTTAATCTTGCAGATAATATATGACTAATATGGCCTTCTGTGCTACAGCCTATATAATCCGGGTCATATTGATTCATTATACCTTCCCAATTATTTAACACATAACTTCTAGCATCTTTTATTGCTTCTATTTTTGTTTCTGATTCTGTTTCTTCAATTATTTGTAATGGTATAGTCTTGTTGTAACACCTAGTACGGATAATATATAATAAACCCGAACTAGGAGGATTACAAAATGAGCAAACATTACGATTTAGAATTCAAGAAGGAGGTTGTACGTGAATATCTAAAAGGCAAAAGCCTTGGTGATCTTTTTGCAACCTACGGTGTATCAAAATCAACAATGTCCGGATGGATAAAAAAATACAGCGAAGAATGTCATTACACAAAACCACAAAATAAAGAAAACGCAATATCACCAGAGGAATATAAAGCGCTTAACAAGAAGCTTATGGAACTTCAAAAGGAAAATGACTTCCTAAAAAAGCAGCGGCATTCTTCGCAAAGGAAATCGATTAGTGGTATATCGGTTCATTGATGCCTATAAACTTGAGTTTGGATTGCGCTGGTTATGCCGCAAGTTCAACCTCTCTCCGAATGTGTACTACAATTACTTAAAGAACAGAAAATCCACGTATCGTGAGGGAAAGGCTAAAGTTCAAGAAAACATAAAAAGTATTTATTACAATAATGGACGCATTATCGGCCATAGGTGGATGGTCGCTTTTCTTGCAAGGCAAAATATATTTATTAGTAAGACAACAGCGCATAAGTATATGAACAAGGAATTAAACCTGCATGCAATCACTGTAAGAAAAAGGCCCAAATATGTAAAAGGTGAAAAGAACAAAGTATTTCCCAATATTCTTAATCAAAATTTCTCTGTCACAGAAAGAAATAAAGTATGGTGTACTGATTTCACCTATATAAGATTAACAAACGGTAAAATGCGTTATAATTGTACTATTATAGATTTAGCAAAAAGAGAAGCAATAGCAACGGTTAACTCAAAATGAATCAACTCAGATCTGGCAATAGAAGCCTTGTCTAAAGCTCTTGAAAGAGAGAGCCCAGATGAAGGGTTAGTCTTACATTCAGATCAGGGGGTGCAGTTCACCTCATGGGCTTTCGTAGAGTGCTGCAAAAGCCAAGGAATAAGGCAAAGCATGAGTAAAACAGATCGCCCATATGATAACGCTCCAATGGAGAGATTTTATAAATCACTTAAGTCAGAGCTTATTTACCACCAAAAATTTGAAACCGACCTACAATTAGATGAAACTATCAATAAATATGTTTATGTGTGGTACAACCACATTCGACCTCATTCATACAATGGAGGGCTGACTCCATTTGAAGCACGAAATATAAACTGATTTTCCGTACTTAGTGTTACAAAGATGCTTGACCATTACAATTTATATAAAGAAACACTATACTTTTGCAGTTCTTTAAGTATTATGATTTTTTCTTTAGTCACTATTCCATTGGGCTGTTCTTTGTATTTTTCCATCAGACTTTCAGCTTTATCAAACATTACAACAACAGACTTTCCGCTCTTATCTATTACGTCAAAGCTTCTATCCGCAGAATGAAATGCGTGGGGGATGAAAATGAGGAAATTGATTACCCGTTTTATTTTTATAATTATTTTTTCCATAATCGTTTTCAGAAAGCATTGTGTAAAGAGTTTCACCATTTTTTGTCATGTAGTCCATTTGGCTGTCTTTTTTTACGAAATATCTTCGATAGTACATGGTCATAATTTCTTCATCCAAAAGATCTGAGCCATCTTCCCTGTTTTGGATAATTTGAGCTGTAATTTCTTTCCCAGACTTTATATTAATAAGTTTTTCAAGATTTTCATCTTTTAAAGGGAAGGTATATACTGTTTTTAGGAAAGTACTTTCACCATTTCTATTGCATCTCCCCGCAGCCTGTGCTATTGAGTCAAGCCCAGCTATTGCCCTTACTACACAGGAAAATGAAATATCAACACCAGCTTCAATTAGCTGCGTAGAAATACAAATTACTTTTTGATTATTATTTAAAAAATTTTTTATCTTATCAATTATCTGCATCCTATGTATTGAACACATAGAAGTACTTAGATGCAGGATTTCAAAATCAGTCAATTTTCTTTTTAGTCGATTGTACATTTCTAATGCAGAATTTTTTGTATTTACAATAACAAGACAATCACCGTTAAAATTAGCTTTTTCAAAAATAAACTCAGATGCCTCCTCGTAATCTTTCTCAGTTTCTACAGAGATATTTACTCTTTTAAGATTTTTAAATTCTTCCAAACAATCAATTAGTTTAGGATTATCATTAAGTAATAGATTTTCTCGCTGTGTAGCTTCCAAAGTTGGCTGAGTGGCTGAGCAAAGAACCATTGTAGAATTCAAAATTTTAGATAAGAATGTAACGACTTCATTAAAACAGTGTGTCGATTTGATTGGCATTGACTGAATTTCATCAAAAATAATGACTGAATCTGCCATGGAGGCAAACTTACGCAGCTTTCCGCTTTTGGATGACATAACCGACTCCAAGAACTGCACCATTGTCGTGATAATAATCGGGCTATCCCATCTGGCTGAAGATAATTTTCTAATTTCTGAAGATATTTCATCTTCCGGCTCCATAATATTAGAATGATGTTCAAAAACCACATTATTATCTTTAGGCAAATTTAAAATATCTCTTAAATTATTTCCCGTTTGTTTAATAATTGAAAGATATGGAATTACATATATAATTCTCTTTTTATTATGTATTTTACTGTGATGTAGAGCATAACGCAGGGAAGATAAAGTTTTTCCTCCACCAGTAGGTACTGATAATTGATAAATTCCAGACTCTCTGTATGCTGCGGATTTGCATTTATCAGAAACAGACTTTCGAATGATATCAATCTCTTTTTTAGTTAGGAACTTAGATATATTTTCTTCAAATTTATTAATAAGTGAATCCCAGTTAGTTGTTGGAATTACATATCTTTCATTCATTTCAAATAAATAAGCATCTAACCTGTCTGCATCTACAAGACAAAAAAATAAATACTTAACAAAAAAGTCCAATTGCAAAGTTAGCACTTTTCCTATCTTTGTAGATTCCATTTAATTTTGTCTAATAAACCATTAATTTCTAATTTCGAGTTAATAAACAATTCTTGCAACTCAACTTTTTCACTTTCAGTAAGCTTGTCTTTAATTTCTTCAAAAAAATATTTAGGATCAAAAGTATTTAAAACTTATCATAGTAAGGTGTTGCCCCATCTGGAGCAACACCATCATCAAGATGATTATGATGCACTGTTACACATAAACAAATTATTTCTTTTAATAGTTTTTCAGGTACAGAACCATCGGAAAACAATTCCTTTGCTAAAAAAGCTCCTTGCCAAGCATGGATGACGCTACCACGTTCACCAATTCCATTTAAATAATTTTCAAATGCTTTTGATATTTTTCCTAAATCATGGAGATACACTATTAATTTAGTTATGTTCGAATAGTGCGATATAGAATCAGAGATTTTAACCATACTTTTTATATGTTCTTCTAGGTTCTGTGTTTTACCGTCTGAACGCTTTCTAGCAATTACATCTCTGTAAATTTTCAACACCCCTTACTTTATTCAATGAAACGTCTAATTCATTTCAGTATTTTTTTCTTTAACTGAATCTTTCAAAAAGTATTTTTCTATATATAGTAAATTACTAGTTTTAATTCTTATAGTTGCAATAATCCACCGTCAAAATATGATTCTTCTTTCATCCGCCCCACTCCTTTTCTTTAACTATACCCCTCTTATTCAAGCATTTCCACTAATATTTTCGGGTTTTTGCAGTTCTGACCTTTTTATTGTTCAGTAAAGTAAAAATTGCCTTACCCTCTGTCCGAGTAAGGCAATCTGATGTCAATTTCTTCTATAAATTCTTTATAAACAGCTAAATCTGAGTAAAGGTTTCCTACTATTCCTAAAATATTAATATTTATCTCTTTTTCTTCTTTTTCTATGTATTTAGCAAAGCTGTTTATCCTCTTTATATACTTATCTGTTTCACTTTCTTTTTCCCAGTACTTACCTCAGGAAAATTCTGTCAGATCTGCAAATGACATTTTTTCTGGTTCTTTTAGGTTGATATCTTTTGTCCTACAATTTACATAATGAATACAGTAGGCAAGCCTTAACCAGCTCTCCGTAAGCTCTGTCATTACTGAATACGCAAGACAATAGCTTTCTATATTATTATGTTTTTTCTGTCTCCCCATATTTCTAAAAAACTGGTTAGCTGAACATGGCGCTCCAAATTAGGTAGCATTACCTTCTCATAACATTCTTTGGGAACCCAGTGTTTTAAATCTTCCCAATAATTAACTATTTCTTTACTTGTTTCATTAATTTTCTTTACTGTATATTCCATTTACTCACCTACACTTATCTAATGATAAGGATAATGATTTTATTTTGTAATGTAATGTAAACAGATTTATAAAATGTTTCCCTGTTTATTGCAAATTACAAAGTTAGAAAAATTATAATTCGGGAATAAAAAAATCCACCGGGGTTTATTCCGGTGGATTGTATATTACAGTTTCTTACATCATTCCCATTCCGCCCATGCCACCTGGCATTCCGCCTGGCATTTCGTCTTTTGCTTCTGGGTCATCTGCTACTAAGCTTTCTGTTGTTAATACCATTGATGCAATTGACGCTGCATTTTGAAGTGCTGATCTTGTTACTTTAGCTGGGTCAACAATACCAGCTGCGATCATATCTTCATATTTATCTGTTAGTGCGTTATATCCAATTCCAACTTCTGAGTTTTTAACTCTTTCTACTACTATAGAACCTTCAACACCTGCGTTGTAAGCAATTTGACGTACTGGTTCTTCCATTGCTCTTAATACTAAGTTTACACCAGTTTGTGCATCTGCTTCTTCCATAGAAATTTCAGCAACCTTTGGTACGATGTTAGCCAGGCAGGTTCCACCACCTGCTATAATACCTTCTTGTACTGCTGCTCTTGTTGCTGCAAGGGCATCTTCAATTCTGTGTTTTTTCTCTTTAAGTTCAGTTTCTGTTGCTGCTCCAACTTGGATTACTGCAACTCCACCAGCTAATTTTGCTAATCTTTCTTGTAATTTTTCTTTGTCGAATTCTGAAGTAGTTTCATCAAGCTGCATTCTGATTTGCTTAATTCTTGCATCTAATTCAGCTTTGTCCCCTTTACCTTCAACGATTGTAGTTTCATCTTTAGATACTATAACCTGACGTGCTGTTCCAAGCATATCCATTGTTACGTTGTCTAATTTAAGGCCCAAATCTTCAGTAATATACTGAGTTCCTGTTAATGTTGCAATGTCTTGAAGCATAGCTTTTCTTCTGTCCCCAAAGCCTGGTGCTTTTACTGCAACTACGTTGAATGTTCCTCTTAATTTGTTAACGATCATTGTTGCTAAAGCTTCACCTTCAACATCTTCTGCAATAAGAAGAAGGGCTTTGCCAGTTTTTACTACTCCTTCAAGTACTGGAAGGATTTCCTGAACTACTGTTAATTTTTTGTCTGTTACAAGAATGTATGGATCGTCAAGAACTGCCTTCATTTTCTCGGTGTTTGTTACCATGTATGGTGAAATGTATCCTCTGTCGAACTGCATACCTTCAACAACTTCTAAAGAAGTTCCAAAAGTTTGTGAATCTTCAACAGTGATTACTCCGTCGTTTCCAACTTTTTCCATAGCGTCGGCAATAAGTCCGCCGATTTCTGCATCTGCCGCTGAGATTGATGCAACCTGTGCTACTGATGCTTTGCTTTCAATTGTTTTGGAAATTTTTCTGATTTCTTCTACTGCTACTTCTACTGCTTTGTGGATACCTTTTCTTAGTACCATTGGGTTTGCTCCCGCAGCTACGTTTTTAAGACCTTCTCTGATCATAGCCTGTGCTAATACTGTAGCTGTAGTTGTACCGTCACCGGCAACGTCGTTTGTTTTTGTTGCAACTTCTTTAAGTAATTGTGCTCCCATGTTTTCAAATGGGTCGCTTAATTCGATTTCTCTTGCTATAGATACACCATCATTTGTGATTGTTGGTGAGCCGAATTTTCTTTCAAGTACTACATTTCTGCCTTTTGGACCAAGGGTAACTTTTACTGCATCTGCTACTGCATTTACTCCAACTTCAAGAGCTTTTCTAGCTTGTTCTCCGAAGATAATTTTTTTTGCCATTTTTCTTTCCCTCCAATTAATCTGATATTAGTCTAAAATTGCTAAAAGGTCTCTTTCAGCTAAAATTAATACTTTTTCTCCGTTTATGTTATGCTCCATACCAGAGTATTTTGAGAATAATACGATATCTCCTACTTTTACTTCACTTGGCATTCTTGTGCCGTTTTCTAATACTCTGCCTGAGCCTACTGCAACTACTTCGCCTTTTTGTGGCTTTTCTTTTGCAGAATCTGGTAATACGATACCACTTGCTGTTTTTTCCTCAGATGGGATAAGTTTTAATGCAATTCTGTCTGCTAATGGTTTAATCATTTTGTACCCTCCTAAAACTTTTTTATTTTAATTTATTTTTTAATTGTTTTATTAGCACTCACCATCAATGAGTGCTAACTGTATTTATTATATTAATAAAAAGGGGACTTCTTTTCAAGTACTTTTTTTAAGAATTAATATTTTTTTTACAAAAAGGTATATAATTGAAGAAAGGATGTGGGAAAATGAAAAAAGAAATTCGCAAAGAGATTATTAAGAATCGTGATTTGCTTACTTCCACTGAGATACGGGAAAAAAGTTCTTTAATTAGAAGTAAACTTTTTAATATGAAAGAATATATTGAAAGCGAAAGTATTTTTTGTTTCCTTACCTTTGGAAGTGAACTGGAGACAGACGAAATTATCAAAGATGCCCTGGAGAAAAAGAAAAAAGTATATGTTCCATATATAAATAAAGAAGAAGATGTAATGTATGCAGTTGAAATAGAAAATATGGATGACTTTGAATTAAATAAATTTGGAATAAGAGAACCGCGGAGGGAACGCTTCTATTTTGAGCGGGTTATCCATAACCCCGACCCTGTGGAAAACCCGCGGATTTTAGAAGCTTCCCCTCTTGTCCTTGTCCCTGGGGTGGCTTTTGACCGAAAAGGTTTCCGTGTTGGTTATGGTAAAGGTTACTATGATCGCTTTTTCCATACCTTTCCCGTCAAAAGCAAAATTGCTTTGGCCTTCGGCCTGCAGCTGATTGATCATGTTCCTGCTCAGGAACATGATCAATCAGTAGATATGATTTTAACTGAAAATGAGCTGATCAGAATCCTCTGATCAGCTCATCTCTTTTTCTTTTCTTTTCTTCTTAATAATTATATTTTCTCTTCTTATAGCATTGGCGGCAGACGGGAACATAAGACTCGTTCCCACCCATTTGAATTTGGGCTCCGTCAAATTCTGGAACTCCATTCATAATGCGCATATTCATTGTCGCTTTTCTGTCACAATAGGTGCAGACTGTTTTAATTTCCTGAATTTTGTCGGCAAAAAGAAGCAGTGCCTCACTTCCCTCAAAAAGCTGATTTCTAAAATCGTTTTTCAGTCCATAGCAAATTACAGGAACCTGAAGTCTGTCTACCACATCTACTAAAGCTAGAACAGCTTCCCGGGGTAAAAACTGAGCTTCATCTACCAAAACGCAGTCAAAGTTTTCTTTTTTTATTTCCTCAAGGTAATTTTCTGTTTTCAAAAACCTCTCCAGAAGCAGAGCTTCTCTTTCTAGCCCGATTCTGGTTTTTATTATTCCCTTTAAATCATTATTGCTTATATCTTTATACCTTGTATCTTTATCTGAAGTAAAAATCAGAACTTTTTTCCCTTGGCTTTCATAGTTATGAGCTGTTTTAAGTAAATCTAAAGATTTGCCACTGTTCATTGTTGAATGAATATAAAAAAGTTTGGCCATTTTTACTTCCACTCTCCTTCTTCCCATTTTGAAAATCCTTTGAAACTCAGAATTTTCACTGCCTCTTCCAGAGTTTTATATTCAGTTCCCAAATGCTCTACCCTGTGGGCATCTGAACCAAAAACTATTTTTTCTCCACCCAGGCTTTTGTACCAGTTCACAATTTCAGAGGCAGGCAGGGGTTCCCTAAGCTTTTGCCTTAAGCCGGAGCTGTTTACTTCAATTGCAATATTTTTAGATATTGTTTCTTTTAGTACTTCAAAAACTATTTCTTTAAATGGATAAGGATTAAATTTCCCTACTCTGTCGGGAAGATATCTTTTTATTACATCAATATGCCCTAAAATGTTAAAGTTTCCTGTATTTACTGTTTTTAAAAGGGCATTAAAGTAGTCCATATAAATTTTTTCTGTTGTTTCCCAGTCTTCATAGTTCCTGTGAATTACATCTCCATTAACAAAATGTACTGAACCTATAAATATATCAAAGGCTTTGTCTTTTTTGTAGTCTTCATGATATTCCCAGTATTCATGAGGCTCTCCCAGCTCTAGTCCCGCAGTTATTTTTAACTGATCACCAAACTGGTTTCTGCAGGAAGTTATGCCGTCCATATATTTGTGATAGCTAAAATAGCCCTTACTTTCATCCTTAGGATTCATATCGTAGTGTTCCATAAAAGCTACTTCTTTGAACCACAGTTCTGTTGCTCTTTTGCAATATTCCTCCATTTTTGCCAGACTGTCGAAGGAATTTTCTGTATGAATATGATAATCTCTCATTTTCTACTCTTCCTTTCCCTTTTTAATATAGTCGGCAAAATTAAAGTTAGCCACCCCATTTAAATCCAGTCCCGCATACTCTTTTCTTATTGCTTTATAGTGAGCTGCAGCTCCAATCATAGCTGCGTTATCTGTGCAAAACTCAATGGGAGGAAAAAATACTTTCATTCCTCTTTTATTTCCTTCTTCTTTTAAGAGTTCCCTTAACTTACTATTTGCAGAAACTCCTCCTGCTGTAATTATAGTCTTCACATTTTCCTGTTCTGCGGCGGCTATGGTTTTTTCAACAAGAATTTCTACTGCTGCTTTTTGAAAGGAAGCGCAAACATCGGCTACAGGAATTTCATTTCCTAACATTTTTTCTTTATTAATCCAATTTAAAACCGCAGATTTCAAACCGCTGTAGCTAAAATCAAAGGAACCTCTTTCCAAGGTTGCTTTGGGGAAATCGATACAGTTTTCATCTCCTTCCTTAGACAGCTTATCAATTACAGGCCCTCCCGGATAACCAATTCCCAGGGTTCTGGCTACTTTGTCAAAAGCCTCTCCCACTGCATCATCCCGGGTATTTCCCATTACCTCATATTCTCCGTGACCTGTCATTTTTACTACCATTGTGTGGCCGCCGGAAACAATAAGGCATATTAAGGGAAACTCCAGCTCATCTTTATGCTGTAGGAAGTTAGCATACACATGTCCCTCTATATGGTTGACAGTTATTAATGGTTTTTTCGCTCCATAGGCTAAAGCTTTTGCCGTAGATACTCCAACAAGAAGAGCCCCGATAAGCCCCGGGGAGTTGGCAACAGCAATGTGACTAAGATCTTTAAATTCCAGCCTTGCTTCTTCCATTGTTTCTTTTATTAGTAGATTTATTGTTTCAAGATGCTTTCTTGAGGCTATTTCTGGTACAACGCCCCCATATTTCTGATGCAAATCTACCTGAGAGGAAACCAGATTGGCTCTTATTAAAATGCCGTCTTCAATGACCGCAGCAGCGGTTTCATCGCAACTAGATTCTATAGCCAATATTAATGTTTTATCCATTCCTATCCCTCCTGATAATATTTCCACATAATTACTGCATCTTCATTATTGTCTTCGTAATATCTTTTTCTTATTCCAACCTGAGTAAAACCAAGTTTTTTATATAAATTAATTGCAACCTCATTGCTTACTCTTGCTTCAAGGGTCATTTTAATTGCTCCCGCAATAATTGAATCTTTTACCTGGCGGTTCATTAACATAACTCCAATACCTTTACCCCGGTACTCTGGAAGAACCCCAACATTTGTAATGTGAGCCTCATCAAGGACTATCCACATACCAGCATAACCGGCAATTTTATTTGTGTTTTCGTCAATTGCAACCACATAACTCGCCATATGATTTTTAGTTATTTCGTGGACAAAGGTTTCCATGGACCAGGGATCTGTAAAACACTCTTTTTCCAATAGAACAACTTCCTCTAAATCATCAAACTCCATGGGGCGAACTGAAAAATTATCTTCCACAGTGCTTTGCCTCCCAGGTTATTTCTGCCTCTGGCTTTCTTAAATAAACAGGAGCCAAGGTATAGTAGTTGGAATACTCACCTTTTTCTGCTTTTTCCTGAGCCAAAAGGACAATGGCAGAACCTTTGATACTTCCAAATTCTGCTGACAATATAACAGCCTGCTCACCTAGAGATTCTTTTATACCTTTAGCATATTTTTCAAGGCCATCTCCAAAAAGATATACTTTTTCATTCTCAGATTTTAATTCTTCCGCAAGTTTTGCTGGAGAAACTGCATAGTCATTTTTTACTTTTTTCATTTCCCCATTTTGGAACTTGTACCAGGCTGTATAAAATTCATTTTTTCTGGCATCAAGAATAGGAACTATTAAAGCACCTTCTACCTGAACATTTTGAGCCAGAGCATCCAGGGAGTTTATTTGAATAATTTTCTTGTCCATTGCCTGAGCAAGAGCTTTTCCTGTAACTGCGGCAATTCGCACCCCTGTAAAAGAACCGGGACCAGCACAAAGGACTATTAAATCCACCTGGTTAATATCTTTCCTTGCAAGCTTAAGGACATTATCAATAACTGGCAGGAGTTGCTCTGAATGCTTGCTGCCCCTGTTTAAAGTGATTTCGTTTATTATTTTTTTATCTTCAATTAAAGCCGCACTACAAGCAATAGCTGTAGCATCAAAGCCCAGAATCAGCATACTTTTTCAGCTCCTCTAAAAACATTTCCCATTTATTGCCAATGCCTGTTATTTTAAAAATTCTGGAATTTTCATCTTCTTTGGTTATATATATTTTCAACCAGGGCTGGGGAATTTCTTCAATAAATTTTTCTGCCCATTCAATTACAATTATTCCCTCTTTGGTAAAGTATTCTTCAAAACCAATATCAAAAAGTTCTTCAGCTTCCTCTATGCGATAAAGATCAAAGTGATAAAGAACTCTCTTGTTAAATTCGTATTCATTTACAATGCTGAAAGTAGGGCTGTTTACCAGTTCCTCTATTCCCAGAGCCCTAGCTAGAGACTGAGTAAAAGTAGTTTTCCCTGCTCCTAGATCTCCATCCAGAAGAATTACATCTTCCTCTTCCAGAAATTTAGCCAGAAACTTAGCCAGCTTTTTTGTATCTTCAACTGATTTTACTAAATATTCCATACCACATTTCCTTCTATCATCACTAATTCTGCTCTGTTCATTATATTTAATGGATCCCCGCTCCAAATAACAATATCTGCATCTTTTCCCGGTGCCAGTGATCCTGTACTTTTATCGATTCCCATAATTTCTGCCGGATTAATGGTAAGAGCTTTTAAAGCTTCCTTAGGATCCATTCCCTCTTTTACTGCAAGAATTGCATTTAAAACTGCGTAATCAATTGGAGTTTCTGGGTGATCTGTAATTAAAGCAACTTTTACTCCGTTTTTTTGCAATATCCCCGGATTTTTAAAAGATTTTTCTTTAAGCTCAACTTTTGCTCTGCTTATTAGCAAAGGACCCACACAAACAGGAACTTCATATTCTTTTAGCTCCTCCATTGTTAAGTGAGCCTCTGTGCCATGTTCAATAGTAAGCTTTAAATTAAATTCCCTAGCAATTCTGATTGCTGTAAGAATGTCATCTGCCCGGTGAACGTGGGCTCTTAAAGGCATTTTGTGATTTAATAACCTGGCAATTTCATCTTTCCCTAAATCTTTTTCTGCTTCTTTATCCTTAATGTAGTTTTGGCCATCAACTAAGGTTTCTCTTAGAAGAGCTGCAATTCCCATACGGGTGTAAGGCATTTTTTTTTCAGATCCATAAACTTCCTTGGGATTTTCTCCAAAGGCAACCTTCATTCCTGCTGATTCTTTAATAAGCCTTGAGTTAAAGCTTTTACCTGCAGTTTTCATAATGCACACTGTGCCACCAACAACATTAGCACTTCCGGGAGCTATTATCACTGTGGTAACACCGCCTTTTAAAGCATCCTGAAAGCCAATGTCATGAATATTAATTCCATCAATAGCTCTAAGCTGAGGGGTCACCGGCTCAGACATTTCGTTAACATCGTCTCCCTCATGGGAATATATTTCTTCGTATATTCCTAAATGAGTATGAGCGTCAATAAAGCCGGGAAGTATATATCTTCCCTGAGCATCAATTACCTCACAGCCTTCTGGTATTTCTATTTTTGTTCCAATTTTTTTTATTTTACCTTGGTCATTTATGAGAATAGTACCGGAATCAAAGTCTTCTTTTTCCATGGTAATTATTTTTCCATTAATTATTGCTTTCAAATTAAATACTCCTTTTCAATTGCCTAAATTTTTAGAGCAAGGGGTACTCTCCCTCTGTTTTTATCTGCTTCTAACACTTTTGCCTTTACAATATTTCCCACAGATACTACTTCCATAGGATGACGGATAAATTTATCTGCAAGTTGAGATATGTGAGCCAGAC
Source organism: Peptococcia bacterium (assembly GCA_965228015.1). Taxonomy (GTDB): domain Bacteria; phylum Bacillota; class Peptococcia; order Peptococcales; family SKKY01; genus SKKY01. The sequence goes on from OZ245787.1 coordinate 1,182,390, forward strand.
CGTCATTTTTTAATCCTATATCAATAAATGCTCCGAAATCCACAACATTTGTTACTGTTCCTTCAAGAACCATTTCTTCATGAAGATCTTCTAGTTTTAGTATATCATTTCTCAGCAAAGGTTTTGCCAAATCTTCCCTGGGGTCTCTTCCTGGCTTTATAAGGTCGTTAATTATATCTTTTACTGTTGCTTCTCCATAGTTTAAATCTGCTGCAACTTTTTTATAGTCCAGGCGGGAAAGTTCTTCCTTTAATAAGCTCTGACGTTCTGGATTTTTTAAGTCTTCTTTAACAAAGCCCAGCATTTTTAAAATTTCTTCTGCTATATCGTAGGATTCAGGGTGAACAGAGGTATTTTCAAGAGGATTTATTCCATCTCTGATTCTGATAAAACCTGCTGCCTGAACAAAGGCTTTTTCCCCCAGACAGGGAACCTTAAGTAATTCTTTTCTGCTTTTTATTCCCTTGTTTTCGTCTCTGTATTTAATAATGTTATTGGCAATAGATTTATTCAGGCCCGCAACATATTGAAGAAGGCTGGCACTTGCTGTATTTATTTCTACACCGGTTCTGTTAACACAGGATTCAACTACGTTAGTCAAGCTTTCATCTAAAGTTTTTCCTGCTAAATCATGCTGATACTGTCCTACTCCTATTGAGCGGGGCTCAATTTTTACTAGTTCTGCCAAAGGATCCAATATCCTTCTGGCAATGGATACAGCACTTCTTTCAGATACATCAAAATTTGGGAACTCTTCCTTAGCAAGCTTTGAAGCCGAGTAAACCGACGCTCCTGCTTCTGATACAATAACAAAGGATAAGTCTAAATTGTTTTCGTTAATAAGGTTTGCTACCAGAGTTTCTGTTTCCCTTGAAGCTGTTCCGTTTCCTATAACAATAAGGTCGATTGACCATTTACTCATTATTTCCAATAATTTTTTCTTAGCTTCTGCAACCTTCATTTGAGGCTGATGAGGATAAATTACTCCTATTTCCATTAACTGTCCCAATTCGTTTATTACTGCAAGTTTACATCCGGTACGGAAGCTTGGGTCAATTCCTAAAATAGCATTCTTTTTTACAGGGCTTTGCATTAACAGACTGTCTAAGTTTTCAGTAAATACTTTAATTCCCTGTTCCTCTGCCTTTTCGGTTAAAGTATTTCTTACTTCCCTTTCCAAAGACGGATGAAGAAGACGCTTAAAAGCATCTGTAACTATACTTTCAAAGAGTTCTTCTTTTCCTTTAATATTCTTTCCTTTAAAGAAGCTGCGGTGAATCAGACCCTTAGTCTTATCTTCATCAACTTCAATTTTTACCTGCAAAAATTCTTCCTTTTCTCCCCTGTTAACTGCCATAATCCTGTGGGGAAGGATTTTGCTTACAGGCTCCTGATAATCATAGTACATATCATAAACAGAAGATTCTTCCTTAGTGTCTTTTGCTTTCAACACACCCTGCTTATGATAAAAGTCTCTTAACAGACCTCTGATTTCTGCACTGTCCTGTATATATTCACAAATAATATCTGAAGCACCCTGAAGATCTTCCTCTGTTGCATTAACATCTTCTCCTGCCAGCAAGGCTTCTGCTAAAGACTCCAAGCCTTTTTCTTTTGCAATTGTTGCTCTGGTTCTTCTTTTTTGACGATAAGGAAGATACAAATCTTCAACTTCCTGAAGTACTTTTGCTGCAGTTATTTTTTCTGTAAGCTCAGGAGTTAACTTCCCTTGCTCTTCGATATTTCTAATAACCTCTTCTTTCCGTTTATCCAGGCTTCTCATATATTTAAGTCTTGCTTCAACATCTCTTAAAATTGTTTCATCCATACTTCCCGTTGCTTCTTTTCTGTAACGGGAAGTAAAGGGAATTGTATTTCCTTCATCCAGAAGATTTACGATATTCTCAATGCATTTGTTTCCCCAGTTAAATTCTTTTGAAAGCTCTTTTATGTAGTCCAAAATATTTCCTCCCTTGTTTTGTTGACTTCTAATTATATCCTAAAAAATAATCTTCATAAAGATAATAACTCAGGAGAGGCTTCTCTCCTGAGTTATTATTTGTAAAATATTTTAATCTTCATCTTCAAAAAGATCTTCATCATAATCATAATCAAAATCTCTGTTAGCATAGGGTATTTCAAGTCCTTCCCAGATTTTTAGGGTTATTGTTCCATCTCCTCTGTCAGCTAAATACTCGGGAACCATAGGAGTTTTTCCTTTTCCTGCCGGAGCATTAACTATAAAGGTTGGAATTGCTAGACCTGAAGTATACCCTCTAAGGTTTTTAATTATTTCTACCCCTTTATCCACACTGGTTCTGAAGTGTTCTGTACCTGCAACAGTTTTAGCATGGAAAATGTAGTATAGTCTTACTCTGATTTTCAATAATTCATGATTCATTTTTTTCATAATAAATGAATCATGAATTATTTTTCTTAACAATACTGCCTGATTACCCAAAGGTACCCCGGAGTTTGCCAGCATTTCGCAGGCCTTTTTTTTGATTCCTCAGTAATTTCTGCAGGATGATTAAAATGTGTGTTAATGAAAATTGGGTGATGTTTTTTAATCATATTACAAAAATCTTCTGTTACTCTTTAAGGAACTGTTACCAGCATTCTTGAGCCAAGTCTGATTATTTCCACATGTGGAATTTTTCTTAATTCTGTAAGAATCCAGTCAATTCTTTCATCACCTAATGTTAACGAATCTCCTCCGGTAATAAGAACATCTCTGATTTCAGAATTTTTCCTTACGTAGTCTATTGCCTTCATTAGTTCTTCTTTACTCTTGGGCTTATCAACTTCTCCGATATTTCTTCTTCTTTGACAATGTCTGTAATACATACCACATTGGTTTGTTGCACAAATTATGAGACGATCAGGATATCTTCTTGTAATACAATCTGCAGGATTAGTTTCCCTTTCAAGCATTGGGTCAGATTCTCCTGACTCTACAACCAGTTCACTGCTGGTTGGTATAGACTGAAGATAAACAGGATCATCGGTACCAAGATCTGGATCAATAAGAGAAAGATAGTATGGGCTGATGCCCCATCTGTAAGTTTCTCCTATCTGATCAATAACTTTTTTCTTCCTCAGGAGTTTTGATAAAGTGACTTAAAGTTTCGGTATCACTAATACGGGTTTTAATCTGCTAGTGCCAGTTGTTCCAGTCTTCTTCTGTTGCATTGAAGAATTCCTTTATTTTTTCTGACGTTCCTGTATTTTTTCCTTCTGTTCAATACCATTTTTAATCTGGTCTTTTACATCAAGATAATCCTGAATCCTTGATTTTAATTCTGCTGCTCTTTTTAACAATTTTTCTCTAAGTGCTTTTTTCCAATATTTGTCCCCTCTTTCCTTGCAGTCCTATGAAATAATTATAAACCAACAACTTGCACCCTGTAAATAAGTTTTTAGTAGTTTGGTCCTTATTTGCCTAGTAGATTGTCTTTTTTATCTTCTTGGAAAATACCTTTTCTTCTTCAGGTTTAAACTCTTTAAAGGCTTTTGAAAGCATTAGTTTTATTCTGTTTATCTGATTAACTTCACTTAACCCAGGGTCATAATCAATTGATACTATATTGGAGCCCAATCTTTCTGAAAGTTCTTTTACCATACCTTTTCCGGTTATATGATTTGGCAGGCAAGCAAAGGGCTGCATGCAAACAATATTCTTTGCTCCGCTTTCTGTTAGTTCAATCATTTCCGCAGTCAGAAGCCAGCCCTCACCAGCCTGGTTTCCAAAGGATACAAAAGGTTCAACAAGCTTTGTTAAATCTTTAAATTTAATTGGTCCGTGAACAATGGGATGATTTTCCAGTTCTTTTCTCACAATATCTCTTAATTCTTCAGAATATTTTATAAAGAGATTAGAAAAGAACATGGACATAAGGCTGCCGGATAATTTTTTATAGTTGAAAATATTGTCAAAGGCACTGTACAGGAAGAAATCATATAAATCCGGACAGACTACTTCAACACCCTCACTTTCAAGATAATCAATTATACTGTTGTTTGCTGTTGGATGATATTTAACAAGAATCTCTCCAACAATACCTACTTTTGGCTTATCGGCTTTAACTCTTTCCAGCTTAGAAAAATCTGCAATTATCTTTTTTACATTCTCAGAAAATGCTTTTTTTGTAGTTATTATTGTCCCAGAAGATAATTTTTCTGTCCATTTTTCAAAAAGCATATTGGTAGAACCCTTTATTTTTTCGTAGGGCCTTGTTCTCAAAACAAGTCTCATTAACAAATCGCCGTAGATGGCACCATAGATAATTTTTTTAACCATACTCATATTCATTTTAAAGCCAGGATTTTTTTCAAACTGTGAAGGTGCAAAAGAAATTACCGGAATATGCCCGTAGCCTGCTTCTCTTAAAGCTTTTCTGATAAAGAAAATATAGTTACTGGCACGACATCCTCCTCCGGTTTGAGAAATTAAAACCGAAAGATTGTTTTTGTCATATTTCCCGGATTCAATTGCTTCCATAATTTGTCCTACAACAACTATTGTTGGATAACATGCATCATTGTTTACAAATTTAACCCCGGTTTCAATTGCCAGAGGATCAATTTCCGGAAGAACCTCAATATTATAACCCTCACTTTTCATCATTCCTTTTAAAAGACCAAAATGGAAAGGTGACATTTGAGGACATAGTATTGTATGATTTCCCTTCATTTCTTTTGTGAAAATTACTCTTTCTGGTACTTCAATATCTTCAAATACAATACTTTCTTTGGATTGCTGGTTCTCAAGAGCAGCTTTTAAAGAGCGGAGTCTAATTTTTACTGCTCCCATATTACTTCCCTCATCAATTTTTAAATGAGTATAAATATTATTCTTTGAAGCCAAAATTTGAGAAACCTGATCTGTTGTTACTGCATCAATTCCGCAGCCAAAAGAGTTTATTTGAACTAAAGATAAATTTGGGTTCTCATTTACAAAATCAGCTGCTATTTATCTCTCTGTCCAGGTGATAAGGTCTTCCAGCAAGAACAATACCAATAATATTGTTTTCTTTAATATATTCTAAAGTCTCTTCACCTTTTCTTTTTATTTCTTCTTTTACTCTTAAGTCTTCAGCTCTTCCTTTTTTAATAGCTTTAAGAATAGCCTTTTTACTTAACCCATATTTTTCAAAAGATTCAAATAAACGATCAGCCATCTTATTATCTAAACCATAAGGAATAAAAGGAGCAATATAGTCTATATTTTTCTCTTTTAATAGATCTACGTTATTTCTTATAAGTTCTGGATAACCTGCAACTACAGGACAGTTAAAGTGATTATCTGCCTCATCAAATTCCTTTAATTCTTTGTTGATGCAGGGATAAAAAATTGTATCTACACCTTCTTCAATAAGGGAAACGATGTGTCCGTGAACTAATTTTGCCGGATAGCAGGCTGACTCTGAAGGTATTGTTTCAATACCTTTTTCGTATATTAATTTTGTAGATTCTCCTGATAATACTGTCTGGAATCCAAGTTCTTCAAAGAAAGTAAACCAGAAGGGATAGTTTTCAAATAAGTTCAGTACTCTGGGAATGCCTATTTTTTTGCCTTCATTATTTTTTGAAGTGTAGTCAAAAAGTAGTTTGTTTTTTATCTTATACAAGTTTGGAATCAAAGTATGTTCTGTGATTCTTGCTAAAGGAAACTCACATTTGTTTCCTGCAATATATTTATTGCTTTCACTAAATACATTTACTGTTAAAAGACAGTTGTTTGTACAACCCTTACATCTTCTGTATCTTATTTCATAAGTTAAATCTTTCAATTCCTGCCATGAAATAAGTGAAGATTTTTCATTTTTTTGTCTTTCTTTAGCAATCAGGGCACAACCAAAAGCACCCATTAAACCAGCAATTTCAGGGCGTACTACTTGTTTTTCCGTTACTATTTCAAAGGCTCTTAAAACTGCATCGTTATAGAAAGTTCCCCCTTGAACGACAATTTTTTCACCTAATTTGTTATTTGGCCCTATTTTAATAACCTTAAACAAGGCATTTTTTACTACAGAATAAGCAAGACCTGCAGAAATATCTCCAATAGTTGCTCCTTCTTTTTGTGCCTGTTTTACCTTAGAGTTCATAAATACAGTACATCTTGTGCCAAGATCAACAGGGCGCTTTGCGTACAGTGCATTTTGAACAAAATTATATAAATCAATATTTAAAGACTTGGAAAAACTTTCAAGGAATGAACCACAACCTGAGGAACAGGCTTCATTTAAAAGTATCTTTTCAATAAAACCATTTCTTGTGGTCAGACATTTCGTATCCTGGCCACCAATATCCAGAATGAAATCTACCCCAGGAAGAAAATAGTCCGCCCCTTTATAGTGGGCCATTGTTTCTACTTCACCAAAGTCTGCTTTTAAAGCTTGTTTAATAAGGTCCTCACCATAGCCAGTAACACAGGCACCTTTAATCCAGGACTGGGAATTCATTTGACTGTATATTTCTTCAAGTATGTTTCTTGCTGCAGTAAGAGGGGTTCCTTTGTTTCCTCTGTAATACTGATACACGATTCTGTTTTCTTCATCTAAAAGTATTGCCTTGGTAGTTGTAGAACCTGCATCAATACCAAGAAATAATGGTCCTTGTACTTCTACGAAAGTAGTTCTTTCTAAAGTGTTTTCATGATTTTCAATAAATTCTTTATATTCTTTTTTATCAGCAAAAAGAGGCTGAAGTTTTCTGATTGTTTCAGAATCATCAGTTCCTATTTCATTAAACTTTTTATATATCTCTATTAAGCTCTGACAATTTTCTCCAGCCAGCATTGCTGCACCAATTGCTACATAATACTGAGCATCTTCAGGAAAGAGAATTTGTTCTTCACTTAAGTTAAGAGTCTGAATAAACCTTTCTCTTAACTGGTCAAGAAAAAATAACGGTCCTCCAAGGAAAGCTACATTACCTTGTATTTTTCTGCCACAGGCAAGTCCGCTGATTGTTTGGTTAACCACTGCCTGAAAAATACTGGCAGCAATATCTTCAGTTTTTGCACCTTCGTTAAGATATGCCTGAATATCAGTTTTTGCAAATACCCCACATCTTGAAGCGATAGGATAAATTATTCCGTGTTTTTTTGCCATTTCATTTAACTTAGAAACAGAAGTTTCCAATAGTGCAGCCATCTGATCCAAAAAGGCACCTGTTCCACCAGCGCAGGAACCATTCATTCTTTGTTCTAAATTCTTTCCAAGGAAAGTTATTTTTGCATCTTCCCCTCCAAGTTCTATAACAACGTCAGCACCATTCAAATTTCTTTGAACCGCTTCAGTATAGGCAATTACCTCCTGAAAAAAAGAAATCCCCAGGCTTTCAGCCAGGGACAAACCACCAGAACCTGTTATAGCAAAGCTCATTTCATAGCCTCCAAAACGGCCAATAAGCTCCTTTAATATGTTCTTTAAAGTTTCTCTGGTTTCTGAAAAATGCCGATTATATTTTTTGTAAATAATCTGGTCAGATTCATCCAGTACTACAATTTTAATTGTCGTTGACCCTAAATCAATCCCGACTCTTAACAGCTCATTTGTTGTGCGTGTCAAAGCTGCTCTCTCCTCTCAATGTATACATACATACCCATCACTAATATACCCTACTAACATAAAAAGTCAATATGAGGAAAAGCGCAAGCTTTAATAGCATTTTAATTATACTTTTTCTTATAAAATTTATACAAAGGAATACCCAAAATGTATATTATTCCCACCTGTCCAATAAAAACCTGTAAAGCTATTATCGGGAAAGGAAGTGCATAAAACCAGGATAAGGCTCCCCCTACCATGATGCCGTTTACTATGCAAGGCCAAAAGGCTGCAAGATAAAGATTTTTTGTTTTTGTTATCAGATACAAGCTTATAAAAGTCGCACTTCCTCCTACAACCATATCTACAATTCCCAAGGGGCTAAAATAATTTGCCACCACTGCTCCAAGGGTTAGTCCAGCTATAAACCTTTTATCAATTAAAACCAAAAGAACCATCGCTTCAGAAATTCTAAACTGCAAAGGTCCAAAGGCAATTGGTGCAAGGACTAAAGTTAATGTTGCATATAGGGCTGCGGCAATTGCTGTTCTTGCCAAGTATTTACTGTAATTATTTTCCACTTTTTTCATCTCCATATTTTTGTAAAATTTTTGTTATTTTATAAAATAAAAAGAGTCTGCTTCTAAAAATATAAGCAGACTCTTAAATATACATAATAAATGTATTGGGTTGCCGTAGTATTTTTTAGACAGGAGGCCTTCGAGCTGTCATTATTTAATTGTTCTCTGCCCCTTTTCTTGCCAGGGCATCAGCTAATTCATTATATTTATCGCCAGAGTGACCTTTAACCTTAACCCAGGTAATTTTATCAAGGCCAATTTTATTTTCTGCCAGATCCAACAATTTTTCCCATAAATCTTTATTTTCAATAGGCCGCTTTTTGGAATTCTGCCATCCGTTTTTACGCCATTTTTCATACCATTTATCTTTAAAGCAATTCATAATATAGGCAGAATCTGAATGAATACTGACTGGTATTTTATCAGTTTTCAACTCTTCCAAAGCTTTTATTATTGCCATTAATTCCATTCTGTTATTTGTTGTGTTTTTTTCTCCTCCAAAAAGCTCTTTATAATGATTTTTGTAGAGAAGGACTGCACCCCAGCCCCCAGAATTGATTCTTTCCTGATTATTGGAGCAAGCTCCATCTGTATATATTATTATTCTGTCATCAGCCATAATAAACCCTTTTTCCTTTTTTATTCCCTGATATTGATATAGTTTACACTATCCAGATTGTTTTTTGCAATTAATTCTTCTTGGGCTGAAATTTTTTCCTGTTCCAGCATTCTTGAAAGAACAGTTTTTGCCCTGTTTATCATACTTTCAGGCCGGTTTACAGGAGAATGAAGTGTTGGATTTTGAATTATTCCTGTTATTATTGCGCTCTCTTCAAGACCAAGTTCAGAAACATCTTTATTAAAATAATATTCAGAAGCATTTTTTATTCCATATCCTGCTTTACCATAATAGACTTTATTTAAATAAATATATAAAATCTTATCTTTATCGTATCTTTCTTCAATTTTCATGGTAGTAGCAGCTTCAACTAATTTTCTTTTTATTGTTTTTTCACTTTGATCAAGCCAGGTTATTTTTACCAGCTGCTGGGTTATTGTGCTGCCACCTTCTGTACCAAAACCACTTTGAAAATTAGCCACAACCGCCCCAATAATTCTTACTGGATCAACACCCTTGTGTTTGTAAAATCTTTGATCTTCAATTGAAATTAAGGCATCAAGAATATACGGGCTTAGATCATCAAGGGAATTAAAATAATCCTCTTTTTCTAAAATCAAAATACCATCTTCCTCATTAGGGTCAGCAAGCTGATAATAGAAACTTGTATCATCTATTTCAGGAAGTGATTTAAAAACACCAAAACAAACAAATGCACCAGAAGCCAAAGCTATTAAAAATATTGCAAAAAACATTTTTTTAATTATTGATTTTAAAATAAATATCACCTTTAAAGTAGTTTTATCGGATTGCTATTACTTCAACTTCAACCAGAACATCCTTTGGAAGACGGGCAACTTCCACTGCACTTCTTGCCGGATAGTCTGTAAAGAAATTTTCATATACTTTGTTCATCTCAGTAAAATCATTTATATTTTTAAGGAACACTGTAGTTTTAACAACGTTATTCATAGTCAAGCCAGCTTCTTCCAAAATTGCTTTTACATTATTAAGCGACTGTTTTGTTTGTTCAACAATACCTTCAGGAATTTCTCCTGTTTGAGGATTTGTAGGAATTTGACCTGAGGTGAAAATGAAACTTCCTGTGTCTATACCTTGAGCATATGGTCCAATTGCAGCTGGCGCATTATTAGTTGCAATAGCTTTCTTTATACTAATCATTCCTTTCTCATCTTTTTTATAATTATACTCTGTTAGTTTCTAGTCTCAACCTTCTTAATGTAATCAGAAAGTAAACTTTTATATTCTTTAAGTTCATCTTTTGAAAAAGGTGTAAATATTGCGTCTTCAACCTGCCCTTCTTTAGGGTTATAGTTTTGTAAGACATATTTTTCTGATCCCTTTAACCATTCACCAATTTTTATAATATCCTCTTGTGAGTGAAACTCTTTCATTACCGTTGTTCTGAATTTATAACTTATTCCCGATTCCTTAATTAACTGAATACTTTTTATTATTCTGGATATATCTAAAGTTTTCAGTCCCGCTGTTTTAGCATACTTTTCCGGGGAGTTTTTTATATCCATTGCTACATAGTCTATGATACCTTCTTGAAGCAGTTTTTCCAAAACAAGTGGTTCATATCCATTGGTGTCAAGTTTAACTAAAAAACCCATACTCTTTATTTTTACAATAAAGTCTCTGAGGCCTGGCCACAAGGTGGGTTCACCCCCTGTAATAACAAGGCCGTCAATAAGTCCTTTGCGTTTTTCCAGGAAATCAGTTATTTCCCAGGTTTCAATAGTTTTAATTTTTCCTGGACTTTTTACCAGCTCTCCATTGTGGCAAAACGGGCAAGAAAAATTGCAGCCACCGGTAAATACAGTAGCTGCAACCTTGCCGGGATAATCCACAAAAGAGTTTTTTATAAACCCTTTTATCATTTTTATTCTCCCTGTACTTTAAATGTTAATCTGTCTTTAAACTCTTCTTGTTTACCTTTGTTCCAGTTGGCAATTGGTCTGTAGTATCCAACTATTCTAGACCAAACCTCTGTATCCTTACCACATATTGGGCAGCTGAATTCTTCTCCTGGAACATAGCCATGATCTTCACAAATACTGAAGGATGGTGAATGCGTAAAGTATGGAATCTCGTAGTTTTCCATTACTTTTCTAATTAAATCCTTCATAGTATCAAGATTATCAATTTTCTGTCCTGTAAATCCGTGGAAAACTGTTCCACCTGTATATTTACACTGTAATTCTTCCTGAAGATCCAATGCTTCAAAAATATCATCAGTATATCCCACAGGAAGTTGAGTACTGTTTGTATAATATTTTTCATCATTTCCAGCAGCAATAATTTTGCTGTACTTATCAATATCCAGGCGAGCGAAGCGGTAACCTGTACTTTCTGCAGGAGTTGCTTCCAGATTGTACATATTTCCAGTTTCTTCCTGATATTCAACTAAAACATCTCTCATATAATCGAGAATTTTTACCGCAAAGTTTTTACCTAGTTTTGTAGAAAGATCAACTTCTTTGCCGAAGAAGTTTTGAATACACTCATTCATACCGGAAATTCCGATGGTAGAAAAATGGCTCATCCAATACTGGTTAAAACGCTGGTAAATAGCCTCCAAATAAAATCTGCTGTATGGATATAAACCCATCTGAGTATTTTGCTCAATAATTTTACGTTTTGTTTCAAGACTTGATTTTGCCAAATCCATTAATCTTCTCAGCCTTTCAAAAAGCTCATCTTCAGTTTTAGATACATAACCAAGTCTTGGAAGATTGATAGTTACTACTCCAATACTTCCGGTAAGAGGGTTTGCCCCGAAAAGTCCACCGCCTCTTTTTCTTAACTCTCTATTATCAAGTCTCAGTCTGCAACACATACTCCTTACATCATCTGGAGACATATCACTGTTTACGAAGTTTGCAAAATAAGGAATACCATATTTAGCAGTCATTTCCATAATTAGGTCCGTTACTTCGCTGTCCCAATCAAAGTCTTTAGTAATATTGTATGTGGGAATCGGGAATGAAAAAATTCTTCCTCTGGCATCCCCCTCCATCATTACCTCGCAGAAAGCTTTGTTGATCATATCCATTTCTTTCTGGTAATCACCATATACTGATATTGCATGAGGCTTGCCACCAATAATAACTGGCTGATTCTTTAAGGTTCCTGAAACTTTAACATCAAAAGTAATATTAAAGAAAGGTGTATGGAAGCCAACTCTTGTTGGAACATTCATATTAAATACAAACTTTTGGATTGACTGCTTAACTTGTTTGTAATCCAGATTATCATGTCTCACAAGGGGAGCAAGGTATGTATCAAAGCTGGATACAGCCTGTGCTCCTGCCGCTTCTCCCTGAAGAGTATAAATAGCATTTACCAGCTGACCAAGAGCAGTATCAAAGTGCTTCGGAGGTGTACTTTCAACTTTACCATAAGCACCTTTAAATCCTTTTAAAAGAAAATCTTCGAGACTCCATCCACAACAATAAGTTGATAGTAAATTTAAGTCATGGATATGTATGTCCCCGGAATTGTGGGCATCGGCTATTGTATTGTCATAAACTCTTTGCAACCAGAAATTTTTTGTAGCTGCTGAAATAATATAATTGTTTAAGCCTTGTAAAGAAAATCCCATATTTGAGTTTTCTTTAACCTGCCAGTCTGATTTATCAAGGTAATCATCTACCATTTTTTCTGAATCAATTAAGACTTTTTTCTGGGCTCTTATTTCTTCATGTTTTAAACGGTATCTTATATATTCTCTTGCTAATTTTTTTTCTCCGAATTCCATCAAGGTAATTTCAACTACATCCTGTACTTCCTCTACGCTGGGAATTCCTTGGGCAAATTCATTCCTGGACTGTCTTTTTGTAATTTCATAAACAACCTTATCCGTAACAACATTCGCAAGAGATTTTAATTCCGAATCTCTTCTGTCAGGATATACAGCTACAGCCCCTTTGAAAATGGCATCTGCTATTTCATTTCTTTCAAAATTTTCAATTCTGCCGTCTCTTTTAATAATTTTTTTAGGGGCAGAATCTTGAAAAGTGGACTCACTATGCATTTTAATTACTTTACTCATTATACCGAACCTCCATATTTAGTGTGGTGAAACTATTATACACCTATATATAGTTTTTTAAAACACTAAATATAAAATAATTTAAAATTTTTAAAAAATTTGACTAATTAAATATTCTGCAATCTTTTTATCTCTTTTTTTAACCGCAATTTTTATTTCTCCCACCAGGTTGTTTACCCCGGTGCCAAGTCTTCCTGCACCGAAAAGATCCTGAAGATCTTCATTTTGAATTGAATAAGAAATATTTTCTTGTTCTAAAACAGATCTGATTAAAGCGATTTCTTCCTTTGAGTGATTTAAAGTTATCTCTTCAATTTCTTCTCCTTCTTCCTTAGAAATAAATAATAGCGAAAGAGAGTTTATGCAGTATCTTGTATCTTCAGGAAAATAATGTCCTAAATGCCCTTCGCATACGGAACATATCGCTTCAGTTCTTACCATACCAAAGGAATAATCTTTTTCCAGGGTAATATTTTCTTCTTTTATAGGTTTCCTGAAACTTGGCCAGCCTGTGCCAGACTTAAATTTATCTTCACTTGAAAACAAGTGTACTCCGCAACCCCGACAGAGATAAATTCCTTCTTCGTAAAATCATCATACTCTCCTGAAAAAGGTGCCTCTGTCCCCTTCTGGCGCAGGACTTTATACTCCTCCGGGCTTAATATCTTTTCCCAATCTGCTGTTTTTTTTCATATAGTTCCCTCATTCCTCTAATTACTATTTTCCCGAGATGGCGGATGTTTTGTTCCTTAGTTACTTTTGATAAGATTTCATTTTTCAAGAAAAACTCTATTACTTTATTAATTTTATCCTTTTTTCATCATAGGTTTTACTTCTTTCAATTATTTCATTAAAAAAATCTGTGAAACTGTAAATTTTAAATCTTTCCATTCCCAGGTCCATAGCCTGGGCTTCCAAAAAGCTTACCACTATTTCTTCATAAGTTGCCTCTTTACCTAAGTCCAGCAACTCCGCTACCCTTGGAATAATTTCTTCAAAAAGAGTTCTTTTAGAAGGAGGATATTGTAAGTCCAGTGTAGCAATAAATTCTAAAAGCAATTCATCAGGTACTTTATTTAATAATTCAAAGAAAAAGTTATCATCATTTTCTTTTTTAATATAATAAAAATTTCCACCAAGATCATCCAGTTTTTTATTGTATCAAAATAACCCAGGCTAAGCTGTCTCCTGGCAGTTTCATTGCTAAAATCAAGATAACCAGATAATGTTTCTTTTGGCTCAACAAATTTAAGATCTACCTCTTTGCCATCAAGGACTATTGTTTTTTTCGTCCAAAGCTATTTAGTCTGATTTCCCAAATTTCCTTATATCCTTTATTAATAAGTAAATCTGTTGGAAGGGCATTATATACACCACCATTCAGGTACTTTATTCCATGGATTTTATCTATTTTAAAGTGAGGAAGAGTCGAGCTCGCCAAGAGATAATTTTTTAGTTCTCCTTTTGGTATATCTTCTAGAAATATTTCAACTGGCTTCATTTCAGCAAGAGAAAAGGTTACTATTCCAAAATCAATTCCTCTTGCCCTAATTTTTTCTTCATTTATATTTTCATCAAGAATTTTTTGAGTAAGGGAAATATCTATCCCCCCATCTTTTATAATTTCTGCGATTTTGCTCAGGCTTACCTCTTTAACGCTGAATACCTTTTCCATGGATATGTTTTCCCAAATTTTATAAAGTTCATCTGTTTCACCCTGGGCAATCATGGCACCATTAATTGAACCGATAGATGTTCCGGTAATTCCCTGAAATTCTATTCCCTTTTCTTTAAAAGTTTTGGCAGCTCCTGCCTGATAGGCGCCACGAGCTCCTCCCCCTTCAAGAGATAATCCAATCATTTTATTTTTTGTAAAAAAATATAAGCCTTGCGGCTTATATTTCATACTCTCCTTTTAGCAGCATTTTAATATATTGGGTTCTTTCATATGCCCATGGGTTACTAATATTAACCTTGGAAAGTTTTCCTTTAAACTCATCAATACTGTTGTAACCTTTTCTTTCCATCCACTCTGTAAGAGTTTTTTCCATTACACCAATCTGCCCCATTCCGTGTCTGTATACCGTACTTACAACTTCAACAGCACTTGCTCCTGCAAGAATCATTTTTATCATATCTTCCCCTGATTCAACTCCATTGTTTGCACAAAGGTCTAAACCAACTTTTCCGCTTAATAAACCAATCCATCTAAGGCTGCTGCCATTTCTTGAAGAATCTGTAAGGCGGAACCTGGATACTTCAACTTCTTTTTCTATATCAATATCCGGGTTGAATAATCTGTTAAAGAGAACTACTCCATCTACTCCAGCCTGATCTAGATTTGTTACAAAAGTAAAAATGCTGGTATAATGAGGACTTATTTTAACTGATACAGGAATATTAACTACTTTTTTTATTTCTTTTAAAATTCCAATTCTTTTATCTTCTATTTCAGCAGGGTTTTTTGTCACTCCAAAGGAATAGGAATACATATTTGCTTCAATTGCATCGGCCCCTGCCTGCTCAAGTTCTTTAGCATATTCAATCCATGCTTCTTTATTTACACAGTTAAGGCTTGCAATTACCGGAATTGAAACTGCCTCTTTGGTTTTATTAACCCAGTAAAGATGTTCTTTAGCCGCGTCAACATCCATATCTGGGAAAATAACTCCCATCTCTGCGTTTATATCATCATATTGAGAAATTTCCTCCCGCCATTTATTATTTTTTAAAATAATTTCTTCTTCAAAAAGAGATTTTGTTACAATTGCAGCCGCTCCTGCTTCTTCAAGCCTTTTGATTTTATCTACATTGGAAGTCATTTCACTGGCCCCTATGATTATCGGGCTTTTTAAATCTAAACCTAAATACTTTGTTTTTAACATGAAGAAACCACCTTTCTTTTATATTTTATATATATATCATCTTTTTTGTAATTTTAAACCGAATTTATTAAATATATGTTATAATCTCTCTTAGTCAAATTTAATTATGTAAGGAGAATCTTCAATGGTTGAATATATTCCTTTTGTAGCTTTTGTAGTTTTTATTCTTTTCCTGGCGAGGCCTGGCAGAAAAGACAAAGTATACCACTCTGAAGAAGAGGTTAGCAGAAATAAAGAAATTAATAAAAATGAGGAACATAAAAGCTGAGGGATTTAATCCTCAGCTTTTATTATTTAGGTTCTACAATAAATGTTGGGGTGGTAAAAACCATTTTGACATTTTTTGCGAAAAAATACAGAGCATTGGGTAAATCCATATTAGAGAACACCCACTGTAATCTAAGGAGGAATTTACTTATGCTCTGTAATAACTATTATATTAAAAAATTAATTGGTTTTAAAGGGATAATTTTAGAACAATTAGAAACTTCTTCTGATTCAATGTCCTTTTCTTTTTCTCTGGAGATTAAAACTCACAATTACCCCAAATGCCATCAACAAACCAGTAAAGTTCATGATTACAGAATTCAAATGATAAAAGATATTTCCATCTCAGGGAAGAAAACCTACCTTTACTATAAAAAAAGAAGGTACGTTTGTAATCACTGCAATAAAAAATTCTACGAAAAAATGATTTTCTCCCCCGCTATCAAAGAATGACCAGCAGGCTGATAAAATACATGATTACTCGAATGAAAAATGTTTACTCTGTATCTGATATTGCCAAAGAGAATAATATTTCACCATCAACAGCTCTCAGGCTTTTTAGATTCATAAACTATTCCCTAACAAAATTGCCCGAAGCAATCTCTATTGATGAATTTAAAGGTAACGCCGGGGGCAAAAAGTACCAGTGCATATTAACTGATCCCTAAAACAAGAAGGTACTTGATATTCTTCACGGAAGAGAACAACACATTTTATCGGACTATTTCAGGAAATTCAATGACAGGGATAAAGTAAAATACTTCATTATGGATATGTGGCAACCTTACAAGGATATTGCTGAAACATATTTTAAAAATGCAACTATCATTATCGATAAATTCCATTTCATTAGGCAGGTCACTTGGGCATTTGAAAGAATTAGGAAAGATGAGCAAAAGAAATTTGCCAAGGAAAAGCGAAGATATTTCAAAAGAAGTCGCTCCCTTCTCTTAAAAAGAATGAAGTATTTAACTCCTGAAGAAATTGACCAGGTAAACGTTATGCTTGCTACTTCTGAGAAACTGCAAAAAGCTTATATGTTAAAAGAAAAATTTTATAACTTTGTTGACAGCAGTGATTTAGAAAGTGCAAAAAAGAATTTGAAAGCCTGGTATATGTTTGTTATGTTCTGTGAGCTTGAAGAATTCGATAAATGCTCCAGAACCATTTTCAACTGGCAGAAATATATTCTTAATTCATTTACTTGTACTTATACTAACGGATATACAGAAGGAGTTAACAACAAAATTAAGGTTTTAAAAAGAAATACTTATGGTGTAAGAAATTTTTGGAGATTCAAAAACAGAATAATGCACGTAATGAACTAAAAACAATTTAAAAGAGTACCGCATTTTTCAATGCGGTACTCATGGAATCTAATCTAATTGGGTTACCCCAACATTTGACAAAGAACCATTATTTAATTAGAATAATGTGCTAATATCCAGAATTAGAGAAACTGTTCCATCTTCAAGTATTGCAGCTCCAGCAATCCCTGTAGTGCCGTTCAGCAGGCTGCCCAGAGAATTAATTACAATTTCCTGTTGACCAATAAGCTCTGATACAACAAGACCAATTCTTTGTTCTCCTTTTCTTACTACAACAACGAAAAGTTCCTGCTCTTGTTCCATTTCTGACTTAACATCAAGAATTTCCGCAAGATTAACCAGAGGCATTACACTTCCTCTTAATACCATAACCTGCTGTCCTTGAACATTTTTAATTTCATCTTGATATACACTGGTAGTTTCATCAATATTCGCTAGTGGAACTACATAAACTTCTTCTTTAACTTTAATCATTAGTGCCTGAATAATCGCCAGAGTTAAAGGAAGTTTTATCACAAACTTGCTGCCTTCTCCTCTTTTTGACTCTAAATGCACTGATCCTCTTAGGGAATTAATTTTTTGCCTTACTACATCAAGACCAACCCCACGTCCGGATATATCTGTTATTTCTTTCGCAGTACTAAATCCAGCTTCAAAAATAAGGTTGTTTATTACATGCTCGCTAAGTGTGCGGCCTTCCTCTTCAGTAATAACTCCTCTTTCTATTGCCTTTCTTCTTACAGCATCCGTATTTATGCCTTCGCCGTCATCTTCTACATAAATAAGAACAGAGTTGCCTTCCTGCTTTGCAGCAATCTTTACTGTACCTTCTGTATTCTTACCTGCTTTAGCTCTTTCTTCGCTGTTTTCAATACCATGATCAATAGAATTTCTAATAAGGTGAACCAGAGGATCTCCAATTTCATCAATAACAATTCTATCCAGTTCGGTTTCTTTACCTTCCATAATAAAATTAATTTCTTTATTTAAATCTCTTGAAAGGTCTCTTACCATTCTTGGGAATCTGTTGAACACCTGTTCAATTGGAACCATTCGAACGTACATAACAATATCTTGAAGATCTGTTGCAATTCTGCCTACCTGTTCAATTGTTTCGTTAAGAGAAGCTCCATCTCCCGCATTATGAATTTGCTCCAGGCGGGTTTTATTAATTACAAGTTCTCCAACAAGATTCATTAATTTATCAAGCTTACTAATTTCAACCCGAACAGTTTTCTGAGCAAACTTGTTATCCTTATTTTGAGTAACTCCAGTTTCGCTTTTTTGATTATCAGCAACCTGGAATTGCTCTTCAATAATTTCCTGAGAACTGTCATTAATAATTTTTTCTTCAATCTCTTCACTGCCAGAAAGCTCGCACTCTTCAACAACGCTTACTTCACTAATATTATTTATTGCATCTCTTACTACTTCTAAACTTTCACTTGATACAAAATAAACAATAATTTCTCTGTCAAAATTTTCATCTTCTATTTCTTGAGTATGAGGGATAGATTTAATTATTTCTCCCATTTTTTCTAATGTATTAAATACCACAAAAGCTCTTACTGCTTTCATAACACAGGTTTCATCAAGAAGAACTTTAAAATAATAGGAATTAGCTCCTGTGTTTTTTGCATTTTCCAATACGCTTATACCATAATCATCAAGATGTTCCCTGATTTTTTGAACACAAGGAAAATCATTATTTATTTTTTTATCAGCAGAACTTTCTTTTGTGGGGGGGTGAGAAGCAGCATTAGACTGAGCTCCTCCTTTTTCTAGTCTTTCAAGATCTGAAATTAGTCCGGATACATCAAATTCCTTTTTATTTCCTGCTATAATACTTTCCACCATACTTTCTAAAGTATCAACACATCTGAAAAGAACATCGTTAATTCCCTGATTAACTTCAAGCTTTCCTGAACGAAGTTTATCCAGAAGATTTTCCATATTATGAGTTAAATCAGCAATTCCTTCAAAACCCATAGTAGCCGACATACCTTTTAAAGTATGAGCAGACCTAAAAATTTCATCAATAGCCCCTTTATTTTCGTGTTCCTTTTCAAGAACAAGAAGCTGTTCGTTTAAAACCTGTAAATGTTCTTTGGATTCTTCAAGAAAAAGGTCCATATAATCATTAAATTCCATTTGCTTCACCCCAAATTATTTATTCTACTGATAAAAAGAATTCTATTTCAATATCTTCTCCGATTATTGCAGGAATAGAAATTACAGATTCTTTTTGGTTTATTTTTATCTGATCCCCTTCTAATATGGTAGGACTGGCAATTGTAACATCAATGCCATTTTCCGACATATTTCTGGATGTGTTTCCGATCAGAATATTACTATATTCTCCTATTGCACTCTGAAGAAGTGATTCATCTTCTTCTGTTAATTCATACATCATTATTCTTGCAATTTTAACAGCACTTTCTTTGGAAAGACAAAGCATCATTTTTCCTTTGACAACTCCAACTAACCCTATTATAACCAAAATACCCTTAGAAATAAAAGGGGTTTTTTAATATAGGGCTTTCTGAAATTTATACCCAGACATAACACCTGCCTGGTTACTTCTGAAGTAGCTTTTAAGAAAGGATTAATTACCCTTGGGTCCATATATCTCAGACCTTTCTGGATGTTCTTGCAATTACCTCCTTAATTCTTGCCCTGACATATTCGTATCCTTCTAATGTGTGAGGAATATTGCAGGAAGAACAATTCTTCACCCCTTTTTCAGACCAGGTAAAGTTCCCTCCACAATCTTCTCCTAAAGAATACAAAGGACAATAGCAAAAGAGACAATTGAAAAAATCATCATCTTTTATTTCGTGACAAGGAAAAAATTCACATTTTTCATTTTTAAAATATTTAAAATTTTCCATCCCTTTCCCCTTTCAAAAAATTACCCAAATATCAGAAATCTTTAACCTTTTACTGCAACAAAAAAGTTGCGTATTCCCTCATTTGAAGGATTTTTTAGTTCCAAATCCTGAAAATCTGAATTTTTTCAAACCCAGCTTCTTCTAACATTCCTTTTGTCATATTTGGATCATAATATCTCTGAACGTGATATTCATTAAAACGATTATATAAATCATCTTCTTTTTTAACAAAAAAAGACAGGTCAATTTCCAGAATTTGTGTATTTTTGTTATATTCATTCTCCCAAATATATACTATTTCTTCAGTATTATAGGTATATATTTCCTTGCCCAAAATCTTTTCAAATTTATATAAGGTGTTAAGATCAAAAACAAAAATTCCTTTATTTTTTAAAGCCTTGAAAACCCTGGAAAATATATCTTTAATTTCTTCATCCTCAATAAAGTAATTCAGGGTATCAAAGGTCGAAATAACAGAATCATACTCTTCCTTAAAATCAATATCTCTGATATCTAAATTGCAAAAAGTTCCTGTTGTTTTTGCTAAATCGTATTTCTCTCTGGCTTTATCCAGCATCTCCTGAGAGAAATCCAAATTTGTAACCTGATATCCTCTCAGGCTTAGTAAACTGCTTATACTTCCAGTTCCTGAACCAAGGTCAAGAATTTTTTACATCTGCTTTCTCATGTTCAATTATTTGCTCAATGAAATCTGCCCATTCAACATAGGACATATCCTCTATTAATTTATCATAAACAGAGGCAAGATTATTGTACATCATCTTTTTCCATTCCTATTAACTTTTTAGATTCCTGCCATAATCTCTCGATATCGTAGTACTCTCTTTCCTGAGGAGTAAAAATATGCACCATCAAAATCCATAGTCAAGAATAATCCACTTCCCAAGTTGATATCCCTCCCGGCGCATTACTGTTTCACCATTTTTTTCCATTTCTTCTTCAACGAAATCAGCTATTGCCTTAGTTTGTTTATCATTATTTCCTGTTGCTGTTATAAATGCATCTGCAATATAACCTTTGTCTTTAAATTCTATTGTTGTTATATCTGTTCCCTTTTTTTCTTCAATTGCATTTATTACAATCTCATTTATTTTATTCAATAATTTCACTCCCTGTTTTTTTCATAATTATATAATTTCGGGCTTTTATGCTTAACGGATGTATAAGTCTTTCTTTTCTGATTAAAAACTCCAAGGTTGAATTAAGAGAAAGAAGCAAAGCTTTATCTAAATCTGTTTCTGCTGCTTCTCTGATTTCCCTCACTCCAGGATAGTCTCTGAAAGGTTCAATTGCATCGGCAATATATATAATTTTTGCTAATTTACAAAGATTTTCCTTCCCTGTTGTATGGTATTTAATACTTTCCAAAATTTCTTTATCTTCAATTCCCAATTCTTTTTCTGCAATAATTGCCGCTGCTGGTCCGTGTAATATTTCTGACTCCCTTTTTTCCAAAGGACTTACTTTTTCCCCGGCATTCTCAAGGATTTCAATCAATTCTTTCGCAGAATGATTTTTAGCATAGTCGTGAAGAAGGGCCGCTACCTTAACTTTTTCCTTATCTACATTATATTTTTCAGCTAATTTCAAAGCTGTAGAAAGTACTCTTTTTGTATGTTCAAATCTTTTTTGACTTATTTTTTCTTTTACAATTTTTTCAAAGAAAATAATATCATTTTTCAAAATACAGTCCTTCTTTCCAGATATAGGCTTCAACACTCTCTGGTAGTAAGTACTTTATTGTTTTACTATCTTTAACCCTCTTTTTTATATCTGTTGAAGAAATAGCCATGGCTGTTACTTCAATGGTGAATATTTTTTCCAGCTTTTCCGGAGGTAAAACACTTAACTCCCGGGCTTTTAATTCTTCTAAATCATAGCCGGGTCTTGTAGCTGCTACAAAATAGCAGTGATCCAGGAGTTCATTTACTCTGTGCCACTTTAAGATTTCCTTTATTGCATCAGCACCTGTGATAAAAAAAATATCATTCTCCGGATATGCTTCTTTGAAATATCTAACTGTATCAAAGGCATAGGACTTTCCTGGTCTTTCTATTTCAACCCGGGACACTGTGAAATCTTTATTGGAAGTAACTGCAAGGACTGTCATTAAATACCTTGCTTCCTGATCAGAAACTTCTTGACCTTCTTTATGGGGCGGTCTTCCTGATGGAACAAAAAAGACAGTATCTAAGTTAAAGGCAACCCTTGCTGCTTCGGCAGTCACTAAATGTCCGTAATGAATTGGATCAAAAGTCCCCCCCATTATACCAACAGCTTTCCTGCTCATCTTATTTCTCCATTACCTGATATCTCATATTTATAGCTGGTTAAGTGTTTTATACCCATAGGTCCCCTTGCATGAAGTTTTTGAGTAGATATTCCAATCTCAGCTCCAAATCCAAATTTTCCTCCATCAGTAAATCTTGTGGAAGCATTTACATATACTGCAGCTGCATCAATTTCTTTTTGGAATTTGCGGCTATTGTTATAATCTTTTGTAATAATAACTTCAGAGTGCTTTGAACTGTATTTATCTATATGCGATATTGCTTCCTCTATATTTTCAACAATTTTTACTGCAAGAATTAAGTCAAGAAATTCTGTGTAATAATCTTCTTCTGTTGCAAGATTGTATTTTTTTAAGTATTTCTTACTTTCTTCACATATCCTTAATTCAACTGGATATTTTTCCAGGTTGTTTTCCATGGCTGGCAGAAACTCACTAGCTGCATTTTTGTGAACAAGAACCGTTTCTAAAGCATTGCAAACTCCTGGTCTTTGAGTTTTTCCGTTTTCAACTATTTTTACTGCCATTTCAATATCAGCTGTTTCATCTATAAAAGCATGGCAATTACCGGTTCCCGTTTCAATAACGGGAATCTTGGAATTTTCTACCACTGTATTTATAAGACCCTGTCCACCTCTGGGAATTAAAACATCAATATATTTATTCATTTGCATCATTTCATTTGCAGCTTCCCGGCTGGTATCTTCAACAAGCTGAAGAACATCTTTGCCAAGAGCTGTTTTTTCAAGGGCATTTTGTAGTACTTCAACTATTTTTTTATTTGAATTAACAGCATCTTTACTTCCTCTGAGAATAACTGCATTCCCTGCTTTTAAGCATAAGCCGGTAGCATCAGATGTAACATTTGGCCGAGCTTCATAAATAATACCAATTACTCCAAGAGGAACTTGAATTTTTCTGATTTCTATTCCATCCTCTGTAACCCATCCCTGGGAAGATTCTCTTATTGGGTCGAGAAAAGAAATTAACTCTCTTAAGCCTTGTGCCATCTCTCTAATACGGCTTTCACTTAAAGTAAGCCTGTCAATAAAAGCTTTTGGTAAACTTTTTGTTCTGGCATTTTCTAAATCAATATTGTTTGCATCAATAATTAAAGTGATATTATTAATGAGAGCATTTACCATTTCAGACAGAGCCTTGTTTTTCTCAGTGGCAGAGGCTTGAGCTATTATTTTACTTGCTTCTTTAGCCTTAGCACCTTTTGTAATTAATTCTTCCCTCACAATATTTTCCTCCCTCTTTGTACCTAGTATCTTAAAATAAGATTATCCCGGTGAATCACAGAATCCGAATCTTTATGTCCAAGAATATCAAAAAATTCTTCCGAATGACGTCCTTTTAATTTTTCCATTTCTTCTGCAGAGTAACTTATAATACCTCTGGCAAATTCTTCACCAGATGAATCTACAATATTTACTACGCTTCCTCTTTCAAATTTTCCTTTTATTTCTTTTATTCCTTTTGCCAAAAGACTCTTTCCATTGCATATAAGGGCATCCTTACAACCCTGATCTACAATAAGAATTCCTTCTATTTCTGAACTAAAACCAATCCATTTTTTTCTGGAATGAGGATTGGTATTTCTAGGTAAAAATAAGGTTCCCTTATCTTCTCCCTGAACCAGTCTGTTTAAAATATTATCTTCTTTACTATTAGCAATTATCATAGGTATTCCTGCATTAACTGCAATCTTTCCAGCCTCTATTTTGGTAATCATTCCTCCGCTGGCAAATTTACTACCCGTTTTACCAGCAAGAGCGGTAATTTTATCGTCAATTTCTGATACTACAGAAATAAGCTGAGCACTAGGATTATTTCTTGGATCTCCAGTGTAAAGTCCCTCTATATCCGTCAAAAGTATAAGGAGATCAGCATTTACTAATCCAGCTACTAAAGCAGCCAGAGTATCATTATCTCCAAACTTAATTTCTTCAACAACCACAGTATCATTTTCATTAATAATTGGAATTGCTCTTTTATTAATTAAAGAAAGAAGTGTATTTTGAGAATTTAGAAACCTTTTTCTGTTCTTCAAATCATCTTTTGTAAGAAGAAGCTGAGCAACTGTTTCCCCATGCTCTGAAAAGATCTTTTCATATACATGCATAAGAATTCCCTGACCAACTGCAGCTGCTGCCTGTTTTTCCGGAATTGATTTTGGTCTTTCCGTATACCCAAGCTTACTTAGTCCTGCTCCTACTGCTCCAGAGGTTACCAATAAAACTTCTTTCCCGGAAAAATGAATATTAACAATCTGACGGCAAAGTTTCTCAATCATTTCAATATTAAGTTTTCCTGTTTCATGGGTAAGAGAACTGGTTCCAACCTTTACTACTATTCTGTTGGCTTCTTTTATAAGATTTTTATGAACTTCTCTCATTTACTATCACCATCTACTCTGGAAGAACTATTTCCGGCTTTTCCTGATTAGCTTTGTAAAACACTATATTTCTGCCAACAACCTGAACCAGATATGATTCTGTTTTTTCGCTTAACTCCTGAGCCACTGTTTTTGTTTCTTCCAAACAATTTTTCAGTACTTTGATTTTTACAATTTCTCTTGCATTAAGAGCTTCATTTAAAGAGAACAGAATACTATCTGTTACTCCGTTCTTACCAACTTGTACTATCGGGTCATGAGCCGTAGCCATTGCCCTTAAAAATCTTTTTTGTTTTCCTGTTAACATAATCGGACAGCGATATTTGCTGCCCCTCACCCCCTGTAAGGTATATTTCAGTTATTTTATCATATACCAAAATTTAACATAAATAAAGCATGGAATTTCTTCCACGCTTAGATGATGCTTATAAAACTATATTTACAATCTTTTTTGGTACAACTATTACTTTTTTAATAGCCTTACCCTCAGTTAATTCTCTTATCCTGCTGCTTTCCAATGCAAATTTTTCCATTTCTTCTTTATTAAGGTCTGCAGGAACTTTTATCTTATCCCTTAGCTTTCCATTAATCTGAAGAACTACTTCAACTTCATCTTCTGCAAGATACTCTTCAACAACTTCAGGCCACTGAGTGCTCACAAGCATCTCAGTCTTTCCAAGTTCAGTCCAAAGTTCTTCTGCGATATGAGGTGAAAAAGGCATTAAGATAAGAACAATTGTTTCCACAGCCTCTTTAATAACAAGAGGATTAATATTTTTTTCTTTATCCTTGTAATCATAAACTGCATTAACAAGTTCCATAATTCTGCTTATTGCTGTATTGAAATTGAACCTTTCACTCAAATCACTGGTTACCCTTTGAATAGTACTGTGAGTTATTCTCATTAAATCTTTATCTTCCTTAGTAAAATCATCATAAACTAATTTACCGGAAGCAGAGTTCACTATTTCTTTTGAAGTATATACCAGTCTCCAGACTCTGTTTAAAAACCTGAAACACCCTTCAACAGCTCTGTCATTCCACTCAAGATCTCTTTCTGGAGGAGCAGCAAAAAGTATGAATAAACGAGCAGTATCTGCACCATATTTATTAATAATTTCTTCAGGACTTACAACATTACTCTTAGATTTCGACATTTTACTTCCGTCTTTTAAAACCATACCTTGAGTAAGAAGATTTTCAAAAGGTTCTTCTGCGGTAATATAACCAAAATCCTTAAATACTTTTATAAAGAAACGGGCATACATTAAGTGAAGAATAGCATGTTCTACTCCCCCAATATACTGGTCAACATTCATCCAGTAATCTGTTTTTTCTTTTGTAAAGGGAAGTTCTGTATTATGGGGATCGCAATATCTTAAATAATACCAGCTGGAGCAAACAAAAGTATCCATTGTGTCTGTTTCTCTAACTGCTTTTTTACCACAAATCGGGCAGTCGGCATTTACAAAATCTTCAGCATACTTAAGAGGAGATTCACCACTTGGTCTAAATTCAACATCTTCCGGAAGACTAACTGGAAGATGTTTTTCAGGAACCGGAACAGCACCACAATCATCACAATAAATCATTGGAATAGGAGCTCCCCAGTATCTTTGTCTGGAAATTAACCAGTCCTTTAATCTGAAATTAATTTCATGGGAAGCAAAGCAATTATCTGCACCAAAGTCAGTTACTTTTTTAATCCCTTCATTATTTTCTGTTCCGCCAAAATCTCCGGAATTAATCATAATACCATCTTCAGTATAGGCTTCTTCCATTTCCATTCCATCTATAATATTTCCATCTGGGCTAATTACCGCTTTAATTGGAAGCTTGTACTTTTTAGCAAAGGCAAAATCTCTTGTGTCGTGAGCAGGAACACCCATTACAGCCCCTGTACCATAATCCATTAATACATAGTTTCCAATAAGTATTGGAGCTTCTTCACCGTTGTAAGGATTAATAATATAGTTGCCTATGAACATTCCTTCTTTTTCAGCCTCAGTTGAAGTTCTGTCAATTTCACTTAGTCGTGAAACTTTATCTCTAAAAGCTTTAACATCTGTTTCATACTCTGTTCCATTAGTAAGTTTTTCAACTAATGGATGTTCTGGAGCAAGAACCAGATAAGTTACACCAAAAACAGTGTCTGGTCTTGTTGTGTAAACTTCCACAGAATCTTTTGTATCTTTTATAGGGAAAGTAATTCTTGCCCCTTCAGAACGTCCAATCCAGTTTCTTTGCATGGTCTTAACTTTCTCTGGCCATCCAGGAAGTTTATCTAAGTCGTCCAGCAGATTTTGTGCATAGTCTGTTATTTTAAAGAACCATTGATTAAGAGCTTTCTTTTCAACTCTTGCATCACATCTTTCACAGGCACCGTCAACTACCTGCTCATTTGCAAGTACTGTGTTACAAGAAGGGCACCAGTTTACCATAGCATTTTTCTTATAAGCCAGGTTGTTTTTATATAATTGTAAAAAAATCCACTGAGTCCATTTATAATAATCAGGGTGACTTGTAGCCACCTCTCTGTCCCAGTCATAACTGATTCCCATGCTCTTTAACTGCTCAGCCATATTAGCTATATTTTCATTTGTCCAGATATCAGGGCGAGCTCCGTGCTTTATTGCCGCATTTTCTGCTGGCAATCCAAAAGAGTCCCACCCCATAGGATGAAGTACATTATATCCCTGCATGCTTTTGTATCTTGCAATAACATCGCCTATTGAATAATTTCTAACATGTCCCATATGTAAATTTCCGGAAGGATAGGGAAACATTTCAAGACAATAATATTTCTCTTTGGAATCATTGTCCAAGGCTTCATATACCTTTTCATCTTTCCATTTTTCCTGCCATTTTTGCTCTATTACCCTGGGGTTGTATTTTTCCTGCATTATTAATCCTCCGTTACCAATTCATTTAATTTAATCTCTAACTAAAAATTATAGATTTTTAAATAATAAAGTCAATTCTTTATATAAATTTAACAAAAATTGGTTAAGATAGTTTAATAAGAAAAATTTGAGGATCGTGTCAATTAATTATGGGTTTTAAAAGAATAAAAAACCCCTTGTATGTATTACGTGCTAAATCGCACTCGCTATCCTTTTAAACAATTCTCTTTTCCAAGTTCTCTTACCAGTTAAAACTACTGGCACATTGCCGAATTTCTCATCTGATATTAGGTTCGTAGCTTTTTTATAACACGGCTTTCTAATTTTATGATTCTTGTTTCTATTTTTCTTGCTTCTTTCTTTTACTAAATCATATACATTACCTGAATTAGCCTTAAAAGCCCTCAGACGTGACATTTGATCAACACCTTCTCTGTACCAGCTTAGAGGCCTTGAACTTAATCTTGCAGATAATATATGACTAATATGGCCTTCTGTGCTACAGCCTATATAATCCGGGTCATATTGATTCATTATACCTTCCCAATTATTTAACACATAACTTCTAGCATCTTTTATTGCTTCTATTTTTTGTTTCTGATTCTGTTTCTTCAATTATTGCTTTGAATAAATCTTTTACGAAATCTTTCCTTTTCGTATTTATGTAATACCACATCATTTGGTGTGTGCCTTTCATATGAGCAGTTGCCTTCTTTATATATTTCGACAAATAGTATCTATCTAAAACATAGATACTATCTTTAATCCATTCTTTGCCTTGTTTTATCCAGTTGGCTCCATCTCCTGATAAATATATCTTTTCAATAGTTTCTTCTTCATAGTTGCTATCAATATAATCAGCTACTTCAAGCCATAAATCAGCACTATCTTGGTAGAGACCACTAAAGTATCTGGGATTTATTAATTCATATCTATCTTTACTTACCTTTCACTTACCTTCGTGAACATAAATTAATCTAGGTTCGGCACATGTTCCTCTTTGAAGTGAAACATGATCTTCATCAACTTCGATGTACAAAATCTTAGCTTGAGAATCAGTTTTTTCACTGGTGCTGCATGATTAGAAATATCTTTAAGCTTTCTAATAGAATTCATTACTGTTTGACCAGTAAGATATACATTCTTCGATATTTTTTCGCTACTTTTTCTGTATGGTGTCTCTATTGCTTCTTCTATTAACATTGATTCTAGCAATATATCCATTCTGTCATTTGCTTCAATACCAACAGCTTCATCAGATAAGTATTTATATTCACCGGTAATTTTATGAACATAATACGTTCTTTTATAGGTTACTTCACCAAATATCGTCGCCAAACTTTTCTTCGACTTTGTTTCCTTTATTTTCCAGTCTCTTTTTCTTGCACAATCTTTTTTAACTAAAATATCTACAGTTTCAAGTACTTTTTCTGTAATTGCAACCCCAACTTCATCCAGCATTTTTTTGGTTTTTAAAATGAATTCAGATATATTATTTCCCTCAATTAAAGTTGTTTCCATATTTTCTGCTATTTCTTTACCGATTTTAGTTGCAATTTCATGTATAATATTATTCATTAGAGTTTCTCCTTTTTTGCGATTTGGTTTAGCGATTTAATTGTAACATAAGGAGTTGCTCTAATATTTTTTTGTTTTTTTACCCATAATTATTTTACACTAACGAATTTGAGGTGATTTTGTGAATAAGAAAAAAATGCTCTTTTTTCTGTAATAACTATTGGGTCCCATTCAATAAAAATGATTATTGCAGAAGCATCGGATGAAAAGGATTTTAAAGTAATTGAAAAAACAAATTACCCCATCAATCTTGGAAGAGAAAGTTTTTCCAAAGGAATAATAAGTGTTCCAATAGTTTTAGAAGTATGCAGTATTCTAAACAAGTTAAAAAACTTCTATTAGAATATAATGTTGCTGAGTATGATGTTATAGCAACCAGCGCAATACGGGAAGCAAAAAACAGATTATTTATAATAGATAAAATAATGATTGCCACAGGCCTTCATGTAAGCATACTTACAAATGCCGAGGAACGTTATCTTACTTTTAAATCTATCCGTAATAACTACTTTCTTCTTGAGGATTTTACAACAACAAGTAGTCTGTTTTTAGATTTAGGTTCAGGAAGTATTTCTGTTTCTGTTTACAGCAAAAATAAACTTACCTTTAGTCAAAACCTTAACTTAGGTGCCTTGCGTCTTTATGAGGAGACTAGTGAACTTAAAGAAGAAAGCACAAGCTACCCATTACTCCTTGAAGAATTTACCTCAAGCAACATTGACAGAATAATTAATTTTGGACCTCACAAAAGAATTTTAAGATTTTTTATTTTTGGAAATAATGCTCACTTTGTTGCTTCATTATGCAAACCAGAAAAAATTTATCCCAAACTTTCTTGTGTTCCCAGAGAAGTCTTTTTAGATTACTACGAGAAAGTTAAATACATGTCTCCAATTGAAATAATGGAAACTTTCCATATAAGTGAAGAAGATATAGATTTATTTTTTCCTTCTTTAGTTATTGTTAAGGGGTTTTTTGGACCTTACCATTAGTTCTGGAATTTACCTTACAGAAGTATCTCTGAGGGAAGGCCTGATGTACAGCTTACTAGAAAGGAACTTTAACCCGGAGGCACAGAAAGCAGACTTTGATGATATATTATCTTCAGCCCGTCATATTGCAAAAAGGTTTAAATATGATAAAGAACATTCCCAGGAAGTTGAAAAATTTGCTTTAGATATATTTGAAGCTGTTAAGGATACTCATGAACTGGAAAGCAGGGAAAAGCTTCTTCTCCAGCTGGTCTGTATATTACATGATACAGGGAAATTTCTAAGTTATGAAAATCATTATAAATACTCTGCAGATATTATTCAGGCATTAGACTTAGTTGGAATTTCTGAAAACGATTTGAAAATTGTATCTGCTTGTGCAAAATACCACAGTCATGTAACTCCTGGAGAGAACTCCTCTCTTTTTGATAAAATGAATGAAGATGATAAAATAATTTCAGCAAAATTAATTGCAATAATTAGAATTGCTGACTCTTTAGACAGAAGTCATAAAAGAAAATTTGAAAGTATTGAGGTTGAATACACAAAAAAAGAATTTAAAATTATCGCATATTCCAGTGAAGATACGACATTGGAAGAATGGGTTTTTTCCAAAAAAGCAACGTTTTTTGCAGAAGTTTTTGGAGTAATGCCCGAATTAATTATCAAAGGACTGTTAAATTATGAATAGTGAATTTTATATAAACCGGGAACTAAGCTGGCTGGAATTTAATAAAAGAGTTTTGGATGAAGCTGAAAATAAAGAAAATCCATTAATGAAAAGAATTAAGTTCCTTTCGATTTTCTGTTCAAATTTTGATGAATTTTTCAATGTAAGAGTTGGCTCTTTAAGGGATATGGTAAACGCAGGATATATTAAAGAAGGCCCCGCTGGCTTGAATCCAAAACATCAGTTAAAGGCAATTTCTATTAAAGCCCAAGAATTAAGCAGTGAACTCTATCGCCTTTACAGGAGCGAAATAGTTCCTGAACTGGAAAAAACAACATATTCTTCCTTGCTCAGGATGAGCTGACTAATGATGATAAAAAGTATTTGCATAAATATTTTAATGAAATGGTATTCCCTGTATTAACTCCTCATGTCGTTTACTGCAGCAGGCTTTTTCCTCACCTTCAGGATAAAACCCTTAATTTAGGTGTATTCCTGAAAAAAGATGATCCAGAGGCAGAAAAATTTTTCGCAACGGTTCAGATACCTTCTATTCTTCCAAGGATGGTATTTTTACCCACTAAAATAAAGTCTTCAGAATTTTTTTGCTGGAAGATCTGATTTCAATGCATATTAACGACCTGTTCCTGGGGCATGAAATAATCTCGGTAAATCCCTACCGAATTATTAGAAATGCGGATCTCACTATTGAAGAGGAAGAAGCGGAGGATTTACTTAGAGAAATTGAGAATTCCATAAGACAAAGAAAGTGGGGA
This sequence comes from Peptococcia bacterium, assembly GCA_965228015.1. Lineage (GTDB taxonomy): Bacteria > Bacillota > Peptococcia > Peptococcales > SKKY01 > SKKY01. The sequence goes on from OZ245787.1 coordinate 1,214,223, forward strand.
CAAGCTGTTAAGCTTGAAGTTCGTAATAATGTTGAAGATGACCTTTGTCCCTATCTCACTGAGGAACTGGATATTCACCAAAAAGATGTCTATTACCAAAACGGTCCTCTAAACTTAAGTTTTCTGATGGGCTTATATAATTTACCGGGATTTGATCAATTAAAGAATCCTAAGTTCACTCCTGTTAACAAAGATATCTTTAAAGGACGAAATATCTTTTCTGTGATTAAAGAACAGGATGTTCTTCTTCACCATCCCTACGACTCATTTAACCCGGTTCTGGATTTCATTGATTAGGCTGCCAAGGACCCTAAAGTTCTGGCAATCAAACAGACTCTTTACAGAGTAAGCGGAAATTCTCCAGTAATTAAATTATTAATCAATGCGGCGGAAAATGGTAGACAAGTTACTGTACTAGTTGAACTTAAGGCTCGTTTTGATGAAGAAAAAAATATCATTTGGGCAAGACGGCTGGAAAAAGCAGGCTGTCATGTAATCTATGGCTTGGTTGGCCTTAAAACTCACAGTAAAATTATATTAATTCTCCGCAAAGAAGGCAACAGTATAAAAAGATATGTCCATTTGGCTACAGGAAATTATAACGATATAACAGCCAAACTTTATACAGACATCGGAATGTTTACCTCCAACGAACGTTTTGGTCAGGATGCATCAAAAATCTTCAATATGTTTAGCAGGTATTCAGAAATTGAAAATCTTGAAAAAATTATTATTGCTCCAATGTTTTTCCGAAATGCCATAGAAAAATCAATTTCTAAAGAAATTGAAAATGCGGAAAAAGGTAAAAGGGCGGAAATTATTATTAAAGTAAATTCTCTGGTTGATTCTAAAGTAATAGATCTTTTATATAAAACTTCTCAAAAAGGTGTTCAGATATATTTAATTGTAAGGGGAGCTTGTTCTCTAAGACCAGGGATTCCAGGAATAAGCGATAATATTGTAGTAAAAAGTATTGTAGGAAGATTTTTAGAACACGGCAGAATATTCTGGCTCTATAACGATGGGGATGAAAAACATTTTCTTTCCAGCGCCGATCTTATGACAAGGAGTCTAGAGAGAAGAATTGAAATCTTCTTCCCTGTTCTTGAAAAAGAACTTAAAAAAGAATTGTGGGAAATTCTGCAAGGGAATATTAAAGACAATGTAAAGGGTAAATTAATGTTATCCGACGGAACCTATGTAAAAGATGTCAATGATAAGGAAAAATTTAGTATCCAAGATTATTTAATGGATAAAAAGAAGGAGGAATCTAAATGAAAAAATTGAAAGAGAAGGTTGCAATTGTTGACTTGGGTTCTAACTCTGTTCGTCTGATTATTATAATGATTCAAAAGGGCAGACACTACAAGTTAATTGAGCAAGAAAAAGAAATGGTGCGTCTGGGAGAAACTCTTTATGAAGATAATATGCTAAAAGAAGCTCCTATGGAAAGAACCATGCAGACATTAAAGCTTTTTAGAGATCTTATAGAATCCTATAAGGCAGAGAAAATTATTTTAACAGCAACTGCAGCAGTCAGAAATGCCAGCAACCGAGACTTTTTTCTTGAAAAAATTAAAGATGAGTTTAATTGGGATTTCCAGGTAATATCTGGAGAAAGAGAAGCTTTTCTTGGTTATCTTGGAGTAATCAATACAATTAGTGAAACCTCCTTTCTTATAGCAGATATTGGGGGCGGAAGCACTGAAATCTCTTTGGCGGAAAACAGAAAACTGATTGAGTCAATAAGTTTAAACTTTGGCTCAGTTACCTTGAAAGGAAAAGAAGATGAGTTATTAAAAAAACTGGAGGGTTTAACCTGGCTAAAAAATTCAGAACTACCTCTTGTTGGTTTAGGAGGAACAATTCGTTCTTTCGCAAAAATATATAAGCGTAACTCTCCTTACCCAATAGATAAATTGCACAATCTTGAAATTTCCCTGGAGAATAGTAAGAAAGCCATAGAAATGGTAACCAAAAAAGGCAGATGAGCTTTATAAAGTAAATGGATTAGATAAATCAAGAAAAGATATTATTGTTCCAGGATTTAAAATTTTTAACGAAATTTTAAAAGTCAGCAAGCCGAAAAAAATTATTATAAGCGGAAATGGTTTACGAGAAGGACTTTTTTTGAGCATCTTCTTAGAAATAAAGAAGAACCTGTTCTTAAAGATGTTCGTAAAGAAAGTTTAAAAAACATAATGTTTAATTATGATGTTAATAAAAAACATGCAAAAAATGTAATTAAATTAGCAAAGGAATTATTTTTCTCTACTCAAGGACTTCACAAGCTTAACTTAAATAACCTGGAATATTTAAAATATGCCGCCAGCCTTCATAATATTGGGATATATATTGACTACTATTCCCACCATAAACATTCCGAATACCTTATATTAAACTCTGGTCTTGTTGGGTTTAATTACAGAGAACTGTTTATCTTGTCAGCTGTTTGTGGTAAGCACAGAAACAAAAGCTATAAAGTGAATTATGCTGAATATAAAAATATTCTCCAAAAAGATGATATTCACCTGATAAATATCCTTAGCCTCTTATTAAGAATTACAGAAAACCTTGACCGGAGAGAAGAAGGAAAAATCAGAAATCTTTATAAAGGTAAAGATAAGGAATCCTGTTTTATAATTGAATTAGAATCCGATGAAGATATATCTTTGAAGATTTCAACTGCTATGAAAAGTGCAGGAGATTTTGAAAAACTCTTTGGGAAAAAACTTATACTTGAAATAAAAGAAGCCCCATCATAAGATGAGGCTTCTTTTATTTCATTATATATTTACTGTTTTAACTTTAATCTTACTAACAACATCTTCCTTCAGCAAAAGCTGATCATAACCAACCTGAATAAGCCAGTCTACGGTTTTTTGTAAAACAATAACTGACATACCCTTTGTAATTCCTAAAAGATGGAATAAAGCCTCTTCTGCTTCAACAATCTCTGCTACTACGCCTTCTTTAAGTCTGTTAAGGTTCATTACTTCAACCATATTTTATTCACCACCTATATAAGCTACATTATACATACCCAGAAACCTTTTTTCAACAAACATAATATTTCTGATCGTGTCAATTAATTATGGGTTTTAAAAGAACAAAAAACCCCTTGTATGTATTACGTGCTAAATCGCACTCGCTATCCTTTTAAACAATTCTCTTTTCCAAGTTCTCTTACCAGTTAAAACTACTGGCACATTGCCGAATTTCTCATCTGATATTAGGTTCGTAGCTTTTTTATAACACGGCTTTCTAATTTTATGATTCTTGTTTCTGTTTTTCTTGCTTCTTTCTTTTCTTTTACTAAATCATATACATTACCTGAATTAGCCTTAAAAGCCCTCAGGCGTGACATTTGATCAATACCTTCTCTGCACCAGCTTAGAGGCCTTGAACTTAATCTTGCAGATAATATATAACTAATATGGCCTTCTGCGCTACAACCTATATAATCCGGGTCATATTGATTCATTATACCTTCCCAATTATTTAACACATAACTTCTAGCATCTTTTATTGCTTCTATTTTTTGTTTCTGATTCTGTTTCTTCAATTATTGCTTTGAATAAATCTTTTACGAAATCTTTCCTTTTCGTATTTATGTAATACCACATCATTTGGTGTGTGCCTTTCATATGAGCAGTTGCCTTCTTTATATATTTCGACAAATGATATATATCTAAAACATAGATACTATCTTTAATCCATTCTTTGCCTTGTTTTATCCAGTTGGCTCCATCTCCTGATAAATATATCTTTTCGATAGTTTCTTCTTCATAGTTGCTATCAATATAATCAGCTACTTCAAGCCATAAATCAGCACTATCTTGATAGAGACCACTAAAGTATCTGGGATTTATTAATTCATATCTATCTTTACTTACCTTTCACTTACCTTCGTGAACATAAATTAATCTAGGTTCGGCACATGTTCCTCTTTGAAGTGAAACATGATCTTCATCAGCTTCGATGTACAAAATCTTAGCTTGAGAATCAGTTTTTTTCACTGGTGCTGCATGATTAGAAATATCTTTAAGCTTTCTAATAGAATTCATTACTGTTTGACTAGTAAGATATACATTCTTCGATATTTTTTCGCTACTTTTTCTGTATGGTGTCTCTATTGCTTCTTCTATTAATATTGATTCTAGCAATATATCCATTCTGTCATTTGCTTCAATACCAACAGCTTCATCAGATAAGTATTTATATTCACCGGTAATTTTATGAACATAATACGTTCTTTTATAGGTTACTTCACCAAATATCGTCGCCAAACTTTTCTTCGACTTTGTTTCCTTTATTTTCCAGCCTCTTTTTCTTACACAATCTTTTTTAACTAAAATATCTACAGTTTCAAGTGCTTTTTCCGTAATTGCAACCCCAACTTCATCCAGCATTTTTTTTGGTTTTTAAAATGAATTCAGATATATTATTTCCCTCAATTAAAGTTGTTTCCATATTTTCTGCTATTTCTTTACTGATTTTAGTTGCAATTTCATGTATAATATTATTCATTAGAGTTTCTCCTTTTTTGCGATTTGGTTTAGCAATTTAATTGTAACATAAGGAGTTGCTCTAATATTTTTTGTTTTTTACCCATAATTATTTTACACTAACAATATTTCTAAATATTGAATAATATATTAATGTATGGAATAATAAGTCAAAAGGGGGTAATTCTCATTAAAATTGCGCTGATAACGGACTCTTCCTGTAATCTTCCCGTAGAAGATATAGCGAAGTATAACATTCACATCTTGCCTTTACAAATTTCAACCGCAGAAAAAACTTATCAGGATGACGGAAAAGATCTGAAAACTAATGAAATTTATGAACTAATCGAAAAGGAAACCCCAAAAACTTCTATGCCAAATTTGGGTCGTGCCATTAATCTCCTTGAACAGTTAAAAGCTGAAGGATATACTCATGCCCTGGCAATTCATATTTCTAAAGGCCTTAGCGGCACTTATAAAATGGTTTATGGTCTTAAAGATAAAGCCGATGAAATAGGAATTAAACTAGAGGTTATGGACTCAAACTCTATTTCCACGGGTCTTGGTTTTCTTGTGCTTAGAGCAGCTAAAATGCTTGAAGAATCAGAAACACTTAATAATATTATGGAAAAAATAACTGCCCTAAAAGAAAAAACAAAAGTTTATTTTGTTGTTAAGACTCTTGAATACCTCCGTAAAGGTGGAAGAATCGGAAAAATCGAAGGTGGTCTTGGAGATCTTTTAAACTTTAAACCCATAATTTCGATTAATAAAGAAGGAGTATATTATACTGTAGATAAAGTAAGAGGACGGAAAAAATCTTTAAAAGCGATTGCTGATTTAGTTGAAAAGGAAATCTCCGATAAAAAAGTTGAATTAAGTGTACTTCACGGAAATGCAATTGAGGAAGCAAAAGAAGTCTGCGAAAGATTTTCACAAAAAATTAAAAATGTTTCTATACTTGATATTACTTCAGCTCTCGGAGTCCATGTAGGCCCGGGATTAATTGGGATTTGTTATTCTAAACTTGATTAGGTTTAGTAATCAAAAAGAAGCCGGAATTATTCATTCTGACTTCTTTTTGATTCTAATGTATATTCTGCAATATTAACTGCATGATCCCCAATTCTTTCTAAATTACTTAAAATATCCAGATAAATTGCATTGGCATTCCCGTTACAAAAACCTTCATTAAGCCTTACAATATGACTCTTTCTTAAATTCTTTTCCATTTCATCAATAATATCATCATTTTCAATTACACTATAAGCAGATTTTTTATCCCCTGTATCAAAAACAATAAGAGATTTTTCAATACTTTCCCTTACTCTTTCAATCATTTCTTTTAACTCATTCATAGCACTTTCAGAAATATCAATATTATAATTCAGAATATACTCAGTTGCCTCAATAATATTGTATGAGTGGTCACCAATTCTTTCAAGGTCTCCAACTATCTGAAGTATTTTATAGCTCTTGTTTGAAAGTTCTTCATCTGAGGATGGGTTTTGCGTTGTGGCTTTAAGAACATACTGAGTAATTTGACTTTCCAGAGAATCCAAAGTGTCTTCAGTATTTTTAGCTTTAGTAGCCATTCGTACATCCTTTGAAAAAAGATACCCCATGGAATAATCAAAACATTTTAATGCAATTTCTCCCATTTTTTCAGTTTCATGTTTTGCATTTGATAATGCAACAGGAAGATTGCTTAATAACCTTGGCTCAAGATATTTCGGTTTATAGATTTCTTCATCTGCATCACCAGGTATTATTTTAGCAACAAATTTTGCTAATAAAGCAACAAAAGGAAGTTGTATTAATGTATTGGAAATATTAAAAATACCATGAGTCTGGGCGATTTGCATTTTAACATTTAAATTATCCCAAACCACAAGACCATCAAAAAGATTTCCTAAAGTGTTGGTAATAAACTCAACCCCAGGTAAAAAAACTCCTGCTAAAAATAAAGGAATAAAAATAATTGTTCCAATTACATTAAACATAAAGTGAATAAAAGATGCTCTCCTTGCGGCAACACTAGCGCCCAGTCCTGCAAGTAATGCTGTTACTGTTGTTCCAATATTATCTCCAAATAGAATTGGTACGGCCTGCTGATAGTTTATTACACCTTGATAAGCTAATTCCTGTAAAATACCAATAGTAGCACTACTGCTTTGTACTACAGCAGTAAAAACAGTACCTACAAATACTCCCAAAAAAGCATTACTTTCTACATTTAACATTAAATTAATAAAAATTTCTGATTCTCGCAATGGTTTCATTCCAGATCCCATTACATCCATACCATAAAACAATAAACCAAATCCAAGCATTGATTTACCAATATAGTTTACTTTTTTTGATTTAATAAAAAACTGCATTATTACGCTGATTCCAATAATAGGAAGAGCATATTCTTTAAGGTTAAATCCGATTAAATAGGCGGTGATAGTCGTACCAATATTGGCACCCATAATTACACCAATTGACTGTCTTAATGTCATAAGCCCAGCATTTACTAATCCTACTGCAAGTACAGTAGTACCACTACTGGATTGGATTAAGGCAGTTACCAGGGCACCGGTAAATACTCCTCTTATAGGGGTTTTGGTGCCTTTTTCAAGAAACACTCTCATTTTATCTCCGGCTACAGCCTGAAGACCCTCAGACATAGATTTAATACCATAAAGGAAAAAACCCAAGCCGCCAATGAAAGTAAATATTGCCACTCTGTAATCCATCAGAATCCCCTTTCAATTTTTTCGACCCTACCCATTTTACATTAATTTAATAAATAAATATTTATATTTATTTATTAAAAGGTTCTACAATAAATGTTGAGGTGGTAAAAACCATTCTGACATTTTTTTGCGAAAAAATACAGAGCATTGGGTAGATCCATATTAGAGAACACCCACTGTAATCTAAGGAGGAATTTACTTATGCTCTGTAATAGCTATTATATTAAAAAATTAATTGGTTTTAAAGGGATAATTTTAGAACAATTAGAAACTTCTTCTGATTCAATGTCCTTTTCTTTTTCTCTGGAGATTAAAACTCACAATTGCCCCAAATGCCATCAACAAACCAGTAAAGTTCATGATTACAGAATTCAAATGATAAAAGATATTTCCATCTCAGGGAAGAAAACCTACCTTTACTACAAAAAAGAAGGTACGTTTATAATCACTGCAATAAAAAATTCTACGAAAAAATGATTTTCTCCCCCGCTATCAAAGAATGACCAGCAGGCTGATAAAATACATAATTACTCGAATGAAAAATGTTTACTCTGTATCTGATATTGCCAAAGAGAATAATATTTCACCATCAACGGCTCTCAGGCTTTTTAGATTCATAAACTATTCCCTAACAAAATTGCCCGAAGTAATCTCTATTGATGAATTTAAAGGTAATGCCGGGGGCAAAAAGTACCAGTGCATATTAACTGATCCCCAAAACAAGAAGGTACTTGATATTCTTCACGGAAGAGAACAACACATTTTATCGGACTATTTCAGGAAATTCAATGACAGGGATAAAGTAAAATACTTCATTATGGATATGTGGCAACCTTACAAGGATATTGCTGAAACATATTTTAAAAATGCAACTATCATTATCGATAAATTCCATTTCATTAGGCAGGTCACTTGGGCATTTGAAAGAATTAGGAAAGATGAGCAAAAGAAATTTGCCAAGGAAAGGCGAAGATATTTCAAAAGAAGTCGCTCCCTTCTCTTAAAAAGAATGAAGTATTTAACTCCTGAAGAAATTGACCAGGTAAACGTTATGCTTGCTACTTCTGAGAAACTGCAAAAAGCTTATATGTTAAAAGAAAAATTTTATAACTTTGTTGACAGCAGTGATTTAGAAAGTGCAAAAAAGAATTTGAAAGCCTGGTATATGTTTGTTATGTCCTGTGAGTTTGAAGAATTCGATAAATGCTCCAGAACCATTTTCAACTGGCAGAAATATATTCTTAATTCATTTACTTGTACTTATACTAACGGATATACAGAAGGAGTTAACAACAAAATTAAGGTTTTAAAAAGAAATGCTTATGGTGTAAGAAATTTTTGGAGATTCAAAAACAGAATAATGCACGTAATGAACTAAAAACAATTTAAATGAGTACCGCATTTTTCAATGCGGTACTCATGGAATCTAATCTAATTGGGTTGCTCCAACATTTGACAAAGAACCAGTTAAAAAAACGCCGGATAACCGGCGCTTAAAAAACTACTTTTTCCTTATTTATAAAAACATTCTGTAAGAAAGAAATACCAATCATATTTGCCAGCATAGCACTTCCCCCGTAGCTTACAAAAGGTAAAGGGATTCCGGTAATTGGCATTATGCCCATATTCATACCAGCATTTTCAAGTACATGAAATAAAAACATAGTTACAATCCCTACAGCGATTAAACTTCCATAATAATCATGAGATATTGAGGCAATTCTTATTCCTCTGAAAATTATTATGAACAACAAAATAATTGTTAACCCTGCTCCTATAAAACCAGCTTCCTCAGATAGAACTGCAAAAACAAAATCTGTCCACTGTTCTGGTAAAAATTCCCCCATACTCTGGGTTCCTTCTTTGAAACCTTTTCCTAAAAGCCCTCCATTACCAATAGCAATTTTTGACTGAAGTTGATTCCAGCCAGCCCCTCTGACATCAAAATTACTGTCGAGTACCACTAAAATTCTATTTAACTGATAACCTTTAATCGGAAACCAAACATTAAAATGCAGATGGGCCAGAAGCCAGACAATTATTGCACCTGTACCTCCTCCAAATAATGAAAACATTATAATTTTATTAGCTCCCGCAGCAATTAACATACCAAACATTATTGCTATAAAAACAAGAGCTGTTCCAAGATCAGGTTGAAGTAATATTAAAAATACAACAGGAGCAAGAAAGAGAAAGTGAGGTATTAACTCTTTTAGAGTATTTAATTCATGCCGCCTGTCATCAAGAAATTTTGCATAAGTTATTATATAAATAATCTTACATAATTCAGAAAACTGAAGGCTGCCAAAAAAAGGAATTGTAATCCATGATTTTGCCCCCTTTATTTCCGGAGCAAAAATTGGCACTAGTATTAATCCAACTATCATTAACAAGTATAAGTGCAAAGTGTATTTTTTGTAAGATTCATAGTCGTATCTCAATAAAAAAATACAGGCAAAAAGACCAACAAAAATATTAATTATTTGTTTTTTTGATAAATCTGCTGATAGATGAAGGGTTGCACTGTCAATTATAATTACACTTATTGTTAAAAGAAGAGCAAGAGCTATGATTATAATGAAATCAAGCTCTTTTAGTCTTTTTCTATAAAATTCAAACATTTCTGTTTCTCTTAATCTGATTAATTGGAATATTTGCCACAAGAGTTGCCTGATTATTGTTATCATTTAATTCTACTTCGATATTGTTATTATCAACATCTACATATTTACTAATAACTTCAATCAATTCCCTTCTCAGCGCTTCCATTACTTCGGGAGACATACTGGCTCTGTCATGAACTAAAACCAGTTTTAATCGGTCCTTAGCTATGTTCTTGCTTCCCTTATTTTTTTTATTGCCACCTAAGAAATCAAAGAAACCCATAGAATCCTCCCTTTAGTTTTTAAATAATTTTAATATTTTATCAACAAAACTTTCTACTACTTCAAGTTTAAGGAAAGGAACATCTTCCTCGCCAGTAATTCTTCTTGCAGTATTTAAATATGCTTTACCTGCCATAGATTCAGGGTTATTTACTGCAGGTTCTCCTCTGTTAGTAGAAACAATTATAAACTCATCTTCAGGAATAACACCAATTAGTTTTATTGAAAGAATATCAAGAATATCATCAATATCCATCATATCGCCTTGTTTTACCATTTGTGGTCTGAGACGGTTAATTATAAGCCTAGTTTCCTTTATTTCATTTGCCTCAAGTAAACCTATAATTCTATCTGCATCTCTTACTGAAGATACTTCTGGAGTTGCAACTACTATTGCTCTGTCTGCCCCGGCAATTGCATTTTTAAAACCTTGTTCAATACCAGCAGGACAGTCTACGATAACATAATCAAAAAGTTCACTTAATTCATTTGTTAACTTTTTGATTTCTTCTATGCTTATTGCATTTTTATCTTTTGTCTGAGCTGCCGGAAGCAAACATAATCCTTCAAGACGCTTATCTTTGATTAAAGCCTGGTTTAATCTGCAATTACCTTTTACAACGTCGACAATATCATATACGATACGGTTTTCCAGTCCAAGAACCACATCAAGATTTCTTAAACCAATATCAGTATCCACTAGTACTGCTTTGTGATTCAATTTTGCCAGTGCCGCTCCAATATTCGCTGTTGTTGTAGTTTTACCCACGCCGCCTTTACCGGATGTTATTACAATTACCTCTCCCATAGATTAACCCCCTGTTAAATATTTTCAATAATTATATTTTTCTTATATATTCTGGCAATTTCTGCCTCTGACTCAATACCTTTTTCATTTTCAGGAGCTTTAGCTATTAAACCTGCAATTTTTATTATGTTTGGAGAAAATTTATTAGCATAAATTACTGCTTCTTCATCCCCATCTGCTCCTGCATGAACATTTCCTTTTAAAGTCCCGATAATTATCACATGACCTGCAGCTTTTATCTCTGCACCTGGATTTACATCACCAATAATAACAATGGTTCCTTTGTGTTCTATTTTCTGCCCAGACCTTATATTTTTTCTAATCAGTAAAGTACTTCCATCAGAATAAATATCTTTTTGTTGCTCTTGGGCCACTTTAAAATCACCAACACTTGTTTTCCTGCTTTTATTTATTTTTATTCCCAAAGATCCCAGAAGGTTTTCCAAAAAGTCCATATCATCATCCTCTTGAGCAGAATTTTTTAGTAAAACAAAAACTTCTCTGGAATTACCCAGAAATTTTTCAGCTTCTTTTACTATCTCTATTAAGTCTTCTTCAACTTTATTCTTATCATAACTCATATCTGTGATTAAATACAATCCTTCAGAAGTACCTTTTAATTTAACCGCCTTCATTTTCTCACTCTCCAGCTTTTCCTATTCCAAAATATTCTTCAAATAAAATTTTTGCAATTTTACCAGCAGACCCACTACCACTATTACCAGCCTCAACAATACCAAAAAATACTATTTCCGGATCATTTGCCGGAGCAAAAGCTGTAAATAATCCGTCACTCTGAAAGATTTGTGTAACTACAGTTTCTCCATTTGAGTCTTTACTTTCTATGTTTATTTCCCTTTGGGCTGTACCGGTTTTTGCAGCAACTTTGATATCCGAAGGAAAATTTGCAAAAGCACTATATGCTGTACCTTTTAGCTCTGAAGCCTGAATCATTCCCCGAATTGTTTTTTCTATAGAATCTTTGGAAATATTAGTTGTACCAGCTATTTCAGGAGAAAATTCTTCAATAACCAAACCATCTTCAGATACAATTTTTTCTACTACATATGGCTTCATCCTTACTCCATTATTTGCCAGTTGAGCTACATAAGATACAAGCTGAATTGGAGTATAGTTTTGCCTGCCCTGGCCTATTGCTACGTTAAAAGTATCTGCCGCGTGCCATGAGGTATTCCAGTTCAGGCCAATTTGCCATTGAGCCTTCAAAATATTAATATCTCTGTTTTTTTCTCTTATAAGTTTTTTTATTTCTTCTTCATCTGATGTGGAAGATAATTTTTCTTCATATTCAAGCTCAAGATTTGCCAAACGTTTTTCATATCTGCTATTGGTTACCCCACGAGCCCATTCGAAATATACCTGTCTTTTTTCTTCATTTGGCAAACCCTGAAAAACATTTTCTCCTGAGCTTTCATAAGGAAGATCAATGCCTGTAGGAAGATTTAATCCAAATTCTTCTCCCATCTTGGAAATATTTGCTATTCCAGCCCTTCTTCCCATTTCCTGAAAGTAAACGTTATCCGATCGGGCTATTGCACTATAATAATTATAAGGGCCGAGAGGAGCTATGGATTTAATAAATGGTGGTTCCCAATAAGCACCTTTGTTAACAATTGTTTCAAGAGGATTGATTTTTGCATATTCAAGGGCAGCCAGACCTGTAATCATCTTAAAAGTTGAGCCAGGGATATACCTTCCCTGAATAACTTTATTCTGGTACCTTATCGGGTCATTCGGCCTTGATGACATCGCTAAAATTTTGCCTGTTTTTACTTCCATTAGTACTATTGCGCCTTGTTCTGCATAGGCAGTTTTAGGATTTTTTTGCAAAGACTCCAGAAGTTCATCTAAACTATCATCCATTAGTTTTTGTAATTTAAAATCAATTGTGAGAACAATATTGTTTCCCGCAACAGCCTCTTTCGTATCAACAAATCCAATGGGGCGGTTTTTGGCATTTACCTCAACTTTCTGATAACCATCTTCCCCTCTTAAAAAGGATTCATATTGTTTCTCAACGCCAAACTTCCCAATTAAATCACCAAGACGATAATTTTCACAACCTTCCTGTCCCAGCTCAGAACTGATTTCACTTATAAAACCCAGCAAATGAGATGCAATTCCCGAATATAAATAAGTTCTTACTGGAGATTCAGTAATTCTTACTCCTGGCAATTCATTTTTTCTTGCTTCAATTCTAGATACTTCCTCAATTGAAAGCCCTCGTTTTATAATTATAGGTTCATAAGAACGATATGTGTTCTCGTTGATTTTTTCTTTTAACCATTCTAATGTTATTTCTGGATCATTTAGTATTTCAACTAAAGTAATCAGAGATTCTTCCGCTCCTGCAACATCCATATAAGTCAAAGATACTTCGAAAGATGGATAATCTCTAACCAGGACTTCTCCGTCACTGGTTAAAATATCTCCTCTGGGAGCCTGAATACCAACCAGCCTCATTCTGTTTGAATCAGCTCTAGTTTTGTAAATCTCAGAATCCAGAATCTGCATTTTAAAAAGTGTTAGTATAAGCACAGCGAATACTAAAGAATATAATATTTTAATAGTAAATAAATTACCTTTTAATTCTTCCCTTGTTTTTAAATTCATTTTAACCTCTGTTTTCTCTCAGTAAAACTTTTCTTTTTATAAGGTAAAAAATAGGCATGAAAATCATATTATATGCTCCCTGAAGCAGTGAAACCTTTATAAGATACATCCAAGAGATATAATTTTTCATAAGTGAGTTGAAAATCCAGAGAAAGGTATTAGACATAAACGATACTGCAAAAAGCACTGCCATTGGAATAAGTATACTTTCTTTATAAAAGTTTCTGCTAAAATAACCTACTCCTCCACCTGTTAACAATCTCAGAATAAGCATTGGACCTATGTACTGACCCATAAAAAGATCTTCTATTAGACCAACAACTGCACCAATAATTCCTCCTTTTACCGGTCCATTAAAAACCGTATAGAAAACCAGACAAACAAGTATAATGTCCGGCTTAACTCCCAAAAGAGAAAAATAGTCGAAATAGGAGCTTTGCAATATTAACCCTGTAAATGACAAAATAACAACAAAAAACTCAAGCAATTTTTATTCCTTCTCTTCCTCTTCTGTTTCCAGATTAGTAACAAATTTTTCTTTATAAAAGTTTTTAATAACAAATACTTCTTCAAGGCTTTTAAAATCTACGCTGGTTGCAATTATCGCTGTCTTTGTAAATCCTCTTTGGGTTTCTACAACCTCCGAAACTATGCCTAAATTTAATTCAGGAGGATAAAAATCATCAAAACCCGAAGTAATAACTTCATCTCCTGGGTTAATTTCCATTTCCTTCGGTAAGTGAACAAAAGAAAGGTTTTTCTGGTCAATTCCCTGACCTTGAATTACCCCAATAGTTTTGCGGTTCTGTACAAGCCTGCCACCAACTCCAGAATCACTATCTAAAATTAATAACACTTCAGAACTTTTTGGAGCTACATTAATTATTTTTCCAACTAATCCTTGATGATTTATTACCACCATATCTTTATTGATTCCATCTTCAGATCCTAAATCAATAAACATGCTTCTGTTCCAGTTTGTATTACTTTGCCCAATTACTCTGCCAAGGGCAAGTTCAAAATACTCATCAGTTTTTCCCTTATAACTAAGGAGCTCCCTTAAACGTTTATTTTCCTGACGGTCTTTCTTTAATATATCTATTTCGTAACGGGACATACTCATTTCTTTTCTTAATGAAATATTTTCTTCCCTTAATTCAGCCAATTCACTTATATCCATAAATAAAAGCTGGGTCTTTTCTGAGGCGGCATTAAACAGTATCTGGAAAGGATATGATACTATCCGCACACCTCTTTCCAGAAAATTAAGAGAGTTTTTTTCTCTAGCTGTCAACATACCAATAACACTTAGAACCACAAAAAAGATAAGGACCACAGCTGTAAGTTTCAATATCTTTTTTCTATCCATACTTATCTCCTGCTATATCTTTTTTTAGTGGTAATAATACCTTTTAGTTTATCAATATTTTCAATAATTTTGCTTGTTCCCAAAACAACTGCAGAAAGAGGATCTTCGGCAACAAAAACAGGAATTCCTGTATGTTGGGAAATTAACAAATCTAAACCCCTTAACAAAGCTCCGCCACCTGCAAGTACAATACCCCTGTCCATAATATCAGAAGATAATTCAGGAGGTGTTTTTTCAAGGCAGGATTTAATCGCTTCAATTATTTTCATAACTGTTTCCTGAAGAGCATAATAAATTTCTTCCTCAGTTATTTCAATGTTTTTAGGAAGACCGGTTACCATATCTCTTCCTTTAACTCTGTAGGTTCTTCCTTCATTCATTAAATAGGCGCTGGCAATAGATACTTTAATATCTTCAGCAGTAACTTCACCTATCATTAAATTGTATTGTTTTTTTACATAATTTATAATCGCAACGTTTAATTCATCCCCGGCAGTCCTGATTGATTTGCTTGCCACTATTCCACCAAGAGAAATCACTGCAACATCTGTAGTGCCTCCCCCGATATCTACAATCATACTCCCTGTTGGCTCTTCTACAGGAAGATTTGCTCCAATTGCTGCAGCCATTGGTTCTTCAACAATATATGCTTCAGATGCTCCTGCCTGAATAGCTGTCTCTTTTACAGCTCTTTCTTCTACAGAAGTTACATCTGCAGGTACGCAGATTACTATTCTTTTCTTAAACATAAAACCACTTATCTCAGGAACTTGCTTAAGAAAATACTTAATCATATTGTAAGTTGTATCAAAATCCGCAATAACTCCATCTCTCATTGGGCGAATTGCAACAATATTGCCAGGAGTTCTGCCTATCATTCTCTGAGCTTCTGCTCCAACAGCAAGAATTTTATTATTATCAAGATTAACAGCAACTACCGAAGGTTCTCTCAAAACAATACCTTTTCCTCTGAGGTAAACCAAAGAATTCGCTGTTCCTAAATCTATACCTATATCTTTGTAACCAAACATTTATTTCTCTCCATTCTAAAAAATATTATTTTCCTTCATACTGAAATAACGTCCATTTCCTATTATAACATGATCGAAGATTTTTAATTTTTAATATTTCGCTAACTTTTATTAACTCTTTTGTAAGATAAATATCTTCTCAACTAGGTTCCGGATCACCGCTAGGATGATTATGAATCAAGATAATTGAAGCTGCACTTCTTTTTATAGCATTTTTGTATATTTCTCTGGGGTGAGCCAGAGAAATATTAAGATTACCTGTGGAAATTGTTTCTATTCCCAGAACTTTGTTCTTAGTGTTTAATAATATTGCTTTAAAATGCTCCCGGTCATATGTTTTCATATCTTCCATTGCTAAGTCTACTACATCCTGAGGACAAGATATATAGGGACTTTTCTCGATTTTTTCTTTTTTTATCCTTTTTGCCAGCTCAATTGCAGCAACTATTCTGTTAGTGTAAAATAATTATGGGTAAAAAACAAAAAAATATTAGAGCAACTCCTTATGTTACAATTAAATCGCTAAACCAAATCGCAAAAAAGGAGAAACTCTAATGAATAATATTATACATGAAATTGCAACTAAAATCAGTAAAGAAATAGCAGAAAATATGGAAACAACTTTAATTGAGGGAAATAATATATCTGAATTCATTTTAAAAACCAAAAAAATGCTGGATGAAGTTGGGGTTGCAATTACGGAAAAAGCACTTGAAACTGTAGATATTTTAGTTAAAAAAGATTGTGTAAGAAAAAGAGACTGGAAAATAAAGGAAACAAAGTCGAAGAAAAGTTTGGCGACGATATTTGGTTAAGTAACCTATAAAAGAACGTATTATGTTCATAAAATTACCGGTGAATATAAATACTTATCTGATGAAGTTGTTGGTATTGAAGCAAATGACAGAATGGATATATTGCTAGAATCAATATTAATAGAAGAAGCAATAGAGACACCATACAGAAAAAGTAGCGAAAAAATATCGAAGAATGTATATCTTACTGGTCAAACAGTAATGAATTCTATTAGAAAGCTTAAAGATATTTCTAATCATGCAGCACCAGTGAAAAAACTGATTCTCAAGCTAAGGTTTTGTACATCGAAGCTGATGAAGATCATGTTTCACTTCAAAGAGGAACATGTGCCGAACCTAGATTAGTTTATGTTCACGAAGGTAAGTGAAAGGTAAGTAAAGATAGATATGAATTAATAAATCCCAGATACTTTAGTGGTCTCTACCAAGATAGTGCTGATTTATGGCTTGAAGTAGCTGATTATATTGATAGCAACTATGAAGAAGAAACTATTGAAAAGATATATTTATCAGGAGATGGAGCCAACTGGATAAAACAAAGCAAAGAATGGATTAAAGATAGTATCTATGTTTTAGATAGATACTATCTGTCGAAATATATAAAGAAGGCAACTGCTCATATGAAAGGCACACACCAAATGATGTGGTATTACATAAATACGAAAAGGAAAGATTTCGTAAAAGATTTATTCAAAGCAATAATTGAAGAAACAGAATCAGAAACAAAAAATAGAAGCAATAAAAGATGCTAGAAGTTATGTGTTAAATAATTGGGAAGGTATAATGAATCAATATGACCCGGATTATATAGGCTGTAGCACAGAAGGCCATATTAGTCATATATTATCTGCAAGATTAAGTTCAAGGCCTCTAAGCTGGTGCAGAGAAGGTGTTGATCAAATGTCACGTCTGAGGGCTTTTAAGGCTAATTCAGGTAATGTATATGATTTAGTAAAAGAAAGAAGCAAGAAAAACAGAAACAAGAATCATAAAATTAGAAAGCCGTGTTATAAAAAAGCTACGAACCTAATATCAGATGAGAAATTCGGCAATGTGCCAGTAGTTTTAACTGGTAAGAGAACTTGGAAAAGAGAATTATTTAAAAGGATAGCGAGTGCGATTTAGCACGTAATACATACAAGGAGTTTTTTTATTCTTTTAAAACCCATAATTAATTGACACGATCAACTGTTCTTGCAGCTTTGACATTTCCAATTCCATCCTTAAGTTTTAATTCTTCTGGTGTAATTTCATTTAAATCATTGAGATTTCTGTTTAAAAGTATTTCAGTTGCAAGCTGTAGGGCTGTTTTAGTTCTGGTCCCTGAATTTATTAAAATTGCAAGTAGTTCATTATTGTTTAAAGAAGCTATACCTCTTGTAAACATTCTTTCAATTGGCTTACTTTCAGAAGGATAGTCCTTCATAGTAACGTGCTTGTTATTTAATTCTAACTCCATTTTCTTCACCCTTTATCAGAATATTGAGTTCCTCATATATTCTGATAAAGGCAGTCCCATAACATTATAGAAACAACCATTAATGCTTTTAACAAAAAGAGCGCCCGTATCCTGTATCCCATAGACTCCAGCTTTATCCATAGGTTCTCCGGTTTCAATATAGCCTTCTATTTCTTCTTGGCTCATTTCAGCAAAATTAACTTCTGTTTTTTCAATAAAAGAAACTACTTTTTCACCATTATTAAGATTTAAGGATACCCCGGTAAAGACAAAGTGCTTTCTGCCTTGTATTTTATTCAAGATTTTTGCAGCATCTTCTTTATCTTTAGGTTTCTCTAAAATCTCATTATCAATACAAACAATAGTATCTACACCGATAACCAAAGCATTTCCTTCCTTTTTGGCTCCTTCTGCGGCCTTGGTTTCTGCCATACGTAAAACATAATCCTGAGGATTTTCCTCTGTATATATTTCCTCGGAAATATCAATATTCCTTGCAGTAAAAGAAATATCTATTTTTTTAATAATTCTCTTCTTCTTGGAGATTGAGAAGCAAGTATAATATTCATTTAGTCTCTTCCTTTCCTATAAAAAAACGGTTTCTCTTTTTTATTCAATTAAGAAGAGAAACCGGGGTTAGCAGATTATTTTGAATTAAGATTATAACTTAATATTTCAAGATTAACTGAAAGATCAACGTTACAAACCTGAACATCTTTTTCTGTAACTACAACAACAGGAGCAAAATTAAGAATTCCCTTTACTCCTTTTTTTACAACTCTATCAACTACAAATTGCACACTTTCTCCGGGTAGAGTCAATATTGCAATATCTACTGGATTTTTTTCAAGGAATTCATCAAGTTCACTTGAATCCTTTATCTCAAGAGAGTTGATTTTTTCTCCTTTTTTAGAAGGATTGTTATCAAAAAAACCAATGATACTAAATCCTCTTGCAGCAAAACCATGATAATATGCCAAGGCTCTTCCAAGATTACCCATCCCAACAATAACAGCTTTCCACTCTCTGTTTAATCCGAGAATTTCTTTTATATTTCTGTTTAGATCAGCAACATTGTAGCCTACCCCTCTTTTACCAAACCCGCCAAAATAGGCAAAGTCTTTACGAACCTGAGCAGAATTACCTGCAATTCCTTTAGCTATCTCTCCAGAGGAAACTGTTTCAACGCCATCCTTCTCCAGTTTCGTTAAAAATCTTGAATAAAAGGAAAGCCTTCCAATAGTTGCCTCGGGTATCTTTATTTCTTTCAATATTCTTCCTCCTTAATTCCACTATAAACTGTTTTTTATTATTTCTCTGACTTTACTTATAAAATAAAAGGAACCAAAAGAAAGAATTAAATCTTCCTTGTTGGATATTTCCAATGATTTAAGCAAAGCCTCTTCTGTATTTTCTATAAAAATTATATTCCCTTTAAGTTCATATTCCAAAGGTAACTTGTTCCATTCTGAGTTTCTGGTACCTTCAGGTTTTGAAATAACAATTTCTGCAGCCTTACTGTAAACCTCTTTAAGTATACCCTCTTTATCCTTATCATCAAGAATTCCTAATAAAAAAATTATTTTTCTGTCAGGGTATTTCGAATCAAGATATTTTTTTAGTTTTCTCGCCCCTTGAGGATTGTGGGCTCCATCAATTAATATTTCTCTGCCATTATAATCAAGAAACTCCAGCCTCCCTGGCCAAATTACTTTAGATAACCCTTCTATAAAAGCATTTCTATCTAAAGAAAACTCTTTTTCCAAAAACTCCAAGGCGGCAATAACACTTAACATATTATCAATTTGATGTTCTCCCTGAAGATTAAGAAAAACCTCTCTTTTAAGTTTATCAATAAAAATTCTTTGCAAACCCTTTTTTTCGGGGAGTATCTGGAAACTTATTTCCTCAGCATCAATAAAATCAGCATTTTCTTTTTTTATTTTTTCTAAAATAACTTTTTTTGCCAAAGGATGTTCTTGTATTCCTAAAACAACCTTCCCTTTATTGTGAATTATTCCGGCTTTTTCTATAGCAATTAATTCAATAGTATCTCCAAGAATTTCCTTATGATCAATACCAATATTTGATATTATAGATAAATTAGTCTTTAAGGCATTGGTTGAATCTAAGCGACCTCCCAGACCGGTTTCAAATATTACAACATCCACTTTTTCTTCAGCAAAATAATTTGCGGCCATAATAGTAAGAAATTCAAACTCAGTTGGATTTTCTTCAAAAAAATTCTGGTTCTTTTTAATCAAAATTCTGAGTTTTTCCGTTTCTTCTGAAAATCTTTCTTCAGATATTAATTGATTATTAACTCTGATTCTTTCCCTGTAGCTATGCAAATGAGGAGATGTGTATAGTCCGGTTTTCAAACCTGCATTTAACAAGGCTTGTTCAAGCATAGCTGAAGTTGAACCTTTCCCATTAGTTCCCGCAACATGAATAATATAATATTTTTCGTCAGGATTACCTGAAAGGTTTAGAAGCATTTTAGTTCTTTCTAAGCCCAGGTTTATTCCAAATCTGCATAATTCATTTATATACTTTACAGCATCATTATTTATAACTATCCATCCTCTTTCTTACAAGATTCAGGTCTGTTAAATACCCTTCTCTTTTTTCTTTTTCATTTTCAATTACTTCTTGAGGAGCTTTGGCAACAAAACCCTGATTTGAAAGCTTTTTGTCTATTCTTTCTACTTCCCCTTCTAGTTTTTTGATTTCTTTTTCCAATCTTTCAAATTCCTTATTTAAATCAATTAAATCCTCTAAAGGTAAAAATATTTCAAAACCTTTAACTACTGCAGAGGCAGACTTGCCAATATCCTCTTTATTTGCAAGTATTTTTACATCTTCCAGTGCTGCAAGAGATTTCAAGTATGGAGTAACCTGAACAATAAATTCCTCCTTACTCTTATCTTCAACAAAAAACAATGCTGTTGCTTTTTTTGAAGGTGGCACTCTCATTTCACTGCGAATATTACGGATTCCTCTAATTATGTCCATTAATAGGTTCATTTTTCCTTCTGCTTCTTTATCTCTCTTATCAAGATCACCAAGAGGATATTGAGTTTTCATAATTGTTTCTCCCGTTTCCGGAAGATGCTGCCATATTTCTTCAGTTATAAATGGCATTACAGGATGAAGAAGCTCCATTCCTCCACGAAGTATATCTCTCAAAACTCTTTGTGTTTTTTGTCTTTTCTCAATATTTTCTTTATCGTAAAGAGAAATTTTTGCTATTTCAATATACCAGTCGCAGAACTCATTCCAGATAAATTCATATATTTTTCTTCCAGCTTCTCCAAGTTCATATTTATCAATATTTTCATTAACTTCTGAAGCAACAGTATTAAATCTTGAAATAATCCATCTATCCGCTAATTCTAAATTTTCTAAATCCTTTTCAACATAATCATCAAGATTCATTAAAACAAATCTGGATGCATTCCATATTTTATTTGCAAAGTTGCTTGAAGATTCCAGACGATCAAATTGGAATCGAATATCATTACCTGGTGTGTTACCTGTAATAAGCATAAATCTTAACGAATCTGCACCATATTTTTCGATAACTTCCAGCGGGTCTACTCCATTACCTAAAGATTTACTCATCTTTCTTCCCTGGCCATCAAGTACCAGTCCATGGATAAAGACATCTTTAAAGGGTATTTCTTTCATAAATTCAAGAGAAGTGAAAATCATTCTTGCTACCCAAAAGAATATAATATCCCTTCCCGTAACCAATACACTTGTAGGATAATATTTTGCAAGATCAGCTGTTTCCTCTGGCCATCCTAAAGTAGAAAATGGCCATAACCCTGAACTAAACCATGTATCCAATACATCCGGATCCTGTCTTAGATTTCCGGAATTACATTTTGTACACTTTTCAGGTTCCTCTGTCTGACAAATTATTTCTCCGCAATCATCACAATACCAAACGGGAATCCTGTGACCCCACCACAATTGTCTTGAAATACACCAGTCTCTTATATTTTCCAGCCAGTTTAAATATACTCCTGTAAATCTTTCAGGAACAAATCTCAATTCCCCTGTTTTTACAACATTAATTGCCGGCTCAGCCAGAGGCTGCATTTTTACAAACCATTGCTTTGAAAGGAAAGGTTCAACTGCTGTGTCACAACGATAACAATGTCCAACAGAGTGAGTTATTTCTTCAATTTTCAGAAAAAACCCAGCGTCCTTCATATCCTGAATAATTTTTTCCCTTGCCCGGTAACGATCCATTCCGGCATATTCAGGGAATTTATCATTTATTGACCCATCTGAATTCATTACGTTGATTTCTTCAAGATTATGTCTTTTGCCTATTTCAAAGTCATTAGGGTCGTGAGCTGGTGTAATTTTTACAGCCCCAGTTCCAAATTCCATATCTACATAATCATCTGCAACAATAGGAATTTTTCTTCCCACTAAAGGTAAGACTATATTTTTACCAATAAATTTACTGTAACGAGGGTCTTTTGGATTAACTGCAACAGCAGTATCCCCAAGCATTGTTTCTGGTCTTGTTGTTGCAATTTCAAGAAACTGATTTTCTCCCTCAACAGGATATTTAAAGTAATAAAATTTTCCCGGACTTTCCTGATGCTCAACTTCAATATCTGAAATTGTTGTAAGGCATTTTGGACACCAGTTGATAATGTAGTTACCCTGGTAGATTAATCCTTTATTATAAAGACCTACAAAAACTTCTTTTACAGCATGAGAGCAGCCCTCATCCATTGTAAATCTTTCCCTGTCCCAATCACAGGAGGTTCCAAGTTTTCTTAGTTGGGTGGTAATGGTGTTTCCATATTTTTCTTTCCATTCCCAGGCTCTTTCTAAAAACTTTTCCCTTCCCACTTCATATTTATTTGTTCCTTCGCTCCTTAAGAGTTCTTCAACCTTTGCCTGTGTAGCAATCCCTGCATGGTCTGTTCCAGGAAGCCAAAGAGTATTGTATCCCTGTATTCTTTTTACTCTTACTAAAATATCCTGCAAAGTAAAATCCAGGGCATGGCCTAAATGAAGTGTACCAGTTACATTTGGAGGAGACATTACAATTGTAAATGGTTCTCCCTTTTCATCTGGCTCTGCATGAAAATATTTATTGTTTTCCCAATATTGATACCACTTATTCTCAACCTCTTTTGGATCATAACTTTTTGAAATGTTTTTTTCTTCCTGCATATTTCCACCCCTGTATATTATTTATAATTTTTAACAACAAAAAACCTCCCATCCTAAAAAGGACGAAAGGTAAACTTCCGCGGTACCACCTTAATTCCGGTTATCCGGCTCTCTTAGCTATAACGGGCCACCCGGACTTACCTACTTTTTTCAGCAAGCCTCCTCCACAGCTACTTTCAATAAAGAACCAACGAAAAACTTACAGCCTGGGTTTTTCTCTCTTTAGATGCTTCAATATTTACTCCTCTGTATCTTTGGAATTAATATTTTAATTTAAAAACTATTTTATTGATTATAAATGTTCTTGTCAATATTTCCCAAACATTTACTCTATAACAGCTTTATACCTGATATTATAAATAATACTCCTAATATAATTGGCATAAGTATAAGCATTAGGCCAAAAATCAAAAAAGCTTTTTTGTTTCGTATTTTTCTTCAAGTAACTTATACTTTGGATTATCTTCATTAAGAAAAAGCTGATTTCTGATTACAACAATATTACTAACTGCAATAAACAAGGGAACTCCTGCCAGGAAAAAATATCTGTACCCCTTATTTATAGGTGCAAATAAAAAAACCAAAAAGAAAATAACTATTATCATTTTTCTGTCGATTTTTTTCATTCAGAAGTATCTTCCTTTCTCCTACGTCTTGTGTCTATGGCTGATGCCATTTCCGCTAGCTCCAGCGCTAATTCTTCATCAACATCATAATCATCCCCATTGCCGGGAGAGATACTAAATCCTCCCGGAAGAGCCATTCCTGCTAGTGCAGACAGGGGATTAAAGGGTTGTTTATTACTTTCCTTTATTTCTTCATTTCCAAGTAAAAAATCTGTAGTTACCCCAAGAGCTTTTGCAAAGGATAAAATTTCCTGAATTCCTGGTTCCCTTATTCCCTTTTCCAATTCATTAAAGGATTCAAGAGAACAAGAAAGAGCCCTCGCCATTTCTTCCCTGGAAATATTTTTTTCTTCTCTAATTTTAGATAAATTTTCCTTAAACATCTTCTACTTCAACCTCCTCAAAAGCCAGGTGCTCAAATATCCATTTAAGAGCCTCTTCCTTGCCGGTTTTATCTTCTGCTGAAAATAACTGAATATCTTCATTATTAACCATTAGTTTTTCTCTTATAATCTTTTTATGCTTAAGATGCTGGCCTCTGGATATTTTATCTGCTTTAGTTGCCACTAAAAGAAAGGGCAGGTCAAGGTGCTTTAACCACTGAAACATCATTAAATCATCTTCTGTAGGAGGATGCCTTAAATCTATTAGCTGAATTATTCCTACAAGATTAGGTCTGTCATTTAAATACTCCTCTATGAATTCTGCCCATTTTTCTTTTATATCTCTCGATATTTTTGCAAATCCATATCCAGGAAGGTCTACAAGATGAAATTTATCATTAATAAGATAAAAATTGATTGTCTGGGTTTTCCCTGGTTTTCCGCTGGTTTTGGCAAGGTTTTTTCTGTTAATTATTGTATTAATAAGTGATGATTTACCTACATTTGACCTACCAACAAAAGCTACTTCAGGAAGACCATCTGCTGGATATTGTTTTTTTCTTACTGCGCTGATTACAAAATCAGACTTATTGATTTTCATTTTATTTTAACTCCTAAGATTATGTTTATTACATCTTTCATATTTTTAACAAAAATAAATTCTATTTTTTTCTTAATATTTGCCGGAATATCTTCAAGGTTCTTTTTGTTTTCCTCAGGTAATAATACCCTTGTGTACCCTGCTCTGTGGGCAGCAAGAACTTTTTCTTTTATTCCCCCGACAGCAAGTACTCTTCCCCTTAAAGTTAATTCACCAGTCATAGCTGTACTAACATCAATGGATTTATTAATCAAACAGGATATTAATGCAGAACAAATTGTTATACCTGCAGAAGGTCCGTCTTTTGGGATTGCACCCTCAGGTACATGAATATGGATATCATTTCTGTCAAAAACATCCTTGTCCAAACCTAAATCTTTGGCAATAGAGCGAATATAACTGTGGGCAATTTGCGCAGATTCCTTCATAACTTCTCCCAGTTTACCTGTTAATACCAATTTCCCTTTACCTTCAAGCAAGGTTACTTCTATCTGAAGTATATCTCCTCCAACTTCTGTCCAGGCAAGTCCATTTGCAATGCCTTCCAGTGCTTCATCATCTTTTTTGCCATAACGGAATTTTTCAATTCCCAAAAATTTTACTATTGAAGTTTCGGTGATAGTTACTTTCTTTTGCTTTTTCTCTGCAATTAATTTTGCAGTTTTCCTGCAAAGAGAGCCAATTTCTCTCTCTAAATTTCTTACTCCAGCCTCTCTTGTATGATTTCTGATAATCTTTCTTATAGCTCCCTCAGAAACAGAAAACTGAATCTCCTTCAAACCATTGTTTTTGATTTGTCTTGGGATAAGATATTTTTTTGCTATTTGAAGTTTTTCTTCCTCAGTATAACTGGAAAGCTGAATAACTTCCATCCTGTCCGCCAATGGCTTGGGAATATTAAAGATATTGTTTGCAGTTGTTACGAAAAAAGTTCTGCTTAAGTCAAAGAGTACCTCAATGAAGTGGTCACTGAATGTATCATTTTGTTCAGGATCAAGAACCTCCAGTAAAGCTGACGATGGGTCTCCCCTGAAATCTGTGGTCATTTTATCTATTTCATCAAGAAGGAATAAAGGATTACTTGAATCCGCGTTTTTAATTCCTTTAATTATTCTGCCAGGCATTGCACCAACATAAGTTCTTCTGTGACCACGAATCTCCGCTTCATCTCGAACTCCACCTAATGACATTCTTACGAATTTTCTGTTAAGGGCTCTGGCAATTGATTTAGCTAAAGAAGTTTTACCAACTCCCGGAGGGCCAACAAAACATAGTATTGGATTTTTTAACGTCTTATTTAATTTTGCAACAGAAAGGTATTCCAAAATTCTTTCTTTAACCTTTTCCAGTCCGTAATGGTCTTCGTTTAATATTGTTTCTGCTTTCTTTATATCTATCCTATCCTCAGTCTTTTTATTCCAAGGCAGCTCAATTAACCATTCAAGATAATTTCTGATATTTGTTGCCTCAGCGAAAGATGGGTTCATTCTTTCAAGTTTAGTAATTTCTTTATATGCTTTTTCCTTTGCTTCTTCAGGGAGCTTATTCTCATTTATTTTCTTTCTGAATTCATTAGCTTCACTAATGCTTTCATTATTTTCACCTAGTTCTTCCTGAATTGCTTTTAATTGTTCCCTTAAAAAATACTCTCTTTGATTTTTATCAATTTGTTTTTTTATCATATAGTCAATTTTCTTTTCAGTTTTTAAAACTTCAATTTCCTGAACAAGAATAGTAGCTATCAAAGAAAGACGTTCTTTAATATCAAAAGTCTGAATTATTTCCTGTTTCTTTGGAATTTTTAAAATTAAAGTTGATCCAATTCCATCTGCAAGCCTTTCAGGATCTTCAATATCAAGAACATTAAGATAATTATCTCCTGTTATTTTTTTGTTCAGCTTAATATATTCCTCAAAATATCCTGATACAGAACGAACTAAAGCTTCAATCTCAAGTTTGTCATAATTTGGCTTGCTAATAAAATTTAAATCAACGGATACATATTCAGATCCCGGATTATATGAAGCCATTTCTGCTCTTTCTAAACCTTCGACTAATATTCTTAAAGCTCCATTAGGCATTTTCATCACTTGCTTTATTTCTGCATAGGTACCTATTGTATAAATATCTTTTTCCCTGGGAGCATCATTCACTGCATCTTTTTGTGTTGATAAAAAGATTTTTTTATCTTCAAGCATTGCTCTTTCTATTGCTTTTACAGACTGAGCCCTTCCTACATCTAAATGTGCTACCATAAAAGGAAATACTACAATTCCCCTTAATGGAAGTAATGGAATATTTTCAATAAATTTTTCTATTCTCAATTATGCCACCCCCAACTTATTTAATTCTGTTTAACAAATAGTTTATCAGAAATTATTATTAATATATACCCTAAAAACCCTGAGCAAAATAGCTCAGGGTTTTTTTATTATGCTGTTTCAGCACTTTTCTTTATTTTCTCTTTTAATATCACAACAGGTTCTGCATTATTAGCAATAACATCTTCATTAATAATTACTTTTTTAATGTCTTTTCTTGAAGGAATTTCATACATTATTTCCATCATTATCTCTTCAAGAATTGCTCTCAACCCTCTGGCTCCTGTATTTCT
Organism: Peptococcia bacterium; assembly: GCA_965228015.1. Classification (GTDB taxonomy): domain Bacteria; phylum Bacillota; class Peptococcia; order Peptococcales; family SKKY01; genus SKKY01. The sequence continues at coordinate 1,241,902 of OZ245787.1, forward strand.
TATTAAAGTCTTTTCAGCAATTTTCAGAAGTGCTTCCTTTTCTATCTCAAGATCAACATCCTCCAGGCTAAATAACTTCTGGTACTGCTTAATTAAAGCATTTTTAGGTTCTGTTAAAATGCTTACCAAAGCTTCTTTATCCAGTTCACCCAGGGAAACTAATACCGGAAGACGACCAACAAATTCTGGTATCAACCCATAGCGAATAAGATCTTCAGGAAGTGCATTCTTAAAAATCTCTCCAACACCTGTATCCTTTTTTGAAGATATTTCTGCGTTGAAGCCCATTGATTTTTCGCCAATTCTTTTTTGTATTATTTTCTCTAACCCATCGAAAGCTCCACCACAAATAAACAGAATATTACTGGTATTAATCTGAATAAATTCTTGATGAGGATGTTTTCTTCTCCCTTGTGGCGGAACGCTTGCAACTGTTCCCTCAATAATTTTCAACAGTGCCTGCTGAACACCTTCTCCGGAGACGTCTCTTGTTATTGAAGGATTCTCAGACTTCCTGGCAATTTTATCAATTTCATCAATATAAATTATTCCTTTTTCAGCTTTTTCAATATCATAGTCTGCAGCCTGAATAAGTTTCAGAAGAATGTTTTCCACATCTTCACCAACGTATCCAGCCTCTGTCAGTGATGTTGCATCGGCAATTGCAAAAGGAACATCAATAATTCTTGCTAAGGTTTGTGCTAACAGGGTTTTACCACTTCCTGTAGGTCCAACAATACAAATATTACTTTTTGCAAGCTCAACTTCCGAATTATCCTTAGATGGTAAATTAATACGTTTATAATGATTATATACAGATACAGCCAAAACCTTCTTAGTTTTATCCTGACTTATTACATATTGATTGAGAATATCATATATTTCCTTAGGTTTTGCAAGATTCTTTTTTGAATTTTCTTTAGATGTAGTTATTTCCGTAAGTTCTTCAGCAATAATTTCATTGCAGAGTTCTATACATTCATCACAAATATATACTCCCGGACCTGCAACAAGCTTCTTTACCTGTTCCTGAGGTTTACCGCAAAAAGAACACTTTAATTTTCCTTTTTCCTCATTAAACATATAATCACAACCTTTTTATTATCTGCTGGAAATCACTTCATCAATTAAACCATATTCCTTTGCAGCTTCGGCACTCATAAAATAGTCTCTTTCAGTATCTGCTGCAATTTTTGCTAAATCCTGTTCTGTTTTTTCAGCAAGGATTTTATTAAGTTTTTCTTTAATTTCAAGAATTCTTTTTGCATGAATCTGAATATCCGTTGCCTGACCCTGAGCTCCGCCCAAAGGCTGGTGAATCATAATTTCACTATTTGGCAACGCAAATCTTTTTCCTTTTTTCCCTGCTGCAAGAAGAAAAGCACCCATACTTGCTGCCATTCCAACACAAATTGTTGATACATCAGGTTTTATATACTGCATAGTATCATAAATAGCCATCCCTGCAGTTATTGAGCCGCCTGGACTGTTGATATATATGCTGATATCTTTATCTGGATCCTCTGCTTCTAAAAATAAAAGCTGAGCTATTATTAAATTTGCAACATAGTCATCTACGCCACTTCCCAGAAAAATTATACGATCTTTTAATAACCTGGAATAAATATCGTAGGATCTTTCTCCTCTGTTTGTTTGTTCAACTACTATTGGAATTAATCCGCTCATAATACTCCCCCTGGTTTCTTTAGTCTCTTATTTACTGTTCGCAATAATTAAATCAACAACTTTATCAGATTTCATACTGTTAATCATATTTTCTTTTTCTCCTGATTTCTCAAGTAAATCTTTAATTTCAGATACTTCTTTTTTATACATTTCTGCAAGTCTTGCATATTCTTTTTCAAGATCTTCGTCAGTTATTTCAATATTTTCATTTTTTGCAATAGCTTCAAGAACTAATGAATTCTTTACAGCCGTTTCTGCATCTGCTTGGTATTTCCCTCTTAAATCTTCAATTTTTTCGTTTGTATATTCAAGATACTGATTTAAGCTTAATCCTTGTCTTGCCATATTCATTTCCATATTTTGGATGAAAGCATCTATTTGAGTTTCTACCATTGCCTGAGGAATTTCTATATCAAAGTTTGCTGCAACTTTTTCAACTGCAGTTGCTTTTAGCTCTGCGTTAGCTTTAGCTTCTTTTGTTTCTGTAATATTCTTTTTTAAGTCTTTTTTTAATTCTGCTAAAGTAGCAAATTCAGATGTATTATCAGCAAACTCATCATTTAGTTCAGGAAGTTTTTTCTCTCTGATTTCTGTAACTTTAACTTCGAACTCTGCATCTTTTCCAGCTAAATCAGGGCTGTGATATTCTTCAGGGAATTTTGCCTGAATAGTTTTTTCTTCATTAAGACCTAAGCCTATTAACTGCTCTTCAAATCCTTCAATAAAAGATTTGGAACCAACCTGGAGATTATAATCTTCAGCAGTACCACCTTCAAAAGGCACTTTATCTACCATACCTTTAAAGTTTAATAAAATTGTATCCCCATCTTTTACTTTTGCATCTTCAGGTACTACTTCCAATGAGGAGTGTTTTTCCTGAAGACGTTCTAGTTCTCTTTGAACTTCTTCCTCTGAAACAGATACTTCTGTTTTTTCTAATTCGATACCTTTATATTCGCTAATTTCAAACTGTGGCTTTGTATCTGCTTTAATTTTAAAGATAAAATCTTTGTCTTCTTCCAACTGAACCATTTCAATTTGTGGTCTTCCAAGAGGCATGTTTTCTTCTTCAACAGTATTTAAAACTTCCTCGTAAATTTCTGGTAATATATGATTTGCTGCTTCTTCCAGGAAAAATTCCATTCCAAAGTTGTTAATTAAAATTTTCTTTGGAACTTTACCTTTTCTGAATCCAGGAATATTTACTTTTTTAGCTACATCTTTATATGCTTGCTCTAAACCTTTTTTTAGTTTGTCATTTCCTGCTTCTACTGTTGTTTCAACAGTTTTCTTATCTACTCTGTTTGTTGTTAATTTCATTACCTAATGGCCTCCTTAAAAAATCACAATACGATTTATCGTCCTTTTATTATACACATAAAATACTTGCAAACACAAGAACACCTCGGCGAAAAACCGAGGCATTTTAAATCTGGAGCGGAAGACGAGATTCGAACTCGCGACCCTCGCCTTGGCAAGGCGATGCTCTACCACTGAGCCACTTCCGCTAATATTTGTTTTGGTGCGGGAGAAGGGACTTGAACCCCCACGGTGTAACCGCCAGATCCTAAGTCTGGTGCGTCTGCCAATTCCGCCACTCCCGCACATGGTGAGCCATCCGCGACTCGAACGCGGGACACCCTGATTAAAAGTCAGGTGCTCTGCCGACTGAGCTAATGGCTCTTAATAATAAAGAGATAAATATGATATTAATTTGTAAAAATGGCTGGGGCGGCAGGACTCGAACCTACGAGTGCGGGAGTCAAAGTCCCGTGCCTTACCAACTTGGCTACGCCCCAATAAAGCAATATAAATTATATTTTATTTCAGGCTTTTGGTCAAGAATAAATTATAATATAAACTCAATGGGGTGAGTGATGGGACTTGAACCCACGAATGCCGGAGTCACAATCCGGTGCGTTGACCACTTCGCCACACCCACCATAATAGCCTGAAAAAATGGCGTGCCTAAAGGGATTCGAACCCCTGACCCTCGGATTAGAAGTCCGATGCTCTATCCAGCTGAGCTACAGGCACACGATAAAAAAACTATTTAACATCATATTATAAAAATGGAGCGGGTGAAGGGAATCGAACCCTCGCAACTGGCTTGGAAGGCCAGGGCTCTACCACTGAGCTACACCCGCTCGAGATAAAACACGGTACTTGGTAAAAAATCAGTTGGTCGGGGCGGAGGGATTCGAACCCCCGACCCCATGGTCCCAAACCATGTGCGCTACCAAACTGCGCTACGCCCCGTTTGCTAACAAAAAATAGTATAATTTAATTTTCAATGCTTGTCAATGGATTATTTTTAAATTTCCTAAAGATTTTCCAGAAGTTTTTTCAATCTTTCCAAGGCCTTTCCTCTGTGGCTGATTCTGTTTTTTACTTCAAGGGGAATCTCTCCAAAGGTTTTTCCTAAAGACTCCAGGTAAAACAATGGATCATAGCCAAAACCTCCACTACCCCTGTATTCATTTAAAATAATGCCTTCACAGGTTTCTTCAACAATATCAGCTTTATTGAGTTTTGGATTATATAGAACCAATGCACAAACATAACGACCGGTTCTTTCATTGAAAGAATATTTTTCTAATTCCTTAATAAGTTTCTCATTATTTTTATCATCTGTTGAACCTTCTCCGGAATAACGGGCAGAATATATTCCCGGGGTACCATTAAGAGCATCAACTTCCAGGCCAGAATCATCCGCCAAAGCTGTTAAACCTGTTTTTTCTCCAACATATTTTGCTTTAATCACTGCATTTTCTTTAAAAGTAGCTCCCGTTTCTTCTATATCTTCCAATTCAGGGAAATCGGCAACGGAAAGAACCCTGTATCCCCTAGGCTCCAAAATTGATTTAAATTCTTTTATTTTCTCTGTATTCCTGGAAGCAATAACTATTTCTTTCAGAGACTTTTTTTGAATCTCAATTAATTCTGATATACCTTTTTCCCCATATTCAAGTATTAAATTTAATTCAGTTCTGGTAAAAGTATTCTCTTCACCCGTTACCTGAACTTCAACAAATTTACCACTTTCAGTCATAACCAAGTTTAAGTCAACCTGGGTAGAAGAATCTTCTGCATAAGGCAAATCAAGTACTACATTATTATTTACAACTCTTGCACTAACAGCTGCTAAATGTTCAGTTATTGGATCTTCACTAATCCTGCCTTCAGAAAGCAATCCCTGGCAAGCCATTTTTAGAGCAAGAAATCCTCCTGTTATTGAAGCGGTTCTTGTTCCTCCATCAGCCTGGATAACATCACAATCAATCCAAATGGTAATATCAGGAATCTTTTTTAAATCAGTTACAGCTCTCAGTGATCCGCCAATCAGCCTTTGAATTTCCTGAGTCCTGCCACTGAGCTTTCCTTTGTTAACTTCTCTTTGATACCTTGGATCAGTAGCGCCTGGAATCATTGAGTATTCTGCAGAAACCCACCCTTGTTTACTGCCTTTAAGCCAACCTGGAACTTTATCTTCAACGCTTGCAGTGCAAATAACTCTGGTTCTGCCAAATTCAATTAAAACAGACCTGTAAGCATTTTCAATATATCCTGGAACAATTTTTATTTTTCTTAATTCATCATTCTTTCTTCCGTCAAATCTCATATTTTTAACCTCAGTTCTTAAATTATATATGTCTTGAACATCTTTACTATCTCAACTTCTCCTTCAAAGGACAATTCCGCTTCTCTTTTAAGTAAATTGACATTGTATGTGGGATTTATATGTGTTAGTACCAATTTTTTTGCTCTGGATATTTCTGCTAATACACCTGCTTGTTTTGCAGTCATATGGCCGTGAATAGTTTTATTTTTATCTTTTTCCAGCAAATTTGCTTCGGCAAAAAGATAATTCGAGTCAATTATTTCTTCTGCCAAAAGTCTGGTAAATCCCGTATCTGAGGTATAGCTTATCTTTTTATTTCCTTTTTTTGCCTTTATTCCATAACAAGGTATTGTATGCTTTGTTTTAAAAAACCTTAAGACCATATCCCCAAAACGATGATCTCTTTCCAGGGATTCTTCAATTGGTGTTACAGCAAAAAGATTTATATATTCTGCAATTTTCTCAAAAGCAGGATCTTCCTTAGGTGCGAAAACAATTAAAGGATTTTTTCTTTCCCCTGATTCATCGGCAAGAAAAAAGGCCTTTCTTAACATTTCAAAATCATTAAAATGATCACCATGAAAATGGGTTATTATCAGGCAGTCCGATTCTTTAAAATCAATAAATCTTTGAAGATTGGCAAAACTTCCGTTACCACAGTCAATCATTATTTTTATATTATTATTTTCTAAAAGATAGCCATTACAGGCTCCTTTATAAGGCGCAAAAGGGCTGTAGCAGCCCAAAACTAAAAAGCGCATATACAGCCCCTCCTTATTACTGATTTAGAAACTTTAATATTCCCTTAGCAATTCCACTTGCAATTTTGTCTTGGAAAGCAGGAGATGACAGCAGCTGTTCTTCCTGCTGATTAGTTAAGAATCCCGTTTCTACAAGAACTGAAGGCATTCTTGTTTCTCTGATAACTGCAAAATTTTCTTCAAATAATCCATATGAGGGTCTGCCCGTTGACTTAAGGGCCTCATCAAGGATATATGATGCAAGATTCTGTCTTTCAAGTCTTTGCATAAATATTTCCGGCATCCACTCAGGAGCATAATAAAATACCCCTATACCTTGAATAGCTCTGTTAGCCGTTGCATTTGCATGAATACTTACAAAGCAATAAGCATTTTCATTGTTAGCCAGATTAGCTCTGTCATATAAATCTCTGTTTGTAGTTCCCCGATGAGTCAGGATAACTTCAATACCTTCTCTTCTCAGACACTCTTCCGCCTTCAAGGATATTGGTATATTTACATTTAATTCCCTTACCTTCAGAGTTGTACCTATTGCTCCCGGATCTACCCAGCCACCCGCTTTTATCGTTCCGTGACCTGGATCAATAACAACAATTTTACCTCTTGGTCCTTGTGTTGGATATCCAACAGCAACATTTAAAGATTTTTCTTTAAGATTTACTCTTACAGAACTTCCGTAAATAAATTTAAGATCTACTCTTACAACATCCTGGGAATCTTGTTTTGCGGTTATTTGATAATTTCCGTTTATAGTCTTATTAAATGTGTTGCTTCCATTAATATCCAGTCTTGATCCTTTAATAAAGAACGCTATCTGGTCCAAGCTTAATCTTTTACTTTCATAAGAAATTTCCTTTTCAGAAAAAATTTCAAAATTAAATCTGTCGGCTTCTTCATTAATTATAATGTTATTAATAGTTGAAAGGGCTTCTGCATAATTCCGCAACCTGATATTAATTCCTTGATTTTCTTTTTCATAGCTTGCTCTAAAATCAATTTTATCCAGGAAATTGATTGTGATTTTTTTAGAAGCCACCTCAACAGTTCCAATATTAAACTGATTTACATAAACCTTTTGAGGAGTAAGATTCAGTTCCGGAAAATCAATTATTATTTGAGTTGCCGATGGTTTACTTAAACGATAATCTTCAATAGAAACGGGAAAAATGTCAATTTCAAGAAAATCCTGAGAATTTGTAATGATAAAAAACTTACCCGAATCTAAGGAGATTTTTGCAGAATTGTTTTCATCAAAAGAAATATCTTGTCTTTGAGTTTCTTGTGAATCTTCTTTTTTGAAAACCAGCCAATCCGCAATCCATCCGGCATTACCACTTGGAAGTTTAATTTTAAGCCAGTTTTTTTCAGCATCAATTACAGCAAATCCTTGTCCGGCTTTTACTGTTGTAATAATCCCATATTCTATTCCCGGGCCTTGTCTTACATTTACAACACTCTCTTTTATTATAATATTATCATTAACTTTTATTCCAGACTCAGTTATCCCGGAGGAAGCAGTTTCTGGGTTTTGAGGATAAATTACTGCACCTGTTCCCGGGTCTTTTAATACAGAAGAACCATCCGTCTGGGATAAAAGCCAGCCTGCAATCCATCCTTCTTTTTGTTCTTTAGTAACAACCTGGTACCAGTCTCCCCTTTGGTTTTTTACTGTAACAGGTGTATTACGGTTAAGTTGAGATATAATCTCTGCATTTAAATTTGGTTCACTTCTCATATTAACTACATTCTGATTTACATAATAAGTCCGGGCATCTACACCTTCTCCTTGTGCAGTTATAAGGAAACCTGCTACCCAGCCTTCAACTTTTCCACTTTTTACATAGTACCAGTCATCTTTTTTTTGCTTTAGCTGAACCAACTCACCTCTTGATAACTGGCCAAGAGTTTGACTTTCTGTCCCCGGTTCTTTTCTAACGTTTACAACCGTACTGTTTATTACACCCGTTTTGCCAGTTAAAACTTCCGCTCCCTGAACTGAAGGTGCAGGTGTTACATCAACAGTAGGATTCGCAGATACTGTAACATATTCTGAGCTTACCCATCCCAGCCCCTGGGGTAGACGAATCTGAATCCAGTTGTTTTCTATCTTTACAACAGATACTTCACTGCCTCTTGATAACCGACCTATATTATTGTAATTTGTTCCCGGTCCGCTTCTTATGTTTAATACACTTGCGTTAACCGCGCCTTTACCATCTGCAGCCGCAGATAATACAAGCATTAAAGAAAAAATAAACAACAGAACCAAGGTTTTTCTAATATTTTTATTCAAAAGGAACCTCCAAAATTAACTGATTTTCTTTTTCCTGAGATAAATATATAATGCAATACTAAAAATTATAAAAATCAGACTAGTTACCTGAGCCATTCTTAGAGATCCCAGCATTAAGCTATCTGTCCTAAACCCTTCAATAAAGAACCTGCCAACAGAATACCCGCCAAGATAAATTGCTAAAAGCATACCCTCTTTTAATTTAATCTTTTCTCTGATAATTATCAGAATAATAAAAATTCCAATATTCCAAATAAATTCATAAAGAAAAGTCGGGTGTCTGTAAGCTCCGTCTATCCACATTGCCCAGGGAACATTCTCTGGGCTTACTTCATAACCATATGCTTCCTGATTAAAGCAATTACCCCATCTTCCTATTCCCTGCCCCAGAACCATGCTTGGGGCAACAGCATCAGCTACCTGCCAGAAGCTTATTTTATAATACTTTAACATAAACCAGGCTATTGAAAAAGCCCCGATTATACCACCATGAATCGCTAATCCTCCATTCCATACTGCTGGTATTTCTTTTGGATTTAAAGAATAGTAATCCCAGTTAAAGGCAACATAGTATAAGCGGGCACAAACAAATGCCACAGGAATTGCTGTTAAAAGCACATTCATAAACTTATCTTCATCAATATTTTTTTTCTTAATTTCTTTCAAGGCCAGGAAAGTTCCCAACAAAATAGCAAGAGCAATCAACACTCCATACCATCTTATTTTCAAAAAGCCTATCTCGATTAATATAGGATCCGGCATATATAACCCCTTACTTAATACTTAACATTATTATAATTGTGAAAATTATATATTGAATTGATATTTATATTCTTTACTCTCTGAGAGTATACCTCTTTATCAATTCCTTCAGAAATAATTACAGCAGGAAGAGATTGAAGAATTGCATTTTCTAGTTCTACAAAAAGAACTTCTCTTTCTTGAGAATCTGCAGTTTTATTGATTTTGTTTTGCAAATGATTAATCTCAGGAACTATCAGACCACTAACATTTAAAGGATTATTTAAAGGGTTTTTAAACAATTCAAAAAAAGCATTTTTGCCAAAATAATCTCCCTCCCATGATTCCAAAGCCAGATCAAAGTTCCCTTCTCTCAAATCAAAGAAATAATCTTGAATTGGTTTTGCAACAATTTCAGGATTAATATTCAGTTTTTTTGACAACTGTGCAGCAATTTGATTTCCTTTTTCTATCTCTGTTTCTGAATCTAGAACCAAAATCTTAGGAGAAAAAGTTATTAATTCCTGACTCGTAGTTATATTTATTTTTTCTTTAGAGTTATTGTCTCTATATCTGGCTGGATAAAGTCCGTCGATTTTATCCAGACTGTGATATACTGCTTTTCTTGCTTCAATATTTTTTAATTCTGGTTTTCTGGAATTTATCCAAAGCAATTGGATTCCAGGGCTTTCAATCTTTTCACCTTTTAATTCAGAAAGTTCTTCCTTAGGGAAAATAATGTCATAATCTTTTTCCTGATAACCTTTAAGTAATTTTTCTTTATCCAGATTGCTCTGTATCACTATGGTTTCTGTTCTTTTTTCTGCAACAGCTTTTTCTATATCTTTATCAGCTAAAACAATTTTATCTCCGGATCTTTTTTCAACTAGATAATTACCGGAAAAAGGACCTGACATAAAGTCTTCCCCATTTTTTACCGGAAAATAAAAAGGCAGTGCCAAAATTTTTTCAAAATCTGTAAATTCCTTTTTTAACGATATTTCCAATAGTCCTTCTGAGTTTACTGATATATTATCTTCTTTTTTATTATCTAAATAATTATATTGGTAAACATATTTGCCTTTATATTGATTAATAATATTTTTTAAACCTGCAGCCACATCAGATGAAGTTATTTCTGTTCCGTCGCTCCACTGGAAACCATCTTTAATTTTAATGTACATCTTTTTTCCATCTTCACTGTAACTATAAGATTCCGCAAGAACCGGTGTAACTTTATTATTAAAATCATATTCAAATAATCCTATATATAAATTATTTAAAAATGTAAGATTCAACTCTTCGTTATAGTTTCCTTCAGCTCCAATATATAGATTGTTGCCTTTTTCATTATTACATCCTGTAATAAATAAAGTTAAAAGAATTAATGTCCATAAAGAAAATTTTCTCAGCATTCACTTTTCTCCCTTTTGTTTTGTATTTGCAAAAAAAATCTTTACCCACAAAGGGGTAAAGATTTGAATTTCTCACATAAAGTGATTAATTACAAAATTCCCTTCTTTAAATAAAAAGATATTTTTGATAATTATATCAAAAATACTTCCTTAATTGAAGGGACAATGATCAATTCCTTAATTAGCTAATCATATAGTCAACTTTATAATTTCTGGCAACTGCCCGGTAATATTTTTCCAAAATACCACTTTTTTCTACTACTTCTACGATTTTAATGAAATTTTGTTTTTCAAGTTCTTTCACATGATAGTGAATTTTTGCCGAAGACTGCCCTAAGATATCAGCCACCTGTTTAACTGTAGCCTTTTGTCCAATAAGAATCTGAAGAACGGTAATTCTTAATTTATCAGAAATAATTTTTACTTTTTCAGGGCTGCTTAAAACCAATACATCTTCCATTCTACCTTCCTCTCTCCCAGCTAATCATATATAACAATTAAGAAATATATTTAATATTATATAACAGCATTTTTCTTTAATCAACATTTTTTATCGGTTATAATATTTTTACATTAAAAAACCTCCACTTTTGTGAAGGTTTAAAAAATTTATTAAATAATATTTCTTTTGACTTTGTTTTGCTGATCTCTTAATGCTGCTATGGCCATTGTAAGTTTTGACTCTTTTAAAAGATAATCTTTTAATTCCGAACCTTGAAGATTGGTAATGCTATTTAACTCCAGATAAACCTCTTCTACAATTTCATATATAGAGTCTGGAAAAAGACAAAGTTCCAATTTCAAATTCTTCCATGTTACTGCTCTGAATTGAGTAGTTTTTTCTACATTTGAATTATATTCCAGCTCTCTTATAAAAGCAGAAAGAATATTATATTTCTTAATAAAGTTTTCTTGCTGAAAACCAGTAAAAATAAGAGTGTTTTGTTCAATGAGTCTTTTATTAAGTATCAGTCCAACAATCAAGAATGCAGAAAATACAGTTAAAACAACAGCAAGAATCTGAAGTTCAAGCCTAAATACAATATAACCAAGACTCATCCCTAAAATACCACTCAAAAATAATATAAAATATGTTATTCCTTCTATCTTTCTCTGATTGTTTTGAAGCTGGTTATTCAAGTAAACTCACGTCCCTCTTTTTATTTATATTTATTATCTTCAAGAAAACTATAATCTGGGTCTAAAGGTTCTCCAAGATAAATGTGACCGGATAAAGACTCAATAATCTCACCGTTAATTAAAATTTGAACCTGATCAATTCCTTCTATATCTGCTAGAGTGTTCACTATAGAATATACCGTAAAAATCTTTCCCATTGAACCTTGAGCTTCTTTTATTGTTCCACCAAGGTCAATAGTAGCAACTTTATTTTCCTCGTCATATTTATAGCTTAATATTTTAGTTCCTTCAGGAAGAACTCTCGAATTTTCCTGAGTATTTTCAGGTTCCTTGATTAATTCTTCTATTAATAAATATGCATTTTCAGTATTAATCTCTGCATCAATAATTCTTTTTTCTTTTCTAAAATAACCATCTTCCGTTCCAAAATATAGCTCTACAAGACTTTCCGGAACCTTCGCTATTTCAATAACATCTTTTTCTGCAAGTTTTTTATTGTCAGTACTCATAAATATAACTTTTTTATATTCTACAGTATTATCAGCTAACTTTACAAGTTTTACCGGATAAGTTAATGCCTGAGTTACAACATCATCTTTACCAGGATCTTTTTTCTCCACAATAATTGTTACCGTATCGTTATTTACTGTTGCATCCTTCAATACAATACTATAACCTTCGGATATCTTTTCACCTCTTGATGCGAAAAGATATAACTCTCCCTCATAATTAAAGGCAAGATAATTTTCCGTCATATTAAACTGTCCAAGATACTCCTGAAGATTTCTTGGCATTTCTTCAATTTCCATATGAATAAGTCCGGTTTCTTTTCCTTTTTCTTCACCATTTCCAAGATTCAAAAGGAAAAATATCGCTGCGATCACAACAACTACAGCAATTATTACAGGTATTTTATTTTTCATTTTTGCCCCCTGGTTATAAATTGTTATTAAATGTATACCCTATTTTTTATTATACCAAGCATTATCCGCAAAACCCTTATATTAATAATAAGTTTACTATTTTTTAAAAATATTTTTTTACCCATTTATGATAAAATAATTTAATAATAAAAAGAAATCGAGGGATACTTATGTTCAGAGAAATAGGTTTTGGGCTTTTGTTTTTTTCTATAATTTTTAAAACTATTGCAATCAGCAAAGCTTCCAACAAAAATTTATCTTTAGAAATACGAAAGAAACAATACAAGCAATTTAATCTCCCTGGCAATATGCTTATTGGATTAGGAGCGGCTTTACTTTTGTACGCTAAATATTTTGCATAAATAAAGAGGTGGGATTAATTCCCGCCTCTTTTTCCAATCCCATAACAAAGAAGATCTGTCACATCTTTGGCAATTTTTTCTTTATCTTCTATCTCATCAGAGACAATAATCGATTCACTTATACCTTTAAGCGCCCCCAGGAAAAAATTTGCAGCAAGAAGGGGACTTATATCCCTTAATTCACCCTTTTCCTTTGCTTTTTCAAAAATTTTCATATATCTTTCTGTTTTTTCAAAAACAAATTTCTTATGAAAATCCATTACTTCTTCTTTACTTCTTGGAATATTCGAGAAATCTGTCATAACTTTCATAAATGTTGCCTTTGTGCTAATCAAAATATCCATATGGTTAATAATGAATTTATGAATTGTTGCCTCCATTGTATCTTTTTCATCAATACCTGCATCAAGTTTCTTAAAATACTCTTCAAGGAAGGAAAAAACCATAGTATCAAAAAGATCTTTTTTATTATCAAAATAGGAGTAAACTGTGCCTTTCCCAACTCCCGCCTCTTCGGCTATCTCTTCCATTTTAGCATTATAGTATCCTTTCTCAGAAAAAACTTTGAAGGCCGCACTTATTAATAGTTCTCTTTTATCCTTCATCTTATTTTTGGCCTCCAGTAATTACTCTGCTAATTCTTTCTTTGTACTTTTCTACAAAAGTATCCATTGAATAGTAAACCACCGGTACCAATACTAATGTAATTAAAGTAGAGAATAGCAGGCCAAAAACAACTACCGTAGCCATTGGAGCCATAAGTTCAGCCCCTTCTCCGATTCCTATTGTTTGCGGAATAAGAGCAAGAATTGTTGTCATTAAAATTGGTCTGAATCTAGTCTGCCCCGCTTCTTTTAGAACTTCCATCTTTTCCATCCCTGATTTTCTTAAAATATTAACATAATCAACCAAAACTATAGCATTGTTAACAACAATACCAGCCAGCATAATTACTCCAATAAAAGCTGTGACACCAAAATTCCTGCCGGTTAAGAATAAACTTAAAGTAATACCAATGAAAGTTGGAGGAATACTGAACATAATTACAAAAGGATGTAGTAAAGCCTCAAATTGAGATGCCATAACCATGTAAACCAAAATAACAGCCAAGAGCAATGCCAAAGCTAAATTCGTAAAAGCTTCAACCATCTCCTGGTTAGAACCTCCAAACTCAATAGAATATCCGCTTGGGAAAATTAAATCTCCAAGGGCAGTGCTAATATCTGCACTTACACTTGCAAGATCTCTTCCACTAATATCTCCTGTAATCGTTGCAATTCTGCTTTGATCTTTTCTGGAAACGCTGGAAGGTCCTTCTGTAAATATTGTTTCAGAAACTTCCTCTAAGGGAACACTAAAACCTAATGAAGTAGGAATCATAATTCTTTTTGCAGCTTCCAGATCTGCTCTTTGTTCCTCATATAACATTATTTTCACATCATACTCATTGCCTTTTTCTCTATACTTAGTTGCAGTTACTCCGGAAATATTTTGACGCAAAGCACCCGCAACCTGATAAGTACTCGGTCCATAGGCAGAAGCTTTGTCCCTGTCAATAATTACTTCAATTTCAGGAGTTCCCTTATCAAAACTTGTTGTAACTTCTCTGGTGTTTGGAACAGTTTTAATTTTTGCAGCTATTTCTTCAGAAAGTTCTTGAAGTATAGTTAAATCTGAACCTTTAATTTCTATAGAAATGGGAGCTCCAGTACCCATACCTCCCCCTTCAGAGGAGACTGCAACTTCTACGCCTGCCATATCTGCAGTTTTTCCCGGACTTCATCCATAACTTCAGAAACAGAACAATCTCTTTCATTAAGGGGCTTCATTCTTACCATTAAATTGGAGGTCCGGGAGCTTCCGCCACCACCGCCCATCATCATGTCCCCCCACCAACAGAAACAAAAACTTGATCTATTTCATCAATATCACTTAAGATATATTCTACCTTTTCAGTTGCCAACTTAGTTTCATCTATTTCCGTATTTCTGGCTAACTTTAAATCAACGGAAAAATAACCTGAATCTGCAGCAGGAATAAATTCTTTTCCAGCAAAAGCTGCAAAAATCAAACCACTTAAAAGAATCCCTGCGATAGTTCCAAAAATTACCTTTTTCCTGTTATTTAAAGCTTTATCTAAGACATTAGCATACTTCTCTTTTAAAGAATTGTTACCCTCCTGAAATTTATCAGAAATCTTTCTGGCAATTTTTGAAATAAACGTAACTTTCTCATCATCTTTAGAGCAATCTTCTTCAATTTCTTGAAGCTCTTCCCCAAGATCACTTCTGTTTATTACAAGAAGTTTTGAAGACAGCATTGGAATAAATGTTAATGAGACCATAAGTGAAGCAAACAATGAGAATGTAACTGTTAACGACATGGGTCTAAACAACTGAGCCGATAAACCTTGTACAAAAACCAAAGGCAAAAATACACATATTGTTGTAATTGTTGAAGCAACAACTGCAGAAGCAACCTCTTTTGTTCCAAGTATAGCAGCCTTTTCTCTTGGTAATTTTTTCTGTTCTGAATCTATATATATTTTCAAGAACAACTATAGAACTGTCTACCATTAATCCAATTCCCAGAGCAAGTTCCCCGAGGGAAAGAATATTAATTGTAGTCCCTGAGAAGAACATTAAAATAAAAGTTGCCACAATAAAAATTGGAATAGCTGTTTCAATAATTAAGGTACTCCTTATATTTCTCAGAAATAAATATAGGATAATTACAGCAAAAAGAGCGCCAAAAAATCCATTATTAATAACATTACCAATTGAAAGATTAATAAATTCAGCTGAATCATAAGTTGTTAGAACTTCTACACCGGAAGGTAATGTTCCCTTTATCTTTTCAAGTTCTGCATTTATTTTTTCAGAAACACCAACTGTATTTGCATCACTTTGCTTATATATATTTAAACCAATACTGTTCTGACCATTTAAAAATAAGTACATTGTCATTTTTGCAAAAGCATCTTCAATATCAGCAATATATTTTAACTGAATAGTTCCTCCTGTTTTTAAAGGAACCAACACATTTCCTAAATCTTCCAGGCTTTCAAATTCACTTTTTATTCTAAGGAGATAGTCTTTTTGCCCTTGTGTTACTGTACCTGATGAATGGTTGGTATTCTCAGCTGCAATAACTCCTTGAATATCTGACACAGATAATCCCATACTTTGAAGCTTATATGCATCAACTAAAACCTGTATTTCTCTGGTTTCTCCGCCGCTAATCTCAACACTTGCAACCCCATCAATTCTTTCTAAATAGGGAATAATTTTTCCTTCTGTTATTTCTTTTATTTCATATGTTTCTCTGTCCCCGGTAACTCCCATCATCATTATTGGCATCATTTCCAGATTGAATCTAATTACCATAGGTGAAGATGCACCATCAGGAAGAAAGCTTTTTACTGCATCAACCTTTTCTCTGACTTTCATTTAACTATAGTCCATATCTGTTCCATAGTTAAATTCAGCAATGACCATTGTAGAACCCCGGCTGCTTGTGGATGTAACCTGTTTAATACCCGGAAGACCCGAAACAGATTCCTCTACAGGTCTGGTGATTAATTGTTCCATCTCCTCTGGGCCAACGCCCTCATAATTTACGATTGTTGCTACAATTGGAAGTTCAATGTCCGGATATAAGTCTACACTTAACCTGTTTAAAGATACTCCCCCAATTATTAATATTGCTATAACAACCATTAATATTGTTATTGGCCGTTTTACTGCTCCTCTGTATAAATTCATTCTTTAGCAGCCTCCTCCTGGGCAGCCTCAACCTGCTTCTCCATTGGCTCCACAATTCTTACAAGATCCCCTATAATAACATTATCATTTCCTCTTGTAATTACCTTATCTCCAGGATTAATTCCGGAAAGAATTTCTGTAAACAAATTATTACTCAAACCAGTAGTTACTACTACAGATTGAGCCGTATCATTTTCATCTACCAAAAATACCTTCCCTTGATTTCCTCTTATTATTACTGATTGGGATGGGACAATAATCGCATCCTCACTTCTTTCAACTTCAACAGAAGCTTTCGCAAAAGTCCCTGGTTGTATTTCAAGATTTGAATTATCAATTTCGATTTCCAGAGGGAAAGACCTGATTTGCATATCCATTGTTGGAGCGATACTTTTTACCCTTCCGGTAAATTCTTTATTATTCATATTTGGAATTGTAATTTTTACTTCCTGCCCAGTTACCAAATTATTAACTTCTTTTTCATTAATATTTGATTTCAATAACACCTTGTCAATTTTACTTATAACCGCTACAGGAGCCTGAGGTGACGCAAGATTACCTGCAGTAACATTTATCGAAGAGACAACACCATCAACAGGGCTTTTTACACTGTAGGCAGCTAATTCTATCTTTCTAAGCTCAAAAGCATTCTTTGCCTGTAAATATCCTGTTTCAATTCGCTCAAACTGAGATTTTGATAAAGCTCCTGCATCTAACAAAGCCTTATTTCTTTCATAATTCTTTTCTGCATCAAGAAAAGTTGCTTCTGCGATCTCATAATTTAAAGATATACTTTCTGAATCTAAATATGCAAGAACCATTCCTTTTCTTACTAAATCTCCAACTTTTACTGGTATACCAGTAACTTTTTTGCCTCCGGCAATTTCAGGAATAACCATAGCACTTATTTCCGGCTCAACAATTCCTGTAATAGTAATTTCTCTTGTAATTGTGTCTTTTTTAGCTTCATATACCTCAACAGGTATCTTAACAACTCCCTCAACTTGTTCTTTTGGTGAACATCCACTAATTAAGGAAAATATAATTAACAATATTAGTCCTGATAATGCTTTTTTCTGAAATTCATTTTAATTCTCCTTTATAAATATTTCTTCCCGACTCACGGGTCAATCTCTAGTTTGAAATATTACAGTATTCTGACCCGCGAGTCAATAAAAAAAGCCTCCTATAAGAAGGCTTAAGTGTTAAATAATTATTAATGAAATTTAAATTTATTACTCTGTTATATCTGGTCGTAATTTAGTAGCTTTTTTTAAGTAAACATGATTGATTTTACAATTTTCTTCACAATTAACTGTTATAAGAACTCTAATACATTTTTCCAAAGAATATTCTACAAACATTTCCTGAAGGCACATTAAAGGAACAGAAGAAAATCCAAGTTCCCTGGCAATTTTAGCCGGATATATCTTTGTTAAATCCTTTGTTGCAGAAAAGATAACAGATACCACATTTTCCATATCTATAATGTTATCTTCAAGAATTTTATCCAATAATATTTTTGTATTCTCTGTAATTGACTGTTCTGTATTTTCTTCTACGCTAATTGCTCCTCTGATTCCCTTTTGTATCATCCCTGCAATACCCCCTGACTTAAAAGAAATTCTTTTAATTCAAATGCAGATATTCTATCTGTTTTTTCAACAAACCCAATCTCTTTAGGAATAATTAAAATCAACTTTCCTTTCTGATTTTTTTTATCTAATTGGAGAATATTCATAAACATATCTACAAGCATCTTAGGAAGTTTATATTCCATATCAAGATTTTTTAACAGGTTATTAATCTTTTCTCCTTCGATCTGAGAAAGATATCCTTTTTCTACAGCCAGATTAGTAATAACTGTAATACCTGTTGCAACTGCTTCCCCATGCCTGAAATGTTCATATTCCGTTATTGTTTCAATTCCATGAGCAATTGTATGTCCCAGATTAAGATAAGCCCTAATCCCGCCTTCTCTTTCATCTGCCTCAACAATTTCTCCTTTTATTTCGCAAGATCTTCTAATAAGATATTCAAAAACTGTTAGATCTTTATTTTTAATTTTCTCAGTATTATTTTCTATATATTCAAAGAAACTTTTGTCTTTAATAATTCCATATTTGATAATTTCTGCCAAACCACTTTTCCAGTCCCGGGCTGGTAAAGAAAGAAGTACCTTGGTATCAATATATACTTTCTTCGGCTGATAAAAAGAGCCAGTCATATTCTTCCCCATCGCATGATTAACTGCAACTTTTCCACCTACGCTACTGTCAACCTGGGCCAATAAACTGGTTGGAATCTGATAAAATTTTATACCCCTTTGATATATACTGGCAATAAAACCCGCAAGATCACCAATAACTCCCCCGCCTAAAGCAAGAATAAATGCATCCCGGCTAATCTTATCTTCCAACATCTTAGTTAGAATTGAACCTGCAATATCCCAGGATTTATAACTTTCTCCCTCAGGGATTATATATTCAAAAATCTGAAATCCCTTAAGTTTTAGTTCTTCAGAAAGTTTTTTACCATACAGAATATATACTGTTTCATTAGAAATAAGAGCTGCTTGATTTCCTTTTTCTTCTATTAATAAGTCCTCGGGTACTTTTTTCAGCAGGTTTTCTTCTATTAAAATGTCATAAGACCTGTCTCCAAGGTTTATACGGGCTTTACTCATCGGATCCCCCTGTAAAGTTATTTACAACTTTCTGCCAGTTTTCAAAACTTGCTCTTATTTCATCCATACTGTCTCCCGCAAATTTTTCCATAAAGGCATCGGCGATTTCCCAGGCAACAACTGATCCTGCAACTACAGCCGCAGCGGGCACTGCGCAAATATCTGATCTTTCAATAGCTGCCTCATAGGCTTTACCGGAATATATATCAATGCTTTGAAGAGGATTATACAATGTGGGAATAGGTTTTATAACAGCTTTTACTACTATATTCTCACCATTGGACATTCCGCCCTCGATACCACCAGCATTGTTACTCCCGTGGAAAACTCCTTTTTCCTTACTGAAAAAAATTTCATCATGAACCTTTGATCCCGGTAATTTTCCCGTTTCAAATCCCATGCCAATTTCTATACCTTTTATTGCCTGAACTCCCATAAGCGAACCTGCTATTCTGGAATCCAGTTTTCTGTCATAATTTACATAGGAACCAACACCCGGAGGAAGTCCTTCTACAATCACCTGAACAACTCCACCAAGAGATTCTCCCTCTTCCTTTGCTTTATCAATTAAGCCAATCATCTCTTTTGTTGTATTTTCACAAGGGCAATATAGAAGATTTTCAAAAATTTTCTCATTAATTTCATAAATCTTTTTCCGGCACTCAGCCCCACCTATACTTGTAACACAAAAGTACACATTAATACCAAATTCTTTTAAAAAACTCATAGCAATACTTCCAATTGCAATTTTAGAAGCAGTTTCCCTTGCACTGGCTCTTTCCAAGACATTCCTAATATCTTTTTGCTGATACTTCAAAGCCCCCGCATAGTCAGCATGGCCAGGTCTGGCTCTGGTAACTTTTTTACTTTCAAGATCTGCATCCTCAGATGAAGACATTATTTTTTGCCAATTCTCCCAGTCATTATTCCATATCAAAAAAGATACTGGCGCCCCGGTGGTGTAACCACCACGAACTCCGCTGAAAATATCTATTTTGTCCTTCTCTATTCTCATGCGTCCTCCCCGGCCATAGCCTCCCTGGCGCAATTCCAGCATATAATCAATAAACTGAGTATCAATTTTTAAATTTGACGGCAACCCCTCAATAATACTAACCAAAGCTTTTCCGTGTGACTCCCCCGCATTAAGAAAACGCATGAAAACTTCTCCTTTTAATTGAAATTATTTAAAACTTTTTCCAGTCCATAAATTAAAAGCCAGCTCTCCTTGAAAATAAAGCATTCCTTTACCGTTAATTACTTCTGCCCCTTTTGTTTTTGATTCTTTCAGGAAAAGAGTTTCTTCTGGATTATATACAAGATCAGCAACTAGTTGTCCTTTATGAATAACATCATAATTTATATCCGGCTTATGATTTAGATCCGGATACATTCCTATGCTGGTAGAATTAATAATTAAATCCGCTTCCTCTATTTTCTTATCAGGAACTCTTCTATTATTGTAGTCCCAAAACTCTGATTGGGCATGGGTATTTATCTCAATTATTTTTCTTAAATCCTCAGCTTTTGAGAAAGTCCTGTTTATAAATGAAACCTCCCCGACTCCAGCAAGAGCAAGAGATATTCCAACTCCCCGGGCAGCCCCTCCGGCTCCAATAATAATTATCCTTTTTCCTTTTGCAGAAAAGTCTTTTTCTCTTTTAAGAGATTCCAGAAAACCTCTTCCGTCAGTATTATCTCCGGAAAAACCTTTTTCCTCTCTTATTAAGGTATTTACAGCACCAATTAGTTCCGCTTCTCTGGAAATTTTTGTCAAAAAAGGAATAACCTTTTCTTTATAGGGAACAGTTACATTCACTCCAACAGCCCCTAGTACATAAAGACCCTCCAAAGCTTTTTCCAGGTTTTCCGGCTTAACATCAAAAGCTAAATATCTGCCATTTATACCATTTAACTCCAGTTGAAGATTATGAAGGGAAGGAGAAAAAGAATGTTCCACAGGATGGCCGATTAATGCAAATAATTTAGTTTCACCATTTATTTCCATAATCTGTCTCCTAACCAGCAACCAAGGATTTTAATACATCAAAAAAGCCTGGAAAAGATATGTCGACACAAGACAAGTCGTCTACACTTACTCCTCCATCAGCAACCAAACCTGCAATTGCGCAGGACATAGCAATTCTGTGATCATCATAGCTTTCACAATTCGCATATTTCAATGGTGTACCACCCTTTATTATCAAACCATCTTCCGCTTCTTTAATATCCGCACCCATTTTAGAAAGTTCTCTGGATATAGTTTTCAACCTGTCTGACTCTTTTACTTTAAGTTCTTCAGCCCCGTGAATAATCGTAGTACCTTCAGCCTGAGTTGCAGCAACAGCAATCACCGGTATCTCATCAACAAGTCTTGGAATAATATCACCGCCAAAGGTAATTCCTTTTAATTTACTTGATCTTACAATTATGTCTCCAACTTTTTCTCCTGAAGTATATCGTTCATTTATAATCTCAATATCTCCACCCATTTCTCTGAAGACATCAATAATTCCAGTCCTGGTTTCATTAAGACCAATATTTTCTATACAAACTTCCCTGCCAGGAAGAATCAGACCTCCTGCAATAAAAAATGCAGCAGAAGAAATATCCCCCGGGACCACAATTTTTTGACCTTTTAATATAGGGAATCCTTTAACAGATGAGTAATTTGGCCCTTCCTTTATTTCTGCGCCAAAACCTTTTAACATTACTTCTGTATGATTACGGGATTTTTCAGGTTCAATTACAGTAGTAGCTCCCTCTGAATATAGTCCCGCCAAAAGTATTGCAGATTTTATCTGGGCACTTGCCACCAGGGTTTTATAACTAATACTTTCAAGTTTTTTACCCTTTATTGCAAAAGGAACTTTATTATTATTTTCCCTGCCCAAAACCTCAGCACCCATTTTTGCAAGAGGTTCCAAAACCCTTTTCATTGGTCTCCTTCCGATAGAAGAATCTCCCGTTAACAAAGATGTAAAATTTTGACCAGCAAGTATTCCACTTATAAGGCGAATTGTTGTGCCAGAATTTCCAACATCTAATACTGAATCCGGCTCCTTTAGCCCTTTAAGACCAACACCCTGGACTATTACCTTGTCATTTTCCCTCTGTATATCAACTCCAAGTTGCTGAAAGCATGATATTGTGCTAAGGCAATCTGCTCCAGTTAAGAAACCCTCAATTTCTGTTTTTCCATCTGAAATAGCCCCCAGTATTACTGCTCTGTGTGATATAGATTTATCCCCTGGAATTTTAATTTTTATCATAAAGCCTCCATTAAATTATCTTTGTTCCATAGCCAAAAAACTTAAGAACTTCAATAGCTTTTTCCCTTTCATTTTCATGAATAAAGCCAAGACGCAAAGTGCCTCCGTCACCTTCTCTAACCCTAAGGATTTCTATATCAATAATATTTATATCTTTAGCTCCGAGAATGTTTGCAACTTTTCCTATTTCTCCCGGTTTGCCAGGTATGGTAACCACAATTTCAGAAAGAGTAGGCAAAAGCCCTTTAACTTTTTTAGGAACTTGTTCTCTCAATTTCTTGGATCTGGCAAGTTTTTCTTTAAGATCATTAGATTTATCACTTCTTACATATAACTCCAGCTCATCAATCTGATCTTTATAAGTTTTTAAAACATCCAACAAGGACTCTTTATTTGAGAGAAAGATATCTCTCAAAAGCTCAGGCTGACTATCAGCAATTCTTGTTACATCACGGAATCCTCCTACAGCAATTTTAAAAACATT
Source organism: Peptococcia bacterium (assembly GCA_965228015.1). Taxonomy (GTDB): domain Bacteria; phylum Bacillota; class Peptococcia; order Peptococcales; family SKKY01; genus SKKY01. Next base: position 1,265,051 of record OZ245787.1, read on the forward strand.
TTCATGTTTTTTTCAATTTCACCTACAGTATTAACAAGAGCCCCGGCAAGTAAATGAGGGAGATGGCTTACAGAGGCCACCATAATATCGTGTTCATCACTATCCAAAAGTAATATGCGCGCTCCGGTTTTTTCAACAATTTCTATGATTTTATTTCTTGCAGATAATTCTGAATTATCATTTAAAATAACATAAACTGCATTTTCAAAAAGATATGGATCTGCAGCATCTATCCCGCTTTTCTCCGAACCAGCCATGGAATGTCCGCCAACATATGAAATATCTTTTCTTCTTTTTGCTATACTGAAAATATTATCTGAAATCTGTTTTTTGTACCTCCTGTATCTGAAATAATTGCCCCGGGTTTCAAAAAAGGTAAAATTTCTTCTGCCATAAAAACAGTCTGAGATAAAGAAACAGCAATAAATACTACATCCGCATCTTTTACTCCCTCCTGGATTGAGCAGGTTCCCCAGTCGATACTTTTTAGACTAACCCCTTTTTCAATAATATCCTGATTAATATCTATATCAATAATCTCAAGACCTTTATCTGCCTTTTTTAATGCCATTCCTAAAGATCCGCCAATTAAACCAAGGCCAGCAATTGCAATTTTCATCAGAATGCCTCAATCTTTCCAAATGCACCCAAAAAGTTTAACCTTTGAGGATTTTTCTTTAATATTTTCTATTATTGTCTGGTTTTCCTATAAAGAAAGGTCTCCCTCACAATCAATTATAAAAATATACCTGCCTAAGTGATGTTTCCCCGGTCTCGATTCAATTTTGGTCAGGTTTATCCCTTTATCTCTAAAAAATTCCATTATTTCAAGCAAACCTCCCGGCCTGTCATCCTTAAGCTGAAAGGAAATTGAGCTTTTTACAGTTCTGTCAGCCTTCTCATTTCTCTTTGATACAAGATAGAATCTGGTTTGATTCATTTCATAATCACCAATATTTTTTTGATTATTCTTATATCATTTTCTTCGAATGAAAAAGAAGGAACAATAGCTAAGCTGTTCTCAGGAAATTCTTTTATATAATCAAGACTTTGTAACGTGCTTCTTATTGAAATTTTTTCTGCTTCTGGGTAATTTTTTTTAAGAAAAATTCTACATTGAGCTAATGCTTGAGGATGAGAATAAATTTTCTCTCCTTTAATCAGCCTGTAGGAAGCAGCAAGATTATGATTTATATTTAATACAATTTCATAAATTACGTTTAATCTTACTTCGTTAATTAAAATATCAATACTTGTATTTACGCTGCCTTCAATGGAATTTTCAATAGGAACAACTCCATAATCATATCTGCCTTCCTCTGTCCCATAGAGAACCTTCAATATCACCGCAAGGCAAAAAACAGCATCTTTATATTTGTCCAGTTTTATCAATTTATTAGCTGCAGTTGAAGTAAATGTCCCCTTGGGACCTAGATAAACAATTTTTATTTATATAATCATCCTTTATATTTTTCTGCCAATAGCAGCTGCAATACTGCCAATTTCACTCATTAACTGATAGTATTTTTCCGGTGTTAAGGATTGAGGGCCATCAGACAGTGCACACTCTGGATTAGGGTGAACCTCAATAATTAAACCATCCGCACCACAAGCAACTGCAGCCTTAGACATTGGGCTTACAAGTTTCCATTTTCCTGTTCCGTGACTTGGATCAACTATAACAGGCAGATGAGTAAGACTTTTTAGCAAAGGAACAGCTGATAAGTCCAGGGTATTCCTTGTCATTGTTTCAAAAGTTCTGATTCCTCTCTCACAAAACATAACATTTGGATTTCCACCATTTAAAATATATTCAGAGGCCATAATCCATTCTTCTATAGTTGAAGACAATCCTCTTTTCAATAATACAGGCTTTTTAGATCTTGCAACTTCCATTAAAAGAGCAAAATTTTGCATATTTCTTGCACCTATTTGAATAATATCAACATATTCTGCAACTAAATCTACATCTCTTGTATCTACAACCTCAGATATAATTTTAAGACCAAACTGTTCTCCAGCCTCTTTCATATATTTCAGGCCTTCTTCCTTTAAGCCCTGAAAATCATATGGAGAAGTTCTTGGCTTAAATGCACCACCGCGAAGAATTTTTGCACCACCCTTAGCTGCAATTTCTGCAACTTCCAAGGCTTCATCCCGTCCTTCTATTGCGCAGGGACCAGCCATTATATGGAATTTATCCCCGCCAATTTCCAAATCCCCAACTTTTATAACTGTATTTTCACTATGAAAATCTCTGCTGGCCAATTTATATTTACTTAAAATAGGTACTACCTTTTCAACACCTGGAAGAGCTTCCAGATCAAGATTGTTCTTAGTTAAGTATGATCTTTCTCCAACTGCACCAATAATTGTTTTCTCAACACCTTCAGAAAGGTGAATTTTAAAACCCTGAGCCTCTAATCTATTTAATACATGCTGAACTTTATCTTTTGATGCTCCTTTTTCCATTACAATAATCATATAGAATACCTCCAAATTTATTTTATATAAGTTTATGTTTTTCTACAAAAAATCCCCAAAGCGGGGATAGGTATTCTTAAAAAAAGACGCAATTGTTCTGTCCATATTTTATTCTCCTTTCCTGCCATTCTACCATTCTACATAAAGACGGACTACCATAGCCGCTTTCGGAAATTATACTACTATTATCTTTTCAACGCAATTTGAATATCATATACAAAACAAGAGCAATCAAAATATAAGAGAGCTTAAAGATCATTCCACTTCCTCACAAAAAATACCTTTATCATAAAAAGTACCCCTGGAAACTGCAACGAGAATACCTTTTTGATTAAATACTTCACTTTCTGCAATAATTATCTTCTTCCCATAATCTGCAACTTTGGCCTCTGTAAATAAATTATCACCTAGTTCCGCTACAGAAATATGATTCATGCTGGACTGCAAGGTAACAACATTTCTGTTTATTGTACGAATTGCCATGCCCATTGCAGTGTCAAGCAATGCATAAGCAACTGCTCCGTGAGCAATATTTCTTGGATTAATATGGAAATCCTGAATCCGCAAACTCATTTTTGCCACTCCCGGCCCAAGCTCCGTTAAATACAAATCAAAATGTTTATGGTAGTTACAGTTGACATTGGCCTGAACAATTTTATCGAAAAGTTTTTCAGGTAAACCTTTATTTAAAACTTTTATACTCATTTTAATCAATTCCTTTTATTTATAATAATTAAGATAAGCTTTTTAAATTATATGTTCCCGTCTTTTTATCATTCTTGCTAAAGGGCTCTTTAATTTTTCCATTTCCCGCCAAAGCTCCCTGAATAACATTTTGAATAGCATGAAATAAATTATTTGCTTCCTTCATATTTAAACTACCTGCTTCTCTGGAAGGATCTATTTCAGCTGCTAGTAAAATATCTCCAGCAAAACCCGGATCTATTCCTTTAATTTCTTTCTCACTAATCAGGGCTTCATAAATAGTACCATTAGATTCCATCATTAATTTATTTAAAGGATCCATGCTAAATTTCTCATCTAGAGGATCTATTTTTAAATTATTTAAGTATTCCTTACGTTCATCTTCCGCAACTATCTCAATAAAAGTCTTTTCATCCCCTGTAATGAAAAAGGATTTCCCATCAAGAAATTCAATTTTTAATACGTAATCCTGAGAGAATTCCTCTCCTTTTTCCGCCAGATACATTCTTCCGTTAAAACCAAGTTTTACCATATAATTTACCGCATTCCCTATAGTTAAATTGATAATGCCTGATTTTCTGTTAATGTAAATAAACATCTGCCCCGTTAAAGCATCTTCAAAAATTTTCTTTTCAATATTTATATTTTTCTCTTTTACATCTGCTTTTACAATCTTCTTATAAAACAAAACTTCTCTGATCTTTCTAAGATATATTTCAACTTCAACAATACCAGTATACATATATTCCCTCCTGTATTTTTTAAAATAATCCTAAATCACTATCTTGATTTCCTGTTATTTTTAATACTTCAATATTCTTTACAGCCCTTTCAACCAGGCCTTCTATATCTAAAACTTCCTCGCATTCCTCTGCCAAAAAGATTTGAGGTTTTGTTTTTGGTTCTTTAGGGAGAAAAGCTGTACAACAATCTTCATAAGGTTCTATTGATGTTTTGTATGTTCCTATTTCTTTGGCAACCTTAATTATTTCTTCTTTATCCATTGTAACTAAAGGACGCAATACAGGAATATTTATTACCTGATTTATTGTTGCCATACTATTAAGAGTCTGGCTTGCAACCTGACCAACTGACTCACCTGTAACCAAAGCCAGGCAATCATTATCTGCAGCAACTCTTTCTGAAATATGAAACATAAATCTTCTCATTATTGTTATCCAATAAGATTCTTCACACTTCTTGGCAATTTCCTCCTGTATCTCGGTAAAAGGAACCACATGAACATAAAAATTCCCCTTATATTCAGATAAAATTTCAGACAATTCCACAACCTTTTCCCTTGCTCTTTGGCTGGTATATGGATAACTAAAAAAATGAATTCCTAATAATTCTATCCCTTTTCTTGCCGCAAGATACCCTGCAACAGGACTATCAATACCACCAGACAGCAACAAAAGACCTCTGCCTGCAGAATTTACAGGCATCCCACCTGCACCTGCTTCTTTTTTAGTATAGATATAACTAAAATCTTGTCTGATTTCTACAAATATTTCCATTTCAGGGTTGTGAACATCAACTTTAATATCAGGAAACTTTTTAAGAACAATTCCTCCTATTTCTCTGCTTACTTCTGGAGATTTCATTGGATAGTTTTTGTCTGCTCTCCTTGTTACAACCTTAAAAGTAGAAGGCAGTTCCTTTAAACCTTCAATTTCCCTTATAATTGTTCTGGATATCTCCTCAAAAGCTGTTCCTGTCTTAATTACCGGGCTAAAGGAAACTATCCCAAACACTTTTTTTAACACCGGGTAATATTTTTCAGGAGAATCCCCATTTAAAGATATAAAGATACGCCCTTTTTCAAAACTGGTTTGAACTGTATCACCATATTCTCTCTTTACTTTAAATTTTAGGTCTTTAATTAATTTTTTTATAAACCGCATTTGGTTTTTTCCCTTAAGGCCAATTTCGCCATAACGGATTAAGATATGATCGTACACCTTGCCCTCCTGTTTGTCTTAGCCCAATCTTTCCAGGGCTTCTTTTAATTTTTCAATTATATAATTAATTTCTTTTTCTTCAGGCCACTGGCCAAGAGCCATGCTGATCCTTATTGCACCTTTAAGATATTTTTCATCCAGATTCATGGCTTTAAGAACATGACTATATGATTTATCTTTTCCTGAACATGCTGATCCAGTAGAAACATAAATTTTATTTTCTTCCAGAAAATGAAGGATGGTTTCCCCCCTTATACCTGGTAATGAACAATTCAATATATATGAACTGCTCCTCTCGTCAATATAAGAATTTATTTTTATTGAGGGTATAACCTCTTTTAGTTTTTCTGCAAACTTTTTCTTTTTTAACAGATTTTCCTCAGCAAGTGAAAGATAATCATCTTTATATAACTGAACTGCTTTTGCAAGACCAGCAATACCAGGAACATTTTCCGTACCAGAACGTAACCCTTTTTCCTGACCACCACCTAAAAAAACTGGCTTTATTCTTATTTTATTATTTATATATATAGCACCAATCCCTTTAGGACCATTAATTTTATGGCCAGATATGCTATATCCATCAATTTTTCTATCCTTAAGACTAAAAGGAACTTTTAAAAAACCTTGAACACCATCTGAAAAAAATAAGGATCGAGATCTTTCCTTTACGATTTTTGCGACTTCTTCAATAGGTTGAATTGCTCCCGTTTCATTGTTAACATGCATAATTGCAGTCAAAACCGTTTCCGGAGAAATTTCGTTTTTTAATTCCTCAAGAGAAATCAAACCAAATTCATCTACATCAAGCCAGCTAACCCTCCAACCATTTTCTTCATAAGAACGTATAACTTCCAATACAGAGGGGTGTTCAATTTTAGTTGTAATTATGTGATTTCCACGTTCTTTATATTCTTCTAATACACCTTTTATGAACAAATTATTGGTTTCTGTACCCCCAGAAGTAAAATATATTTCATCCGAGGAAACCTGCAAGAAATTACTTATTATTTTTCTTGACTGTTTTAAAACTCTTTCAGACAAAACACCCATCTCATGAAGAGATGATGGATTCCCCCAATACTTTTCCATTACAGAATTGATAGTATTTATAACTTCTTTATTTGTTTTTGTTGTCGAAGAATTATCAAGATAAAGCAATCATTACACCCTTTATTATTTATTTAAAAACATTCATTATATTTTAACATAAAAACGGAGGAGAACGACCCCTCCTCCGGAAAAATTTATTGTTCAAGTATATCCTCAGATTTAATTTTCTTCCTGATTCTATAAATAGTGTTATCTACTTTTTTTATCGATATGTTAAGTTTTTCACCAATTTCTTTATAGGAATAACCTTCTTATCTTAATTGAAGGATTCCTCCGCTTTCCCTTGAAATCTCAGTATTAAATTTATTTAAATATTCTTTTTTTAATTCTTCAAAAATAAAATCTCTTTCAATATCCCCCTTGAAATCCGGCAAATCTATTTCTAAAGAATAAACATCCTTACTGGGCAAAGCTTTTCTTGTCATAGCGTCAGTATGAATTGTAGTTCCTTTCTTGGTTCTTTTTCTTAACGCACTTGCCATTCTGCGGTTAATACAAATATATGCAAAACTTTCCAAGCTAATTGAGTTTTCTAAATTATTATAATTCATTACACTTTGCCAAAAAGCAATTTTACACTCCTGAATCACATCATCCATTTCCCCGTCTTGGAAATAATACCTTTTTGATATTCTTAAAATAAGTCTTTCGTATATCCGGAGTAATTCTTCAAGAGCTCTTGCTTCTCCCATCTGACTTTGCCATACTAATTCTCCAATTCCTTTTTCTTTCATTGCTGGATCGTCTGCATTTTCACCTAGTACATTCATTAAACTACCTTCCTTCTATATTTTTAAATGTCCGAAAACAGATATTAAGGCTATAATAACATGGTTTCATCTGTAGTAAAGGCACAGTAAAAATGCGGGTATCTGCATACCCGCATTTTTACTACAGATTTAGCTATAAAATATTTTCTTGAGAATTTAGTGGTGATCATCATCTGGAACAAAATCTTTTAATTCTGGAATATCTAGATTGTTTTTATCTGCATAGTCTTTTAATGCTGATTTGAAAGCCTGCTCTGCTAATACTGAACAGCGAACTTTTACCGGTGGTAATCCATCTAAAGACTCTATAACATCTTTATTGGTTATCGTTAGAGCTTCTTTTATAGTTTTTCCCTTTATAAGATCTGTTGCCATACTTGAACTGGCAATAGTAGAAGCACATCCAAAAGTTTTAAATTTAATATCAGTAATAATATCATCTTCTATTTTAAGGTACATTTTCATAACGTCACCACATTTTACATTCCCGACTTCACCAATGCCATCAGCATTTTCTATTTCCCCAACATTATGCGGTTCCATAAAATGCTCCATTACTTTTTTAGTATACATAATTTCCTCCTTTTATAGCGGAGAAATTAATCTTAATTTCTCCGCTATTTCCTTTAAGCGATCTACAAAAAAATCTACTTCTTCCCTTGTGTTATTTTTACCTAAACTTATTCTCAGTGATCCATGAGCAGTACCATGATCAAGGCCAATAGCTAATAATACATGTGAGGGATCTAAACTCCCGGAAGTACAAGCAGAGCCACTGGAACAAGAAATACCAAAGTGGTCAAGGCTTAGAATTAAAGCTTCTCCTTCAATTCTTTTTATAGAGAAATTTACACTCCCTGGCAATCTGTTTTCCCTGAATCCATTAATAACAATATCAGAAATTTCACTAATTACTCTAAAAAAAGATAATCTCTTAAATCTGCTAAAGTTTTTGATTTCACTTCAAGATCCTTAACGGCAATTTCAGAAGCTTTTCCAAAACCAACAATCCCAATTACATTTTCAGTTCCTGCCCGTTTTCCTTTCTCCTGCCCGCCACCATGAATAAGATTATTAATTACAACACCCTTTTTTATATATAGAGCACCTACACCCTTTGGTCCATATATTTTGTGAGCAGTTATTGTTAGAAGATCCATACCAAGATCCGCTACATCCACTAGTATATTACCAAAAGCCTGAACAGCATCTGTATGAACTAATATTGATTTATTGAAATCTTTAACAATTTTTGTAATTTCTTTTATAGGCTGTATTGTACCAATTTCATTGTTTGCCATCATAATTGATACAAAAATAGTTTCATTAGATAAACGATTTTTTAATTGATCTAAATTTAATAAACCATCTGAATCCACATCTATATAACTAACAGAAAAACCATGTCTTTTTTCAAGATATTCAAAAGTGCGAAGAACTGCATGATGCTCAATTTTGGAAGTGATAATATGCTTGCCTTTATGAGAATTCTTTAATGCACTTCCAATAATTGCCCAATTGTTTGATTCGCTTCCTCCGCTTGTAAAATATATTTCACCAACACTAGCTCCTATACCTTGAGAAACTCTCTCTCGCTAAGGAAATAGCCTTAACAGGGATATTGCTGTATTCATATATACTTGATGGGTTGCCAAAGTAATCTGTCAAAAAAGGATTCATTTCATCTAACACAGCTTCATCTATAAAAGTAGTCGCAGTATTATCAAAATATATATGTTTTTTCATTATTTTCACTCCATTTATTATTTGAGCAAATCTTCCAGAGTTGTTTTGAATAAAACTTCATCAATATTCACCTTCAGTTTTGCCCAAAGATTTTTTGTCAGACATTTTTCTATCAAGTCACATTCCCTGCCTTTTAAACATTCCGTGGGATAAAATTCTTCAAATATCTGAATAATATCTCCAACCAAAATTTCTGCAGGTTCTTTAGCAAGAAGATATCCTCCTTTAACTCCCCGTATACTTTTAACGATTCCTGCTTTTTTCAGTTTAGCAAAAATTTGTTCTAAATATCGTACAGAAAGAAACTGACTCTCTGATATCTTACTTAAAGGTATCAATTTTCCAGGATCTCTCGCTAACTCTAAAGTTGCACGCAGCGCATATCTGCTTTGTGTATTCAACTGCATTAAAACACACCCTATCTATATTTTTATAAAAAACTTAATTAAATAATACAATACTACACTACTTTTGTTAAGTTTAGCTCTTTTAAAGAAAAAATTATTAAATATATATTTTTGCATAAAAAAATGGAACCTGTATCAGGTTCCATAAATAAGCAATATAATATAAAGAATACCGGCAACGACCCGCTCTCCCAGGAAAACCTAGTACCATGGGCGCTGGAGGACTTAACTACCGTGTTCGGTATGGGAACGGGTGTGACCCCTCCGCTATAGCCACCGGAATTCTTTTTTTTCATATAAAATTATACACAGCAATGTGGATTGGCATTTTTTTGAAGGACAAATCTTCGATCTATTAGTACCGGTCAGCTGAATACATCGCTGCACTTACACCTCCGGCCTATCTACCAGATGTTCTTTCTGGAATCTTATTCCTTGCGGATGGGAAATCTCATCTTAAGGTTGGCTTCGCGCTTAGATGCTTTCAGCGCTTATCCATTCCAAACGTAGCTACCCAGCCATGCCTCTGGCGAGACAACTGGTACACCAGCGGTTTGTCCAACCCGGTCCTCTCGTACTAGGGTCAGATCCCTTCAAATTTCCTACGCCTACGGTGGATAGGGACCGAACTGTCTCACGACGTTCTGAACCCAGCTCGCGTACCACTTTAATGGGCGAACAGCCCAACCCTTGGGACCTACTACAGCCCCAGGATGTGATGAGCCGACATCGAGGTGCCAAACCTCCCCGTCGATGTGGACTCTTGGGGGAGATAAGCCTGTTATCCCCAGGGTAGCTTTTATCCGTTGAGCGACGGCACTTCCACTCGCAACCGCCGGATCACTAAGTCCTACTTTCGTACCTGCTCGACTTGTTGGTCTCGCAGTCAAGCTCCCTTATGCCTTTACACTCTTCGCGCGATTTCCATCCGCGCTGAGGGAACCTTTGAGCGCCTCCGTTACTCTTTGGGAGGCGACCGCCCCAGTCAAACTGTCCGCCTGACACTGTCCCAACACCGGATTCACGGTGCATGGTTAGAATTTCAGCAATACAAGAGTGGTATCCCACTGGCGACTCCACCAAATCTGGCGACCTGGCTTCTACGTCTCCCACCTATCCTGTACATGCATTACCAAAACCCAATATCAGGCTACAGTAAAGCTCCATGGGGTCTTTCTGTCCTACCGTAGGTAACCGGCATCTTTACCGGTATTTCAATTTCGCCGAGCCTCTTGTTGAGACAGCATCCAGATCGTTACGCCTTTCGTGCGGGTCGGAACTTACCCGACAAGGAATTTCGCTACCTTAGGACCGTTATAGTTACGGCCGCCGTTTACTGGGGCTTCAGTTCAGAGCTTGCACCCTTCCCCTTAACCTTCCAGCACCGGGCAGGCGTCAGCCCATATACTTCAGATTGCTCTTTTGCATGGACCTGTGTTTTTGCTAAACAGTCGCCTGGATCTATTCACTGCGGCTCTCTCGGGCTCCACATGTTTACATTTCACCCTAACAGAGCACCCCTTCTCCCGAAGTTACGGGGTCATTTTGCCGAGTTCCTTAACAAGAGTTCTCTCGCGCGCCTTAGGTTTCTCACCCTACCTACCTGTGTCGGTTTGCGGTACGGGCACTCATATTACTCGCTAGCAGCTTTTCTTGGCAGCGGGGGATCAACGACTTCGGTACTAAATTTCCCTCCCATTCGTATCTCAGGATTATATAAGAGCCGGATTTGCCTAACTCTTTCCCTATTTACTTAGACGCACTCTTCCATCCGTGCGCTTCGTCTACCCTTCTGCGTCACTACTTCACTCAATCGCAATTTAAGTGGTACCGGAATTTCTACCGGTTGTCCATCGACTACGCCTTTCGGCCTCGCCTTAGGTCCCGACTTACCCTGGGCGGACGAGCCTTCCCCAGGAAACCTTAGGTTTTCGGCGGGCAGGATTCTCACCTGCCTTCTCGCTTACTTATACCAGCATTCTCACTTCCCAACGCTCCAGCACCCCTCTCGGTATACCTTCAACGCATTGGGAACGCTCCCCTACCACGATATTACTATCATCCGAAGCTTCGGTGTCAGATTTGAGCCCCGTTACATCTTCGGCGCAGAACCCCTGGACCAGTGAGCTATTACGCACTCTTTAAATGATGGCTGCTTCTAAGCCAACATCCTGATTGTCTATGCGATTCCACATCCTTTTCCACTTAATCTGCACTTTGGGACCTTAGCTGTCGGTCTGGGCTGTTTCCCTCTCGACTATGAAGCTTATCCCCCATAGTCTGACTCCTGAGTATAATTAATGGTATTCGGAGTTTGATAAGGTTTGGTAACCGGTGAAGGCCCCTAGCCCATTCAGTGCTCTACCCCCATTAATCTCTTCCTCAAGGCTAGCCCTAAAGCTATTTCGGGGAGAACCAGCTATTTCCGAGTTCGATTGGAATTTCACCCCTATCCACATCTCATCCAAACACTTTTTAACGTGTCCTGGTTCGGTCCTCCACGGTATTTTACTAACGCTTCAACCTGGACATGGATAGATCACCCGGTTTCGGGTCTACGTCAACAAACTATACGCCCTATTCAGACTTGGTTTCCCTTCGGCTCCGGCTTCTCACCTTAACCTTGCTTGCTAACGTAACTCGCTGGTCCGTTCTACAAAAAGTACGCCACTACCCATTTGAAGGGCTGTGACTGATTGTAAGCATACGGGTTCAGGTTCTATTTCACTCCCCTCCCGGGGTTCTTTTCACCTTTCCCTCACGGTACTTGTTCACTATCGGTCGCCAAGGAGTATTTAGCCTTGGGGGGTGGGCCCCCCGGATTCCCACGAGATTACACGTGCCTCGTGGTACTCAGGATACCCGCCTTCTTTCTATTACTTTCGTCTACAGGACTTTTACCTTCTATGGTACAACTTTCCAGTTGTCTTCAGCTAGTAATATTAAGAATTATGCAGGTCCTACAACCCCATGCCGAAGCATGGTTTGGGCTGGTCCCGTTTCGCTCGCCGCTACTAAGGGAATCGATTTTTCTTTCTTTTCCTTCAGGTACTTAGATGTTTCAGTTCCCTGAGTTGCTCTCCATACACTATGGATTCATGCATGGATGACTGACTTCGTCAGCCGGGTTGCCCCATTCGGATATCTACGAGTCAACGCTTGCTTGCAGCTCTTCGTAGCTTTTCGCAGCTTACCACGTCCTTCTTCAGCTCTTGGCGCCAAGGCATTCACCGTATGCCCTTACTAATTTGACCTTTTAGTTATTAATGTCTTGCTATATACCACGATAATCATCACATTATCGTTCTTCTTTTCCTACATTGCTATGTACTTTTCTATGTGCTGTTCCCATAGAGAACAATGGTGGAGATAAGCGGACTTGAACCGCTGACCCCCTGCTTGCAAGGCAGGTGCTCTCCCAACTGAGCTATACCCCCACGATAAAAATATTAAAATGTTGGTGGGCCTAAGTGGACTCGAACCACCGACCTCACGCTTATCAGGCGTGCGCTCTAACCAGCTGAGCTATAGGCCCTTAGAGTTAATGACACACTCAAAACTAAACAGCTGCGTGAAACGAGGAGTTTTACTCCTTAGAAAGGAGGTGATCCAGCCGCACCTTCCGATACGGCTACCTTGTTACGACTTCACCCCAGTCATCGATCCCACCTTAGACGGCTTCCTCCATAAATGGTTAGAGCACCGGCTTCGGGTGTTACCAACTTCCGTGGTGTGACGGGCGGTGTGTACAAGACCCGGGAACGTATTCACCGCAGTATGCTGACCTGCGATTACTAGCGATTCCGACTTCATGCAGGCGAGTTGCAGCCTACAATCCGAACTGAGAACAGCTTTTTGGGATTAGCTTCACCTCGCGGCTTCGCAACCCTCTGTACTGTCCATTGTAGCACGTGTGTAGCCCAAGACATAAGGGGCATGATGATTTGACGTCATCCCCACCTTCCTCCGCGTTGTCCGCGGCAGTCCTGCTAGAGTGCCCAACTTAATGATGGCAACTAACTGTAGGGGTTGCGCTCGTTGCGGGACTTAACCCAACATCTCACGACACGAGCTGACGACAACCGTGCACCACCTGTCTCCTTGTCTCCGAAAAGAAAATCTAATCTCTTAGATCGTCAAAGGATGTCAAGCCTTGGTAAGGTTCTTCGCGTTGCGTCGAATTAAACCACATGCTCCACCGCTTGTGCGGGTCCCCGTCAATTCCTTTGAGTTTCAGTCTTGCGACCGTACTCCCCAGGCGGGGTACTTATTGTGTTAACTGCGGCACTGAGCTTTGACACCCAACACCTAGTACCCATCGTTTACGGCGTGGACTACCAGGGTATCTAATCCTGTTTGCTCCCCACGCTTTCGCATCTCAGCGTCAGTTTTTGGCCAGAAAGTCGCCTTCGCCACTGGTGTTCCTCCTAATATCTACGCATTTCACCGCTACACTAGGAATTCCACTTTCCTCTCCAATACTCAAGAATACCAGTTTCAGATGCAATCTACAGGTTGAGCCCATAGTTTTCACACCTGACTTAATATCCCGCCTACATGCGCTTTACGCCCAGTGATTCCGGACAACGCTTGCCCCCTACGTATTACCGCGGCTGCTGGCACGTAGTTAGCCGGGGCTTCCTCAAAAAGTACCGTCAAATACTAGAGGTATTAACTCTAATACCCTTCTTCCTTCTCAACAGAACTTTACAACCCGAAGGCCTTCTTCATTCACGCGGCATTGCTCCGTCAGGCTTGCGCCCATTGCGGAAGATTTCCCACTGCTGCCTCCCGTAGGAGTCTGAGCCGTGTCTCAGTCCCAGTGTGGCCGTTCACCCTCTCAGGCCGGCTACTGATCGTCGCCTTGGTAAGCCACTACCTTACCAACTAGCTAATCAGACGCGGATCCATCCATTGGCAGAAGCTTCTACGAGAGGCCTCCTTTGATTTACTAAACATGCGTTCAATAAATGTTATTCGGTATTAGCTCCGGTTTCCCGGAGTTGTCCCCAACCTATGGGCAGGTTATCCACGCGTTACTCACCCGTCCGCCACTAACTTTTTAAGTTCCATTCCCGAAGGAACTTCCCTTAAAAAATCCGTTCGACTTGCATGTGTTAGGCATGCCGCCAGCGTTCGTCCTGAGCCAGGATCAAACTCTCCGTTAAATATCCTGTTCAAGCCAAAGCTTGCTCATTTCACTATCTTTATTACTATTTTTAAAACTCTTTCTTTTCGTTTCTTCACAGCTGTTTAATTTTCAATGTGCCTTGTTGCCTCATTCAGCAACGTTTTATATATTAGCAACTTTATTTGCTTCTGTCAACATCATTTTTGATTTTTTTTGAAGACATTTTTAAGTAGTTTTTTTGGGAAAAAAAGATTCTCTACTATTTCATAGAAAATCTTTTTCCTTGGCTCCCCGAGCTGGGCTCGAACCAGCGACCCTTCGGTTAACAGCCGAATGCTCTACCACTGAGCTATCGAGGATCAGCAATATAATATAAAGAATACCGGCAACGACCCGCTCTCCCAGGAAAACCTAGTACCATGGGCGCTGGAGGACTTAACTACCGTGTTCGGTATGGGAACGGGTGTGACCCCTCCGCTATAGCCACCGGAATTCTTTTTTTTCATATAAAATTATACACAGCAATGTGGATTGGCATTTTTTTGAAGGACAAATCTTCGATCTATTAGTACCGGTCAGCTGAATACATCGCTGCACTTACACCTCCGGCCTATCTACCAGATGTTCTTTCTGGAATCTTATTCCTTGCGGATGGGAAATCTCATCTTAAGGTTGGCTTCGCGCTTAGATGCTTTCAGCGCTTATCCATTCCAAACGTAGCTACCCAGCCATGCCTCTGGCGAGACAACTGGTACACCAGCGGTTTGTCCAACCCGGTCCTCTCGTACTAGGGTCAGATCCCTTCAAATTTCCTACGCCTACGGTGGATAGGGACCGAACTGTCTCACGACGTTCTGAACCCAGCTCGCGTACCACTTTAATGGGCGAACAGCCCAACCCTTGGGACCTACTACAGCCCCAGGATGTGATGAGCCGACATCGAGGTGCCAAACCTCCCCGTCGATGTGGACTCTTGGGGGAGATAAGCCTGTTATCCCCAGGGTAGCTTTTATCCGTTGAGCGACGGCACTTCCACTCGCAACCGCCGGATCACTAAGTCCTACTTTCGTACCTGCTCGACTTGTTGGTCTCGCAGTCAAGCTCCCTTATGCCTTTACACTCTTCGCGCGATTTCCATCCGCGCTGAGGGAACCTTTGAGCGCCTCCGTTACTCTTTGGGAGGCGACCGCCCCAGTCAAACTGTCCGCCTGACACTGTCCCAACACCGGATTCACGGTGCATGGTTAGAATTTCAGCAATACAAGAGTGGTATCCCACTGGCGACTCCACCAAATCTGGCGACCTGGCTTCTACGTCTCCCACCTATCCTGTACATGCATTACCAAAACCCAATATCAGGCTACAGTAAAGCTCCATGGGGTCTTTCTGTCCTACCGTAGGTAACCGGCATCTTTACCGGTATTTCAATTTCGCCGAGCCTCTTGTTGAGACAGCATCCAGATCGTTACGCCTTTCGTGCGGGTCGGAACTTACCCGACAAGGAATTTCGCTACCTTAGGACCGTTATAGTTACGGCCGCCGTTTACTGGGGCTTCAGTTCAGAGCTTGCACCCTTCCCCTTAACCTTCCAGCACCGGGCAGGCGTCAGCCCATATACTTCAGATTGCTCTTTTGCATGGACCTGTGTTTTTGCTAAACAGTCGCCTGGATCTATTCACTGCGGCTCTCTCGGGCTCCACATGTTTACATTTCACCCTAACAGAGCACCCCTTCTCCCGAAGTTACGGGGTCATTTTGCCGAGTTCCTTAACAAGAGTTCTCTCGCGCGCCTTAGGTTTCTCACCCTACCTACCTGTGTCGGTTTGCGGTACGGGCACTCATATTACTCGCTAGCAGCTTTTCTTGGCAGCGGGGGATCAACGACTTCGGTACTAAATTTCCCTCCCATTCGTATCTCAGGATTATATAAGAGCCGGATTTGCCTAACTCTTTCCCTATTTACTTAGACGCACTCTTCCATCCGTGCGCTTCGTCTACCCTTCTGCGTCACTACTTCACTCAATCGCAATTTAAGTGGTACCGGAATTTCTACCGGTTGTCCATCGACTACGCCTTTCGGCCTCGCCTTAGGTCCCGACTTACCCTGGGCGGACGAGCCTTCCCCAGGAAACCTTAGGTTTTCGGCGGGCAGGATTCTCACCTGCCTTCTCGCTTACTTATACCAGCATTCTCACTTCCCAACGCTCCAGCACCCCTCTCGGTATACCTTCAACGCATTGGGAACGCTCCCCTACCACGATATTACTATCATCCGAAGCTTCGGTGTCAGATTTGAGCCCCGTTACATCTTCGGCGCAGAACCCCTGGACCAGTGAGCTATTACGCACTCTTTAAATGATGGCTGCTTCTAAGCCAACATCCTGATTGTCTATGCGATTCCACATCCTTTTCCACTTAATCTGCACTTTGGGACCTTAGCTGTCGGTCTGGGCTGTTTCCCTCTCGACTATGAAGCTTATCCCCCATAGTCTGACTCCTGAGTATAATTAATGGTATTCGGAGTTTGATAAGGTTTGGTAACCGGTGAAGGCCCCTAGCCCATTCAGTGCTCTACCCCCATTAATCTCTTCCTCAAGGCTAGCCCTAAAGCTATTTCGGGGAGAACCAGCTATTTCCGAGTTCGATTGGAATTTCACCCCTATCCACATCTCATCCAAACACTTTTTAACGTGTCCTGGTTCGGTCCTCCACGGTATTTTACTAACGCTTCAACCTGGACATGGATAGATCACCCGGTTTCGGGTCTACGTCAACAAACTATACGCCCTATTCAGACTTGGTTTCCCTTCGGCTCCGGCTTCTCACCTTAACCTTGCTTGCTAACGTAACTCGCTGGTCCGTTCTACAAAAAGTACGCCACTACCCATTTGAAGGGCTGTGACTGATTGTAAGCATACGGGTTCAGGTTCTATTTCACTCCCCTCCCGGGGTTCTTTTCACCTTTCCCTCACGGTACTTGTTCACTATCGGTCGCCAAGGAGTATTTAGCCTTGGGGGGTGGGCCCCCCGGATTCCCACGAGATTACACGTGCCTCGTGGTACTCAGGATACCCGCCTTCTTTCTATTACTTTCGTCTACAGGACTTTTACCTTCTATGGTACAACTTTCCAGTTGTCTTCAGCTAGTAATATTAAGAATTATGCAGGTCCTACAACCCCATGCCGAAGCATGGTTTGGGCTGGTCCCGTTTCGCTCGCCGCTACTAAGGGAATCGATTTTTCTTTCTTTTCCTTCAGGTACTTAGATGTTTCAGTTCCCTGAGTTGCTCTCCATACACTATGGATTCATGCATGGATGACTGACTTCGTCAGCCGGGTTGCCCCATTCGGATATCTACGAGTCAACGCTTGCTTGCAGCTCTTCGTAGCTTTTCGCAGCTTACCACGTCCTTCTTCAGCTCTTGGCGCCAAGGCATTCACCGTATGCCCTTACTAATTTGACCTTTTAGTTATTAATGTCTTGCTATATACCACGATAATCATCACATTATCGTTCTTCTTTTCCTACATTGCTATGTACTTTTCTATGTGCGAGTATATCAAAAATGACACACTCAAAACTAAACAGCTGCGTGAAACGAGGAGTTTTACTCCTTAGAAAGGAGGTGATCCAGCCGCACCTTCCGATACGGCTACCTTGTTACGACTTCACCCCAGTCATCGATCCCACCTTAGACGGCTTCCTCCATAAATGGTTAGAGCACCGGCTTCGGGTGTTACCAACTTCCGTGGTGTGACGGGCGGTGTGTACAAGACCCGGGAACGTATTCACCGCAGTATGCTGACCTGCGATTACTAGCGATTCCGACTTCATGCAGGCGAGTTGCAGCCTACAATCCGAACTGAGAACAGCTTTTTGGGATTAGCTTCACCTCGCGGCTTCGCAACCCTCTGTACTGTCCATTGTAGCACGTGTGTAGCCCAAGACATAAGGGGCATGATGATTTGACGTCATCCCCACCTTCCTCCGCGTTGTCCGCGGCAGTCCTGCTAGAGTGCCCAACTTAATGATGGCAACTAACTGTAGGGGTTGCGCTCGTTGCGGGACTTAACCCAACATCTCACGACACGAGCTGACGACAACCGTGCACCACCTGTCTCCTTGTCTCCGAAAAGAAAATCTAATCTCTTAGATCGTCAAAGGATGTCAAGCCTTGGTAAGGTTCTTCGCGTTGCGTCGAATTAAACCACATGCTCCACCGCTTGTGCGGGTCCCCGTCAATTCCTTTGAGTTTCAGTCTTGCGACCGTACTCCCCAGGCGGGGTACTTATTGTGTTAACTGCGGCACTGAGCTTTGACACCCAACACCTAGTACCCATCGTTTACGGCGTGGACTACCAGGGTATCTAATCCTGTTTGCTCCCCACGCTTTCGCATCTCAGCGTCAGTTTTTGGCCAGAAAGTCGCCTTCGCCACTGGTGTTCCTCCTAATATCTACGCATTTCACCGCTACACTAGGAATTCCACTTTCCTCTCCAATACTCAAGAATACCAGTTTCAGATGCAATCTACAGGTTGAGCCCATAGTTTTCACACCTGACTTAATATCCCGCCTACATGCGCTTTACGCCCAGTGATTCCGGACAACGCTTGCCCCCTACGTATTACCGCGGCTGCTGGCACGTAGTTAGCCGGGGCTTCCTCAAAAAGTACCGTCAAATACTAGAGGTATTAACTCTAATACCCTTCTTCCTTCTCAACAGAACTTTACAACCCGAAGGCCTTCTTCATTCACGCGGCATTGCTCCGTCAGGCTTGCGCCCATTGCGGAAGATTTCCCACTGCTGCCTCCCGTAGGAGTCTGAGCCGTGTCTCAGTCCCAGTGTGGCCGTTCACCCTCTCAGGCCGGCTACTGATCGTCGCCTTGGTAAGCCACTACCTTACCAACTAGCTAATCAGACGCGGATCCATCCATTGGCAGAAGCTTCTACGAGAGGCCTCCTTTGATTTACTAAACATGCGTTCAATAAATGTTATTCGGTATTAGCTCCGGTTTCCCGGAGTTGTCCCCAACCTATGGGCAGGTTATCCACGCGTTACTCACCCGTCCGCCACTAACTTTTTAAGTTCCATTCCCGAAGGAACTTCCCTTAAAAAATCCGTTCGACTTGCATGTGTTAGGCATGCCGCCAGCGTTCGTCCTGAGCCAGGATCAAACTCTCCGTTAAATATCCTGTTCAAGCCAAAGCTTGCTCATTTCACTATCTTTATTACTATTTTTAAAACTCTTTCTTTTCGTTTCTTCACAGCTGTTTAATTTTCAATGTGCCTTGTTGCCTCATTCAGCAACGTTTTATATATTAGCAACTTTATTTGCTTCTGTCAACATCATTTTTGATTTTTATGTAAACTTTTTTGAAACTTGCACAAAATCTTTTTTTGATTTTTGGTGACTTTAATAATATATCACAAAGCCAGATTCTGTGCAATTGGTTTTTTAATTTTTTTATGGATTTTGTTCCAAAATTTTAAAAAATTCTTCCTTGAAATATTTACCTTTCATCTGTGTAGTATTTTTGTCTTTACCAGAAACTGAAAAATAATATTTTATCTTTGGCTCTGTCCCCGAGGGTCTTACAGCAACCCAAGAACCATCCTTTAAATAAAACTTCAAAACATTTGATTTGGGGAAATCTATAGGGGATTTTTTATTTAAAATCAAATCCTTTTCAAAGGAATTATAAAAATCTTGCATTTTTACTAACTCCAGATTAGTTCCCTGTGCAAAGTCCTCTCTAAGAAGATTCATTATACCAGACATTTTTTCCTTTCCCTCAATACCTTCATAGTTACGAAAAATATTTATCTCCTCATGATAACCATACTCCTGATAAATTTCTTCTAACCTGTGAATAAGAGTCTGGCCTTTATTTTTTAAGTCACTGGCAATTTGTGCAAGAAGAAGAATTGCCTGAATGGCATCTTTGTCTCTAACAAACAATCCTGGCATATATCCATAGCTTTCTTCATATCCAAAAATATATTTTTCTCCCTTTAGTTCAAGTTTTTTAGCAAGTTCAGCAATATACTTAAAACCAGTAAGAACTTCATATACTTTTACTCCCTTTGAAGAAGCAATTTTTCCACTCAAATCCGCAGTTACAACTGTTTTTACAATATATCCCTTTTCCGGAACAGGAACTTTGTTTATTAAATAATCTACCATAAGCACACCCATTTGGTTCCCTGTGAGCACCTGGTATTCGCCATTATGGAAAACCTGGGTTCCAATCCTGTCTCCATCCGGGTCTGTTGCCATAAGTAAATCCGGTTTTGTATCTTGAGCTTTTTCCAATAACAATTTAAAGCTCTTGGGATCCTCTGGATTTGGATAATCTAAATCCGGAAAATCTGAGTTCGGCTCTCCTTGCTCTTCAAGAACTGAATAATTCTTAAATCCAAAAAGATTCATTACATAAGAAACGGCTTTTTTTGAAGTACCAAAAAATGGTGAAAATAAAATTGATAGATCCTTTTCACCTTTCTTCATATATTTAAGATTATTAATTTCCTCATAATATTTGTCATAAACTTCATTGTAAATAACCTTAATCTTCCCATCCTCTAAATACTCATCAAAAGATTTTGTTTGCAGATCCAAATAATTATTCACATTATTTACTTCATTAATAATAAGATTTGCTTTTTCTTCAGTAACCTGAGCTCCGTCATCCCAATAGACTTTATAGCCATTGTAATTTTTTGGATTATGACTTGCCGTTATCATTACTCCCCCTGAGCGCTGTAGAGAGCGAACTGCATAAGATAAGACTGGAGTTGGAGTAACCTCTCTGAACAAATAAACCTTTATACCATTTGATGCAAAAATCTTTGCAGACTCCTTTGAAAATTCCTCAGACATTCTCCTTGAGTCAAAGGCTAAAACAATGCTGTTATCTTTTTTTTCATTCATATTGATGGCCTGAGCAAAACCTTGAGCGGCTCTTCTTACAGTATAAACATTCATTCTGTTTGTGCCGGCACCTAAAATACCCCTGAGACCAGCTGTTCCAAATTCTATAGTCTGGTAAAATCTCTCTTCTATTTCATCTTCATTGCCTCTGATATTTTCAAGTTCCTTCTTTAATGCAGGATCAAGATCAATCTTGCTGATCCACTTTTCATATATTTCAAGATACTTTTTTCTTTCTTCCATGATGTCGCCCCCTTAATTAAACCAGAGCTTTCCTTAAAATACTAAGTCTGTCTCTGTAAATATTCTGAGCTTCTCTTATTGATACTTCTTTAAATGAAACTTTCTCCCCGGGAAACATTTGAACAAGATAGGGCAAATCATTTGTTATTACTCTTCCAATCTGAGTGTATCCTCCAACAGTTTGCCTGTCAGCCATCATTACAATCGGTTGTCCGCGTCCAGGAACTTGTATTGCTCCAAAATTAATGGCTGTAGATATTATATCTGCCCCTTTTCTATGGATAGTCTCCGGGCCTTCCATTCTATACCCCATACGGTCTGACTGTGAGGAAATTGTATATTCAGATGTAAGGAAAGTGTTTATTCCTTCCCCTGTAAAATAATCTTCATCTCTGTTGATAACAACCCTGATTACTTTATTACCATAATCTCTGATTAAGGAGTCATCCAGAGCTTTGTAAGAAACATATTTTGTTTTTCCCTCAATGATATCATCTTTTTCAAGCTTTCTTCCCTTCATTCCCCCAATTTCTCCACGAAGATAAGTAGAAAAGCTTCCCATAACTAAAGGAATGTTCATTTCTCCCGCAATAGCAAGGTAAGCACGGGCACCTTTTTTAACTCCCGCAAACTTTATTCTGCTTCCAGTTTTTATTGAAAGGGTTTGATACATAGGCTGAGGAACATTATCAACTTGCAGATTCAAATTTCCTCCCGTAACAGCAATTGTTGCCTCCGCAGCAAATTCCATTTCCAGTCCCATTACTGTTATTTCAATTAATGAAGCATTCTCCCTGTTACTTACAAGAAGATTTGCAATAAGAGCAGCCTCCCTGTCCATTGCGCCCGCTTCGGGAACTCCAAAAGCTTGAAAACCTTTCCTTCCCATGTCTTGAATAGTAGATAAAAATCCCGGGGTAATTACAGTGGCAATTTTATGATTACTCATAATGATTACCTCCTGATTTGTTAAATTCTTCTATTGATATAGGATAGAAAGAAATATAATCTCCG
The DNA here is from genome assembly GCA_965228015.1 of Peptococcia bacterium. Lineage (GTDB taxonomy): Bacteria > Bacillota > Peptococcia > Peptococcales > SKKY01 > SKKY01. The sequence goes on from OZ245787.1 coordinate 1,287,560, forward strand.
GCTCTCAATAATATTTCTGGTTTTCTGTTGATATCGAAAAGTTTCAGCGACGTTCTTCCAATAATCTGCCAGCCTCCCGGGCTTTCAATTGGATAAATCCCCGTTTGATTACCTGCTATCCCAACAGAACCTGCCCAAATCTTTTCTCTAGGTTCTCTGAGTCTGGGAGTTGCAATCTTTTCATTCATACCTCCAAGATAAGGGAATCCGGGAGTGAACCCCAGCATATATATTAGATACTTTTCAGAAAAGTGAATTTTAATTACTTCCTCCGGGCTAAGATTATTATGTTTTGCAACATTTTCCAGGTCTGGGCCATATTCTCCTCCATATAATACAGGAATTTCAACAACTCTTGCCTCCGGAATATCAATCTCAGAAAAATCTTCTTTTATTTTATAAAGACCGTCTAAAATTTCTTCATAATAATACCTTTCTCCATCATAAAGAACATTTAAATGACAATAACTGGGAATGGTTTCAATTATTCCTGGAACTTTTTCCTTTTCCAAAGCAAAAAGATACTTCCTTATTTCTTGATTTATTTCATCTTTTATTTCATTTCCAAAGGTTATTTGTATACTGTTATCCCCTCTGGGAGCAAAACTGATTTTTTCTTTCATTAAACTACTCCTGTCCTACAGGTACTATTTTAATACCCTTTTCTTTGAAACTTTTATTTATTCTTTCAGCAAAAAGAACTGCATGTTCATTATCTCCGTGAAGGCAAATTGTATCTGGAGAGATATCTATTTCCTTACCTGTTATAGTGACAACTTTTCTTTTTTCAATAAATCCAAGTACTCTGGACAGAGCAAGGTCATCATCCTTAATGACCGCACCTTCCTTGTTTCTTGAAACTAATGTTCCATTTTCTTCATAAGCTCTGTCGGCAAAAACTTCTCCGGCCACTTTAAGTCCCACATCCTTAGCAGCTCTTACTGCTTCAGAATTTGCCAATTCAACAAAAATCAGATCCTTATTATAATCATAAACTGCTTTCGCAAGGGCGTAAGCCAGATTATAATCTACAGCTGCCATATTATAAAGTGCTCCGTGGGGTTTAACATGATCCAACCTTCCCCCGGCTGCTTTTACAAAAGCATCCAGCGCACCAATTTGATAAAGCATATAGTTTCGGGCTTCTTCCAAAGATATATGCATATTTCTTCTTCCAAAACCCATAAGGTCCGGGAAGCCTGGATGTACCCCAATAGCTATATTTTTTTCAATTGCCATCTTTACTGTATCTGCCATGACCATAGGGTCCCCTGCATGGTATCCGCAAGCTATGTTTATTGAACTGACATAATCAAGGATTCTTTCGTCTTCACCAATTTCATAGGCTCCAAAACTCTCACCTAAATCACAGTTTAAATCCACCTTCATACTTAAGCCTCCCTTATTTTGAGATATATTCTTCTATTATATTCTTCATTCCTTCAACTATACTAAGATTCTTTTCTAAGGTTAAACCGTCCACAGCGGAAACTTTTTCCCTTGTGCATCCATCAACTGAGCCAACAGCTACAATAGCATCAAGAGTTTTCTTTTCTACTTCCTTATCATGAAGAAGATCTTTTTCTGCCAGTACTGATAATCCTGCTACTAAACCATGACCACCCCAGTTAGATACACCTGCTAATATTAAGTTATCAGCAGCAACTTCTGCAGCAATCAATTCTCCATGATTAACGTGTTCTATAATCTTTTCTTTAACTTTACCCATACCAAGTTCATTGCCACCATCACCAACAGCTGTAGTTTTGATCCCTTCTTCAATAGCTGTAAGCATTAAAACATCCGTGGAAGGTATAAGATCTGAAAGATCCTCACCTCTCATTGAGTGGTAGCTTCCATTTGCTGCCTTACCCGGTCTTTCGATGGATAAAAAATGATCTGGCATAAAATCTTCAAATAAATCCCTGCAAAAAATTACCGCATTTTCATAAGGAACTTCTGCTACTTTCCCTTTTACCTCTAATGCTATTTTCCCTTCCTCAAGAAGATGAGATGAAAACTTATCCGTCACAAAAAGAACTTCTTTCCCTAAATCTTCTAAAGCTTTCCCTATGCTAAGAGTTCCAAGGGGACCATCTGTTTCTCCAACTCCCGCTGCTCTAATTACAAATCCAGTCAAAATCATAATCCTATTGCTGTTATAAAGATCTTCGACAGCCTTTTCATAATCACCGGGAAGACTAATATTTCCGATGCCTCTTCCTCCTGCATCTTCAGCAAATATTTTTTCAATTTTCTCTAAAGCCTGACTTTTTGTTAGCATTTAATCATCAACTCCTTGTCCAGCGTGTCTCCAATCATCATATACCCAGGAGCATGAGTTATTACAAATTCCGGTTTCACCTTCATAATGGCAGCCTGAGGAGTAACACCACAAGCCCAGAAAACAGGAACTTCACCTTCTTTAATTGTTACTGCATCTCCAAAGTCAGGTTTATTTATATCTTTAATTCCAATTTCAGCAGGATCTCCAATGTGGACAGGGGCTCCATGTACCTGAGGTAACATACCTGTAATTTTCACAGCAAGCTCAACCTGATCCTTTGGAATTGGTCTCATACTTACAACCATTGGTCCAGAAAACATTCCTCCAGGAACACATTCAATATTTGTAATATACATAGGAACATTAACATTCTCATCAATATGACGAATAGGGATTCCAGCCTCTAAAAAGGCATTTTCAAAACTAAAGCTACACCCAATTAAAAAAGCAACCATATCATCTTCCCAATAATCTTTGATATTGTTGACTTCCTTCTCTAATACTCCATTACGATAAATTCTGTATCTTGGTATATCTGTACGAATATCCCCATCTTCTGCAAACATAATTGTCTTATAACTTCCCGGTTCAGTTACGTCCAAAAGAGGACAAGGTTTTGAATTTCTTTGACAAAAAAGAAAAAAATCCAGAGCATATTTTTTTGGCAATATTACTAAATTTGCCTGGGTATAACCAGGAGCTAATCCTGGAGTTGATTCTACCCATTTTTCTTCCCTGATAAGTAATCTTGCCTCTTTACCTGTTTTTATATCCATATTAATTCTCCTTTATTATAAAAATTGAGTAATTTTATTATATAATAACACATAAAAAAAGGGGTTCTACAATAAATGTTGGGGTGGTAAAAACCATTCTGACATTTATTTGCGAAAAAATACAGAGCATTGGGTAAATCCATATTAGAGAACACCCACTGTAATCTAAGGAGGAATTTACTTATGCTCTGTAATAACCATTATATTAAAAAATTAATTGGTTTTAAAGGGATAATTTTAGAACAATTAGAAACTTCTTCTGATTCAATGTCCTTTTCTTTTTCTCTGGAGATTAAAACTCACAATTACCCCAAATGCCATCAACAAACCAGTAAAGTTCATGATTACAGAATTCAAATGATAAAAGATATTTCCATCTCAGGGAAGAAAACCTACCTTTACTACAAAAAAAGAAGGTACGTTTGTAATCACTGCAATAAAAAATTCTACGAAAAAAATGATTTTCTCCCCCGCTATCAAAGAATGACCAGCAGGCTGATAAAATACATAATTACTCGAATGAAAAATGTTTACTCTGTATCTGATATTGCCAAAGAGAATAATATTTCACCATCAACGGCTCTCAGGCTTTTTAGATTCATAAACTATTCCCTAACAAAATTGCCCGAAGCAATCTCTATTGATGAATTTAAAGGTAATGCCGGGGGCAAAAAGTACCAGTGCATATTAACTGATCCCCAAAACAAGAAGGTACTTGATATTCTTCACGGAAGAGAACAACACATTTTATCGGACTATTTCAGGAAATTCAATGACAGGGATAAAGTAAAATACTTCATTATGGATATGTGGCAACCTTACAAGGATATTGCTGAAACATATTTTAAAAATGCAACTATCATTATCGATAAATTCCATTTCATTAGGCAGGTCACTTAGGCATTTGAAAGAATTAGGAAAGATGAGCAAAAGAAATTTGCCAAGGAAAGGCGAAGATATTTCAAAAGAAGTCGCTCCCTTCTCTTAAAAAGAATGAAGTATTTAACTCCTGAAGAAATTGACCAGGTAAACGTTATGCTTGCTACTTCTGAGAAACTGCAAAAAGCTTATATGTTAAAAGAAAAATTTTATAACTTTGTTGACAGCAGTGATTTAGAAAGTGCAAAAAAGAATTTGAAAGCCTGGTATATGTTTGTTATGTCCTGTGAGCTTGAAGAATTCGATAAATGCTCCAGAACCATTTTCAACTGGCAGAAATATATTCTTAATTCATTTACTTGTACTTATACTAACGGATATACAGAAGGAGTTAACAACAAAATTAAGGTTTTAAAAAGAAATGCTTATGGTGTAAGAAATTTTTGGAGATTCAAAAACAGAATAATGCACGTAATGAACTAAAAACAATTTAAAAAAGTACCGCATTTTTCAATGTGGTACTCATGAAATCTAATCTAATTGGGTTACCCCAACATTTGACAAAGAACCAAAAAAGAAGCCCTGAGGCTTCCATTATTTCATTCTTATTTTTTAGTAGTTTATACGTCCAAAAGGCGAACTTTTCTTTTCCAGATAAAAACTGACAAAAAAATTTATCTTCCTTAAATAGTTTATGTAGTAAATCTTTTTCCTCTCTTGTTATAGAATCCAAAAATACACCTCCAGAAAAATTTTACTATCACAATTCTAACATAAGAAAATATTTCTACAATATTCCTGACTGGATAATACGTCCCAAAAATTCGTTCCCTTCTTCGTTCAAATGAATACCATCCAGAAAAAGTTTTTTCTTTCCGGATAAGAAAGGCTTATAAATTTTTCAAAAACATTAATGAAATTATTGGGAAAATCTTTTTTAACCTATTAGATAAATCTTCAAAGCTTTTATTAAATTGATTATAATCAGGATATGAATCCCAGGATATCTCAGCCATTTCAGGGATGGAAGGAGGAGGGGAAATTAGGATTGTGTCTATATCCTTCTCATTAATTTTTTCTTTAATTTTTCTAATCCCCAAATACACTTCCTCAAGGCTCTTGCCCATCATTAAGTCATTACTACCTGCCATAAATAAACAAACATCTCCCCCGGATTCCAAAACATCTCTCGCAAGACGAATTTGCATTCCAAGAAGGCTGTCCCCATTACTTCCTCTATTTATTATTCTTATATCCATATTTTCTTTTAATCTTTGATGCCAGACTTTTCCAACAGGAACTCCGTAACCATAAGTCAAGCTATCACCAAAATAGACAAAAGTTTTCATCGAACCTCTTTTCTTTCAGCAAATTAATCATATAATGTATAATGATAACTAGTGAATATTAAAAAAGCAAAGGATTTGAAGAATAAGTTATGATTAATTTAAAATTAATATACAATCCCTCTGCAGGAATGCAGACCCAACAGGAAAAAGCATTTTTAATAGCCAGAAAACTTACAGAGTCCGGGGATTTCAGAGTGTCGATCTTTGCAACAAAGAAAAAAAATGATGCTTATATTGAAGCAAAAAAAGCCTGCGAGGAAGGTTTCGATATTATTCTTGCCTGTGGCGGTGATGGAACGGTTAACGAAGTGACCAACGGTATAATGGAATCCGAACACAAAAGTAAACTTGCCATTCTGGCAGCTGGAAGCGTAAACGACTTCTCAGAATATTTGAATCTTCCTTCTGATGTAACAAAATACACAGAAATGCTCATAAAAGGAAATACGATATCAGCAGATGTTGGCAAAGCTAACGAAAAGTATTTTATTAATGTAGCAGCAGGGGGAGCTTTTACCAATATTGCCCATGAAGTACCCGTAGATACTAAAACAATTCTGGGAAAGTTTGCATATTATCTTCAAGGAGCCATTGAACTGCCTTATCAGTTGGATAAACAATTTCCGGTAACTATTAAAATTGATGAGGAAGATTCCTTTAATGCAGATATTTTTTTATTCCTTATCACAAACAGTCCTAGTGTTGGAGGTTTCAAAAAACTAGTTCCCGAGGCAAGTATAACTGATAGTATGCTGGATCTTCTTTTAATCAAAAAAACCGCAAAAAAAGAACTTGTAGAAATATTTTCAAAAATAATTACAGGACAGCATATTAAACATCCTGGAGTACTTTATAAAAAAGCTTCGAAAATATCACTTACAAGTTCTGTTGATAATTTGATTTTGGATATTGATGGGGAGCAAGGAGAAAAGCCCCCGGTTTTATTTCAAATCATTCCTGGAGGAATTGAAATTATTGTGTGAACTGACTTCTGTATAAATCATAATATAAACCCTTCAAATCAAGGAGCTCATTATGAGTTCCTTTTTCTATTATTTGACCTTCATCCATAAGGATAATTAAATCGGCTTCTTTAATAGTAGAAATTCTGTGAGCTATAATAAAATTTGTCCGTCCCTTCATTGACCTTTGTGTTGCTTTTTGAATTAATTTTTCCGTTCTTGTGTCAACATTACTGGTTGCTTCGTCAAGAATCAAAATTGAAGGATTTGAAATAAAAGCTCTGGCAATAGTAATCAATTGTTTTTGTCCTCTGGAAATATTTGTTCCATCTTCATTTATCTCTGTCATATATCTTTCGGGAAGACAATTTACGAAGGAATCTAAATTCGCCATCTTACCTGCTTGGTACACTTCCTCTTCGGTAGCATTAAGATTCCCATAATGTATATTCTCAAAAATATTTCCTTTAAATAACCAGGTATCTTGAAGCACCATGCCAAAAATGTTTCTTATATCTTTTCTTTTAATATCTTTTATATCTGTATTATCAATAAGAATATTCCCTTTATTAATTTCATAAAACTTCATTAATAAATTTACTATCGTTGTTTTGCCAGATCCGGTAGCGCCAACAATTGCTACTGTCTGACCTTCTTCAACATTTAGACTAAAATCTTTTATTACATAATTCTCTTCATCATATGCAAAATACACCTTTCTAAATTCAATTTTACCTTTACATTTTTTACAAGGTTCTTTTTTGTTTTTTTCTTCTTCCTCTTCATTTTCGTCAAGAAATTCGAATATTCTCTCACTTGAAGCAAGAGTTGACTGAACAATATTTGAAATGCTTGCTGCTTGAATAATAGGATGACTTAATTGATGGGTATATTGAATAATTGCCTGAACATCACCAATAGCAATCTGTCCTTGAGAGATTCTCACAGCTCCAAGTACTGCAACAAATACATAGCCTAGGTTATTAATGAATCCCATTAGAGGCATTATTATTCCTGAAAGAAACTGAACTCTCCACCCTGACTCATATAATTCTTCATTAAGGTCGTCAAATTTTTCTTGAGATTTATTTTCATATTGAAAAACTTTAATTATTTTATGCCCGGTATACATTTCTTCAATATGTCCATTAAGATCACCAAGGGAATTTTGCTGTTGTTTATAATATTTCTGGGATCTGGTAACAATAAACCTAGTGCCCCATATGCTTAAAGGAATGGTAACAAAAGCTGCCAGAGACAATAAAGGACTTATAATAAGCATCATAGTTAAGACTCCAACTATAGACACAATTGAGGTAACAAACTGAGATAAACTTTGCTGAAGAGTATTTCCTATATTATCAACATCATTTACAACTCTGCTTAAGATTTCTCCCTGAGAGTTTTTGTCATAAAAGCTAACAGGAAGATGACTTAACTTTTCACTCATTTCTTCCCTGATTTTATAAACAATTTTTTGTGATAGTCCAGCAAGAGTAAACTGCATAATATAAGTAAACAAAGAGCTGAAAAGATATATTGCAATTAATATCAATACAATATTTCCAACATAGCTAAAATCTATTCCTCCACCTTCAACTCCAGCTTTTGCTTTAAGAAATCCATCAAATATCTTTGTTGTAGCAAGACCCATTATTTTGGGACTGATTATTGTAAAAACTGTACTTAATACCGCCAGAAAAAACTGTTATCAGCGTCAGGTTGTGAGGTTTAATATAATTCAGTAATCTTTTACCCGTACTTTTAAAATCCTTTGGTTTTTCTCCGGTTCCTCTTAAATAACCCGGGCCTCTTCCAATGTTTTTATCAGGAAAGTTTGAACTCTCTTTTTTATTACTCATGATAATTCCTCCTCTGCCAGTTGAGAAGAAACTATTTCTTTGTAAATCTCATTATCTTGCAACAATTCTTTATGAGTACCTACACCTTTAATTTCACCATTATTCAGTAAAATTATTTTTTCAGCATCCATTATTGTTGTAACTCTCTGAGCAACAATTATAACAATAGCATCATTAACTAGTTTTTGGATTTCTTTCCTAATAAGTGCATCTGTTTTATAGTCTAAAGTGGAAAAACTGTCGTCGAATATATATAATTCCGGATTTCCAGCTAAAGCTCTTCCAATATTAAACCCCTGTTTTTGTCCTCCTGAAAGATTTTTACCCCTTTGGTAGATTTCGCCTTCTATACCTTCAGGCAATTTCGAAATATAGTCTCCAAGCTGAACTTTAGAAAATATTTCCATCAAATCAGAGTTCCCTATATTTTCTTTGCCAAATCTTATATTGTTAGCGGCTGTTCCACTCATAACAAAACTCTCTTGAGGAACATAGCCTATTCTACTTCTTAAGGAATTTTGATTTATTTTTTTAATCTATCCCATTTATTCTTATAATTCCATCATTTACGTCATAGAATCTGGGTATTAGATTTACCAAAGTTGATTTTCCAGAACCAGTACCACCAATAATACCAATTTTTGTCCTTTTCTAATTTCAAAATTTATATTTCTTAAAACAGGATCCAATTCTTTAAAGTATCCAAACGATACATTATCGAACTCAACAGAATCAATTTTATCTATAATTACCCCTTTGTTATCCTCAACAATTCCTGGTTCTGTAGACAAAACTTCGTTTATTCTGTTGCTTGAAACCTCTGCCCTTGGATACATTATAAAAAGCATTGTCATCATAATAAAAGAAAATAAAATCAGAGAGGCATATTGAATAAAAGCAAGAAGATTACCAACAAGTAAATGACCGCCTTCAATTCTCCATGCCCCAAACCATAAAATAGCCACTGCTGAGAAATTCATAAGTAACATCATTCCAGGCATCATTACTGCCATAATTCTGTTAATTTTTATTGCTGTATCTGTAAGATCACGATTGTTTATATTATATTTATTCATCTGATCTTCTTCTCTGTTAAAAGCTCTTAATACTCTAATTCCAATCAGGCGTTCTCTTAACAGCAGTTTAAATTATCTAGTTTTTCTTGAAGCTTTTTATAAAGTTTACTAGTTTTGGATGTGATTATAATAATCATTACAATTAATATAGCTACAACTACTGCTAATATCATTGATAAAGAGGGATCCATTGATAATGTAAGAATTATTCCTCCGATTGCCATAATCGGGGCTCTGACAAACATTCTTAATGCAGAGATTAAAAAGTTTTGGACCTGAATGACATCATTTGTAGTTCTTATAATTAATGATGCTGTTCCAATATCATCTACTTCCTTTAACGAAAAATCAGACACCTTTTGGAAGATGTCTTCTCTCAAACTTTTGGAAAAACCCAAACCTATTTTTGCAGAGCAATATGAAGATATTATTGTTCCGATACCCCCCAAAGCTGCTATTCCCAGCATTATTAACCCTCTGCTGAATATATACTGTAAATCTCCCTGAACAACACCTTTATCTATAATCGTCGCAAGGTAAATTGGCAATAAAAGATCTGCGCCAGTTTGTATAAACAAAAAAATAACAACCATAAGGGTCATATATTTATATTCTTTAAGCCTTAAAATTATATTTTTCATCTTAAAGTCTCCTGTTTAAAACAAATTTGATATTTTTACATCTGTTGCTAAAAAAACTCCCGTAATAATTGTAATAAGGCCCGCAGTCATTCCAAAGGTAACAACTTCATTTAAAAAAATTGCTCCCCACAAAACACCAAAGAATGGAATTAAAAAAATAACTGTTATTGCCTTCGTAGACCCAACATTTTCTATTAAATAAAAATAGAAAAAATAAGCAAGTGCTGTACAAAAAACAGAAAGTCCCACGATAGATAATATTACCTTTAAATCTATATATTTATTATTAAAGGGAATAAAGACTGTCGGTAAAACCACCAATGATGCCCCTAGTTGCTGGCCGATTGACATGGATAAAAAGTCGCTTCCCTGAAATCTCTTTTTTATATATACAATGCCAATTCCATAAAAAAAGATGCGGTTATAGATGCGCCTGCAGATAAGTAAATTATAATATCTTTGGACAGAGCACTCCAGCCCATGAGAATTATTACTCCGGTAAAACTTATTATCATTCCAATAATCCGTTTCAAAGAAAACTCTTCTTTTAATACTAACCAAGCGATAATACCTCCAAAAACCGGTGATGTTGCATTAACTATTGAAGCAACAGAAGATGGCAAATTTAAAGATGCTACTGCAATGAAGGTAAAAGGGGTTTCAGCATTTACTGCTCCAAGGAAAAGGTATTCTTTCCACCTTTGCAAAATATCCAGCTTTTTACCTTTTATCCAGGCATACAAAATTAATACGGATGCTGCAATAAAAACTCTTAACTCTATTGTAATAAAAGGGCCTAATGCAGGAGATGCCATCCTGACAAAAAGAAAGGATGCTCCCCAAAGAGCCGCCAAAATAAATAAATATGATAATTCTTTTAGTCTCATAAATAAAAGTCATTATAATAGTCAAAATTATTCCAACCAGAAAGCTCATAGTCGCTTGTTTTTTATATCCATGGCTATGGCTTTCCGGAAGCAGCTCATGGGAAACCACGTAAGGCATTGCTCCCGCGGCAAAACCAATTAAAGAATCTTTCCATTTATGGGAAATATTTTTTATAAATATTAAAGGTAATGCACCTGCCCCAGTTAATAAGCCTGCTATTAAACTATAACCTAATGCTTCCAGCATATTAAAACCTCCATAAAAAAAAGAAAGAGTACTATTATATAGTACTCTTTCTAAAGCTATATTTCTATTCTTTTTTCAGCTGTTTATAAAGCATCTCAGCAATCCCCATACCTTTGCTCCTGCTCATCATCTGAGAATATTCATCATTAAGCATGTCTTTAAAGGTTTTTTCTGCACTTCCCTCAGCAAACATTGTGTTCTCGGTAAAAGATACATTATCTGCACTTTTTAAAATTTCTTTAATGAAAAAACTTTCCAGCATCTCACAAGCTTCCATAAGTTTTTTGTCATTTTCAATTTTTTCATTAAGAATTTCAGAAAATTCCTTTTCAGTTTTTGTATCCTGAGTATTTTTGCTGGTAATCATATTGTTATCAGAAATCAAGTTAACTCGGTTAATGTCCATTTACCTACCTCTTAAGGTTATTTGTCATTTGAAGAATATCATCTGAAGTTTGAATCATTTTTGTACTAATTTCATAGGCTCGTTGAGAAGTAATCATTTTAATCATTTCATCAACAACCTGAACATTTGATCTTTCTAAAAATCTTTGCCTTACTTTCCCAAATCCTTCTTCTCCCGCTTTACCATCAATAGGATCTCCAGAGGTTACGTTAGATATATATACACTGCCTCCCTTTTTCTCTAAACCTGAGAGATTAGGGAATGTTGTTAAGCCAAGTACTCCAACAGAAGTAAAATCAGCATTTCCAACTTCTTTTACAAAAACCTCACCAGTCTCAGTAACTTGCACATCTTCAAAAGGAGAAGGAAGCTCAATTTTAGCCCCGCTGCTATCTAATACCTTATATCCATCTGCAGTTACAAGTACATTATCTGCATTTAAATTAAAAGCACCATTTCTTGAATAGCCAACATCACCATTTGGCAACTGTACTCTGAAAAAGCCCATTCCATCTATTGCAAGAGAAAATGAATTTTCTACTTGCTCAAGTATGCCTTGAGAAAAATCAACCATTGTTGAAGATAATCTGGCTCCTGTTCCAACTTCTATATTTACGGGTCTTTCTCTTGTCGCTACCTGCATTTTTTGATAAAGCATATCTTGAAATTCAATATTATTTTTTTTAAATCCTGTAGTATTAACATTAGATAAATTATTGGCAATTGTATCCAGCTGCATTTGCTGAATTTTCATTCCTGACCCGGCAATACTTAGAGCTCTGATCATTTGTATACCCCCCTGAAATTTATATAAATTATGCTCTTCCAACTTCTGTAATAGCTTTTTCTATCGTTGTATCAATTGTTTGAATCATTCTTTGACTAGATTCGTAAGATCTTGTTAAAGCTATAAACTTTGTCATAGTATCAATTACATTCGCATTTGATTGTTCTTTATAACTTTGAATTACCCTTCCTCTTCTAAAATCAAAGGGTTGCGGTTCTTCTTCGGAAGGCAAAAATCTGTTTGATCCTATTTTTATTGGCTCATCCATATTAACAACCTTTAATCTGTCAACAAATTCACCATCAAGATATGCAGAACCATCTGGTTCAATTGAGATAAAATTACCTTGAAGATTAATAGCTCCATTTTCTCCAGAAACAATAAGACCATTATTATTTACCAGGTCTCCCTCAAAGTTAAGCTTAAATCCCCCATCCCTGGTAAAGTATTCCTGACCATCTTCATCAATAATTGTAAAATAGCCTTCACCATCAATAGCTAAATCCAGATCATTTTCTGTTGCAACTAAATCACCTTGCTCGTAGATAGTAAGAACATCATCTATCATTACACCGCGACTGATTGAACCAATATTTTTTCTGCTGACCTGTGCATCTTTATAACTTATTTCATCAAGGAGAACATCTCTAAAGTTTTTAAAAACTGTTTGTTGTCTTTTATAACCGGCAGTTTCAGCATTTACAAGGTTATTTGTTTCTATTTCTTGTTTTTGTAAAAGTGCTGTCAGGCCAGAGCCCACTGAATATAGTCCTCTAAGCAATTTATATTCTCCTTTGTCAAATAAATTATTTTATGATACAAATTTTTTATCGTTTAATTTTTTAAATTCTTTAGGGAAAATAAAATTAAGATCCGGAAAGTCCGGATCTTAATTTTACATGAATATTAAACTACTCAATTACAGCTAACATATCTCCACTCTTTACGGAATCTCCTTCAGAAACAAGAATCTTCCCAATAGTTCCATCCATTTTAGCAGTAATCTCGTTTTCCATTTTCATTGATTCTACAATTAATATTACTTCTCCTTTTTTTATTACATTTCCAGGTTTTCTAAATACCTTTGTTACTTTTCCTGGAAGGGGTGAAGTAATTGCTCCCTCTCCTGCTAACTCAGTGTCGCTTGAAGTAGATACTGGTGCATATATTCTTTTTTGAACTGGCTGAGGTCTTCCAGAAGAAACAGGAAGAATTCTTTTATCCCCTTTTTCGCTAAAAGTTAAATCAAGATTATTCCCATCTGTTACAGTAAGATTAATATTAGAAATATTTCCGTTAAAATTAATTACAACTTTATTCCCCGGAGAACCAAACTCCATGGAACTTTTCTCATCTTGAATAACAGGCTCTTCCTTAACAGGCTCCGTTTTTTTCACTTCCTGAACAGACATGTCTTCTACTTTTACTTTACCTTCAAGAAAATCTTTTGCAACTTGAGGGAATATAATATACATTAGTAATTCTTCTTGATTTTTTACAAGACTTCCAACCTCTTTTTTAGCAGCTTCCATCTCCGGAGCAATTAAATCTGCTGGTCTTTCTGTAATTACTTTCTCATCACCAATTATTGACTTTCTAAAAGCTTCATCTATTTTTCCCGCCGGCTTACCATACTGACCTTTTAAATAGGATTTTACTTCATTCGTTATCATTTTATATCTTTCCCCAGAAAGAACATTAAGAACTGCCTGAGTACCAACAATCTGGCTGGAAGGAGTAACTAAAGGCGGCTGCCCAAGATCCTCTCTTACTCTAGGTACTTCCTGAAGAACTAATGGTAATTTGTCTTCAGCATTTTGTTCTCTTAATTGAGAAATGAAGTTTGAAAGCATTCCACCAGGAATTTGATATCTTAATATATTAACATCTACGCCATCTTGATAAACATCATATTTCTTATACTTAGCTCTCATTGCTTTAAAATCTGCAGCTAAGGTGCTAATTTCATCCAGATTTATACCAGCATCAGCTCCAGCATCGTTTAATGCAGCGACCATTGTCTCTGTAGCAGGCTGACTTGTTCCAAGAGCCAAAGCTGAGTTTGCACAATCTATAATATCTGCCCCCGCTTCAACAGCTTTAAGATACATCATGCTTCCCATTCCACTGGTATAATGAGTATGCATTTGCACAGGAAGTCCGACTTTGTCCTTTAATGCACTAACTAAGTCATAAGCAAAGTACGGAGTCATAACTCCGGCCATATCCTTAATACAAATTGAATCTGCACCCATTTCCTTTAACTTCTTAGAGATATCAACATAATACTTAAGATTATATAAAGACCCTGTAGTATAACTTATTGTACCCTGGGCATGTTTACCTTGTTTTTTTACTTCTTCAATAGACTTTCTCATATTTCTTACATCATTCAGAGCATCAAAAACTCTAAAAATATCAATACCATTCTTTGCTGCCTCTTCAATGAAAGCTTCAACCACATCATCAGCATAGTGTTTGTATCCTACAAGATTCTGGCCTCTTAGAAGCATTTGCAGCTTTGTATTTTTAAATACTTTTCTTAATGTTCTAAGCCTTTCCCATGGGTTTTCATTTAAGAAACGCATACAGGTATCAAAAGTTGCACCACCCCACACCTCAAGGGAGTAGAAACCCATCTTGTCCATTTTTTCTGCAACAGCAAGCATATCTTCTGTACGCATTCTGGTAGCAAGAAGAGACTGATGTCCATCTCTCAAAGTTGTGTCCATAATACCTACTTTGCGATTTTTTAAATTCATTTAATACACCTCTTTATTTTTCTAGGACAAGGCCTATTTTAACTTCTGATATCAAAGTATACTTTGTATGCCTGTATACAACAACACTTATTTCAAATTTTAAGCAAAAATACTTCTCCCAGGCCGGTTATATTGTATATAGTATTCTGTCCTTCAATTATTACCGGTTCTTTATCGATTTTTATTTCATTATCATCAAGGAGGGGGTAATATATTTCTCCGGATATTCTCCAAATCAAGTCTTTTCCTTTTTTATTGAAAAATTCCTGCCTACCTGAGACATTAATCTTCCTTGCCATAAAATTATAAAAACAAGCATCCCCAATAAGATTAAAAAGAGATGCCATATTTTCAGGTTTAATAAATTCATTTTTGTTTTCATCTAAAATTATTTCATAAACTTCGGTTTCCTTTGTAAAAAAATATTCTTTGGAGTACTCGAGAAGATAAAAGATTTCTTTTTCATTAATCAAAATAAGAATTTTTTCAGGATTCCAGTTACCTGAAGCAACTAATTCGTGACTTCTGTAAGTCTTCTTTTTGACTAACATATCTTTCTCCTTTATCTTAAACTTGAGGTTTATTGTTATATGTTATTTTTTCTATATTTTCTAAGGCAAAACCAGTACCTATTGCAACACAAGAAATTGCATCTTCTGGTATATATACATGAAGTCCTGTTTTTTCAGATATTAAGGAATCAAGACCGTGCAGAAGAGCTCCTCCCCCCGTCAAAATAATTCCCTTATTAATAATATCCCCAGCTAATTCAGGAGGAGTTTTTTCTAATACATCTTTTGTAACGGCAACAATTGCATCTAATGGTTCTGCAATAGATTCATTTACTTCTTCTATTGTCAATGTGATTATTCTTGGAAGTCCTGTAACAAGATCTCTTCCTCTAACCTCAAAAGTCTCTCCTGGTCTTAATGATGGATACGCACTTCCGATAGCCATTTTTACATCTTCTGCTGATCTCTCACCAATAAGTACATTATGTTTTCTTCTTACATATCTGACAATGGATTCATCAAACTTATCTCCACCAATTCTTACAGAATTAGAATAAACAACTCCGCCGAGTGATAATACCGCAACATCTGTAGTACCTCCACCAATATCAACTACCATGGAGCCGCTGGGTTGAGAAATATCTACCCCTGCTCCCAAAGCCGCAGCAACTGGCTCCTCTATTAAATATGCTTGTTTCGCTCCAGCAGAAAGCGCCGCCTGTTTAACAGCTCTCTCCTCAACACCTGTAACCCCTGATGGTATACAAATCATTATTCTGGGTTTGAAAAATTTATTTGTTCCCAATGCTTTTTTTATAAAATACTTAAGCATTTTTTCAGTAATATCATAATCTGCAATAACCCCTTCTCTTAATGGTCTTATTGCAATAATGTTACCTGGTGTTCTTCCAAGCATTTGTCTCGCTTCTTCACCTACAGCAAGAACCTTTTCCGTTGCACTGTCAATTGCCACAACTGAAGGTTCTTGTAATACAACACCTTGCCCTTTTATATAAACAAGAACAGATGCTGTTCCTAAATCAATCCCAATATCTTCTCCCATTTTAAACAATTTGGTCACTCCTATTTATAATTAATATTTTTCATGAACAATATCAGCGCCAAGTTTCTGAAACTTTTCAATTATATTTTCATAACCTCTAAAAATATGATAAACATCAAAAACTTCCGTTTTCCCTTCGGAAATAAGCCCTGCTAAAATTAATGCCGCACCTGCCCTTAAATCAGTAGCCTTTACCTGACAACCAGATAAGTTATCTACACCTTCAATCACTGCACTTTTACCTTCAATTTTAACATTGGCTCCCATTCTTTTTAACTCATCTATATGCATAAATCTATTTTCGAAAACAGTTTCTGTAACGATACTTGTACCTTCCGCTATACACATAAGAACTGAAAAAACTGACTGCATATCCGTAGGAAAACCCGGATATGGCATAGTCTTAATATCCGTTGATTTTATTTTTTCAATACTTTTTATCATCAAGGAGCTGTCATTTTCCTCTATCTCAACACCACAATCTCTAAGCTTGGCAATTACAGGTTTAATATGATGAGATATTACGTTTTCAATAGCAATACAACTTCTAGTTACCGCTCCTGCAATTAGATATGTGCCAGCTTCAATACGATCTGGAATTACTGTATGCTCTGCACCTTTAAGTTTTTTTACTCCGGTAATCTTTATTACATTGGTTCCGGCACCCTTAATATTCCCACCCATAGAATTTAAAAAGTTTGCTAAATCTACTATTTCTGGTTCTTCCGCAGCATTTTCAATGGTTGTTGTTCCTTCTGCTAAAACTGCAGCCATCGTAATATTCTCAGTAGCACCTACACTCGGAAAGTCAAGGTATATTTTTCCAGCCGTTAAGCCATTATCACTAGTAGCACTAACAAAACCCTGTTCTAAAGAGATTTTTGCCCCCAGAGATTCAAAACCTTTCAAATGAAGATCTATTGGTCTCGTCCCTATTGCACAACCGCCAGGCATAGTAACCCTTGCTTTACCAAACTTAGCTAACAGCGGTCCCATTACAAGAACAGAAGCCCTTATTTTATTTATACTTTCATAAGAAGCTTCCCATGTATTTATTCCTTGTGTATTAATACTAAAAACGTTATTTTTAAAATTAACCTTTGCCCCTAGTTCTGTCAAAATATCTTTTAAAATATGAACATCTGTAAGGTCAGGAACATCATTTATAACCGACTCGCCTTCAGCAAGTATCGAGGCAATTATTATTGGTAATACTGCATTCTTAGAACCGCTTACCTTAACACTACCCGAAAGTTTTTTGCCACCATTTATAATAATCTTTTCCAAAAGTAATCTCTCCTAAATAATATGAATAAACATCCTTTCACTCTTAATAGTATTAATTATTTACTTCAATACGTCAAGTTAGTTTTTTGTACTAATTTATGATAAAATCTACATTACAGTTAACCTTGGAGGTTTAAGAAAAATGGGTTCGAAAAAATTAGCCGCTCTTTTTATTTTTATTATTTTAATAATATGTGTAGGAACCTCAACTTCTGGAACAACTGTTCCTTCATCCGAAATAGTCCTAATACCTCTGGATTCCAGACCTTGTAATACAGACTACGTTACATATGCTGCTAATGCTTTAAATAAAAAAATTATTTATCCCAAAGATTTTCTTGATAATTACAACAATCCGTCAGACAGAGAAAATTTATATAAATTTCTTTACAACTCTTTAGATTCTGCTGACACCTATATTATTTTTACTAACCAGATTATCAACGGAGGCCTTATTACATCAAGAGATCCTCTCTCCTATCTTGAACTAGAAGGAAAGTTGGATGCCTTAACAGACTTTCTAAAATCAGCTAAAGAATATGATAAAAAAGTAATAGTAGTTTCCGTTTTACCAAGAGTTATACCCAGTCAGTTCACTGACCTTTGGAATTTTAGAGATGAGCTTATCGGTTTCTCTAATCAATTTAGAAACATTGACCCAAATATTTTCCAAAATTCTTTACAATATCCACCAAAGGAAATTGTAGTTAAATATCTTTCAATATATTCAGGGTCCGACTTAATAGTAGAAAAAATGAAAAACAATGTAGATAAAGGATTAATCAACTTATATATAATAGGACAAGATGATACCTATAAAGAAAGCATAACTAATCATCAAATCAATAGATATCTGGAATATGATAATGAAAATATAATTATTCAACCTGGGGCAGATGAACTTACAAAACTTACTCTTGCTAAATTAGTCAGAAGCGAGAGTACTAACAATCTATTAGATATTAATTTGATATTTTCAGACCCTGCTGAATCTAATGAAATCAGAGCTTATGAAGCTTCCACTACCGATATAAGATCAAAACAAATACTTAAATTTTTAAATATTTCTTTAACCCAGGATTCTGAAAATGTTGCTATCATTCATAATAAGCCCGGTCTTTCAGAAAAAACAATTAATCTTATTTATGACAATATAAACAAAGATTATCTTGCTCTTATCGATACAGCATATATTAACCGCGGTGATCCTGAACTATTTACTGAGCCTTCCTTCATCAAAAACCTTAAAGGATATTCTGGATGGAATACTGTAGGCAATTCCATCGGATCAGAATTAGCAAATTTTGTAATTTTTGATTTTTTAAAAAATAATCTTGGAGCTTACTCTCAGGAAAAACAAATTGAAATGTTAGAGAATTATTATAAATTAATTTATATTCATTATGCTGATGATTACCTTTATCAAGGAGTCATAAGAAACCAGCTTAATACCTTTTTAATATTAAATAAAGAGGATATATCTTTTATTAATAACAAAATTTCCGCTGAAGAATTTCTTCAGGGAAATTTCCAAAAGGAATCAGTAGCTCTAAACTCCGCCCTTGCAGGATCTTATAACATATTCGATACTATTTATCATATTGAATATGTTACTCCAGACATCTCCTTGCCATGGAAAAGAACTTTTGAAGCAAAAATTATCCCGAATTTAACAATAAAAAAGGGCAGATGATTATCTGCCCTTAAATAATTCGAAAGGTTTCTCAGCCCTTCTTTTAATTTCTTCATTATTATATTCATAGTCTTTTATTTCCATATATTTTTTTAACATTATGTCCCGGGAAATATTTTTAACATTAACCCTTGTACCCGAAGAGTAAATTTCCTCATCAAGCGCTGATACCTTTGGATCATAACTTATACTTATAAATCGTGTTTTTTGACTTGCAGCTAAAATTAACGAATGTAATCTCATACCTACAGTTAGATAACTGGAACCAATTAATATAGCTATTTCCTCTGGAGCAAGGTCTTCTTTAATAATTTCATTTTCCGACACAATATCTTTTATTATTTTTTCGTCTTCTTCTTTGTGGAAAGACAAAAACCTTATTTGAAAGTCTCTCCTGTCAAAGTACTCCAAAAATTCCACAGTTTCCAAAACTATTTTTTTAGAATTCTCCCAAGGCCTCAATGAAACTGTAATTAGCTTTTTACTTTCATCAAGCCTATTCTTTTTCCATAAAAATTTTTTCTCTTTTTCATTAATATTCCCAATTAGAAAAACCGGATCTCCGGTTAGATCGATTTCCTTCTTTATGCCTGATTTTACTAAAAAGCCTAAGGAATCTTTATCTCTTACGGAAATATAATCTGACTTTGATAATAGATACTTTAATAATTTTATGTTTCTTGAATGGGAAACAGGACCTATTCCTTGTGAAAAAATATATACTTTTTTCTTAAATAATTTACTAATAAAAATTATCCCAAAATAATATAAAATTCCATTTTTACTGGTCTTATCCTGAAGCAAACTGCCTCCACCCGAAATTAGCACATCTGCTCTAAAAATACTTTTAATTATATGAAAAATATTCCAGCGATCATATGCCACAACTTGGTATTTTTCTTTTGTATAATCTAGGTCTGCAGATAAAATTGAGATATTTAAATCTGAATTAGTCTTTTTTATTCCTCTAATAATTTCCTGAAGTACTAATTCATCTCCAGTATTATGAAACCCATAATATCCACTAATTAAAATGTTTTTCATATTTTTCATAAATTCTCTCCAAAATCTTCCAGGCTGCAATTAGAATAAGCCCTAAAAGTAAACCCGCAATCAATCCAAGAGCACTCCTTTGCAGAGACACTGCAATAGGTGTATGAATATGCGCGTAAGTATTTGCAAGTGAAATTTGCCCAATAACTGCTGGGAAGAGCAGAATCCAGCTGTTTTTATTTAATCCAAGATACAGTAACAAAATAAGTGAAGGATATCCAATTAAAAATTCCTTAGTTCTTGGTCTTACTCCAAGATAATAATCCAATGCACCCCTTAATCTCTCTTCAATACCTAAAACTAGTCCTGCACCTTGGTTCCCGGTTCTCAACATATAATAAGCCAGAGCCACTGCTCCTATTCCACCAATTATAACAACCTTGTATTCAATTGCCATATTAAGCAAGAACTTAATATTTTTGATTCCTTCTTTATTCCAAAAAATCAATAAAAAGGGTACTGCTAATAAAGGTATTAAATGAGCTATTTTTACTCCGGCAAACTGATCCGTCTTTATCATAAAGGGTGTAAAGCTTAATAAAGAGGCCATCATTAAGCCACCTGCAAAAGTAATCACAGAAATTATCACAGTATCCCTTAAAATATTCAAAATCTTTCCCTTGCTTGTATTATCCTTATATTCTATTACTGTAGCAAAAGCTAATACCGGATAAACTATTACCAATAAAAGCCCTGCAACTTTTAAGGCAAGCATTGAATCCAAAAGAAATAACCCCCCGATTAATGCTGTTGCAGCTAATGCAAAAAGAATACCTAACACCGGGGTTTTTAGTTTAATAAATACCATCCAAATAGCTGCAGGTAAACCTAAAGTAACAAAAATATATATAATAATATTGGATTTATCATGTTTAATTACTGAAGCTTTATCTAAAATAAATCCTTTATCAGTTATTTCAGAAGATATTTTTTTTACATAATTAATATTTCCATCATAAGAATTCATTAGATTGTCTAAATTAAATAATTTTAAATATATTCCTCTTATGTTTCTTTCTTCAACTGAGAGCAGGTACCTGTCTATTGCCTTACTCTCACTAAAATTAAGCATTTCCTTATCTGAAATAGAATGCACTCTTACAGCTTTCATATCATTTTTATAAACAACAGTAGCTAGTCCGCTTTGATTAAAGAACTCAACCATTCCAACAGGGATTAATCTATTAGGATTAATTGTATCTAAAAAAAGATCAACACTGCCAGAATGCCCTACAACAGAGCTGTCATTACTAAGAATAAAACTAACATTATTCATTCTATTTATTTCAGATGCAATAAAATCAAATGATTCTTGTCCATAATTCTTCCAAGATCTTATTTGTGGAATAATATACATTCCACTTTTATTTACTGCATCAACCTGATTATGGTTATATCCTATTCCAATACTATCAATCAGGCTGTAACAACCCTCTTCATATGAATAAAAAGAAGGCACTTTACCTGGTATAAATATTTGATTCTTACCATCTTCCTCTTCTACTTTTCCGATTTTTTTTGATACAATACTTTCTTCAATTTGGTCATAGTAATCATTATTTAGTATTTCTAAATATACTCCTCCAGAGGTTTTTTTAAGCTCTATATCTCCAGACCTTTCAAGATCACCTAATGACTTTTCTCTAAAAATCACACTTGTTGCCCCAGCTTCTTTAAAATCTGCCAAAACAGTTTCAAAACTTTTCTCATTTGCATAAGCCAGAGTTTCAGGGTCCTGATTACTTAAAATAAGCTCTACATTTCTAAATGTTTCTTCCTTCTTGTGCCTCTCTGATATTAAAAAAGCACTTGCCAAGAAGCTAATTAATATTGCAATAGTTAATATGTATAAAATTTTTTTATTATTCATTATCATTGCCCCTTTATCTTTTTACCTTTTCGATTATATCAGATAGACAAAAAAACTACCAGATTTTTGCCTGGTAGTAATTTCTTAGTTTTTACCTACAGTTTTTAGTCTCATAATCGCTCTTTTTAATGAGGCTTCAGCACGGGCAAAATCAACATCTCTTTCTTTTTGATCCAGCCTTTTCAGTGCTCTTTCTTTTGCTTTAAGAGCTCTCTCGACATCAATTTCTTCAGGTTTCTCAGCTGCGTTTACTAGGATTGTTATCTTGTTATTATGCATTTCAAGAACACCTTTACCAACAGCTAAAAGTTTTTCATCTTTATCGTTTGTTCTGTACTTTAGTTGACCAATATCAACCAGAGTTACAATTGGGGCGTGATTATATAATATACCTATTGATCCGCCCTCAGCTGGAACGATTAAAGAAGTAATAGACTCTTTTAACTCTGTTTTTTCAGGAGTTACAACCTCAAGTAACATTTTTTTATCTTCCATGGGCATTCACCCCTTATCCTTTGTTGGCTTTCTCTATAGCTTCCTCAATGGCACCTACATACATAAATGCGTGTTCAGGAAGGTTGTCATGTTTGCCATCTAAAATCTCTTTAAAACTTCTAATTGTTTCTTTAATTGGAACATATTTTCCAGGGAAACCTGTAAACTGCTCCGCAACGTGGAACGGTTGTGATAAGAAACGTTCAATCTTACGAGCACGAGCAACAAGAACTTTATCTTCTTCAGATAATTCATCCATACCAAGAATTGCAATGATATCTTGTAAGTCTTTATATCTCTGAAGAATCTGCTGGACTCCCCTTGCTACATCGTAGTGTTCTTGTCCTACAACTTGTGGATCAAGCATTCTGGAGTTAGAATCCAATGGATCTACTGCAGGATAAATACCTTTTTCAGAAATTCCACGGGAAAGAACTGTTGTAGCATCCAAGTGAGCAAAAGTTGCTGCTGGAGCTGGGTCAGTTAAGTCATCCGCAGGTACATAAACTGCTTGTACAGATGTAATTGAACCTTTTGTTGTTGATGTAATACGTTCTTGTAAATTACCCATTTCTGTTGCAAGAGTTGGCTGATAACCAACGGCAGATGGCATACGTCCTAATAAAGCAGATACCTCTGAACCAGCTTGTGTGAAACGGAATATATTATCAATAAACAGTAATACGTCTTGTCCTTGAACATCACGGAAATACTCAGCAATAGTAAGTCCTGCAAGGGCGATTCTCTGACGAGCACCAGGTGGTTCATTCATTTGGCCGAAAACTAGGGCAGCCTTATTTATAACACCAGATTCTTTCATTTCTTCCCAAAAGTCATTACCTTCACGAGTACGCTCACCAACACCAGCAAATACTGAGTATCCACCATGTTCCTGAGCAATGTTATTAATCAATTCCATGATGATAACTGTTTTACCAACACCGGCACCACCGAAAAGACCAATTTTACCACCTTTAGCATATGGAGCTAAAAGGTCTACTACTTTAATTCCTGTTTCTAATATTTCAGTAGATTTTCCTTGTTCAACAAAACTTGGAGCCTCTCTGTGGATAGACCAAGATTCTTCAGCACCTACTTCGCCTTGCTCATCTATAGCTTCCCCTACAACGTTAAAAATACGACCTAAAGTCTTATCTCCAACAGGAATTTTTATAGCTGCACCGGTATCGAATACTTTCATTCCTCTTACAAGGCCATCAGTTGATTGCATGGAAACACATCTAACAGCGTTATTTCCTAAATGCTGAGCAACTTCGAAAGTAAGGTTGAATTCTCTGGTTTTATCTTCCCGGTCCTCTGTACGAACTATTACTGCGTTGTTTAATTCAGGAAGACTTCCTGTTTCAAATTCAACGTCTATAACTGGTCCAATAACCTGAATAATCTTACCTGTTTTCAATTATTTAACCTCCTTTTAAAAGGTTTTAGTTACTTATCCTTTTAAAGCATTAGCACCGCCAACGATTTCAGCAATTTCAGTAGTTATTGCTGCCTGACGAGCTCTGTTGTACTGTAAATTCAACTTGGAGATCATCTCTCCAGCATTTTGTGTTGCACTGTGCATTGCTGTCATTCTGGAAGCATGTTCACTTGTTTTTGATTGAAGCAATGTCTGATATACCTGATTTCTAAAATACATTGGTAACAATTGATCCAGTAAAGCACTTTTTTCAGGTTCAAGAATATATTCTACATCCCCTTCTGATTCAGCTTCTGGTGTTTCAATTGGAAGTAATTTAATATTTGTAGGTACGTGAGTTACTGTAGAGACAAAATCAGTATAGATAATTCTGACTTCATCATATTGGCCTGAGTAATATTTTTCTATTATCTCATTAGCAATTTCTTGAGCTTCATAAGTTGTAGGGTAGTCCTGGATTCCAGAAATCTCTCTTTCTACCTTATAACCTCTTCTGCTGAAGAATTCTCTGGTTTTTTTACCAATAGCTACAATACCGTACTCAGTTTCTGTACTATCTATGATATTCTTTGCGAATCTCAAAAGGTTGGAATTGTATCCGGCAGCCAAACCACGATCCCCCGTAATAATAAAGTAACAAGCTTTATTTACTTCTCTTTTGGATAAAAGTGGATTATTGCTGTTTTCAACATGCCCTACAAGATGTGATAACAATTCATCTAGCTTTAAAGCATATGGCTTTGAGCTCTGAGCCGATGCCTGAGTATTTCTCAATTTTGACGCAGATACCATTTCCATTGCTTTTGTTATCTGTCTTGTATTATTAACACTTCGGATTCTTCGTTTTATATCTCTTTCAGCAGCCAATTATTCTTCACCACCTTCTATTTTTGCTATTTAAGCACTGAAGGCTCCTTTAAGTTCTTCTATTGCTTTCTTTAACTCAGTCTCAATTTCATCATTATACGCTTTCTTTGCTGCAAGAACATCGTATACTGACTCTTTGTACTTGCTGGTTTTTATAAAGTTTAAGAATTCTTCTTCGAATGCTTTGATCTTTTCAGGAGCAATATCATCCAAGAAACCATTAACAGCAGTGAAAATTGAAATAACCTGGTCCGTTACATTCATTGGAACGTACTGGCCTTGTTTTAAAATTTCAACGACTCTTTCACCTCTTGTTAAACGTACCTTTGTTGATGCATCTAAGTCAGATCCGAACTGAGCAAAAGCTGCCAATTCTCTATACTGAGCCAGGTCAAGACGAAGTGGTCCTGCTACCTGTTTCATAGCTTTAATCTGAGCTGAACCACCAACACGGGATACTGAAATACCTGCGTTAATTGCAGGACGAACCCCAGAGTTGAAAAGATCTGACTCAAGATAAATCTGACCATCTGTAATAGAAATAACATTAGTTGGAATATAAGCAGACACGTCTCCTGCCTGTGTTTCTATAATTGGAAGAGCTGTCATAGAACCTGCTCCCAAGTCGTCACTTAGTTTAGCCGATCTTTCAAGCAAACGAGAGTGTAAATAGAATACATCTCCTGGATACGCTTCACGTCCTGGAGGACGACGAAGTAATAATGAAAGTTCACGGTATGCTACCGCTTGTTTTGATAAATCATCGTATATTATTAAAACATGTTTCCCGTTATACATAAACTCTTCACCCATTGCACATCCTGCATATGGAGCGATGTATAAAAGAGGAGCTGGTTCTGATGCTGTCGCTGCAACAACAATTGTGTAATCCATGGCACCATTGGTTTCAAGAGTGTGTACTATGTTTGCTACAGTTGATCTTTTTTGACCTATTGCTACATATATACAAATTACATCTTGACCTTTTTGGTTAATAATAGTATCTACAGCAACTGCAGTTTTACCAGTCTGACGGTCTCCGATAATAAGTTCCCTTTGGCCTCTTCCTATTGGAACCATTGAGTCTATAGCTTTGATACCAGTTTGTAATGGCTCGTGTACAGGCTTTCTGTAAATAACACCAGGAGCAGGAGCTTCAACAGGTCTGTATTTATCTGTAACGATAGGCCCTTTGCCATCAATTGGCTGTCCTAATGCATTTACAGTACGTCCAACCATTGCGCCCCCAGCAGGAACCTCAACAATTTTACCTGTTCTTTTAACTTCGTCTCCCTCTTTAATGTGAGTATATGGACCCAGAATAACAACACCAATATTGTTCTCTTCCAGGTTCAAAGCCATACCATAAGTTTCTCCAGGGAACTCTAAAAGTTCACCCGCCATAGCACTTTCTAAACCATAAACACGGGCAATACCGTCACCTACCTGAATAACTGTACCTTCTTCAGATACTTCCAGAATAGTTTTATAGTTTTGAATTTGCTGCTTCAGTATGGAACTAATTTCTTCTGGTCTAACACTCATTTAGTCCCTCACCTCACTAATACTAGCCTTATTTCATGAGTACTTTCTTGTACTGGTCTAACTTATTGATTATGCTTCCGTCAATAACCTGATCTTTATGCTTAATTTTTAAACCGCCAAGAAGGTTTTCATCAATATTTATGCTAATTTTTATTTTTTTATTAAGTGCTTCTGATAATTTTTGTGTTAATTTCTCTTTTTCTTCATTTGAAACTTCTACTGCTGAATATCCATCAATAATTGCAATACCAGTATATTCGTTAGCTATTTTTTGGTACTCGTCAAAAATTGTATATAACTCCGTCTCTCGCTTCTTGTTTAATAAAAATACAATAAAAGAAATTACTTCTTCAGAAACTTTTTCGTCAAAAACATTATTAATAAATTCTATTTTATCTTTTTGTGCAATAATTTTGCTATCAAGAAATTTATCAAAAAGTTTTTCAGATAAAATTGCCTCTTTTAAAATTAAAAGATCATTTTGAATAACATCAACTTTCTCTTTTTCTTTAGCTATTTCAAATAAAGATTTTGCATACCTTTTGCCAATTGTTGAATTTTTCAATTTAAATCCCCTACCTCTTCAATAAAGTCACTCGCTAACTTCTTATAATCTTCAGGATTTAAATTTCTACCAATAATCTTTTCCGCTAACATTACAGAGAGCGTCGCAACCTCAGTCTTTAACTCTCTGACAGCTTCTTGTTTTTCTTCATCTATCTCTTTTATTGCCTTTTGTTTCACTGCTAAAGCTTCGGTCTTCGCTTCATTCACAATATTATTCTTAGTTTCTTCGGCTGATTTTTTTGCAACAAAAAGGATTTCTTGAGCCTCTTTTTGTGCTTTTTGAATTTGTTGACTATATTCTAATTTAAGATTTTCAGCAGCAATTTTGTCAGCTTCAGTAGAAGCTAAATTATTTTTTATTTTTTCTACTCTGTCTTCAAGTGTTTTCACAATAGGTCCAAATAATAGTTTCTTTAAAATAGCAGACAAAATCAGAAAGTTAACTATAGCCCAAGCAATAGTCGGAATGTTTATTTCCACAACAAAACCTCCTTCCCGTTGTTATGGTTTTTCATATTCTGAAAAACCATAACAATAACTAGGCGATTGAATGAAAATTCAATCGCCATAACAGGTTTTACTTAAATTCTTCCAAGAATCAAGAATGCGATTAATAATCCATAAATTGTTAACGCTTCCATAAATGCTAAGGAAAGAATTAATGAAGTACGAATTTCACCTGCTGCTTCTGGTTGTCTTGCAATTGCTTCCATTGCAGCAGCTGCTGCTCTACCTTGCCCAATTCCTGGTCCAATAGTTGCAACTGCAATTGAAAAGGCTGCTGCAAAAGCAAAAATTGCTGTATATAAATCCATAATAGTCCCCTCCTTTCATTGTTAACTTTTAATTTATTAATTTCATTATATTATTAATGTCCTTCTGAAGTAGCTGTCCCAATATAAATAGCTGACAACAAAGTAAAAACAAAAGCTTGAACTCCCCCAAAAAGAATACCTAATAACTGAGCTGGAACAGGCAAGAAAAACGGAATAATACCCAATAGAACAGCTGCAACCATCTCTTCTCCATAAACATTACCAAATAAACGAAGAGACAAGGATAGAGGTCTAACTATTTCCTCGATTAAGTTTAATGGTAAAAATAAGGGGTATGGTTCTATTAAATGCTTAAAATGTTTTAATCCTTTTTCCTTTAAACCGTAATAATGTGAAGCAAAAAAAGTACAGATAGCCAAACCAATTGTAACACTTAAAGCATTAGTGGGAGGCATAAAAGCTGAGTACATTCCTGCTCCAGGTAATAATCCTGAATAGTTTGATAATAAAATTAATAAAAACATACTGCCCAAAAATGGTATGTACCTTACACTTTTCCCCTTACCCATTACCCCATCAAAAAGATTAATGAAAGTCTCAACAAAATATTCCATTATATTTTGTAAACCTTTTGGGTAATTACTTAGATTCCTTGTAGCTAGAAAAGATAAGACCACAATAATTGTCATTATTATCCACATCGTAAAAATTTGTGCCATAATATCTACACCAAAAACGGTGAATACAGGATGTAGTCCGTGTTCTGATGCAGCTTGTGCAGTTCCAATAAACATTTTTTCACCCCTTTCACAAAATAGTAAGAAATATTTAATCTTCTCTTTTGTTTTTAAATTTTTCAATCATATTTAACTTGTTTATTAAACTAAAAAAAGAATAAAATACTGATATCAAAATAAGAACAACCGTAAAGAAAGGGTATGTTTCAAATTTTAAATCAAGAAAAGATCCACCTTTACTAGCAAGGTAAACCAAAGTCACTGTAATTAACCCAAATTGAAAAGCTACATAAATCTGAAACACATAATACCCTCTTTACTAATGTCTTACATTGATTTATTAGTGAAAAAATATTTTTCTAAAAGGCTCACAATTTTTCCCGAAGATTTGCCATCTCCATAAGGATTCACCGCTTTTGCCGTTTTATCATAGCTTTTAGTTTGAGTTAAGAGTTTTTTTACACTTTTATAAATAAAAGCACTATTCGTCCCAACTATTTTAACAGTACCAGCCTGGACAGCCTCTGGTCTCTCCGTATTTTCTCTTAAAACTAGAACAGGTTTACCTAAAGCAGGCGCCTCTTCTTGAATACCACCAGAGTCAGTTAATACAAGATAAGACTCACTTAATAAATATGAAAAGTCCTCATACTCCATTGGTTCAACAAGAAAAATCCTTTCTTTGTTAGAAAGCATTTTATTTGCTAAATCTCTTACCCATGGATTTTTGTGGACTGGAAAAATAATTTTTACATCCTTAAAATCCCTATGTATATCTAGCAATGCTTGGAATATATTTTCCAGAGGTTTCCCGTGATTTTCTCTTCTGTGAGCAGTCACAAGAATTATTTTATCATTTTTTTCTACAATACTACAAGGAAATTTTACTTTTTTTTCACTATATTTTTTTTTGTTTAAATTAATTGTCTCGAGAAGTGCATCAATTACAGTATTTCCCGTTACAAAGATATTATTTTCCGGAATATTTTCATTTACTAAATTATTTTTCGCTCTAATTGTAGGTGCAAAATGTAAATTTGCAAGACAGGCTGTTAACTTTCTGTTTCCTTCTTCCGGGAAAGGAGAGTAAATATCACCTGACCTCAATCCTGCTTCTATATGACCTACCTGAATTTTTTTGTAATATGCTGCTAACGCCGCTGTAAATGTAGTGGTTGTATCTCCATGCACTAGTACTAAATCAGGTTCTACTTCATCAAAAATATCATTCAATCCTTTTAATACATTTGCTGTAATATCTGTTAAAGATTGATTACTTTTCATTATGTTAAGATCATAATCTGGCTTGATTTGAAAAAGCTCCAGAACCTGGTCAAGCATCTCTCTATGCTGTGCTGTAACAACAACAATACTCTGGAATTTTTCATTTTTTTCAATTTCTTTAACCAGAGGAGCCATTTTTATAGCTTCCGGCCTGGTCCCAAAAACACTAAGAATTTTCTTTTTTTTCGATGTCATTTTTTACTCCGTCTTTCTGGAATATGATAAATATCCTTTGTCTATCAACTTTTGAATATGTTTTTCCAAGGCAGCTCCTATGTCCATATGATGTTCTTCCTCCAGAACAAACATTAAAGAAACCGCAGTCTGAGCAACATCAAGCAACTCAGAACAGATTTTTCCCATTACCTCTGGTTCTTCATAAACTTTGTTTTCTCCACTCATTCCCCGGTACTTTCCTATTGCCTGGGCAAGCTCTCCTGTTTCTTCCATAAGTTTTAGCGCAGTGGATTCTATTGTTGGCTGGAGATTGTTCAATCTGGGAAGAGCAATACTTTTATATTTCATCTTAGTTTTCTCCTAGCTGAAGTAAAATAACATCAGATTCAGCTAATAACTCCTTTGCTAAATCGTCAGGATACCCTTCAATATAGACTATTTTTTTAACTTTTGCATTAATAATCAGCTTTGAACAAAGGGAGCAAGGGAAATTGGTGCAATATAGGGTACTCCCTTCAATACTAACCCCATATACAGCAGCCTGTATCAAAGCATTCTGTTCAGCATGTATACCCCTGCAGAATTCATGCCTTTCTCCACTGGGAATACCATTTTGCTCACGAATGCATCCTCTGTCCAGACAATGTTCAAGGCCTCTTGGTGCACCATTATAACCTGTTGCCAATATATGATTGTCCTTTACGAGAACAGCACCCACTTTTCTCCGTAAACAAGTAGAGCGGGATGACACTAACTTGGCAATTTCAAGAAAGTATGCATCCCAGCTTTTTCTTTTATTGTGTTCCAAAAATTCTGTCTCCCGCATCTCCAAGACCCGGAACTATATAACCATGGTCATTTAGTTTTTCATCAATGGCTGCTACATAAATATCAACATTAGGGTGCTTTTCCTGAACCATTTTTATACCTTCAGGTGCTGCAATTAAACATACAAGTTTAATGTTTTCTGCACCCTTATCTTTTAGAAAATCTATTGCTGCAGCAGCAGAACCACCTGTGGCAAGCATTGGGTCAAGAACCAAAAGTTCTCTTTCTGCAACATCTGGCGGAAGCTTGCAATAGTATTCAACTGGAAGAAGTGTTTCAGGATCTCTATAAAGACCTACATGACCCACTTTAGCCGCAGGTATCATTTTTAACATACCCTCAACCATTCCCAGTCCGGCTCTCAAGACGGGAACTAGTCCAACTTTTCTTCCTGCAATTATTTTTGATTTTGCTTTTTGTACTGGTGTTTCAATTTCAATTTCTTCCAGCGGTAAATCTTTTGTAACTTCATAAGCCATCAACATTGTAATTTCTTCAACAAGTTCTCTGAATTCCTTAGGGCCAGTACTCTTTTCCCTAACGTAAGTCAGTTTATGCTGAATTAACGGATGACTAAGTTCATAAACTTTTGACATATTACACCTCTTCCATTAAAAATCTACAATTATTTTACAATATCAGAAAGCAAAAAGGGGAAATTTTTTAGTAAGATTTTTAACTTTTTCTATAGCCTCTTCTGAATTTTTATCAATAAGTACTAAGGAAATAATTTCTGCAATCTCTTTCATTTCTTCTTCCTTCATACCTCTGGTTGTGGAAACTGGTGTTCCAACTCTTATTCCACTGGTAACAAATGGGCTTTTTGTTTCAAAAGGAATCGTATTTTTATTTACAGTAACATTTGCCTCGTCAAGCATCGTTTCAGCTTCTTTTCCAGTCAGGTCTTGTCCGTTAAGATCAATAAGCATTAAGTGATTATCTGTTCCTCCAGATACTATTCTGAATCCTTTTTCTTGTAAAGAATCTGAAAGGGCTGATGCATTTTTCAAAATTTGCTTTTGGTATTCTTTAAATTCTGGCATCAAAGCTTCTTTAAAGGCTACTGCTTTAGCAGCGATAACATGCATTAATGGACCTCCTTGAGTTCCGGGGAAAATAGCTTTGTTTAATGCAGCTGCATGCTCTTCTTTACAAAGAATCATACCTCCTCTTGGGCCTCTTAATGTTTTATGAGTTGTTGTTGTTACAAAATCAGCAAATTCTACTGGATTTTGGTGAAGTCCTGCAGCTACCAGCCCGGCAATATGCGCCATATCTACCATAAAGTACGCGCCTATCTCCTCTGCAATATCTCTGAATATTTTAAAATCAATGGCTCTGGGATAAGCACTTGCACCTGCTACTATCATTTTAGGCTTCTCTTTTAATGCTGTTTCTCTTAATTTATCATAATCTATTTTTTCAGACTTTTTTTCTACTCCATAAGAAACAATGTTGAAATATGAACCTGAAATATTTACCGGGCTTCCATGAGTCAAATGTCCGCCATGGCTTAAGTCCATACCCATAATTGCATCTCCGGGTTTTAATACTGCAAAATATACAGCTGTATTAGCCTGAGCTCCAGAGTGAGGCTGTACGTTTGCATGATCAGAACCAAAAAGTTTTTTTGCCCTTTCGATTGCAAGATTTTCTGCCATATCTACATATTCGCAGCCACCATAGTACCTTTTTCCCGGATAACCTTCAGCATACTTATTTGTAAGAACAGAGCCCATTGCAGCCATAACTGCAGGACTTACAAAGTTCTCTGAAGCAATTAATTCAATTTTTTCCAGCTGTCTTTTTTCCTCTAAAGCAATTATATCTGCAATTTCAGAATCTGCTTTTCTAACAAAATTTTCAATGTAATTCAACTTTGTTCCCCCTTGATAAAAATAGTATTTTTATTTTAAAGAGCTGTTATAAATTGCTCTTTCACCACCAACATATTTAGGACGTGTTTTAGCAAAAATCACCTTTGCTTCGCCAATTTTATACTCTTTAAGTCTTACTGGAATTGCAACTTTTTTCAAGTTCATGCCAATAAGTGTAAAGCCGATGTCTATTCCCAGATCAGCCTCAATACTTTCTGCAAGACAAGGATTCTTAAATCTTTTATAGGCTTCTTCTGCCATTGCTCCACCAGCTCTTTTTACTGGAATTGCATTAACTTCGGTAAGATTTTTCTTTTCAAGAAGGTCTCTTTCGATTACTAAAGACCTGTTTAAATGCTCACAACATTGGAACGCTAAATTAAAACCATATTTTTCTGAGTACTCAAAAAAAACTTCTCCCATTTGCTCCGCAGCATTGCTGTTCCCGCTGGTACCAATTTTTGATCCGGAAACTTCACTTGTACTGCAGCCAATAAGAAGGGTCTTCCCTTTAATACTTTCTATCTCACTCAAAATATTTTCTAATACTTTTTTTGTATCTTCGTAAATTTTTTTACCTGCCATAAAATCACCTTTTTCATGAATTATTTAACAGCTTTGACTTTAATTTGATTATTTCATTCTCAATTTCCTTATAAACTCTTCTGTAAATTTGAATATTTCCTCCGAAAGGGTCGATTATTCCACCCATCTCTCCCCTATCACCATTATACTCTTTTATAGTAGAAATTTTATCTTTTTCTTCAAGAAAAAAACTTTTTAAAATTTCTTTTTGTTCAAAAGTCATTGTTAAAACTAAATTAATGTCTCTAAATAATTCTTTAGTCACTCTTTTGGAAGAAAAATCATTAGGATTGTATCCATTTTCTAGTAATATTGTCTTAGCATTATTGGATATATCGCTACCCTCTGAAGCAAAAATTCCAGCTGAATCAAATTCTGATTCTTCAATTAGTGTTCTTCCAATTATTTCAGCCATGGGACTTCTGTAAGTGTTTCCAGTGCATACAAAAAGAACCTTCACAAAATTTTACCTCCTGAGGCTTTTTCCGTACGGTTTTGATAAGCTTTCCCGGAAATTTCTTCAGGAATGTCTTCCATATATATTGCTTGGGTATTTTCTGAATCAAAATCCCTAAGATCTCTATACAGACTTGAAGATATTTCTTTAGGGTTAGATATTGAACCTGCTATTTTAACTATGATATTCGAAAGATTAAACGGCGGTAATTCAGACATGAGTTCCCGGGAAATTAGCAGACCTATCCTTTGGTCAGAGGATTTTTCCAGAACATTTTTTATTTTTCTTGCTTTTTCCTCAAGGGATCCTTTTACAATATATAAATCACTTTTTGGTGCATAATGTCTATATTTTGTACCAGGAGATCTGGGTTTAGATACTTGTGATGTTTTTTCATATTCAACAGGAATTATACTTCTGATTTCTTCAATTGAAATACTCCCGGGTCTTAAAATTAATGCCGGTTTTACTGTTACATCCAATACTGTTGATTCAATCCCGATAAATGAATCTGAGGATACTATAATTCCGTCGATTTTATTATTTAAATCTTCAATAACATGCTTCCCTTGTGTAGGACTTGGCCTGCCGGAAATATTTGCACTGGGAGCAGCTATTGACAAATTTGTTTCTTTTAGAAGTTCAAGAGCAACCATATCCGACGGCATTCTAACTCCAACAGTATTTAATCCGCCGGTGACATTTTCCGGTATTATGCTTTTTGATTTAAAAATCATTGTGAGGGGACCTGGCCAAAATTTATCGGCTAATATTTTTGCTTCTTTTGGAATCTCCAGGGCAAGGTTCTCTAACTGATCAACAGAATATATATGTACTATAAGCGGATTATCCCCAGGACGTCCTTTTGCTTTGAAAAT
This sequence comes from Peptococcia bacterium, assembly GCA_965228015.1. Classification (GTDB taxonomy): domain Bacteria; phylum Bacillota; class Peptococcia; order Peptococcales; family SKKY01; genus SKKY01. Next base: position 1,322,473 of record OZ245787.1, read on the forward strand.
TTTATTTACAGTACTCTCGGACAATGCATTTCCACCAAGACCATAAACTGTCTCTGTAGGAAAAGCCACTAGCCCTCCTTCTTTAAGGAGTACAGCAGCTTCTCTGATCTTATTTGTATCAATATTATTTTTATCTATTTCGAAAATTTTTGTATTTAAATTTTTCATTACAAAACCTGACTGTTAACATATTTTTCGATCTTCTCTGTTTTTTCAGAAGATGCAATAAAAATCAAACAGTCTCCTTCCTGTAATACGAAGTCTTTATTAGGAGAAAAAATTTCTTCCCCTTTTCTTTCTATTGCTATTACTGTTGCATCAGTTTCTTTACGGAACTGCAAATCAATCAGACTTTTATTGATCAGAGGAGAATTTTTTTCAATAACAATTTCTCCCACCCTTGGGAGTATAGAAAGAAGATGAGAACTGTACATAAGAACTTTATCCATTTGTTCTTCAATTTTTTTATCTAATTCTCTTTTTTCATTAAGTAGTTGCAAATATTTTTCTCTGGCAGCAAGAAGGTCCTGCCTGTGATTAAAACTCTCAACATATTTTTTTGCAGCGTTTCTATCTTTAACGTTTATTCCACTGCCTTGAAACACTTTAACAATCCCCATACTTTGAAGAAGAGCTACTGCTCTCCTTATTGTTTCAGGAGACACATTGTATCTTCCTGCAAGAGTTGATCTTCCATAAAGTTTTTGTCCTTCTGTATATTCCCTTTTTAAAATTTTAGTGGCGATGTCAAAGGCAATTTTTTCATACTTAGCCATAGAACTTATATTTTTAATATTATCTTTTTTATTCATAATAAAACCTCATTCGCTTTATTCTTTTATTATACTAAATTATACCTTTATAAAAAATTTTAACAACTAATTTTATTTTCACAAAAAGGGCTTTACAAATACTGTATACAATAATATAATACAAGCAAGTTAGAAAAATATTGCACAAACTTCTAAATTGAAGGAGCAGTATTTGACGCTTACAGAGATAAGTTTTTACCAACTTATCTAACTGGTAGGTAAACTAAGGTTTGCTTACTTTTTTTGTCCTAAAATAAATGAAACGATTCCAGGAAGGACCTGACGTGTTTCTACATGGCTGGTTAGATTAAAATGACCAGTAATCTGTAGGATCAAAAAAGTCAGGTAGTTAACTAAAACCTATAAAAAAATTTAGGAGGACGTTCAAATGATCAAGTTCAAGCTTGCGGTTTGTACTGTTCTGGTTACTGCTTTGATTGCTTTCAACTTATTTTTAAACGAAGTAATTAGTTTATAGTTATCTGCTATTTGAGCGAACTTATAGGGGTTAGCTATTAGTTAATAACAAAATTTATTTAACATCAAAAAAGGAGTGTCTAAGATTTCAGGCTTGGGTGCTTCTTTTTTATATTAAAAATGGCGGACAACTAAATGCTTCCACCATTTTTTTGTATTTATTAAAATATTTTTTTACATGTTACATGCTAATATAGAAATAAGAACTAATAAAAATAATCAAACAAACAGTAACCGCAGCTCCTACGTGGAAGCGATAATAGTTCTCATTATATTCATCAGGTCCTTTTACCTGACCATCAATAATCTGAAGCCACCTTAATGGGTTCCTTAGAGTAGGATATGTGCTTTCTATACCCTTAAGCCAGATTTTTCCAAGTCCTTCCTGAACATATATTACAAAGCTTACTATAGCATTAGTTAATGCAACTAAAGGAACCCGGTAGAACCAGTCAGCATCAACAAGGAAAGCTTCCTTTGGCTTCATTATATTTACAAAAAGAATAAAAGCAAAAGTAGCAGCAAATAAGATTTGCAAAGTTGATATTACATGATCAAAAGTATAAGGAACATAATTTATTTCAAAGGGCAATCTGTTATAAAGAAGATTTGGAAAGATACCATAAATGAAACAGAGTGCTGCAGTTATGATCATTGCTCCATACATATTTTTGGGAAGTTTTTTTATCACTTTGGTTTCTTCTTCATGGTTTTTTAATAACATAAAGTATATCACTCTCAGAGAAGTAGAAATTAATGTTCCAATACTTATTAAATAAAGAAAAAGTTCCACATGAGGATAGCCTCCTAGAGTAGCTGCAGATAAAATTACAGACTTGCTAGTAAAGCCATTTAAATATGGAAACCCAGAAATTGCCATTGAACCAATGAAATAAAGAAATATTATTCCTGGTACTTTTCTGCCAATTCCAATCATTTCACTTAATTTACTTAATCCTGTTACATAAATCATTGCTCCCGCACCCATGAATAATAATGAATTGTAAATTATATGAGAAAAAGCATGTGCAGTAGCTCCATTAAGAGCTAATTCAGATCCCACGCCAACCGCCGCAACCATATAGCCTACTTGACTAACTACATCAAATGAGAGTATTTCTCTTATATCATCTGCTATCATCGCATATATAACAGCAATAATTGCCATTAATAAGCCACTAATAATTAAAAATTTTGTTCCTGGAAAAATTCTTATTAAACAAAAAACCGCGACCTTGGTTGTCAAAAAACTCATAAAAACACTACCAGTTATTGTTCCCTTTGGATAAGCATCGGGAAGCCATGCATGAAGAGGATAAATAGCAGCATTAATAGCAACCCCAATTAAAATAAGAATGCCTGCCAAGTCTAAATTATCCGCTAAAGAGGTAATTAGGTACTGTCCCTGACTAACTTTTAGAAAAATCCCTGCTAAGAGCAGATTTCCTCCAAAAAAGTGAACCAGCAAATACCTGAATCCAGCTTTTTTTGACTCCTCTTCCTTTCTGCACCAAACTAAGAATACGCTTGAGAGAGCCATTAATTCCCAGAAAAATATTAAAGTCATCCAATCTCCTGCAAGTACTACTCCCATAGAGCTTGCAACATATAGAAATTGAGCTGAAACTTCAATCCTGCTCTCTACTTTAAAGGCGTAAAGATTTGCTGTTAAAGATACTATTGCAAGAATAAAAATAAACACCCAAGATAATTCATCCACTTTCAGATAAACCAGTTCCATATTATTGATAAAGGGAATACTGGCAATCTGCCCATACTTTAAGGAATATGAGGCAAATAGAACAAAGAGGGGGGCAACAATCATCATAATTTTTCTAACAATCAGGGGAGCAAAAGGAATTATTATTCCTGCTGCCAGCATAATTAATGCAGGATGTAGTATCATTCCTCTTCCTCCTTTTTATATATATCTTTTTCTCTTTTTACTAAAGGAAATAATACCTTTTTTGAAAGAAATACTAAAAGAAATCCACCTAAAACTCCAAAGATATAATCAAATCCTATAAAAGTATGCCACCAATAGTAAGGATGGTAATGAATTGGAAAAATAATTTCTACAAAAATTGAAAGAAATCCTATCACTGAAACGATAAGTATTAATTTTTTTTCTTCCATTTTTATCCTCCCAGTCCTTTAGTTACAATTTCTGCCGAGGTAACTGCCAAGTCATAAAAGTTTAAACCAAGATTCGGAAAAACACCCAGAACAATACTGGCAATTCCTGTGAAAACAATAGGAATCAGCATATCTTTACGAACTTCTTTATAAGCAGGATACTCTTCGTTCTTATTATAAAATGCAAGAATAAAGACAGGAATCAGATATGAAGCACTTAACATTGCACTGGCAATTAATACCAGAACAAATAAGAGGCCTCCTCCTGCTATTGCACCAAGTGCTAAATTCCATTTACTTATAAAACCTACAACAAATGGCATTCCGCTTATACCTACTGAAGCGAGTCCAAACATTGCCATAGTTACAGGCATTTGACGTCCGATACCATGAATCTGGCTTATATATTTTTTCCCTCCACCGTAGGTTCCACCAGTATTAATAAAAATAGCTCCAGCACAGAAAAACAGTGTGATTTTCATAAATACATGGGCAACCATATGGAAAACCGCTCCCAGAAAAGCCTGCTGATTTAATAGAGCCAAACCCAAAATAATATAAGATAATTGGCTAATTGTGGAAAATGCCAATCTTTTTTTCAGATTATCTTGTTTCATTGCAATTATTGAAGATGTCAGTATGGTAAATGCTGCCATCCAGGCAAGATAATCTGCAACACCTAAAGAACCGAGCACATCAAAACCATAAACATATCCGATTATTCTAACTAAAGCAAAAGCTCCTGCTTTAACAACAGCAACAGCGTGCAATAAAGCACTAACGGGAGTTGGAGCAACCATGGCCGCAGGAAGCCAACCGTGGAATGGCATAAGCCCCGCTTTAACAGAAGCACCAATTACCAGCAGAATAAAAATCATTGTTAAAGAACCAGTATCTGTTACATTTTGCAAAAAGCCACCAGGAACAAAATCCGTGGTACCTGCAATACTATAAAGCCAAACAATACCAACTAGAAACAATTGCCCGGAAATTAATGTATAAGCAAGATATTTACGACCGGACCGAATATGCTCTTCATGTCTGTTATGAATAACAAGGGGATAGGTTGCAATTGTAAGAACTTCATAAAAAATAAAGAATGTTAGTAAGTTCCCTGCAAACGAAATTCCCAACGTTGCTGCAATACACATTGCAAAAGAGGCAAAATAACCACTTTGGTTTTTTTTCTTTTCTGCTCTCATATAGCCAATAGAGTAGAAGGAAGTAAAGACCCATAACAAAGATGCCAGTGCGGCGAAAACCATACCTGCAGTATCTATTTTTAAAATAAAATCAACATTCTTTACAAGAGAATAATGCTCTGTTGTTATAAATTCTCCATTTAAAACTCTTGGCATTGTCATAATAATTAATGCGAGATTCACAAATCCGGCAATTATTGTCCATGATTCTCTTAAATTAGGATACTTATCTCCTGTAGCCATAATAAGAAAAGCTGCAACTGCAGGAACAATAAAGAAAAGCAAAGGTAAAATACTTACAGTAATATTCATTAGTTTACCACCTCCGGAAGAGCATAAAATAGTACGGTGGAAACAACTTCTTCATTAAAAATCCCTAAGAATAGTACAAGAAGACTCAGCAAAATAATCGGAACAAGCATAGTTAAAGGCAGTTCTAATTTACTTTTCAACTGAGATTTCAATTCCGCTACAGCCTCTTTCATAAATGCAAATTCAATTATTCTGAAGAAGTAAACTGCGTTCAAAATACTACTAATTATAATTATTACAATATATATCCAAAGATCCTTTTCTAAGGCACCAAGAACTAAGTACCATTTACTGAAAAAACCTGCCGTAGGGGGGAGTCCCACCATTGAAAAAGCGAGTATCAAAAAGGAATACATAGTCAAAGGCATTTTTTTAAATATTTCTTTAAATTTATCAATTGTAATTTCATTATATTTTAATTTCATTGAGCCAGCGATTAAAAATAAAGCGCTTTTCATTAAGGCATGATTGGCAATATGGAACATAGCACCAATAAGGGCGTATACATTACCAATGGAAAAACCTACTACAATATAACCTATTTGGGCAATACTGGAATAAGCAAGCATCCTTCTGAAATCCTTTTGGGCAATTGCCATAACAGATCCTACAATTATACCAATACCTGCGAGTATTCCCGCAACATCCAAAGCTTTTAAAACAAATGCACTGTTTCCAATAAAAATATAATCATAGAAACGGAAAAGCACATAGGCAGAAACCTTTGTCATTGTCCCTGCGATAAATGCAATTGCTGGAGGAAAAGCATATGTGTAAGCATCGGGAAGCCAGAAATGCAAAGGGAAAAGTCCCATTTTAATTCCCATTCCAACAAACATTAAAACCACTGCAAAAAGAACTACTGGAGTATCCATCAAAGGACGGAGACGAAGTGCCATATCCGCCATATTTAATGTTCCGGTTATAGCATAAAGATAACCGACTCCCAGCAAGTAAAAAGAGGCTCCGATAGTACCGATTAATAAGTATTTTAGGGCTGCAAATGTTCCCCTCTGGCCACCCATTGCTATAAGAGCATACGCAGAAAGTGAGGAAATTTCAAGGAATACATAAAGGTTAAATGCATCTCCAGTTACAACCATACCAAGCAGACCTGTTACTGCAAGGCCGTAAAGTGCATTAAATGTTCCATTCTTTAACCAGCCTTCATATTTTAAAAATTCTTTTGAATATACAGCCACAACTGTAGCTATAAATGAAATCATCAGGGCAATTGCTGAATTGAGGGTATCCAGAACATATTCAATCCCCCAAGGTGGTTCCCAATTACCAAAATAATAATGAATGTTTCCAGTTTCAAGAACCTGAAATAAAACTGTAAGCGAAAAATATGTAGATGCGGCCAAGCCGGCTACAAGTATAATCCTTGCCATTTCTTTTGATATTCTGGCAAATAATGGTGCCAGCAAAGAAATTGTTAAAGGTATTATTACAATCAAAGCAGGAGCATGTTTTATCATTCATCCATCCTCCTTAACAGCTTATCTTCCTCTATAGACTGGAAATGTCTCTGGATACGAATCATCAGAGCCAAGGCCACCCCCGTTGTACTTAAACTTACTACTATTGCCGTAAGCATGAGAGCATGGGGAAGGGGGTTTATATATGCATTGATACTTGTAACCCCGGGAGTTTCTATTGGGATAGTCCCATCAATTTTTAGCCCAAGGGTAAGAAAGAAAAATATTACAGCTACCTGCATAATATTCATTGCAATAAGCTTTTTAATTAAATTATTTTTTGTAATTATTCCATATATCCCAAGAAGAAAAAGAACTGCAATAAGGATATAAATCATATTTGAAAGAAGATTAGTTGTCATTATTTTCTCCTTTCCTGATCGTGTCAATTAATTATGGGTTTTAAAAGAATAAAAAACCCCTTGTATGTATTACGTGCTAAATCGCACTCGCTATCCTTTTAAACAATTCTCTTTTCCAAGTTCTCTTGCCAGTTAAAACTACTGGCACATTGCCGAATTTCTCATCTGATATTAGGTTCGTAGCTTTTTTATAATACGGCTTTCTAATTTTATGATTCTTGTTTCTGTTTTTCTTGCTTCTTTCTTTTACTAAATCATATACATTACCTGAATTAGCCTTAAAAGCCCTCAGACGTGACATTTGATCAATACCTTCTCTGCACCAGCTTAGAGGCCTTGAACTTAATCTTGCAGATAATATATGACTAATATGGCCTTCTGTGCTACAGCCTATATAATCCGGGTCATATTGATTCATTATACCTTCCCAATTATTTAACACATAACTTCTAGCATCTTTTATTGCTTCTATTTTTTGTTTCTGATTCTGTTTCTTCAATTATTGCTTTGAATAAATCTTTTACGAAATCTTTCCTTTTCGTATTTATGTAATACCACATCATTTGGTGTGTGCCTTTCATATGAGCAGTTGCCTTCTTTATATATTTCGACAAATGATATATATCTAAAACATAGATACTATCTTTAATCCATTCTTTGCCTTGTTTTATCCAGTTGGCTCCATCTCCTGATAAATATATCTTTTCGATAGTTTCTTCTTCATAGTTGCTATCAATATAATCAGCTACTTCAAGCCATAAATCAGCACTATCTTGATAGAGACCACTAAAGTATCTGGGATTTATTAATTCATATCTATCTTTACTTACCTTTCACTTACCTTCGTGAACATAAATTAATCTAGGTTCGGCACATGTTCCTCTTTGAAGTGAAACATGATCTTCATCAGCTTCGATGTACAAAATCTTAGCTTGAGAATCAGTTTTTTCACTGGTGCTGCATGATTAGAAATATCTTTAAGCTTTCTAATAGAATTCATTACTGTTTGACCAGTAAGATACACATTCTTCGATATTTTTTCGCTACTTTTTCTGTATGGTGTCTCTATTGCTTCTTCTATTAACATTGATTCTAGCAATATATCCATTCTGTCATTTGCTTCAATACCAACAGCTTCATTAGATAAGTATTTATATTCACCAGTAATTTTATGAACATAATACGTTCTTTTATAGGTTACTTCACCAAATATCGTCGCCAAACTTTTCTTCGACTTTGTTTCCTTTATTTTCCAGCCTCTTTTTCTTACACAATCTTTTTTAACTAAAATATCTACAGTTTCAAGTGCTTTTTCCGTAATTGCAACCCCAACTTCATCCAGCATTTTTTTTGGTTTTTAAAATGAATTCAGATATATTATTTCCCTCAATTAAAGTTGTTTCCATATTTTCTGCTATTTCTTTACTGATTTTAGTTGCAATTTCATGTATAATATTATTCATTAGAGTTTCTCCTTTTTTGCGATTTGGTTTAGCAATTTAATTGTAACATAAGGAGTTGCTCTAATATTTTTTGTTTTTTACCCATAATTATTTTACACTTACTCCTTTCCTTGTAATAGCATCAAAAATTACTATTATTGTTGCCATTACACATATAGTAACGCCAATCTCTATTGACAATATTCCCCACTGGTGTCGGTATTTATCTGCAACATCAATGGGCAGAAAGGAGTAAGAAAGAAAATTACCACCAAAAGCCATAGTAAGCCAGCCTACAAAAGCAAAAATAAAGGTGCCAATTCCTGCTAGAATAAATGACTTATTCCCAGTTATATTTATTTGAGCTTTGTCTCCTTCAACCAGTCTTGATAATACTACAACCATTGCCAGTAAGGCTCCTGCCTGGAATCCGCCCCCAGGGCTGTATTCACCATGGGTAAGAACATATATTGCATATAGAAATATTAAAGGAATCGCATATCTGAATGCGGTTTGTATAATTATACTTTTACCTTTTTTTCTCATATAATCAAACCCTCTACTTCTGTTTTTGAAATAACCTTAAAATTAAAATTGTTGCTGCTCCAGCAGTAAAAATAACTGTAGTTTCTCCAAGGGTGTCGTAGCCTCTATAATCAGCAAGTACTGCTGTTACAAAGTTTTCTGATCCAGCTTCTTCATAGCTCTTTTCGATGTATCTGGAAGAAACGTGTGTTGATGCTGGTGACTCTGGATCTCCAACCTGGGGAAGACCTCCTAAAACTGTTGCAAAAATAAAAAACATTGCTGCGAGAAGAACAAATTGTAGTTGTTTCATTAGTCACACCACCTGTCCAGTCTTTTTATAGCGAAAATAAAGAATATTGATGAGATTACTCCTATAACCGCCTCTGTAAAAGCAACATCGGGAGAGCCCAGCAACAAATAGAGCATTACTGCAAGAAAACTAAAAGAACTGAATATAATAACTGCTCCAAGTAGATCTTTTGTTTCTAGAGCAGCTAAACCCGCAATAATAATCAGCAACAGAAATACTACCATCAGGGATAAAAAGAACATTTATTTATCCCCCTTTTTCCAAGGCTTGATTCCTGCATAAAACGCAGCTCTTGTTATTGCGTGAGTTCCTATAGGATTTACAAGTAAAATAAATAAAGATATTAATAATATTTTTAAAGAAACCAGGCTAAAACCGTTATAAATTGCCAGGCCAATTAATGTCAGCATTAAACCTAAGGTTTCACTTTTTCCTGAAGCATGCATTCTTGTATAAAAATCCGGGAGTCTAAGGACACCTATGGAAGCAACTATAACGGAGAAAAATCCAAGAATCATAAATACAGCAGCTATATAATTAACCACAAATTACTTCTCCTCTTCCGTTAAATATTTTGCTAATACAATCAGGCTGACAAATCCAAGAAGGGCATACGAAATAGCAATATCAACAAACATATCTGCACGTTTGTCAATAAAACCAATAAGAATAAGTAGGATAATAACTTCTGAGCCTATTACCCCAAGCCCGTTTAGTCTGTCAAAAATTGTTGGTCCTTTGATAACTCTGTATAACATCATTATTACAAGGACAACATAACCTACCGTAAGAGCAGTTAAAAAATTTTCCATTATAAATTATCCTTCTCAATCTTTTCGTCAAATAAATCTGCAACTTTTTTTCTGATATCTCCTTGGTTGTTTGCAAAATAAAGTGCTGCCGCTGCATCATCCGTAAGTGCGTGGATAATATAATCTCCATCATCGATATCTACGGTAACAGTTCCTGGGGTTAATGTTATTGAATTTCCCAGGCTTAGGTGGGCAAGAGGATTAGCCATATTTTGTTTAAAGACAACAATCCGGGGGTTAATTGAAAGTTTTGGATTTAAAATTACAAATGCAATTTGAACATTTGCAATTATTATTTGGCCTATCAGCCATATCCAATACTTTATGTATTTGAAAATAGAAAAATCAAAACCGTGAATTACTTCTCCATTTCCTTTCCTTGAAAGGATCATAATTTCTCTTGAAATAAATGTTCCGATAAATGACGCCCCTAAGCCCATGAGTAAAAATTTAACTTCAAATTTTTCTGAAAGTAAAACCCAAAAGGCAAAAAGGGCCAGAAATAATTTTAAGTTATTAATCATTACTCTTTCTTTGCTCATTTAAATCACCATCTTTCTTATTCCTAAAAACCTACAAATATAATTATACACCAATTTATATTTTTTTAAATAAAAAGTTCTACAATAAATGTTGGGGTGGTAAAAACCATTCTAACATTTTTTGCGAAAAAATACAGAGCATTGGGTAAATCCATATTAGAGAACACCCACTGTAATCTAAGGAGGAATTTACTTATGCTCTGTAATAACCATTATATTAAAAAATTAATTGGTTTTAAAGGGATAATTTTAGAACAATTAGAAACTTCTTCTGATTCAATGTCCTTTTCTTTTTCTCTGGAGATTAAAACTCACAATTACCCCAAATGCCATCAACAAACCAGTAAAGTTCATGATTACAGAATTCAAATGATAAAAGATATTTCCATCTCAGGGAAGAAAACCTACCTTTACTACAAAAAAAGAAGGTACGTTTGTAATCACTGCAATAAAAAATTCTACGAAAAAAATGATTTTCTCCCCCGCTATCAAAGAATGACCAGCAGGCTGATAAAATACATAATTACTCGAATGAAAAATGTTTACTCTGTATCTGATATTGCCAAAGAGAATAATATTTCACCATCAACAGCTCTCAGGCTTTTTAGATTCATAAACTATTCCCTAACAAAATTGCCCGAAGCAATCTCTATTGATGAATTTAAAGGTAACGCCGGGGGCAAAAAGTACCAGTGCATATTAACTGATCCCTAAAACAAGAAGGTACTTGATATTCTTCACGGAAGAGAACAACACATTTTATCGGACTATTTCAGGAAATTCAATGACAGGGATAAAGTAAAATACTTCATTATGGATATGTGGCAACCTTACAAGGATATTGCTGAAACATATTTTAAAAATGCAACTATCATTATCGATAAATTCCATTTCATTAGGCAGGTCACTTGGGCATTTGAAAGAATTAGGAAAGATGAGCAAAAGAAATTTACCAAGGAAAGGCGAAGATATTTCAAAAGAAGTCGCTCCCTTCTCTTAAAAAGAATGAAGTATTTAACTCCTGAAGAAATTGACCAGGTAAACGTTATGCTTGCTACTTCTGAGAAACTGCAAAAAGCTTATATGTTAAAAGAAAAATTTTATAACTTTGTTGACAGCAGTGATTTAGAAAGTACAAAAAAGAATTTGAAAGCCTGGTATATGTTTGTTATGTCCTGTGAGCTTGAAGAATTCGATAAATGCTCCAGAACCATTTTCAACTGGCAGAAATATATTCTTAATTCATTTACTTGTACTTATACTAACGGATATACAGAAGGAGTTAACAACAAAATTAAGGTTTTAAAAAGAAATGCTTATGGTGTAAGAAACTTTTGGAGATTCAAAAACAGAATAATGCACGTAATGAACTAAAAACAATTTAAAAAAGTACCGCATTTTTCAATGCGGTACTCATGGAATCTAATCTAATTGGGTTACTCTAGCATTTGACAAAGAACCAAATAAAAAAGGCACGGTATACACCGATGCCTTAGTTTTTATTATTTTTATATTGTTTTTTTCAATTAAAGAATTAGTCTTCACGTTTGAATTTTTTATTGAATTTATCAACTCTGCCAACTGCCTGAATTGCACGTTGCTTACCAGTGTAGAATGGATGACATTCTGAGCAAATCTCAACTTTAATTTCATTTTTTGTTGACATTGATTCAAATTCATTTCCGCAACCACAAGTTACTTTAGCTGTCTGGTAGTTTGGATGAATACCTTGTTTCATCGTGTTCACCTCTTTCCTTAAGTTTCACAAAAGAACATTTTTGTTATTATATCCTTATTGACCTTATGAGTCAAGTGTTTCGTTTAACTGGCTTTGAATAATTTCCTGTTTTTATTCCAGGAAGCTCTTTTTCAAGGATTTCTTTTAATGCTAATATGCCTAAAGCTTCGCTTTTTATATTTATTTTGTCTAAATATCTGTCTGGATCAATATTCAGATTTCTAAACTGAATTTCTTTAACTTTATTTTCCCTAGTAAATTCTACAAGCTTTTCAATTTCCTCTTCAGTATCATTTACCCCTGGAAGAACCAGCAAATTTAAGTAAGTATAACAATTATTTTCTGATGCGTAGCGAAGACTGTTGCCTACATCCTTAAGAGTGTAATTCCCTGGCATGTAATAACTGTTATAAGTTTCTTCTACTGCGCTGTTTATGCTAACCCGCAACGAATCTATTCCTGCATCAACGATCTCTTTAATGCCTTTGGTATACCCTGCATTTGTATTGCAGTTTATTGTTCCCGCTTTTGTATTTTCTCTGATTATTTTTATGCTCTCTGCAATTACTTTTGACTGAAGAGTTGGTTCCCCTTCGCAGCCCTGACCAAAACTTATTATAGAATCATCATTTTGAAGATGATAAATTCCAAGCTGGGTAATATCCTCCACTGAGGGAACAAAAGTAATTCGGTCTTGAGGAGAAGGGCAACATTCTGAAGGCTGGAGCGAAATACATCCTAAGCAATTTGCGTTGCAAACAGGAGAAGCGGGTATCCCACCCTCCCATCTTCTGTAAAAAATATTCTGAGCTGTAAAACAAGAATAGTTTATTGCACAATTCGAAAGATGTTTTACTAAAGAATTTTTTGGGAAAATATTTTTCAGCTTATTTATTCTTTGAGAAAGATCCAGTGTATTAAAATGCTCCGGATTCCACTTTTTATCTTCATCTATTTTCATTGCCGCTACATAAAATTCCCCGTCACGATAACCCACCATCGTGTATCCAAAAAGAGGGAGCGCCTGGTCTCCTTGTTCTGGTTCAATAAAAGCGGGCATTAATGTTCTTGTATATCCCTGAGGCAGAATAGCTCCCACTAACTTATTTTCTGGATATGGATAAGGGACAAAACTGTCAAATTTCATAACAATAGGTTTTCTCTCAGGTATCAATACGAAGGTTGCCCCTTCTGGCATTGGTATCATTTCCTCTGGAAGAGGCTCAACTATATCTTTTCCTGTTCTTCCTAAAGCCTGAAACTGATCATCAACAAAAAGATCTCCATCTTCATTTGTATAAACATAACTAAACATAATTTGCTCCCTTACTTAAACATTTGCGGCCAGGCACGAATCAGGTCTGCATTTGTTGTTGTTCTTTGTAGTGACCTAATAAGCATGTCGGCTGTTTCTGCATTATCATTTTTGGGGAATAACTGTTTTCTACAATACCATACAATTTTAAGTTCATCTTCGGAAAGAAGAAGCTCTTCTTTTCTTGTACCTGAACGTTTAATGTCAATTGCAGGGAATATTCTTTTTTCAGCCAGACTTCTGTCAAGGATAAGCTCCATATTTCCCGTACCTTTAAATTCTTCAAAAATAACATCGTCCATACGACTGCCCGTATCTACCAAAGCCGTGGCCAGGATTGTTAAACTGCCACCTTCTTCAACATTCCTTGCTGCTCCAAAAAATCTTTTCGGATTATAAAGGGCCGTTGGATCAACACCTCCGGAAAGGGTTCTTCCGCTTGGGGGAGTTACCAAGTTGTAGGCTCTGGCAAGTCTTGTGAGACTGTCCATAAGAATAACTACATCTTTTTTATGTTCCACAAGTCTCTTGGCTCTTTCTAAAACTATTTCAGAAACTTTAATATGATTTTCCGGCAGGGAGTCAAAAGTTGAGCTGATAACTTCCGCTTTAACTGAACGTTCAATGTCTGTAACTTCCTCCGGTCGCTCATCTATTAACAGAATTAAGATTTCCACTTCAGGGCGGTTAGATGAAATGCTGTTTGCAATGTCCTTAAGAAGTTCTGTTTTACCCGCTTTTGGCGGAGATACAATAAGTCCCCTTTGTCCTTTTCCGATAGGCGCGAAAAGATCAATAATTCTAGCCGCTACTTTATCACTTGTAGTCTCCATTTTAATTTTTTGTCTTGGATAAATAGGAGTAAGGCCAGGAAAGTGCAATCTTTCTGCCGCTTTCTCCGGAGCTTCCCCGTTCACTTTTTCAACCCGTAAGAGACCAAAATTCTTTTCGTTGTCCTTTGGAGGACGGGCAAGTCCCTGAACTCTGTCTCCCATACGAAGATCAAATTTTCTGATTTGGGAGTGAGAAACATAAATATCATCATGACTTGGAACATATGCTACCGGACGTAAAAACCCATAACCATCCTGCATAATATCAAGAATTCCCTCTGCCTGAAGAAGATCGTCAGTTTTTAAAATCGCTTTTTGTATTTCATAAATCAGTTCTTTTTTGCGGAAAGATATATATCCTTTTATTTCTAACTCTTTAGCAGTCTTATATAATTCTGCCATAGTTTTTTTATCTAAATCTTTTATTTTTTCTTTCATTCTTTTAGCCTTCCATCTTTACATATTTGGGTTTGGTTTCGTAGTAATGGCTGGCTTCAATAAAGCGAACTGTCCCTGTAATTCCCCTGATAACCAATGTATTTGTTACTGCGCAATGACTATTAAAGCGGACTCCTGGAAGAAGTTCGCTGTCAGTTATTCCCGTTGCTGTAAAAACCACATCATCAGTTCTAACCAAGTCATCAAGAGCCAGGACGTGATCGATATCTTCAATACCCATTTCTTTTACTCTTTTTAATTCTTCTGGATTTTCCGCCCACAATCTTGCCTGCATATCTCCACCAAGACATTTTAAAGCAGCAGCAGCTATAACCCCTTCTGGAGCTCCACCTCTGCCAATCATCATATCTATCCCTGTTTCAGGAAGAGCCGCGGCAACCGCCGGGGACACATCTCCATCAGTTATCAATCTCACTCTTGCACCAATTTTCCTTAGTGCATCAATCTGCTTTTGGTGACGTTCCCTGTCCAAAATTACAACTGTAAGGTCTTCAACAGATTTTCCTAAAGCTTTTGCTACTCTTTTTACGTTTTCTTCTATAGGGTCATTAATATCAATACAACCCTTTGTTTTTGGGCCAACGCATATTTTTTCCATATACATATCCGGAGCGTGAAGAAGGCCTCCCTGGGATGCTACTGCCATTACAGCGATTGCCCCAGGCATTCCCCTGGCAACAAGATTTGTGCCTTCAAGAGGGTCAACAGCGATATCAACACACTCTTCACCTTTTCCTACAACTTCCCCGATATATAGCATTGGAGCTTCGTCCATTTCGCCCTCTCCGATAACAACGGTTCCTCTTACATTTATAGTGTCGAACATTGCACGCATTGCTTTAACTGCCGCATCGTCCGCTTTAATTTTATCTCCTTTGCCCATCCATCTTGCTGAATTCAGGGCCGCCGCCTCTGTCACACGGACAAATTCTAAGGCTAATCCTCTTTCCATCTACTTAGTCAATCCTTCCCAGTCTTTTAAAAATTTTTCCACACCAATATCGGTAAGTGGATTTTTCATCATTTGCTCAATTACTTTGTATGGAATTGTAGCTATATCCGCCCCAGCCCTGGCTGTATCGGTAACATGCATTGGGCGACGGATACTTGCAGCAATTATTTCTGTATCATAATAGTAGTTATCGAAAATCTCCGTAAGCTCTTCAATAAGCTGCGTTCCGTTGTAGCCAATATCATCAATTCTGCCAATAAATGGGCTTACATAAGTTGCCCCGGCATTTGCTGCAAGAATTGCCTGGTTTGCAGAGAAAATTAAAGTACAATTTGTTCTTATTCCCATATCATTTAAAACAGATATTGCTTTCAAACCCTCTGGTATCATTGGAATCTTAATAACAATATTTTCGTGAATTTTAACTAACTCCTTTGCTTCCTTAACCATTTCATCCTTTGTTAAACTTACTACCTCAACACTGATTGGTCCGTCAACTATTTCAGTAATTTCCTTAACTACCTGAACAAAATCCCTACCTTCTTTTGCAATAAGACTTGGATTTGTAGTTACTCCAGATAGTATCCCCAATTCACTGGCCATTTTAATTTCATCAATATTTGCCGTATCAATAAATATTTTCATTTTTTATACCTACTTTCCCTTGCCACTGGAGCCGAATAATCTGATTTTCTCTTTAATGATATTTTTCATTTCTTCTTTTGCTGGTCCTAAAATTTTGCGAGGGTCTATTTCATTTGGATTTGCTTTAATTGCCTGATGAACACCTTTTACAAATGCTTCTCTGATGTTTGTATCAATATTTATTTTTCTTACACCACGTTCAATTGCTTTGCGGATAGACTCGTCAGGAATACCTGATGAACCATGAAGAACAATTGGAGTCTCAATTAACTTTTCAATTTCTTCAAGTATGTCATAGCGAAGCTTAAGTTCCCCTTTGTATTGACCATGAGCTGTTCCTATTGCAATAGCTAAAGCATCTACACCTGTTTTATCAACATAGTATTTAGCTTCCTCAGGCTTTGTGTACATAGCATCTTTTTCGTCAACGTGCACATCGTCTTCAGTACCACCAATTTTGCCAAGTTCTCCTTCAACAGAAACATTTTTAGCTCTTGCAAGGGCTAAAACTTCATTTGTAATTCTTATGTTTTCCTCTATAGGATGTTTTGAACCATCATACATAACAGAAGAGAATCCTCTGTCAATACATTCTTTCACCTGATTGAAATCTGTACCATGGTCAAGATGTAAACAAATTGGAATATCTGCGCTATCCGCTGCGGTTTTTACCAAGGCTACTATGTAATCCAGTCCTGCATATTTAATAGCTCCCTGACTCGCCTGAATTATTACCGGTGAATTTTCTTCTACCGCTGCTTCAACTATTGCCTGAACAATTTCCATGTTATTGCAGTTAAAAGCACCAGCTGCATATTTTCCTTCTTCCGCACGATCCATCAAATATTTAAGATTTACTAAAGGCATTTCTATTCCTCCTTTTATATACAAGGATACGCGGAAACACCGGGAAGTTATCCCGGTTAGTTTCCATTCCTTGTTTTATTAATTTATTTTTTTGATGCTGCTATAAACTCTCTGAATAATGGGTGTGATTTGTTTGGCCTGGACTTAAACTCGGGGTGAAATTGAGCAGCTACAAACCAAGGGCGATCGGCTAATTCGATAATTTCTACCAGATCTTTTTCTTCGTATACTCCGCTTATAACCAGGCCTTTATCAACCATGGCCTGACGATAATCATTATTAAATTCAAATCTGTGACGATGTCTTTCTGAAATCATTTCTTTTTTATATGCTTCTGCGGCTTTTGTGTTAGGGACAACCTTACAAGGATAAGCCCCTAGTCTCATTGTGCCGCCTTTATCTGAAATGTCTTTTTGTTCTGGTAATATATCAATTACCGGATATTCAATATCAGAGCAGAATTCTGTACTGTTTGCTGTACAATATCCAAGCACATTACGACAAAACTCAATAACTGCAAGCTGCATGCCAAGGCAAATACCAAGGAAAGGAATTTTGTTTTCCCTTGCAAAGCGGATAGACTGAATTTTTCCTTCAATGCCTCTGTCCCCAAAACCACCGGGAACTATTATTCCATCAAGATCCTGAAGATACTGGAATACGTTGTCTTCCGTTACCTCTGCAGAATGAATCCAGCGGATTTCTACCTCTACTCCATTATCTACTCCGGCAAGTTTTAAAGATTCAGCAACGCTCATGTAAGCATCCCTAAGCTCAACATACTTACCAACAAGGCCTATGGTAACTGTACCTTTTGGATGTTTGATTTTATCAACAAATTTTTCCCAGTCTTCCATATGACTTTCTCCCGCAAAAAGACCAAGACGTTTTATTACAAGCTCATCAAAACCTGCCTGCTTAAAGAAAAGAGGAATTTCATAAATGGAATCTGCATCTGTTGCCTGAATAACTGCTTCTTTGCGGATGTCGCAAAATAGAGCAATTTTATCAACCATTTCCTGAGATAAAGGTCTGTTAGAACGGGTTACGATTGCATCCGGATGAATACCAATACTTCTTAGTTCTTTTACACTGTGCTGAGTTGGCTTTGTTTTTGCTTCCTCTGCCGCATTTAAGTATGGAACCAAAGTAACATGGATATACATGCAGTTTTCTATTCCTACATCACTTTTTATCTGTCTGATCGCTTCTAGGAAGGGCAAAGATTCAATATCTCCAACGGTCCCTCCAATTTCGGTTATAACTACATCTGCCTGAGTTTTTTCTCCCAAAGCATATACTTTTTCTTTAATTTCGTTGGTCACATGAGGTATTGCCTGGACCGTTCCCCCAAGATAGTCTCCTCTTCTTTCCTTATTTAACACTGACCAGTAAATTTTGCCTGCGGTGAAATTACTGTACTTATTGGTATTTTCGTCTGTAAAACGTTCATAATGGCCTAGGTCTAAATCCGTTTCAACGCCATCTTCCGTTACGAAAACCTCACCGTGCTGATATGGGCTCATTGTGCCTGGATCCAGGTTAATATATGGATCCAGCTTTTGCATTGCTACTTTAACACCTCTGGCTTTCAGAAGCCTTCCTAAAGAAGCTGCAGTAATTCCTTTTCCCAGGGAGGATACTACTCCTCCAGTTACAAAGATATACTTGGACAAAACTTTATCCCCCTCTTATTTTTTATTTCTTTATTCTAAAATTACATTCTTTCGGGAGCTTCCACGCCCAAAAGAACCAATATATTTCTTAACGTAATTTTTGTTGCATAAACTAATGCAAGTCTTGCTTCCATAAGACCAGCCTCGCTGCTAATTACCTTACAGTTATTATAGAAACTGTGGAAAAGACTGGCTAAATCATGGGCATAATTAGTAAGTTTATGGGGCTCCATATTTTTTGCTGCCAGACGTACTTCTTCAGGGAAATCGGCAATTCTTCTGATAAGTGCCTTTTCCTCTTCTGTGTTAAGAAAGTTGATATTTTCCAGATTAACAGCAAAGTCTGATTTTCCACTGGCTTTAATTATACTGCAGATTCTGGCATGTCCGTACTGAACATAGTAAACCGGGTTATCAGAGGATTCTTCTTTAGCAAGATCCAGGTCAAAATCTAAGTGTGAATCCGGGCTTCGCATCGAAAAGAAGTAGCGAGCCGCATCTTTTCCAACTTCATCTACCAGTTCATTTAAAGTAATGTACTTCCCGGTTCTTTTTGACATTCTTACAATATCTTTTCCTCTGAAAAGTCTTACCAGCTGCATAATTATTATTTGAAGATTTTCAGGGTCATAACCCATTGCTCCCATGGCGCCCTTCATTCTTGCTACGTGTCCATGGTGATCGGCTCCCCAAATATTAATTAGCAAGTCGAAGCCTCTCTGAAACTTGTCTTTATGATAAGCAATATCTGCAGCGAAGTAAGTTGGAATACCATTGGATCTTTGAATTACTTCATCCTTTTCTTCCCCAAACTCTGTAGTTTTTAACCATAAAGCTCCTTCATTTTCATATATAAGACCTTTTTCACGGAGATACTCTATTGCTTCCTGAATCATTCCCGATTGGTGAAGGGATTTTTCACTATACCAATTGTCATATTCCACACCAAAATTTTTAAGATCTTCTTTTATTGCTGCAAGCTTTTCGGCTAAGGCAATATCAATTAACTTTTGGACTCTGTTTTCATCCTTCTCTAAAGAGTCACCGTATTCTTCATATATTCTTTGAACTGTATCTTTAATATCTTCCCCGTGATAACCTTCCTTAGGGAAAGGGAAATCTCTTCCTAATAACTGGAAATATCTTGCCTCCAAGGATTTACCGAAATTTTCAATTTGGTTTCCCGCATCATTTATATAAAATTCTTTTTTTACATCATATCCTGCAAAATTCATGATTTTTGAAAGGGAATCTCCTAGAGCCGCCCCTCTTGCATTACCCATGTGTAGAAGCCCTGTTGGGTTTGCGCTTACAAACTCAATCATAACTTTCCTTCCCTGGCCAAAGTTGCTGCTTCCGTATTTATCACCTTCTTCAAGAACCAATGGAACTACATTCTGAAGCCAGTTTTCCTGAAGATAAAAATTGATAAAGCCTGGTCCTGCGATTTGAATACTTTCAATTTGTGTTTTGTTTGAATCCATTTCCTCCGTTAGAAGGTTTGCGATTTCTCTGGGATTCTTTTTTGCTTCCTTAGTTAAAAGCATAGCAATATTTGTTGCAAAGTCTCCATGACTTTTTTCTCTTGGAACCTCCAAGGCAAAATCAGGAACAGAATTAAAACTTAATAAACCTTTTTCTTTAAGTCTTAAAAGAGCCTGGTTGATCTCTAAATTAATCTCATTTTTAACTTTTTCAATTATATTCATGAGTGACATTCCTTTCGTTTTTAACATACAAATTTTACTATATATTTAAACTTATTAAAAGGGAAATTAGAAAGGGAGAGACAAAAGTTAGTGTCAATCCACTAATAAATCCAATTAATGCAATTTCTTTTCCTACATACTTGCTTACAAAGGGCAAAGTTGTATCCATGGAGGTTGCTCCCCCTGGTGCCATTGCCGGAAAGTTTCCAAAAATTTTAACAATAAAGGGAATTAAAAAGATTGCCAGAAGTTCCCTGAAAAAATTTGCAAGAAATGCAATTGCTCCTATTTCTGTACTCACAAGTTTTTAGCAGCACAGCAGACATACTGTACCAGCCAAAGCCTGCACTAATAGCCAAAGTTTCTTGTGTTGAGGTTTCCACAAAGAAACTCACAAAAAAAGCTCCTCCAAGAGTTCCAGCAATTACAACCACTGGAGCCAATAGGATTTTTATACCCATTTTTCTTAATTTATACCAGGTTTCCACATTTTTTCCTAAATCAATTCCCACTATAAAAACTAATAGTAAGAGCACATATTCATTTATTCCATCCAAATTATTTTGAATAAAAAGGCTTTCAGTTAACTGACCGGTAACTATTCCTAAAAGAACAGCAGCAATAATAATTATAATCATTTTTTATCACCATAAATCCATTTCCCAAAATACCAGGCAACCAATACGCTTCCCAGAACACTTCCTCCGCTAATAAGAAATGCCATCTTTCCTAATTGAAAAATATTTCCGGTTATGTTTTCGTCTAAGCCAATATTCAAACCCATTCCAAAAAGAAGAACAAGTAAAATTGCCGTTAAAATTTTATCTAAATGGCGGTAAAAATGATAAGGAATAATTCCAACTGCGCTAATTATTATTCCAAAAACAAAAGCTGCAATAATACCCCACATATCGAAACTTCCTCCTCTGTCGTATATCTTAAAACACAAAAACGCGAACTAAAGGAGCGAAAGCTCCTTTAGTTCGCGTTTTTGTGTTTTAATTATCAATTTAATAAATTTTTATTCTGCTTCTTCTGTTTCTGGTTGCATATGTTCAGCTTCATCGTAGGCTCTAAGCACTGCATCTTGGATTACTCCACGAGCTTCTTGTGAGATTGGGTGCGCTATATCCTTAAATTCGCCATCAGGCATCCTCTTACTTGGCATAGCTACAAATAAACCGTTCTGACCTTCAACAACCTTAACATCATGAACAACAAAGGCATCATCAAGAGTTGCTGATACAATTGCTTTCATTTTTCCTTCTTGGTTAATCTTTCTGATTCTAACGTCAGTTACTTGCATTATTTTTACCACCTCCCTGCTGTCATCGACAACCTTTATACCTGAAGTTAATTTTAGCTAATTTTCCTTATAAGTTCAACAATCTCTTTGTAATTTTATACATTTTTTCTAATTATTTTACCCCAAATTATCCGGTGTAACCTTAACCTGAATTTTCTTTTGTTCAAAATCAATAGATTCAAGTTCTAAAAGAGATAAATACTCTTTAACAAGTTTGTTTTCCGGTTTTTTTGTAGTTATTAAAACTCCCGTTCCAAGGACTTCAGCCTTAAATTCTGCAAGGAGATCCGTCATGCCTTTGGCAGTCCCTCCCGCTTTCATAAAATCGTCTATAACAATGACTTTTGAATTTTCAGGTAAGGTTCTTTTTGCCAGGGACATTGTTGAAATTGTATGATTTGAACCTGAAACATAATTAATATTTACAGCAGACCCTTCAGTAACCCTGCTTGAGTCACGAATAATAACCAAAGGGACGCCAAAAGTTTCTGCCGTTGCCAAGGCTAAAGGAATACCCTTGGTTTCTATTGTAACAATATAGTCTGGGGCTGCTCCTTTAAATCTGTTAGCAAAAATTTTTCCCAGTTTCTTTACTATTTCTGGTGAATAAATAATGTCTGTCATGTAAAGATATCCTCCGGGAAGAATACGTTCTCCCTGAGATAAAGTTTCTGAAAGCTCATTTAAAAATATTTCTTCCGTTTCCTTAGCCATATAGGGATAAAAAACAACACCCCCAGTAGCACCAGATATGGTTTTCAGAATACCTTCACCGGATTCAGCGAATACATTTTTAATGATCGTAAGATCTTCACTGATGCTGGACTTTGCGCTTTGATATTTTTCACAAAAATGGTTAAGGCTGAAGGTTTTCCCTGGACTTTCCGTTAATTCCTTGGCCAGCAGCACCATTCTCTGACTTCTTTTTAATTTACCCACAATATACTCCTAGTCTTCTTTATATAATCCTTGACTCTCTATTGAAGCCATCATTGCTGTTTCTGCACTTTCTATATGTTCAATAGCTAATTTTCGAGCAAGTTTTTCATCTCTCAAAGCCAGAGTTTCCAATATTTTCCTGTGTTCATCTAAAGCAGTCTTACTTCTTCCAGGGCGTGCAAGAGATGCTGAGCGAAATCTTTGAGGCTGTTCCTGAAGGTTGTTTACCAATTGGAATAATTTTTCATTACGGACTGCTTTATATAAGAGGTCATGGAAAGTTGTATCGATTTCAACAATTGAGCGAAGATTATTTCCATCTAGCTCACCAGCTTCCATAAAAAGGCTTTTCTCCATTTCATCAAGTTCCTCAGGTGTGATTCTTTTTGCCGCCAGGCTTGCTGCCAAACCTTCCAGATATTCACGAACTTCAAAAACTTCGTGAATATCTTTCACTGAAATACCTGCAACATAAGCTCCTTTGCGAGGAACCATAATAACTAAACCCTCAAGTTCTAATTTTCTAATCGCCTCTCTCACTGGTGTGCGGCTTACACCCATTTCTTCCGCCAGCTGAATTTCCATTAGTCTTTCTCCTGGTTCTAATGTTTGATTGATAATTGCATCTCTTAAGGTTTCAAAAACAATTTCCCTTAGTGGCTTGTAACTGTCCAGAGTAATTGGAACCAGTCTTCTTTGTCTGCTCATAAATAGCCTCCTCAATAACTCATTATTTAAGTAAAATTGTTAGTGCTGAAAAATAAAATTTATCTTGAAATTTTTTATAAAAGTTTTGCGCCTCATCACTATCTTTGAATAGGGAAAAAAAGATGGTCCCGCTGCCAGACATGAGAGAATACGGATTTTCTTTTATCATTTCTTTTTTGATTTTTTCAAGGTCTGAATTAAGTTTAAAGCTTGATTCTTCTAATTTATTATACAGATTATTTAAAATAAAAGAAATGTCTTCACAAGCCACTCCCTCTAATATTTTTTCAATATCAGCTGGATTTTTTTCATTTTTATTTACAATCTCGTTTTGAAGATTAAGATTTTTATAAACTTCTCCTGCGGATAGTCCTGCTTCAGGCTTTAGCAACACGATAGGAAGTGCTGGCAAAAAAGGAAGCTCTTTTATAATTTCTCCCCGGCCAGATACATGGCATGTTGGTCCAAAAAAGAAAAAATTTACATCGGAGCCAAGCTTTTCTCCGTAGTGGCACATCTCTTTCCGAGTTAAATTTAAGTTATAGATGTGGGAGAGGGCGATAATTGCTGAAGCCCCGTTGGAGCTGCCTCCCGCAAGACCTGCCTCTGAAGGAATTTGTTTTTCTATATGAAAACTTGCACCGGTAACTTGAGGATAATCGGCTGCGATGAGTTCTGTCGCCTTGTAAACAATATTTTTGGAATCTGTTGGTATTTTATTGTCACTACAGGTTATTAATATGCCCTGGGCTTTTTCAATGGTTAATGTGTCAAAAAGGGCAATTTTCTGCATGATCATTTCGAGATTATGATATCCATCATCCCGCTTGGAAACAACGTCAAGATAAAGATTTATTTTAGCCGGGGAATATATTCGTATCTTCTCCACCCTCTTATTCTTATTTACATATGTATTTTACCATTTTTTAAAAATAGCAAAAAAGGGAAAACCGAAAGATTTTCCTTTTTTTGCTATTTATCGTTCGTTTTCTGGTCGTTCAAGTTCTTTGAAAAACATTGGAATCAGAATATTTAAAAAAGCGTTTAAAGTTACACCAATAACTGCCGCTAAACTTAATCCTGATAAGGAAGCAAGTTCAGTAAGAGAAACAACAAGCTTGTTAGCTTCTCCCTGAAGAGACACTATACCAACGATCAGAATTGTGAACACTACTATGCTGTTTCTTAGGTTGCTAAGATCAACTTTTGTATCAACCATAGTTCTC
Source organism: Peptococcia bacterium (assembly GCA_965228015.1). Lineage (GTDB taxonomy): Bacteria > Bacillota > Peptococcia > Peptococcales > SKKY01 > SKKY01. The sequence goes on from OZ245787.1 coordinate 1,347,262, forward strand.
ACACCAATGCTGGCAATCATTCCGAAAAGCACAAAACTAACTCCACCCATAACTGCAGTTGGGATTGATTGAATAAGAGCACCAAATTTACCAATGAAGCTTAAGAGGATTGCGATAACAGCGGCATTTCTTAAAATTGCTGGATTGTAGTTTTTCGTAATGGCAAGAACCCCTGTATTTTCTCCGTAAGTTGTATTTGCAGGAGCTCCAATAAGTCCCGCAAAAGCTGTTGCAAGTCCATCTCCAAGAATAGTTCTGTGAAGACCAGGCTCTCTCATGAAATCTTTTTGAACAACTGCGCCGTTAGTTGTAATGTCACCAATGTGCTCAATCATAGTAACTAAAGCTATTGGAACGATAATCTTTAAGGCATCTGCAGAAAAAGCTGGTTTGATAAAAGTTAGCATTGCAAAAACACTTGCATCGGCAACTGTTGATAAATCTACAGCTCCCATGGCAAAAGCTGCAATATAACCTACAATAATTCCTGTTAAAATTGGAATCATTTTCATAAATCCTCTTGCAAGGATACCCGTAAGAGCAATGGCAAGGATGGTAATTATTGCAATCGTCCAGTTCGCTGAAGCCATATCAACGGCAACTGGAGCAAGGATAAGACCAATTACTATAATTATCGGACCCGTTACTACTGTAGGAAACAATCTTCTAACATTGTTTACTCCCACAAAGTAGATAATTACGGACATAATCATGTACACAATACCAACAGCGATAAATGAGCCCGTGGCATATTCAAGACCAAAATTTTCTTTTACTATAAGAATTCCGGAAATAAAGGCGAAGGATGAGCCTAAGAATACAGGAACTTTTCCTCCAGTAACCAGGTGGAACAGAAGTGTGCCGACACCGGCACCAAGAAGAGCGATTGATGGGTTAAGGCCTGTAATAAAAGGAACCAGTACTGTAGCTCCAAACATAGCCAGAACGTGTTGCAATGATAAAACTAAACTTTTTGGCGTTAAATTTTCTTTCATAAAAATCCTCCCTTTTTTCAATGAAAAACCCCCTTCTGCGCAACACACAACAAGGAGGTAGTTTTATCTCAAATCACATTCTCCTTACTAGCCTCACAGGACTAAATTAAAGGTTCGGGGGAGTTCATTTATTAAATTATTCAACCGTTAAAAAAAATTTTAAACGGTTGAAGCAAGAATGTCAAGGAGGGGACACCCCCCAAAAATTACACAAAATTGGGACAGTAAGATATACTAATTTTGGGGGCTGATTTTAATGACAAAGAACTATTCCGATGAATTTAAACTCTCTGTAATTAAGGAATATTACGAAAGCAATCTTGGGGTAAGAAAGATTGCTGCAAAGTACAATTTATCTTCAAAAAATCTTGTTCTTAATTGGGAAAAACAATTAAAAGAAAAAGGACTTCTTCCAACAGAAGCTAAGAAAGATCCGGATAAGATAAAAATCAGGTCAGATAAAATAGATTTTCCTGAGAAAACACAAAGAGAAATTGAATACGAAAAAGAAATAGAACATCTTTATGCTAAAATTGAATACTACGAACAATTAGAGCATTTACAGCCCTTTATTTCTAAAAAAACAAAAGTCAGGGAGCTAAAGTACAGAGCTATATTTGCTTTGGAATTTAAATATACAGTAAAATTTCTTTGCGAAATTGCTGGAGTAAAAAGAAAAGCCTATTGCAATTTCAGAGACAAACCAATAAAAAAAGAAGATCCCATTGAGAAAATAATTATTCAAATATATAACAAATCAAAAGGAGTTTTTGGTTACAGAAGAATAGGAAATGAGCTAAGAAATGCATTTAAAATAGTTGTTAATCATAAAAAGATTCAAAGAATAATGCAGGAAAACAATCTCAGATCCAGAATCAGAAGAAAAAAGAATAGGATTCAAGATGATAAACAATTCAAAGCCAATATATTAAACAGGGATTTTAAGGCAAGTCGCCCAGGAGAAAAAATAGCCACAGATATTACCTGTATTCCTTACAGAAACTCTAAGCTATATCTGTGTGTTGCCCTAGATCTGTTTAACAATGAGCCAGTAAGCTGGGAATACAGTAAGAATCCTGACAGCAAGCTGACTGTAAAAACTATTGAAAAACTTTCAAAAAAGATAGATATTAAGAATACTGTTATCCATAGTGATCAAGGTGTTCAATACACAAGCAAAGAATATTCCAGCTATTTAAAGTCTTTAGGAGCAGTTTAAAGTATGTCCAGAAGAGGAAATTGCTGGGATAATGCGAAGATTGAAAGTTTCTTTAGCCATTACAAAACAGAAAGTATTAATCTCTACAAGAAAAGAATCAAAAGTTTTAAAGATATAAAAGAAATTACTGAAGATTACATTAAATTTTATATAAATGACAGGACGCAAAGAAACCTTGGAGGTGTCCCTCCAAGGTTCTATAAACAGATTTTTTCATTTAATTAATTTGGTGAAATTTACTGTCCCAGAAGTGTACCCTTTTTTGGGGTCACACCAAACTGTCCCCTTTTGCTATAAAATTTTTCACAGGAATGTTCTGGTTCTTTCATGTTTGGGGTTGCAAAAAATTTCTTCCGGCGTTCCTTCTTCTAATATTTTACCTTCGTCCATAAAGATTACCCTGTCGGCTACATCTTTGGCGAAGGACATTTCGTGGGTCACTACTGCCATGGTCATTCCTTCTTTAGCAAGATCTTTCTTAGCAAGATCTTTCATAACCATTAATACTTCCCCAACTAACTCTGGGTCAAGGGCGGAAATGGGCTCATCGAACAACATCATTTCCGGCTCCATTGCTAGTGCCCGGGCGATTGCAAGTCTTTGTTGCTGGCCTCCAGATAAATGTGCTGGATAAGCATTTTCTTTATCGCTTAATCCAACCTTAGCCAAAAGCTTTTTCCCTCTTTCTTCAGCTTCCTTCTTTGAAATTCCCGCAACATGTACCGGGGCTTCTGTAATATTTCTGATTGCCTTCATATTAGGAAATAAATTAAAACGCTGAAAAACCATTCCAATTTTTCCCTTACTTTATAAACTTCTGTTAAAGGAAGATCAAAATCTTTCTCTCCAGGATACTTTCGTGTCACTGTCTTCCCTTTGAAAATTATTTCTCCCTGATTTATTTTTTCTAAACGATTTATGCAGCGAAGCAAGGTACTTTTCCCGGACCCTGATGACCCAATAATAACAAGCACTTCACCTTGTTCAACTTTCAAAGAAACATCATTTAAAACTTCAAGAGTCCCAAAACTCTTTTTTATATTTTTTCATTTCCAGCATTAAAATCCCACCACTCTATTCTGATAAAGCCAATCTCTCTTCAATTTTTTTGAAGATGATGATAAAAATTGTCGTTAATAACAAGTAAATAACCCCGGCAGTCATATACATTTCAAAAGGCTTAAATGTTGCAGATGCCTGTGTTTGCGCAGCTCTGAGCAATTCGACCATACTTATAACCGCAACCAAAGAAGTATCTTTCAGCAAGGTTATAAATTCATTTCCCATTGGAGGAATTAAACGTTTAAAAGACTGGGGAATAATTACCCTGAACATAGCCTGTTGCCAGCTCATTCCAAGTGAATAGGCCGCCTCCATTTGTCCTTTATCGATAGACTGGATTCCAGCCCGGATAATCTCGGCAATATAGGCTCCACCGCAAAGACTCAGCCCCATAACCGCTGCCTGGCGAGCAGTAAATTCTATTCCTATAGAAGGAAGTCCGTAATATATAATAAACAGCTGAACTAAAAGAGGCATGCCTCTGAAAATCCAGGTGTACATTGTCCCGATTAATACTAACGGCTTTTTTTGAGATATTTTGATCAAGGCAACAAACAGCCCTATCATGGTTCCCAGAAATATTGCCATTAGGGTCAATTCAATAGTTTTCAATGTAGCATTTAAGAGTATTGGTAATCTTGAGATTACTATATCAAAGTCAAAGTTGTTCATATGTTCCACCTTTTAATTAGAGAAAAAAAGCGGAGATTTTAACCTCCGCCTGTTCTATACTAATAATTTTCTTACTTCTTTCTTTCAGCCAGAATTTGCTCTTTAAGTTGTACTGTTACGTCGCCGCCTAACCATTTTTCAGCAAGCTGACCCATAGTTCCGTCAACTATCATTTCTTTAAGTGCTCCATTAATTGTTTCATATAAATCTTTATCTTCTTTTCTCGCTGCGATTCCGTTAGTTTCTTCTGAGAATAATTCTCCAGTGAACTTAAATTCTCCTGGCATATTCTCAATGTAACCAGCGATTACATAGTTATCAGAAATAATTGCATCAAGTCTGCCAATTTTTAAATCTTGGAATGCTAATGCGTAGTCACTGTATCCTTTAATTTCAGAGAAACCAATTTCTGTATTTAATTCTTCAGCAACTTTTAAACCAGTACTGCCATTTTGAGTTCCTACAACTTTACCAGCAAGATCTGCTGCCGCTTTTACACCTTCGTTATCAGCTTTAACTGCTAAAGCCTGAGCTGCGTAAATGTATGGACCTGCAAAATCAACTTCCTGAAGTCTTTCTTCAGTAATTGTCATACCTGAGATAATAACATCAAACTTCTTTACTTTCAATGATGCAACAACACCATCCCAAGCTGTTGGCTGCCACTCGATTTCAATACCAAGTCTTTTGCCAAGCTCTGCACCCATTTCAACGTCAAATCCAACAAGCTCGTTGTTTTCATTTCTATATCCCATAGGCGGATAGTTATCATCTAAACCTGCTACTAATTTACCCTCTGCCTGAACTCTTTCCCAAGTAGTTTGCTCAGCAGCTTTCTTTTCGCCACCACAAGTAGTAAGCGTTAATGCTAATGCTGTTACTAAAATAATTGTTAATAATAATTTCTTTTTCATTATGAAATAGCCCCCTTTTCATCTTTTGTCATTTTAACGCATTAAAGCGATGTAGTCAATAAATTTTTTTAATTAGTCCCTACTTTATCTTTGGGAACAAATTCTACTTTCAAAGTCATGTCCATTCCATCTGCTATTCTCTGAAGTTGAGCAATAGTCGGGTTGCTGTTTCCATTCTCCAGCCTGCTTATATCCGCTCGGTTAATCCCAGTTCGATCTGCCAATTGCTGTTGAGTTAAGTTTTTGGTTTTTCGAGCATTTAAAACCGCCCTTATAATTTCATATTCTGGTTTTAATTTCTCATACTCTTTTTTTACTTCCGGATTAGATAAAATTTCATTTCTTACTTTTGACCATTCCATAATCAATTCTCCTCTCTATTAAGAAAATCTTCACGGTATTTCAATGCGGTTTCAATTTCCCTGATAGGCGTTTTCTGTGTCTTTTTTATAAATCCGTTAGTTAACATAATCTTTTTGTTAGAATAAAAGAAAAATAAAATTCTTATTCTGTTTGAAGACAGCCTCACTCTCAGTTCATAAATACATCTCGCGATATATTTCGTATACTTACCATCTAATTCATTACCGTATTCTTCCAACAAATCAATTTCCATCAATACTTTAGCCTGAATTTTTCCAGATAAAGACATAATAAAATCTTTAACTGGAACAGAGCCATCTTTTCGAGCATACAGGATTACATCAAAATTTTTCAATTAAGCTTTTCGTTCCTCTCCTGCACAATTTGATTATAGTGTTATATATCACACATTGTCAAATTTATGCGATTATTTTTTTGCAATAAAAAAGCGAGGTGCTTTTGCACTTCGCTTTACCTTTTTATTCAGGTTCTACAATAAATGTTGGGGGTGGTAAAAACCATTCTGACATTTATTTGCGAAAAAATACAGAGCATTGGGTAAATCCATGTTAGAGAATACCCACTATAATCTAAGGAGGAATTTACTTATGCTCTGTAATAACTATTATATTAAAAAATTAATTGGTTTTAAAGGGATAATTTTAGAACAATTAGAAACTTCTTCTGATTCAATGTCCTTTTCTTTTTCTCTGGAGATTAAAACTCACAATTACCCCAAATGCCATCAACAAACCAGTAAAGTTCATGATTACAGAATTCAAATGATAAAAGATATTTCCATCTCAGGGAAGAAAACCTACCTTTACTACAAAAAAGAAGGTACGTTTGTAATCACTGCAATAAAAAATTCTACGAAAAAATGATTTTCTCCCCCGCTATCAAAGAATGACCAGCAGGCTGATAAAATACATAATTACTCGAATGAAAAATGTTTACTCTGTATCTGATATTGTCAAAGAGAATAATATTTCACCATCAACGGCTCTCAGGCTTTTTAGATTCATAGACTATTCCCTAACAAAATTGCCCGAAGTAATCTCTATTGATGAATTTAAAGGTAATGCCGGGGGGCAAAAAGTACCAGTGCATATTAACTGATCCCTAAAACAAGAAGGTACTTGATATTCTTCACGGAAGAGAACAACACATTTTATCGGACTATTTCAGGAAATTCAATGACAGGAATAAAGTAAAATACTTCATTATGGATATGTGGCAACCTTACAAGGATATTGCTGAAACATATTTTAAAAATGCAACTATCATTATCGATAAATTCCATTTCATTAGGCAGGTCACTTAGGCATTTGAAAGAATTAGGAAAGATGAGCAAAAGAAATTTGCCAAGGAAAGGCGAAGATATTTCAAAAGAAGTCGCTCCCTTCTCTTAAAAAGAATGAAGTATTTAACTCCTGAAGAAATTGACCAGGTAAACGTTATGCTTGCTACTTCTGAGAAACTGCAAAAAGCTTATATGTTAAAAGAAAAATTTTATAACTTTGTTGACAGCAGTGATTTAGAAAGTGCAAAAAAGAATTTGAAAGCCTGGTATATGTTTGTTATGTTCTGTGAGCTTGAAGAATTCGATAAATGCTCCAGAACCATTTTCAACTGGCAGAAATATATTCTTAATTCATTTACTTGTACTTATACTAACGGATATACAGAAGGAGTTAATAACAAAATTAAGGTTTTAAAAAGAAATGCTTATGGTGTAAGAAATTTTTGGAGATTCAAAAACAGAATAATGCACGTAATAAACTAAAAACAATTTAAAAAAGTACCGCATTTTTCAATGCGGTACTCATGGAATCTAATCTAATTGGGTTACCCTAACATTTGACAAAGAACCTTTATTCATTTATATTCTTCTCTTGTTTACAGCATTTTCTTTAATTCTTCCAGGGCCATGCATTCTAGTCTTGATACTTGCATTTGGGATACGTTTAGCAGCTCGGCTACTTTACTCTGGGTAAGGTCTTCGAAAAATCTCATATATATTACTGCTTTTTTCTTTTCATCCAGCTCATTCAGGGCGTTTATTAAATCCTGCTTAAGCTCAACTCCTGTTAGCTCTTTATCTTCCGCTCCCATAAGCTGAATCAACTCAGTTTTATTTGTAGTTTTGTCATCTTTTTCCAGTTGCTCGGATAAAGATGAAACCTTGGCAGCTCTTTTTGCTTCCATTACCCGCTCAACTTCTTTTTCAGAAAGGCCGATTTTTGCGGCAACATCTTTAATATCAGGGTTTTCTCCTGTATCTTGATAAATTTCCCGTTCTGCCTTTGTTATATATGTGCTCAGTTCCCGGTACTTTCTGGGAATGCCAACTCTCCAAGTACTGTCCCGATAATAATTCAAAATTTTTCCGGAAATGGTTTTGTAGGCAAAGGTTTTAAAACGAATGCCTTTTTCTGTATCAAAACGGTCGATAGCACCAAGTACAGCAATTCGGGCAACCTGAAGTATATCTTCCTTTTCCCAGGGAAGATAACATTGAGTCTGGCACCAATACTGAATATAAGGTTCCATTACTGAGAAAATTTCGTTTATGGTTTTCTCACAGGGCTCTTGTTTATATTCAGCAACTAATTCATCTAAGTCTCTTTTTGCCATATTTGTACCCCTACACTTTAAAGTCAGTTTCTGCTATCTACTATTGTATGTCTTACCACGCCTTAAGTCCACAGAGAACATTCCCTTTTTCGTTATAAAAAATTTCGTCCATAACCTGCTGAATCAAAAATACACCCATTCCGCCCTCGCACAATAAGGAGTTTTCCTTACGCTGGGAAAGCTTTTCCTGAGAGTATTCAAAGCCCGTTCCCTTATCGGCAATTTCAATGCGGATTGAACGATTATTCAGATGCCAGGATACGGAAACTTCACCCTCAATGCTTCTGGCACCGTGAATAAAGGCATTATTTATACCTTCAACTAAAGCAAGACGTATGTCATTCACTGTCTCTCTGGGAACCTCCGCCCCGGCAAGATCTTCCAGCAATGTGGCAACTACGTCCTGCTGCTCTTTAATATTATTCAGTTTAAACTCTCTGTTTTTTGTACTCATATCTCTGCTCCTGTTATCAATCTTTTCTAATATTTACCACCTTTTTCCTATTTGCAAACAAATAGGAAAAAGGTGGTAAATATTAGAAAAGATTTTCTTAAGGATTTAAGCATAATATTCTTCTTTTTTATGATATCCCCTTGGTGTAGTCATTTTCCCGTTTTGCACCCTGGTTTCTGAGTTCCCTACAAGAACAACTGTCAGCATGTCAACTTCTTCATTTGGAAGATTCCCTAAAGTTGTAATTACAACTTCTTCTTCTCCTCTTTTTGCGTTCCTCACAAGACCTACTGGTGTTTCTGGAGATTTATACTGAAGCATAATTTCCCTTGCTTCGTCCAGATGCTTCTGACGCCCGCGGCTTCTTGGGTTATAGATAACAATTGCCATATCTGCCATTGAGCAGTGCTTAATTCTGTCCATAATTTTATAATAAGGGGTAAGAAGATCACTCAAGCTGATTAAAGCGAAGTCGTGCATTAATGGAGCCCCAAGACTTGCTGCCGCTGCTGTTGCTGCTATTATTCCTGGAACAACTTCGATTTCAATTTCAGGGTCAGCCAGTTCAAGAACGATTCCTGCCATACCATATACCCCAGGATCTCCCCCCGGAAATTACGGCCACATTTTTGCCCTTTTTAGCTTCCTCTATTGCAAGATTAGCTCTTTCTATTTCCCTTTTCATACCTTTGCTGATAACTTCTTTGCCTTCTAATAAATCTTTTACCAGGTCAACGCACATACCATAACCGGCAACAACATCAGACTCTTCTATAGCTTGAACTGCTCTGTAGGAAAAATGGTCTCTGTCTCCAGGTCCAAGGCCTACTATATATATTTTCCCAAACTTGTTTTCCATATTTCCCTACTCCAATCCATTTTTCTTAATTATCATAGTTGTAAGATAATCTAATCTGTCTCTGTCTAAAAGACTTTCCAAATCTTTTGTAATAAAACCGTCTTCAAAGCCCAGGCGGCTGGCTACTACTGCATTTTTCTCCAAACCGTTCTCTTTTAGAAAAGCATATAGTTCTTTAAAGATGCTGCCTATTTTAAATAAAACAACGTTTTCACTTTCAGTAATTGCCTGTTTTACATCTTCCATGTCTCTGATTGCAGGAACAATTAACAATTTTTCGTCTCTTATTACAAGAGGCAGTACTGCTTCTGCTGCGATTGCACTTGGTGCTGTTATCCCGGGAACCATTTCAATTTCCAGTTCAGGAAGTATATTTTTTATTTTTCTTACCAAGTAAGTAAATGTACTGAAAAAAGCTGTGTCTCCAAGAGTTATGAAAGCTGCGTCTTTTCCAGCTTTTAAAATCTCTGCAATTTCTTCGGCAACACTTTGCCACTTTGGCTCAAGTAAGTCATAATCTAAACTCATTGGCATATGCAGCTTAACCAAGTTCCAATCTTTATTTATTGCCTTAGATACAATTTCATGGGCAACGCTGTCACCATCTTCTTTTGCAACAGGGAAGCAAAGGTATTTAGTTCTTTCAAGAATTTTTACTGCTTTGATTATAAGAAGATCTGGATCTCCAGGACCTACTCCAATTCCATATAATTTTCCAAGCACAATTAAACCCTCCGTTTAAATATATTTAAATGCACAAGGCACTTTTTTACACTAAGGAATATTTTAACCTTTTTGTTCCTCACTGTCATCTAAATACTTGAACATTTCGTCTACAGTTTTGAATACTGCTTGTTCTTCTGATTCTATTTTATATTTAATTTCTTTGATTTCTTCTTTTAGTTCCTGAATATATTTTTTCGGATAAATTTTTACTGGAATTATGTTTATCTGGCCATCTCTTTCTTCTATTTCCAAAAGATCTCCTTCTTTTAGCCCAAGCTTTACTACAATATCCTTCGGAATTGTTATCTGAGATTTTTTTCTTAATTCGGCAAATATCATTTCAATACCTCCTGGTTGGAATTTCTCACTTTCTAATTTTATCATATTTTTTAAAAAAATGTAAAAAAATGCCAGGATTTCTCCTGACATTTTAACTTTTAACTTGTATTTATATAATTGTTTTCCATAGCTCATCAATAGGACGAGTCTTTTTCCCATTTTTAACATACTCATCATAAGCTTCGTTAGCTACAGCAATATCATATTCATCTTCAATTTTTTCAAACAACGCCTTTTTAAATGCTTCCCTTAGAGAAATATCATGAAGTTTAGCATAGTTATCGGCGAGTTCCTTTTCTTTAGTTGTTAATTTTATTGAAACATCCATAATAAAACTCCCTTACATACTTATATCTAATATTTCCCCATATTTAATTCTTTACCCAGGTTGCTTCCTGTCTGGTAGGTATGGGTTTGGCTCTTACTTAGCTCTCCCCGGGCTTGTATTTGTTTCATTGATGCCCCGGAGGCTACTACTAAATTCTGGGGTGATGGATTTGCTGGGGCCAGTGCCGCCCTGATAACCTGATTCATTAGCTGAATGGTTTCCTCTGGCTCTTTCCCTTCTGGTGTTTTTATTGATGCCTGGCGGACCCGACTAAATGGACTCCTGCGGATATATGGGCTTGCTCATGAGCAATTACTTCCCACTCTATCTGTTGAAGTTTGGCGGCTTCCCTCTGAACTTCCTGCTCCTGCTTTTTCTCAGCATAGTCAGCAGACTTCTCTCCAGCATTTCTGTAATTTTTATATACATTCTGCAAACTATATATGCGGCTTCTTGATGAAGATATGTTCATGAGTTCCACCTCCTTAAACACACACTGCCGAACCAGTTTTCGCCGATTCAGCAGTGTGTGTTAATTTTATGCTGGTTTTCCCTGTCCCTCAGCTTTTTCATCTGAGTTGTTTTCATGCATGTGGCTAAGAATTTCTTCTACTTCCATCATGCTGTTATACTTATCAATTACGTCCATCATTTCCTCGTAAATTTCCGGGGTAATCAGGACGCATGTGGGACTATTGTTTTTTACAACAATACCATATCCATTCTGTTTAACCTCATCAAAAATCTTGTGAGCTTCACCTTTATTAAACCTTGAAATTGGTACAAAGGAACTTAACACTCCGCTGACTGATACTTTTTTAATCATTTTAAGTCACTCCACTTGTAAATTTGTAGCGGCTTATAGTATAAATGATAACAACAAATTTATCAATACGAACACCCTAATTCCATAATAAAAAAGGCTGGTACTGAAGTGAGCTGTGAAGCGACCCCCAAAAACTAGCCTCTTTTATTTATTTATATTATACTAATTGCTTCTTCTAAGATTGTATTTATGCTCTCAAGGTTCTTTACTCTCTCAGCATGGATCTCCTGCATTTGTTCAAAAACCTCCTCAATTATCTCACTATTTCCAGCTTTTATTTCTTCTAAATTCTCATCGTTTATCTCTTTTGTTGCTCTTCTCAACTCTTTCATGGATTCACGGTTTTCCTTGATTGTTTCATGATAATTTTTTAATTGGTCTTTTGTTTCTTCTGCTAATTGTATTTCATTTTATCTATTTCCCTTCATTTTATCTCTTAATTCTTTACGAAGTTCTTGGTTCTTTTCAAAGGTTTCTTTTCCCTCTTCTTTTAATGCCTTTAGTTTTTCTTCTAATTCTTTTGGTAAGGGTATTTTCTTGTCATCTCTTTTTTCTAAATTCTTTTCCATTCCTACCCTTCTAAAATCCCTTTCTTTTTCCAAACCTATTTCTTTGTCCATGCCAAAGGCCATGGCTGATGAACCGATAGTAACGACAAAAGCTACGATACAAATCATTGCTACTACTTTTTTCATGTTTTATTCCTCCTTGTTTTATCTTACAAGCCTATGATACTCAACATAGCATTGGCGAATCAAAGGGTAAGATCTGGCAAAGTAGTGGCAAATATATGTTTGTTATTTTCCCTATGATATAATCCTATCTTGAAAGGTTGTGAACCCATGGATAAATTAATTTATTTAGCAGATGACGAAAAAAACATTCGCGATTTAATGACTAGTTTTTTAAAAAATGATGGTTTTAAGGTTCTTGCCTTCGAAAATGGAGAAGACCTAATGAAGGCTTTTATGGAAAAGCCTAGCGGTATGGTTATCTTAGACATTATGATGCCCGGTAAGAATGGGCTTACCATTTGTTCTGAAATTAGAGAAATTGATAAGGTACCAATTATTATGGTATCTGCTAGGGATAGCGAATTAGATCGAATTACGGGCATCACCTAGGAAGTGATGATTGCTTGGTAAAACCCTTTTCTCCCATGGAGCTAGTAACTAAGGTTAAGGCCTTGTTTCGAAGAATAGAGTTCGATAAAGGCCTCTCTCAAGAAAGCATCTTGTCTTTCGGGGATATCGATATCCACTTATTAACCAAAGATTCCTATTTAAAAGGCAATATTTTAGAGCTAACGCCAACGGAATTTGCCTTGCTTATCTATTTATTTAAACATAAAGAAAGAGCTGTCTCTCGAGAAGAGTTGCTTAAAAATGTTTGGAAATATAACTTTGAAGTGGATTCTAGAGTTACGGATGATGTGTTAAAGAAACTCCGAAAAAATAGCAAAAAGTAGCGTGAAAATTACTTCTGTATGGGGTTTTGGATTTAAATTAGATGTGGAGGAATAAGATGAAGAGTATTAAACAAAAAATATTTACGCCTTTTATTACCATCATCATTCTGATGTCTCTTTTAATCATGATCATTTTTAATATCTCCATCAATGTGTATTCAAAAAAATCGCTACTGAGGAACTTAAAAATACCGTTAAGCAAGTAGAAGTTATCCTACGTGATCAGTTTCCTGGAAAAATCAATGAAGAAAGAATTAATTCCTTGCCGGATAATCAAGGCTATGAAAGGCTAACCATTATTCGAAATGCCTTAAGAATAAAAACCCTCTCTCCTAATATTGAATTTTTCACACTTGGTAAAGAGGGAAACATAATTTTTCCTAGAAACATCAATGATTTATCGCTATCAGAAAAGAGTCTCTTAGAAACCATCTCAAAGCTATCAGAAAAAAACCTAATGAAATTTCAACATTGCGATTGGATGAGGGGAGCTATATTTCTACCTACAGGAAAATAGGATTAGAATTTCAACAATTACGATTGATTTTTACTTCATCAGCTAATATGCCTAACGAACTAATTAAAGGTATTAATCTTATTCTATTTATGATTTTGTTACTAGCAGTCTTTTGTTCTGCTTTGGTGGCTTTGCTGGTTTCCAAAAGTATTTCTAATCCCATTGTCAAACTCTCTCAACAGGCTAGAAGCATAGGATCTGGGGATTTTGAGGTCATTGAAAATAGCGAAAGTAGTGTGGAAATGGCTGAACTTACCAATCGAATGAATGAAATGTCTCAAAGGCTTAAAAACACTAACCATGCTCAAAAAACATTTTTTCAAAATGCTGCTCATGAGTTACGTACTCCCCTCATGAGCATTGGTAGATATGCGGAAGGAATTGCAAAGGGTATTTTTAAAGATCCTCAGGAAAAGGCCAAAATTATATGCGAAGAAACTCAACGCTTAACCATGTTGGTCGCTCAACTGTTAACCTTATCTAAAATTGAAAACATGGAAAAGGAAGTACCATTAGAGAATCATCATCTTTATGATTTAGTTTGCGAATATATCAAAAGATCCAAAGGATTAGCCCTACAAAAAAACATCGATATACACCTCGAAGGTAAGCATGATCTCATGGCTACCATAAATGAACCTCTCTTTTCTCAAGGTTTTTTGAACGTTTTAGGAAATGCTTTGGACTATGCTCAAAGTAGTATTTCGGTTATGGTTGATAGCAAAAACAATAAAGCCATCATAACCATAAAGGATGATGGCAAAGGAATTGATAGTAGCGATCTTCCCCATGTCTTTGAACGTTTTTACAAAGGGAAAACAGGAAATTTTGGCCTTGGGCTCACTATAGCAAAATCAGCAATTACTTCCTTCAAGGAAGATATTGCTGTCTCCAATGGAGATAATGGGGCTATCTTTAAAATAATCATACCAAAGGCTAATTAACAATTATGATTGGATGTTTTTTTCTCTATTAAGAAGAGACAGTTGTTCTTCTAAGTTTTTAATCTCAGAACGAACTTCTTTCTCTTCTATTTCAGGTAAATTACCAGCTTCTATTCTTTGCAGCAGCTCTTTTATTTTAAATAGTCTTTCATCCATCATATCCAGAATTTCTAGTCTTTCATTGACTTCTGTCAGCTGTGTTACCAGGTCTTTTAAATATTCTTCTTTGTCCATTACACTGATACATCAATATTTGCTCCTAAATGAGAAGTTACTGATGCCTCCATTGCCTGGAAGCCTGCTTCCAGCATTTTTGCCAGCTCTGCTGTTTGCCCCTGAGCTGCGTCCACGGCTAGTTTCATTACAGAAATACCTGCCTGCTGGGCAACCTTCATCTGGCTTAGTCCCATTGATAATGCTGCTATATCCATAAAAAATCCTCCCTCTAACTACAAATTTGTCCTCTTATTATTTTTACCCACTTTTTATAATCAGGAATATTTTTCTCCATCAGTGTCAGATCCAACTGACCCTGAACCTCACTATTATATACTGCGTAATATTCTGCAATATTTTTTTCAAAGGTTTTAAAGTTTTTACTGCTGCTTTTTATTTTCTTCTCTGGTACTTCCTCTATCCCTTCAAATGCATGCTACACTGCCTGTACTCCCAGATATACATTGGATAGCATTGACACAGATTCTTCCAGCTTTAAGTTTTCCGGCATTGTTATGCTGGCATCTATTCCTTCCTCGATGGTTTCCAAAAGAGGAGGAATTCGGTTAATTATTTCTCTAGTATTTATATTTATAAGAAGCTCCTTTTTAAAAAAGATTATATGTATAACATCGGTTAAAAGATGGGAAAATGTAGCAAAAAAGGTTCTACAATAAATGTTGGGGGTGGTAAAAACCATTCTGACATTTATTTGCGAAAAAATACAGAGCATTGGGTAAATCCATGTTAGAGAATACCCACTATAATCTAAGGAGGAATTTACTTATGCTCTGTAATAACTATTATATTAAAAAATTAATTGGTTTTAAAGGGATAATTTTAGAACAATTAGAAACTTCTTCTGATTCAATGTCCTTTTCTTTTTCTCTGGAGATTAAAACTCACAATTACCCCAAATGCCATCAACAAACCAATAAAGTTCATGATTACAGAATTCAAATGATAAAAGATATTTCCATCTCAGGGAAGAAAACCTACCTTTACTACAAAAAAGAAGGTACGTTTGTAATCACTGCAATAAAAAATTCTACGAAAAAATGATTTTCTCCCCCGCTATCAAAGAATGACCAGCAGGCTGATAAAATACATAATTACTCGAATGAAAAATGTTTACTCTGTATCTGATATTGCCAAAGAGAATAATATTTCACCATCAACGGCTCTCAGGCTTTTTAGATTCATAAACTATTCCCTAACAAAATTGCCCGAAGTAATCTCTATTGATGAATTTAAAGGTAATGCCGGGGGCAAAAAGTACCAGTGCATATTAACTGATCCCCAAAACAAGAAGGTACTTGATATTCTTCACGGAAGAGAACAACACATTTTATCGGACTATTTCAGGAAATTCAATGACAGGGATAAAGTAAAATACTTCATTATGGATATGTGGCAACCTTACAAGGATATTGCTGAAACATATTTTAAAAATGCAACTATCATTATCGATAAATTCCATTTCATTAGGCAGGTCACTTGGGCATTTGAAAGAATTAGGAAAGATGAGCAAAAGAAATTTGCCAAGGAAAGGCGAAGATATTTCAAAAGAAGTCGCTCCCTTCTCTTAAAAAGAATGAAGTATTTAACTCCTGAAGAAATTGACCAGGTAAACGTTATGCTTGTTACTTCTGAGAAACTGCAAAAAGCTTATATGTTAAAAGAAAAATTTTATAACTTTGTTGACAGCAGTGATTTAGAAAGTGCAAAAAAGAATTTGAAAGCCTGGTATATGTTTGTTATGTCCTGTGAGCTTGAAGAATTCGATAAATGCTCCAGAACCATTTTCAACTGGCAGAAATATATTCTTAATTCATTTACTTGTACTTATACTAACGGATATACAGAAGGAGTTAACAACAAAATTAAGGTTTTAAAAAGAAATGCTTATGGTGTAAGAAATTTTTGGAGATTCAAAAACAGAATAATGCACGTAATGAACTAAAAACAATTTAAAAAAGTACCGCATTTTTCAATGCGGTACTCATGAAATCTAATCTAATTGGGTTACTCCAACATTTGACAAAGAACCCTAATAAATTAGAAGGGAGCCAGGGATTAATTCCCTGGCTCCCTTCTAATTATGAAACATATTATCATATTTAGTTTCTTTCATTTGCTAAGGAAACTCGACTCCCTTACGGTTGCTGAGTAATTATCTTAATAACTGAAGTACGCCTTGAGGTGCTTGGTTTGCTTGCGGACCATCCATTAGCTTTCACTAACAGCCAGACTATATCTTCAACCATTTCTAGTTGTCGGGCACTTCGAGGGCACCTCTGCCCCTATGGATCTCATTACCATACAATCTTTTGATTGCCTTAGGTAGTGCACCCTAGTCGCTGAACCTTCTCCAACCTTTCGGTACAGGAACTTGGCTGCTGATTATCCAATCTTGCTCATTTTCTAACCTTCACACCTACTGTTTCCAGTTACGTTGTGGTTAGCTGAGTTTCAGGAAGTTCCAGCAATTCACCCAATTATCATTTAGAGATTGCTCTCCAATGGACCCTTAATCAATTATCTCAGAAGCTGTAACACGCTTTGAGGTTGCTGATTTGCTTGAGCCAACATAGCTTGAGCTGCTTGTTGAAGGATGTTATTCTTAGTAAGCTTCATCATCTCTTGCGCCATGTCTACGTCTCTGATTCGAGATTCAGAAGCTTGGAGGTTTTCAGAAGAAGTATCCAAGTTTTTGATTGTGTGTTCTAATCTGTTTTGCCATGCACCTAATTGTGATCTCTGAGCAGATACTTGAGCAATAGCTTTGTCAACAACTTCAATATTATTATTAAAAGTTTGTGTGCTCACGTTAACATCAGATATGTCAGTTAGGCCTGTTGCTGTTCCAGTTCCAAGTCCTGAAGTACTCATATTTCCAATGCTAATTGAAAGTACTATATCTTTATTAGCACCAATTTGTAAATCAGCACTTGTTCCACTAGTTGTCAAAGTAGCACCACCAAACGTTGCATTTTCGAAATTTGTAGGCCCACCCATAGTCAACTTCAATCCAACTTTGTCAAAGTCTAAAGTTGCACCAGCTAACATTGTGTTTACGTCTCCACCAGTTGCTAAAGTCTCATCTACGGTTATTGTTTGTGTAACTCCACCTAAAGTTGCGCTTATTGTATTTGCACCCTCATCAACAGCTAGTGTTATTGTGCTTCCAGTTGCAACTCCTTGAGTTTCAATTGAAATACCAACAGAACCCATAGCAGCAAACCCAGTACCACCTGTTACTTTAGTACCAAAAGAGCCATCTAAAAGTGATTTAGTATTAAACTCAGTTTTTGTGGCAACTCTATCTACTTCTTCTTTAAGAGCGTCAATTTCCTTTTGAATTTCACCTAAATCTGCAGAGGTATTAGTTCCATTGTTGGCTTGAACAGCTAACTCTCTCATTCTTTGTAACATTTCATGAGTTTCGCCGAGGGCTCCTTCAGCTGTTTGAATAAGAGAAATACCATCCCGAGAGTTTCTAGAAGCTTGTGTCAAACCACGAATCTGGCCCCTCATTTTTTCAGAGATTGCAAGACCTGCAGCGTCATCGCCAGCACGGTTAATTCTAAGACCTGAAGATAATCTTTCTGTTGATTTTGAATTCGCTGTAGTTGTCATACCTAGTTGTCTGTGAGTGTTCATTGCCATTAAGTTGTTATTGATTCTCATTGTAAATTCCTCCTTGAATTTTTGTTTATGTCCATCCTTGGACTATAATATCGCGGCTTTACCGCTGATAATTAAAACCAATTTCAGATCCGGCCGAAATCTTCAACTGGTTATTATCACTTGTTTAATATATCGGATAATCTTTTAGAAAGTTTAGTCCGAAATTTTAATATTTTTTAATTTATTTAATATTTCATTGTCAATGTGTGAGGAAGCTTTGTTTGCTTCTAATATTTCGCTGTAAAGTTCTTCTCTGTAAACCTTCACTTCCTTTGGTGCATCAATACCAATTTTTACTGTACCGTCATTTTTAATTTCATTAATGAATATTTTTATGTTATCCCCAATTATAATACCTTCATCTTTTTTTCTGCTAAGAATTAACATTTTGGAATATCCTGTGTTTTGTCTCGTAATCTGTGCCGTCAAGAATTACCTGCTTGGCAAGTCTTTTCTCTGCATTAATAATTATTGGGGCAACCAGATTGGCACTTATGTCTTCTACCTTGTCGGGGATAACAAGGAAAACAAATGCTAAAATATCTTCTGGCTTTTCTATTTCCAGTTCCTGGAGTACATCTTCATTAAGCTCAATGTCATAATCAGGCTTGAAGGTAAAAGGATCTGTCAGAATAAAACCTAAAGATTCTTCTTCTGTTGATTGCAAAAGCTTGAAAGGAAAATCATTTTCTTCCGGGTCAATAATAAAAAACTTTTTGTAATTTTCAAATGCAAAAGGACCTTGAACAAAATTAATTATTTTATCTTCAGCTACCTCAACTTCGCCCATATTAAGAACCATTACTTTCATTCTTTCATCTCCTAAACTTTTGTGTTTATATATTGGAAATTAATACTTGGAAATTGTTCCATGTATATATCTACCCCGCCGGGGGAATAATTAAACTGGCTTTCGCTTATATTGTAGGTTCTTTGAGAGCCTCCCAGCTGCCAGTAAATATCTTTTTCTAAATTAACGAAATCAATTTCAGGGCGGGACTGGGGAATAAACTTCATGTTGAAGTCTGCCCTGGTTGGCAGCTTGCTCATTACAATTTGCTGGACTGAATTTCCGTAAGGTGGGCGGGCCATCATGTCTCCCTCCCGGGCACGGCGGGCAGTTCCTTCCATGGCATACTGACGACCAAGATCTGCGTATTCCTGATTAAGCATAAATATAGTTTTTAGACCAGCCTCCGCAAAGGGAACAGTCTGGTCTATTCTTATTTGAGGCAAACCTTCAGAAACTTCCATTTGAGCTTTTTGGGTTGTCATATCCCACTGACCCTTTGCCTGAGTATATTCAATTTTTGCGTTGTTTATCTGAAAGCTAAGCTGGACTTTTTGTGTTGTTCCCTGAATCATTTAAATACCCCACAGGGTTTAAATTATATTATCTTAAGAAGTCTACAAGGGTTGTTTGAATAATTCTTGCCCCTGCAGCTAAAGTTGCATTGTAAACGTTTTCCTGCTCTTTGAGTCTTATAATAACTTCTGTCATATCTGCATCCTCAGTATCACTTAGAACCTTTGTATAACTAAGTTCAGCTGCATCAAGACGACTCATGGTCATGTCAATTCTGTTTGATTTAGCACCAATTTCACTGCGGGCAGATAGAATTGTGTTTATGTGACCATCTATAAGAGCTATATCTGAATCTATTTCATCAAAGTCACCATTTCTTAAATCTGTCGAAAATTTCTGTAAAGTTGCAAACACACTGTTTGGATTTCCAGGTGTGTCATCAATACCAAAAATCTTTTTTCCATCCAAATTTAAATCTGTAGTAATTCCTTCGCCTATTTCTATCTGCATAATATTATTGTTACCTGTCCAAGTATTTGTTCCTAAATCATATATTTTTATATTTGTATTTGTTCCCCCGAAAATATACCTGTCACTATTTTGAGAATTTGCTAATACCTCCAACTCTTCAACAAGTTGATCTGCTTCATCAACAATTGCACTCAAAGAGCCCTCATCATTAGTACCATTCGCCCCTTTTACTGCAAGTTCTCTCACACGCTGCATAATATCCCCCATGGAAATAAGGGAATCCTCTGATTTTTCAAGCCAGGATTTTGCTGTTGTGGCGTTATCTTTAAACTGTTCATTTTGAGCAAGTTTGGTTCTCATTCTTAGGGTAGTAATGTTCCCGGATGGGTTGTCTAAAGGACGGTTGATTTTACGCCCTGTTGTTGCCATATTTTGATATTTATCCATTCCATCCATAGTTTGGAACATATTTCTAAGCATGTTATTTGACAAAACCTTATTTGTAATTCTCATCTATTTACGCCCTCCTTAGAGTCCTACACGGCCAAGTCTGTTAACCAAGACATCAAGCATTTCATTTACTGTTGTTAAAAATCTTGCCGAAGAATTATATGCTTGCTGGAACTGAATCATGTTTGTCATTTCTTCGTCCAAGGACACTCCCATTACGTATTTTCTTTGGGTGTTAATTTGGCTAACCAAAAGTTCCTGATTGTTTGCCATATTTTTTGCCTTATTAGCATTAATTCCAATATCACCAATCATCGAACGATAATAGTCGTCTACTGTAAAGCCATTGATCGCGCTTTTGTCATACTTAATCTGGGCCAACTTAAGGGCGTTGCTACCGTCACCAATTCCGTTTTGCGGGTTTGCAACTGAATACTTAGCAGCTGCCACTTTAGAGACATCATCAATTAAATCTGGATTTACTGAAATATTGCTTGCCGAAAAATCAGCGGATGGGTTTGCACCACCGGCAATAGCAAAATTTGTATCTACTATTTCTGCAGAATTTGTACTCCCCATATTTAAAAAGATTTTTTCTATAAAACCTGCTGTTTCGAGTTGCTGATTGATCATATCTTGAAGCTCTGACTTTGTAAAATCTGAGTTTGCCCAGTCATCAGTAATGGTTAGAGTACTAGTGCCTGCATCCCAATTTGTAGAAGTTGCGCCAGTTGCAAAAACTATATTTACTCCATTCAACTCTGTTGAATTTCCCTGGGTTGTAATTACAGGGTCAAAAACTCCCCAGGTTGCACCTCCAATTGATCTCCCTGGGCTTCCTACTGTCTGCCCTGGGATTGTGAAGAATGGAATTCCTGTATCTGTATCTCCGTCTAGTCCAAAACCGCTTTGGTGAACTAGGTTTGTCTTTTCCGCAAAGGCTTTTGCTGCTGTATCAAGTTGACCAATATAGCTATCGACTACCATATCTCTGGCATCAATTAAGGCTTTCATTTCGCCGTTTTTTGCCTGGAAATCTGATCCATTAGCCCATTTTACGTCAAACATGCCATCGGCACGGGGTGAGCTTTGAATTGTATTATATGTTGTTGTATATACAAGGGCCTGACCACCAACAAAGATGTTCATGCCTCCTCTATTATCTTCAGTTATATCAATATTTACAATTTTAGATAATTCTTCAACCAATAGGTCTCTCTGATCTCTAAAGTCGTTGGCCATTCTGCCGTCGGACTCTGAACGAATAATTTGCAGGTTTATATCGGCAATTCTTGTTGAAAGAGAATTTATATCAGAAACCTTGTTTTGAAGGTTAAATCCAATATTTTCTTTTAGTAATGCCATTCGGTCATACAGATGGTTAAAGCTGTCTGCTGCAGTAATACCCTTTTGAATTACAGTTGTTCGGATCGCAGAACTTTCCGGATCTTTTGACAAGTCCTGCCAGGAACTCCAAAAGTCGTCCATAGACTGTCTTAAACTGCCGTCGATGGGCTCGTTTAGAATATCTTCAATTTTTGTATAAGTATTAAAAGTCAAATCCCAGTATCCTTTGTTGTTACTTTCGTTACGGTATTGCTGGTCAAGGAATTTGTCTCTGATTCTTTCCACATTAATAATGTCCACGCCACTTCCAATATAACCATTGGGAGTATACATGGGCATATCTGTAACCATAACAGCGCGCTGTCTGGAGAATCCTTCTGTATTTGCATTTGCTATATTGTGTCCTGTTACGTCCAGGGCTCTTTGTTGTGCAGCTACCCCTTTGTAACCAAGGTTAAGTCCATAAAATGATGATCTTACCATTTTGGCCTCCTTAAATTTTCCGGTCTAATAAATTGCGGGCTTTGCTTTGAGCCCCTTCACATTTTTTATCTTTTGAATAGTTGTTGCTTTCATCTGCACCTGTAATTGTATTAATTGTAACATTAACAAAGCGTAGGGCCTGTTTAAGTAAATCGGCATTTTCGGAGTTGGTTTCTTGCAGTTCCCCAAGAACTTTCATAAGTTCTTTTGTTTCTTTCTCGATAAGTGCCTGGACTCCTTCGGGGAATCTGAATTTTAGTTCTTCTAATGTAAAGCTAAGGGCATCGTCGCCATATATTTCCGGATTATTTTCGATGTTGCTTATTCTTTGTGATTCCAGGGCGGAAATATCTTTAATGAGCTTTTCTTCCTCTTTGTTAAGGGATTCAATAGCCTCCAGATTGTTCTGGATTATGGCTCGTTGCTTTTCTCTGGCTTTTTCCAGGAGAATTTTATATTGGTTTGTTTGCTCAGTTAAATTTTCCAATAGTTGCTTCATAAACCCGGGTGCTCCCTTCCTTAGCCTTAATTAGAATTTGCGTTCCATTCTTTCGATAAGCTTATCTACCAGTTTTTCATCATCCACTTTGTAAGTGTTGTTGGCAATAGCTTCTTTTAGTGCAGTGACTTTTTCTTCTCTGATGTCGAGAGATTTTTTTACAGCCTGAAGTACGGCACTGAATGTTTTTGCTTCTTGAGATACACTCATTGCATCCTGCTCACCAGATTTAGATTTGATTTCTTGTTTTGGAGATACTTTGCCTTTGCTGTTGTAGGCGTTCATTGCTCCTTGAAGATATTGGATTTTCATTTTGCATAGTCCTTCCTTTCCATAAAAAATGCCTTACCTAAGTTATCGGTAAGGCATTTTAATTCTTTAGTTGTAAAGAGAAATTGATTGGAAATTTTTTGATCAAATTTAATCTTTACGGGTATGGAACTTTGGTCCACTTCTTTCGTTCTCGAGGCTTGCCTTCATTTCTTGACTGACTCTTGATAAGTCACTGGCTAACTCTTTGCTGCAGTTAGGACAGTGGGTGCCTAAATAAATTCCTACGCCACACTTTACACATTTGAGGGGAGCCTCCTTGAGACCTTTGGGTTCAATTCTTCCTTCACGAATCCACTGAATAATTTTATCCTCCTCTACACCCGCATCCTCAGCTAATTCGATGATTGAAATATTGGGGTTATCTCTCAAGTGGATGCGGACCTTTTGAAATCCCTCCTCCGCCTCTTTGATACACGCGGGACAGAGATTCGTTCTTATGTAGTTGAATAAGCGGCCACAGTTGGGGCAGTTTCTAACTTCCATATTAATCCTCCTTCGGGGACAGTTTGGTGTGACCCCCAAAAAGGGTACACTTCTGGGACAGTAAATTTCACCAAATTAATTAAATGAAAAAATCTGTTTATAGAAACCTTGGAGGGACACCTCCAAGGTTTCTATGCGTCCTGTCATTTATATAAAATTTAATGTAATCTTCAGTAATTTCTTTTATATCTTTAAAACTTTTGATTCTTTTCTTGTAGAGATTAATACTTTCTGTTTTGTAATGGCTAAAGAAACTTTCAATCTTCGCATTATCCCAGCAATTTCCTCTTCTGGACATACTTTAAACTGCTCCTAAAGACTTTAAATAGCTGGAATATTCTTTGCTTGTGTATTGAACACCTTGATCACTATGGATAACAGTATTCTTAATACCTATCTTTTTTGAAAGTTTTTCAATAGTTTTTACAGTCAGCTTGCTGTCAGGATTCTTACTGTATTCCCAGCTTACTGGCTCATTGTTAAACAGATCTAGGGCAACACACAGATATAGCTTAGAGTTTCTGTAAGGAATACAGGTAATATCTGTGGCTATTTTTTCTCCTGGGCGACTTGCCTTAAAATCCCTGTTTAATATATTGGCTTTGAATTGTTTATCATCTTGAATCCTATTCTTTTTTCTTCTGATTCTGGATCTGAGATTGTTTTCCTGCATTATTCTTTGAATCTTTTTATGATTAACAACTATTTTAAACGCATTTCTTAGCTCATTTCCTATTCTTCTGTAACCAAAAATTCCTTTTGATTTGTTATATATTTGAATAATTATTTTCTCAATGGAATCTTCTTTTTTTATTGGTTTGTCTCTGAAATTGCAATAGGCTTTTCTTTTTACTCCAGCAATTTCGCAAAGAAATTTTACTGTATATTTAAATTCCAAAGCAAATATAGCTCTGTACTTTAGCTCCCTGACTTTTGTTTTTTTAGAAATAAAGGGCTGTAAATGCTCTAATTGTTCGTAGTATTCAATTTTAGCATAAAGATGTTCTATTTCTTTTTCGTATTCAATTTCTCTTTGTGTTTTCTCAGGAAAATCTATTTTATCTGACCTGATTTTTATCTTATCCGGATCTTTCTTAGCTTCTGTTGGAAGAAGTCCTTTTTCTTTTAATTGTTTTTCCCAATTAAGAACAAGATTTTTTGAAGATAAATTGTACTTTGCAGTAATCTTTCTTGCCCCAAGATTGCTTTCGTAATATTCCTTAATTACAGAGAGTTTAAATTCATTAGAATAGTTCTTTGTCATTAAAATCAGCCCCCAAAATTAGTATATCTTACTGTCCCAATTTTGTGTAATTTTTGGGGGGTGTCCCTACTTTCGTATTTTGCCGGCGGCGATTGTTACGCTGAATATTTTTTTGGCGCCGTTATTTAGTAGTATTTTAGCACATTCCTGAAGGGTTGTGCTTGTAGTAATTACATCGTCTACTAAGATTATCGACTTATTTTCTATTTCTTTTACCCTCTCCGGAACTATTGTAAAAGCATTGCTTAGATTTCTTCTTCTTTCTTTTCGGGAAAGTCCTGTTTGGTGTGGGGTGTCCTTTGAGCGCTTTAGTAAATTTAGCTCAAACTGGGCGTCAAAAATCAAGGCCAGTTCCTTTGCCAGAACTTCTGCCTGATTGTATCCTTTGTCTCATTTTCTTTTGGGACTCATGAGAACGGGAATAACAAGAGCACCTGTCATATCTCTAATAAGAGCGTGATTTGTGCATACTTCATTGAAGATGGCCATGGCCGCAGGGGCTGCCAGGTATCCGTGATAGTTGAATTTGAAATTTCAAAGCATTTCTTCAAACTGATCCCGGTAGGGAAAGGGAGTGGTATTTTTATGTACTCATCAGGCCAGCTGTAGCAGGTAGTGCGATAAATTCCTTTGCAGGAGAATGTGCCACATCTGCTACACTGACCTTCTTCTTTTTGAATTTTAATTTTCAAATTATAGCATTCATTACAAATCTGAAGCTTTTCCTGCTTCTTACCGCATAGGGGACACATCTTGGGCGTTGGAAAGAGAAGCTCTAGCAGCAAAATAATCATCCTTCTCAATTTTATTAAGGAATCCCTTAAATTCTTCAGAGGATTTAATGCTATTCACTTCTGTTCTCAATCGAGCCGCTCCGGGGAGATTTTTTGTGTGCCAGGCAAAAAACTTTCGAATTTCCTTGGTGGCAATATCTTCCCCTTTGTATTTAATTAGCAGATCAAGATGCTTTTCTAGAAGATTCATTTTTTCTGAAGGACTTGGTTCCTCAATAGATATATTCTCAAGATAAGCATGAATTTCCTTAATCAGTTGAAAGTTTCCCAAAATCCCTCTGGCAAGCATCACCCCATCGCAGTTTGTTTCTTGAGTGACCCGGGTAAAATCTTGCGCTGTATAAACGTCTCCCGAGGCAATCACCGGAACTTTTACTGCATCTTTAACTTCTCTGATTACAGACCAATCGGACCTTCCCGAATACATTTGGGTTCTCGTGCGAGGATGAACTACCATAAAATCTGACCCTGCATCTTCCATTCTTTTGGCAAAATCCAGGTAATTCAAACTTTCATTGTCCCACCCACTGCGAAATTTTACGGAGACAGGAATTTTTACTGCTTTTTTTACTGCGGAAACTAACTTTGCAGACAAAACTGGATCTTTCATTAAGGCAGATCCTTCAAAATTTTTTACAACCTTGGAAACCGGACAACCCATGTTAATATCGATAGCAGCAGGTTTTTCTGCATCTTCAATAAAGGCTGCCGCCTCAGCCATTATCGCTGCCTCGCTTCCGAAAAGCTGAATGACAATTGGATTGACCTCCTCTTTAAGATCAAAAAGCTCGTAAGTTCGCTGATTTTTATAGGTCACGGCCTTGGCGCTAATCATTTCAGAATAAATAAGCCCTGCGCCGAACTGACGGGCAATCAGGCGGAAGGCTTTGTCGGTAATACCCGCCATTGGTGCAACAATGACGGGATTTTGGTTCAAATATTTTTTTATATCCATTTCATCATTAAAAAACAAGTTTTACTTTTCTCCTTTGTTCTTCTCGTAAATTATTCTAAGACCATCCAGGGTCAGATATTTGTCAACTTTTTGGATGTACTTTGTGTCTTTGGCAATAAGCTCGGCGATACCTCCTGTTGCGATTACTGTTGGATTTTCCCAGCCCTGCTCTTCTTTAATGCGGAAGATAATTTCATCTACCAATCCTGTGTATCCGTAAATCATCCCTGATTGCATTGCATTAATTGTATTTTTCCCAACCACTTTTTTAGGTTTAATGAGCTCAATTTTTGGTAGCTTTGAAGTACGCCGAACCAGAGCTTCAAGGGAAATGTTTACCCCGGGAGTAATTACACCACCAAGATATTCTCCTTTTTCCGATATGGCACAGAAGGTTGTTGCTGTTCCAAAATCTGCAATTATTAATGGGGCACCATATTTTTCAATTCCTGCAACGGCATTTACAATTCGGTCCGCACCAACTTCTCTTGGATTTTCATATAAAATTGGAATTCCTGTTTTGATTCCAGGTCCAATAACCATCGGCTCAACGTTGAAATATTTTCTGGACATATCCTCAAGAGCCGCCATAATTGGTGGCACAACGGATGAGAAGATTACAGCATCAATTTTTTCCTTAGAGATTTTATGATGCTCGAATAGATTGTAAAGCAACGTTCCGTATTCGTCTGAAGTTTTTTGACGATCCGTTGTTATGCGCCAGTTTATTATTAATTCTTTATCCTGATAAATTCCGATAACCATGTTTGTATTACCAATATCAAATGCCAGTAACATGCTCATTCTCCATTCTATTTAATATAGTAGCCCCTGCTGATTGCAGGGAAAGATAGGGCTTTTTTTATTTGTGCTTCAATAAATTCTGACGGGATTTTCTCTAATGATAGTTTTACAAACCCTTCATTCTTCGCCCTGTTAAGAGGCAGCTTTTTCATTACTTCCTCTATAGCCGGCTCTTTTTGAGAAAAATTGATTCCTGATAAATCAAGATTGAAAGACGAAGATACGTTTAAGTCTGTTTCATCAAGTTCCCGATAAGTTTTCAGATTTTCCATAACAATTTTTAAATCTTCCGCAAGTTCTTTTAATCCCCAGTGCTGGACATACATTTTTGTTTGAAACAGTCGGTAATGCTTGGCTGTTCCCAAGAGAACAATGCTACCGGATTCCATTTTCCCATTAACAAAAAATTTGTGAACCACAACATCTCCGCCTAGAGAAAGCATGTCTTGTTTTAAAATATTCCCCGCACCAAAATATATATTGGTAACAAAAATTGGATAAATTTGATCCCTTTCCATCATTATGCGAATCCCGTGAGGATCTGAACCTGTGAGCTCCATCCATCCTTTAGATGCTCCCGCCTTCCAAACACCCTCACCGCAGTAAAATATATTATAATCCTTTTTCATTGCAAACTCCTTACACTAATTTATTTTTTATTTTATCAAAAACTTCTTCGTAGGTATATCTTACACTTGTGTTCATTACTTCTTTATCTGCTTCATCTAATTTGCTTTCTATATTTTCTGTTAGCTCTTCGTATTTGTCGATACTCATTATAACCATAGAGCCGTGGCCGTTTTTTGTTAGATATACTGGTTGATTCTCTTTAATAACCAGTTGCTCAATTTCCGGGAATTTATTTCTCAAATCAGAAACCGGTCTTATCTTCGCCACCATCATCACCTCGTTATCATAATTTTATCATAATTTTATCATAATTCTATCATAATTCTATCAGAAGTGACAGTTTTTATTCAATTAGGATTGACCCAAAAGAAAACATCATTTGCGAATAAAAAAAGCGGCAACATCTTTGCGGATGCTGCCGCTTTTTTTATATCAAAATTTCTTTAATTTTTATAATTTTGTTTTTCTATTTATTTACTACATCTACTGCTTTTTTAATTAATGTTGCCATTCCTATGATTCTTGATGATGGGATTGCGCAGATTGCGATTCTTAGTCCTTTTTTAAGTGGAACAAGGAATAAATTGTCTTCATTTAGCTTTGCTGCAATTTCTGCTGAATTTGCAACTGGTACTGTAATGAAAAATCCTGAATCGTATGGGCATGTTTCCAATCCAACTTCTGCTGCCTCATCTAAGAAAATTTTTGCACGGTTTGCAAGTCTCTGACTGTACTCTGCTCTTTCAGTAAAAAGTTTTTCTTTAAGATCTTTATCCTTCCAAAGCTTGATTAATGCAAGCTGACCTGCTCTTGTGCAGTTGGACCATGTACCTCTGCAAGAATATTGGTTTGAATCGCAAAACTCGTTAATTACATCTTCTGATGAGCTTACTGCAATCATTGCACCTGTACGGTATCCATACATAGTGTAACTCTTAGACATACTGAATCCAATAATAACAAGGAAATTTTCTGGCAGATTTGTGAACAGCTCAAAGAATCTTCTGCTTTCCTCTGGAGTAAAATCAATGTAGGCGATATCTACAAAAAGAATAAAGTTTTTATCTTTGCCCGCAGTTCTCTCTTTACCGCCTTCAACAACTTTTTCCCAGTCTTCGTATGTTAAGCTGAATCCTGTTGGGTTGTGAGCTGGTGAGTTAATAATCGCAAGGGCATTATCCTGCTCTTTAAGTGATTCATCAATTTTTACAAAGAAATCATTACTGTCAAATTTTTTGTTTTCATCATAAAGTCTGAAAGTTACAAGCTCTCTTGCCATTTCTGTCGCCATCGTTCTATATGGGCCCCAGAACCAATCTGCAGTAAGAACTTTTTCACCTCTGTCTATGTAATTCCAAACCGCGTGGTGAATTGCTCCAGATCCTCCTGGTGTGGAGATGGCCTTGATGTACATGTTTGCTGGCTTGTAATCTTCAAAAGTAAAATCAATTGCCGCCTGTGTGTATTCTGACAGTCCAGCTATTGGCGCGTAGTTTGCTGAATCTTCAAAAGGAAGCTCTTTAATTATTTTTTCAATAGTCGGAAAGGTCACAAGAGAA
Source organism: Peptococcia bacterium (assembly GCA_965228015.1). Lineage (GTDB taxonomy): Bacteria > Bacillota > Peptococcia > Peptococcales > SKKY01 > SKKY01. Next base: position 1,376,869 of record OZ245787.1, read on the forward strand.
CCATCTCTGTCCAAAAATGCTCCAATTGAAGCGTTGATTATATTTTCTTTTCCTACTATTTTCGCTTTTTCATTCGCTGCAGAGTTAACCCCAAAGATAACGTCTTCCTCTTTTTTACCTTTCGAGTGCTTCGCTAATACTGATGTACTCCCCATTTTAATCCACTCCATTACTTATAGTTGTATTTATTTCATTCAAGCTATTATATAACAACTTTTTTTATTTATCAGCAGTTTTTCCATGTATACAATATTCTTGCGAAATTCTTAGGAAAAATATTTTTATAAAAGTGCTTGCATTTAATTTTTTATTATTGTATCATTACTGCAATTTCATATTGAAAAGACTATGAAAAAGATAAGTACTGAGAAATTTGTTTATCAAAGAGAGCTGGGGATGGTGTGAGCCTGGTATGAATTTTTCTGCGGGAAGCTGCTTTGGAGTCTTGATTTACTAAGTGAGATGCGAATTGCTTTTTGGTTTTTCGTTTCTAATTAGGGTGGTACCGTGGGAGTTTCCCCTCGCCCCTTACTGGGATGAGGGGTTTTTTTATATAGTTTTTTAAGGAGGAAGAAAATTATGGGTAACTTGAAACAATGTATCCTGGAACTACTTGAACAAAGCAGCAGACTTCCTGTTGAGGAAATTGCCTGCCTGTTAAATGCTGAGGTTGAGGCTGTGGCCGCCGCCATCAGGGAACTTGAAGAATCCAGGGCCATTTTAAAATACTCTGCGGTTATTGACTGGGAAAAGAATGACTCTGAAAAAAACTAATGCTTTAATTGAGTTAACAATAACTCCCGAGCGGGAGTTTGGTTTTGATAAAATTGCTGAACGAATTTACGGTTTTCCTGAGGTGAAATCTTTATATCTGATGAGCGGGTCTTATGATCTTGCAGTTTTTGTGGAGGCGGATAGTTTTAAAGATATTTCCTTATTCGTGAGTGAAAAACTGGCTCCTTTGAACCAGGTTAAGGGAACTAAAACCCACTTTATTATGAAAAAATACAAGGAGCTAGGTGTTCCTTTTAAAAGTGAAGAAAATGCGAAAAGGCTGGTGGTTACTCCGTGAGTATAGTTTTTGAGAAGGCGTTGAATGAAAAAATTAAAATGAACCTCCTTCAAAGATAAGAAAGTTTTTTGATTTGGTTGTTAATACTTCTGGAGTTATTTCTCTGGGTGTTGGTGAGCCGGATTTTATGACTCCCTGGCATATTCGGGAGGCGTCTTTCTATTCTTTGGAGAAAGATTACACAACATATACAAGTAATAAAGGACTAATTGAGTTAAGACGGGCAATTTCAAAATATCTGACAAAACATGATGTAGAATATAATCCTGAAGATGAGATTCTGGTTACTATTGGTGTTAGCGAGGGTGTGGATTTGGTCCTACGGGTGCTGGTTAAGGCTGAGGATGAAATTTTGGTTCCCGATCCTTCTTATGTAAGTTATTCCCCATTAATTGGTTTGGCTATCGGAGTCTCTGTTCCTTTGAAACCCAGTTGTGAAAATGCTTTTAAGATTACCGCTGATGAACTTGAGGCGGCAATTACGCCAAAAACTAAGGCATTAATTTTGACTTTCCCAAATAATCCTACAGGGGCGATTTTGACTAAGGAAGAGCTGGAAAAGCTGGCTGAGGTTATTATTCATCACGATTTAATTGTTATTTCAGATGAAATTTATGCTGAACTTACTTATGATGGGGTTCATGCTTCTGTGACAAGTTTGCCGGGAATGCAGGAGCGAACAATTTTGCTTAACGGATTTTCCAAGGCTTATGCTATGACAGGATGGCGTGTTGGCTATGTCCGCGGACCGGAAAACGTTATTTCTATGATGAACCGCATCCACCAGTATAGCATTCTTTGCACCCCGGTTATGGGACAGCTGGCTGTAGTTGAAGCCCTGGAGAATGGGAATAAGGAAATGAAGCAGATGGTAATGTCATATAATTATAGAAGAAACTCAATGGTTAACGGATTTAATAAGATAGGGCTTGAATGCAGCCTGCCCCAGGGGGCTTTCTATGCCTTCCCCTCGGCGAAGAATACTGGTTTGAGTTCCGATGAGTTTGCGGAAAGGCTGGTGCTGGCAGAAAAAGTTGCCGTAGTGCCAGGAACTGCTTTTGGGGAAATGGGGGAAGGCTACATTCGCTGCTGCTACGCCGCATCACAAGCCGACATCAACGAAGCAGTCAAGCGAATGGACCGCTTTCTAACCCGCACAGGAGGGGACGCTTCCAAAATCAGCGCGTCATCCACAGGCTGAATAGAAATAAATTGAAATTAGACAGAAATAAACTAATAAAATGAATTGAATTAAAAAAAGTGCGAAGTCTGAGTTAGAATTAAAAAATCCACTCAGACTTCGCACTTTTTTTGTTTATATTAATTTTATTTCAAATCTGTACTATATATTTACTTATCTCCCTGCTCCCCTGTGGATAAATTGCACTAAATAGAACTGGTCTGACCCCCAAAAATTACACAAAATTGGGACAGTAAGATATACTAATTTTGGGGGCTGATTTTAATGACAAAGAACTATTCCGATGAATTTAAACTCTCTGTAATTAAGGAATATTACGAAAGCAATCTTAGGGTAAGAAAGATTACTGCAAAGTACAATTTATCTTCAAAAAATCTTGTTCTTAATTGGGAAAAACAATTAAAAGAAAAAGGACTTCTTCCAACAGAAGCTAAGAAAGATCCGGATAAGATAAAAATCAGATCAGATAAAATAGATTTTCCTGAGAAAACACAAAGAGAAATTGAATACGAAAAAGAAATAGAACATCTTTATGCTAAAATTGAATACTACGAACAATTAGAGCATTTACAGCCCTTTATTTCTAAAAAAACAAAAGTCAGGGAGCTAAAGTACAGAGCTATATTTGCTTTGGAATTTAAATATACAGTAAAATTTCTTTGCGAAATTGCTGGAGTAAAAAGAAAAGCCTATTGCAATTTCAGAGACAAACCAATAAAAAAAGAAGATCCCATTGAGAAAATAATTATTCAAATATATAACAAATCAAAAGGAATTTTTGGTTACAGAAGAATAGGAAATGAGCTAAGAAATACGTTTAAAATAGTTGTTAATCATAAAAAGATTCAAAGAATAATGCAGGAAAACAATCTCAGATCCAGAATCAGAAGAAAAAAGAATAGGATTCAAGATGATAAACAATTCAAAGCCAATATATTAAACAGGGATTTTAAGGCAAGTCGCCCAGGAGAAAAAATAGCCACAGATATTACCTGTATTCCTTACAGAAACTCTAAGCTATATCTGTGTGTTGCCCTAGATCTGTTTAACAATAAACCGGTAAGCCGGGAATACAGTAAGAATCCTGACAGCAAGCTGACTGTAAAAACTATTGAAAAACTTTCAAAAAAGATAGATATTAAGAATACTGTTATCCATAGTGATCAAGGTGTTTAATACACAAGCAAAGAATATTCCAGCTATTTAAAGTCTTTAGGAGCAGTTCAAAGTATGTCCAGAAGAGGAAATTGCTGGGATAATGCGAAGATTGAAAGTTTCTTTAGCCATTACAAAACAGAAAGTATTAATCTCTACAAGAAAAGAATCAAAAGTTTTAAAGATATAAAAGAAATTACTGAAGATTACATTAAATTTTATAGGTTCTACAATAAATGTTGGGGTGGCAAAAACCATTCTGACATTTATTTGCGAAAAAATACAGAGCATTGGGTAAGTCTATATTAGAGAACACCCACTGTAATCTAAGGAGGAATTTACTTATGCTCTGTAATAACTATTATATTAAAAAATTAATTGGTTTTAAAGGGATAATTTTAGAACAATTAGAAACTTCTTCTGATTCAATGTCCTTTTCTTTTTCTCTGGAGATTAAAACTCACAATTACCCCAAATGCCATCAACAAACCAGTAAAGTTCATGATTACAGAATTCAAATGATAAAAGATATTTCCATCTCAGGGAAGAAAACCTACCTTTACTATAAAAAAAGAAGGTACGTTTGTAATCACTGCAATAAAAAATTCTACGAAAAAAATGATTTTCTCCCCCGCTATCAAAGAATGACCAGCAGGCTGATAAAATACATAATTACTCGAATGAAAAATGTTTACTCTGTATCTGATATTGCCAAAGAGAATAATATTTCACCATCAACGGCTCTCAGGCTTTTTAGATTCATAAACTATTCCCTAACAAAATTGCCCGAAGTAATCTCTATTGATGAATTTAAAGGTAATGCCGGGGGCAAAAAAGTACCAGTGCATATTAACTGATCCCCAAAACAAGAAGGTACTTGATATTCTTCACGGAAGAGAACAACACATTTTATCGGACTATTTCAGGAAATTCAATGACAGGGATAAAGTAAAATACTTCATTATGGATATGTGGCAACCTTACAAGGATATTGCTGAAACATATTTTAAAAATGCAACTATCATTATCGATAAATTCCATTTCATTAGGCAGGTCACTTGGGCATTTGAAAGAATTAGGAAAGATGAGCAAAAGAAATTTGCCAAGGAAAGGCGAAGATATTTCAAAAGAAGTCGCTCCCTTCTCTTAAAAAGAATGAAGTATTTAACTCCTGAAGAAATTGACCAGGTAAATGTTATGCTTGCTACTTCTGAGAAACTGCAAAAAGCTTATATGTTAAAAGAAAAATTTTATAACTTTGTTGACAGCAGTGATTTAGAAAGTGCAAAAAAGAATTTGAAAGCCTGGTATATGTTTGTTATGTCCTGTGAGCTTGAAGAATTCGATAAATGCTCCAGAACCATTTTCAACTGGCAGAAATATATTCTTAATTCATTTACTTGTGCTTATACTAACGGATATACAGAAGGAGTTAACAACAAAATTAAGGTTTTAAAAAGAAATGCTTATGGTGTAAGAAATTTTTGGAGATTCAAAAACAGAATAATGCACGTAATGAACTAAAAACAATTTAAATAAGTACCGCATTTTTCAATGCGGTACTTATGGAATCTAATCTAATTGGGTTACCCCAACATTTGACAAAGAACCATTTTATATAAATGACAGGACGCATAGAGCCTTGGAGGTGTCCCTCCAAGGCTCTATAAACAGATTTTTTCATTTAATTAATTTGGTGAAATTTACTGTCCCAGAAGTGTACCCTTTTTGGGGTTCACACCAAAGCATCCCCTCCTGCGCTGCTAACTCGATTGCGGCCTTCTTGTTTAGCTCTGTACAAGGCTTTGTCGGCCTTTTCTAATATTTCCTGAGGTCTTGAATCCATTTGTGGAGCCATTGTGGCAACTCCTATACTAATGGTTACAAATTTACTCACCTTTGAAGCTTCATGGGGTATTTTTAAATTCTCAACACCCTTGCGTAATTCTTCTGCAAGTTTCATAGCACCTTCATGATTTGTACCCGGAAGAGCACAGGCAAACTCCTCACCACCCCAACGGGCAACAAGATCTGCACCTCTCTTCAATAAGTTTTTAAGAGCATAAGCAACCATCTTAAGACACTCATCTCCCTCAAGATGTCCATAAGTATCGTTGTAAATTTTGAAAAAATCCAAGTCCAACATTAGCACAGACAATTTTTCTTCATATCTTCTGGCCCGGCTCCATTCAGCCTCTAAAATTTCATTAAACTTATTTTTATTAGGAATTTTAGTAAGTCCATCCAGCATACTATTTTCTTTAATTACATCCCTTAGCTTTTTTAATTCAATATGATTTTTAACCCGGGCTTTTAGCACAGGTATGCTGTAAGGTTTAGTTATATAGTCGATGGCGCCGATTTTAAGGCCTTTTTCTTCATCTGCTTCCTTACTTAAAGCAGTAACAAAAATTACTGGAATTTCTTTAGTTTCCGGCAAACTTTTTAAAACCTCAAGAACCTGGAATCCATTCATTTCTGGCATCATTATATCCAAAAGAATAAGATCGGGAACCGGAAGCTTTGTTGCCATTTCCAAGGCCTCCTCACCACTTGTAGCAACTCTTATTTGACATTCATCTTGCAAGGCAGTGCCAAGCACACGAATATTCATTAGTGTGTCATCTACAATTAGAATTAAAGGTTTTTCATTAATATTATTTCTCATCAGCGTCCATCCTTTGTAACAATTTTTCAACTTGATTTCTTGCCCCAGGATAATTAAAGTTATCCAAATTTAACTTAATTTTCGAAATTTCCTCTTCAAGACCAGGACATACAGATGCTAATATTTCAATTTCTTCTATAAGGGTATCTGAAATGAAAGCATTTGAGTTAACCATATCCTTTAAGATCTGCATTTTTTCCAGCAATTCCAGAGATACTTCTGCTCCCAGGTTTGTACAATATTTAAAAATCCCTTTCGTTTCTTTGAGTATTTCTAAATTTTCCGGTTCGGCAATTTTTCTCAAGGGAAGCTTAATAATAAAAGCTGTTCCAACCAAGTCAATACTACTGTTTTCTACATGGATACTTCCACCCATTAATTCAACCAATCCTTTTACTATTGCCAGACCAAGGCCTGCCCCTTTATGGGTTCTTATTGTTGAATCTTCAAGCTGGGTAAATCCTTGAAAAATTTTGTTCTTTTTATCTTCAGGTATTCCTACCCCTGTATCAGATACTATTATCTGAACTAAATTATTCAAATTTTTTAGGGTAATTCGAATCTCTCCGATAGATGTGTGTTTTACTGCATTCCCTGCAACATGAAGTAAAATTTGTTTTAATTTATCTTCATCCCCAAGATAAATATCTTTATATCCTTCTTTTATATCTATCGTAAATTTTAGTTTTTTCTTTTGGATTTCCTCTCTATAATATGTTTCTATTTCTGAAAGAATTCTCTCAAAATTCACTTGTTTTTCTTCAAGGCTGATTTTCCCAAGCTCTATGTCTGCAAAATCCAGAATTTCATTTATTACTCTTAGTAAGTCCCTGGCGGATTCTTGTATGTCATTAAAGTATCCAATAAGCTCATCTTTATTGGAGCCTGTAAGTTCTTTTTTAATAATGTAGCTAAGACCAATTATTCCGTTCATCGGGGTGCGGATTTCATGGCTCATATTTGCCAGGAACATACTTTTTGTTAAATTTGCTGATTCTGCCGCTTCTTTTGCAGCTTTCAATTCTTCTTCTGTGTTAATTTTTTCTGTAATGTCCTGAGTTGAGCCTACAAGATATTTTATTTTTCCCATTTCTTCTATAGGGAAAAGCTTGACGTGCCAGGTTTTTTCCCTCCAGGGAGATCATATGTTTCAGTATATGAGAGATTATCTTTTTGCTTAAGGCATTTATGATAGTAGGAAGAGAGCACCGCTCCCAAATTCTCACCATATACTTGTTCAGGAGTTTTTCCAAGTATTTCATTAAGAGGAACTCCTGTTTTCTCCTGATAAATTCTATTCACTCTAAGATGTAAGAAATCATAGGCACCTGTTATTTTATTATGCACTGGTTGTACAAGAAACATTGACTCTTCAGTGGCATTAAATACAATTTCATATTCCTTGAGGATAAGCTCATTTTCAATTGTATCAATAAATAAGGTCACAAATTTATTAAGACCTGTTTTAAAAACAGAAACTCTAAAATATTTTCCCGTTTCTTTAACAAAAACTGTTTCTAGAAATGGTTTCCCTGTTTTGACAACTTCTCCATAATTTTTAATTAGATTTTTATCTGTACCCGGAAGCACTTGCAGAACAGATTTATTTTTAATTTCATTAAATAAAAGTCCGGTAAGCTCTTCGAATTTCTTATTTCCCTCGAGAAAAATGTAATCCACAGGATTTCCGAACTCATCAAAGACCATCTCATGAAGAACATAAGCTTCTTGCAATTGATCAATAATATTATTTTTATCCATATAATCATCCTAACGTTCTTAGCTATATATCCAAATTATTCTGTATAAAAAGGATATTCATCAAAAGGAAATAATTCCTTGATCTCCACCCTAGTTCCCCCCGAAACAACATCAAATCCATCTTTTGAGATAGCTAAACCTTCAAAAAAAGCACCTTCAAAAGTGATTTTTCCATTTGGCGCAAAAAGTATTCCTGAAAGGCCACTCCCACCAAGGCCTTTAATAGATATGTCGCCGGTTTTAGCAACAATGATTACATTGTTTGTTGTTGGTAAATATATATTTGAATCATAACTCTCTGAGTATATTTTTATGTTATCTGAGAGATTGGGATTCCCAGCAACATAACCATTAAGATCATACCAAAAATCATTTTTAAGTGAAGGCATTAAATAAGGTGCTGTTATTACAGACGGAACCTGAGCTTGTTTAATGCATTTATCTAGAATAGATTGATCAAAGTGAGAAGGATATTTTATCTCCCCAGCATAATAAATTTTAGTATCCTCAGATAGAAAGGGTGTCCAACCCAGTTTAAGATCCCCACTTACATAAACATTACCATGAATTCTCGCGTCTTTTAACTTAAAATCTCCGTTAACAAAAATATCTCCATATATATTTCTAGTTCCGCTCCATAAACCTAAACTCCCATTTACATGTATTTGACCCGGATTACTACTAAAGCCCAACTCATTACTTCCGTTATTAAGTTTGACATCTCCGCCGAAAAAAATATTTGATACATGAATGGATCCATTTGATGGCAAATCATTATTTTTTAATTCCGAAGAAATAATAACTGTAGCCCCATCTCCAACAATATCATCTCCCTTAAAGTAGAGGTTCGTTCCCATAATAAATACCTTATCTTCAATAAATATGGGTAATTTATTTTTCTTCACTTCCCACTCCCAGCGGGCTATTTTTAATTCGTGAAGGTAAGGATCTCCTTTATCATCAGTACTTGTAATTTGTGCATTATACAAATTATTATTCCCCGGCTCTTTTTCAAGATCAATATCGACAATATCTTTAAAATCTATAACTTCAGTTCCTCTTTGCCTTGAAATGTAATACCTTCCCTGGTCATCTTGCAGTCTTTTATACAATATCTCTTCTGTTGAATTCAGGTTAATTTTATATTCATAAGTTTCCGGAGGACCGCTTTCTACAACATTTTTGCAATTCCTCAAATCGTCTTTCAAAAAACTTTCCAAACTACGAATGTCATTTCTTTTTGCCGATTCTTTTATCTGCTGTGTCGTTATTTTTTGATTCATGAACAACATGGGGTAAGCGATGCTGCTTATTACTCCCAAAATTATTATTACAATCATCATTTCTACTAAAGTTCTGCCTTTGTTATTAAGTAAGTGCAAGTCATACCACCCCTGAATATTTTGCTGATAAAATTCCGATACCTTTTTTAAACACCCTCAACTGCTGGTTATGGTTACCTCTCCGTTAGCGGCTATTGTTGCAGATATTGTAACACTCTGTATTACTTTTGTCCCACCCAAAATTTCACCTGTAGAAGAAATTGAAGTTGCAGTAAGTTGTGTAATTGTATACCTGTAAGTCAGGGCTCCTCCTAGATTCCAATCCGCTTGAAGTGGTGGCGTTGATACCAGGGGATTTTCGTTTTCTATCAAAGACAGAGCGTGTTCTATTCCTGCCTGGGCAAGATAATTTGCCCTCTCTCGCTCCTCTGTTCCTAAATTCAGGCGAACTTCTGTATTTAAAGTAAGGAGCATGGTACTTGTTAGAGTAATGACCACTGCAACGACAATTACAACAAGAACAAGTGCGTAGCCTTTATTATTTTTTATCATAGCTTGCATCATTTTTTGCATCTCTCCTTAAAACCTTCAGCTTGAACTTAGCCTGCGGATAACGCGCTGATTTTGGAAGCGTCCCCTAATCCGCGGGGAGCATTTCGTTGAGGAATGGGTACAGGTTTGCGTCTGGGATGTAGGTTTCTATGCCTTCGAAGGTTACTTCCATTCCTCCTGAGGACATGTCGGCTCCTTCTGATGCTATAACCAGACCTGTGAAACTTGCTCCTCCGATTGTTACATATCCGTATGGTGCATAGATTACTCCGCTAAGATTAAGCCCTCCTCTTGATATAGTTATATCTCCTGCTAAATTGACTACTATAACATTGCTGATTGTCCCACCAATTGACTGAGTGTAATTTCCTGAGGTTACATATACTTTGGCGCCATTTGATAAAGGACCATTTAGCACATACCCATTATCAGCATACCACTGGGCATCTCTTGGTACTGGTACTTCATATTCTGGAACTGATTTTTGTGCTACTGCTACTGTTGTGACCATCTGTTCAAAGTGAGTTAGTGTGTATGATGCGGGGTGAGTAATTATTCCAAAATAATATACCATTGAGCCCGTTGTGAAACTGGGTGTCCAATTTACAGTTACATTTCCATTTACGTACATGTTTCCCTCTAAGGTTCCGTCCTTTATATACAAGTTACCATTAACATAGACATCACCTTCAACTAATCCATTGGAGAAATTAAAATCCCCTTGAACATATACGTTACCATATATTTTTCCTGAGCCGGACATATTCAAATCACCATTTACATAAACGTCTCCGTAAATGTCTGCCGCACCTGCCAATGTAACATTTCCATCTACTACTATTTCTCCTGGTTCTGTTATTGAACCAAGACTTCTGTTCCCATTTATATCTATATCCCCTGTAATATATAAATTAGAAACTCTTACTTTTGCATTTCCGTTAAGGTCACTGCTAGTGAGACTTGAGTCCACATAAATTGTAGCTCCATCACCAGTTACTGTACCCCCACCCATTGCAAACCCTGCGCCAATTACAAATAAGTCTTCTTCTTCAAGGAGCTCATAAATAGCCTGCTCTTCTTCAGCCATAATATGCCAACGCCAGCGGGCTATTTTAAATTCATATATACTTTCTGTTCCTGTTTCTTCCATAATATATAACTTTACCTGAGCTAAATCTTCTGTATCTGCCAGGTCATATATTTCTGCATTTGTTATTTCCGGGAAATTAATGTCTTTGCCTTCAAATCTTCTAACCACATGGTAAGTCCCATCTTCACCTTGAGCCCGGGTATAGATAATAGACTTGTCCAGATGTTTAACTGTAGAACGAAATCCCACAGGCTCGCCGAGATCTTTAACTACGATATCATAAGATTCCCGAATATCTTCTTTGAGAAAATTGGCAATTGCTCTGACTTCGTTTCTTTCAAGGGAATTGCCTAGCTCATCTGTCACCAATTTATTATTTAAAAATAAAACGGAGTGGGCGATAGCTCCAATAACTCCTATAATCAAAATTACTATGAGCATTTCAATTAAAGTTGTTCCTTTTTCATTCATTTTACTCACCCCGTATTCTGGTAATTGCCTTCCAGTCGGTAACATTTGGTGAATTAATAATTATTGTTAAATCAAAGGTGTGATTTAACCCATTGCTTGAGTTGATAATCAGCTTTGCATTGTAATCTATATTATTTGTATCTGCATAAGTCTTTAAAACAGTATTACCGCTTGCATCTGTAGCATCCTTTGTATAACCTAATGGTCCTGGAGTTGTTTCATCTGTTGCTAATTGTGTTTTCAGATGGGCAACCGTATTCCAGTTTACACCTGAGTCAGAATTTCCCCGGAAAGATTTAATTTCATCTATTGCCGAGGTTGCAATGGCCACGACTTCAAGACGTTCCCGGCTTACGCTCCTTGCTTTCAATGAAGAAAAGGAAATTTGGGCAAACATGGCACTTAGAATTCCAAGTATTGCAATTGCAACTATCACTTCCGCCAAGCTGTATCCTTTATTATTTTTTATAATGCTATTCTTACCCCTGCAAAAATTCATTGTGATACTCCTTCTTTTATAAGGTAAAAAACGGTAAGAAAAGACAATCTTTTTCCTGCCGGTATATTTTGCCAAATTATTAAATTTAAGATAAGTTTTTCTGGAAAGGAATAATTTTCTCGGACAAAAGATACATTTCCTGATAAAGTCTTCCCCAGAAGCACAGCCCCCTTTGCCAGCTTCCTCTCAAATAAACCTTTTCGTCCATAGAAAGTTCTTGGCCAGACTTGATTTTTTTCTCAATTGCGTCAATTTCCTCGTGGTCATTTATTACAGTATCTAAAAATACATAAACGCTCCTCATTTCCTCTTCAGAAAGAACGTTTTGAAATTCCAGCTCAATTAATTTGTTGGTCAGCCAGTATGTGGCAATTGTTTTTGCAAGAACCATAACATTTTTATAATTAAAAATCAGACAATTTGAATTTACAAAATCTCTGATTTGTTTAATATTATTTAAGGCTATTTCTTTAATCATTTCCTGATCTTCCGCAAAAACTTCTCCGCTTATAATAGAAGATTTTAGTTTCTCAGTAGTAATAGTTAATTTTTCCTGAAACTTTTCATCATCTTCTTGGAGATATTGTTTCATTTCCTCCACAGCAAAAGCTGTACTGCTTGCGGACACTATCCAAAAAAATCCTTCCGAGGAAAACAGTTCAGGATTTATATTGTGAAGATCATTATCAGAGAAATCAATTAACTGATTATATCTTATTTTCAATTGGGCCACTTCCTTTATTTGAGTTATGTAAAAATTATACCCAAATCTTCCATTTATTAAACAAGATTCAGCAAATATTATAGCAATTGAATTAACAGGAAACGTAAACCCGATTAAAAGAATAGAAACCAATCGTATCTATAAAAAGTCCCATTATAACTCCTGAAACAGTTAGTATTGGCATATAGCTAAAAATCCGGAAATTTTCCATTATAATTGCTGCTGCCAAAAGCTGACCAGCATTATGAGCTATTCCACCGACAACGCTGATACTTTAAATACTAATAACATCCTTGCCGTATTTATAAAGAATAGACATCAGGGCTCCGCTTAGTAAACCTCCAGTAAGGCTGAAAAATTAAACTGCCCAAACTTCCCGCGAAGAGACTTACCAAAAAACTACGCAAGATTATTATAATTATTGTATCTTTAAAACCTAAAAAATATACTCCGTACAAGGTTGTAATATTTGCCAAACCAAGTTTTACACCGGGAATTGGTACCGGGGCAGGAATGTAACTTTCCAATATACGCAAAGAAAGAGCCAGGGAGATTAAAATTGCAGTCCTAGCAATTTTACTGGGTTTAATTATTCCCACCTCCTGATTCTTCTATATAAATAGCAGTTTTATAAGGCAGACAGATTATGCTCTCACCAATCTTAGATATTTCTCCAGTTTTAACACATATCTGATTTGGGCAGGTTGAGCTTTCCATAAAAATTTTTCCTCTTTCTGCAACAACATGAAAGGATCTGTTCTCATCAAAATTAAAATGAAATTCTTCTTTTTTCATATCCAGGGATAATTTTATTTTTTTAACAACCTGTCCATCTACTTCAATTAATGCTTCCTTGCTGTCAGAGCTATCTTTATTAATAATTGATGCTATTGTAAAAATGGAAAGGAAGACCAAAAGAATAAATATAATATATTTGTCACCTTTTTTTAATTTCATATTTGCCTCTTTTTACTAGCTGGAACTCTTGTTCAGAAATTCCGGAAGTCAAAAATATTTCATTATTTTTTGTAACAAAAACTCCTTCTGCTCCTTCATAATCTTCTAAAAGTTTTATTCCCTTATCAAGTCCAAGGGTAAAAGCAGCTGTGGAAAGAGCATCTCCGTCCAGGGATTTATCTGATATTACCGAAACGCTTAATAGTTCATTTTCCACAGGGTAGCCGGTTTCTGTATCAAAAATATGATGATATATTTTTCCCTTTTCTTTAAAATATCTTTCATGTATTCCCGATGTAACCAGTGACTGATTTTTTAAACTTGCTATCCCCAGAAAATCGCCCCTTTTCATAAAAGGATCTTGAATGCCAAACTTCCAAACATTTTCTCCAATGGCATATACACCCCCCAAGATTCAGGATGGCGGTATATATTTCATTATTTTTTAATATTATTACCGCTCTGTCTGCTGCATATCCTTTTGCTATAGCTCCAAAATCAGCAAACATTTCTTCATTTTCTATATGTATTATTCCGGGACTAATTGTTTTAATTTTATTATAGTCAACTAAGGAAATGCATCTTTCCATTTCTTCTTTTTGAGGAATTTTATTCTCTTCTCCAGGGGAAATATTCCAGAGCTTTGTCAAAGGGCCAACAGTAATATCAAAGGCTCCCTGAGTAATTTCTGAAAAATACATAGACTTCTCTAAAAGATACACCTCTTCTTCATCCAGATAAACAAGTTCGCCTCCTCTTATCATCCCTGCAGTAAAATTATTTTCAATGCTTTTAATTTCATTAAATACTTCTTTAAAAACTTTATCTGTATTATCTTTATTTAATTCATTTTCATCCCCATATAAAATTACTTCTACAACAGTACCCATATGGAATTCAGTTTTTCTTACTTTTTCATTTTTTTCATCGGTACTGCATCCAAATAAAATTAATGAAACTATTAATAATGTAACTGCCAAAATTTTATTATTCATATTAATTTCCTTTTATACTGCTCTTACGGAGCACAAGGGAGACACCAAAGGAATTCCCCTTTTATCATAATTTACCTCTGCTTTGACACCATATACTTTTTCCAGCATTTCTTCTGTTATAACTTCATGGATTAAACCTGAACTAAAAGGCTGACCATTCTCATCAATAATTACAACATGATCTGCGTAACGACAGGCAAGATTAATATCATGGAGAATCAAAATTATATCCACCTTTTCTTTTTCTTTGACTTTTTCCAATAACTGGCAAAGCTCCAGCTGTTTTTGAAGGTCAAGAGAATTGACTGGTTCATCCATTAGTATTAGTTTTGGTGTTCTGACCAAGGTTTGAGCAATAAATACAAGCTTTTTTGTCCACCACTAAGTTCATCAAAATTTCTAAAAGCAAGGTCTTTTATATTTAATGTGTCCAATATATTCATTACCAGATCAACATCTTCATCAGACATTTTATACCCCAAATCAGGTAGACGTCTCAACATTACCATTTCAAAAATAGTAAGAGTTGAAGTATCTAAATCCATTTGAGGAAGATAAGACATAAACTTTATCTTCTCTTCCAGTTTCATGTTTGCAAGACTTTTATCTTTATAAAAAATTTCTCCTTCATGTTTTAAAAGGCCAAAGATAGACTTTATTAATGTGGATTTCCCTGCCCTATTTGGTCCAAGAATTACATTAAGACCTTCTTTGAATTCAACATTTAAATTTTTGAAAACATGATGACATTTGCCTCTTTTTTTATAAGCAAAGGATAAATCTCTTACTTTTAACATTACATTGTCCTTATTTTCGTAAAGATTTTTGTTACAAAAAACGGAATTCCTATAACTGCTGTTACCAGACCAATTGGAAGTATTACTCCAGGAATAATAATTTTACTTACTAAAAAGGCAAAAGAGAGCACAAAAGCTCCCACTAATCCTGATAAGGGCATGAAAAATCGTTGGTCTTCTCCTGTTAATTGCCGGGCAACGTGGGGAGCAATAAGGCCTACAAAGCCTATTGTTCCCCACAAAACTTACTGCAACAGCTGAAAGGAGAGAAGAAATCAATATAGCTAATCTTCTTACTTTACCCGTATCAACCCCAATGCTTTTAGCTTTTGAATCATCAAGGGTCATTGCTGTTAATTTCCAGGCATTTTTAAATAAAATAAGAAAACATACTACCAAAACAAATAAAACGATATAAAATTTACTCCAGGTAATTTTTAACAAACTTCCGAAATTCCAGAAAATTAAACTCTGGAGCTGATCCTCATCGGCAATATACTGTAATATCATTGTTAATGCATTGAATAGGAAATTTAGAGCAATACCAAATAAAATAATTGCAGTTTTCCCGATTTATTTTTGAAGGAAAAACAAATATATAGCACCAGCAACAATTAAAGCAAAAACAAAAGCATTTACAGTTACCACCAAAGTTTCAGAAACTTTAAAAATACTGGCATTAAGAATTAACCCTAAGGCCGCCCCAAAAGAGGCTGCAGCAGAGATGCCAAGGGTATAAGGGCTTGCAATAGGATTTCTGAGGATAGTCTGTATTTCACAGCCACCTATCCCCAGAGCTGCTCCTACCACAATCGCCATCAGGGCCATTGGCAGTCTGATGTCTTTTATAATAAGGGGAGTATTATTATCACCTTCATTAAATATGAGAACTTTTAATATTTCCTTTATTAATATTGATGATGAACCTGTAGATATGTTAAACAAAAACAATAGCACAAGGGCTGCCAAGAATATGGAAATAATTATTATTCTGTTTTTATTAATTTATTGTAAGAATCCCTATTGGACATTACTTGTATCTACCTTCGTAAACCATGTTATAATATCTGTATCTAACAGCATATATCTATCAAAAAGCTCTTGTAATACAGCTTCTAGATCAAGGTTTGTAAACTCTTCAGGATAAAATAACTTTGCCATTTTTAAAGTTGGATAAAATGCATATATTGATCTGCTTGTTGAATGGGCAAATTCATAAACATTTCCATTTTTCACAGCTTGAAGATTTGACCATCTATTACGATTTAGAATATCAAAGCTTGGTTCTTTTTTCTCTCTTAGAATGTCAAGCCAACCATCATTTACACCACTTAAAATTACAAATTCAGGATTTTTCTCTAAAACATATTTCGGATCAAGGGTGTTGCTTGCTCCCCCAGACGCTGCAATATTTAAAAGAACTTCATCTGCAATATTTTTTCCTCCAGCCACTTTTACTGGAAGACCCCATCCACTCTTGCTAGTTGCTGTTGAATCAAATACTTGCGAGTAACCAGATTTTTCATAATAAACAGTAGGAATGTTTTCTTTTTTATTTAGGATTTTAGATGCAATTAGTTTAAATTGGTCATCTATAAAAGCTGATGCTTCATTTGCTTTCTCTTCTTCTTGGAAAATTTTTCCAAGTATCTTCATTGTATCTGTTACAGATGTTTCAAGTTTTTTCCGGGGACATCTACTAAAATAATTTTAATTCCAGCACTTTCCAAAACATTTTCAACTTCAAGAGCATATTTATGAGCTCCCATAGCTGAGTTTGCAACAAGAACTTCCGGTTGCATAGCTAGTGGCATTTCCAAATCGAAAGGAGCATTATGATCAGAAATCTGGCCAACATGTTCCATATAATTACCAACAACTGGTGTGTATAACTCTGCATACTTATTTAAACCATGACCGCCATCTTGCCCGGAGCCAACTAACATGTTAAAAGCATCTTCACCTTTTAACGGGATAATATATTCAAAAACATCCATCGTACTAACTGCATAGGTTGATAAAGGCAACGGGATCTCTACTTCTCTACCTTTAGCATCAGTTATTATTACTGAGCTGGATTTTTCTGCTTTTTCTGGCATTTTATTACTATCTATTGAAGGAAGAGGATAATCTTCAGCCAGTCCAATATTTTCTTTAGACCAACCAAAATCAAGCAAATCTCCTCCAGCTTTTTCTATTGATGTGGCAACAGAATTTAATATCCCTGCCATTGTGATGGAAGCACCTGAAACACCATCTACATCAAGAGATTGCTTTTCGATAATTAACTCCGGCAGCTTTTCAATTGCTACAGTACCTACCCCATCTGTTTCTGAGTGATCACCAATAATTACATCAACAATTTTTCCATCTTTATCTACCTTAGTTGTAACTTCAATTTTTCCATGATAACCATCAACAGTTTCTGTATATATACCTTCCTTAAGAGTTTTATCCTGCTTATCAGCACAACCTGCTAATACAAAAACAAGGGATAATGACAAAAATAACAGCAGCGCAACCTTACAAAAATTTCTAGTCTTTTTCAATTCAATCTTCTCCTTTTTTATTCAGTTTTTTATACTTTCCAAATGATGTGTCCCGTAACCGCAACACTCTCTTCGTTAATCATTCCATCTTCAGCAATTTTTTCTAAATATCTTTTGATTTCATTTTTATCTTCATTACTAAGCTGATTTTTAATCGAAAGCTTATTTGTATAGCTTTCAAAAACTTCATTTAAAGGCTGTGAACTTTTCCAATTTCTTTCGTTATAACTTACCTCTGGATAATAGCCCATATTCCAGAGGATATTAAAAGCATAATAAATTTTATCTTCGAGAATCCCTGTTTTGCCTTCCTCTTTATTAATCAGATTAAATAATGCATCTTCAACCTTGGATTCCCGTTTGACCCAAGCACTTAAGTAGCAATAACCAGAGGAAGCATCACACATTTTTTTAATGTTTCATAATTATGTATCGCTGGAGACATAGATGCGAAAACCAAGTCAAACTTTTTATCCCATTGTTTTTCTTCAAGATTAATATCTACCCAGTTAACTTTCATTGGATGAACATTTTCCAGACCAAGTTTTGTGGCTTTATCTTGCAAAATTTTAAGCATATTTTCAGAAATATCCATGGAAAATACTTCTTGGCGCTTTTCCGCCATTGGAATTGAGTGGGTTCCTGGACCGCAGCCAATATCTAAAAACCTTGGCTTTGTGGTGCAAAATGTTTCTTTCCGTCATAGATTCAATTAAAATGCTTGTTTTTTCTCCTTGTCCTTTAAATTTTGATTAAAAGAGTCCGCGCGTCCATTCCAAAACTCTTCACATGCTGTAAAATCCATATCACAGTAGCTCCAAAGATTTTTCCAATATTCCAGTTTATTTTTGTCTTCTTATTTCTTTAATAAATCACTACCTTTCCTTTTATACATTTCATGATAAAAATTTTTATATAAAAAAAGGCCCCAGATTTTTAATAAAATCCAAGAGACCTTCCTATTTTTAAGTCTTCATGATTAAGCATCCAAAACCGATGCTTTAATGACTAATAATTATCCCATTATTGTCATAGATTTCCTCTAAGGCAGGTCTCCTGGCTCACGGGTCATTCTCCCCTCAACCTTCCCAGAACAATTAATGTTCCAGTGGTATACTGAGGTTCGTCTTCGCATACAGTGGTGGGTCCGCGTCGTTTTTAACGATCTCCCTTATTCTCCTCAAATAATTTTGAGGCACCTTAAATTCCGAAAAATATTAAGTTGTATTTTGGTGTTGAAGTTATTCTAGCACAACTTTTTTTAATGCAAATTATTTGCAAATTCCAAAAATATTTTAAGTTTTAACACTTTGCCTTGAGGGTATAATTAAATAAGCACAAGATAAGAAGGAGGAAAGCATTATGAAAGTTAATTTAAAAGGGAAAAATGTTCAGATTACAGATGGTATTAAAGATTACGCTGAAAAAAGATTCCAAAGACTGGAAAAATATTTCGAAAAGGATTTTGAGGTTAATGCTACAATGTCCGTTGAAAAAGATTTGCATAAAATAGATGTTGTTTTACCATTATCAGGCTTCGTTATTAAAGGTGAAGATAAAACCAGAGATATGTACAACACTATCGATAACGTAATTGATAAACTCGAAAGACAAATCAGAAAATATAAAACAAGAATTAATCGGAAAGGTAAGCAAGTTGATCCAAAAGATGAATTCATTCCAGCTGTTGAAACAACAGAACTTGAAATGGATATTCCTGAAATAGTAAAAACTAAAAGATTTGCAGTTAAGCCAATGAGTAAAGAAGAGGCTGTTCTTCAAATGGGTCTATTGGATCACAGTTTCTTCGTTTTCCTAAATGCAGATACTGAAGAAGTAAACGTTATTTACAGAAGAAATGATGGCCAGTACGGTTTAATCGAGCCAGATTTTAATTAAAAAACTATAATTAAATAAAAATAAAAAAAGTTTCCCTTTTCTTTACCGATGTGTTATAATTTTTCTTGTAGAAGTTTAGAGCTTTTATTAGATTATTTAAAGGTAGGTTTTTTAAGATGATGCAAGGTAAAGTAAAATGGTTTAACTCAGAAAAAGGTTTTGGTTTCATTGAAGTAGACGGTGGAGAAGATGTATTTGTACATTTTTCAGCAATTCAAACTGATGGATTTAAAACTCTTGAGGACGGTCAAGACGTTCAATTCGACATAGTACAAGGCGAAAAAGGCCCACAAGCAGCTAATGTAATTAAATTGTAATTAAAACTGGTTCTTTGTCAAATGTTGGGGTAACTCAATTAGATTAGATTCCATGAGTACCGCATTGAAAAATGCGGTACTTTTTTAAATTGTTTTTAGTTTATTACGTGCATTATTCTGTTTTTGAATCTCCAAAAATTTCTTACACCATAAGCATTTCTTTTTAAA
Source organism: Peptococcia bacterium (assembly GCA_965228015.1). Classification (GTDB taxonomy): domain Bacteria; phylum Bacillota; class Peptococcia; order Peptococcales; family SKKY01; genus SKKY01. Next base: position 1,397,027 of record OZ245787.1, read on the forward strand.
ACCTTAATTTTGTTATTAACTCCTTCTGTATATCCGTTAGTATAAGTACAAGTAAATGAATTAAGAATATATTTCTGCCAGTTGAAAATGGTTCTGGAGCATTTATCGAATTCTTCAAACTCACAGGACATAACAAACATATACCAGGCTTTCAAATTCTTTTTTGCACTTTCTAAATCACTGCTGTCAACAAAGTTATAAAATTTTTCTTTTAACATATAAGCTTTTTGCAGTTTCTCAGAAGTAGCAAGCATAACGTTTACCTGGTCAATTTCTTCAGGAGTTAAATACTTCATTCTTTTTAAGAGAAGGGAGCGACTTCTTTTGAAATATCTTCGCCTTTCCTTGGCAAATTTCTTTTGCTCATCTTTCCTAATTCTTTCAAATGCCCAAGTGACCTGCCTAATGAAATGGAATTTATCGATAATGATAGTTGCATTTTTAAAATATGTTTCAATAATATCCTTGTAAGGTTGCCACATATCCATAATGAAGTATTTTACTTTATCCCTGTCATTGAATTTCCTGAAATAGTCCGATAAAATGTGTTGTTCTCTTCCGTGAAGAATATCAAGTACCTTCTTGTTTTGGGGATCAGTTAATATGCACTGGTACTTTTTGCCCCCGGCATTACCTTTAAATTCATCAATAGAGATTGCTTCGGGCAATTTTGTTAGGGAATAGTTTATGAATCTAAAAAGCCTGAGAGCCGTTGATGGTGAAATATTATTCTCTTTGGCAATATCAGATACAGAGTAAACATTTTTCATTCGAGTAATTATGTATTTTATCAGCCTGCTGGTCATTCTTTGATAGCGGGGGAGAAAATCATTTTTTTCGTAGAATTTTTTATTGCAGTGATTACAAACGTACCTTCTTTTTTTATAGTAAAGGTAGGTTTTCTTCCCTGAGATGGAAATATCTTTTATCATTTGAATTCTGTAATCATGAACTTTATTGGTTTGTTGATGGCATTTGGGGTAATTGTGAGTTTTAATCTCCAGAGAAAAAGAAAAGGACATTGAATCAGAAGAAGTTTCTAATTGTTCTAAAATTATCCCTTTAAAACCAATTAATTTTTTAATATAATAGTTATTATAGAGCATAAGTAAATTCCTCCTTAGATTACAGTGGGTGTTCTCTAATATGGATTTACCCAATGCTCTGTATTTTTTCGCAAATAAATGTCAGAATGGTTTTTACCACCCCAACATTTATTGTAGAACTTTTTATTTATCGCCCAGAAGTGTACCCTTTTTTGGGGGGTCACACCAGTCAGCCCCCTTTTTTGCGACTCTTAATTATTTATTTTTCAATTAAAAATTTTTCCGTTATTACTGCGTCTACCCATTCTCCATTAAGTATTCCTTGATCTTTATATACTCCTACCAAAAAATAATCTAAACCTTCATAGAACTCTAGAGCTTTTGTATTTTTACTTATTACATTTAAAACTAATTTATAGAATCCTTCTTTTTTAGCTTCTTCTGCCAGATTCTCCAAAAATATACGGCCTATACCCTGGCCTCTGCAGTTTTTTCCTATATTATGTTGAAAGATCTGCAACTCCAGTATATGCACTTTTAAAATTAAATTTATTTAAAGAAACATAATCACAAACGTCTCCGGTAGCATCATCTTCAGCCACCAAAACCATATATCTGTTCTCCGTCCAAGACATTATATCAGACTCTTTTTGTATTCTGGTTTCTAAAGTTGCAACCCCAGCTTCAATACCCTGATTGAAAATCTCTGTAATTGCAGGAACGTCTTCAGTTGTTACTTTTCTCACCTTAACCGGCATTTCAAACACCTCTGCATAAATATACATTCAATCGAACAATAATGTGAATGATACAATTATTTGGAAGTTTTATCAACACCTGTTTTTTAAATATTTACAACTTTTCCTGGCATATTTCTTGAAAGACAATCCAACTCAAAATCTAATTCTTTGCTAAAATCTTGTAAAAATTTACATACAGTATCTTTTGCAAGGTACGGCAAATTATTCTCCTTACTTAAATGTCCTAAAAAAACATGACTCAAATTATTCCCACAAATATCATGAAGTATTTTTGCAGCAGCAGCATTAGATAAATGACCATCTCTTGATAAAATTCTACGCTTTAAAAACGCCGGATATTCTCCATTTTTCAGGGTATGTTCATCATAATTTGCTTCTATTACCAACAAGTTTACATCCTTTATATTATTCATAATATTTGTATCAATTATCCCTGTATCTGTAACTATGCCTATTCTTTTTTCTTTACTCTTGTTCTCAAAAACGTACCCAACAGGATCGGCAGCATCATGAAAGACAGAAAAAGTTCTAAGATTTAACCCCAGAACATCCTGAACGGAATTAACAGGCAAATCGTTGTATCTAGATAAGGAAATATCAGGATTCTTCCTTCTGATTTCCTCAATAGTACCTTTTGATGAAAAAATATCCATCTTTGTTTTTTTGCCAATCATTGGGATCCCGCTAATATGATCCGAATGTTCATGGGTTACAAAAATTCCGTCAATCTCTGACATATCCACCTGAATCAAACTTAAAACATCTTTTATCCTTTTAAAGCTGATTCCTGCATCAACAAGAAATTTTTTATTTTCTGTTTCTATAAAGTAACAGTTTCCACTGGAACCACTTGCAATTGAATAAAAGTTCATCATATACCTCTTTCTCTATGACATTAAATCAGAGCTGCTAGTAATGCTCCAAAAGAAGGAAGAATAAGCCCTAATGATAAAACTGTTACTAACACTATCAAAAAGATTCTTTGCCCTTTTGCACGCCCTTTATTATTCAACTTTCCTTCACCTCCGTTAAATAATGCTCAACTCCTGGATTAATTGCAGCTCCGTCTCCCGCGGCTGTTGCAACCTGACGAAGAATTTTTTCTCTCACATCTCCAACAGCAAAAACTCCTGGAATGCTTGTCATTAAATTTTCATCTGTAATTATATATCCATAAGAATTTTTTTCAATTCCATTTTCATCAGATAAATAATCGGATTTTGGGATATACCCCACAAATATAAAGACTCCGGATGCAGCTATTGATTTTGTTTCTCCAGACTTTACATTTTTCAAAAGCACTTCCGTAACCTTATTTTCATCACCAATAATTTCTTCAACAATATGATCCATTTCCGTTACAATATTATCCTTTAAATGAATTCTGTCCTGAATTACCTTCGCACCTCTAAAGGTGTCTCTTCTATGAACAAGGGTAACTTTTTTACAAATTTTTCCTAAAAACAGAGCCTCTTGAAGAGCAGAATTTCCACCACCAACTACTACTACTTCCTTATCTTTAAAGAAAAAGCCGTCACATGTTGCGCAATAAGAAACTCCTCTGCCTCTATATTTACCTTCTCCTTTAGCTCCCAGCATCCCTGGAGTTGCTCCAGATGCAAGAATTAAAGCGTGACACTGATACTCTTCACCATCAGCAAATACTTTTTTTATTTTCCCGGAAACATCAATACGGTCAATACGTTTCCCTTTCATTTCAACACCAAAATTCATCATTTGCTCAAAAAATCTGGACATTAATTCCGGACCAGAAACAGGTTCTGTAAATCCAGGATAATTTTCGATAGCATGGGTTGTTGCTGCCTGACCTCCTGGTGTGCCATTATCAAAAATCAAAACACTATACCCACTTCTTTTTGTATAGATACCCGCCGTCATTCCAGCAGGCCCTAATCCAATAATTATTACATCATAAATCATACATACACATCCTTTTAAAAATACACCTCACCATTCTACTATACCCATTTTACTCTTTTTCAGCCAAATAATCACTGTAATTACTTAAAATAATATATATATCACTTACTAAAGGATGTACCTGCCAAGTCCAGCTTTTGTCTTCTAACTTCCGAATAATACCAGTTTCTGCTAAAAATATTTTCAGATCTTCTTCCTTTAGTTTATTGTAGTCACCGGTTTCAGTCTGATAAATTAACTCTCCAATACTTCCAAATGTTGGATATAAATCAATTTCCTTAAAAGACTCCTCTTTGCCAAAATATTCTAAAACTCCTTTAAAGATATGATCAAACTGCCATTTGTTTACAATATCCGAGAAAAAATATTCATTATGATATCCTCCTGATACTAATCCCATTCTTCTAAGATTTTTCATTTCTTCATATGAATATTCATTTTCAATAGGATTTTCTATTTCGCGAGCTTCAATATACCCACTGTTATTTACAATTTTCTCCTGTAATAAATTTAGCAGCATAGGATCTTTACTTATTTTTCTTAAATCTGCTCCATTTTCTAAAGCTGTAACAACAGCCAGAGCTCCTGCTTCAGAAGTAACCATCCCAACTGGAATTACTCTTGCACTACCCGCTGCCAGAGAGGAATAGCCTGCTTGTTTTCCCACAATAAGAAGATTCGTAAATTTTCCTGGAAGCAGAGATCTGTAAGGTATCCCATATCGGTCCGGATTCCCAACTATGTTCCCGAAGTCTCCCGGAAAAGCCGGCTGCACATCAACAGGATAACTTGCCACTGCAATCTGATCCGGGAAATTTTTATTCTCCAGAACATCATCGATACTTAGAACATATTCGGTAATAAAATGTCTGGATTCCCTTACATATAATTCCTGGGCAATATCTCCAAGGACAGCATTTTCAAAACCAGAAAAATTTTCATTAATATAAGGAACAATATACTCAAGTTCCTTTTTTCCTCTTTCAAAAGCCTTTGCCTTACTATCAGGATTCAAAGGATCAACATCAAAAATGATTAAGGCATTTACCAATACACTTCCATCATTTTGCTTCGCCGCATTAAACCCTCTTAATCTCATATTTTTATCTTGATGTTCACACTTATATCCTTCGACAGAATATCCCCAGGCCGCATTCATATTTGCCCCGTAAAATTGTCTTTCATCCTTCTTCAATTTCCCCTGAATCCGGCTATAATTCAAATAGGAAAAAACCTTTCCCCAATTTACATTTTCCAGCTGAAAAACCAGGGTCACTCCCATTAAACGATCTTTTTTTCTAATATCTTCCCCAAACAATGTATAAGGAACCCCCGCCTTTGCAGCTAAATCCCCATCCGTAGAGGCATCAATAAAGAACTTTGATGAATACGTCTTTATTTCACCGTCTTTCTCAATAATCAAAGAAAATATCTTCTCATCTTCAGTTTTAAGATCATGAAGTTTTACCCCCATCTCTACATCAACATTTCCATCAAGAAGAAAGGTCTTAAATACTTCTGAAGCTTTATCTATTTCAAAGGCATTTCCTCCAACAGCATCATAAAATCTGCTAAAAACCCCACGGGTAAGAAGATACCCCTTTTTATCATAATTCATATCCAAAAAATTTAACTGCCCCAGGGTCATAAGTCCGCCAATTTCATTTTTCTCATCAATAAACAGAACATCTAACCCTTTTTCTCCAGCAACTGCCGCCGCCGAAACACCTTCTGGATCAGAACCATATACAATTAAATCATAACTGGTTTTATTTGGAATATTATAATCTGCATTCTTATTATAAATCGGTTGACTTAGCCCCATACTAATAAAAAGAATTACTGCCAAGAATATAATCACTAAGTTTCTGATACCAAAAACCTCCCTTTAATTACTTGTAAGGAATGTGTAAAGATTCGCAGCAAGCCATGTTACCTCCGCAGCGTTCCCCTGAGCATTTTTATCTTGAAAATATGGTTCAAGAATTTCTGTCATTATGCCTTTTTCTTTAAGGATAGTAATTCCATCCTCATATTCTTTAACATTTTTATCAACAACTTTTACAATGTTAATTATAAATTCTTCATTTGAAGGAGGATCATTGACCTCAATTACTGGATACTCAACTCCCGCTTTTAAAATTACTTTATTAGCAAGATTTTGGAATCTCCATTTACTCATTTTTTCTTCAAGTCTGTAATTATTTTCATATCCCCCATCAAGTAATCCTAAAGATCTGACTACCTTAACTCCGGGATAAGCCCAGTGACTCATTGCTTCCGGTTTAGGAACATTAATATCCTCTAAATAGACCCCTCTTCTCTTTAACTCTTCCTGAAGATTTTTTATCAAAACTTCATTTTTAGAAAGTTCTCTTGGGGTAATATTATTTTCTATCGCTATTTTTGCAGCAACCCCTGCCCCTTCAGCGGCAGCCATACCAATCGGAACTACTCTTGCACTTCCTGCTGCTAAAGATGTGTATCCGGAAGCTTTACCTGCCACCATAAGATTATCTATTTCCAGAGGTACCAGACTTCTGAAAGGAATTGCGTACCTGTCCGGATTGCCTATAATTGTACCCCAACGCTGTGCTATTGTTGGCTGAACATCAACTGGGTAACTAGCTAATGCTACTTTATCCCATTGATCATTATATTCTAAAACATCATCTATAGTTAAAAGATACTCTGCAAGAATATGTCTTGATTCTCTAACATACAATTCATCTGCAGCCCTTATTAACTCTGCCTTTTCAAATCCTGGAAAATTTGCTCTGACATAGGGAAGTATATGTTCCAGTTCCTTTTTACCTCTTTCAATGCCTTGTTTTTTACTTTCCGGATCAAGAACATCTACTCCAAAGATTACAAGAGTATTTATCAATACCTCACCATTTTCCTGACGGGCAGCATTAAAACCTCTTAGTCTCATTAGCGGGTCCACTGGCTCATAGGCATAACCTAATTCCGTATATCCCCAGGCAGCTTTACTTGTAACCCCAGTATTAGGTTCTTTTCCGCTTTTTAAGTACGCTGTTACTTCTTTCCAATCAACGTTCCCAAGGGTAAAGACCAGGGTTACTCCCATTTGTCTTTCCTTTTCTCCAATATCTTCCCCCGCAAGAGTATACGGAACTCCTGCCATTGCAGCTAAATCCGCATCTGCCGATGCATCAATAAATTGTTTTGCATTTACTTGAAGTTCGTTTCCAGAGGCTGTTTCTTTAACAACTACTCCCTGCAAAACGCCATCTTTAACCAAAACCTCTTCCAAAATATATCCAAGAGCCGTAGAAACTGTTTCTTCTTGTCCAAGCATGTCGCCAAAAACTTCTTTTGCTCTTTCTAAATCGAAGGCAGTATCTCCAACTCTGTTGTAAAACTCTTCAAAAATTCCTCTTGTAAGGAGAGTACGGTCTTTACCGTGATTCATATCAAGAAAATTTAAAGCTCCTAGGGTAAAAAGACCACCAAGCTCTTCCCTTGGATCCACAAGTAAAACCTGCAAATCTCCTCTGCCTCCTGCCACAGTAGCAGCTATTCCTTCTGGCTCAGAGCCATAAACCAAAAGATCTGTTTGGATTATATTTTTAGTATCCGGATCTTCAACAACAGCAGGAACCTTTATTTCTTCCCTTTTATTACATCCTGAAAAAACCAACAAAACAACCATAAACATTATTACTGTTAAAATTAAAAAAGCTCTCTTTTTCATAGTCACCATCCATATAATTTTTCTTAAAAAAACCACAGGTAAAAACCTGTGGTTTGTTATTTTCCTAAATATCTCATTGGATCTACGTGCCTTGAATTAACATTAGTTTCAAAGTGAAGATGATTTCCTGTACTTCTGCCAGTGGATCCCACTGTTCCTATAAGATCACCACGTTGGACTGTTTGTCCCAGGCTAACTTTAAAAGATGTTTGGTGGGCATATTTAGTAGTAAGCCCGTTGCCATGATCAATTATAGTTAGATTACCATAACTTCCTGACCAGCCTGCAAAGATTACTCTTCCATTTCCCGCAGAATAAACTGGTGTACCTTTAGATCCGCCAATATCAATTCCGGTATGAAAACCGCTGCCTCTGGGGCCATATCTTGATGTTATTGTTCCTCTTAATGGCCAGGCAAGCTGTCCGTCACCACCACCACGAGATGCTACCATTTTTTGAGTTCCTCTAAGAACTTCTTTAGCCGTAGGCTCTTTTAATACACCTGCAGCAACTTCTTCTTTTTGAACTTCCTTACCATTTTCAGAAATCACTTTATATGTTACTTTTCTAAGACCATTTTGACCGGCCTTTTTAACCTCAGTCTGACCTGTCCATAACTCTGCTGTGTTAGTATACTTTATTGGATATGGAATTGCTTCCTCAACAGTTACTTCCTTAGCAACCATTACATGTACTACAGGTTCCAGCTTTACTAATTTTAATTCCTGGCCTATGGAAATAAAGTCACCCTTAACCTTCGGATTGGCTTCCCTTAATTTACTAAGACCGAGTCCATGGCTTTCAGCTATTGTTGACAGGGTGTCACCTTTTGCAACTTTATAGGTTTCAATCTTATCAGTCCCTGTTAAAACAAAATTATTTGCTTCATCAACTGACATAATTTTTGCTGCAGAAACATTACTTTCTACAACTTCAATTTCTTCTTTAAACTCATAAGACAATATTTCTTCCCCTTCTTTAAGAAATCCTGTCTTCAATTTTTCAAGAAGCTGTTCTCCTTCTTCTTGAGTTTTTAAGAATACTCTTTCTTCACCATTTACTTTTAATGCAAAAGCACTGGTCCGACAATCAACATAAGATCTGATTAGATCAGCAAGTTCCTGAGGATCTTTAATTTTTTTGCCTTCAAATTCACTTTCTGAAGATAAAACAATTTTTGAATCTACTCCACTCAAAGTATATCCAAGTTCCTTTTCTTGCTCTGCCTTAATAATATCTAATGCTTTTTCATATGTTTTTGCGCTATTTATTTTTACAATATTCTGTTCATTTGCACTTAATACTTGTGTAGATCCACCAAAAGAGAAAGTTGCTATTATTGTTAGTATAAAAAATGCTGCGACCATAATATGCATTTTGTTATACTTTCCTGCTTTCAGTTTCGCTGTGAGCTGTTTGACTAAATCTTCTATGTCCAGGACACCTCCTTTGCGCAAACTTATCACAAGAATAATTATATCATATGAAGACAAAAAGAGACACCCTGAAGGTGTCTCTTTACAGTCCTATTTTCATTTACATTTATTAACAACTCAAGTATATAGCGCATTCTACTCTTTTCTTCTGAAGTTCGCAACCTTTTTTGTACACTTTGTAAAAGTCGCCTGTATCGTGCCAGTTGCTGAAATGACAACCTCCGCTGCAATAAAATCTGGCCCAGCAATCCATACACTCTTCTTTATTCAATACATTTGCATCTTGAAACATTTTACCAATCTTTTTGGAAATGTCTCCTTGATAAACATTCCCAAGTAAAAAATCTTTGTTCCCCACAAACTGATGACAAGGATATATATCACCCTGCGGACTTATAGCTACATACTCATGACCTGCACCACAAGCAGAAATTCTTTTTGGAAGGCATGGTCCTTTATATATGTCAATATTGAAGTGGAAGAAATTAAAGTCACTATTTTTTTCCATATATTCTGTAAGCTTATCATACTCTTTAAGGATTAATGGTATATCTTCGTTTTTTATCGAATAAGAGGCTTCCTCTGGTCCCACAACCGGCTCAATAGAAAGATTTTTCAGACCCATTTCTTCAAGATGCTGCAAATCTTTTAAAAAGTCAGTATTTTCCCTGGTAAAAGTCCCTCGAACAATATAGCTCTTATATCCATCGGCAATAAAGTTTTTAATATTATTTGAAACAACGTCATAAGAACCTTTATGATTTGCTGTATATCTCATTTTATTTTGCACTTCTGGTCTGCCGTCCAAGCTTAACACAACACTAATATTATGTTCTTTTAGAAAATCTCCCTTTTCTTTATCTAAAAGCAAAGCGTTCGTAGTTAAAGTCAATTCAGCAGCTTTTGCAAGTTCTTTTGTTCTTTTTTCAATATATAATATTAGCTCTTTAACAACCTGAAAATTCATTAGAGGTTCGCCACCAAAAAAATCAATATTAAAATTTTTTCGAGATCCAGACTCCTTAAACAGAAGTTCGACAGCTGCTTTTCCTGTTTCAAAGGACATCATTCCCCGGTCTCCTCCATATGGCCCCTGATCTGCAAAGCAATAAGGACAACGGAGATTACAATCGTGGGCAATATGAAGACACATAGCTTTAATAATTGGATTCTCAGGAGGAGTATATTCAGTTATTTCCCCTGGAGGAGAAAAGAGAACACCCTCTTCCGCCAACTCTTTAATTTCTTTTAAAACTTCTTTAGCCTCTTCAGAATCAGGAGTGTAACTTTCCCCTTGTTCTTTTAAATTCTCAAGAATATTAAAAGTTAAATCATCAATAAGATGAATGCTGTCAGAATTAATATCCAGCAAAATATTTTTATCTTTATATTTGTAAAAATGGATTCTGGAAAAATCATATTTGTTCATCAAAAACATCCTTTACATAAATAAAAAAACAGATCCTTATATTTTATAAGGATCTGTTTTCAACTTTGTCTCTTAGTTTTTACAAGCCTGATTGCTTACTGTACATGAAGTCTTACAAGCCGATTGACAAGAAGTTGGACATTCCCCGCATCCACCTTTATGTATTGTACATTTTAAATCTTTCTTTGTAATAGTTTTTATATGCTTTTTCATATAAATTCCTCCTTGATTAGTAAAAAAATTATAACAAAATAAATTATATAAAACAATATCTCTAAAAATAAAGATCGTGTCAATTAATTATGGGTTTTAAAAGAATAAAAAAACTCCTTGTATGTATTACGTGCTAAATCGCACTCGCTATCCTTTTAAATAATTCTCTTTTCCAAGTTCTCTTACCAGTTAAAACTACTGGCACATTGCCGAATTTCTCATCTGATATTAGGTTCGTAGCTTTTTTATAACACGGCTTTCTAATTTTATGATTCTTGTTTCTGTTTTTCTTGCTTCTTTCTTTTACTAAATCATATACATTACCTGAATTAGCCTTAAAAGCCCTCAGACGTGACATTTGATCAACACCTTCTCTGCACCAGCTTAGAGGCCTTGAACTTAATCTTGCAGATAATATATGACTAATATGGCCTTCTGTGCTACAGCCTATATAATCCGGGTCATATTGATTCATTATACCTTCCCAATTATTTAACACATAACTTCTAGCATCTTTTATTGCTTCTATTTTTTGTTTCTGATTCTGTTTCTTCAATTATTGCTTTGAATAAATCTTTTACGAAATCTTTCCTTTTCGTATTTATGTAATACCACATCATTTGGTGTGTGCCTTTCATATGAGCAGTTGCCTTCTTTATATATTTCGACAAATAGTATCTATCTAAAACATAGATACTATCTTTAATCCATTCTTTGCCTTGTTTTATCCAGTTGGCTCCATCTCCTGATAAATATATCTTTTCAATAGTTTCTTCTTCATAGTTGCTATCAATATAATCAGCTACTTCAAGCCATAAATCAGCACTATCTTGGTAGAGACCACTAAAGTATCTGGGATTTATTAATTCATATCTATCTTTACTTACCTTTCACTTACCTTCGTGAACATAAATTAATCTAGGTTCGGCACATGTTCCTCTTTGAAGTGAAACATGATCTTCATCAACTTCGATGTACAAAATCTTAGCTTGAGAATCAGTTTTTTCACTGGTGCTGCATGATTAGAAATATCTTTAAGCTTTCTAATAGAATTCATTACTGTTTGACCAGTAAGATATACATTCTTCGATATTTTTTCGCTACTTTTTCTGTATGGTGTCTCTATTGCTTCTTCTATTAACATTGATTCTAGCAATATATCCATTCTGTCATTTGCTTCAATACCAACAGCTTCATCAGATAAGTATTTATATTCACCGGTAATTTTATGAACATAATACGTTCTTTTATAGGTTACTTCACCAAATATCGTCGCCAAACTTTTCTTCGACTTTGTTTCCTTTATTTTCCAGTCTCTTTTTCTTGCACAATCTTTTTTAACTAAAATATCTACAGTTTCAAGTACTTTTTCTGTAATTGCAACCCCAACTTCATCCAGCATTTTTTTGGTTTTTAAAATGAATTCAGATATATTATTTCCCTCAATTAAAGTTGTTTCCATATTTTCTGCTATTTCTTTACCGATTTTAGTTGCAATTTCATGTATAATATTATTCATTAGAGTTTCTCCTTTTTTGCGATTTGGTTTAGCGATTTAATTGTAACATAAGGAGTTGCTCTAATATTTTTTTGTTTTTTTACCCATAATTATTTTACACTAACAAAAATTTTTTATCACTGTGGATAACTTTAATATTTATTAACTGTTATCTGTTGATAAACTATTTTTATTTTGATAGTATAGCATTACAATTCTTAAGTTATAAACATTTTTAACAATAGGTTTATAATTATTCTCGGAGGTATCTTTTATGATAAAATCACAATTAAATGAAATATGGTCAGAAACCTTAAAAGTTATTCAAAATAAAATTAACAGGCCATCTTTTGATACCTGGTTTAACCAAACAGAATTAGTTGCTTATTATGATGAAAATTTTATTATTAAAACCCCAAACAATATTGTAAAAGACTGGTTAAACAATAATTATATAGAGGTAATTAATGAATCCTTTCAGGAAATTTTAAAAAGGAAGGTAATAACAAAATTTGTTGTCTCTAATGATCTTGAATTATTACCTATTGAAAATAATCAAACTGATAATATCAGAAAAGAATCTATAGAAGAAAAAATAGCAAAATCAAATATTAATCCAAGGTATAATTTTGATAATTTTGTTGTTGGTAACAGTAATAAATTTACTCACGCAGCATGTATGTCTGTAGCAGAGTCTCTCTTTTTAAGATACAATCCATTATTTATTTACGGAGGCGTTGGCCTGGGTAAAACACATCTTATGCAGGCAATCGGAAATTATGTAATGATGAATTCAAATAAAAAGGTGCTTTATGTTTCTTCTGAAAAATTTACTAATGAATTAATTAATGGCATCCGGGATGATCGTACTGAAGCTTTTAGAAATAAATATAGAAATATTGACTTCTTATTAATTGATGATATTCAATTTTTAGCAAAAAAGGAAAGAACACAAGAAGAATTTTTCCATACTTTTAATGCTCTTTATGAAGCAAATAAACAAATTATTATTTCAAGTGATCGTCCTCCAAAAGAAATTCCAACACTAGAAGATCGTTTAAGAACAAGGTTTGAATGGGGTCTTATAACAGATATTCAATCACCTGATTATGAAACTAGAGTTGCGATTTTAAGAAAAAAAGCAAAAATGGAAAATTTTGACATACCAGATGAAATTATGTCATACATAGCCGAAAAAATTGATTCTAATATCAGAGAATTAGAAGGAGCTTTAATAAGAGTTATTGCTTACTCATCTTTAAGTGGAAAAAATATTGATTTAGAACTTGCAAAAAAAGCTTTAAAAGAAATCATCACAGATAAAAAACCAGTAATAATAACTCCGGATATAATTCAGGAAGTAGTATCAGAAAATTTTAATATCCGAGTTGAAGATCTTAAATCTAAGAAAAGAAATAAAGATATAGTTTACCCAAGACAGATATCAATGTATTTATGCAGGACTCTTACTGATTTATCTCTTCCAAAAATTGGAGAGTATTTTGGTGGAAGGGATCATACTACAGTTATTCACTCATATGAAAAAATTAGTTCAGAAATAATAAAAAATCCATCCCTTTCAAATACAATAAATTCATTAACTGAAAAAATTAAAAAAGTATAATATTGTTAATAAACTTATAATAACTTGTTATTTAATTATGGAAAACTTTTAAAAATTTATTCTCCTGTTAATTTGTGGATAAACATAATTACTTTTCAACAGGATTTTTAACATCCATTTAACCATATAAAATATAAAGAATATGGAGTTTTCAACATATCAACAATGCTTATTAATATTACTACTAAAAATCAATAAAAGGAGAAGACTATGAAAATTAAATGCTTAAAAGATAATTTAAGTTACGGATTACAAAATGTTCAAAAAGCAATATCAAATAAAAAGACTTTACCAATTTTGGATGGAATATTATTAAAAGCTGAAGGAAACTATTTAATTATCACAGCAACAGATTTAGAATTAGCAATAGAAACAAAAATTCCAGCTAAAATAATTACACCAGGAGAAATAATTGTAACCTCAGGGAAATTTATTGAATTAGTAAAAAAAATTCCAAATATTTCAATAGAGTTAGAAAAAAACAATTTAAATTTAAATATTAAATATTTAAATTCTCAAGTTGAATTAAAAGGATTTAATACTAATGAATATCCAATGCTTCCAGAAATAAATGAAAACTTTAATTTTAAAATAAAAAGTAATAATTTAAATTCTTTAATCAAAAAAACACTCTTTGCCAGCTCACCAAATGAATCAAGACCAGTCTTTAATGGCTCTTTATTAAATATTTCTAATAATGAAATAAAATTTATTACAACAGATTCTTATAGATTAGCTATTAATCATTTAAAAATAAATGATGATTATAATAATATAAATATAATAATTCCAAGAAAAACACTAAATGAAATACAAAAAATATTTAAAGATGATGATGAAATAATTACTGTTTATGGAAATGATAAACAAATATGTTTCATAAATTCAGATACAAAAATTATTTCAAGATTAATTGATGGTAAATTTCCAAATTTTGAACAAGTGATACCAAGGTCATTTCAAACTTCATTTAAAGTAAATAAAAAAGAATTTTTAGAAACTATTGAAAGAGCAAGCTTATTTATAGATACTGTTGATAATTTATCTATTGTAAAACTATTTATAACTAACTCTAATGTAAATATAACTTCTACTTCTGAAACAGGTTTTATAAATGAAAATATAAATACACATGTTGAAGGAGATAAATTAGAAATTAATTTTAATTCAAGATACTTAATAGAAGCATTAAAAATTATAGATACGGATGATATAGAATTTAAATTTTCTGGTAACCTAAGTCCTGTTATAATAAAGGAAACTAACGATAATTATACTTATCTTGTTCTGCCATTAAGAATAAGTTAAATTAAATGCCATTCTTTAAAAGGAATGGCATTTAATTTTTGAAATAAAAAATATGATATAATCTAAATAAAAACTGGTGAATTATGATAATTAATAAAATTAAAATAGAAAATTTTAGAAATTATAAAAAAGAAGAAATACTTTTTACTAATAAAATAAATTATATTTTGGGAAATAATGCTCAAGGTAAAACAAATTTATTAGAAAGTATTTTTTTTATTTTAAATAATGAATCGTTTAAAAGCATAAAAGAAGATGAATTATTTAATGAAAAAAGTAATTCGAAAAATTTAAATATTACATTAGAAATAAATAAAGAAGAAAAAAATTATTTAATTGAATTAGAAAAAAATGAAAACAAAAAAATTTATAAAATAAATGGAGTAAAAAAAGATTTTAGAAATAAAATAATTAAAACAATAATTTTTATACCAGATGATTTACAAATAGTAAAAGAAGGTCCTGGAAAAAGAAGAGATTTTTTAGATAATGAAATAAAAATTTTATTTCCAAATTATAAAAATTTAATTAAAAATTATTATAAACTTCTATCTCAAAAGAACTATTTATTAAAAAACAAGAGGGATAAAAATTTAATTAAAACTTTTAATATTCAATTATCTAAAACCGGAAAAGAAATAATAAAATACAGGTTGTTTTTTTTAAAAAATATAATTCCAATAGCAAGAAAAATTTATAATTTAATTTCAGAAAAAAATGAAATATTATCTATAAACTACAAACCAAGTTTTAATTTTAATTATTATCAACAAGAGTTAGATAATAATTTAGAAAATGAAATGTTAAAAAAACAATCTTTAATTGGAATTCACAGGGACGACATTGTTTTTTATATTAACGGTAAAAATACAAGATCCTTTGCCTCCCAAGGCCAGCAAAGATCTGTTATTTTATCTTTAAAAATAGCAGAGCTTGAATATTTAAAAAAATATTATAATTATTTTCCAATTTTATTACTTGATGATGTATTTAGTGAATTAGATGAAAAAAGAAAAAATATGCTAATGAAAATATTAAAAGAAAATAATATTCAATCTTTTATTACTCTTGCTAATATTGAATTAATTAAAAATCAAATTAGTGAAAATGATAAAATTATAATAGTCAATAATGGAAAAATAGAAGAAAATATAATAATTGGAAAATAAAATTATATTTTGTTATAATTTTTATTTGGAAGATTATAAATTAAATTTAAATAAAATATAAAAAAGGAGACTAATATGGAAGAAGTAAAAGATAATAGTATATATACCGCGAATGAAATTCAGGTATTAGAAGGTCTTGAGGCAGTTAGAAAAAGACCAGGTATGTATATAGGAAGTACTGGTCCAAAAGGATTACATCATTTAGTTTATGAAATTATTGATAATTCAATAGATGAACATTTAGCTGGATATGGTGAAAAAATTTCAGTTACTATTCATAAGGATAATTCAATTACTGTTGTAGATGAAGGTAGAGGTATTCCAGTTGAAATTCATGAAAAAATGGGCATACCAGCAGTAGAGGTAGTATTAACAGTTCTTCATGCAGGTGGAAAATTTGGTGGAGGCGGCTATAAAGTTTCCGGGGGTCTTCATGGAGTTGGTATGTCTGTAGTAAATGCTTTGTCAGAATGGCTAATTGTTGAAGTATCAAAAAATAATAATATTTATTCTCAAAAATATGAAAGAGGTATTAAAAAAAGTGAATTAGAAATTATAGGACAATCAAAAAAAATAGGTACAAAAATTCACTTTAAACCAGATTGTCAAATTTTTGAAGCACTTGAATATGAATTTGCTATTTTAGGAAACAGAATACAGGAATTATCTTTTTTGAATAAAGGATTGGTTATAGAATTATCAGACGAAAGAAATAATAAAAAAGAAGTATTTAAAAATGACGGCGGAATTGTAGATTTTGTTAATTATTTAAATAAGAATAAAGATCCTATTCATAATAATATTATATTCATTGAAAAAGAAAAAGATGATGTTATTGTAGAAATTGCATTACAATATACAGATGTATATACAGAAACAGTATTCTCTTATGTAAATGACATTAATACTCAAGAAGGCGGTACTCATGAAGCAGGATTTAAATCTGCCCTTACAAGAGTAGTTAATGATTATGCAAGAAAATATAATTTATTAAAGAAAGATGAGCAAAATCTTTCAGGAGAAGATATAAGAGAAGGTCTTACTTGTATATTAAGTACTAAAGTACCAGATCCGCAGTTTGAAGGACAAACAAAAACAAAACTAGGAAACAGTGAAGTTAGAGGAATTGTGGATGGAGTAGTAAGTGAGGGATTATCAAATTTTCTTGAAGAAAACCCTTCTTCCTCAAAAAAGATAATTGAAAAAACTATTCAGGCTCAAAAAGCAAGAGAGGCAGCCAGAAAAGCAAGAGAGCTTACCAGAAGAAAAAATGCTCTTGATAGCAACTCTTTACCAGGAAAATTAGCAGACTGTTCTAGTAAAGATCCTGTTATATCAGAATTGTATATAGTTGAGGGAGACTCAGCAGGCGGTTCTGCAAAAATGGGAAGGGATAGAAAATTTCAGGCAATATTACCTTTAAGAGGTAAAATATTAAATGTCGAAAAAGCTCGTCTGGACAGAATTTTAGGTAATGAAGAAATCAGAGCCATGATTACTGCTATTGGTGCAGGAATTGGAAATGATTTTGACTTAGAGAAAATCAGATATCATAAAATTGTATTAATGAGTGATGCGGATGTTGATGGAGCTCATATAAGAACACTTTTACTAACTTTCTTTTATAGATATATGAGAAAATTAATTGAAAATGGAAATGTATTTATTGCTCAACCTCCACTATATAAAGTAAAAAAAGGTAAAAAAGAGGAATACTTGTTTAATGATAAGGATTTAGAAGAATATCAAAAGAAAAACGGAAAAGAAATTAATATTCAAAGATATAAAGGTCTTGGTGAAATGAATGCAGACCAACTATGGGATACAACCATGGATCCAGAAAACAGAACAATACTTCAAGTTACATTAGATAATGCAATAGAAGCAGATAAAATGTTTACTATTTTAATGGGAGATAAAGTTGAACTCCGAAGAGAGTTTATTCAAGATAATGCAACATATGCCAGAAATTTAGATATTTAGATTGAAGGGAGATAATTAAGTGGAAAATTTTAACCATGGAAAAATGCTTCCAATAAGAATTGAAGATGAAATGAAAAATTCTTATATTGATTATGCAATGAGCGTAATTGTTGGAAGAGCATTACCTGATATAAAAGATGGTTTAAAACCAGTGCATAGAAGAATTCTTTATTCAATGCATAAAATTGGTTTAACTCCGGAAAAGTCATTCAAAAAATCGGCCCATGTTGTTGGTGATGTTTTGGCAAAATACCATCCTCATGGTGATTCAGCAGTTTATGATGCAATGGTAAGAATGGCCCAGGATTTCTCAACAAGACACCCTCTTATTAATGGCCAAGGAAACTTTGGTTCAGTTGATGGTGACTCAGCAGCAGCAATGAGATATACAGAAGTAAAAATGGCTAAAATAACTAATGAATTATTAGATGGAATAGAAAAAAATACAATTGATTATAACGAAAACTATGATGGTTCATTAGAAGAGCCTTCAGTATTACCATCAAGATATCCAAATCTTCTTGTCAACGGTTCTTCAGGGATTGCTGTTGGTATGGCGACTAATATTCCTCCTCATAATTTGAGGGAGGTTATAAATGGCGTTATAGCATATATTGAAAATCCTGATATTGAATTTGCAGAATTAAATAAAATAATTAAAGGACCAGATTTTCCAACAGGGGCAGTAATTCTTGGAAAAGAGGGAATAAAAAAAGCGTATGAAACTGGCCGTGGGGTTATAAAAATCAGGGCAAAAAGTGAAATTGAAGAATTAAAAAATGGGAAAAAGAGAATTATTGTAACTGAAATTCCATATATGGTTAATAAAGCAAGGTTAATTGAAAAAATAGCAGATTTAGTAAGAGATAAAAAAATAGATGGAATAACTGATCTAAGGGATGAATCGGACCGTAAAGGTATAAGAATGGTAATTGAACTAAGGAAAAGTGTAAATGAGCAGGTTATTTTAAATCAGTTATATAAAAACACTCAATTACAAGATACTTTTGGAATTATTTTCCTTGCAATAGTAAATGGTGTTCCGAAAGTATTAAATTTAAAAGAAATATTAAAAGAATATATTCTTCATCAGGAAAATATTATAAAAAGAAGAACCCAGTTTGATCTGGACAGAGCTGAAAAAAGAGCTCATATTGTAGAAGGATTAAGAATTGCAATTTCAAATATTGATGAAGTAATAAAAACCATCAAAAAAGCAAAAAATCCAGAAGAAGCCAGAATTAATCTTATGAGTAAGTTTTTATTAAGTGAAATTCAGGCTCAGGCAATTTTGGATATGAGATTACATCGTCTAACTTCTTTAGAAACTAAAAAACTGGAAGAAGAATATAAAGAACTTATAAAAACGATTAAAGAATTAAAAGGAATTCTTGGGGATGAAAATAAAATTCTTGAAATAATTAAAAAAGAGATTACTGAAATTAGAGACAAGTATTCTGATCCAAGAAGAACAATGATTGGAATGTCTGATGAAAATATTGATATGGAAGATTTAATTCCTGAAGAAGAGGTTGTAATTACCATATCAAATAGTGGATATATAAAAAGAATGAATATCAGCAACTACTCCAGCCAGAAAAGAGGGGGAAAGGGTATTCGTGGAATGAGTACAAAAGATGAAGATGCAGTTATAAAAATATTTACTTCATCAACACATCACTACATCCTTTTCTTTACAAATAAAGGAAAAATTTATCGTATTAAGGGTTATGAAGTTCCGGAGCATTCCAGAATAGCTAAAGGAATGCATATGAAAAATTTAATAAACCTGGATCCCGGAGAGAAAGTAACAACGGTAATACCAATAAAAGAATTTACTGATGGTTATTATATGATTGCTGCTACTAAACAGGGCATGATAAAGAAAACAGATCTGATAAGTTATAATACCCAAAGAAAAGATGGAATAGCTGCTATTACATTAAATGATGGGGATGAACTTGTTGGTATTGAATTAACAGACGGGACAAAAAATGTAGTTATGGTTACAAAACTTGGTTTAGCCATCAGATTTAAAGAAAGTGATGTACGTGCAATGGGAAGAACAGCTAAGGGTGTAAAAGGTATTTCCGTTGGCAAAGGAGATGAAGTTGTTTCTGTTGGAATAGCTGAAGATGATTCTTCATTACTTGTTGTTTCAAATAAAGGATATGGCAAAAGAACTCCCCTTGAACAATATAAAGTTCAGGCAAGAGGAGGAAAAGGGTTTATTTCTTTTAACAGAAACAAGAAAAAAGATGTAGAAATAGTCGGAGCAGAAATTCTTAATAATGATGATGAAGTAATGATGATTTCTAAAAATGGAATAATTATCAGATTTGCAGCCCAGGACATCTCTTCAATGGGAAGGGCAACTAAAGGTGTTCGTTTAATGAATATGGGAAGTGATGATGAGGTTGTTTCAATTACAGTAATAAAAAATACAGAGGATGAACAATAAAATCTTTCTTGATATAAAATAGTTATTATTGTAATATATTTGAAATAGAATATTAAAAAGTAATGATCAGGAAGTTTTAAATTTCTTTGTTGCAGAGAGCTGATGGAAGGTGAAAATCAGTACAAGTATTTAAAATTCCGCCTGTAAACTGAGCATGATGAATATTTCCGTTGGTTACGTTATAACCGTCAAGTGGAATAGCGACAATGTTGTTATTTAATTTGGGTGGCAACGCGGGTAGACAGAACCCGTCCCATATTTTGGGACGGGTTTTTTTATTTATTTAAAAATTATAGGGAGTGTGGTAAATCTTGAAAACAGAAAAATTATTAATGATACCGGGTCCAACAATGATTCCTGAAAAAATACTTAATGCAATAAATACCCAGGCTGTTGGGCATAGAACAGAATATTTTGAAAATATTATAAAAAATGTAACCATTAAACTTAAGAAAATATTCAGAACAAATAGAGATGTATATATTTTGACTTCTTCCGGAAGTGGAGCGATGGAAGCTTCTGTAGCAAACTTTATTAATGAAGGAGATAAAACCTTAGTATTAGTAAACGGGAAATTCGGAGAGAGATTTGTAAGCTTGAATAAAATTTATAGAGCAGAAGTTAGTGAAATAACTTATCCTTTAGGAGTTTCTGCAAATCCGGAAGATGTAGAAAAATTTCTTAAAAATAATCCAGACACTAAAGCAGTCTTTATGCAACAAAATGAGACATCCTCAGCGATACTCAATGGTGTTTTTGCAATTGCGGAGTTAGTAAAAAAATATGAAGCTTTATTAATTGTTGATTCAGTTTCAGGTTTAGGTGTTACAGAGATGAAAATGGATGAATGGGGAGTTGATGTAATTGCTGCAGGGTCTCAAAAAGCATTTATGTTGCCACCGGGATTAGCTTTCGTAGCTGTAAGTGAAAAAGCAGAGAAGAAATTGGTCTCTTGTGGTAACAAAAAGTATTATTTTTGCCTAAAAGCAGCAAAGGAAAACTTGGAAAAATCGACGACCCCATACACTCCAGCAACTTCTTTAATTAAAGGTTTAGATGCTAGTTTAGATATGATATTAGAGTATGGAATAGAAAAAAACTATGAAAAACAAGAAAAATATACAAAAATGCTGAGAGATGCTTTTAAAGCAATTGGTTTATCTATGGTTGTAGAAAATGAAAAGGCCGCTTCTCGTGCTGTTACAGGAGTGTATGTTCCGGAAGAAGTAAAGTGGTCTGAATTTGAGAAAATTCTTAGTGAGAAATACAATGTATTAGTTGCCGGAGGCCAGGACGAACTTAAAGGAAAAATATTCAGAGTTGGGACGATTGGCTACTTAGGAGATCTTGATATCTTATCTGGAATAGCTGCAATTGAAATGGCGCTTTATGAAGCGGGATATAAATTTGAGGTGGGCAAAGGTGTAAGTACAGCTCAAAAAATACTAATAGAGAGAGGTAGAGATTAATGTTGGATTTAAAATTTATTAGAGAAAATTCTGAAATAGTAGAAAAAGCTTTAGAAAAAAGAGGGGCAAAAGTTGATATAAAAAGAGTGTTGGAACTTGATGAGAGCAGAAGAAAATTATTAACTGAAGCAGAGGAAAAGAAGAATTTACGTAACACCATTTCAAAAGAAATCGGTTTATTAAAAAAAGAAGGCAAAGATGCGTCGGAAGTAATGAATAAAGTTGGCGATCTTGGAGATAATATAAAAGAACTAGATATTAAGATAAGAGAAGTAGATGGAGAGTTAGGAGACATTTTGCTTCTTATTCCAAATATTCCTCACGAAAGTGTTCCTGTCGGATTAAAGGAAGAAGATTTCCGGCTTGAAAAAACTGTAGGAGAACCAAAAAAATATGGTTTTGAAGTTAAGGCCCACTGGGACTTGGGAGAAGACTTAAACATCCTTGATTTTGAAAGAGCAACAAAAGTAACAGGCGCAAGGTTTACTTTTTATAGAGGGATGGCAGCACGTTTGGAGAGAGCGTTAGTCAGTCTTATGCTTAATACACATTCAAATGGAGATTACATTGAATTATTGCCTCCTTTTATGGTAAATTCTGCAAGTATGACAGGAACAGGGCAGTTGCCAAAATTTGCTGAGGATATGTTTAAGCTTGAAAATACAGACTATTATCTTGTTCCAACAGCGGAGGTACCAGTTACAAACTATTACAGAGATGAAATTTTAGATGAAAAAGAACTTCCAATTTCTTATTGTGCATATACTCCCTGTTTTAGAGCAGAAGCTGGTTCATATGGAAGAGATACAAGAGGAATAATAAGACAACATCAATTTAACAAAGTTGAACTTGTAAAATTTGCACATCCCGATGATTCTTATGAGCAGTTAGAAAAGCTTACTAAAAGCGCAGAATCTATTCTTGAAATCCTTGAACTTCCTTACAGAAGAATTGCACTTTCAACAGGGGATTTAGGGTTTTCATCAGCGAAAACATATGATCTTGAAGTATGGTTACCAAGTTTTGAAGGATACAGAGAGATTTCTTCCTGTAGTAATTTTGAGGATTTCCAGGCTAGAAGAGTTAACATCAGGTTCAGAGGTGCTGATGGTAAAGTAAGATTTGTTCACACTTTAAATGGTTCTGGATTAGCCGTTGGAAGAACAACAGCAGCAATAATGGAGAATTACCAAAATGAAGACGGAAGTATTACTGTACCGAAAGCATTAATTCACTATATGGGTGGAGTAGAATAAATTACAAAATAAATTACAAAAAATATTGCAGTTAGTGTAAAATAATTATGGGTAAAAAAACAAAAAAATATTAGAGCAACTCCTTATGTTACAATTAAATCGCTAAACCAAATCGCAAAAAAGGAGAAACTCTAATGAATAATATTATACATGAAATTGCAACTAAAATCAGTAAAGAAATAGCAGAAAATATGGAAACAACTTTAATTGAGGGAAATAATATATCTGAATTCATTTTAAAAACCAAAAAAATGCTGGATGAAGTTGGGGTTGCAATTACAGAAAAAGTACTTGAAACTGTAGATATTTTAGTTAAAAAAGATTGTGCAAGAAAAAGAGACTGGAAAATAAAGGAAACAAAGTCGAAGAAAAGTTTGGCGACGATATTTGGTGAAGTAACCTATAAAAGAACGTATTATGTTCATAAAATTACCGGTGAATATAAATACTTATCTGATGAAGCTGTTGGTATTGAAGCAAATGACAGAATGGATATATTGCTAGAATCAATGTTAATAGAAGAAGCAATAGAGACACCATACAGAAAAAGTAGCGAAAAAATATCGAAGAATGTATATCTTACTAGTCAAACAGTAATGAATTCTATTAGAAAGCTTAAAGATATTTCTAATCATGCAGCACCAGTGAAAAAACTGATTCTCAAGCTAAGATTTTGTACATCGAAGCTGATGAAGATCATGTTTCACTTCAAAGAGGAACATGTGCCGAACCTAGATTAATTTATGTTCACGAAGGTAAGTGAAAGGTAAGTAAAGATAGATATGAATTAATAAATCCCAGATACTTTAGTGGTCTCTACCGAGATAGTGCTGATTTATGGCTTGAAGTAGCTGATTATATTGATAGCAACTATGAAGAAGAAACTATTGAAAAGATATATTTATCAGGAGATGGAGCCAACTGGATAAAACAAGGCAAAGAATGGATTAAAGATAGTATCTATGTTTTAGATATATATCATTTGTCGAAATATATAAAGAAGGCAACTGCTCATATGAAAGGCACACACCAAATGATGTGGTATTACATAAATACGAAAAGGAAAGATTTCGTAAAAGATTTATTCAAAGCAATAATTGAAGAAACAGAATCAGAAACAAAAAATAGAAGCAATAAAAGATGCTAGAAGTTATGTGTTAAACAATTGGGAAGGTATAATGAATCAATATGACCCGGATTATATAGGTTGTAGCACAGAAGGCCATATTAGTCATATATTATCTGCAAGATTAAGTTCAAGGCCTCTAAGCTGGTGCAGAGAAGGTGTTGATCAAATGTCACGTCTGAGGGCTTTTAAGGCTAATTCAGGTAATGTATATGATTTAGTAAAAGAAAGAAGCAAGAAAAACAGAAACAAGAATCATAAAATTAGAAAGCTGTGTTATAAAAAAGCTACGAACCTAATATCAGATGAGAAATTCGGCAATGTGCCAGTAGTTTTAACTGGTAAGAGAACTTGGAAAAGAGAATTGTTTAAAAGGATAGCGAGTGCGATTTAGCACGTAATACATACAAGGGGTTTTTATTCTTTTAAAACCCATAATTAATTGACACGATTAATTTTTATAATATCTTGATAATTAACTAAGATTAGTATATAATTTCATGGTCAATGAGAATGATAAAGATTTATATTATATAAGATGGTTTTAATGGAGGTGTAGTTAAAAATGAAAAGAACATATCAGCCAAGTAAAAGAAAAAGAAAAAGAGTTCATGGCTTTAGAGCTAGAATGGCAACTGTTGGTGGAAGAAATGTATTAAAAAGAAGAAGAGCAAAAGGAAGAAAAGTTTTATCTGCATAAGTTAGTTTTTTAAGTCCTTTTTAAACAGAGGGACTTATTTTGGAGTTGAAAGCTTTGCTTAAATCAGAGAACCGGTTAAGGAAAAACAAAGAATTTAAAATTACTTATAAAAAAGGAAAGTCTTTTGCGAACAGAGATTTTGTAGTTTATTATAAGAAGAATTTTTTAGGATTTTCCAGGATTGGTTTTTCTGTATCTAAGAAGGTTGGTAAAGCTTGGAAAAGAAATGAAATAAAAAGAAGATTAAGAGAAATATTAAGGAAAAATGACTCCTTATTATCAAAAAGTTATAATATTATCATAATTGTAAGACAAACGATAAAAGATACAGATTATTTTTTCGTTGAAAAATCTCTTAATCATGCTTTAAAGGGATCTGAGCTAATTGATTAAAAATATTTTAATTATTCTTATCAGAGGATATCAAAAGTTTCTTTCTCCTTTACTTGGAAAGAATTGCAGGTTTTGTCCAACTTGTTCTCAGTATGCAATAACTGCTTTACAAAAATATGGTTTACTTAAAGGAAGTTTTTTAGCAGTCAAAAGAATTTTAAAATGTAATCCTTTTCACCCCGGGGGATATGATCCTGTTTAATAATTTGTATTAAAATAAATATCGGGAGGTGGAGCCTGTTTTAAACAGGTGTTAATTTGAGTATTTTAAATGATTTTGTTGTATCTTTAATTACATATTTTTATACGATTTCAGTAAAGATTGGTTTACCAAGTTATGCATTAGCAATTATAATTTTGACTATTTTAATAAAAATAGCATTATTCCCTTTGAGTGTTAAGCAAATGAAGTCTATGAAAAATATGCAAAGTATACAGCCAGAGGTTCAAAAACTTCAGAAAAAGCATAAAAATGATAAAGAAAAATTAAACAAAGCTACTATGGAGTTATATCAAAAATACAATGTAAATCCGGCAGCAGGATGTTTGCCTTTATTGGTTCAAATGCCTATTTTATTTGCATTATTTAATTCGTTGAGAGCATATCCTTTTGAACCAGCTGAACATGCAACTTTTTTTTGGATAAATAATTTAACTAATCCGGATCCATTATATATTCTTCCTATATTAGTAGGTATTGCAACTTTTTTCCAAAGTAAATTAACTGCTGCTAGTTCAGGACCAGCAGGGCAAAATAAAATGTTATTATATTTTCTACCTGTAATGATTGGTTATATAAGTTTACAATTCCCAGCAGGTCTATGTTTATATTGGGTTGTTTTTAACGCGATGGGCGTACTTCAGCAATATATAATTAATCGTCTTCCTGACTCGAATAAGGAGGCAATAGAATGAGAGTAATTGAAAAATCAGGAAAAACAATTGATGAAGCAGTTAAAGCAGCTTTATCCGAATTAAATTTAAAAGAAAATGATGTTGATATTGAAATATTAGAAGAACCAAAAAATGGTTTTTTAGGTTTTATTGGTGGCAAAGATGCTTTAGTTAGAGTTACTAAAAAAGAAAGTAATTTAAACAAGATAAATGAATTTTTACAGGTTCTTTTTGATAAAATGAGATTGAACCCTGAGATCTCGATAAAAGAAAAAGAGGGTAATATTTTAGTCAACCTTCAAGGAGAAGACTTAGGAATATTAATTGGCAGAAGAGGAGAGGCTTTAGATTCTTTGCAGTTTCTGGTAAATCTGTTTGTCAACAAGTCTAGTGAAAATTATAAAAAAGTAATTATTGATATAGAGGATTATAGAAAAAAGAGAGAAAATACATTATACAGCCTGGCAGAAAAATTATCCAATAAAGTTAAAAGAACAGGCAGAAAGATTTCTTTAGAACCAATGAGTCCTCAAGAAAGAAAAATTATTCATATGGCGTTACAGGAGAATAAAAGTGTAAACACCTATAGTGAAGGTGAAGAACCTTTTAGAAAAGTAGTAATAGCTCCTAAACGAAATTACTAAAATTTTGCCAGTAATCTTTTGATTACTGGCTTTTTTGCAAGGAGGAAAGATATGAAATTTACAGATACTATATGTTCAATAATAACAGGCATTGGCCCTGCGGCAGTTTCTATTATTCGTTTGAGCGGCGATGATTCAATTGAAATTGCTGGAAAATTGTGGGGAGGAAGAAAAAACCTAAAATCTATTGAAAGTCACAGGGCTGTTTTGGGAAATATTATTGATAACTTTACAGGTCGGCTTATAGATGAAGGATTGTTTATTATAATGAAGGGGCCAAAATCTTATACTGGTGAGGATGTTGTTGAAATACAGTCACATGGCAGCTTCATTGGAATTAATTATATTCTGGAACTGCTTATAAAGAATGGAGCAAGACATGCAGAACCTGGAGAATTTACTAAGAGAGCTTTTTTGAATGGAAAGCTGGATCTAACAAAAGCAGAAGGAATTATAGATTTAATAGAAGCTAAAAATAAACAGGGATTACAATTTGCTTCAAGAACTTTATCCGGGAAAAATTTTTCTGAAATAAATTCTTTAGTATCTAATATTGTAGAGTTGCTTGCATATCTTGAGGCAAGTATTGATTTCCCTGAGGATGATGTTCCGACTCTTTCAAAAGAAAATAAAATTGAAAAGATTACAAATATTAAGGAAAATATTGAAATATTATTACAAAGAAGTGAGAAAATTAAATATATTAATGAAGGAATCAGGATTTTAATACTAGGGGAACCAAATGTAGGAAAATCCAGCTTTTTAAATCTTTTGTTAAATGAAGAACGAGCTATTGTTTCTGATATACCAGGAACAACAAGAGACACTATAGAAGAATATCTTACAATTGGGAAGATTCCGGCTAAAATAATTGATACTGCAGGGATAAGGAAAAGTGAAGATGTAATAGAAAAAATTGGTATTGAAAAGGCAAAAGAGGGAATAGAGAAAGCAGATCTAATTATTTATATGATAGATGTATCAAATAAATATATTTTTGAAGATGATGATATATTTGATTTAATTAAAAATAAGAATAAAATAATACTATTAAACAAAATTGATACAATAAACGATGTTAAAGACATTATGGATATTAAGAGGTATTTCCCAGAAGAAAAAGCCTTAAACTTTTCTACGGTAAAAAAAAAATATCTTGAACTCCTTGAGAAGGAAATTGAAAATATTTTCATTGATTCAGATTATGATTTTAATGAAGGCGCTTTTATAACTAATGTCAGACAAAAAAGTCTTTTGGAAAAAGCACTAATATATATCAATCAAGGGTTACTTTCTGTAAGCAAGGATATGGAGGATGACTTTATTACAATTGATTTATATGATGCAAAAGCAACTTTAGAAGAAATAATTGGAAATAATATTAATGAAGATATTATGCATGAAATTTTTAGTAAATTTTGTATAGGAAAGTAGGTAGTTTAGTGTCTTATATTGGTGAAAAATGTGATGTTGTCGTTGTTGGTGCAGGTCATGCTGGATGTGAAGCAGCTTTAGCCTCAGCAAGAATGGGATTAAAAACTATTGTATTTACTATAAGTCTGGATAATATAACTTTGATGCCCTGTAATCCTTCCATAGGAGGACCAGCTAAAGGCCATTTAGTTAGAGAAATAGATGCATTAGGTGGTGAGATGGGCAAAAATATTGATAAAGCATATATGCAAATTAAATTGTTAAATACATCCAAGGGACCAGCTGTTCATGCTCTTCGTGCCCAAGCAGATAAAAAGAAATATCAGCAGGAAATGTATCTGACAATGTCCAAAGAAAAGAATCTTAAGGTAAAACAAGCAGTAGTTGAGAAAATTATTGTTGAAGATGGTTTGGTAAAAGGAGTCCAGATACAGACGGGGGGTATGTTTTACTCAAAAGCTGTAGTAATTACAGCAGGTACTTATATGGATTCAAGGATTATAATTGGCGACTTGTTAGTTAAGTCTGGACCTCAAGGATTTATGACAACTGATTTGCTATCAAAATCTTTAAGGGAAAATGGTGTAGAGTTACTAAGATTAAAAACAGGTACTCCATCCAGAATAGATGCAAACACCTTAGACTACACTAAAATGTCTATTCAGCCAGGTTCAGACGAAGGTCTTTATTTTTCCTTTGATAATTATAAAAGGGAAAGAACTGAAAAAAACATTCCATGCTGGCTTACCTATACAAATGCTGAAACTCATCAGGTTATAAAAAATAATCTTCACAGATCTCCATTGTTTTCTGGAGTAATACAGGGGACAGGTCCTAGATATTGTCCCTCCATTGAGGATAAAATTGTTAGATTTGCAACTAAAGATCAGCATCAATTATTTATTGAGCCTGAAGGAGAAAACACCAATGAAATTTATGTTCAGGGAATGAACACCAGCCTTCCTGAGGAAGTTCAACTTGAAATGCTCAGAACAATACCTGGATTGGAAAATGCAGAAATATTGAGAACTGGATATGCTATTGAATATGACGCGGTTAAACCCTCTCAGCTAAAATTAAATTTTGAATTAAAATTGATTTCTGGTTTGTTTACTGCAGGACAAATTAATGGTACTTCTGGATACGAAGAAGCTGCTGCTCAGGGGATTCTTGCAGGGATAAATGCAGCCTTAAAAGTTAGGGGAGAAGAATCTCTTATCTTATCAAGAGCAGAGGCTTATATGGGAGTATTGATTGATGATCTTTTGACGAAAGAAACCACTGAACCGTACAGGCTTTTAACTTCAAGATCGGAACACCGCCTATATTTAAGGCAGGATAATGCAGACTTAAGGTTGACTGAAAAAGGTCATAAAATAGGATTAATCTCTGAAGCTAAATTTAAAGAATTTGCTGATAAAAAAGAGATTATTTCCCGGGAAATAAATACTTTAAAGAGAATATTGCTTCAACCAAGCAACCCGGAATTAAGAATGTTATTAGAAGAAAAAAATAGTCCTGAATTTAAGCAATCTATTTCTCTATATGACATCCTAAAAAGAAATGAGATTAGTTATTCTGATTTAGTTAGATTTGCTTTTATTCCGGGTGTTCATAGAAAGGATGTCCAAGAACAGATTAACATACAAATAAAGTATGAAGGCTATATTGAGAAGCAGTTAAAGCAAATTGAAAAGTTTAACAAGCTTGAAAACAAGGGATTGCCTGAGGAACTTGATTATTCGGAGATTTCTGGCTTGCGAAAAGAGGCATGTCAAAAGTTAAACAATATTAAGCCTGTTTCTGTTGGCCAGGCTTCAAGAATTCAGGGAGTTTCCCCGGCTGACATTTCTGTATTAATGATATATCTTGAGAAAATAAGAAGGGGAAATGATGAGCAAAATATTTAAAGATTATTTTATAAAAGAAAACATAAATATTTCAGACCTGCAACTCAATAATTTTTTAAAATATAAAGATTTGCTTCGTGAATGGAACGAAAAAATTAACCTTACTGCCATATTGGAAGATAAAGAAATATTTTACAAGCATTTTATTGACTCTTTGCTTATACTTAAGCTAGATAAGTTGAATTTTGCGGGGAAATCTATTATTGATGTTGGCACAGGAGCAGGTTTTCCGGGGCTGCCATTGGCAATAATGATTAAAGAGCTTAATGTTACTTTGTCAGATTCTTTAAATAAAAGAATGGAATTTTTAAAAAAGGTAGGGAAAGAGTTAGATTTGTCAAACCTTTGTTTCTTAGAAGGCAGAGCAGAAGATTTGGGTAAAAACATTCTATATAGAGAGAAATATGATTATTCTGTTGCAAGGGCTGTATCCAGAATGCCTGTATTGTTAGAGTATACACTTCCCTTTGTAAAAAAAGAGGGGTTTGTTATTGCTTATAAAGGACCAGAATTTGAAGAAGAGCTTAAGAACTCAAATAATGTTCTTGAAATACTAGGGGGCAGGGTTGAAAATGTATATAATTTCAAAATTAATGATTTTTCAATGGAAAGAAATATTATTTTAATTAAAAAAGTTCAAGTTACTCCTGAAAAATATCCCAGAAGGCCAGGAGTGCCAGTAAAAAAACCACTTTAGGAGGGTACATGAATAAATTTAATTCGTTACTTGGCTTATCAGTAAATAAGTAGCAGGAAATTATAGAAAAAATTCCTGTTGAATTGATTTCAAGAAATCCTTTTCAGCCCAGACAGGTATTTGACAATGAATATCTTGAAGAACTTGCTTCATCAATAAAGCAGTATGGAGTTTTGCAACCAATTATATTAAAAAAGATTTCTTCTAGGGAGTATATAATTATTGCCGGGGAATGTCGTTTTAGAGCGGCAAAATTAGCAGGCTTAACTGAAATATCATCTATAATAAAAGACTTAGATGAAAGCGAAATGGCAGAGATTGCAATTATAGAAAATTTACAAAGAGAAAATCTGAATTATTTTGAGGAAGCGGAAGGCTTTAAGGTTCTTGCGGAACAATTTGACATGACTCAAGAAGAAATCGTAAAAAAGTTGGGAAGTCTCAATCAATGGTTGCAAATAAGATCCGGCTTTTGAAATTATCCCCTAAAGTACGTCAGGAAATCTCCACCGAAGTATTATCCGAAAGACACTTAAGGGCGTTAATAAGGATTCCAGAGGAAGAGAATCAACTAATGATCCTAGGGAAAATATACGAAAAAAACTTAAATGTTAAACAAACTGAAGAATTAATTAATAATTTTTGTAAGAACGGAAAAACAGAAGAAAAAAGGAAGCTCTTTCGATTAAAGCTTCAAAACCATCTGACTATAAACTATTCCAAAACACATTAAAAAAATCCATAGAAAGTATTGAATTTCTAGGCGCCAGAGCTGAGCATAGTGATGTTTTAAAAGATGATCACTTAGAAGTTATAATTAAAATATACAAATAAAACACCGAAAGGTGTTTTATTTGTATATTAATGAGGATTACAATATGTTAAAATCTTAAAGTGGAGGTGAAAATATGGGGAAAATTATTCCAATAGTTAATCAAAAAGGTGGAGTGG
Organism: Peptococcia bacterium; assembly: GCA_965228015.1. Classification (GTDB taxonomy): domain Bacteria; phylum Bacillota; class Peptococcia; order Peptococcales; family SKKY01; genus SKKY01. The sequence goes on from OZ245787.1 coordinate 1,429,088, forward strand.
CAAAAACAACTACTGCGATTAATTTATCTGCCGTATTGGCCTTATCTGGGAAAAAGATTTTATTGGTAGATATGGATCCTCAAAGCAATGCCAGTAGTGGCTTAGCAATTGAAACTGACAATCTTGAATTTTCTATTTATGATGTATTAATAAATGGAAGGAAGATTTCAGAGACTATACATAAAACAGAAGTAAAAAACCTAGTTGTTTTACCTTCAAACATCCAGCTTGCTGGAGCAGAAATAGAGCTTGTTTCCATCAATCAGAGAGAGTTTTTATTAAAAAATGCATTAACTGAAGTGAAGAAATTTTTTGATTATATAATTATTGACTGCCCGCCATCTCTTGGGTTGCTTGCACTAAACTCACTTGTTGCTGCAACTAGCGTAATAATTCCTATTCAATGCGAATATTATGCTCTTGAGGGACTTTCTAAACTTATGAACACAATAGAACTTGTTAGAAGCAATTTAAACAAAGACCTTGAAATCGAAGGTGTTTTAATGACAATGTTTGACAGCAGAACCAACCTTTCTATTCAAGTTGTTGATGAAGTTAAAAAGTATTTTGGCAACAAACTTTTCAAAGCAATTGTACCCAGAAATGTGAGAATAAGCGAATCCCCTAGTTATGGCAAACCGGTTATACTTTATGCTCCCAGCTCAAAAGGAGCGGAGATGTATTATTTATTAGGAGAGGAAGTGCTTGAAAATGAATAAGAAGGGATTAGGAAAAGGCTTAGGAGCCCTTATTCCTGGCAATATTCAAAACATATCAGGGGGAAAAACAAAGGAAGAATTTAAAGGAGAGAAAGTTCTCCAAATCCCAATGGATAAAGTAATCCCCAACCCAGATCAGCCAAGAAAAAGTTTTAACCAAGAAAAAATTCAGGAGTTGGCCCAATCCATTAAAGAAAATGGTTTAATACAACCTATAATTGTAAGAAAAAACAAAGACAAATATCAAATAATAGCTGGTGAGAGAAGATTTAGAGCATACACTCTTCTGGGGTATAAAGAAATTGACGGGATAGTAAAGGATTTTGATGATAATAAAACCTCCAGAGTAGCACTAATAGAAAATATACAACGGCAAGGCTTAAATCCTATAGAAGAAGCAAAAGCTTACAAAAACCTTATAGATCAGCACGGCCTAACCCAAGCAGAACTTGGCGAAATACTGGGTAAAAGCAGATCCGCTATAACAAACTCAACCAGACTTCTGGAGCTTCCGGAGAAAGTGGTTTCCTTAATTATTGATGGAAAAATCTCCATGGGCCATGGAAGAGCCCTTCTGCCTTTGGAAAAAACAAAGTTGATTGAAGAATCCGCAAAAGAAATTGCTGAAAAAGGGCTGAATGTTAGACAAGTAGAAGCCTTAGTTAAAAAAAAGCTGGAAGCAAAAAAAGTTGAAGATATTTTTAAGGTAGAAAACGTGGAACTAAAAAGAATAAAGGAAAATTTACAGACGATCTTTTCTACAAAAGTTGAAATTAAAGGCACAGAAAAAAGAGGGAAAATAGAGCTGGAGTATTACAACCTGGAAGACCTAAATAGAATTATAGAAATTATTGATAAAAAGTGGTGTTTCACGTGAAACATCACTTTTTATTTTCTAAAATCAAACGTTTCACGTGAAACATCGCTGCCCTTTGCTAGTGTTAGCATCTTAAACAGGAAAGATGGCTTAAAATGGAGTATAAGGGCCTTAAACAGAAAGCTGTCTGCAAATGAGAAGATGGGTAAATTTAGGGTTTACTATTTTAGAAAATACAAGTAAAATATAGTTGTTTGAATGGGCGGGAGTTGGTTAATAGAATGAAAAAAGGATTTAAAAATCATAAGTTCACTTTAATGTTCATTCCTCACAATAATTCGGAAGTGAGGAGCATTAAAATTCCGGCTATCTTGATAAATAGTCTTGCAGTTTTTGGTCTTTTGTCCCTAGTGGTTGTGGGAGTTTTATTTATAAATTCTTCCAGGCTAGAGACAAAGCTGCTGGAAAATAATGAGCTGAAGTCGGTTAATTCAATTCAAAACCAAGAGATAAAAATCCTTAAGAAAGAAGCTACATTGGCTTTGGAAAAGTTAGAGGAAATTAAAAAAACTGATGCAAAAGTAAGAGAAATGGTTGGGCTAAAATCTAATGAGGACACAAACATAGCGGCTTCCAGAAGTGACAGCGGCGGAACAAGATATCCTTCTAGAAGCCTAATAAATGACAACTATGATTTGCTTAATTCTACATATGCAACTAATAGTGAAAACGCAGAACAGTTTAGTGAAAAAAATGCTTCAGGATTGACGGATATAAAAGAAATAAAAGAAATACTCAAAGTTATCAATGAAGGAGTTGGAAATCAGGAAAAGATTTTAACAAGCTTGGAAAAAGAAACCTCGGACAAGATTCGCTTTTTAGCTGCGAAACCTTCTGGCCGTCCTTCTTCAGGGAGGCTAACATCTCCTTATGGTTGGAGAACAAGTCCTTTTTCCGGCAGAGGATCTGAGTTTCATTCTGGAATTGACATTGCTTCCGGGTATGGAGCCAGAATCGTAGCTACAGGGTCAGGAAAGGTTACTTTTTCAAGATATAGAGCTGGATTCGGCTATACGGTAGTTATTAATCATGGGTATGGATATACAACTATGTATGCTCACTGTTCTTCCTTAAATGTGAAAGTTGGAGATCAGGTAAAAAGAGGGGAACTTATAGCAAGGATGGGGAGATCTGGAAGAGCAACCGGGCCTCATGTGCATTACGAGGTTACTTATAATGGAAGAACAATTAATCCTCAAACTACTATGTAAGTAAAGGAGAAAAAAGAATGTTTGGATCAAAGGAAGCGAAAAAGGAAAATATCATTAATGCAGAAGTTATAGAAACGATAATTGGATTAAACTCAGAAATTGAAGGTTCTGTTCTTTCAAAAGGGTCTGTAAGAATTGACGGGAAGTTAAATGGAGATGTTTCTATAGAGGGCAACTTAATTGTTGGCGATCAGGGTTTGCTGAAAGGTAATGTTAAAGCGAAAAATATCATGGTTGCAGGAGAATTAATTGGAAATGTTGCTGCAAAAGAAAAAATTGAGATTAATAAATCTGGCAAGTTGTCGGGTGATATTTTGTCAAAATTTATTGTCATTGAAGATGGTGCCCAGTTCACTGGCCATTGTAAAATGGAAACAGAAGAATCCAAGACCCCTTTACTAAAAGAAAACAACAAAAAGTAGTAAATTAAGGGCAGAGAATCTGTCCTTTTTCTTTTTATATAGTACGAGGAGTGAATGATATGATTGATTATAACACTTTCGATATTGCCCTGGTTCTTATTGTTTTTTTCGGTGCTTTATATGGCTCGTACAGGGGCTTTGTTGTTACGTTATTGAGTTTTGCCGGCAAAATATTGTCCGCAATTCTTGCTGGTAAATTTCTCGGAAAATTTATTGAAGTCTTTAGGGTGAAAGAACTTTTTTTGAATGATATTGGAAAAATACTTCAAGATTATTTACCTGTTTCGGAAGAAATTAAAAACATGAAGCTATCTGAAGAAGGGGTTAATCTCGCCGGTTCATCTTTTGAGGGTAACAATCTCATAAAAATTTTGGGTGAAAATATTTCCCGGGAAATAAAAAGGTTTTCTGAGATGGGTGATAGTGTTTCTTTTGAAACTGTTGGTGATATGATAAGTCTGGTAGTTTCAAATTATATTTTAAATATATTATCATTTATTTTTTTATTTTTGCTGTTCCTTTTTGGCTTCTCAATTTTAAAAGCAATAATGGTAAACTTGATAAGTTCTTCGGGAGCTGTAACTGGAGTGGATAAAATCTTTGGTTTTATCCTGGGCGCGGGAGTAAATGTATTTGTTCTTGCGTTATTTATTGGCATTTCATACGATCTTTTAAATGTAACGGCCCTTGAAGAAGGAGGGATTTTAAGCACCTATAGAATTATGCTGAATGAGTCCTCCTTTAGGGCATATTTCTCTTATGTATATAATCTAATAATAAATGAAGGTATAAAATTATTGTAAAGAGGGTTTAATTTGGATAAAAGATATAATATATATTCGGATTTCTTGAAAGAAAAATATAATGAAAAGGTTTACAAGCTGCCGGTTAACCTTCCTGGAACTTGTCCAAACAGAGATGGTAATTTATCTGTAAATGGTTGTACTTTTTGTGATGAAGATGGCTCTGGTTTCGAGTGTTTGCCTAATGAATTGTCGGTTACAAAACAAATTGAAGCTAACAGGGCTTTCTTTATTAGAAGGTTTAAAGCTAAAAAGTTTATTGTCTATTTTCAAGCTTTCACAAATACTTATATGGAATTTGATGTTTTTAAGAAATGCATATTGGAGGCAACTTCTTTTGAGGATGTTGTAGGGATTTCTATTTCTACAAGACCAGACTGCCTCCCAGACCAATACTTAGATTTTCTTAAAGAAGTTAAATTGGAATTTAATTTAGAAATTGAAATAGAGTTAGGTTTACAGACTGTAAACTATCATACTCTTATTAAAGTTAACAGAGGGCATACGTTAGCAGAATATATTGACGCGGTACTCCAAATAAAAAAGAGAGGATTTGCTCTGGTTACACATCTGATGTTGAATTTACCTTATGATAATGAAACAGATGTTGTTGAAAATGCTAAAATACTATCCGCAATAGGAAGTGACTATGTTAAACTACATTCTTTATATATTGTTAAAGGCGCCCCGATTAGTGAAGAATATAATTTGAAAAAATTTGAAATGATTTCCTTAGAAGAATATGTTCAAAGAGTAGTAACCTTTTTAGAGTATCTTGATCCAAAAATTATAGTTCAGAGAATTGTAGGCAAAGGCCCTCAGGGGAATATGGATTTTTGCAACTGGAGTACAAGTTGGTGGAAAATTAAGATAATGATAGAAGAAGCTCTTGTGAAGAAAAACACTTTTCAGGGAAAAAAGTTTAATTATTTATATGGAAGTGCAGTTGTAAAAAAAGAATTTTAAGAAGGTGGATATGCAATGCCTCTGAAAATAAATGTTGGTAATTTAATTGTTACAAAAAAAAATCACCCCTGTGGGGGAAATCGCTGGATAGTTATCAGAACGGGAGCGGATTTTATAATTAAGTGTGAAAAATGTAATCATCAGACTTGGATTTCCCGTGTTAAGCTGGAAAAATCCATAAAAGAAATAATAAGTAAAAAGTAACCATATTCTTTACAAACAATTAATAATATGATAAAATTTAATGTTGAAGACCCTGCTCTGTAAAAGGAGCCTAAGTCCATGGGGGGGAGGTGAAGACTAGTGCGCGAATACGAAATTATGTATATTTTAAACCCAGCTGAGGAAGCTGTTATCGAAGCGAATATTGAAAAATATAATAAAATAATTGCTGATAACGGTGGAGAATTGAAAAACCTTACTAAAATGGGTAATCGCAAACTAGCCTATGAAATTGACAAGAAGAATGATGGTTTTTATGTTCTTGCTCGTTTTATGGGTGATTCAAAAGTTGCAGATGAGCTTAACAGAGTAATGAAAATCTCTGAAGAAGTAATTCGTAACTTAATTGTTAGAGTAGAAGAATAATCTTGGAGGTAAAGTCATGAACAGAGCCGTGTTAGTAGGAAGATTAACAAAAGATCCTGAGCTAAGATATACACAATCAGGTATTGCGGTTGCTAATTTTACAATTGCGGTAAACAGAAGATTTGTCCGGGAGGGTGAACAATCTGCAGACTTTATTCCGGTTATTGTTTGGCAAAAAGCAGCTGAAAATGTTGCAAAATATTTAAACAAAGGAAGTCAGGTGGCTGTTGAAGGACGCATACAGACTTCAAGTTATGATAATAAAGAAGGTCAAAGAGTTTTCAGAACCGAGGTTGTAGCTGATCAAGTTGAGTTTATTGGATCAAAAGGTGGCGGCAGCAGTAGTTCCAGAGACGATAATTTTACTGATTCTGATGGAGATTCCTTTAAAGGAGACTTTAGTGAGGAAATTCCTTTTTGATAGGAGATGAGATAAATTGGTTAAACGCGAACGTGGAAGAAGAAAAAAACGTGTTTGCAGTTTCTGTGCCGACAAAAGAAGTGTTATTGATTATAAAGAGCTAAATAAGCTTTCTAAATATACTTCTGAAAGAGGTAAAATTTTACCAAGAAGAGTAACAGGAAATTGTGCAAAACATCAAAGAGCTTTAACAGTTGCTATTAAAAGAGCAAGATATATTGCATTAATGTCATATATTATTGACTAATATAAAAATATTTTAGAAAGACAAGGAGTTATATTAAGCGCCTTGTCTTTCTTTATTGTTATAAATTATAATAAAAGAATAGTTATAATAAGTAGGAGTGAAAAAATGAGCTCAATTTATAAAACAAGACAATTAACTGAAGGTGCTATTATGGCGGTTATAACAGCCATTGCTGCCCTGTTAGGAACTTTTATCCCTTTACTTAATGCTCTGACGGTAATGGTTATAACTGCTCCAATAATATTCGTAATAGTAAGAAATAATCTTTCTACAGGTGTTTTGTCCTCCATAGTAGCGGCTTTTTTGGTAGGTATAATTGCTGGTCCAATTGCTTCAATCTTTTTTTATATTCAGTTTATGTTCTTGGCAATTGTTTATGGGTATTTATTTAGGAAAGAATCCTCTGTAGCAACATTTTTATCTGTTGGAACAGTTGTTTCTGTAACCGCGACAATACTGGTTTTTCTATTGGTTATGATAACCGGACAGATTAGCTTTGAAGAGCAAAAAGAAGTTTTTAATGAAGCGATGGAAAGAACTATAATTCAATATGAGGAATCCGGAGTTTTTGATGACCTAAAAAATCAGGGTTATTCACAGGAAGAAATTCGCACAATGCTGGATGGAATGATCAAGTTTGTGATAAACGTTATTCCTACAATTATTGTAATTGCCAGTGCTTTAACAGCAATTTTAAATTTTGTTTTCTCTAGGCTGCTGTTAAAAAAGTTCAATCATAAAGTGCCGGTTTTCCCTAAGTTTACAGAGTGGCATATGCCGTGGAATTTTATCTGGGGCTTTATTGTAGCCTGGGGGGTATTGCTATTTGGCGATGTTATTGATAATCCTGCGGTATTAATCATTGGACAAAATGTTCTGATTGCTTATGGAGCAGCTTTTTTTATTGTGGGTTTATCAACCATGGCTTATATATTTAAAAATGCTGAGATTTCCCCAATTGCAAGAACAGCCTTTGTATTTTTAATATTCTTTTTGTTTCAAAGTATAGTTGTTATTACTGCATTTATAGGTCTTTTAGATTTGCTTCTGGATATAAGGAAAAAAATAGCTGAGAGAAAGGAAGGTAAAAAATGAAGGTAATATTATTAGAAGATGTTAATAAGATTGGTAAAAAGGGAGAAATTAAAGAGGTTAAGGATGGATATGCTCATAATTTCCTTTTTGCAAAAAAATTAGCAGTACCTGCCACAAAACAAAACTTGGATGCTGTTGAGAAGGAAAAAGATTTAAAAGAAGAAGAAGAAAAGAAGAAGAAGAAACAAGCCTTGGAAATCGGTAAAAGCCTTACTGATAAGGAATTTGAATTTGGGGTTAAAGCCGGAGATAAAGGCAGATTGTTTGGATCGATTACTACAAAAGAGATTGCTCTTGAGATAGAAAAGCAATACGGAATAAAGCTTGATAAAAGAAAGCTTACAATTGATGAGCCCATCAAGGCTCTTGGAACATATAATGTAACTGCAAAACTTCATCCGGAAGCAAACTTTGGTTTTAAAATAAAAGTAACTGAACTGGAATAGGAAGGTTAAATTATGGAACAGGTAAGTTTTGAAAAACGTCAGCCTGCAAATATTGAAGCAGAAGAAGCAATTATAGCAGCGATGATTTTGGATAAAGAAGTTATCAATAACGTTGTTCAGTTATTGAACGCGTCGGATTTTTACAGGGAAGAAAATGGGGTTTTATTTGAAACCATTGCTTCTTTAAGTGACAGAGGAGAGGTAATTGAGCTTCTGACTATTTCAGAGGATTTAAGAAAAAAGAATCTTCTGGAAAAAACCGGTGGTCTTTCTGAAATAGCAAGAATTGCAAATTCAACGGCAACGACTCAGGGCGTAGACCGTTATGCAGAGATTGTAAAAGAACGTTCAACATTAAGACAATTAATAAGAATTAACACTCAGCTGTTAAACCGTTGTTATGAAGAATCGGAAGATGTTGAAGGTATTCTTGATGATGCAGAAAGACAAATTTTAGAAATTTCAAAAGAAAGAGAAACTTCTGGTCTTGTTCCAATAAAAGGTGTCGTTAATGATGTAATAACAAAACTAGAGGAATTATATGATCAAAAGACGGATATAACAGGAGTTCCTTCGGGTTTTGTTGATTTAGATAAAATGACTTCTGGCTTTCAAAGATCAGATTTGGTTATTGTTGCCGCAAGACCAGGTATGGGTAAAACATCCTTTTGTTTAAATATTGCTCAAAATGTTACAACAAAGAAAAACTTGTCAGTAGCTGTATTCAGCCTGGAGATGTCAAAAGAGCAATTAGTGCAGCGTATTATATCTTCGGCAGCTGCTATTGACCAAATTTCAATAAGAACAGGAAAAATTAAGTCAGAAGAGTGGAGCCGCCTTATTGATGCAGTAAGTCCTTTGTCAGAAGCGAAAATTTTTATTGATGACACCCCTGCCATTTCAATACGTGAAATTCGTGCAAAAGCCCGGAGGTTGAAAGCGGAAAGAGGTTTGGATATTCTTTTTGTGGATTATATTCAGCTTATGACAGGTGGTATTAAAACTGAGTCCAGGCAACAGGAAATCTCTTACATATCAAGATCTCTTAAAGCTTTAGCCCGGGAGTTAAATATCCCAATTATTGCTCTTTCCCAGTTATCCCGTGCTGCAGAGCAAAGCCAGGATAAACGCCCAAGTCTGAGTCATCTACGTGAGTCTGGAGCCCTTGAACAGGACGCGGACATAGTTATGTTTATATACAGAGAGGAATATTACGACCCGGAAAGTGAAAAAAAGGCAATAGCAGAAATTATTATCGCTAAGCACAGAAATGGACCTGTCGGCAGTGTAGATTTAGCATTTTTTGGCGAATATACTCGTTTTGGCAATCTCTCAAAGAAATAATATTGTATACAAGAAGGTTATTTTTCTCAAAATATTGTATACATATTCAAAGAATGATAAGATAAAATTTTAAAAATATTTTCATATTTTCAGATGTATTACTTAAGGGGAAAAGTAAGATGTCATATGTTGATGAAATAATTGTGAAAGTTGTTGCAAACAATCCTGGAGAAACAGAATTTCACCAGGCGGTAGAGGAAGTATTAAACTCTCTGCGTTTTGTAGTTGATGAGAACGAAGAAGAGTTTAGAAAAGCTACTTTACTTGAAAGATTGGTTGAACTGGAAAGATGTATTTATTTAGAGTTCCTTGGGTTGATGACAAAGGACAGGTACAGGTTAATAAGGGTTATAGAGTTCAGTTTAACAGTGCAATTGGTCCTTATAAAGGTGGGCTGCGTTTTCACCCATCGGTGAATCTTGGAATTATCAAGTTCTTAGGTTTTGAACAAACCTTTAAAAATTCACCTATAGGCCTTCCTATAGGTGGCGGTAAAGGTGGACCGGACTTTGATCCAAAAGGTAAGTCTGACAGAGAAATTATGGCTTTTTGTCAAAGTTTTATGACAGAATTATTTAAATATGTTAGTCCAGATACTGATGTCCCAGCTGGAGATATTGGTGTAGGCGCCAGAAAAATTGGATATATGTATGGTCAATGTAAGAGAATCAAGGATGTATATGGAGGTGTACTAACTGGCAAGGGCTTAACTTATGGAGGCTCTCTTGCCAGAAAAGAAGCAACTGGATTTGGTTTGATTTATCTTCTTGATGAAATGTTAAAAGAAAATGGAAAAGACTTAAAAGGTAAAACAGTTGTAATTTCAGGTTCTGGTAATGTTGCAATTTATGCTGCTCAAAAAGTTACTGAGCTTGGTACAAAAGTTGTTGCAATGAGTGATTCTAATGGTTATGTATATGATCCGGAAGGTATTAACCTTTGCTGCGTTAAAGACTGTAAAGAAGTCAGAAGAGGAAGAATTACTGAGTATGTTGAAGAAAACTCATCAGCAGAATATCATCCAGGCAGAGGAATTTGGAATGTTAAATGTGATATAGCTCTTCCTTGTGCTACTCAAAATGAACTTACTGCAGAAGATGCAAAAACCCTTATTGCTAATGGATGTATTGCTGTTGCTGAAGGAGCTAATATGCCTTCAACTAATGAAGCAATTGAAATTTTCTTAAATAATAAAATAATGTTTGCTCCAGGCAAAGCTGCTAATGCTGGCGGAGTTGCAACATCTGCTTTAGAAATGACTCAAAACAGCATGATATTAAGCTGGAGTTTTGAAGAAGTTGATGTAAAATTAAAAGACATTATGGTAAATATATTCAGAAAAATGTCTGATGCTGCTAAAGCTTATGGTTGTGAAGGCAATTATGTGGCAGGAGCAAATATTGCAGGATTTGAAAAAGTTGTAGCTTCAATGAATGCTCAAGGTATTGTATAAGTTGACGGATAAAGTTTTTGCTGATAAAATTTATTTGCTTTGATAAGGATTAGAAAAGACTCAAGCAGAGGCGACTTTGTTTGAGTATTTTTATGTTTGATTTAAGGAGGCAGAAATTATGACCAAACACCAGGTAGATGTTTTAATAGTAGGGGCAGGTCCTGCTGGTATCTTTACAGCAATTGAACTGGAAAGAAAAAAGCCCGGGTTGAAAATTTTAATTGTTGACAAGGGTGTTGAAATTAACAAAAGAAAATGTCCCGAAAAAACAAAGGGGTATTGCATTAAATGCCCGGTGTGCAGTATTACTTCCGGATGGAGTGGTGCAGGAGCTTTTTCAGATGGAAAATTAAGCCTTTCTACTGACGTTGGAGGCAGAATTACTGAATATTTGGGACAGGAAGCCAGCCAGGATTTAATTGATTATGCAGATACTATTTATCTGGAATTTGGAGCAAACAATACTGTTTATGGATTAAACAACTCTAAAACTGATGATATTGCCTATGAGGCCTCAAAACACGATCTTCAGCTTATAGCTTGTCCAGTAAGACATTTAGGTACAGAGAAAGCCTTTGCAGTTCTTAAGGCTATGTATGACTATCTGGTTGCTAAGGATAATGTTGAATTTTGGTCTCTTGCGAGAGCTGAAGATTTATTAGTAGAGAATAACGTAGCGGTAGGTGCTAAGCTTAGAAGAGGAAATAAAGAGTTTATAATAGAAGCGAAAAAAATAGTAGTTGCTCCCGGCAGAGGCGGAGCGGAGTGGCTGAATAAACAAACTAATAAGCTAAATATCCAGACAGAAAACAATGAAGTTGATGTAGGAGTAAGGGTTGAAGTTCCTAATTCAATTATGGATCATTTAACCAAAGATTTATATGAAGCTAAACTAGTATATTATTCAGACGCTTATGATAACAAAGTAAGAACTTTTTGTATGAATCCCGGGGGAGTTGTTTCCGGAGAGTCTTATGAAGGTATATCTGTTGTAAATGGTCACAGCTATTCAGACCAAAGTTTGGGAACTCAAAATACAAATTTTGCTTTATTAGTATCCACTAAATTTACAAAGCCATTTAATGAACCAATTGAATATGGTAAATATGTGGCAAGACTGGCAAATATGCTTACCGGTGGGGGGATAATGGTTCAACGTCTTGGAGATTTGCTAAAGGGAAGAAGGTCAGATTACTCTAGATTGGAGAAATCATCAATAATTCCGACATTAAAAAGTGCTGTTCCGGGAGACTTAAGTTATGTTCTTCCTACAAGATATCTAACATCTATAGTTGAAGCATTAAAAGCATTAGATAAAATAGCTCCTGGCTTATATTCAAGGAATACTCTTCTTTATGGAGTTGAAGTAAAATTTTATTCATCAAAAGTAAAGTTGGATAATAATTTTGAGACAGAAGTAAAAAATCTTTATTCTATTGGAGATGGGGCAGGAATTACCAGAGGTTTAATGCAAGCTTCTGTTAATGGTATAGCAGTTGCAAGAGATTTAGCGAAGGTACTATAAAATTTATTTTGGATAAAGAGGTGTTTGCATGTCAGCTGTTATTTTAGTAGGTGCACAATGGGGCGATGAAGGAAAAGGGAAAGTAACGGATTTTCTGGCAGAAAAGGCAGATGTTGTTGTGAGATATATGGGAGGGAACAATGCAGGACATACTGTAGTTGTTGGTGATAAAACTTATAAGCTTCACCTGATACCCTCAGGGATTTTATATCCTGGAACTAAGTGCGTTATAGGTAACGGCGTGGTAATTAATCCTAAAGTATTAATTAGAGAATTGGAATATCTTAAAGGAGAAGGTATAGATACTTCAAATTTAAAGATTAGTGAAAGAGCACATTTAATAATGCCATACCACATTGCTCAGGATGCCATGGAGGAAAAGTTAAAGGGTGCAAATAAGATCGGAACGACAAAAAGCGGAATTGGTCCAGCCTATGCAGATAAAGCTTCAAGAATAGGAATTAGAGTAATTGATCTTCTGGATAAAGAAGAATTTTCTATTCGCCTTAAGGAAAATATTGAAAGAAAAAATGATCTTTTTGAAAAAGTATATGGATCTGAAGGCTTTAATTATGAAGAGATTCTTGTTGAATATTTATCTTATGGAGAAATTTTAAGAGATATGGTTACAGACACTTCTGTTCATATTAATGGATTCTTGGACAAAGGTGAGAAAATATTATTCGAGGGTGCTCAGGGAACGTTACTTGATCTTGATCTGGGAACATACCCATATGTTACATCCTCTCATCCTATTGCCGGAGCTGCTTGTATTGGCTCTGGTGTCGGACCAAATAAAATAACAAAAGTAATTGGTGTTGCTAAAGCTTATACCACAAGAGTTGGCGAAGGCCCTTTCCCAACAGAACTTCTTGATGAGACGGGAGATACAATCAGAAATAAAGGGCACGAATTTGGCACAACAACGGGAAGACCAAGAAGATGCGGATGGCTTGATCTTGTAATGCTTGCTTGTTCCAAGAGAGTCAGCGGGGTGGATACTATTGCTCTTACAAAACTTGATGTTTTGGATGAGCTTGATGTTGTAAAAATATGTACCGGATATAGCTACAGAGGAGAAACATTAACGAATTTCCCAACAAGTTTAAAAGTCCTTGCAGAATGCGAACCGGTATTAATCGAATTGCCAGGATGGAATCAAGATACAACAAAAGCAACTAAGTATGATGATCTCCCTGAGAATGCAAAAAAATATGTAGAAACTATTAAAAATCTTTCGGGTATGGATATTAGTATAGTAGCCGTTGGCCCAGGAAGAGCTCAAACAATAGTATTAGATGAAATTTTTAATTAATATCCCAAACTGCCGTAAAAATTTTACGGCAGTTTTTTAAAAAAATTTGAAGTATCAAGGGCCTTAATGTAAAATAAGTTGAAATCTAATGGAGGGTGTGATTTTGTGGCAAAAAAGATGGATTTTTTACCGGTAATACTTGGTTCGGATGATAATGCCTATGGAATGGCCAGATCTTTTCATGAAGAATATGGTATAAAAAGTATTGTAATTACCAAAGCTTATTTGCTTCCAACTGCACATAGTAAAATAATTGAGAAAAAAATGGTTCCAGGTTTTGATGATATAGAAAATTTTGTCTGCAGACTTAAATCTTTAGCCCCGGAATTAAAAGAAAGGGCAAGTAAACTTTTATTGATAGCGAGTAATGAGAATTATGCAGAATTATGCATCAGGAATCGTCCTGCGTTGGAAAAGGATTACATAGTTCCCTTTATTAGTGAAGAACTTATGGAAAAAGTAGTTTATAAAGAAAATTTTTATAAAATGTGTGAAGAGTATGATTTAGACTATCCTGCAACATTAGTTTTCAAAAAAGGAATGGACCCTGAAATGGATCTCCCTTTTGATTTCCCTGTTGTTGTGAAAGCCTCAGACAGCATGACATACTTTAATGCTCAGTTTCCAGGAAAAAAGAAAGCTTATATAATTAAGAACAGAGAAGAATTTGTTGAAGCAATAAGAAATATATATAGCTCAACCTATGAAGATAATTTAATAACACAAGATTATATTCCGGGAGATGATACTGTTATGCATGTTTTGAATGCATATGTGGACAGGAATCATAAGGTTAGAATGATGTGCCTTGGCAGAATTGTTCTTGAAGATCATACTCCTGTATTAATAGGTAATTATGTAGGTATTGTTTCTGAATATAATAAAGAAGTTTACGAGAAATACCGAAAGTTTCTTGAGGATGTAAAATTTACCGGTTATGCAAATATTGATTTAAAATATGACTGCAGAGACGGGAAAATGAAAATTTTTGAACTTAATATCAGACAAGGGAGAAGCAGCTTTTTTGTTACAGCCAGCGGATATAACTTAGCAAAATATTTGGTTAATGACAGAGTTTATGAAAAAAATCTGCCGGCAGAATATGGAGATAAGGAATATTTATGGCACAGCATTCCCCAGGACTTGTTGTTGAAATATACAATGGACGAAAATCTTAAAGAACAGGTAAAAAGACTGATTAAAGAAAACAAAACTGCTACAACCCTTTATTATAAGAAAGACAAAAATTTATTAAGAACCTTAAAGCTTAATAATTATTACAAAGACTATTACTCAAGATATGAAAAGTATTTTGTTAAAAAAGATTAGAAAAGTATACGAGGAGATGCAGAAGTGCCAATTTTAGACAAAAATAACCCCATGGATCTTAAAAAATATCAAGATTTTGTAAGAAGCTCCCAACACAGATCAATTACACAGGATTTAAATTGGTCTAAAGTGAAGTGGGATTGGGGAAATGAGCAGATTTATGTAGAAAAAAAGGGAGAAATTGTTGCAGCTATGTCATTTTTAGTTAAAAAAATCCCTTTTGCCGGGGCTTTATTATATGCTCCCCGGGGACCAATTTGCGATGTAAATGATATAGAATTAGTCCAGGAATTAATTAATGAAGCAGAACCACTGGTTAACAAATATAAAGCTTTTGTTCTGAAAATGGATCCAGAGGTAATATTTTCAGATGAACTTCAAAAGAAGTATCAGAATAATGGTTTTGTTGTAAGGAATACAGGTGTAAAAAAAGATGCTTTAATTCAGCCAAGATATAATATGATTTTAAAATTTGAAAATCACGATAAAGAAAGTATTATGAGTAAGTTTAGTGGTAAAACCAGGAACCGGATTCGGTCAGCAGCGAAAAAAGGTGTCTATGCAGTTTATGGTGATTCTGATGAGCTAATGGAAAGATTTTATAAGATATACCTTGAGATGACTCACAGGAATAAGCTTACCGCAAGGTCTTATAAGTATTTTTTGAAAATGAGAGAGTCTTTTGGTGGAATGCGAATTTATATTGCAAAGCATGAGGAAGATGACTTATCTGCAGGGCTTACTATTAATTATTATGGAAAATTGTACTACCTTTATGCAGGAAGTACTAATGTAAAAAGGAATTTGGGCCCTAACCAGTTAATGAATTATGACATGATTTCCTGGGGAATTGATGAAGGTGCAGAGCAATGCGACTTTGGTGGTGTGCTTGCTCTTGATAAAAGTGATGGACTCTATGAATTCAAAATTGGATTTTGCGATAAAGACGGAGTATCTGAGTATATCGGAGAAATTGATAAGGTTTTTAGTCCTTTAATTTATTATGTTTTCAACAATATTTTGCCAAAGCTACAGAGAATACGAATTTTGTTGACAAGAAAATAAGATATCTGTATAATTATAAATCGTTGGTGTCTAAGAGCCATTAGCTCAGTTGGCAGAGCACCTGACTTTTAATCAGGGTGTCCCGCGTTCGAATCCCGTACGCGTCACCATTTTTTTAGATATATGGGCTTACCTCGATAGCTCAGTCGGTAGAGCAGAAGACTGAAAATCCTCGTGTCGGTGGTTCGATTCTGCCTCGAGGCACCAAAGGATGAGGATTTTCGTTAATCTTCATCCTTTTTTTGTTTTTGTTCTTTGTCAAATGTTGGAGCAACCCAATTAGATTAGATTCCATGAGTACCGCATTGAAAAATGCGGTACTTTTTTAAATTGTTTTTAGTTCATTACGTGCATTATTCTGTTTTTGAATCTCCAAAAATTTCTTACACCATAAGCATTTCTTTTTAAAACCTTAATTTTGTTGTTAACTCCTTCTGTATATCCGTTAGTATAAGTACAAGTAAATGAATTAAGAATATATTTCTGCCAGTTGAAAATGGTTCTGGAGCATTTATCGAATTCTTCAAGCTCACAGGACATAACAAACATATACCAGGCTTTCAAATTCTTTTTTGCACTTTCTAAATCACTGCTGTCAACAAAGTTATAAAATTTTTCTTTTAACATATAAGCTTTTTGCAGTTTCTCAGAAGTAGCAAGCATAACGTTTACCTGGTCAATTTCTTCAGGAGTTAAATACTTCATTCTTTTTAAGAGAAGGGAGCGACTTCTTTTGAAATATCTTCGCCTTTCCTTGGCAAATTTCTTTTGCTCATCTTTCCTAATTCTTTCAAATGCCCAAGTGACCTGCCTAATGAAATGGAATTTATCGATAATGATAGTTGCATTTTTAAAATATGTTTCAGCAATATCCTTGTAAGGTTGCCACATATCCATAATGAAGTATTTTACTTTATCCCTGTCATTGAATTTCCTGAAATAGTCCGATAAAATGTGTTGTTCTCTTCCGTGAAGAATATCAAGTACCTTCTTGTTTTGGGGATCAGTTAATATGCACTGGTACTTTTTGCCCCCGGCATTACCTTTAAATTCATCAATAGAGATTGCTTCGGGCAATTTTGTTAGGGAATAGTTTATGAATCTAAAAAGCCTGAGAGCCGTTGATGGTGAAATATTATTCTCTTTGACAATATCAGATACAGAGTAAACATTTTTCATTCGAGTAATTATGTATTTTATCAGCCTGCTGGTCATTCTTTGATAGCGGGGGAGAAAATCATTTTTTTCGTAGAATTTTTTATTGCAGTGATTACAAACGTACCTTCTTTTTTTGTAGTAAAGGTAGGTTTTCTTCCCTGAGATGGAAATATCTTTTATCATTTGAATTCTGTAATCATGAACTTTACTGGTTTGTTGATGGCATTTGGGGTAATTGTGAGTTTTAATCTCCAGAGAAAAAGAAAAGGACATTGAATCAGAAGAAGTTTCTAATTGTTCTAAAATTATCCCTTTAAAACCAATTAATTTTTTAATATAATGGTTATTACAGAGCATAAGTAAATTCCTCCTTAGATTACAGTGGGTGTTCTCTAATATGGATTTACCCAATGCTCTGTATTTTTTCGCAAAAAATGTCAGAATGGTTTTTACCACCCCAACATTTATTGTAGAACCTTTATTTTTGTTAGTGTAAAATAATTATGGGTAAAAAAACAAAAAAATATTAGAGCAACTCCTTATGTTACAATTAAATCGCTAAACCAAATCGCAAAAAAGGAGAAACTCTAATGAATAATATTATACATGAAATTGCAACTAAAATCGGTAAAGAAATAGCAGAAAATATGGAAACAACTTTAATTGAGGGAAATAATATATCTGAATTCATTTTAAAAACCAAAAAAATGCTGGATGAAGTTGGGGTTGCAATTACGGAAAAAGCACTTGAAACTGTAGATATTTTAGTTAAAAAAGATTGTGTAAGAAAAAGAGGCTGGAAAATAAAGGAAACAAAGTCGAAGAAAAGTTTGGCGACGATATTTGGTGAAGTAACCTATAAAAGAACGTATTATGTTCATAAAATTACCGGTGAATATAAATACTTATCTGATGAAGCTGTTGGTATTGAAGCAAATGACAGAATGGATATATTGCTAGAATCAATGTTAATAGAAGAAGCAATAGAGACACCATACAGAAAAAGTAGCGAAAAAATATCGAAGAATGTATATCTTACTGGTCAAACAGTAATGAATTCTATTAGAAAGCTTAAAGATATTTCTAATCATGCAGCACCAGTGAAAAAACTGATTCTCAAGCTAAGATTTTGTACATCGAAGCTGATGAAGATCATGTTTCACTTCAAAGAGGAACATGTGCCGAACCTAGATTAGTTTATGTTCACGAAGGTAAGTGAAAGGTAAGTAAAGATAGATATGAATTAATAAATCCCAGATACTTTAGTGGTCTCTACCAAGATAGTGCTGATTTATGGCTTGAAGTAGCTGATTATATTGATAGCAACTATGAAGAAGAAACTATTGAAAAGATATATTTATCAGGAGATGGAGCCAACTGGATAAAACAAGGCAAAGAATGGATTAAAGATAGTATCTATGTTTTAGATATATATCATTTGTCGAAATATATAAAGAAGGCAACTGCTCATATGAAAGGCACACACCAAATGATGTGGTATTACATAAATACGAAAAGGAAAGATTTCGTAAAAGATTTATTCAAAGCAATAATTGAAGAAACAGAATCAGAAACAAAAAATAGAAGCAATAAAAGATGCTAGAAGTTATGTGTTAAATAATTGGGAAGGTATAATGAATCAATATGACCCGGATTATATAGGTTGTAGCACAGTAGGCCATATTAGTCATATATTATCTGCAAGATTAAGTTCAAGGCCTCTAAGCTGGTGCAGAGAAGGTATTGATCAAATGTCACGTCTGAGGGCTTTTAAGGCTAATTCAGGTAATGTATATGATTTAGTAAAAGAAAGAAGCAAGAAAAACAGAAACAAGAATCATAAAATTAGAAAGCCGTGTTATAAAAAAGCTACGAACCTAATATCAGATGAGAAATTCGGCAATGTGCCAGTAGTTTTAACTGGTAAGAGAACTTGGAAAAGAGAATTATTTAAAAGGATAGCGAGTGCGATTTAGCACGTAATACATACAAGGGGTTTTTTATTCTTTTAAAACCCATAATTAATTGACATGATCAATATTGCAGGGATGATTGACAGTCTGCCATATTTTTGTTAATATTACTAATGGTTTTACTAAGTAAAATCATTAAGGAGAGGTGTCCGAGTGGTTTAAGGAGGCGGTCTTGAAAACCGTTGAACTCTTGCGGGTTCCGTGGGTTCGAATCCCACCCTCTCCGCCATTTTTTTATTCATTTTTAATTTTTGGGTGGCTTTTATGTGGAGAAGTGGCCGAGAGGCTTAAGGCGGTCGCCTGCTAAGTGATTATACGGGGAAACCTGTATCGGGGGTTCGAATCCCCCCTTCTCCGCCATTATTTGCGCCCGTAGCTCAGCTGGATAGAGTAGCAGACTACGAATCTGAAGGTCGCAGGTTCGACTCCTGCCGGGCGCGCCAGTTACAAATATATCTCAATGTATTATGCGTTGAGATATATTTGTAAAAAAAGCAGTTAATAGTATAATTTTAAATATCTTATGCGTCTGTAGCTCAGCAGGACAGAGCGGTGCCCTCCTAAGGCATAGGTCGCAGGTTCGAATCCCGCCAGGCGCACCAACTAATCCATGACTCCAGATTTTCTGAGTATAGATTTTTATAGCTATTTTATAAGGAGGGGTTTGTTTATGAGAAGCAAAAGTGAAATTATCCTGGAACATAATTACTATATGAAAATTGCTTTGAATGAAGCAGAAAAAGCATTTGTTAAGGGAGAAGTGCCTATTGGTGCAGTTATAGTAAAAGATGGTAAGGTTATTTCAAAGGCGCATAACCAAATTGAAGAAAGAGGATCTGTTTTATTTCATGCAGAGATTCTTGCAATTGAAGAAGCCTGTAAAAATTTAAATAATAAATATCTTGATCAGTGTGTGTTGTATGTAACCTTGGAGCCTTGCTCTATGTGTTCCGGTGCAATATTAAATTCCAGAATCTCTAAAATAGTATTTGGTGCGGATGAAGAAAAAACCGGAACCGCAGGATCTGTTGTAAATCTGTTACAGTTCCCTGGATTTCCTGGATTCGTGCATATTGTTCCAAATATTTTAGCAAAAGAATCTGCGGAACTACTTAAAAATTTTTTTAATGAGATCAGAGAGAAAAAATAAAAAGTTTTAATTTACATAAATAAAGGTAATAAGTACTTATCTATTACGAAAAGAAGGTGGAATAAATATGCAGAAAATATGTTTAAAGTTTTATTGATTCTAATTTTAGCAGGGCTAATGATTTTTAGTGGATACCAAAAGGTGGAAGAACTAGCACCTACTCCAAGTCCAACTCCTGCACCAGCGCCGGAGCCAACTCCAGAATCAGAAGAACCAGCGGAGCCTGTATTTAATGCACAAGCCGATTATGATAATTTTATTATTGTAAATGATGAAGAAGGTTATACAAATGCTGATGCAAGAATATTTAAGTTTTTTGTTGATGCTTTCAGTGAAGAGTTCGCTGTAATTATTGATGCATCACCATTAAATTTATATCAGGAAAGTCATATTCCAAAGGCAATTAGTATTCCCACTGTAGAAATTTGGGATAATATCGCCAATCTTTCTAAAGAAAAAAATATTTTAGTATATAGTCAAAATGATAAACAATCATTATATGTAACTAAAGTATTGGCAGATAATGGTTTCCCGTATATTTTTAGATTACAAGGAAACTTTGGAGCGTGGACTGAAAGAGATTACCCAACAGAAAGAGTAATAACACAAGGTGATATAAATAATATAGAATCTATAATCGCAAATCTTCCAGATGGATCTGAAAAAGAAGAAATGCAAGAAAGATTGCGCATTCTTCAGGCTAATTTAGATCTTCAGGAACCTGTAAAAACGGTTGAAGAGTTAGTAGGAGCTTTAGATCAAACAGGAAAGGCAACTCAAGATGATATAGACAGAGCAAGAAGCGCATATGAAACTACCGGACAACTTGCTTTAGAAAAACAAATTGATATAAGAGACTCAGAGATTGTTCAGCGTCTTGCTAAAGCAGAAGTTTTAATTGAATCAGCAGAAAATCAAAAAATATTTTTGAAGCAAGAGCAGCAATTGATGTAATTGAAACAGAAAGTGATGCTGAATATGCTCCTTAGTTGCTAAAATTGCAGACGAAGATTTAAAAGAAATTATGTATAACGAAATTAGAGCTAAAGTAAGAACAGAAGAGGAAGCAGATGCTGTTGATACAGCAATGTCACTTGCAGAATCCTTAAGGAGAGACGGATCAGATACTCAAGAAACTATTAACAGGTTAAAGGCAGCATATGAAATTGCAGCTAAATTCTTAGCAGAATCAGAAGATCCAGAAAATCTTAAGAGTATAAAAGAAGCAAAATTAATGAGAACTCTAAACTTAATTAATGAGGCACAAGATGCATTGGATATTAAAAATGTTAAGGAGTTACTTGAAGAATTAGGTATTTAATAAATTAATGTAATAAAAAGGGAGTAACCATTTTTTTGATGGTTGCTCCCTTTTTATTAAGTTTTATTAATCTTTATATTTTCTTGGGTTTGTATAAATTCTCTTCTTCATTTGATGCATGGCCACATTTTGTACAAATATATTTTGGTTTATCCATTAGTTTTGAATATTTTTTAAAATCAGATTTAATTAAATCATCTTTTACAAGTTTACATATTTTTTGCCATATAGAAACCTCCTTGTGGTATTTTATTTAAACAGAAAGTATTAAGATTTAAACATTGAATGGAGATTATATGAAAACTAATAATGAATTTCTAGTTAATACCTTTTTAAAAAATAGCGGAAGCATTAAAGATGATGAAATTTTTTCTCAAGCCCTTGAAGAAAAAATAGAAAATAATATAAAGAAAGATCTAACCTCTGCGGAAATTGGAAATGGAGATACTTTTCTAAAAATTACTGAAAATGCTAATATCTTCCAGGGAGGGGGTTGGGCTTGTATTGATAAGTGCGGCTTCAGTCATGTGGTTTCAGAGTATAAAACAACAATGGATTTTAAAAAATCTGGAACTAGTATTTATTCATATAATGGAAAGTTTGGCAGGGGCTATGCCCTGGATGA
Organism: Peptococcia bacterium; assembly: GCA_965228015.1. Lineage (GTDB taxonomy): Bacteria > Bacillota > Peptococcia > Peptococcales > SKKY01 > SKKY01. The sequence goes on from OZ245787.1 coordinate 1,451,141, forward strand.
AGAAAACAACAGGTTAAGGGTTCTAGTTCCAGGTAAAAAGCCCTATGATAACGACATGAATGAGCCAAAAGAAAATCACGCTTTAATTGCAGATAAGAAATATTTGGGCCAAGAAGTAAGTTACTTAAAATATTTAGAGATAATTTCAAATATAAAAAATAAGGTGGGCATATAATAAGATATGCACCACCTTATTTTTAAAATATTTCAAAACTTGATTTATCCACCATTAAGTCAGTTACAGCAGGAAGAATAGTTTCAATTTGTCTTCCATCTATTCCGGTTGTTTCTAATGCAAATTCTGAAAAATTATAAGCAAGACCACCAATTCCTAAACCAAAGCCCATCATTAAGGCAATTGAGTCGGAAATGTGAAGGACAGATGAAAGAGTTGGATTAATTGTTGCCAGTTCTGGAGAGTGATGGCAACCAATAGCTTCAATCATTTCTGGTGGTAGATTCCACTTTTCTGCCAATTTCATTCCAGTTTGAGCATGATTAAATCCAAGAACTTCTTCCTCGACTTTTACAAAGCCATATCCCTCATCATAAATAAGAGATAATACTTTTTGATAGTCATCTTGCAAATACTGATTTAAAACTAGTTTGCCAATATCGTGTATTATTCCAGCAGTATAAAAAACCTCTGGATTTTTATACTGCTTCTGTCTTGCAATATAACGAGAAGTCATGGCAACTGCCTGTGAGTGTTTCCATAGTTCATTTTGATCTAATTGATAACCCCCGAGACTTTTTGTAAGGAAGTTTCCTACACTTGCTGCAAAAACAATACTTCTAATTGTTTGAAATCCAAGAAGAATTGTAGCTTCTGTAATAGTGTTAATTCTTCTGGCAAAACCATAAAAACTTGAGTTTGCTAAACGAAGAATTTTTGCTGTAAGCATCTGGTCTTGAGCAAGAAGTTTTTGAACATCTTGTGGCGTTGAATTCGGATCTTCGCTTATTCTAATTATTTCTGTTACAACTTGAGGAAGAGAAGGCATGTCTTCAACGGATTCAATTAATTTTTCCAAAGTTAAGGCCAAAATTATATCTCCCTTCTTTTTAATAAGCTAGTACCTTTGCTAAATAATCTTCTAAAATGCTGTGTCCGTAAGTTTTTCCAGCATTAAATGCTTCTTGTAATGAACTAAAACTGGAGGGACTGTAGCCTGGATAAGCCCATTTTCCTCCAAGGTCTACCCATCGTGGAGCACATCCTCTGTTAACATAAATAAATCGGGGACTTAATGGCTCTTTTCCCTCAGGAAGTGGAGCAGTTGTTGCATATGCATATAAATGTTGTATCTGGGCTTCCACTCCAATTCTGGGAGAAGCAAAAGTTACTCCGTGTAATCCAGCTTCAAATTTCATTTTATCAGGACTTACTCCGTTGAAAGATTCATCTCCTTTAAGGGCAGCTCCTGTTGCCCAAATTCCGGAATAATTATTTTGATGAGGCTGAACTAAACCCGTAAACTGGAAAAAATTTGTTTCTTTTATTGCCTGAAGATAAGCAATGTCTCCCTGAATTCCATATTCTTCACCAATTTCTAAGTAATAATCTATTAAATCTGGTATTTCTATATATGGTCTTCCATACATTTCAGGAACACTTTTTCTGTAAGAACGTTCTCGATCTCTTGTATAGGAAACAAGCTGCTCTTTTGTAGCAACAGAATTGCCTAAAATTGTAAGATCAAAAAAATAAGGATCTTTTTGTGGAGGAACTAGCTCTTCCTTAACTTCTGAAACAGGAATAACCTGATAGTCTGGCTGAGTATTTCCTTTTATGTAAACAGTGTTATTAGAAAAGCTGACTTGAAATTTCATAGCCTCAGAAACTCCGCGAATAGGAACCATTGTGATATTATTTTTGTTAATAAAAGGCTGTCCGCAGTCTGCCGGAAAAAACATTGGTTTTCCGTTTAAAACAATACGAAGATTTTTTTCCGGGTTCTCTGGTTGAACTGCACTCATTGGATCGGAGGAATTGTTAATCAAAACTTGTTTGTTAACTCCATCCCAATCTACATTATACCCAAGTGCATCAGAAACAAATCTTAAAGGAACGTAAGTCCGGTCATTTATAATTTCTGGCAAAGCCTGATACTCATCCGTTGAAATATTTTTATCATTAACAAATAATTCCAGAGAAAAAGAATTTAGAGTAATTGAAAAGAAGAACATGAAAAGTAAATATTTAAAGTATTTCATAAGAACCTCCAAAATATATCTTTTACTATATAATATCAGAATTTCTTTGTTTTGTAATTGCCAAAAATATCATGTATGTATTAGAATGTAATCGAAGAAATAATACGAAATAAATTTAAAGTGGAGGAGGGTTTCGAAATGGAAAGATATGTTTGTCAGGTTTGTGGATATATTTATGATCCAGAAGTTGGTGATATAGAGAATGACGTTGAGCCGGGAACTGCTTTTGCAGATGTTCCTGAGGAATGGGTTTGTCCTGTTTGCGCAGTAGGCAAAGATCAATTCGAGGTTTACGAAGATTAATATATATTATTATTGCAGGTGGTGCATTTTTTGGGCACCACCTGCAATAATATCAGGAGGAATAAATTGAAAAAAGTAATTTTTATGTTGTTTATTTTCTTAACCCTGTGTTCCCTTTCTTTTGCAAATGTGGAAGGAGATTATTATAATTTTGAACTTCCAGAGGGGTATGAGGAAATTGAAAAGGAGAATCAACTTATTACCAGGACCTTTTCCAATGAAGGCAGTAAGATCAGGATATTTAATCAATATCTTGGCATTCATTCCTACAGGTCATATATAGATTATGGAAATCAGCAGTTATATCTTGGAAAAGCTGGATTTCAGGTTTTAAAAAAGGAAATAAAAACTATTGCTGGTTTTAAAGTGGAGCTTTACATATATAAGAGACCGGCATTTACAAATATCGAAAATGATCAAAATTTATATATAGAAGGGCATATTTTTGATAAAGGAAAGAATAGGGCGATTACTATTTGGGGTAAGACTCAAGAAAAAAATCAATCCAAGCTTGCAGAAGATATTGAAAGCATTTTCAGTAGCCTTAAGCTTACAAATAACGGATTTAGATTCTCATATGCTTATCCCTATTATGGTGAGATGAAAGATGTAAAACTATCCGGTAAAAATACAGAATTAATAATTGGTAAAAATGAAACCTTGTGGGGAAGATTTTTTCCAGGATACCCTTTTTATAAGGGGTCTGAAGAAAAAATGTTAAATTCAGAACAAAGACTAGACCATTTTTTTGAGTTTGTTATGACCTATAAAACCTTTCCTTCAGCGGAACCTTTTCCAATTAAGGATTTAGAGAGGGTTTATGAAGATGGCAGAGTTGTTATGCTTACTCTTCAACCTTTTACTAAAGATTTATCATGGATTGCTGTTCCTGAATTTATTAAAGGAAAACATGATCAAAAAATAATTGATCTTGCAGAGAAACTAAAAAGTCTTGATGAGCCTGTTTTTATCAGACCAATAAATGAAATGAACGGAGACTGGGATCCCTGGTGTGCCTGGTTCTTTGGGAAAGATACGGATCTCTATATAAAAGCCTGGCAACATATTGTTTCTATAATGCGTGAGCATGGAGGGGATAAACTTCAGTTTGTATAGAACCCCCATGATCGTTCTTATCCAGACTTTAATTGGAACAATCCCCATATGTATTATCCGGGGGACGATTATGTAGACTGGGTTGGACTAACCGGATACAACAATGGAACAAGTCATCCTGGAGATGTTTGGAGAGAGTTCGATTCGATTTATGCACCCGTATATAATGATTATTTACGAAGATATTCATCAAAGCCATTTATAATTACTGAATTTTCAACTAATGAGGTTGGGGGAGACAAAAGTAAATGGATAGAGAAGGGATTTAAATTATTGGCAGAAAAATATCATAATATAAAAATTGCTGTATGGTTTGATGGTCAGGATGGTTTTTGGCAATATCAGACGGATTCTTCTGAAAAAGGCTTTTCAAGCTTTTAAAGAGGGGATTAAGAATCCAGGCTTTCCTCTGAATACAGTCAGGAAAGATTTGACTAAATAATATTCAGATGATAATATACTTTTTGTGTATTGTGGAATAAAAGGAGAAGTGTCCGAGTGGCTTAAGGTACACGCTTGGAAAGCGTGTGTACGGTTAACGTCGTACCGAGGGTTCGAATCCCTCCTTCTCCGCCATTAAAATTGATTTAAGATTTGCCGTGCTAGATGGGGAGCTAGCGGTTCTCTGTAACCCGCAATCCGCTACAGCGGGGTTGATGCTTTTCCTCGGGTCTAGCTTTGAGGGTTTAGCTGGACGGTAAGTGGTGAGGATAATTGGGACCTGCGCAACGCAGACCTGTGAACCCCGTCAGGTCCGGAAGGAAGCAGCGGTAAGCAGTAATTTGTGTGTGCCGCAGACATCCTGGTTTGAGCTAACTGCTGTTTAAGCACCTGGGAGCTATTCACAAAGAAAAGTGCACGGCATTAATATTTTATAAAACGGAACTGTAAAAGGTTCCTTTTTTTATTCAAAAAAACCAGGTAATATGCTATTGTAAGTAGGTAAAGGAAATAGGTGATACATATGTCATATACTGCATTGTACAGGGTTTGGCGCCCCGGAACTTTTTCAGAAGTTGTAGGACAGAATCATATAAGTCAGACATTAAGAAATGCTGTTCAGCAAAACAGAGTAACTCATGCATATTTATTTTCCGGTCCAAGAGGGACAGGGAAAACCAGCCTTGCAAAGATAATGGGAAAGGCATTGAATTGTCTTAATCTTAAGGACGGAGAACCATGTAATGAGTGTCCAAATTGTCAGGGAATTAATGAGGGATCTTTTTTAGACTATTTTGAAATTGATGCTGCATCAAACAGGGGAATAGATGAAATCAGGGACATGAGAGAAAGAGTAAAATTTACTCCTTCCCAAGGAAAAACAAAAGTTTATGTTATTGATGAAGTACATATGCTAACAAACGAAGCCTTTAATGCCTTATTAAAAACCCTGGAAGAACCACCTGAACACGTGGTTTTTATATTAGCAACTACAGAACTACATAAAATTCCCCTAACAATTCTTTCCAGATGTCAAAGATATGATTTTAAAAAAATTTTTGAAGAGGGAATAAAAGAGCGTCTTAAAGAAATAATAATAAAAGAGAATCTGAAAGTTGAAGATGAAGCCCTTAATTTAATTGTAAGGAAAGCTGAGGGTGGAATGAGAGATGCTATCAGTATTTTAGACCAGGGAATATCTTCTACTGGTAAAAATGAACTGTCTCTTTCAGAGATTGAAGATATTCTTGGAACTTTAAATGAAGAACAACTATACAATATTTTTTACGGAACCTTTAACTTTGAACCGGATAAAATACTTTCTTCCTTAGATAAATATCTGTCTGAAGGTAAAGATATAAAACAAATTATCAAAGATATGACCGATTATCTGCGGGAAATAATTCTATATAAAGTCTCTGGCAAAGGAGAATACCCTAAGATAAAAGAGCTTTCTAATATGAAAGAGCTTGAATATTTTAATTTACTCCTTAAAGATTTAATTGAAGGAGAACAGAGAATGTATTTTTTCTCTCGTCCTAGAATTATTTTAGAATCTCTTTTGGTAAGCAGGGAAGAAGGTAAAAAAACAGCAACTTCATTAGCAAAACCAATAGCAGAAAAACCACAGAATAAAGTAAAACAACCTGTTAAAGTGAAAGAGAAAGAAGTCAAAGCTTCACAAGAGATGGAAATATCAGGATTAGAAAATGCATGGGAAGAAGTTTTAAATCAGGTCAAAAAAGAAAAGATTATTCTTCATGCTTGCCTTATTGAAGGAAGGTATGCCTTTGAAGATGGAACAGGTAAAGTGATTTTTCCGGAAAATAAAAAATTCCACCAAGAAAGAGTAAGCCAGAAGGAAAATATTGAACTTCTGGAAAAAATATTTGAAAAAAAATATAATAAAAAAGTTAAAATTCTTTCTGTTTTGGAAGGAAGCGATTTAACTGAACCAAAGATTCAGATTGAGAAAGAAGAAGTTCAGGAAAATAAAACTTCTGGAGATGCTTTGGAAGAAGCTCTAAAAATATTTAATGCAGAAGTTGTTGATATAAAAGATTAAAGGAGGATATAAATTATGGGATTTGGAAATATGAATAAAATGATGAAGCAGGTTCAAAAAATGCAGGCAGAAATGGCAAAAATTCAAAAAGATTTAGAAGAACAAAGTTATAAAGCAACATCTGGTGGCGGTGTAGTAAAAGTTATTATAAATGGCAAGAATGAAATGCTTGATATTCAAATCAATCCAGAAGTTCTTGATCCAGATGATGTGGAAATGCTTCAGGATTTAATATTAGCAGCTACAAATGAAGCTTTGAAAAAAGCTCAGGATACTATGGCAACAGAAATGAATAAATTAACAGGAAATATGAAGATTCCTGGTATGTCAGGTGGAATATTCTAAGATGTATGATTATCCTGAACCGATAGAAAAATTAATTGAGGCTTTTGCAAAACTACCTGGAATTGGTCCTAAAACCGCGCAAAGACTGGCTTTTTATGTTTTAAAAAGCAAAATTGATTATGTGGAAGAATTAGGGAAAGCGGTTCTTGAAATTAAACAAAAAATTAAATTATGCAGCATATGCGGCAATTATACAGACCAGGAACACTGCTCAATTTGCAGAAGCAACACCAGAAACAAAGAAGTTATTTGTGTAGTGGAAGATCCAAAAGATGTTCTTGCTCTTGAAAAGACAAATGAATATCGGGGATTATATCACGTTTTACACGGAGCAATTTCTCCAATTGATGGTATAGGACTAGAACAGCTAACTATCAGGGAGCTGATAAAGCGTCTGGAGTCCGGTGATATAAAGGAGATAATTCTCGCTACAAATTCTACCATTGAAGGAGATACCACGTCATTATATTTGGCGAAATTGGTTTCTCCCCTGAATATTAAAGTTACAAGAATTGCTCAGGGAATACCAGTAGGCGGAGATATTGATTATGCTGATGAAATAACACTTTCTAAAGCTTTTATTGGCAGAAGAGAGATCTCTTTTTAATAAAAAATGGAGGAATTAAATTGACTGAGATAAAAAAGAAAGTTAAACATCCTGAAATTAAAATTGGGGAAGAAAAATATCTTAGAATACCAATTAAAACCCATGTGATTCTTAAAGAAGACATCTTACTGGATATTATTGAAAAATACGGCAAGCCTCTTCTTGAGGATGAAGATATACTGTTTATCGCTGAAAAAATTGTTGCAATTACTCAAGGAAGAGCAATAAAACTTACAGATATAAAGCCTGGTGTTTCAGCAAAGATTTTGGCATATTTCGTTACAAAGACTCCTGCAGGTATAGGTCTTGGAATGCCGGAAACTATGGAAATGGCTTTAAAAGAGTGTGGAAGAGGAAGAATTTTGTATGCTGCCTTTGCCAGTGCGGTTACAAAACCTTTTGGTAAAAAAGGAGTTTTTTATGAGATTGCTGGATATAAAGCTTCGTCTATAGATGGGCCAACACCAAATACCCTTCCTCCATATAATCAATATGTTGTTCTGGGCCCTGACAAACCAGATCGAGTAGCTGAAGAAGTAAGTAAATTTTTAGGTGGCAAAAAGGTTGTTGTTGTGGATATTAATGATATTAGCGGCAATGTTCTTGGTGCTTCTCACAAAGAAATTGACAGAGATAAAGTTGTAAAAATATTAAAAGATAATCCACTGGGGCAGGATCATGAGCAAACTCCACTTGGGATTATTCGCAAACTGTAATTTTTAAGGGAGCGCCTTGTCACTCTCTTTTTTTAAAGGGGTTTTTTAATTGGGTATCTTTAAAAAAATGAAGGAATATATTGAAAAGAAGTACTATTCTGCTCACATGCCGGGGCATAAGTCAGGCATGTTTCTTCCAACGGATATAAAAGAGCTTTTTGGGGAAAAAGTTTTTCAATTTGATGTAACGGAAACAATAGGTATGGATAATTTGCAAAATCCCCAGGGAATAATAAAGGATACGGAAACTAAAATATCCAGAATTACAGGGGCTAAAAAAGCAAATCTATTAGTTAACGGTTCTACTGTAGGGATTCTTGCGGCTGTTTTCACCTTGGCCAGAGATAAAAAAATATTTGTTGGTAGTAATTGTCATCAAAGTGTATGCAATGCCATGATTATTTCCGGGTCAAAACCAATTTTTCTTACTCCGGTATTAGACCAGGAAAATGGAGTGGAATTAGGAGTGTCCCCAGAAACCCTAACAGAAGGGATTGAAGAAAATCCTGATTGTAAGGTTTTAATTCTTACATTCCCAAATTATTATGGGATACGTTATAAGTACAAAGAGATTTTTAGAATTGCAAAAGCAAATAACCTTCAAATAATTATTGATGAAGCCCATGGTGCACATTTTAATTTTATGAAAGACAAGTATCCTAATGCTGTTTCTTTAGGAGCTGATGTTGCAGTTCAAAGCTGGCACAAAACACTACCAGTGTTAAATCAGGGCAGTGTACTATTAGAAGGGTTTGGAAAAGAAGCCTATAACTTCCGTGAAAGTATAAACATTTTTCAGACAACCTCCCCTTCATATTTAATTATGAGTTCCATAGATGCTGCGTCAGATTTTTTGGAAGAGAAAGAAACTGAAGTTATTTCAAATGCTGGAAAATGGCAAAAATATTTTAAGGAATTAAAATTATTAAACTTAGTAATTCTCAGATACCGGGAAGAGGAGAGTGATCCTTTTAAATTAGTGGTTCTGTCAAAAAAAGAATCAGGAAAATTATTTTGGGAAATTGTTATAGATAAATACAAAATACAGCCAGAAATTATAGAGTCTGGAAGATTACTGTTTATGCTTCCCCTTTTTTTTGATAGTGAATTAGCAGAAAGAATAAAAAATGCTTTGATTGACCTAGATAATAATCTTGAAGAGAAAAAATCTGGAAAAGTATAAAGAGCCAGAGAGAAAAAAGATTGTTTCATTCAAAAAACTCCTCAGGAAATGAGCTATCTTCAAAAAGAAAAAGTCTCCCTTAATGACAGTCTTGGAAAAAATTGTGCACAAAAAATTGTAATGTATCCCCCGGGAGTTCCCCTAATTTATCCTGGGGAGGTTTTGAGGGAAGAAATTGTTTGTTATCTCCAAAGACATAAGATAAACTATAATTTACAAGAAGGAATAGAGATTTTTACAGACCAGGAGAATAAAAAATGCGTGGAGTATTCATAACTTTTGAAGGATTAGATGGAACAGGAAAAACAACACAAATTCATGAGCTTGAAATTAAATTATTAGAGCTGGGACTTCCATATAAAAAAACCAGGGAACCAGGGGGAACTCCTATTGCAGAAAAAATTAGAGATATAATTTTAGACCCTAAAAACACAGAAATGTGTTTTCAAGCAGAAACTCTCCTTTATGCGGCAAGCCGTGCTCAACACGTAAGTGAAGTTATTTTGCCTTCAATAGAGAAGGGTGAAATTGTTATTTGTGACAGATTTTTTGATTCCACCTTAGCCTACCAAGGATATGCCCGGTCGCTAAATCTTGAAGATCTTCATTATATTAATAACTTTGCTATGCAAGGTGTAAAACCAGATTTAACATTTTTATTAGACATTCCCGCTGATCACACCAGTGAGAGAATAAACTCAAGGGAACTTGACCGTTTAGATTTGGAGGAAATGGATTTTAAAAAAAGAGTAAGGGCAGGTTTTTTAAAAATTGCTGATTTTGAAAAAAACAGAGTAAAAGTAATTAACGCATCTTTAGGAATTCAGGAAATACACGATATTATATGGGATAAGACAAAATCTATTCTTAAAGAAAAGGGAATGGTTTAAATGAGGATTGGTGATTTTAAAGGCAGAGACCTAAAAACTCCAGGCCAGCCAGAAAGTCAAAAAAGTGTGTCTAATGAAAAAAGAGTAGATTTCATTAGAACTCTTGATGCCCATCAGGAAAAAGAAAGAAACACAAACTTAGGTAAATTACTGGACAGAATAAATGATACAGGGAAAGTCCTTTTGCATTCTAGGAATTTAGCTGATTTAAAGAGATATAAAAATGCTGTTGCTGATTTTCTTGAAGAGGCGAACAAAAGAACTTATCAGATTAAAGAAGAAAGCAGCTGGGATTTTTTAGGAAACAGAAGGCATCATGTTATTATTCAAAAGATAGATGAAAAAATGGAAGAATTGACCAAAGAAGTAAAAAATGAACAGGAAGATAATCTTAAAATTCTTGAGTTAATTGATGAGATTCGGGGAATTTTAGTTGACGAATATATGTAGGTGAGAAAATGTCTTTTAATGATATTGTTGGTCATAGTAAACAGATAGAACAACTGAAGAATGCTGTAAGGTATAACCGAGTTCCTCACGCTTATCTTTTCTCCGGACCAGATGGTGTTGGAAAAATGAAAACAGTGGTTGAATTTATTAAATATTTAAATTGTATTGATCAAGATACAGAAAACATTTTGTCTTGCGAAAAATGTACTAGTTGTTTAAGAATGGAAAATGAGAATCAGCCAGACTATTTTTTTATTACTGATAAAGAAGGAAGTATAAAAATAGAACAGGTTAGAAATTTAGTATCTTCCTTGTCTTTTAAGAATGTTGTTACTAAGTATAAGTGTGTTATAATTAATAACTGTGAATTAATAACCACAGAAGGAGCTAATAGTTTACTGAAAATTATTGAGGAACCTGGAGAAAATGTAATGTTTTTTTTAATTACATCTAATGAAAACAGGGTCTTGCCAACAATAAGATCAAGAGCTCAAAAAATTAATTTCCAGCAACTTTCTCCAATAGAATTAAAAGAACTTGCAGATATTAAAAAGATATACTCGGAAGATATTGAGTTCTATATTGATTATGCTCAGGGATCCTTCGGCAAACTATATAATATGGTATCAGACAAAGATTTTTTAGAAGAACTAAAGGAGTTCAGGTCCATATTTCAAGAAATTAAAGAGAAGCCTTTATTTCAGGTAATGTATCAGGGGAAAGTATTTGAAAAAGACAAAAAGAAATTACTTAGATTCCTTGATTTTTATATTTATATACTGGAGAAAAATTTTTCTGATTACTCAAAAGATACAATAAAAAATATTATTGGTGAGATAATTAAAGCACAGGAAATGCTTCTGAGAAATATAAATCCCAGATTTGTTGCAGAAATGCTGTTGATTAAAACTAAAACACTATTGAAAGGATAGAGATATGCAGACAGTTATTGGAGTAAGATTTAAAAGAGCGGGAAAAATTTATTATTTTGATCCTGATATCTTTGAAATAAAAGATGGTGAACATGTGATTGTAGAAACCATTCGCGGAATTGAATATGGAACAGTTATTTATGGAAATAAAGAGGTTGTGTCAAATGAAATTATCCAGCCTCTTAAAAAGGTTATTAGAGTAGCAACAGAAGAAGATGCTCAAAAATATAATGAAAACAAAGCCAATGAAAAGCTGGCCTTCAGAACAGGAAAAGAGAAAATAATAGAACATAACCTTCCTATTAAATTAATTGATGTAGAATATACTTTTGACGGTGGAAAAATAATTTTTTATTTCACAGCAGAGGGACGCATCGATTTCAGGGAATTGGTTAAAGATCTTGCAGCAATTTATCATACCAGAATTGAGTTAAGGCAAATTGGAGTAAGAGATGAATCAAAAATGCTTGGTGGAATTGCAAGTTGTGGAAGAGTTTTGTGTTGTCACAGTTTCCTTTCTGATTTTGCCTCTGTTTCAATTAAAATGGCAAAACAACAGCAACTTTCTTTAAATCCAACGAAAATTTCCGGAATATGCGGAAGGCTGATGTGTTGTTTGAAGTATGAGAATGATTTATATGAAGAGTGCGACAGACGTTGCGAAAAGAAAGCTGCGCAGAATATGGAAGAAGAAAAAATAGATCTTAATGAACTGAAAAAACTTGAAGATTAATATATAAACAGGGTGATAGTATGGAAACTCCAAATATCCGGGAAGATGAAGTTCTGGAAAAACTTGGACTGGCCGAATACTATATTCTCCAAAAAAAAGAAGGATACCGCTTTACTATTGATCCAATATTATTAGCGGGTTTTACTGAAACGGGATATCATGACAAAATACTTGATTTAGGAACGGGGGGGGATTCTCCCTTTTTATTGCAAAAAAATAACCGGGAAAAAGAGTTATTGATAATAGGGATTGATATCCAAAGAGAATATATTGATATAGCTTTAAGAAGTAAGAAAATTAATAAAACTGAAAATATAAATTTTTTGGAGATTGACATCAAAAGGATTCCTGCTAATTTCAGGAATCCTTTTGATGTAGTAGTTACCAATTCTCCCTTTTTTAAGGTTAATGAAGGTAAAATTAATCATAAGAAAGATATTGCCTTATCCTGTCATGAGCTGGAAGTTGATTTTTCGCAAATTATAAAAGCGGCTACCTAGTCACTAAAAGAAAATGGCAAATTCTTTTTTGTTCACAGAAGTGAACAGTTAATGGAAATTGGCAGGACTCTTAACCAAGTAGGATTAAATTTTAGCAGAATCCGATTAATATATAACGATGAAAAAACATCTTCGAAATTATTCCTGGGTGAAGCAGTTAAAAGAAAAAATCCCCAGCTTAAGGTTTTACCTCCATTAATAATTTACGATGATAGCGGTAAATACAAGGAAGAAGTGAGGTGTCTTTATGACTGAAAAAAAGGATAAGGTTCAACTGTATGTTTGTGGGACACCAATTGGTAATCTTGAGGATATAACTTTAAGGACTATTAGAGTTCTTAAGGAGGCAGATTTTATAGCATGTGAGGATACAAGAGTAACTAAAAAGCTTTTGAATCATCTTGAAATTCAAAAGGAATTAATTTCTTACCATGAGCATAATAAGGATGAGGCAGGAGTGAAAATTCTTCACAGAATAAAAGATGGAGAAAGATGTGCCCTGGTTTCAGATGCGGGTATGCCTGGAATAAATGATCCGGGAACAGATCTGATAAGACTTTGTCTTCAGGAGAAAATTCCTTATACAGTCCTTCCTGGACCTTCAGCATTTTTGACTGCTTTGATTTTTTCTGGAATGAAAAATGAAAAATTTACCTATGCTGGGTTTTTTCCAAGAGAAAACACTGGAAAAAAAGAAGTAAAAAAACTTCTGGATAAAGAAGAAGGTACCTTGATTTATTATGAGTCTCCTCACAGAATTCAAAAAACTACTGATTTTCTTGCTGAAAATTTTCCTGAAAGACAAATTGCTTTGGTAAGAGAGATTTCAAAAGTATATGAAGAAATGATTTCTGGAACAGCGGCAGAAGTTCAAGAGAAAATTAAAGATAGAGTTCTAAAGGGAGAATTCGTTATTATTATTGAAGGAAAAGGAGAGAGTCAGGATGATAGTTTCTCAGAAGAAGACCTTGAAACCTTGTTCAACACTCTTCTTAAAGACGGATTAACAAAAAAAGAAGCAATGAAAAAAATGGCGGAGATAAGTGGCCATAGTAAAAATGATATTTATCAGAAATTTATGATAAAATAGAACAAATATTTTACAGGAGTGGATTATCAATGAAAAAAACTTTTTATATCACAACCCCAATTTATTATCCAAGTGCAAACTTACATATCGGCCATGCATTAACTACCGTTATGGCTGATACAATGAGCAGATATAAAAAAATGAACGACTTTGATGTGTTTTTTCTTACCGGCTCAGATGAACATGGACAAAAAATAGAGAGAACTGCAAAAGAAAATAATATGGAGCCAAAGGCTTATGTTGACAATATAGTTGCTGGTTTTAAAGATTTATGGGAAAAGCTGGATATAGAGTATGATGATTTTATAAGAACTACTGATGAAAGACATAAAGAAACAGTACATTATATTTTTAAAAAGATATATGAACAGGGAGATGTTTATAAATCTATATATGAAGGAAAATATTGTACCCCTTGTGAAACATTTTTTACAGAAAGACAGCTTGTGGATGGCAAATGTCCGGATTGTGGCAGGGATGTAGAGACAATTAAAGAGGAAAGCTATTTCTTTAAAATGTCTAAATACGAAGAGAGATTATTAAAATATATTGAAAAAAATCCTGATTTTATTCAGCCTCAAACAAGAAAAAATGAAATGATCAACTTCATCAAACAGGGACTTGAGGATCTATGCGTTTCAAGAACAACTTTCAAATGGGGGATTCCGGTTCCTATTGAAGAAGGCCATGTAGTTTATGTTTGGTTTGATGCTTTAACGAATTATATTTCAGCCTTGGGATATGGAAGAGAAGATAAAGAGTTGTTTGATAAGTTCTGGCCTGCGGATATACATCTTGTTGGCAAAGATATTGTAAGATTCCATACTATAATTTGGCCAATAATTCTTATGGCTGCAGAGTTAGAGCTGCCAAAGAAAGCATATGGTCATGGCTGGCTCCTTTTAGATAGTGGAAAAATGTCTAAGTCTAAGGGGAATATTGTAGATCCTAAAGTGCTTATCCAAAAATATGGCGTGGATGTTATAAGATATTTCCTTCTAAGAGAAATCCCTGCGGGCCAAGATGGCTTTTATTCTGAAGAAGCATTAATTACAAGATATAATGTTGATTTAGCCAATGATTATGGAAATTTGGTTTCCAGAACAGTTGCAATGGTTTTTAAGTATTTTGATGGAGTATTACCGGAACCAGTTAATGTTCAGGATATTGATAAAGATCTTCAAAATGTAGCTCTCGATGCTTACAAAAAAGCATCTGAGCATATTGATAAGCTGGATTTTAGTAACGGACTTGCTGAAATATGGAAAATAGTAAACAGAGGGAATAAATATATAGATGAAACTGCTCCCTGGATTTTAGCTAAAAACCCTGAAGACAGAGAAAGACTAGGTACTGTTTTATATAATTTAATTGAGGCTATTAGAATAGTGACAGTTATGATAAAGCCAGCTATGCCAAATGTAACAGCAAAAGTTCAGAAACAGATTCCATTTAATTTTGCTGATGCTCAGTGGAATGAAGCTGGGGTATGGGGCAAAATGGATGTTGGAACCCTGCTTTCAAAGGGTGAAACTTTATTCCCAAGAATTGACTTAAGCTCCCTGGAAATTGAGTCACCAGCAGAAGAGGAAAAACAAGAGCCTCTTGTGTTAAAAGAAGATATAGATTATGCAGATTTTGCAAAGCTAGATCTTAGAGTGGCAAAAATATTAAAAGCTGAAAAAGTTGAAAAGGCTGATAAATTATTAAAATTTGAAGTTGAGCTTGGCAGTGAAATAAGAACGGTGGTATCTGGAATTGCCAAATTTTATAAACCGGAAGATCTTATTGGAAAAAAAGTAATTCTTGTTGCCAATTTAAAGCCGGCAAAAATCAGAGGAATTGTATCCCAAGGCATGATTTTATCAGCATCATTAGAGGATGACTCTGATCTGGAAGTAGTAACAATTAATAAAGACTTCTCTTCAGGTAAAACATCTGTTAATTAAAAAATCAGAGGTGTTATAAATTGTTTTTTGATACACACGCTCATCTTGAAGACAATAAATTTAAAGATGATTTGGAACAGGTAATTGAAGATATAAAAAATTCTGATACATCACTAGTCCTTAATGTGGGCTTTAATGATGAACATATTAAGAAAAGTCTGGAGCTTTCTGATAAATATGATTTTATTTATTCGGCGGTTGGGCTACATCCTTCTGACAGCCTGGAGGCTGAAAGTGATTCTTACTGGGAAAATCTTTATAACTATGGGAAATATCCAAAAGTTAAAGCTATTGGAGAGATAGGCCTGGACTACTATTGGGACAGAGCTCCCAGAGAGCATCAGAAAAAAGTTTTTGTGAGACAGATTGATATTGCAAAAGAGCTTCAAATGCCAATAATTATTCATGACAGAGATGCTCATGGTGATGTTCTTGAGATTGTTAAAAAGGAAAAAGCCGGGACGAATGGTGGTGCATTCCACGCCTATTCGGGAAGTCTGGAAATGGCCAGGGAAGTTATAAAAGAAGGTTTTTACATTTCAATTGGAGGGGTTATTACCTTTCAAAATGCTAAAAAATTAGTGGAAATAGTAAAAGAAGTGCCTTTGGAATATATTTTAATCGAAACAGATTCTCCCTATTTAACGCCTCATCCTTATAGGGGGAAAAGAAATGACCCTACTAAAGTTAAATATGTTGCAGAAAAAATAGCTGAAATAAAGGGAGCTTCAATTGAGATAGTTGCAAGGGAAACAATGAAAAATGGCAGGGAGCTTTTTAGAATTGAAAATTAAAGAGATAATAGTAGTTGAAGGCCGGGATGATGTCAGGGCTGTTAAAGCAGCAGTAGATGCAGAATGCATAACTACTTCCGGTCTTGGACTTAATGATGAAATAATGAAAACTATAAAAACCGGGGTCGAGAGAAAAGGAATTATTATTTTTACAGATCCAGACTATCCTGGGGATAAAATAAGGAAAATGGTTAAGGCTGTTGTTCCGGATGCTAAAGAAGCTTTTTTGAAAAGAGAAGATGCAATAAATCCTAAAACTGGGAAATTTGGTATTGAGTTTGCATCTCCTTCTGCAATAATTGAGGCTTTGAAGAATGTAAAGGTAACTATAAATTCTATGGAAGAAGAATATTCCTGGGATGATATGATTCACTATGGCTTAGCAGGTATGCCTGATTCAGGAGCCCGGAGAGAATATTTGTCGGACTTCTTTGGGATAGGCCATGCTAATGGAAAGCAATTTTTGAAGAAAATAAATGCTTTTGATATAAAAAGAACAGACCTTGAAGAAAAAATCAAAGAATGGCTGGAAAATAATGAAAACAAGCGATTTGTTAAAAAAACATAATTTTAAATTTAAAAAAAGATTTGGCCAGAATTTTATAACAGATTTAAATCTTTTGGAAAGAATTGCAGATGCTGGAAATATTTCTAAAGAAGATGTTGTTTTGGAAATAGGACCAGGTGCAGGAACCTTGACTAAAGTACTTGCAGAAAAAGCTGGACACGTTATTGCTTTAGAGATTGACAGGACTTTGATTCCGATACTGGAAGAGCAGTTTAAAAATTATCCGAACATCACTGTAGTAAATGAAGATGCTTTAAAGGTTAATTTTGACGAAGTAGTTAAAAACTATTGTAATGAAATTTCTGAATATAAGATTATTGCCAATCTTCCATACTATATTACAACACCATTATTATTTAATGCTCTTGAGAGGGCAGAACTTCTTTCTGAGATGGTTGTTATGGTTCAAAAGGAGGTTGGGGAAAGACTTCAGGCAAGTCCTGGTACAAAGGATTACGGAGCTCTTACCTTGATGGCAAATTATTATGCTGAAGTACAATATATGTTTACGGTATCTAAAAAACTTTTTTCTCCAGAGCCTGAGGTAGACTCCGCTATTGTAAAATTCAAAAAACATGACAAAAGACCCTTAAATTTAAAAGAGGAAGAAGTTTTTAAAAAAATTGTAAAAGCCTCTTTTTCACAAAGAAGAAAAACATTTCTTAACTCAATTAAAACTCTGGAGCTGGATAAAGAAAAAGTGATCTCCTTCTTAAATGAGGCGGAGTATGGAGAAAAGGTCCGTGGAGAAGAACTTCCTTTGAAAGTGTATCTGGAAATGGGAAAATATTTTTCAGAAAAATAACAAAAGTATAAATTTAAATTAACATATTGACAGTCTAAATTTCAGTAGGTATAATATTTGCTTTATTTGACAACAGACGCAAACTGTTATATAATAAAATTATTAAATTGTAAAGGGTGATCTTATGTCGATAAACAAAGAAGTATTGACAGAAATAAAGGAAAATTTACAGCCCTATATTGGAACATCCATACAGCTAAGAGCAAACAAAGGCAGAAAAAAGGTTGTGGAGCGTACGGGGGTTCTTGAAAGCACTTATCCTAATATTTTTATTGTAAAAATAAAGGAGAGGGAATCAGAACGCAGAGTTTCCTTCTGTTATTCAGATATTCTTACAGATAATGTTATGCTAACCGTTACTAAAAATGGTGAACCAATGAATTTTACGTTTTAACTAATAACATAAATATATATACTTTAGAGAGCATTTCTTAAAGGTGCTTTGTCAAATGTTGGGGTAACCCAATTAGATTAGATTCCATGAGTACCGCATTGAAAAATGCGGTACTTTTTTAAATTGTTTTTAGTTCATTACGTGCATTATTCTGTTTTTGAATCTCCAAAAATTTCTTACACCATAAGCATTTCTTTTTAAAACCTTAATTTTGTTGTTAACTCCTTCTGTATATCCGTTAGTATAAGTACAAGTAAATGAATTAAGAATATATTTCTGCCAGTTGAAAATGGTTCTGGAGCATTTATCGAATTCTTCAAGCTCACAGGACATAACAAACATATACCAGGCTTTCAAATTCTTTTTTGCACTTTCTAAATCACTGCTGTCAACAAAGTTATAAAATTTTTCTTTTAACATATAAGCTTTTTGCAGTTTCTCAGAAGTAGCAAGCATAACGTTTACCTGGTCAATTTCTTCAGGAGTTAAATACTTCATTCTTTTTAAGAGAAGGGAGCGACTTCTTTTGAAATATCTTCGCCTTTCCTTGGCAAATTTCTTTTGCTCATCTTTCCTAATTCTTTCAAATGCCCAAGTGACCTGCCTAATGAAATGGAATTTATCGATAATGATAGTTGCATTTTTAAAATATGTTTCAATAATATCCTTGTAAGGTTGCCACATATCCATAATGAAGTATTTTACTTTATCCCTGTCATTGAATTTCCTGAAATAGTCCGATAAAATGTGTTGTTCTCTTCCGTGAAGAATATCAAGTACCTTCTTGTTTTGGGGATCAGTTAATATGCACTGGTACTTTTTGCCCCCGGCATTACCTTTAAATTCATCAATAGAGATTGCTTCGGGCAATTTTGTTAGGGAATAGTTTATGAATCTAAAAAGCCTGAGAGCCGTTGATGGTGAAATATTATTCTCTTTGGCAATATCAGATACAGAGTAAACATTTTTCATTCGAGTAATTATGTATTTTATCAGCCTGCTGGTCATTCTTTGATAGCGGGGGAGAAAATCATTTTTTTCGTAGAATTTTTTATTGCAGTAATTACAAACGTACCTTCTTTTTTTGTAGTAAAGGTAGGTTTTCTTCCCTGAGATGGAAATATCTTTTATCATTTGAATTCTGTAATCATGAACTTTATTGGTTTGTTGATGGCATTTGGGGCAATTGTGAGTTTTAATCTCCAGAGAAAAAGGAAAGGACGTTGAATCAGAAGAAGTTTCTAATTGTTCTAAAATTATCCCTTTAAAACCAATTAATTTTTTAATATAATAGTTATTACAGAGCATAAGTAAATTCCTCCTTAGATTACAGTGGGTGTTCTCTAATATGGATTTACCCAATGCTCTGTATTTTTTCGCAAAAAAATGTCAGAATGGTTTTTACCACCCCAACATTTATTGTAGAACCTTCTTAAAATGCTCTTTTTTTTGTGTAGAAATATTGATAGAATAATCTTGCTGAGAATAAGGCGGGTGAATCTTTTGCTTTACGAAAAAATATTAATTATTATGCAAGATCAAAAAAAAGGAAAGGTTTACCAAAATCTTTTTATTAATAGCGGTTTTAAAACTGCCTTACTAACAGAAGATCCTTTTAAAGGAATTCGGATTTTAAGAACACAGGAGATACATCTTATTCTGTTGGATGGTAATCTTCAGGGAATGAGCTTTAAACAGTTTGCTGATGTAATTGACTATGAAAATCTGGGAGCAATTTTAATTCTTGGAACGGATTCATTACCATCTCTTCAGGATTTTCCCCCATCAGTTTACGGGATAATTAATACACCCGTATCCAGGGAAATGCTGCTTAATTCAGCCAGAATGGCAATAAGACAGTATAAAATTAATACAAAATTAAAAGATGAATTAAAAGAATTAAGAAGAAAGTTATCGGATAAGAAAGTAATTGATCAGGCAAAGTTTATATTGATGGAAAAATATAACCTTGATGAATCTCAAGCTTATGATAAATTAAGGAAAGTAAGCATGGATAAAAGAGTATCAATCAGAAAACTTGCAGAAAAAGTTATTTCTGGAAAATAAAAAATTAGAACTGGAGTGAGATCTTTGAGTAATTTAACCAAAGAAGATGTACTAAGATTATCAGAAGAATATGGAGTTGAATTTGTCAGACTTCAATTCACAGATATGTTTGGAGTCCTTAAAAATGTTGCAATTACAGTAAAACAGCTGGAAAAGGCTCTGGAAGGAGAGTTAATGTTTGACGGATCTTCTATCGAAGGATATGTAAGAATTGAAGAATCCGATATGTATTTAATTCCAGATCCAAATACCTTTATTGTTTTCCCTTGGATGGGTCATGAAGGAGCAGAAGCAAGACTAATTTGTGATGTATACGATCATGACAATAAACCCTTTGAAGGTGATCCCAGATATGTATTGAAAAAAGCTACAAAAAAAGCGGAAGAAATGGGGTACCTTATGAATGTTGGGGCGGAGTGTGAATTTTTCTTATTCCATACTGATAATGAAGGAGTTCCTACAACAATAACGAATGATAAGGCAGGCTATTTTGATCTTACACCTGTTGATCTTGGAGAAAATGCAAGAAGAGACATGGTTCTTAATTTGGAAAAAATGGGTTTTGAAACAGAGGCTTCTCACCATGAAGTTGCTCCTGGACAGCATGAAATAGGATTTAAATATAATGAAGCTATAACTTCTGCAGATAATATCATAACCTTTAAATATGTTGTAAGAAATATTGCTATGAGACACGGACTTCACGCAACCTTTATGCCCAAACCTGTTTTTGGAATTGCCGGCTCTGGAATGCATACCAATATGTCCTTATCCGATCTTAACGGAAAGAATTTATTTTATGATCCTGCAGGCAGATATGAATTATCTCAGGAAGTAATGTATTTTATGGGTGGTATCATTAAGCATATTAAAGCAATTACAGCAGTTACAAATCCAACAATAAATTCCTATAAACGATTAGTTCCCGGCTATGAAGCACCGATTAACATTGCCTGGTCAACGGGGAACAGATCACCATTAATAAGAATACCAGCAAAAAGAGGTTCATCTACCAGGATTGAACTTAGAAGTCCGGATCCATCATGTAATCCATATTTTGCATCAGCTTTATGCCTGCAAGCTGGCTTAAGAGGAATTGAAGAAAAAATTATGCCTCCAGAGCCAGTAAATCAAAATATTTATGAGATGAATGCAGAGGAAAGGGCTGCGGCAGGTATTGAAAATCTTTCTTGTTCTTTAGAATCTGCATTAGAAAAATTTAAAAAAGATGAATTTATTCAGTCTGCTTTGGGTAAGCATGTTTCAGAGAGATTTATAGATGCAAAAGAGCAGGAAATAAAGCAGTATAATGAACGTGTTCACCAATGGGAACTTAATCAGTATCTGACAAGATTCTAGGATCATTCTTTTAAAAAAGGAGGCGGAAAAATGATTCGTGGAAAATATGTAATACTTAAAGAAATGGAAGAGAAACATGCAGAAATATTGCAGAAATGGTATCTGGATAAGGATTTTCGTCGGTCTTATGATGCATATTCAAGTGTTTCTGTGGAAAACATTCTAAAGGATATAAGGGAAAGCGGAAGTTTAGAAGACCCTTCAACTGACAAAGTATATTATTTAGTTGCATCAAAAAAAGAAGAAAGTCCAATTGGTGTTGGCTGTATAAGAAATATTGATCGTCAGAACGGAAATGCAGAACTGGTTCTTGGTATTGGGGAAAAAGAGAAGCGTCTTGCCGGCTATGGGGTAGATCTGATGATTGCTCTTCTGGATATAGTTTTCTATCAGCTTAACTTTGAGAAAGCATATTTAAGGATTTCTGACAAAAATCTTCTTGGATTAAAATCAGCTTTAAGCTTTGGATTTATTTCAGAGGGAAAATTAAGAAAACACAGATTTGTAGATGGACAATATGAAGACTTGCATATTCTTGGCTTAATTAAAGAAGAATACGAAAATCTTCCGCTGATACCAAGATGGAAGGAAAGAAAATAAAATGAAAATCAGGGGAACCTTTTTTCTGATTTTGATTACATTACTTTTGTTAAGCGGATGTAATAATCAGATTCAGAAGTATACCTTTACCCAGAAAGAAATAGAAAAATTTGAATCTTTGCCAGAATATAAAATATGGATAAGCGATGGGTATTTGAAGCTGGAGAAAAAAAACGCGGCTTCCCATTTGATTTCTTTGGATCTTTTAAGAATTGCCTTCCCGGAGTATTTATCTGAAATACCAGAAGATGGAGTTCCAAGATATGTAAACACAGAGGTTATCAAAAAAATACCAAATGCTCATGTAAATATTACAGATAATATTTTTGAACTGGGGATTGGAAATAATGAAGAGCCGGGAAATTATAATTATGTGAATTTGAATTGGGAAGAGCCCCTGGGATACATTTTTTTAGTCAATAAGTCATACCCTTTAAATAAAGATTATGAGGATCAAAGCTTAATTGAGGCAAAGGGTCCTCAACTACAACCTTTATATAATAATATGAGATTGGCAGAAGAAGCTTTTTTGAATTTGGAAAAGATGTCACAGTCTTTTTATCAAGATAATAAGCTGCCTTTGATTTTAGTTTCAACTTACAGAGATTATAATTATCAGGAGAGACTTTTTACGAACAGAATAGCATCAAACAGAGCTAATTTTGGTCTGAACTATGAAGATGCATATAAAAAAGCCTCTGAATTTATCGCTATTCCAGGCACAAGTGAGCATCAGAGTGGCTTGGCTATTGATTTTAGCAATCGTGGTCTGACGCAGAAGGGAAGAACCCTTGTCAGCGATTTTTCTGATGAAACAGAGGGTAAATGGCTTTTTAACAGAGCTAAAGATTTTGGTTTTATTTTAAGATATCCAAAAGACAAAACAGAAATAACAGAAATAATTTTTGAACCCTGGCATTACCGTTATGTTGGCAGCCCTCATGCATCAATAATATATGAAAACAATTGGACGTTAGAAGAGTATTTAGAGTACCTTGAAAAAGAGTTAAAGTATTTTTACGGCGGATATGAACTTTATTATTTGGATCCGGGAAAAGTTTTTGGAAAAGAAATTTACTACTCTGAGGGAATAAAAATTGAGAATGACAATAAGGGTGGCTGGATTCTCACAAAACTAAAAAAATAATTTAAGGCTGGATCACTAAAATAGTGGTCCAGCCTTTTTTAAATCATTAAATTTATCTTCAAGGTCTTCATCAATTATTTCCAAAGTTTTAATATCTCTTAAAATGTTTTGGTAAAGAAGCTGAAGTTTTTCTGGTTTGTCTAAGGTCTTTTTATTATTTAACAAAAAGATGGCATTTTTGTAATTGCTTATATATAAAGAAAAATCCGGATTAAGATTATTATTTATAAGTTCAAGGATACTGTTAATAATTTCAAGAACTCCTTGAATTTTCGAGATTATTTGCAAGGGAATATTTTTTGTAATTTCCATCTGAAAAATTCTTTCCTGAAGAGTTGTAAGTTCTTTAATATATTTTTCCGGATTATTAGAAAGTTGGTGATGAATACATTTCCCCAGCAGGATACTTTTATCAATTTTTTCTAATTTTTCGATTTGTTTATTTTGTATAGAATTAAAGAACTTCATTGCTTTAAGATAATATTCCTTTTGTTGCAGGAATTCGGAATAAATTTTTTCTGTATTCAGAAGATTCCTCTCATGTTGTTTAAGGGGGGAGCGAAAAGGAATTACAGAAGCAAGGCCGATACTTTTTAAAGATCCCAGACTTGTTTTACCAAAAGTATCAATTATTTTATTTATTAGAGGAATAGCTGAAATTAACCTTGAGGAGTTAATATCCTGGATAGTTTTTTCTCCTTGAGAAATGATACCCCGCTCTTCTTCTGAACCAAAAGAAGATATTTGATTTAATTTATTATTTATATAATCAGCAGCTTCCTGATTCATATCACAGGTGTTGTTCAGTTTTTTATAAATACTTTCTTCTATATCAATTAGATTTAAGTCTTTCACAGTTTTCAAACCTTTCTTTATTCACTATATTCAAATGTGAATATATATTATAATCAGAAGAAGGAAGTAAGTCGAGTATCTTTTGGGAAGAGGATCGCGTCAATTAATTATGGGTTTTAAAAGAATAAAAAAATCCCTTGTATGTATTACGTGCTAAATCGCACTCGCTATCCTTTTAAATAATTCTCTTTTCCAAGTTCTCTTACCAGTTAAAACTACTGGCACATTGCCGAATTTCTCATCTGATATTAGGTTCGTAGCTTTTTTATAACACGGCTTTCTAATTTTATGATTCTTGTTTCTGTTTTTCTTGCTTCTTTCTTTTACTAAATCATATACATTACCTGAATTAGCCTTAAAAGCCTTCAGACGTGACATTTGATCAACACCTTCTCTGCACCAGCTTAGAGGCCTTGAACTTAATCTTGCAGATAATATATGACTAATATGGCCTTCTGTGCTACAACCTATATAATCCGGGTCATATTGATTCATTATACCTTCCCAATTATTTAACACATAACTTCTAGCATCTTTTATTGCTTCTATTTTTTGTTTCTGATTCTGTTTCTTCAATTATTGCTTTGAATAAATCTTTTACGAAATCTTTCCTTTTCGTATTTATGTAATACCACATCATTTGGTGTGTGCCTTTCATATGAGCAGTTGCCTTCTTTATATATTTCGACAAATGATATATATCTAAAACATAGATACTATCTTTAATCCATTCTTTGCCTTGTTTTATCCAGTTGGCTCCATCTCCTGATAAATATATCTTTTCAATAGTTTCTTCTTCATAGTTGCTATCAATATAATCAGCTACTTCAAGCCATAAATCAGCACTATCTTGGTAGAGACCACTAAAGTATCTGGGATTTATTAATTCATATCTATCTTTACTTACCTTTCACTTACCTTCGTGAACATAAACTAATCTAGGTTCGGCACATGTTCCTCTTTGAAGTGAAACATGATCTTCATCAGCTTCGATGTACAAAATCTTAGCTTGAGAATCAGTTTTTTCACTGGTGCTGCATGATTAGAAATATCTTTAAGCTTTCTAATAGAATTCATTACTGTTTGACCAGTAAGATATACATTCTTCGATATTTTTTCGCTACTTTTTCTGTATGGTGTCTCTATTGCTTCTTCTATTAACATTGATTCTAGCAATATATCCATTCTGTCATTTGCTTCAATACCAACAGCTTCATCAGATAAGTATTTATATTCACCGGTAATTTTATGAACATAATACGTTCTTTTATAGGTTACTTCACCAAATATCGTCGCCAAACTTTTCTTCGACTTTGTTTCCTTTATTTTCCAGCCTCTTTTTCTTACACAATCTTTTTTAACTAAAATATCTACAGTTTCAAGTGCTTTTTCCGTAATTGCAACCCCAACTTCATCCAGCATTTTTTTGGTTTTTAAAATGAATTCAGATATATTATTTCCCTCAATTAAAGTTGTTTCCATATTTTCTGCTATTTCTTTACCGATTTTAGTTGCAATTTCATGTATAATATTATTCATTAGAGTTTCTCCTTTTTTGCGATTTGGTTTAGCGATTTAATTGTAACATAAGGAGTTGCTCTAATATTTTTTTGTTTTTTTACCCATAATTATTTTACACTAACTGAGAAGAGGTGTAAAAATAATGGCAACAGTATCAAATTTTTCTGATTTCAGACTTCGAAGTATAATCGAGACAAGTTTCTACGGGAATAATATAATTAGAATCAATTCTCTAGCAGAAGCTTATCGCCTTGCAGTAGACTCTCCTGGAACCATTATAACAGACTATAAAATAAAGGAACCAGAAAAATATGGTTTACCTGAAGAAAGCAAAGTTCTGCTTTTTAATGATGGAAAAATTCTTGAAAGAAAAGGAAATCTAAGAAGAAATTATGATGATGAAATATTAAGCAAAGATGAATATGATGCTGAGATTCGCGAATTAATTTTTAGGAATCGTTTTAGAACATTTTATCATGCTTCTGTTTATACGGGCACTCATAGAGATTTTATGGTTAAGGCTCATTTGCTAATTCCCCAGGGATGGGAGGGAATTCTATATAATTGGATGCTGAATTTTCAGGAAATAAACGAAGAAAGCCGAGAGGCATATAATAATTCTCTGAAGTTTAAGGACGAAGGAGATATTTTTCTTTTAGCAATCCCTGATGCAAAAATGAACTTATTTCCAGAAGGGTTGTCTCTTTATGATGGAGAAGGGAATTCTGGTGTTATTGCCGGCCTGAATTTTTTGCTGAATATAAAAAGGCACTCTTGGCCTGGCCTGGGGGATAGGGGAAAGGAATAATTTCATTCCTTTCCCCGGAGGACAGAAAAAATATTTTTTAAGTAAAGATGAAACAAAAACGGCTCTTTTTGTTGGTCTTACGGGAGCAGGCAAATCTGTATTAATGAATCATCAGCACAGGGACAATCTGGAAGAAGATTTTCTTCATGATGATGCATTAATGATATCTCTAAATAGCGGGCGGAGCATAAGCATGGAGCCTTCATATTTTGACAAAACCAAGGATGGGAAGTTTACAGATCTGGAAATGGAATATGTTTTATCTGCTCAAAATCAAGGGGTTACTTTAAACCAGGAAAACATGAAAATTATTTTGGGTGAAGATTTGAGGAATGATAATGGCAGAGTAATCCTTGCTAAAGAAGCTAAAGGCAACAGGGTTTTAAGTATGAATAATTCACCAGATATAATTTTTTGGTTGATAAAAGACCCGGTTTTGCCCCCGGTATTAAAAGTAACTTCAGCAGAATTGTCAGCGGCTTTTGGGCCAACACTATCTAATATTAAAATTAAGAATACAGATTCAGATTTAATAAAGGAAACGGAACCACTTGTAATTCAGCCTTTTGCGAATCCTTTTCGAACATACCCTGGTGAAAAAGATTTTGAAAGAATTTATAAATTAATTTCAGAAAGACATATTGATAGTTATATTTTAAATACAGGTTTTTATGGGACTGGAAATTCTCAAGGAAGTTAGTATTACTATTTTGGATAACATTATTGCCGGAGAAGGAGAATTTACTTCCTGGAATGGTTTTTCCAGTCTTGAAATTATGGAAATAATGGGTTATAAAGCGGAGTTTTCAGACTTAAATTACAAAAACTATTTTTTATCACGCATAAAAGAAAGAGTGAATTTTCTTAGAAAAAATGGATATCCTCAGAAGTGCATAAATGCCTTAGAAAAACTTCTCTTCGAAATAGTATAATGTACCAAAATGTGTTATAATGCTTTCAAGAAAAAGTGAGTTAATATATAACAGAGGGGAATAATATATGTTTGATAAAAAGTATTATATCTTTGATGGGGGACTTGGAACAATACTTCAGGATAATGGACTGGAAGCAGGTGCCTGCCCTGAAGAAATGAATGTTAATAATCCAGAAGCAGTTTATAAAGTTCACAAGCTATATGCAGATAAAGGTGCGGATTTTTTAAGTACTAATTCTTTTGGCGGTAATAGATATAAGCTGGAAGAATATGGATTAGGAGAAAAAAGTAAAAGAATTTAATGTAAAAGCTGCTCAAATAGCTAAAAAGGCAGCTGGAGATAGTGGATTTGCTGCAGGGTCAGTAGGTCCCACAGGATGTTTTCTTCAGCCCCTTGGTGATATGCATTTTGATGAAGCTTACGAAATATATAAAGAACAAATAGAAGCCTTAGTTGAAGGTGGAGCAGATTGCATTATTTTTGAAACCTTTAATGATTTAGGAGAATTAAAGGCTGGTGTTATTGCGGCTAAAGATGTTACAGATCTTCCGATAATAGTATCTCTCACTTATGAGAAACAAAAAACCCTTACAGGGGTTTCTCCTGAGCCTGCAGTTATTTTAATGGAAGCTTTAGGTGTTTATGCAATTGGAGCAAATTGTTCCGGTGGGCCCAAGGAATTATTTGAGGTTCTGAAAAAGTACCGGGAAGTTACAAATCTTCCTCTGTTGGTACAGTCAAACGTAGGAATGCCAGAATTAAGAAATGGTCAGGTATACTTTCCTTTAAAACCGGAGCAGTTTATGGAGGAAATGAATCCATACTTTACTCTTGGGGGAATTAAATTTTTCGGGTCATGTTGCGGAAGTAATCCGGAACATACGGCAGCTTACAAAAAATTCTTCCCGGGAAATTCATTGAGGGAAAAAGAATGAAAGATTGTTCAAGAGTTTTAGCCTCAAAAAGTAGTTTTGTTTTTATTGGAGAGAATCACCTTCCAAAATTGATAGGAGAAAGAATAAACCCTACAGCAAGGAAAAAACTTGCGGAAAGTATAAGAAATAATGATTTATCCCTTGTTCAAGAGGATGCTTATAACCAAACAGAAAAAGGAGCACATTTACTTGATGTTAACTTAGGGATGGCAGATATAGATCAAAAAGAAAAAATGAAGGAAGTTATTAATCTTATACAGCAAAGTATTGATACTCCTCTTGTTGTTGATTCTACGGATCCAGGGGTAATTGAAGAAGCTTTGAAATTTTATCAGGGGAAAGCTTTAATTAACTCTGTTAATGGAGAAAAAGAAAGCATGGATAAAATTCTTCCTCTTGCAAAAAGGTATGGTGCTTCAGTTATTGCTCTGGCTTTAGATGAAAATGGAATTCCTGAAAGTAAAGAGGGACGTCTTGCCGTTGCTGAAAGAATTATGAAAAAAGTTTTATCTCTTGGCATAAGTAAAAAAGATATCTTTGTAGATTGTTTGGTTCTGACAATAGGAACCAGTGATTTAGCAGCCAGAGAAACTTTGGATAAAATCAAGCTTGTTAAAGAAAAGCTGGGACTTTCTGTGGTGCTAGGAGTTAGCAATGCATCCCACGGTCTTCCCGAGAGAGGGAAAATCAATTCAGCATTTTTAGCTGTTGCTATTTATAATGGACTGGATTTAGGGATTGTTAATCCTGAGAATAAAGAAATAATGAATTCCTGGGAGGCGGCATCTCTAATTGCAGGAAGGGATCCTCATGCAGGACATTATCTGGAAAGAAATTCACTTCAAAAAGCTGTTTTAGAAGATAAAACAGAAAATGAAATTATCAGCTTCGAAACAGTTACCCAAATGGTAGTCAGGGGATCAAAGAATATAATTGCACCTGTAAGTAAGCTAATAGAAGAAAAAAATCTCCGGCAGATATTATAAATAAGGGGCTTATTCCCGGACTGAATATAGTTGGAGAAAAATTTGAAAAAGGTGAATATTATCTTCCTCAGCTTATGTTGAGTGCAGAGGTTTCTCAAAAGGCTTTTGATTATCTTGAGGGCTATATGGGGGAAGATGGCAAATTTGAAAGTAAAGGAACATTGGTTATTGGTACGGTAAAAGGTGATGTTTACGATATTGGCAAGAACATGGTTGGAGTTATGTTGAAAAACCACGGCTACAAAGTTATTGATCTTGGGAAAAATGTATCCAGGGAAATGTTTATGGAAGTTGTGGAAAAGTATTCTCCGGACTTTGTAGGTTTAAGTGCATTGATGACTACTACAATGACTGAGATTCCAGGAACTATAAAATATATCAAAGATAAGTGCCCGAATCAGAAATTTATTTGTGGTGGTGCGGTAGTAACGGAAGATTATGCTGTTTCAAGTGGTGCAGATGGATTTTGCAGAGATGCAGTTCATGCTATTGCGGTAATGGAAAGGCTTAAGAAGGTTTAATTTTGGCTAAGAGTTTACAGGAAAAATTGCAGGAAAAGAAATTTGTGGTTACGGTAGAGGTAGATCCTCCAAAAGGAGCAGACCCCTGGGACGCTTACGAGAAAATAAGGCCTCTTGCAAAAGTGGTAGATGCGGTTAATATTGCTGACAGTCCAATGGCTAGAATGAAAATGAGTCCAATTGCTCTTGCCCATCTTGTTCAGAATACAATGGGACTTGAAACAATTTTCCATTTGACTTGCAGAGACAGAAATATTCTTGGATTGCAATCAGAGTTACTAGGTGCCTATGCAATGGGAGTAAGAAACATTTTAGCTATTACGGGAGATAGTCCTAAAAAAGGGAGATCATCCAAATGCTAAAGGTGTGTTCGAAGTTAACTCGATAGGCTTAATTGAAGTTGCAGAAAAACTAAATAAAGGCTTTGACAATGAAGGTAATCCTCTTGAAGGCAAGACAGACTTCTTTATTGGTGCAGTGCTTAATCCTACCGCCCCAAATATTGAAGTAGAGCTTAAGCGGGTTGAAAAGAAAATTGAAAGTGGTGTTAATTTTTTCCAAACTCAGCCGGTTTTTGATGTAAAACAGCTGGAGGAATTTATGAATAAAGCTCATAATATTAAAGTTCCAGTAATTTATGGCTTAATGCCTTTGAAAAGTTTGAAACTTGCTCATTATTTAAATAAGAATGTAAATGGAATTCATGTTCCGGAGAGATTAATTAAGCGACTTGAAGATAAAGGTCGTGAAGCAGGAATTGAAATTGCAAGAGAATTGTATGAAGAAATGAAAACCATGGTTCATGGAGTTCATATTTTCTCAATGGGTGATCTATCAATGGCAAAATCCTTTTTAGGGGAGCAAAATAATGCTAAAAAAATGCAAAATATTAAACCTGAGTTACAGGTAGAAAAATATCCCGATTTGTCAGGAATAAGTTCTGAAGATGTAAAGATTATCCAAAAAGCAATTAGTACTGAAATTGTTTGGAAAGATTTAAATGTTGCTTCCATGGGTGATAAAGAAATTTTCCTTGATGATAATTTTAAAGTGGAAAGTTTTTACCTAAGGGAAGTTTTTAATGATGCAGTTAAGGTAACTGTTGGGTGTGTAACTCTGGGAAAAGGTATTCCAAATCTGGTTAGTGAGAAAATGTCTTCAGGGGAATATCATCTTGCAGCTTTAGCCAACTCCTATGCTTCTCAATATGTGGAATTAGTTGCAGAAAAATGGTTTGAGATGAGAAAACACGAGCAAAGAAGCCGAGGGCTTTTTCCAACTCTTCGCTTCAGTCCCGGATATGGAGATTTTGAATTAAAATATCAAAAAGAAATAATTTCCCTCCTTGAAATGGAGGATAGAATTAAAGTTACAGATAGTTATCTTCTGGAACCTGAGAAAACCATTACTTTTCTAATGGGCTGGTGCAAAGAACCACAAAAAAATATATATCCAGAGCTGGCAACAAACGCCTGCCCTGGAGGAGGCAACTGTGAATTTTGCAGAACTAAAGCCTGTTTGAAAATGTAGCTGGATTTGGTTCTTTGTCAAATGTTGGAGCAACCCAATTAGATTAGATTCCATGAGTACCGCATTGAAAAATGCGGTACTTTTTTAAATTGTTTTTAGTTCATTACGTGCATTATTCTGTTTTTGAATCTCCAAAAATTTCTTACACCATAAGCATTTCTTTTTAAAACCTTAATTTTGTTGTTAACTCCTTCTGTATATCCGTTAGTATAAGCACAAGTAAATGAATTAAGAATATATTTCTGCCAGTTGAAAATGGTTCCGGAGCATTTATCGAATTCTTCAAGCTCACAGGACATAACAAACATATACCAGGCTTTCAAATTCTTTTTTGCACTTTCTAAATCACTGCTGTCAACAAAGTTATAAAATTTTTCTTTTAACATATAAGCTTTTTGCAGTTTCTCAGAAGTAGCAAGCATAACATTTACCTGGTCAATTTCTTCAGGAGTTAAATACTTCATTCTTTTTAAGAGAAGGGAGCGACTTCTTTTGAAATATCTTCGCCTTTCCTTGGCAAATTTCTTTTGCTCATCTTTCCTAATTCTTTCAAATGCCCAAGTGACCTGCCTAATGAAATGGAATTTATCGATAATGATAGTTGCATTTTTAAAATATGTTTCAGCAATATCCTTGTAAGGTTGCCACATATCCATAATGAAGTATTTTACTTTATCCCTGTCATTGAATTTCCTGAAATAGTCCGATAAAATGTGTTGTTCTCTTCCGTGAAGAATATCAAGTACCTTCTTGTTTTGGGGATCAGTTAATATGCACTGGTACTTTTTTGCCCCCGGCATTACCTTTAAATTCATCAATAGAGATTACTTCGGGCAATTTTGTTAGGGAATAGTTTATGAATCTAAAAAGCCTGAGAGCCGTTGATGGTGAAATATTATTCTCTTTGGCAATATCAGATACAGAGTAAACATTTTTCATTCGAGTAATTATGTATTTTATCAGCCTGCTGGTCATTCTTTGATAGCGGGGGAGAAAATCATTTTTTTCGTAGAATTTTTTATTGCAGTGATTACAAACGTACCTTCTTTTTTTATAGTAAAGGTAGGTTTTCTTCCCTGAGATGGAAATATCTTTTATCATTTGAATTCTGTAATCATGAACTTTACTGGTTTGTTGATGGCATTTGGGGTAATTGTGAGTTTTAATCTCCAGAGAAAAAGAAAAGGACATTGAATCAGAAGAAGTTTCTAATTGTTCTAAAATTATCCCTTTAAAACCAATTAATTTTTTAATATAATGGTTATTACAGAGCATAAGTAAATTCCTCCTTAGATTATAGTGGGTATTCTCTAACATGGATTTACCCAATGCTCTGTATTTTTTCGCAAATAAATGTCAGAATGGTTTTTGCCACCCCAACATTTATTGTAGAACCCTGGATTTTTTAATCCGGCTATTTCTTTTTTGAGTACATATTTATTTAGTATAATATTTAATGTATATTCATAGATAATTAATATATTTACTATACAATTTATTGGTTAATACAAGGCAATTGAGGTGAAAAAATGGAACCACTGGTAAAAATTAAAGACCTGAAAAAGTATTATCGTGTTGGAGATGAAAGAATTGAAGCTTTACGGGGAATAAATCTTGACATTCCTCAGGGAGAATTCATTTCAATTGTTGGAACCTCAGGCAGCGGGAAATCAACTTTATTAAATATTGTGAGTGGATTAGAACGACCAACAAAAGGTGAAATAATTATCGGAAAAGCTTCTTTAAATAAAATTAAAGAAAAAAGACTTTCAGATTTTCGCAGAGATAATATTGGATTTATTTTTCAATCCTATAATCTTCTTGCTCCCTTAACTGCCCTGGAAAATACTGTGCTGCCTCTGATATTTAGAGGGATTGGGAAAAAGGAACGGGAAGCCAGGGGCAAAGAAATTTTAAAAATAGTAGGACTTGAGGAAAGAATGTACAACAGACCAAATCAAATGAGTGGCGGTCAGCAACAAAGAGTGAGTATTGCAAGAGCATTAATTAATAATCCGAAAATTATTTTTGCCGATGAACCTACCGGGAATTTAGACAGTGAAACAACAGAGGAAATATTGGAATTATTAATAAAATCAGCTAAAGATAATAATTCTACTTTAGTAATGGTAACTCACGATCCTGTTGTTGCTGCCAGAGCGGACAGATCTATTCATTTAAAAGACGGATTAATCATTAAGGAGGAAGTTTTTAATCATGAAGAAAGTAATTAGTTTAGTTTTAATATCGTTATTATTTATAAGTTTTACAAATGTTTTTGCTTTAGAGGACAGAGATGACCAGGGTTTTGGTAAAGCTCCGAATATTCTTGTTACTGGTGTTGAGTATCCAGAGATAGTCAGTAAAGGAGAAACCTTTGATGTTGTCCTAAGTTTTGTAAATAATGGAGTTGGTTTTGCCCATGACCTTACATATTTTGTTGAGATAGAAAATTACAGAGGTTCAAATCCTATTGGTATAATTGATGCGCCGAAGATACTTGAATTAAATTCCGGACAAAGACAAAACGTATCTTTAAGAATGAAGGTTGCTGATGATGCAAATCTGGGTGATTATAGAATTTTTTGGGAAATTGACTATAAAAATATGGACGGAATCTCCCAGGAAACATCTAGTGTAACAAGATCACTAAAAATAGACCTTGGAAAAACAAAGCCTGAGATGGTAATAAATAAAGTGGAAGTAACTCCTGGTGGAAGCGGAAGACATCAGGTTACTTTTACGTACCAGAATATGGGTGAAAAAGAAGTAAAAAATTTAACAGCCACTTTTAATGGTGGCGGCAATTATATTGTTACGGATACAAGTAATAAAAAGCACTTAGGAGATTTAGCTGGAAAAAGAACTGGAACAGCATCCTTTCTTATTGAAGAAAAAGATGGAATTACGGATAAGACCGCTTCAATAGACTTTACCTTTGAAGATGAAAATAAAGCAACAACTACTCAGTCGGTTCAAATATACTTAGGTACTGGGGGAGCGTCAGGAACTGCAGGGAAAACTCCCTGGGTAATTGTAAATAAATATACCTTGTCATCTGAACAGGTTTATGCTGGTAACAGAGTAGTTTTAAGCTTATTTATTGAAAACACAAACCCAAAACCAGTTAAAAACTTAAAATTATCCCTTGGTGTTATTAAAGTTGAAGATGAAACTGTGGGAGGAACAGTTTTTTCCCCGGTAAACAGTTCTAATACTTTCTTTATTGAGAATATTGGTGGAAAAAGTGTAATAAGAAAAGATATTGAAATATTTGTAGATCTAAATGCATCCGCTAAAACATACATTGTTCCGTTAAGCATTGTTTATGAAGATGAAAGAGGAAAGCAGTTATCTGCAGAGGAACTGATTAATATCCCAGTAACTCAGAATGCTATGCTTGAGGTTTTATCCGTAGAATACCCTAAAGAAGTTTTTGTAGGGGAAATGGTAAATATTACTTCTGAATTTGTAAACGTAGGAAAAGTTGATCTAAGTAATTTTAGAGTAAATATCGAAAGTGAATTTGGAAAAGATAATACTTTATATTATGTTGGTAACCTGGAAAGAGGGGTAAGCGATTACTATCAAGGGCGAATTATCCCAGAAACGGAAGGTCTATTACAAGGTAAAGTGATTTATACTTATCTTAATGCAAGTAATAAGGAAGTAAAAGTTGAGAAGGATTTTGAAATAAATGTTATGCCAATGAGGGAAATCAAACCGATGCCAGATGATATGGGAGGAGAATTTCCCGGAGGTCCTGGAATGGAAGAACCTAAAAAGATTAACTGGCTTATGATTTTACTAGGTGCCGCGATTATTATTCAAGGTTTTGTTATCTTTAAAATGAAGCGCAATAAATCAAAGGAAGAGTTTTATGAGTAAATTTGACATATTGTTAATGGCTTACCAAAACCTTATGCGGCGAAAAGTAAGAACAGCATTAACAGTACTTGGAGTGTTAATTGGTACAACCTCAATAGTTGTAATGATTTCTATGGGTATTGGCCTAAAAGAAAGTATTACCCAAAGCATGGCTCAATGGGAAAGCTTGAACCAAATTACAGTGAATTCCAATATTCGTTTTGATGAAGAAGGAAATCCGGCTGGAGATGCCAAGGCTTTAAATGATTCAGCAGTAGAAGAATTAAAAGGTATTCCGGGAGTTGTTGGAGTGAGCCCAGGGCATGAACTCGGGGGAGAAGCTTTTTGGGGAAGAAAGCAAGGATATTTTTTTCTTGTTGGTCTGGATCCATCGCAAATGGAAAATTTTGAATTTGCTGCAACCCGGGGAAGGCTTTTAAAAGGGGACGACCGTTTTAATATCGTTCTTGGAGGTATGGTAGGCTATAATTTTAGAGATCCAAATAAATCCTTTGAGGAATATGATAATATCCCCTGGGAAGACAGGACCCTTGATGAGTATAATCCAACGGTTAAAATGGTTGATGAAAGAATAGTTTTTTCGGTAAGGAATAACACTGGGAAAGAAAGAAAATTTAATTTTACTGTTATTGGTGTAATTGATCCAGAAAAGATGGATAAAAGTTATTCTGCCTATGCACCAATTTCAGAAGTAAAAGAAATCAGAAAATATATGCAGGATGGACCATCTTCAAAAAATCAAAACAGAATTAAGACGAAAAATGGTTTTGTAGAGGGCCCCTCTCCAGATGATTATAGTTTTATCTGGGTTAAAGGTGAAAGCATAGAAAGAACCAAGGAACTATCAAAAGAACTTAGGGATATGGGATATCAGGCATACTCAATGGCAGATAATCTTGAAGGTATTGAAGAGATGTCCAGAACAATTCAAGCAGTTCTTGGTGGTATTGGTGGAATAACTCTTTTAGTAGCAGCTATTGGAATAATAAACACGATGATTATGTCTATATATGAAAGAACCAGAGAAATTGGAGTAATGAAAGTTATAGGAGCAACTTTTGGAGATATTAGGATGCTGTTTCTCGCTGAAGCTGGACTCATTGGCCTTGCGGGAGGTTTCGTTGGACTAGGTCTAAGCTATACCTTATCCTTTCTTGTAAATAAGTTTGCAGGAAGTACTGTTGGAGGGGCCCTTGAAATGGGTGGTTCCGGAGAGGTTGCTATTTCCCTGATTCCCCCCTGGCTTGCTATTTTTGCTTTGATATTCTCCTTTTCAATAGGAATTCTAGCGGGTATCTATCCTGCAGACAGAGCAGTTAAAATTAGCCCAATTGAAGCAATCAGATCTTCCTGATAATTATAAAAAAAGATTCAGATGCAAAAGAAAGTTCTTTTGTCACTCTGAATCTTTTTTTATAATTTTTATTGATATGGCCGGAAGGAATCGAAAACATTTTTAATAGAATTAATATTTCCGTAAAGGATTAACTTATCTCCTATTTCCAAAGTATCGGATCCTTTTACAGTTCTAAATAATTTGTTACCTCTCTCAATGGCAAGGATGGTAATATCAATATTATTTAGTTTTAGTTTGCTGATTTTTTCCCAGCAAGGGATGTGTTTTCCGTTACAGTTTTAACAATTTTATAATTTCCTTTAAGATCAAAAAGATCTTCAATGGAAGAAGCTGGAACAATATCGTATTTGATAATTATTGCTTTTATTCCCTTTTCGATAACACTTAATACTTTTTTGTTTCTAATAAAGAAAATATAAAAAATCAGGAAAGCAAAAAGAACCAAGACTTCTTCTGTGCTGAAACCTGTTGAAAGAATCATAATCAGCAATGTTATAAGTACAGGCAAAGAAACATAAAACGTACCCATCAGGAAATATGCAATCTTCCGGCGAACCCGGTGCCGCACAATTAATTCAGCTTCAGTTGTTGTAAAACCAGTATTAGTAACAAGGGAAATGGCCTGGAAACGAGAAGCTTCTTTATTTAAACCGGTAAGATTAAAAGCAATTGTGGCGAATTCAATTATTATAAAAATTACTATGATGGTGAGAAAAAATAATATAAGAAACATAGTTCACCTCCAAAAAACAACTCTCCTTATATATGATACATTATAGTTAAAAAATATACAGAGACTAAATTATCTTGAATTATTACCGATAAAAAGTGTATGTAAACGCAAGGAGGCGTATTAAGTATGCGGGTAAATGGAGTGGATCAAAAAATTGCTGATCCAATAGTGCAAAAGGTAAAAACAGGAGGACAGGAAGTCCAGTTTTTTTAAGCCTGGTAAAAGTGCAGAGCCAGAACAAAGACCAGCTGGAGAAAAAAAGAGCGGAGTATCCAATGATGAAATTTTTCGTGCCATTGAAAAGGCAAACGAAAGAGTAATGAACAGAAGTACAGAACTTCGCTTCTCAGTCCACGAAAGAACTAAAGAAATCATGATCAAGGTTATGAATACAGGGATGCAGGAAATAATAAGAGAAATTCCATCGGAAAAGATTCTTGATATGGTTGCGAATTTTATGGAAATCGCAGGTTTGTACGTAGACGAAGAAGCTTAGGAAGGTGATATAAATGAGTGCAATCAGATTTAGAGGCCTAGCCTCTGGTATAGATATAGAATCAATAATTAAACAGATGATGGACACTGAAAGAACTAAGGTTGACAGGGTTTCTCAGCAGAAACAGGTTTCTTTGTGGAAGCAGAAGCAATTCATATCAATTAACAGTAAACTTGCCAATTTTATTATTGATGCGAAGCTATCTTTTGGTCTTGCTACAACAAC
The DNA here is from genome assembly GCA_965228015.1 of Peptococcia bacterium. Lineage (GTDB taxonomy): Bacteria > Bacillota > Peptococcia > Peptococcales > SKKY01 > SKKY01. The sequence goes on from OZ245787.1 coordinate 1,489,202, forward strand.
TGCTACAGGTTCACTTTTAGGTACCAGCAGCAATTCAATGACTTGGGTTAAAAAAGCTGTATCAACTAATGAGTCAGCAGTTTCGGTATCAGCCTCTGCAGGAGCAACTAATGGGCCTTACAGTGTTAAGGTTAACAGTCTTGCATCAAACTGGTCATCAGCCAGTAGTAATAAGATAAGTGCTTCAACAGACAGAACCTCCCTTGAAACTCAGTTTGGTTTGGCTGGAACAGAGAATATTAATTTTACAATTGAGACAAACAACAATGGTGAGGCAAAAACCTTTACATTTAACAAGTCCGCTGGGGACACCAGCATAAGTGAAATGGTAAAGGAAATTAATGCTGCAGATTTAGGTGTTACAGCAATTTATGATGCAGGAGCAGACCGTTTCTTCTTGCAAACAAGTAATACTGGAGCAGGCAATACAATTAAGATTACAGATAATAGCACTAAAGCTTTTATTGCAGGAGCAGAAAGTACTTTAAAACTTCAACATGAAGTTTCTGGTGTATATGAGGCTGTTGAAAACGCAACAGAATATGGCGGTGTTGATGCAAATATCGATTTCGGTGCAGCCACTGGAATTACTTTTTCAAGTAATGATTTTACATTAAACAATATTAGTTTCTCTCTAAAAGAAACTACATCTACAAGTTTTCAGGTGAATGTAAGTACAGATATAGATTCTGCTTTTGATAAAATTAAAGAATTTGTTGATAACTATAATAAAATAGTTGATGAGATTGATTCTCTTACATCTCAAAAAAGAGATTCAAGTTATATGCCATTAACTAATACTCAGAAAGAAGCAATGAGTGATAAAGAAGTTGAACTTTGGGAAGAAAGAGCTAAAGCAGGTTTGCTTTCAAAGGATGCAACTTTATTAAGAATAGGCTCTAGTAGCAGAACAGGTTTTTATCAAAGTGTTGAAGGAGTATCTGGTAATTTCTATCATCTTACTCAACTTGGCATTACAACTGAAGCTTATTCAGGAAGCTCAGCTGGAGGACGTTTGCAAATTGATGAACAAAAATTAAAAACTGCTTTGCAACAAGACATTGATGGAGTAATGGAAGTTCTATTTAAAAAAGCAGACAGTTCTCTTGGTGGAAATGAAGACAATTTAACTGCGGAACAAATAAAAGATAAGAGAGCACAAAGTGGCTTAGTTAATCGTTTATTTGATAATCTTACTTCAAGAATGAAGGAAATTGTATACCAGGCAGGTCCTGGAGGTGATGCAGGTCTTATGAGAAAAGTTAATCCATATATGCTATTAAGCTTTGTGACAAAACAATCTAGCATTAGCTATATTGATAAAGGAATTTTGGATTATAACGACAGAATTGCAAACCTGGAAAAAATTTTATCCAGCAAGGAAAAATTTTATTGGAAAAAATATACAGCAATGGAGAAGGCGCTATCATCTATGGAAAGTCAAATGACATCATTAACTCGGCAGTTAGGAAAGTGATTATATGAATTTGGAAGAATTGCTTACAGGTAAAGAGAATCTAATGATTCGCTTCCTTAAGCTAACGGAAGAAGCTCTAGAAAAAATTGAAAACAAAAAAGAAGAAGACCTTCTATTAATAATGGATAAAAGAGATAAGTTAATTGAAGAAATGAAAAAAATAGAGTCTGAGCTTGCAAAATTTGACATAAAGTCGGAAAAGCAAGGTATTAGGATTAAAGAGCTTAAAGCAAGAATTCTTACTGAGAATCAATATCTGCAGGAAAGAATGGTAGAAACTTTTGCGGAGCTTAAAGAGAATATTGGTAATAATAAAAAAGCTATAAAAGTAAATAAAGTATATCAGGGATACGCTGGCCAATCCCTTTATTTGAACAAAAAAAATTAGGAGGAGATTATTAATGGCACTCGCAGGAAATCCTTGCAAACAATATCAGGAACAGGCAGTAAGAACCGCTTCTCCAGATAAACTAATAATAATGTTATTCGATGGAGCTTTAAGATTTTCAGGGAAGGCAAAAAACTTTATTACAGAAAAAAACTTTGAAGATGCTGGAAAAGCAATATATCGTTGTGAAGATGTAATTGATTATCTTATTAATACATTGAATCCTAAAATTCCAATAGCTGCTGAAATTGAAAAAATGTACGAATACATTCAATATAATTTTGTTCAAGCGAATATAACAAAGGATATTTCTTATCTTGAGGAAGCAGAAAAATATTTGAGAGACTTCAGAGAGACTTGGAAACAGGTTGGAGAAATTGTTAGAGATAAAAGAAGTCAAATCAAGCAGGCTCTTTAATATTGATTTTGAAAGGCTGAGATAATTTTGATAAATAAAGATAAGATTTTTGAACCTTTACTATATAAAATTGCTGGAAGTTACAGGTTCCAAAGAGATTCCTATTATAAAATTGCAGCTTTGACTAAACAACAGAGTCAAATAAAAGATCAAAAAGAAATCAGCCTTTTTACTGAGATAGCCTCGGAGAAAGATAAACTTTTTGAGGAAATTGCAGAGAGAAACAAATACTTAAAAAAGGCAAAGGAAGATATTCTGAAGGCTTTGAAAATAGAGGAGTTTACTATATCTGCCTTAAAGGAAAATTTAAACACTCCCGCAACAAATGATTTACTTAATGCCCTGGTTGAAACGGGAGAAGCCATAAAAGAACTGGAAAATTCAGAAAAAGAGAACGAAGATAATTTAAAAAGAATATTAAAGTTATCGTAAAAGTGAGAGGCCATGGCCTCTTTTTCTTTCGTTAGTGTAAAATAATTATGGGTAAAAAAACAAAAAAATATTAGAGCAACTCCTTATGTTACAATTAAATCGCTAAACCAAATCGCAAAAAAGGAGAAACTCTAATGAATAATATTATACATGAAATTGCAACTAAAATCAGTAAAGAAATAGCAGAAAATATGGAAACAACTTTAATTGAGGGAAATAATATATCTGAATTCATTTTAAAAACCAAAAAAATACTGGATGAAGTTGGGGTTGCAATTACAGAAAAAGTACTTGAAACTGTAGATATTTTAGTTAAAAAAGATTGTGCAAGAAAAAGAGACTGGAAAATAAAGGAAACAAAGTCGAAGAAAAGTTTGGTGACGATATTTGGTGAAGTAACCTATAAAAGAACGTATTATGTTTATAAAATTACCGGTGAATATAAATACTTATCTGATGAAGCTGTTGGTATTGAAGCAAATGACAGAATGGATATATTGCTAGAATCAATGTTAATAGAAGAAGCAATAGAGACACCATACAGAAAAAGTAGCGAAAAAATATCGAAGAATGTATATCTTACTGGTCAAACAGTAATGAATTCTATTAGAAAGCTTAAAGATATTTCTAATCATGCAGCACCAGTGAAAAAACTGATTCTCAAGCTAAGATTTTGTACATCGAAGTTGATGAAGATCATGTTTCACTTCAAAGAGGAACATGTGCCGAACCTAGATTAATTTATGTTCACGAAGGTAAGTGAAAGGTAAGTAAAGATAGATATGAATTAATAAATCCCAGATACTTTAGTGGTCTCTACCAAGATAGTGCTGATTTATGGCTTGAAGTAGCTGATTATATTGATAGCAACTATGAAGAAGAAACTATTGAAAAGATATATTTATCAGGAGATGGAGCCAACTGGATAAAACAAGGCAAAGAATGGATTAAAGATAGTATCTATGTTTTAGATAGATACTATTTGTCGAAATATATAAAGAAGGCAACTGCTCATATGAAAGGCACACACCAAATGATGTGGTATTACATAAATACGAAAAGGAAAGATTTCGTAAAAGATTTATTCAAAGCAATAATTGAAGAAACAGAATCAGAAACAAAAAATAGAAGCAATAAAAGATGCTAGAAGTTATGTGTTAAATAATTGGGAAGGTATAATGAATCAATATGACCCGGATTATATAGGTTGTAGCACAGAAGGCCATATTAGTCATATATTATCTGCAAGATTAAGTTCAAAGCCTCTAAGCTGGTGCAGAGAAGGTATTGATCAAATGTCACGTCTGAGGGCTTTTAAGGCTAATTCAGGTGATGTATATGATTTAGTAAAAGAAAGAAGCAAGAAAAACAGAAACAAGAATCATAAAATTAGAAAGCCGTGTTATAAAAAAGCTACGAACCTAATATCAGATGAGAAATTCGGCAATGTGCCAGTAGTTTTAACTGGTAAGAGAACTTGGAAAAGAGAATTATTTAAAAGGATAGCGAGTGCGATTTAGCACGTAATACATACAAGGGGTTTTTTATTCTTTTAAAACCCATAATTAATTGACACGATCTTTTCTTTTGCTTAATTGGTATTTTATATTTAATTATGAGATAATTGACCTGTAGATAGTACAGATAGAGTTATCCACAGGCAAAATGCACATATAGGCACTTATCCTCAGATTTATCCACTTTATCCACAGAAACTTGACTATTTATTGAAAAGCTGAAAGCCTTATTATTAAAGGGTTTTTTCTAGGAGAATATATGTTCACACAGGTGCCTGTTGATAAAAGAAGTTAAAATAATATAAGTTTTTATTGATTAAAAAGTACCTCAAAGTTACAATTATTATTGTCTTTGAATATTTATTTAAGCATTAGGGGGTATTATAATGAACAAATTTTTTAAATCAGCATTGGTAGTAATGCTCGTTGCTCTTTTAGTATTTTCAGTAGGTTGTGCTAAAAAAGAAGCTCCGGCAGATGCTGAAAAGGTACTTATTGTAGGAACAGAGCCAACTTTTCCTCCATTTGAAATGACAGATGAGAAAACTGGCGACATCATTGGTTTTGATATTGATTTAATTAAGAAAATTGCTGAAAGCCAAGGCTTTAAAGTAGAAATTCAAAGTATTGGTTTTGATGGTTTAATTCCAGCACTTCAGTCAGGGCAGATTGATATTATTGCATCTGGTATGACAATTACTGAAGACAGAGCTAAAGAAGTTCAATTCTCAGAACCGTATATCAATGCAGGTCTTGCTCTTGCAGTTTTAGAGTCAAATACTGAAATCGCTTCTGTTGAAGACCTTGAAGGTTTAACTGTTGGTGTTCAAATTGGAACAACTGGTTCTGAAAAAGCAGCAGAGCTATTAGAGCAAGGTTTAATTAAAGAAGTTAAAACATTTAACACTATTGATATTGTTATGATGGAACTTGTAAATGGCGGTATTGATGCAGTAATTAATGACCTTCCAGTTACAACTGCTTATATTTCAAAGCAGCCTGGTACTATTAAAATGGTAGGCGAGCCATTATCAAGTGAGCCTTATGGATTTGCTGTTCGCTTAGATGATAAAGATTTAGCAGCTAAAATTAACGCAGGTCTTGCTGAGCTTACAGAAAGTGGCTATTATGACGAGCTGACTCAGGAGTACTTCTAAGATTACCTGATAGCGTAGCATTTTTTATTAAGTGTTACGCTGTTTTTTTGGTGCTTTGTCAAATGTTGGGGTAACCCAATTAGATTAGATTCCATGAGTACCGCATTGAAAAATGCGGTACTTTTTTAAATTGTTTTTAGTTCATTACGTGCATTATTCTGTTTTTGAATCTCCAAAAATTTCTTACACCATAAGCATTTCTTTTTAAAACCTTAATTTTGTTGTTAACTCCTTCTGTATATCCGTTAGTATAAGTACAAGTAAATGAATTAAGAATATATTTCTGCCAGTTGAAAATGGTTCTGGAGCATTTATCGAATTCTTCAAGCTCACAGGACATAACAAACATATACCAGGCTTTCAAATTCTTTTTTGCACTTTCTAAATCACTGCTGTCAACAAAGTTATAAAATTTTTCTTTTAACATATAAGCTTTTTGCAGTTTCTCAGAAGTAACAAGCATAACGTTTACCTGGTCAATTTCTTCAGGAGTTAAATACTTCATTCTTTTTAAGAGAAGGGAGCGACTTCTTTTGAAATATCTTCGCCTTTCCTTGGCAAATTTCTTTTGCTCATCTTTCCTAATTCTTTCAAATGCCTAAGTGACCTGCCTAATGAAATGGAATTTATCGATAATGATAGTTGCATTTTTAAAATATGTTTCAGCAATATCCTTGTAAGGTTGCCACATATCCATAATGAAGTATTTTACTTTATTCCTGTCATTGAATTTCCTGAAATAGTCCGATAAAATGTGTTGTTCTCTTCCGTGAAGAATATCAAGTACCTTCTTGTTTTAGGGATCAGTTAATATGCACTGGTACTTTTTGCCCCCCGGCATTACCTTTAAATTCATCAATAGAGATTGCTTCGGGCAATTTTGTTAGGGAATAGTTTATGAATCTAAAAAGCCTGAGAGCCGTTGATGGTGAAATATTATTCTCTTTGGCAATATCAGATACAGAGTAAACATTTTTCATTCGAGTAATTATGTATTTTATCAGCCTGCTGGTCATTCTTTGATAGCGGGGGAGAAAATCATTTTTTTCGTAGAATTTTTTATTGCAGTGATTACAAACGTACCTTCTTTTTTTGTAGTAAAGGTAGGTTTTCTTCCCTGAGATGGAAATATCTTTTATCATTTGAATTCTGTAATCATGAACTTTACTGGTTTGTTGATGGCATTTGGGGCAATTGTGAGTTTTAATCTCCAGAGAAAAAGAAAAGGACATTGAATCAGAAGAAGTTTCTAATTGTTCTAAAATTATCCCTTTAAAACCAATTAATTTTTTAATATAATAGTTATTATAGAGCATAAGTAAATTCCTCCTTAGATTACAGTGGGTGTTCTCTAATATAGACTTACCCAATGCTCTGTATTTTTTCGCAAAAAATGTCAGAATGGTTTTTACCACCCCAACATTTATTGTAGAACCTTATTTTGCAGTAAGGTGGAGATATATTGGAAACTTTAGTTAAATACTATGCCCATATAAGTACAGTAATGCCCCTTCTATTAAAAGGAGCTGTCTTGACTGTGCAAATCACAGCACTGTCTGTGTTTTTTGGAACGATAATAGGACTTGGAATGAGTCTGATGAAAATATCTTCTAACAAAGTATTAAAATTTATTAGTGTTGTTTATGTAGATTTTATTAGAGGAACTCCCTTGCTGGTTCAGATTTTACTAATATATTTTGGAATTCCGGGAGTAATAAGAGAAATTACTGGCGAAACTTTTAGAATGGCCCCGCTAATGGCTGGTGTTATAGCTTGCAGTATTAATAGTGGCGCATATGTTGCGGAAATTTTCAGATCAGGAATACAGTCCATAGATAGAGGACAAATGGAAGCTGCCCGTTCGTTGGGTATGACTAAATCTCAGGCAATGACTAATGTAATTTTACCCCAGGCATTTAAGAGAGTTGTACCGCCAATGGGTAATGAATTTATAATTTTACTTAAAGATAGCTCATTATTGTCAGTTATTGGAGTACACGAGCTTACAAGACAGGGGCAGCTATATATTGCAGCTACATTTGCATCCTTCCCCGTATATCTTGCAATAGCTTTTGTATATTTAATTATGACGTTTAGTATATCAAGGTTAGTATCTTATCTTGAAAGGAGGTTGAGCATTAGTGATAGACGTGATTAACCTTCATAAAAGTTTTGGTAAGCTGGAAGTTTTAAAAGGAATTAACCTTAACGTTAAGCAAAAGGAAGTTGTATGCGTTATCGGGCCATCTGGTTCAGGAAAAAGTACTTTGCTAAGATGTGTCAATTTGTTGGAAACACCGACCTCTGGAACAATTGTTGTTAATGGGAATGAGATTACCGATCCTAAGGTGGATATTAATAAAGTGAGAGAAGAGGTTGGAATGGTTTTCCAACGTTTCAATCTTTTTCCTCATAAGACTTCATTAGAAAATGTATCCATGGCTCCAATTAAAGTAAAGGGAATGTCTAAAGAAGCAGCAACAGAAAAGGCAAAGGCTTTGTTGAAAAAAGTTGGTTTGTCTGATAAAGAGGATATTTATCCTGACTCCTTGTCTGGTGGACAACAGCAAAGGGTCGCAATTGCAAGAGCCCTTGCAATGGAACCAAAAATTATGTTATTTGACGAACCCACATCTGCTTTAGATCCAGAGATGGTAGGAGAAGTTTTATCAGTAATGAAGGACCTTGCCAATGAAGGAATGACAATGATGGTAGTAACTCATGAAATGGGATTCGCAAGAGAAGTTGGAGACAGGGTTGTATTTATGGACGAAGGATTTCTGGTAGAAGAAGGACTTCCAAAAGAAATATTCGACAACCCGCAGCAAGAAAGAACCAAATCCTTCCTCAGCAAAATCCTGTAATTTTGAAAATAACCCGCTGATTTGGGGACGTTTTGGTGTGATCCCCTAAAAGGGTACAGATTAGGGACAGTAGATTTCAATAAATTAATTACATGAAAAAATCTTTTTATAGAATCTTGGAGGGACACCTCCAAGATTCTATTGTGTCCTATCATTTATATAATGATTCATGTACTCCTCAGTCATTTCTTTTATTTCTTCAATACTTTTGAGTCTTTTTTTTGTGAAGATTAATACTTTCTGTTTTGTAATGGCTAAAAAAACTTTCCGCTTTAGCATTGTTCCAACAGTTTCCCCTTCTAGACATGCTTTGAATAGCTCCTAGGGTATTTAAATATCCTGAATATTCTTTGCTAGTGTACTGGACTCCCTGGTCACTGTGAATAATAGTATCATTAAGGTCAAACTTTTTTGATAACTTTTCAATCGTTTTCACCGTTAGAGTAGTGTCTGGATTTTTGCTATACTCCCAGCTAACTGGTTCATTATTAAAAAGATCTAATGCGACACACAAGTATAATTTTGAATTGCGATAAGGGATGCAAGCAATATCTGTAGCAATCTTTTTTCCAGGTTTGTCTGTTTTAAAATCTCTTCTCAGGATATTCTCTTTAATCTGCTTATCATCATGTATTTTATTCTTCTTCCTTCTGATAATTGATCCTAGGCTGTTCTCTCTCATGATTCTTTGTATCTTTTTATGATTTACAATAGTTTTAAAAACAAATCGAAGTTCATTTTGAATCTGTCTGTATCCATAAACTTTTTTGATTTATTATATATCTGAATAATTATTTTCTTAATTGGGACTTCTTTTTTTATTGGTTTGTTTCTGAAGTTGTAATAGGACTTTCTTTTTACTTCAGCAATTTCACAAAGAAGTTTTACTGAATATTTAAATTCCAATACAAAGATAGCTTTATATTTTAATTCTCTGGCTTTTATTTTTTAGGTATAAAGGGTTGTAAATGTTCTAATTATTCATAATATTCAATTCTGGCTCTTAATCTCTCATTTTCTTTTTCATATTCGATTTCTCTAGCTGTTCTTGGTTGATGTTCTATTTTATCTGGCTGGCTAGTTATTTTATCAGGATCTTTTTTAGAATCTTTAGAAATAAGTCCCTTTTCTTTTAATTGTTTTTCCCAATTAAGTATATAGTTTTTTGAAGATAAATTGTACTTTGCAGTAATCTTTCTTACCCCTAGGTTGCTTTCGTAATAGTCTTTAATTACAGAGAGTTTAAATTCATTAGAATAGTTCTTTTTTATTAAAATCAGCCCCCAAAATTAGTATATCTTACTGTCCCTAATTTGTGTAACTTTTGAGGGTCAGACTATTTCTAAAATCAGCGCGTTATCCACAGGCAGAGAAATTTTAAGGATATGAGGATATAGAAATGAGAAAAACCTATTTATATGTAATGGCGGGAGGAGCTGTAGGAGCCGCCCTTCGTTTTGGAATTGGGCAAAAAGAAATTCATATAATCGCCGACAACTTCCCTTCAGGAACGTTTATTGTGAATATTTTAAGAACCTTTATATTAGCATTTTTCTTAAGGTGGGCTTTCGATTCTGAAGTTTTCAGCAGAGACCTTCACGCCGGTGTCTCCCCGGGATTATTGGGGCATTTACAACATTTTTAACTTTATGTAAAGAATCACCCCAATTATTACTACAGGGGGAAATCTTTTTAGTCTTTATCTATCTTATTTTGTTAGTGGTAGTGGGCTTAAGCTTCGCATGGTTAGGATTCGCTCTCTCAGGTTGGAGGCAAAAGTAATGAAGATTATTTTAGTTGCCCTTGGCGGGAGTTTGGGTAGTTTAACCCGATTCAGGTTAGGGAAATTTTTTCTGGAAGAGGTTGGAATTCAATACCGATAGGAACCTTTTTTGTAAATATAACAGGAGCTTTTTTCTTGGCTTATTATCAGGTTTAGGTACAATAGGTACAGGTACAAGCGGGGACATATATATTTATAGATTTTTAGGAGATGGCTTTTTTGGAGCCTATACAACGTTTTCTACATTTATGTATGAAGGGTTCAATTTCTTTCAGGGAAAAAACAGTTAAACGCACTTGCTTACATAGGTTCAAGTATTATTTTAGAGATAATTGGTTTCACACTAGGTTTTTGGATTTCACCCTGTGGATAAATTGCACTAAATAGAACTGGTCTGACCCCCAAAAATTACACAAAATTGGGACAGTAAGATATACTAATTTTGGGGGCTGATTTTAATGACAAAGAACTATTCTAATGAATTTAAACTCTCTGTAATTAAGGAATATTACGAAAGCAATCTTGGGGCAAGAAAGATTACTGCAAAGTACAATTTATCTTCAAAAAATCTTGTTCTTAATTGGGAAAAACAATTAAAAGAAAAAGGACTTCTTCCAACAGAAGCTAAGAAAGATCCGGATAAGATAAAAATCAGATCAGATAAAATAGATTTTCCTGAGAAAACACAAAGAGAAATTGAATACGAAAAAGAAATAGAACATCTTTATGCTAAAATTGAATACTACGAACAATTAGAGCATTTACAGCCCTTTATTTCTAAAAAAACAAAAGTCAGGGAGCTAAAGTACAGAGCTATATTTGCTTTGGAATTTAAATATACAGTAAAATTTCTTTGCGAAATTGCTGGAGTAAAAAGAAAAGCCTATTGCAATTTCAGAGACAAACCAATAAAAAAAGAAGATCCCATTGAGAAAATAATTATTCAAATATATAACAAATCAAAAGGAATTTTTGGTTACAGAAGAATAGGAAATGAGCTAAGAAATGCATTTAAAATAGTTGTTAATCATAAAAAGATTCAAAGAATAATGCAGGAAAACAATCTCAGATCCAGAATCAGAAGAAAAAAGAATAGGATTCAAGATGATAAACAATTCAAAGCCAATATATTAAACAGGGATTTTAAGGCAAGTCGCCCAGGAGAAAAAATAGCCACAGATATTACCTGTATTCCTTACAGAAACTCTAAGCTATATCTGTGTGTTGCCCTAGATCTGTTTAACAATAAACCGGTAAGCTGGGAATACAGTAAGAATCCTGACAGCAAGCTGACTGTAAAAACTATTGAAAAACTTTCAAAAAAGATAGATATTAAGAATACTGTTATCCATAGTGATCAAGGTGTTCAATACACAAGCAAAGAATATTCCAGCTATTTAAAGTCTTTAGGAGCAGTTCAAAGTATGTCCAGAAGAGGAAATTGCTGGAATAATGCGAAGATTGAAAGTTTCTTTAGCCATTACAAAACAGAAAGTATTAATCTCTACAAGAAAAGAATCAAAAGTTTTAAAGATATAAAAGAAATTACTGAAGATTACATTAAATTTTATATAAATGACAGGACGCATAGAAACCTTGGAGGCGTCCCTCCAAGGTTTCTATAAACAGATTTTTTCATTTAATTAATTTGGTGAAATTTACTGTCCCAGAAGTGTACCCTTTTTGGGGGTCACACCAAAGCGTCCGAGACCAGTGAAAAAGTCCCTCCCTTAAGTTAAAGGTGAGGGACAAATTTTTATACTAAAAAAAGCTGAAAGCGTTGATATATCTAAGAAAACAGAAAAAAGCCCACCTTTTTATGGTATAATTTATCTACCAAAACAAAATAAATCAAAATGGTGGGTTTTTTATGCCTAGATTAAAATCAAAGCAAATTTCTTTATATTCACAATTATATAATAAAATACCTGAAAATCATATATTAAAAAGAATAGAATCTGTAGTAAATTTTAGCTTTATTAATAAATTATTGGAAAAACAGCTACTGCAAAACTTTTGGCAGACCAGCCAAAGAACCAGAATTAATGTGTAAACTTCTTTTCCTGCAGCTTCCTGTATAACCTTTCTGACGAAAAGGTTATACAGGAAGCAGAACTTAATTTAGCATATATGTATTTTTTAGGAATCAATCCCGAAGAATCCCTCCCAGATAAAAGTCTCCTCTCAAAATTCAGAACCCAAAGACTTCAAAACTCCACATTAGATGAAATTATTACAGAAATTATTCGCCAATGTGTTGAACAAAAAATTATTGAAGGAAATAGTGTAAGTATTGGTGCTACACATATAGAAGCCAATACAATAAAAACCCCGAAAAGATTAACGAAACATCTTGCTAAAAAATTATAAATACATATGAAGAAGAAACAGAAGAAAAACTACCCGGTCTTCCTGATGTTCCAGAGTACAAGGAGATTGAAGACCATAAAGAAGCAAAAGCAGTAATGATAGATTACTTAGAAAAAGTAATCTATGAAGCAGAAAAAATACAGAGCTACTCAAAACCAATTCTATTATTGAAAAAGCTAAAAATATATTAAATGATCCCAAGTTCATAAATCAAAAAGGAGTACGTTCATTAATAGATGAAGATGCTCGTGTTGGCAGAAAAAGTAAAAGCCAAGACTTTTTTGGCTATAAAACAGAATTTATTATGACTACAGAAGAAAGATTAATTACCTGCGTTAGAACCGGAGATGGGGTATATACTGATGGAGATTTAACAGAGGAAATGCTTGAAGAGACCATAAAAGCAGGAGTTTCTGTAAAAGAAGTATATGGAGACAAAGCTTATTTCAGAAAAAACATTTTAGATTTAATAAAGGAATTAAAAGCAAAAGCCTTTATTCCAGTAAGTGGGTCAGCTTACAGAATTGATGAAAATGGATTTTCATACAACAAAGATTCGGACGAATGGGAATGTAGCCAAGGAAACATAAGTGTAAAAAAGAGATATTTTAAAAGGAAAGAAACATTTTATTCTTTAGGCTATGGATATTACAATTATTATTTTGAAGCAAAGCAGTGTAAAAATTGCCCAAAGCATGATCAATGTGCTGGTAAAAAAGCACGAGAAATTTTCACAACTGGTTTAAATACTGGAGAATATTATGAAATATCTTAAGAACAAAAAACGGAAGAGTTTAAAGAAAAGTACAAGAAGAGAGCAAGCATTGAAGGCAAGAATGCCGAGCTAAAAAGATTTCACGGACTATGTCGTGCAAGAGGATATGGTCTCTTAAGTGTGTCTGTTCAATCGAAGCTGGCAGCAATTGCGGTAAACATAAAGAGGATAGCATCAATACTATCCTCTTTAGAGTGCAATTTTTTAAATCAAATTTGGAATTTAAAAAAATAGTCTTATTTTGCTGAAAAGGGAAAAATCTTCTTTTAAAGAAAGACTTTTTCACTGGTCTCGGACGCTTCCAAAATCAGCGCTTACTTTTGGAAGTCTTTTTCGAATTCATTTACACACTGGTGCAGGAATGTGGAGAAGTATGTTAATACCGGCCCTCCCCCCATGCTTACCGCAACTAACCCGGCTTCAAGGATTTCTTCTCTTGTTGCTCCGGCTTTAAAGGCTTCGTATACGTGAATTGCCATACAGTATTCGCATCTTATATTTAGTCCTATTGCAATGCTAATTAATTCTTTCTGTTTGTAACTTAAGGCTCCTTCGCAATTTAAAGCCTGGCTTTGATTGATAATGGCACGAGCAGTATCCCGGCTATCCTTCATAAAATCTTTGAAACCACTTTTGTATTCCTGGAGAATTTCTCTGGGATTTTTGTTTGACATGTTTTGTACCTCCAAAATATTTAAATTCATGTTACAATCTTCTGTATACCCATATTAATTAAATGGTAAAATAGAGGAAAGTAAATATTTAAAATATAAAAAATAATTCCAGGAAGGATGTAAATTTATGGTTCAGGATAAATTAAGAATAATAGCTGCAATAGCTTTTGGAATGGAGGCTGTGTGTAAAAGGGAAATGCAAAAGCTTGGTTATTCAGAGCTTTTTGTTAAAAATGGAAGAATTGAAATTGACGGAACCTTTGAAATGTTGTCAGGTTAAATCTTTGGTTAAGAACCGCGGAGAGAATTAAAATAAAAATTGGAACTTTCAAGGCGGAGACTTTTACAGAACTCTTTGATGAAACAAAAAACTTGAGCGGGGAAAGATTATTCCAAAGGGTGGAGCTTTTCCTGTAGATGCTAAATCTGTTAAATCAAAATTGTTCAGTCTCTCTGATTGCCAAAAAATAGTAAAAAAGGTAATTGTTGAAAAGCTTAAAGAGGAAAGAAAAAAAGACTGGCTAGATGAATCTGGGGCTTTGTATCGTTTTGAAGTCAGCCTTCTAAATGATATAGCAGAAATAACCTTGGATACATCTGGAGCGGGTCTTCACAAAAGGGGATATCGCAAACTAATTGGCTTTGCTCCTATTAAAGAAACAATGGCTGCAGCTATGATTGACCTGAGCTATTGGAATAAAGAAAGAATCCTTTTAGATCCAATGTGCGGATCTGGAACTTTTCCAATTGAAGCCGCTTTAATTGCCAGAAATATTGCTCCTGGCCTAAACAGAAAGTTTAGTGCAGAAAAGTGGGAAAACTTTGATCAAAGCCTTTGGCAGAAGGAGAAGGTTGCTGCAAAAAAACTAATTAATTATGACACAGAGTTAAAATTATACGGATATGATTATGATCCGGAAGTTATTGAAATTGCCAAAATCAATGCCGATGATGCTGGAGTTCTTGAAGATGTTAATTTTGAGTCAAAGGATTTCCTAAAATTAGGTAAGCTTCCCTGGGAATATGGTGTAATGATTACCAATCCTCCTTATGGTGAGCGTATTGATAAAAGAGATGAAGCAATTCAAATATATAAGAAGTTCGGGCAAATTATGGAAGAAAATCCGACATGGCCTTATTATCTTCTTACTTCCAATGAAGATTTTGAGGGAGCTGCGGGTAAAAAAGTGACCGAAAAAAGAAAATTATTTAATGGAAATATAAAAGTTGATTATTATTAATATTATGGTCCGAGACCCCCAAAAGAATAGAAAATAAAGGTAAAAATGCCCTCTTTACTTGTTCATAATACAGTATATTATATTATTTTTCGTGATACTGTATTGTGTTTGTATTTTTGTCGTGAGAATATTCTCATAGTGCTAAAATTCAAAACCTAAAGAACAATTAAAGGGGGATTATTTATGACGTTTTTTTTGAAAAGCAAGGACTTTATAATCCGATAAATGAAAAAGACAACTGCGGAGTAGGATTTGTTGCAAATATAAAGGGACAGAAAAGTCATCACGTAATTACTGGTGGTTTAGAAATTTTAAAAAAGCTTGTTCACAGAGGTGCAACAGGTGCGGATCCTGAAACTGGGGATGGAGCAGGAATTATGATTCAGATTCCTGACAAATTTTTAAGAAAAGAAATGGCTTCCCGGGAGATAGAACTGCCTCCCCAGGGAGACTACGCTGTTGCGATGATTTTTCTTCCAAAAGAGCCAAATGCCAGATATTTTTGTGAGGGAGTACTTGAAAGAATAATTGAAGAAGAGGGAATTTCTTTGATTGGATGGAGAATGGCGCCTGTTAATGAAATGGCATGTGGATTCTCTGCCCGTGGAACCTGCCCCATTGTTCATCAGCTTTTTGTTGAAAAGGGAGATCTTTCTCAAGAAGAATTTATTAGAAAGCTAATTATTATCAGAAAAAGAGCAGAAAAAAATATGGAATTCAGGGAAAAATTACATAGAGTCTTTCTATGTATGTAGTTTCTTTAATGCAATTATGGTTTACAAGGGATAGTTGCTGGCCCATCAAATTGAAGAATTTTATCCAGAGCTTAAGGATGAAGATATGGCAAGTGCCTTTGCAACGGTACACCAAAGATACAGTACAAATACCTTCCCTTCATGGAACAGAGCCCAGCCTTTTAGATATCTGGCTCATAATGGTGAAATTAATACTCTTAAAGGTAATGTTAAATGGATGGAAGTCCGCCAGGGACAAATAACATCCAGCTTATTTGGAGATGAGTTAAAGAAAATAATTCCTGTTGTTGATGAAGATGGAAGTGATTCTCAAATTGTTGATAATGTTCTTGAATTGTTAATTGCCAGCGGTCGTTCTATGCCCCATGCAATGACGATGCTGATTCCGGAAGCTTGGCAGGAAAACAAGCATATGGATAAAAATAAAAAAGCTTTTTATGAGTATCACGCAACCTTAATTGAACCATGGGACGGTCCTGCCGCAATGGTTTTTAGTAATGGAAAACAAATTGGAGCAACTTTAGACAGAAACGGACTAAGACCAGCTCGTTATACAGCGACAAAAGATGGTTACGTTATTATGGCATCAGAAGCTGGAGTTCTGGATATTCCCCCAGAAAATATATTAATAAATGACCGTCTTCGTCCCGGAAGAATGTTCCTTGTTGATTTGGAAAAGGGCGAAATTATTTCTGATGACGAATTAAAAAGGGAACTTTCTGAGGATAAAGATTATCAGCAGTGGCTTGATAGTAACAGGATATTATTAGAAGATATTGAAGAAAAAATGTTATTGCAACTATGGACGAAGATAAGTTACTCCAAATGCAAAAAGTATTCAATTATACCGAGGAAGAGTTAAAAATAATTATTGCTCCAATGGCGGAGGGTGGAACAGAAGCTTTTGGTTCAATGGGTAACGATGCTCCTTTGTCAGTATTATCAGAAAAAACACAGCTTCTATTTAATTATTTTAAACAGCTGTTTGCACAGGTAACGAATCCTCCAATTGATTCAATAAGAGAAAAGCTGGTTATGTCTTTGGCCCAATTTATTGGTGGACATGGAAATATTTTGGGAGTATAGAAAGAAGACGAAGAACTTCCGTATATTAAAATCCAGCATCCTGTTCTGACAAATGAAGATACAGAAAAACTTTTTAATATTAAGGATCCAAAGCTTGCAGCAAGGGGGTGCGGACAAAAACCTGGACTAAAAATACAGGAGGATGTCCATATGTATTCCTACGAAGAAAAAATTAAAGCTGTAAAATTATTAATTAAATATGACAAATGTTATGCACAAGTAATGCGGGAGTTAGGATACCTAGATAGAAAATCCCTAACGGCGTGGTACAAACAATATTTAAGTAATGGTGACTTAATTAAAGAATGTGAAAGAAAAGCAAAATTTTCTGAAGAAGAAAAATACAGAGCTGTTAATCATTATTTAGAACACGGAAAATGTGTACGACGCACTACAAGAATTCTTGGATATCCAAGCAGACCTACTCTTGATAAATGGATACTAGAATTGGCGCCTGAACAAAAGAAATATTGTCGCTCAGGTAACGCATTGATAAAATATACTCGTGAACAAAAAGAAGCAGCAGTTATAGCTTTATGCTCACGGGAAAAATCGGCCAGAGAAGTAGCGAATGAAATTGGCATTACCTGTGAGAGGCTTTATAGTTGGAAAAATCAGCTTCTAAAAAAAGGGTGGAATAGGACAATGCCAAAAAAAGATAAAGTATCCCCAAAAGTGAAAACTAATATTAGTGATGATCAAGCAAAATTATTATTAAAAGAAAAAGATGTTCTTTTAAAACAAGTGGAAGAATTAAAAAAGGATATATATCATCTTCAGTTAGAAAGAGATATTTTGGAAAAAGCAGCAGAAATAATAAAAAAAGATAAGGGCATTAGCATAAAAACACTTTCTAATAGTGAAAAAGCCATGGCGATTAATGCCCTAAGAGAGAATTTTTTTAAAAGATTTATTGATAATTCTTAACATGGCAAAAAGTAGCTATTTTTATCAGGATTTTGTATTAAGTAAAGAAGATAAATATTCCAGTTTACGTAATAAAATTAAAGAAGTTTTTATTGAATCTTCAAAACGTTATGGTTATCGAAGAATTCATTCAGTTATAAAGAAAACCGGTATAATTATTTCAGAAAAAATTGTTAGAAGAATTATGAAAGAAGAGAAACTTTCAATACCAGGCATTAAGAAAAAGAAATACAACTCATATAAAGGTGAGATAAGCCCTGTAATGCCAAATTTGTTGAAACGCAATTTTCATGCTGATAAACCAAACCAGAAGTGGCTAACAGATCTAACCGAGTTCCATATTCCTGCCGGGAAAATATATCTTTCTCCAATTATTGACTGCTTTGATGGGCTGCCAGTCAGTTGGAGTATTGGAACCTCTCCTGATGCCACATTGGTAAATACAATGTTAGACAAAGCCATCAGCACTTTAAATAAAAATGAAAGACCTATAGTACATACAGATCGTGGAGCACACTATTGTTGGCCTGGCTGGATTGAGAGAATGAAAAAAGCTCATCTTGTTCGTTCTATGTCAAAGAAAGGTTATTCTCCAGATAATTCTGCATGCGAGGGTTTCTTTGGCAGAGTAAAAAAACGAAATGTTTTATGGATATTCATGGAAAGAAGTCACAATAAAACAATTTATTGAAATATTAGATGAATATTTAAGGTGGTATGCAGAAAAAAGAATTAAAATTTCCCTTGGGGGAATGAGTCCATTGACTTATAGAAAAAGCTTAGGTTTAATTGCTTAGGTCCAAAAAAACGTCCACACCCCCAATCAGGATATCCACACTATTCGAAGCAGACAGGCATGCGGAGGGACTTCAGTAAGCTCTGGATAGATTGTGTGAAAGAGTAACTGACAATGTTGAAAAGGGATATAACATAATTGTATTAAGCGATAAAGATATTAGTAAATATCGTGCACTAATTCCAAGTTTATTGGCATTATCTGCTGTACACCAGTGCCTGATAAAAAGAACCTGAGAAGCAAGGTTGACCTTATTGTGGAATCAGGGGGAGCCAGAGATGTAATGCACATTGCATTGCTGCCAGGTTACGACGCTAAGGCTGTTAACCCTTATCTTGCTTTTGAAACAATGAAGAACATGATAAAAAACAAAATATATGTTTACAATACAGATGAAAAAGTTGCAGTCTCTAATTATATAGAAGCAATAAAAAAGGCCTTCTGAAAATTATGTCAAGAATGGGTATCTCTACTCTTCAAAGTTACAGTGGTGCTCAGATTTTTGAAATTGTTGGTTTATCAGAAGAGCTTGCAGACAAGTATTTTACCGGTACTGTATCAAGAATCGGCGGAATGGATTTGGCTTGTATTTGCAGGGAGACCCTGGAAAGACACAACTCTGCCTTTGACAGACTTAGAAATGTTACTAAAGGGTTGGAATATGGTGGAAATATAAAGTGGCGTAAAGGAGCTGAACACCACGCAATAAATCCGGAATCTCTTTTCAAGCTTCAGAGGTCTTGTCGTATTGGGGATTATGAATTATTCAAGGAATTTGAAAAATTAGTAGATGATCAGCCCTCAAGACAAATGACAATCAGGGGATTAATGAAGTTTAAGGACAGAACACCAATATCAATAGATGAAGTAGAGCCAGTGGAAAATATTCTTAAAAGATTTGCAACTGGAGCAATGAGCTTTGGTGCTTTAAGTAAGGAAGTCCACGAGGCTATGGCTATTGCAATGAACCGTATTGGGAGCAGAAGTAACTCTGGTGAAGGTGGAGAGGATTCTGCAAGATATGTTCCAGATGAAAATGGGGATCTTCGTATGAGCAAGGCTAAGCAGGTGGCAGCTGGAAGATTTGGTGTTACCGCAAACTATCTTGTTAATGCAGACGAACTTCAAATAAAAATGGCCCAGGGAGCTAAGCCTGGAGAGGGAGGCCACCTTCCAGGAGGAAAAGTTACAAAGGAAATTGCCAAAGTTAGAAACTCCGCGCCAGGAATTGACTTAATTTCACCTCCTCCACACCATGATATTTACTCAATAGAAGATCTTGAACAATTAATTTTCGATTTAAAAAATGTAAATCCGGCAGCAAGAATAAATGTTAAATTAGTATCTGAAAGTGGCGTAGGAACAGTAGTTGCAGGTGTATTAAAAGGATCAACAGAAGTAGTTTTAATTAGCGGACATGATAGAGGAACCGGGGCATCTCCAATAAGCTCTATCAAATATGTTGGTCTTCCCTGGGAGATTGGACTTTCAGAAACACAGCAGACTTTATTACTAAACGATCTTCGCAGCAAAATTATTGTTCAGGTTGATGGACAAATGAAAACAGCAAGAGACGTGGTAATTGGCGCACTCCTTGGTGCTGAGGAATGTGCTTTTGGAACTACAACTTTGGTAACCTTAGGTTGTGTAATGATGAGGGGTTGCCATACCAATAAATGTCCTGTTGGAATAGCTACACAAGATCCTGAATTAAGAAAGATATTTTCAGGGCAACCAGAGCATTTGATCAACTACTTCACTTTTATTGCTAATTATGTTAGAGAAATTATGGCTGATCTTGGCTTTAAGACAATTGATGAAATGATTGGCAGGACAGATGTTCTTGAGAAAAGAGAAGATTGTGAGAATTATAAAGTTCAGCAGATTAATCTTGATAAAATTTTATACAGACCTTAGTTGCCAAGACGCTTTGAATGTCGTAAAACAAAGATCTAGGAATATGGTCTGGATAAGGTTTTAGATAATAAATTAATCGATACAGCAAGAAAATCAATTGATGCTGGAAAAAACTACTGGAGAGTTTGAAATTAAAAATACAGACAGAAGTGCCGGGGTAATGATGGCTGGAGTTATCGCTAAAAAATATGGTGATGATGGACTTCCGGAGGATACAGTTAATTTTAAGTTCAAAGGGATTGCAGGGCAAACCTTTGACGGATTCCTTCCAAAAGGGGTAAACTTTATTCTTGAAGGTGCAGCAAATGACTACCTTGGAAAGGGGATTTCCGGAGGTAACATAACACTATATCCTGACAAAAAAGCAACTTTCGTTCCTCAAGATAATATTATAGCCGGCAA
The DNA here is from genome assembly GCA_965228015.1 of Peptococcia bacterium. GTDB lineage: Bacteria > Bacillota > Peptococcia > Peptococcales > SKKY01 > SKKY01. The sequence goes on from OZ245787.1 coordinate 1,510,181, forward strand.
CACTCTTCTTTATGGAGGAACTGGTGGAAAAGTATTCATCCAGGGAATTGCAGGAGAAAGATTTGCAGTGCGTAACAGTGGTGTAGAAGCTGTGGTAGAGGGTGTTGGAGATCACGGTTGCGAATATATGACTGGGGGGACGGTTGTGGTCCTTGGAAAAACCGGCAGAAACTTCGGAGCAGGAATGAGTGGAGGTATTGCTTATGTCTTTGATGAAGAGAACACTTTTTCTTCAAAAATAAATTTTGAAATAGTACAGGTGGATGCTTTAGATAGTGAAGATACAGATAAATTATTAGAAATGATAAAAGGGCACTTTGAAGCTACAGGAAGTTTAAAGGCAAAGGAAATTATTGATAACTGGAGTACAATGAAAGATAAATTCCGAAGAGTAGCCTCAGAACAATATTTGAATATAGTAAAAAAATAATCAAGATATGGGGGTGAGATTATGGCTGAAGAAATTATTGCAAAAAGGCCGGTAGAAGAAAGAATTAAAGATCATCAGGAAATTTATACAGATCTGGATGATAAAGTAATTCAAAAAAATGCTGAGGAATGCATGCAGTGCAGGGTACCCTTCTGTATATCCCGGCGTCCTTTGGGAAATTTTATCCCGGATTATAATGACCTGGTTTCCCATAATCAGTGGAAAAAGGCTTTAGAGGCACTTTTATCAAGGAACAATTTCCCGGAATTTACAGGAAGATTGTGTCCAGCTCTTTGCGAGGATGCTTGTGTAAAAAGTTTAAGTGGAAAAGGGAATTCAAACCGTCTTACTGAACTGGCAATTATAGAAAAGGGTTTTGAAATGGGCTGGGTAAAGCCCCGTCCTTCGGAGTTTAAAACTAATTTTAAAGTTGCAGTTATAGGTTCAGGGCCAGCAGGACTTACTGCAGCTCAGCAGTTAGCCAGAGTCGGTCACAAAGTTACTGTTTTTGAAAGAGATGAAGAAATTGGCGGACTTTTAGCCGGAGGTATTCCAGACTATAAACTGGATAAAAATATTATTGAAAGAAGAATAAGCCAATTAAGAGAAGAAGGAATTGAATTTAAAACGGGAGTTAATGTAGGGGTGGATTTACCCGTTGAAATTCTTACTGAAAAATATGATGCTATTTGTCTGGCAGGGGGATCTAGTGTCCTTCGGGACCTGGAAGTTTCTGGAAGGGAACTGAAAGGAATTCGCTTTGCTATGGATTTTCTGACCCAGCAAAACCGCTTAAATGCTGGTGAAGATATCCCCAAGACGAGAGAATAGATGCTAAAGGCAAAAAGGTTCTAATAATTGGCGGAGGAGACACTGGAGCAGATTGTGTGGGGGTTTCTTTAAGACAAGGGGCAGAGGAAGTGTATCAAATCGAATTAATACCAAAGCCTCCTGAGGAAAGAACACATTATATGCCCTGGCCCTATTGGCCTCAAATTTTAAGAATAAATTCTGCTCATGAAGAGGGTGGAAAACGTGATTGGAGTATTATGACAAAATGTTTTTCCGGAGAAAAGGGTCAGGTTCAAAAAGCCCATTTTGCAAAACTAGAACGGTCAGAGCCAGATAAGTATGGTAAAAGATCAATGCAAGAAATTTCCGGATCAGATTTTGAGCTGGAAGTAGATCTCGTTCTTTTCGCCATGGGTTTTCTTCATCCGGAAAGAAGTGAATTATTGAACAAACTAGGAGTTAATCTTTGTGAAAACGGCAATGTTGCTACAGATAACAGCCACATGACAAATGTGAAAGGTGTTTTTGCTTCAGGAGATATACACACAGGACAGTCTTTGATTTGTAAAGCTATTGCAGATTCCAGAGAAATGGCTGATCAAGTAGACAAATATCTTCATAAGCAAAGTGCTTCAAAAACCAATTATTAACGGTAAATTTATTTTTATTAATATTTTTAATGTCTGATTAGTGTAAACTATAGTCAGGCATTTTTTTATTAATAAGTAGGGTATTATATGAAATACAGAAAGAAAAGTTAGGAGAGAGTAAAAATATATGTCAATGTGTTCAGTAAAAAGAGTTGCAGCCATTCATGATTTATCGGGTTTTGGAAGGGCATCTCTTACCGTTGTAATACCTATAATTTCATCAATGAATCATCAGGTTTGTCCTATGCCCACAGCTGTGCTATCTACCCATACGGGAGGATTTAAGGATTATAGCTTTGTTGATCTGACAGAATCAATGGAAGCCTTCGCAGAACACTGGAAAAAACTAAATCTGGAATTTGACTGCATATATTCAGGGTTTTTAGGATCTTCTAAACAAATAGGCATATTAGGAAAATTTATTGACGAAATGAAAAAAGATTACACTCTTACTGTTATAGATCCAGTTCTTGGTGATAATGGAAAGCTATATGAAACCATGAATGATGAAATGGTAAGAAAAATGAGGAGTCTAATAAAAAAGGCTGATATTATCACTCCAAATTATACTGAAGCGGTTCTTCTTCTGGGAGAAGAATATTCTCAGGAAATTAGTGAAGATAAAATAAAGGACTGGCTTAAAAGGCTTTCTGATATGGGACCGAAAATCGTAATTATAACCAGCGTTCCTCATAAGAACAATATGACAGATGTAATTGCCTATAACAGAGAAGACGGAAGGTTTTGGAAAGTAAGCTGTGTTTATATTCCTGCACATTTCCCAGGAACCGGCGACATGTTTACCAGCGTTATTGTGGGCAGTATGTTAAAGGGAGACAGCCTGCCAATGGCTTTGGATAGAGGTGTTCGGTTTATTGCCGCTGCTATAAGAGCCAGCTACGACTTTGTTTATCCTCAAAGAGAAGGAGTACTTCTTGAGAAAGTGTTGGATAATCTGAAGCTTCCAGTATTAAATAGCAGCTATGAATTAATATAGGGTGGTGAGATAATGTCTGAAGAGAAAAAAGTAATAAAGCTTGAAGATGGTCAGAGAATCGAAGTTGAAGAGGGAAGCCTTATTGACGGCAGATTTACAGGTAAGGGCAGAATCACCCATAAATATAAGGGAAAGCACTAAAAATTCTTGAAGGACGATTTATTGATGGTAAACTCCAAGGAAAAGGTAAAGCAATATTCATTGATGAACATGGAACTGAAAGAGTTTGTGAAGGTCTTTTTAAAGACGGGAAACTTGTTACTAAAAAAAGCTAATAGACAATTAAATGAACCTAAGGAAGAAATTACCGGAAATGTCTTTTCTGGAAAAGGGTTGTTAAAAAATTTATATTCAGAAAATGCTTTTATTCAGTATGAAGGAGAATTTAAAAACAAAAAGTTAAATGGGAAAGGGAAATGTTAATCAGAAGCAAGAAGGGTTTGACAAAAGAGAGAATTGGGAATTTTATCGATAATAAATTACATGGGGATGGAAAAGTTATTATTGAAAAGAACAGTGGTAAAAAAATTTGGCTTCGAAGGATCCTTTAAAGAGAACATCCCGGCAGGAAAGGGAAAGATTTTTGTAGAAAAAATTTCCGGAGAATATTTAGAACAAAAAGGTATTTTTGAAGGAAACAAATTTATTGTTAACAAATAATTTACAATAAATGTAATGATTTGTCTTTTAATTTTATCTGTGATATACTAAAATTTAATTTCTTAAAAGAATGGTGGGTGGCTATGCCAGAAAAATTAGAAGAAGAATACCTTGGAATTGTCCAGGACATCCTGGACAATGAAGAATTTCAATCTTTAAAAAATATTATCACCATAATTCCTCAATATACAAGCATTCTCTTAGAGTTTTTTATTATTCATACAAAGTGGCAAAAAGTTTTAGAGCTGGATTTCGAGGCTGTTGCAAGAGGAGGCCTTCTCCACGACTTTTTTCTTATGACTGGAGAGAGTATAAAAAAATAAAAACAACAAAAATCATGGTCTAGAGTATCCTAAAACGGCCCCAAAAAATGCCAGAAAACATTTTCAGGTTACAAAAAAGGAAGAAGACATAATCTTAAAACACATGTGGCCAAAAGTTTTTGGAATGCCTAAATTCAAAGAGTCAGTGTTGGTCTCAATGGTTGATAAATATTATGCAACTGAAGAATTCTACGGCGGATATAAAGAACTTGTGCAAAATAAAATTAAAATTTTTACACAAGCATCATAAAAAAGAAAAAGTACCCTGTTTTTGATAGTCAATCTATTAAAGATGGGGTATTATTTTTTTAGGGAGGGAAAAACAATGGAAAATAATGAAATTACTAATGAAAGATTAAAGTATCTGAATCTTTTTGCAGGAAAGTATTCTGGAATTATGGAAGCAAAGACTTATCTTGTAAAAAAACTTGCTTATCTTCACTTACCTAAAAAGACAGAATATTTTTTAACAGATATTCATGGGGAACATGAAGCATTCAGCCATGTAATAAAAAATGCCTCTGGACAATTGAAAATAAAGTTAAAAGAATTATTTTCTGAAGTCCTTACAGAAGAAGAAATTAAAAAGACTTCAACATTGATTTATTATCCTTTGAGAAAAATTAAGATGATGAAAGAGAAAAATGAAGAAGAGTTAATATATTACAAATGCCTCCCTGTAATAACTAGTCTTGCTAAAAGTTTGGCAGATAAATATACAAATGAAAATATAATTCAAAAAATATCTCCCTATTTCAGAGAAATTGTGGCTGAAATAATCTTCTCTGGAGATTATGATGATGATAAAAATTACTACATAAAAAATTTATATGAAGAAATGATAAAAAATAACATAATTGATGATTTTGTAGTTGAGGTTTCTGAATTAATACAAATCCTCTCAGTAGACCATCTTCATATCGTAGGAGATATCTTCGACAGAGGGCCAGGGCCACATAATGTTATGAATCAGCTAATGAAGTTCCATTCCGTGGATATTCAATTTGGCAATCATGATATTCTGTGGATGGGGGCTGCAGCGGGTTCTCCTATATGCATAGCTAATGTGGTTAGAGTTTCAGCCAGATATGGAAATCTTGATATATTAGAGGACGGCTATGGAATAAACTTAATGCTCCTCGCTCAGCTTGCCGGGGAATACTATGCCCAGGATCCTTGTCGGGTATTTATGCCTAAAACAGAGGGAGCGTTTTTAAAAGAAAGAGATATTAATATTATCAGTAAAATGCATAAAGCAATAAGTATTATCCAGTTTAAACTTGAGGGACAATTAGCATCTGATAATCCTGAATATTCTATTGAAAACCGTAAACTACTGGAGAAAATTAATTTTGAAAAAGGTACTGTTCTTATAAAAGGTATTGAGTATAAAATGCAAGATATGAATTTTCCAAGTGTAGACTCAGCAAATCCCTATGAGTTAACTGATTATGAAAAAGATGTAATTGAAAAACTTGAAAAGGCATTTTTAAATAGTGAATTACTCCAAAGGCATGCCAGGTATTTATTTTCTAACGGAAGCTTTTATAAAATTCATAATGGAAACTTACTTTTTCATGGTTGTATTCCTCTAGATGAAGAGGGCGAATTTGCTGAACTGGAATTTATGGGTCATAAATATAAAGGGAAGTCCCTTATGGATTTTTTTGAGAAAAAAGCCCGTGAATATTATTTTATAGGAGAAGAAGCAAAGAATAATTTTGGTACGGATGTAATGTGGTATTTGTGGCAGGGAAGTTTATCCCCCCTCTTTGGGAAGGGTAAAATGGCAACTTTTGAAAGATATTTTCTCCAGGAAAAGGAGACTCACAAGGAAGAAAAAAATTGCTATTACAAATTAAATGAATCAGAAGAGCTTTGTCAAAAAATATTAAAAGAATTCGGTTTATTTTCTGATGAATCTAAAATTATTACAGGACATGTCCCGGTAAAGGCCAGCAAAGGAGAAGAACCTGTGAAAGCAGGAGGAAGACTTTTTGTTATTGACGGAGGGTTTGCAAAAGCGTATCAAAAGGAAACAGGTTTAGCTGGATACACCTTGGTATCAAACTCATATGGCTTTCAATTAATTGAACATCAGCCCTTTGAATCTATAGATCAGGCTATCAGAAATGAAGAAGATATAATTTCTGTTACCCGAATAGTTGAGAAGGCAGAAAGAAAATACATTAAGGATACGGACGAAGGAAAAAGGATAGAGGAAGAAATAGAGGATTTAAGAGACTTAATTAATGCTTATAAAAAAGGTATAATTAATAGCAATAACAATTGAAATGGAGGCTTTTTAATGAGTGTATCGGCAGAATTATATTTAAATAATTTATCAGGAAAATTTGCAGAGGTATTTTTTTTAAAAGAAGATTTATTAGAAATTGATAACAGTAATTTAAAAAAACTTGCAGATAACAGTTCTTTTAGCGGCAAAGAGGGAGAACTTGAATATTATAGTTTTATAGAAGAAGATAAATTTAATAATTATATATTGGCTGGTCTGGGGAAAGAAGAAAAAGTAAATATAGAGACATATAAAAAGGCTATAGCAAAAGTAGTTAAAGAAGGGGAAAAAAGAAAACTAGATTATTTAATAATTGACATTAAAGATATATCTGTTTTTCCCGATGATTACATTAAGACCAGAGTTATTACTGAGACAGCTATTCTTTCTGGATATAAATTTAATAAATATAAAACTGAGCAGAAGGAAGAAGAAGATAAGGATTTAAAGGTTTTAATTAAGAATGGAATTGAAGAAGCCCTTATTGAAGGCAAAATACTAGGTGAAAGCACACTTATTTCCAGAGATTTAATAAATGAACCCGCAAACGTAATGACTCCTAAAAATCTTGCGGAGGAAGCAAAAAACCGGGGGAAAGAGGCTGGTTTTGAAGTTGAAATTTTTGATGAAGATGATGTAGAAGATTTTGGCATGGGAGCTTTTCTCGCTGTTGCCGGAGGTTCGAAAAAGAAACCTCAGCTTATTGTAATGAGATATCTTAATAATCCTGATAAACCAGATGAAATTAACGGAATAGTAGGAAAAGGTTTAATGTATGACAGTGGAGGATTATCAATTAAGCCAACAAACAGCATGCTGGAAATGAAAAGTGATATGTCAGGAGGAGCCGCAGTTATTGGTGCTTTCACCGCCATAGGGAAAGCGGGACTAAAAGTAAATGCTATAGGAGCAATTGCAGCTTGTGAAAATATGATTTCCGGAAAGAGTTATCGCCCTGGAGATATTTTAAAAACAATGGCTGGGAAAACCGTTTTTGTGGGCAATACTGACGCAGAAGGCAGATTGACTCTTGTCGATGCTGTTCACTATATAATAGAAAAAGAAAAAGTGTCAAATATTCTGGATATAGCAACTCTTACAGGTGCAGCTGTTGTGGCTCTTGGAGATACAACAGCTGCAGCATTGAGTAATAATGATGATTTTTATAATGAAATTGAAGAAGCTAGTAAGATTGCAGATGAGAGAATATGGAGACTTCCATTGTTTGATGATTACAGAGAAAAAATTAAAGCAAAGGAAGCAGACCTAACAAATTCTGCCGGGAATCCCGGAACAATTACTGCGGCCTTATTTATTGAAGCTTTTGTTCAGGAAAAGCCTTGGGCACATTTAGATATTGCAGGTCCCTCCTGGACAGAAAAAGAGTATGACTATTATAGTCTTGGTGGTACTGGATACGGAGTAAGAACCATTTATCATTGGTTAAAGAATAAATCCAGATAGGAGAATTTATGATAGATTTTCTACTTGTAATAGGAGTTATCGGAAGTGCTATCTTTGTTTTAACAAGGTGTTTCCTGGAAAAACAAAAGAAAGCAGCTCTGGAAGAATTATATAAAGATTGCTTTCTTATTCTTGATAAGTTTAATGCTCTTCCCAGAGAGCTTAAGGAAATCCTTATTGATTTGTATAAAAGGCTAAAATACTCTTTTGGTGAAATTGAACTGAAATATAAAGATTATAAATCATCTTCGGATGTTTTTGAATTTGTAAAATTGAAAAAGGCCCAGGGTAAAGAATTTGAAAGACAGATTATTGACAACAAGAAAAAATGGGAACTATTTGATGATTTTATGAATAAAGTAGGTTATACCAAGTTAAATATTGAAAATCTCCAAAAAGATATAAAAAGAAAATCCCAGGATATAATGATAAGCCTTAGCGAAAAAAATCAAGAAGAGATGGAAAAAGATAAAATTATTCAGGAACAAACTGAAAAGGTCATTCGGGAACTGGATGTGGTTTACCGGGAATATGACAAATTGCAAGGGAATAGTTTTCTTAATTTTGATACTCAAAAGCTTAATGATCTTGAAAAACTTAGAGATATTATAGTTAAAGATGCTGAATATTATTATGATTTATTGAAGTTTTACAACAAAGAAATTGAGATTGTCCTTAGAGGTATTTATAGAAAGAGTACTTTTTATATTAAATTGAAAGAACTTCTAGAAGGACATCAAAGTGGAAAAAATAAGATGGCAAGTCTTGGGGGAGTGTCTGTTTCATACAAGACTTTTGAAAAACTTGAAGAAGGATCAAGATATCGTCAAGATGTTTTTGTTAGTTCAAAAAGGGTTTATCAAGAAATAGAAGCGGATTTTCATATATCTTCTGGAAAAAATGAATTTTCCCACACAGAAAAATTAACCTATGATGAGTTAATAGACCTTTTAAATTTATGCAAACTTAAACCAACAGATGAGGAAATTGATGAAAATAAGATACCTTATAATTTTGAAATAGCTGATATGGAAATTATTTTAGGCAAAAAGGAAAAGCAGGAGCTTTTAATTAAATATGCCAGGGATCTTGATTTGTTAATGAGAATTCCAATAAAAATTTAGGTGATGGTAATGAGCAGAGTTGAAAGGGTAGGTGCATTAAGTTTTAGCAGAATAAAAAGTGCATATGTTGAAAGACAGAGGGGTTCAGCCTCTGTGGATAAGCCTCTTCCTGTAGAGGCAGCTATCTATGCTCAAAATAATACGGACCTGTCTTCTGAGAATCACTTGGTTGTCTATGATAATTATTACCGAAACTTGAATAAGCTGGAAAAAGAGTTTGAAACATTCTTAAAAGACCCAAAATATATAAAAAATGAAGTCGAAAAAGAAAAGAAAAAAAGAAACCTGGAAAGAGAAGCGATCTTTACAGAAGGATCAGAGCCTTGATAAATAAGTATAATCTTACTATTGATGCCTTGATTTATATTGATAAGAATTACCAGACTAATAACATTAAGGAATTAAATTTTATTGTATTGAATCATGAGGATAACTTAAAAAATCTAGGTATAATAATAAAAATCTTAAGATGGAAATAGATGGAGGGATTTTCTGGAAAAATTTCCTTGAAAGCAAAGATCCCTATGAAGATATGTTTCATCCTCTCTCCGTATTAATTATGGCTATTAATTATGGCTTTGTTTATAAAATTCAGAAATATTATGGTTGTTAAAAAAATCGGTATAATTCTTTTTCTGAAGACTACGAAGGTACAATAATTAATCAATCATACTAGATATAAATATAGGTTCTACAATAAATGTTGGGGGTGGTAAAAACCATTCTGACATTTATTTGCGAAAAAATACAGAGCATTGGGTAAATCCATGTTAGAGAATACCCACTATAATCTAAGGAGGAATTTACTTATGCTCTGTAATAACTATTATATTAAAAAATTAATTGGTTTTAAAGGGATAACTTTAGAACAATTAGAAACTTCTTCTGATTCAATGTCCTTTTCTTTTTCTCTGGAGATTAAAACTCACAATTACCCCAAATGCCATCAACAAACCAGTAAAGTTCATGATTACAGAATTCAAATGATAAAAGATATTTCCATCTCAGGGAAGAAAACCTACCTTTACTACAAAAAAAGAAGGTACGTTTGTAATCACTGCAATAAAAAATTCTACGAAAAAAATGATTTTCTCCCCCGCTATCAAAGAATGACCAGCAGGCTGATAAAATACATAATTACTCGAATGAAAAATGTTTACTCTGTATCTGATATTGCCAAAGAGAATAATATTTCACCATCAACGGCTCTCAGGCTTTTTAGATTCATAAACTATTCCCTAACAAAATTGCCCGAAGTAATCTCTATTGATGAATTTAAAGGTAATGCCGGGGGCAAAAAGTACCAGTGCATATTAACTGATCCCTAAAACAAGAAGGTACTTGATATTCTTCACGGAAGAGAACAACACATTTTATCGGACTATTTCAGGAAATTCAATGACAGGGATAAAGTAAAATACTTCATTATGGATATGTGGCAACCTTACAAGGATATTGCTGAAACATATTTTAAAAATGCAACTATCATTATCGATAAATTCCATTTCATTAGGCAGGTCACTTGGGCATTTGAAAGAATTAGGAAAGATGAGCAAAAGAAATTTGCCAAGGAAAGGCGAAGATATTTCAAAAGAAGTCGCTCCCTTCTCTTAAAAAGAATGAAGTATTTAACTCCTGAAGAAATTGACCAGGTAAACGTTATGCTTGCTACTTCTGAGAAACTGCAAAAAGCTTATATGTTAAAAGAAAAATTTTATAACTTTGTTGACAGCAGTGATTTAGAAAGTGCAAAAAAGAATTTGAAAGCCTGGTATATGTTTGTTATGTCCTGTGAGTTTGAAGAATTCGATAAATGCTCCAGAACCATTTTCAACTGGCAGAAATATATTCTTAATTCATTTACTTGTACTTATACTAACGGATATACAGAAGGAGTTAACAACAAAATTAAGGTTTTAAAAAGAAATGCTTATGGTGTAAGAAATTTTTGGAGATTCAAAAACAGAATAATGCACGTAATGAACTAAAAACAATTTAAAAAAGTACCGCATTTTTCAATGCGGTACTCATGGAATCTAATCTAATTGGGTTGCTCCAACATTTGACAAAGAACCTAAAAAAAGCCCACTGACTATTGAAGTCCGTGGGCTTTGTAATTGGATTATTAAAGGCTTATTTTAATATAATAGCTTGTTCATTTCCCCACAATCCATGAATGTTACAGTAGCTTAATGCCATAAGTTTCCCAGAGCCGGGTAATTTTACTTTTGCAATTGCGAAGGGTTCTGAGAAAGTCTCACCCTCTCCATGAGCAGCAAAACGATAGTCTCCCAATTCAACAGCAAATTTTTTCCCATCTTCAATATAAAATAATTTAATCCAGGAAATGTAGTGCTCCAAAGTATTTGGGTGCCCTATAGCATCACCAATAGAAACCTTAACTTCTATTGCCTCGTCTTTTGAAAAGCTCTCGGGAGCTGTAATAACAGGTACGTGTTTCTCGCCTTTCCAGTCGCCAGTTTGAATTAATGTGTCAAAAATCATTTTATTGCCTCCTATTATATAGATTTATTACTTTACTTATTTACCCAAAAATGTGAAAATCTTAAACAGAGAAAAGATTTAAAGGAGTTTGTGATGAAAAATATATGTGTTTATGCCTCAGCTAGTGACAATGTTGATAAAAAATACTTTGAAGTTGCAGAGAAATTGGGAATTCTTCTTGGGAGAAGAGGATACAATCTTGTTTTTGGCGGAGGAACTGTAGGTTTAATGGGCGCCTGTGCCAGGGGATTTCATAAAGAAAACAGAAAAGTAATAAGTGTAATTCCGGAATTTCTTAAACTCCCCGGAGTATATTATGAAGAAAGTGATGAAGTTTATGTAACTGAAAGCGTGAGAAAAAGAAAAAGGATTATGGAAGATTTATCAGAAGGGTTTCTTGTTCTTCCAGGAGGATATGGTACATATGAAGAGCTTATGGAAATTGTAACTCTAAAACAACTTGGAAGACATAAAAAACCCGTTGCAGTGGTTAATTCCTTTGGCTTTTATAACAAGCTTCAGGGAATATTCCGTGATCTTGTCAAAGAGAATTTTACCCAAGAAAAATATCTAGAATTATGTTATTTTGCTGATAATGAAGAAAAAGCAGTTGAATATGTTGTCAATTACCAATTTAAAGAAATAGAACCAAAATGGGGGAAAAAGAAAGATGAGAAGAAGAAAAATAAAAGGATCCGACGAGAAATTGGTTTCCTATAGCGATTATGTAATTACTGAAGCTCAGAATTATAAAGGAAAATGGAGAGAATTATTTAGCAATAACAATCCAATACACTTAGAAATTGGAATTGGAAGAGGCAGTTTTCTTAAAAAATATGCATTAAAACATCCTGAAATTAATTATATAGGAATAGAAACAAAAGAAGAAGTAATGCTTTACGGAGTTAAAGAAAGCCGTGAAGAAAAGTTAAAGAATATAAAATTTATATGGCAAAATGCAGCAGACCTTAAAGATTTTTTTAACAAAGGTGAAGTTGACAGAATCTGCCTGAATTTTTCTGATCCCTGGCCTAAAAAAAGGCATAGTAAGAGGAGGTTAACAGCAGAGACTTTTTTAGAAATGTATAGAGAAGTTATGGTTGATAAAGGAGAGGTTCATTTTAAGACAGATCATGAAGAGTTATTTGAATTTAGTCTTAATTCCTTTTCTGAAAGTGACTGGAAGCTTAAAAACATAAGCCTTGATTTATATAAAAATTTACCAGAAGATAATATTTCTACAGATTATGAAACAAAATTTGTAGAAAAGGGCTTGAAAATTTATCGTCTTGAAGGGATAGCTCCCGTTAAGTAACAAAAAGTTTAAGGAATATTAGCAGGGAGTAAGTTGTAATGAAATCTTTGCTGTGGTTTAATTAAAATAAAAAAGGGGTCCTATTGATGGTTTTCGGTTTTATAAAAAACATGTTTGATGATAATAAAAAAGAAATCTCTAAATTAAGCAAAGAATTAGAAGCTATAAATGCTCTTGAAGCAGTTTTTGAGAAAAAAAGTGATGATGAGTTAAAAGAAATGACTGAAATCTTCAAAGGAAGATTAAATAATGGAGAAAACCTTGAGGCCATTCTGCCAGAGGCCTTTGCAGTAGTAAGAGAAGCTTCAAAAAGGGTTTTAAAAATGAGACATTTTGATGCCCAGCTAATGGGGGGAATTGTACTTCATCAGGGAAGAATTGCTGAAATGAAAACTGGTGAAGGTAAGACATTAGTTGCAACTTTGCCTGTTTATCTTAATGCTCTTACAGGAAATGGTGTACATGTTGTAACGGTAAATGATTACCTTGCAAAACGTGACAGTCAGTGGATGGGACAGCTTTATGAATTTCTTGGCTTAAGTGTCGGACTACTTATAAATGGAATGAGTTACAAAGAAAAAAAAGAAGCATATAGTGCAGATATAACTTATGGTACAAATAATGAATTCGGGTTTGATTATTTAAGAGACAATCTTGTTATGAATAAAGATAACAGGGTTCAGTGTGGATTTAATTATGCTATTGTTGACGAGGTTGACAGTATTCTTATAGATGAAGCGAGAACACCTTTGATTATTTCTGGTGCTGCAGAATCTGCAAAAAGTTTGTACCAGATAGTTGATACGGCAGTAAAAAGACTTAAAAGAGATGATGGCTATACTATAGAAGAAAAAGAAAAAAATGTTCAGCTTACCGAAGATGGAATACTTAGAATTGAGAAAATGCTGAGCATAGAAAATCTTTATGATAATGCTGAAGAAAAAAACATTGAAATGCAAAACCATATTAAACAGGCATTAAAAGCTAACTATATTATGAGAAAAGATATAGATTATGTGGTAAATGATGGAAAAGTTATTATCGTTGATGAATTTACAGGACGTTTAATGTTCGGAAGAAGATACAGCGAGGGTCTTCACCAGGCAATAGAAGCAAAAGAAAATGTAAAAGTAGAAAAAGAGTCCAGAACCTATGCTCAAATTACTTTCCAGAATTACTTTAGAATGTATAAAAAGTTAGCTGGTATGACCGGTACTGCTAAGACTGAAGAAGAAGAATTTATTAAGATTTACGGTATGGATGTTGTGGGTATTCCTACCAATAAAGAGTTAAAGAGAATTGATCATCCTGATGCAATATACAGAACTGAAATGGGAAAATACAATGCTATTGTTGAGGAAATAGTTAAGCGTCACGATACTGGCCAGCCGGTATTAGTGGGTACTATTTCTATTGAAAAGTCTGAGTTTATAAGCTCAATTCTTCAAAGACAGGGGATACCTCACCAGGTTCTAAATGCCAAATATCATGAAAAAGAAGCAGAAATAATCTCTCAAGCGGGACAAAAAGGTATGGTTACAATTGCAACTAACATGGCAGGTAGAGGAACGGATATTGTCCTTGGTGAAGGGGTTCAAGATCTCGGTGGCTTGGCAATTATTGGTACCGAAAGGCATGAATCCCGCAGAATTGATAACCAGCTTCGGGGACGTTCAGGTCGTCAGGGGGATCTGGGTTCAAGTCAGTTTTGTATTTCCATGGAAGATGAGCTTCTAAGACTATTTGGTTCTGAAAAAATATATGGAATATTAGATAAATTAGGCATGGATGACTCAATGGCTCTTGAAAATAACATGCTTTCTTCAAGTGTTGAAAATGCTCAAAAGAAAGTTGAGAGCAGAAACTTTGACATTAGAAAAACTGTTCTGGAATATGATGATGTTCTTAATAAGCAAAGAGAAGTAATTTATGAACAACGTAATAAGGTACTTGAAGGGGATAACATAAAAGAAAGCATTGTTGATATGATTGAAAAAACAGTAGAGAGTATTTTTAATCAATACAGCATTGTCTCTGAATATCCTGAAGAATGGAATATGGATGGGTTATTAGAAGAATATAGTAATAACATAGTACCTAAATTACCTGAAGAAATAAATTCAGAGAATCTTATTAAGCTTGAAAAAACAGAAATTCTCCAGTTGTTGAAGAAAACCGCACTGGAAGCTTATGATGACAGGGAAGAAAAATTTGGAGAAGAAATACTTAGAGATCTTGAGAGGGTAGTTCTTCTAAAAAATGTAGATGCAAAATGGATGGATCATTTAGATGGAATGGAAGATTTACGTCAGGGAATTTATCTTAGAGCCTATGGTCAAAGAAATCCTCTTACAGAATATAAGTATGAATCCTTTGATATGTTTACCGGAATGATCAATGACATTCGTCAGGAAACGGTAAGAATATTATTTAGAGTTGAGGTAGTAGAAAAACCTGAAGAGAAAAAGGATTTAGTTGTGAACACTTCCGAGGAAATTAAAAAAGCATCAGTAAAAACAGAAAATAAAGTTGGAAGAAATGATCCATGTCCTTGCGGAAGTGGTAAAAAATATAAACAATGTTGTGGAAAGTAAAGCGTTCAGAAAAGGAAGTGAGATTTTGGATTACGAAATAAAGAAAGAGATAGAAAGCCTTGAAAAAAGAAAAAAAGATTTAGGTGATTCACTTTGACCTGGCTTCAAAAAAGTCAAAGATAGCAGAAATGGAAGAAGTAACAATGTCTCCGGATTTCTGGTCTGATTCAGATAAAGCTCAAGGTGTAATGAGAGATTTAAGGGTTTTGAGAGATACTGTAAGTAAATTTGAAAATATCCAGGAAGATTTTGAGCATTTAGAAATTGCTTATGAGCTGGAATATGACAAGGAAGTAAAAAAATATCTTAAAACCCTTCAGGTTAAAATAGATTCTATGGAAATTGAAACTATGTTGTCCGATCCTTATGATCAGAATAGTTCAATTTTAAATATTCACCCTGGAGCTGGAGGCACAGAAAGTCAGGATTGGGCAGAAATGCTATACCGTATGTATTTAAGATGGGCAGAACAAAATGGATATAAAACCACTGTTCTTGATTATCTGGCAGGAGAAGAAGCTGGAATCAAAAGTGTTACAATATTAGTTGAAGGTAGTTATGCTTTTGGATATTTAAAAGCAGAAAAGGGAGTTCATCGTTTAGTAAGAATATCTCCTTTTGATTCATCAGGAAGAAGGCATACTTCTTTTGCTGCTGTTGAAGTAATGCCAGAAGTACCGGAAGATGATAAAACCATTGAGATTGATGTAAAAGATCTTAAAATTGAAACATTCAGATCTGGCGGAGCTGGGGGGCAGCACGTAAATACTACAGATTCTGCCGTAAGAATTATTCATATACCAACAAATACTATTGTTCAATGTCAAAATGAAAGATCTCAGATAAAAAACAGAGCAACAGCTATGAAATTATTAAAATCGAAATTACTGGAGCTGAAATTAAAGGAAAAAGAAGCAGAAATGTCCAGACTTCAGGGAGAACAGCAGGATATTGGCTGGGGAAGTCAAATCAGATCTTATGTGTTTCACCCTTATAGTATGGTCAAGGACCACAGAACTAATTTTGAAAAAGGGAATATTCATTCAGTAATGGATGGGGAGATTGAAGAATTTATTACAGAATATCTTAAAAAAATGGCGAGACAGTAAAACTGTCCCGCCATTTTTTTTACCACAAAGCTGCATTTGTGATTTGTTGATAAAATGAATTAACTCTTTTAATGTATGCATCAGGAAGAGCTTCATTGCCTGCCAATTTTCTTTTCACATAAAATTCTCCTGCATTATATGCAGCAAGAGATTTATGAAGATCATTGTCAAACTCATCCAACAAGCAACCTAAAATAAATGACCCCATATTAATATTATAATCAATATCAGTCAGGGCTTCCTGGCTAGCAGGGGCAGAAACTCCCATGCCTCTGGCCCAAGAGCCAGCATATCTGAATCTAACCTGCATAAGTCCCATATCGCCCAAAGTTCCTTGAAGCTCAGGTTTAAATTCAGATTCACATCCAATAATTGCAAGAATTAACTCTAAAGGAACTTCATGTTTTATTGAAGCTCTCACTGCAGACTCATAAATTTTGTCCCGGGTTAAATCATCCAGTCCTGGATTGTACTTTTCAATCATATTTTGAAAGTTTAAATAGGTAAAATTTAATGTCATAGAAGAGTACTCTGGACTCTCCTTGGTGTTTAAATTGATTGGCTCTTTAGAATCCTGATCATCCCCTTGGTTTAAATCAGGATTTGCAACGGTCGCCCCGCTGATTAAACTTAAAGCCATCAGGAAAGTAAAAGCTGCAGCTGACACTTTTTTTCTCTTAAAATTTGTCAAAAATTTCCCTCCTTGTTAAGAGACGTAAGGACATGCAGAGAATTATATAACAGATTTAAAATAAATGCAAATTGTAATTGTGACTAAAATATGATATTTTTTAAAAGATTTAGGCAAAATAGAGATTTATTAATATTTATTTGATAAAATAAATTAGTGAGAAATGATTTAAATTGGAGGAATTAATTAATGACAGAAGCAAATCTTAAAGATTTAAAACTGATGGCACAAAAAATTCGTTGCCATATTATTCGTATGACTACTCTTGCTGGTTCAGGTCACCCGGGAGGATCTTTATCAGCAGTAGAAATATTAACCTACTTATATTTCAAAGAAATGAAAATTGATTCTGCTAATCCAGATTGGAAAGACAGGGATCGTTTTGTACTTTCCAAGGGTCATGCTGCACCGGTTCTTTATGCGGCTCTTGCAGAAAAAGGATTTTTTCCGACAGAAGATCTTGGTACACTAAGAAAAATAGACTCATATCTTCAAGGACATCCGGATATGAAAAAAATTCCTGGGGTAGAAATGTCTACAGGTTCTCTTGGAACGGGATTTTCTACAGCAATCGGAATGGCTTTGGCAAGCAAGATGGATAAAAAAGACAACTATATTCATGCTCTTTTAGGTGATGGTGAAACTCAGGAAGGACAAATTTGGGAAGCTGCTATGGCTGGGGCTCACTATAAATTAAACAATTTGATTGCATTCCTTGATTACAATGGTTTGCAAATCGACGGAGATATTTCAAAAGTTATGTCACCAGAGCCACTTCCAGATAAATGGAGAGCTTTTGGCTGGAATGTTATTGAAATTGATGGACATGAC
The DNA here is from genome assembly GCA_965228015.1 of Peptococcia bacterium. Taxonomy (GTDB): domain Bacteria; phylum Bacillota; class Peptococcia; order Peptococcales; family SKKY01; genus SKKY01. Next base: position 1,527,962 of record OZ245787.1, read on the forward strand.
TTTGAAGCGATAGAAAAAGCAGTTGTTTTAGCAAAAGAAAATAAAGAAAAGCCAGCAATGATTATTGCAAAGACAGTAAAAGGCAAAGGTGTTTCTTATATGGAAAATGAGGCGGGTTGGCATGGTAAATGCCCATCTCTTGAAGAAATGGAAAAAGCTCTTTGTGAACTTGAATACTAATTTTTTAGAAGTACTAATTTTAAGAGGAGGATTATGACGAAAATTGCTACCAGGGATGCTTATGGAAAAGCATTGGTTAAACTTGGAGAAATTAATAAAGATGTTGTAGTTTTAGATGCAGATTTATCTAAGTCTACAAAGACTGCAGATTTTCAAAAAGTATTTCCGGAAAGATTTTTCAATATGGGTATAGCAGAACAGAATTTAATGGGAGTAGCAGCGGGTTTTGCAGCTGCGGGTAAAATTCCCTTTGCTAGTACTTTTGCAGTATTTGCAATTGGCAGAGCCTATGACCAGATTAGAAATACTATTGGCTATCCACATTTGAATGTTAAGATTGCAGCTACTCATGCAGGGCTTACTGTTGGAGAAGATGGGGGCTCTCACCAAATGCTTGAAGATTTAGCATTAACAAGAGCAATACCAGGGATGACAGTAATTGTGCCGGCAGATGGAACAGAAACTGAAAAAGCAGTTTTTGCTGCAGCAGAAATGAAAGGCTCGGTTTATATCAGACTTGGACGTCCTGGAGTTCCTGTTATTTTTGATGAAGATTATAAATTTGAAATTGGGAAAGCAGCAGTAGTTGAAAAAGGAACAGATGTTACAATTTTTGCTACTGGAATAATGCTTTCAATTGCAATTGAAGCTGGAAAACTTCTTGCCAAAGAAAATATATCCCCAGAGATAATTAATATCAGCACAATTAAACCTTTAGATAAAGATGGAATAATTACAAGTGTGTCTAAAACCCATTGTTGTGTAACCTGTGAAGAACATAATGTTCTGGGAGGACTTGGCAGCGCTATTGCAGAAGTTCTTGCAGAAAACATTCCTGTACCTATGGAAAGGGTAGGAGTGGAAGATGTTTTTGGTAAATCGGGCTCTCCTGATGAGCTTCTTAATGCCTTCGGTTTAACGGCAGAAAATATTGCTGAAAAGGTGAAAAGGGTTCTTCAGAGAAAATAAAGCTGTGAGGTGCAAAAAGTGATTCAATTTTTTAATGTGACAAAAAAATATGAAAATGGAAACATTGCACTGAAGGATGTAAGTGTGGCAATTAAAAAAGGAGAGTTTGTTTTTTTAGTTGGAGCTAGCGGAGCAGGAAAGTCCACTTTTACTCATATGCTTATCCGGGAAATTATTCCGACTCAAGGACAAATATTGGTTGATGGTCAAAGTATTATAAGAATGAAAAATCGTCATGTACCTTTTTTGAGAAGAAAAGTGGGATTTATTTTTCAGGACTATCAGCTTCTGCAAGACCGTACAGTTTTCGAAAATATTGCCTTCGCTTTAGAAATAGTTGGTCTAAGTCCTCAGGATATCAAAAAAAAGGTAACAATGGTTATTGATCTTGTTGGTCTTACTGGCCATGAAAAATCTTATCCGGAACAACTTTCCGGAGGAGAGCAGCAAAGAGTAGCAATAGCAAGGGCAACAGTTAATAATCCTCCATTAATAGTTGCCGATGAACCAACAGGGAATCTTGATCCTGAAACATCTCTAAAAATTATGAAAATCTTTAATTCCATTAATAAATGGGGAACCACAGTATTAATGGCAACCCATGATAAAGAAATGGTAAACCGGATGAGAAAAAGAGTCATTCAGCTTAGTTTTGGCGAAATAATCCGGGACGAAGAAAAGGGCGGTTATTACAATGCTCAGTAATTATTTAAAAATTTTTATCAGAGATGGATTTAAGTTTTTGTGGAGGAACAAAGGCGTTGCATTTGCCTCAGTAATAACTTTGGCGGTTGCATTAACGATTACAGGTTTTACTATGGTTTTTGTTAATTCGGGCAATCAGATTGTAAACCATTTACAGGAACAGGTTGAGATTAATGCATATGTTAAAAATGATGTTGCCAGAGTAGATGCTTTGAATCTGGCAAAAGAAATAGAAAAAATGCCAGGTTTTGAAAGTCTTGAATTTGTATCCAAAGAAAAAGGTATACTTCTTTTACAGGAACGACTTGGCACAGAAATGGATTTGAATGAAACATTGGGGGGAGACAATCCTCTTCCAGATCAATATATAATAAAAGCAACATCCCCTGACATGGTAGAGGTTATCGTAACTGAGCTTGGAAGAATGGAAGAAATCGATAATATAGTTTACGGCAAAGAAATTGTAGATAATATATTATCCTTTACTTTTTGGGCTAAAAATCTTGGAATGTTTTTGATTTCTGGGGTTATGCTTGCAGCTCTGTTTCTTATTATGATAACAATCCGCTTAACAGTTTATTCCAGAGCTCATGAAATAAGAGTAATGAAATTTATTGGAGCAACAAATTGGTACATAATTTTTCCTTTTTTCATTGAAGGTTTAATTATTGGTTTATTAGGATCTCTGGTAGCAGCAATAATAATATTTTTTGGTTATCAAACACTTATGGAATATGTAATATTAAATATTGCCTTTATTCTTTTAGAGTATGATTATCAGAAACTATATTATACTATTGCAGGCTTAATTGCCGGGGGGGTACTTATTGGAGCAATAGGCAGTCTTACAGCGACAAGAAAGCATTTGAAAGTCTGACCCTTATAATAGAAAAGGTTGATGATATTGATAAAAAAAGTATTAAAAATTGTATTAGTAATATTCTTGGTTTTTTGTGTACTTTTTACAGCAACAGGAATAGGATTAATTGCAACAAATTATAATAATATTGGCCACTTTATTGAAAGCTATTTTCTTATTGAAAACTTTTTTCTTTGGCCAACAGAAACAGATGTTCTTATTGAGGGAATGATTGATGGGATGGTTATGGGTCTTGGAGATAAATATTCCAGGTATTTTTCTCCGGAGGAATTTAAAAGTTTTAAAGAATCTTTTCAAGGAGTTTACGGTGGAATTGGAATTTATGCCGACTTTGCTGATGACATGGTAGTTATTGTTTCTACAATGAAGGACAGCCCAGGAGAAAAAGCAGGACTTCTTGAAGGAGATGCAATTATTGGTGTTAATGGAGAAAGTGTTTCCGGGAAAAGCATTAATGAAATTGTTGCATTAATAAAAGGTGAGCCGGATAAGGAAGTAATTTTAACAATAAAGAGAAATGAAAATGAAGTTTTCGATGTATTTATAGTTCGCAAATATATTGACAATCCAACAGTTTATACAGAAATGCTTACAGAGTCCCCAGAATTTGGATATGTTCAAATTGCAGGTTTTTCACAAAAAACTTATCCTAAATTTCTGGAAGAAATGAATGAGCTTCTTGCCCAGGGGCCCAAGGGTTTGATTATTGATTTAAGAGGTAACCCTGGAGGAGAGCTTGAAGCAATAGTAAATGTTACGGGAAGCTTCATTCCGGAAGGCCCCGTAATTCATCAAGTGGACAAAGATGGAGAGATAAAAAGTATTGTAACTTCGGGGAACACCTTGGATTTACCAATTGTAGTACTAGCAAATGGTGGAACAGCAAGTGCAGCTGAGGCAATGACGGGAGCCCTTCAGGATAACGGAGTAGCTTATGTTATTGGTACAAAAACTTTTGGCAAGGGAATCGTTCAAACCATATTCCCCCTTGGTAATGGCGGGGGGCTTGAGTTAACAACACATAAATATCTCACTGCAGGAAAAAGAGATATTCATGAAGTTGGCATTACTCCTGATTTAGTGGTAAAATTAACTAACGAAGACACCTATGACAAGCAGCTAGAGGCAGCAATAAATTATCTTAAAGAAAAGACAAAGTAAAATAGACTTCAGACTTATGAGCAGAGCTTATAAGTCTTTTTTTCCGGAGGAATGAAAAATGGAGAATAATAAATTTAAGGTCCAGTCAAAATATCAGCCGGCTGGAGACCAGATAAAAGCAATAAGCGAATTGGTTAAAGGTTTTCGCGAAGGCGTAAATTATCAGACGCTCCTTGGAGTTACTGGAAGTGGTAAAACTTTTACCATGGCTAATGTAATAGAACAATTAAATAAACCTACATTAGTAATTGCTCATAATAAAACTTTAGCAGCTCAGCTATGCAGTGAATTTAAAGAATTTTTTCCGGATAATGCAGTAGAATATTTTGTAAGTTACTATGATTATTACCAGCCGGAGGCATATGCACCCTCCAGCGATACCTATATAGAAAAAGATTCATCAATTAATGAAGAAATAGAAAAATTGCGTCACTCTGCAACCAGTGCTTTATTTGAAAGACAAGATGTGATAATTGTAGCCAGCGTATCTTGTATTTATGGACTAGGTTCCCCCGAAGAGTACAAAAGACAAAGATTGTCTGTAAGAAAAGGACAGATTATTGAAAGAGATGCAATTCTAAGGAAATTAGTAGATATTCAGTACGAAAGAAACAATATGGTTTTGGAAAGAGGATCTTTCAGGGTTCGTGGGGATGTTATAGAAATTATACCTGCTTCAATTAACGAAAAATCAATTAGAATTGAAATGTTCGGAGACGAAGTAGACAGAATTCTTGAAGTAGATATTCTAACGGGGGAAATAATGGGAGAAAGAAATCATGTTTCTATTTTTCCTGCAACCCACTATGTAACTGCTCCCGAATATTTAGATACAGCAATTAGTAACATTGAAAATGAACTTGAAGAAAGAGTTAGATTTTTTGAAGATAATAATCAGTTATTGGAAGCTCAAAGAATAAGAGAAAGAACTAAGTATGATATAGAAATGTTAAAAGAAATAGGATTTTGCTCTGGAGTGGAAAACTATTCCCGACACCTTACAGGAAGACCCCCGGGAGCAAGTCCTTATACTCTAACGGACTACTTTCTAGAAGATTTTCTCATTTTTATTGATGAATCCCACATGACCATTCCTCAAATTGGAGGAATGTACGAAGGTGACAGGTCTAGAAAAAGTAATCTTGTTGACTATGGATTCCGTCTTCCATCAGCTTTGGACAACAGACCCCTTAAATTTGTTGAATTTGAAGAAAAGATGAAAGAAGTACTTTTTGTATCCGCAACTCCGGGACCATATGAGCTGGATCATGCTCAGGCAGTGGTAGAACAAATAATCCGGCCAACAGGTTTAATTGATCCAAAAATTGAAGTTCGCCCTATCAAAGGTCAGATAGATGATTTGATTCATGAAATACGGGAGAGAGTGGCAAATAAAGAAAGAGTGCTTATTACAACCTTAACTAAAAAAATGGCAGAAGATTTAACTGACTATTTAAGTAACGCCCAATTAAAAGTAAGGTATCTTCACTCTGAGGTAAAAACCATTGAAAGAATGGAAATAATCCGAGATCTTCGTCTTGGGGAATTTGACGTCCTGGTGGGGATAAATCTTTTACGGGAAGGATTAGACCTTCCTGAAGTTTCCCTTGTTGCTATTCTTGACGCAGATAAAGAAGGTTTCCTTCGTTCTGAAAGGGCACTTATTCAAACAATTGGCCGAGCAGCCCGTAATCTTCAAGGAACAGTAATTATGTATGCAGATCAAATGACAAAGTCTATGGAAAGAGCAATCTTTGAAACAGAAAGAAGAAGAAAAATACAACAGGAATATAATGAGAAAAATAATATAGATCCTAAATCCATAGTAAAAGAAGTTTACAAAGTTCTTGAGGCTACCCAGGAATATAAGGGTAAAGATGATAAGGCTGATATGAAAATTAAGTTTAAGGATGATAAAGCGGTTAAGAAGCTTACAGATAAACAAAAAGAGAAGTATATTAGGGAATTAGAAAAAGAAATGTTTGAAGCAAGTAAAAAACTGGAATTTGAAAGAGCTGCACTAATCAGAGACTTGATTATTGAAGCAAGAAATAAATAATAAACAGAGGTGTTAATGTGGCTTTAGATAAAATAATAATTAAGGGAGCCCGGGTTCACAACCTGAAAAATATTGATATAGAGCTCCCAAGAGATAAATTTATAGTAATGACAGGACTTAGTGGTTCAGGGAAATCCTCCCTGGCCTTTGATACAATTTATGCCGAAGGGCAGAGAAGATATGTGGAGAGTCTGTCATCTTATGCAAGGATGTTTTTAGGGCAAATGGATAAGCCGGATGTTGACTATATTGAAGGGTTATCTCCTGCTATTTCCATCGATCAAAAGACAACCAGCAAAAATCCAAGATCCACTGTGGGAACTGTGACAGAGATATATGATTATCTTCGTCTGCTTTTTGCAAGAGTTGGGGCCCCCTATTGCCCCTCTTGCGGTAAAATGATTCAGAAACAAACAGTTGAGCAGATTGTTGATCAGGTTTTGGAATTTCCTGAGGGTACAAGAATTCAAATTTTAGCTCCTCTTGTAAGTGGACAAAAAGGAACTCACAAAAAATTATTTGAAGAAATTAAGAAAAAAGGTTTCGTTAGAATAAAAGTAAACGGAGAAGTATATGATGTTGCTGAACCTCCGGAATTAGATAAAAACAAAAAGCACGATGTTGCAGTAATAGTAGACAGAATTGTTATAAAAGAAGGAATAGAGAATAGGCTGGCAGATTCTTTGGAAACAGTTTTTAGTTTGAGTGATGGAATTTTAAAGGTTGATAATCTTAATGAGAATAAAGAGTATGTTTTTAGTAAAAACTTTGGCTGTCCAGATTGTGGAATAAATTTTCCGGAAATAAATCCCAGAATGTTTTCTTTTAATAATCCCTATGGAGCCTGTTCTGTTTGCGGGGGTCTTGGAACAAAGATGGAAATATCTCCTGAATTAGTTGTCCCAGACCCTAAAAAAAGCATTCGTCAGGGGGCAATAGCACCTTGGAATACAAAATTTAATGGAATATATATGCAGACAATAATGACTATTGCAGAAAAATACGGTTTTTCTGTGGATATTCCCTTTGAAGATTTAAGCGATAAAGAGAAGAAAATCATTCTTTATGGTTCCGGGAAAGAAATAATTCGATTTGAATATGTTAACGGAGAAGGGGATGTAAGGAAATACAAAAGTGTTTTCGAAGGAGTAATCCCTAATCTTGAAAGACGTCACCTTGAAACAAATTCCGACTTTATGAGAACAGAAATAGAAAAATATATGGAAAACCATCCCTGCTCAGGCTGCCATGGAGCAAGGCTTAAAGAAGAAGCTTTGGCTATAAAAATCGGTGAGAAAAATATTTATGAAGTAACCATTATGACAATTGAAGAAGCTTTCCGGTTTTTTGTTAATCTGCAGTTCGGTGACAGAGACCTTCTTATTGCCAACCAAATTATTAATGAAATTAAAGCCAGATTAAGTTTCTTGCTGAATGTTGGACTTGATTACTTAACTCTTGCCAGAAATTCAGGAACTTTATCCGGAGGGGAAGCTCAAAGAATCAGGCTGGCTACTCAAATAGGCTCAGGTCTTGTTGGGGTTTTGTATATTCTGGACGAACCATCAATTGGACTTCATCAAAGAGATAATGAAAAGTTAATAAGAGCTCTTAAGGAATTAAGAGATCTTGGGAATACTTTAATTGTGGTTGAGCATGATGAAGATACAATAAGAGAAGCTGACTATATTGTAGATATTGGGCCATATGCAGGAGCTCGTGGTGGAGAGGTTATTGCCGCCGGAACTCCTGAGGAAATAATTCATTCAGAAAACTCAATAACAGGGCAATATTTATCTGGAAGGAAAAAAATAGAAATTCCTGAAAAAAGAAAAAAGCCCGGGAGTAATTATATTGAAATAGTTGGTGCGGAAGAAAATAACTTACAAAAAATAAATGCAAAAATTCCAATTGGCTTATTCACCTGTATTACCGGAGTTTCCGGATCCGGGAAAAGTACTTTAGTTAATGAGGTTCTTTATAAAGGAGCTGCAAGAGCTGTTTATCCTCAGGCAAAAATGAAGCCCGGGAAGTTTAAAGAATTAAAAGGCATGGAAAATATTGATAAAGTAATTGAAATAGATCAATCCCCAATAGGAAGGACTCCCCGTTCTAATCCTGCAACATATATTTCTGTATTTGATGACATAAGACAGGTTTTTGCCATGCTTCCTGAATCAAAAATGAGAGCATATAAACCCGGTAGATTCAGTTTTAACGTTGCGGGGGGAAGATGTGAAGCCTGCAACGGAGATGGAATACTGAAAATAGAAATGCACTTTCTCCCCGATGTGTACATTCCCTGTGAGGTGTGCAAGGGTTCAAGATATAACCGGGAAACCCTGGAAGTAAAATACAAAGGAAAGAATATTGCAGAAGTACTGGATATGACAGCAGAGGAAGCTGTAGTATTCTTCGAAAATATCCCAAAAATATACAGGAAACTTAAAACTCTTGAAGATGTAGGCTTGGGCTATGTGAAGCTCGGCCAGTCTGCAACAACCCTTTCAGGAGGAGAAGCTCAAAGAGTTAAACTTGCTTCAGAACTTCACCGTAAAAGTGGTGGAAAAACTCTTTATATTTTGGATGAGCCAACAACAGGATTGCATACAGCGGATATTTATAAGTTCCTGGAAGTAATAGAAAAAATAAAAGCTAACAATGATACAACTGTAATAATTGAACACAATCTTGATGTTATAAAATCTGCAGATTACATTATTGATCTTGGACCTGAAGGTGGAAACAAGGGCGGAAGAATTATTGCCCAGGGAACACCGGAAGAAATTGCAGAAAATCAGTTGTCTCACACAGGAGAGTTTTTAAAGAAAATATTGAGGCGAACTAATGTCTGTCCTTGAAGATAAGCTAAAATCACTCCCGGAAAAACCGGGAGTTTACCTTATGAAAGACGAAAAAGGGAAAATCATATATGTTGGGAAAGCAAAATCTCTTAAATCCAGAGTAAGCAGTTATTTCAGGAATAACAAACATGATTCAGCAAAAACCAGAATATTAGTAAAGAAAATAGATGATTTAGAATATATTCTTACAGATACTGAAGCAGAAGCTTTAATTCTGGAAAATAATCTTATAAAAAAACATAAGCCTAAATATAATATTGATCTAAAAGATGATAAAACCTATCCCTTTATTAAAATAACCAGAGAAGAATTCCCAAGAGTCATGGCAACAAGAAATATTATTAAAGATGGAAGTCAGTATTTTGGTCCATATACCAGTGCCGGAGCTTTAAAAGAAACGGTCGAGTTGTTAAAAAGACTTTTTCTTTTCCGAAGCTGTAATAATGCTATGTTTAATAATAAAAAACCATGCCTTAATTATTATATAAAAAAATGTTACGCTCCTTGTGCCGGAAAAATTTCTCAGGAAGAATATATTGAAATAATTAGAGATATTGAAAGTTTTTTAAAAGGACAAAAAAATGAAGTTGAAAAAAACCTGGTTAAAGAAATGGAAAAGGCAGCAGAAAATCTTGAATTTGAAAAGGCGGCAAGAATAAGAGATAAACTTTCAGCAGTAAGACAAATTATGGAAAAGCAAAAAATTGTATCCGGAAAAGAAGAGGACCAGGATGTTATAGGACTTTATCTTAGAGGGAAGGAAGTTGTTTTTCAGGTTTTCTTTATCAGGAATGGAAGAATTGTGGGCAGGGATACCTTCCAGATTACTTCAGCAATTGAGGAAACCCAGGAAAAAATACTGGAGGACTTTTTAAAAACCTACTATATAAATAAACCAAAACTTCCAAGAGAAATAATTATTCAATTTAATATTGAGGACAGAGAATTAATTGAAGGAATTTTAGCAGAAGAGGTAAGTTTCAGGGTTAAACTTATTGTTCCCCAAAGGGGTAAGAATAAAGAGATGATGAATCTTGTAACAGAAAATGCTAAAAATTATATGGAAAATATAGTAATAAAAAAAGAAGAGGCAGAAAAAGAAGCTTTAAAAGAACTAAAAGATAAACTTGGCTTACAAAAGATTCCGGAAAGAATTGAATGTTATGACATTTCTAACATTCAAGGATCGGAAAATGTTGCTTCAATGGTTGTATTTACTAATGGATCTCCGGATAAAAGAGAATATCGGAAATTTAAAATAAAGTCATTTTCTGGTCCTGATGACTTCAGAGCTATGAATGAAGTTCTTGGGAGGCGTTTAGATGAAGGATTAAAGGGAAATGAAAAATTTCTGCCCTTCCCTGATTTAGTAATTATTGACGGAGGAAAAGGTCAGCTGAGTAGCGCATTGAAAGCTTTGGAAGAAAAGGGAATGCAGAATAAAATTTCAATGGTTTCTCTGGCAAAAAAAGAAGAACTAATTTTCTTACCAGGGCAGTCACAACCAGTTTTCCTGGAAAGAAGAAGTCAGGGCCTTTATCTGGTTCAGAGAGTAAGAGATGAGGCTCACAGATTTGCTATTACATTCCACAGAAGCCTTCGTACAAAAAGAAATCTGGAATCTATTTTGGATGACATTCCAGGAGTAGGGGAGAAAAGGAAAAAACTCCTTCTTAAAAAATTTGGAAGCCTTTATGATATTGTAAAAGCAGATTTAAATGAGCTGTTTGAAATTAGCGAAATCCCTAAAAATGTTTCTGAAAAAGTGTATAATTATCTTAAGACACATGAAGACCTGCAAATGAGAATTAAAAGAAAAGAGGGAAGAAATGATTAAATTGGTTGCAGTGGATCTGGATGATACATTGTTGAACAATGACATAAAAATATCCGATGAAAACAAAAAAGCAATTATGGAATGTAAAAAAAGAGGAGTCTATTTCACATTTGCTACAGGAAGAATGTTTCGTGCTGCAGTTAATTTTGCCAAGGAAGTTGACCTTGATCTTCCTTTAATAACTTATCAGGGAGCCCTGATAAAAACTGTTGATGAAAAGGAAATAAAACATCATGTAATTGAAAAAAATATTGCTGCAGATGTAATAGAATTTCTTAGAAATTATAAGTTGCAGTTAAACGTATATATGAATGATCATCTTTATGTTGAAGAAATGAATGATTTTGGGAATAATTATGTAAGCCTTTCAAAGGTAGAACATAAAATTACCAACTTTCCACAAGGACTAGTAACAAATCCTACAAAAATATTACTTGCAGGGGAACCTTCAACTTTAGATATAATTAAAAAAGAAGCATCAGTTATTTATGGTAACAAGCTTACAATAACTAAATCTAAAGATTATTTTCTTGAATTTGGTAATGAAAATGCTAAAAAAAGTATTGCTTTAAAAGCTCTTGCTGAAAGTCTGGGGATTAAAAGGGAAGAGATTCTGGCAATTGGTGATGGAATGAACGACTTGGATATGCTTGAATATGCAGGTGCAGGAGTTGCAATGGAAAATGCAGCTGAAGAAGCAAAAGAAGTTGCAGATTATATTACAGATACAAATGATAATCACGGAGTAGCAAAGGCAATAAATAAGTTTGTATTTTAATTTAGAAAGGTGAAGAAAATGGAACTTCTCATTGTAACTGGAATGTCTGGAGCCGGAAAATCCACAGTAATTCAAATTCTTGAGGATATGAATTATTTTTGTGTCGACAATCTTCCCCCTGCCCTTTTTTATAAATTCTTTGAGCTAATTGAAAAAACAGAAGAGCCAGACAGGAAAATTGCTATGGTAATTGACATCCGTTCTGGAAAACATCTTAAAGATATTTTTGTTTATCTTGATGGTCTAAGGGAAAGAAATATTAATTCATATATTCTTTTCCTTGAAACATCTGACAATATAATCGTGGACCGATTTAAAGAAACCCGCAGAAGGCACCCTATGATAGATATTTGCGGGGGGGTTTTTGAAGGGGTAAAAGAAGAACGACGTATACTTGAAGATGTCAGAGGCAGAGCCGACTTAATCATTGACACAAGTTTTTTGTCTGCGACAAAGTTAAGGGAGAGAATAAAAGAACTTTGGGGTAAGAGCAAAGGAATAAAATTCAGAGTTTCATTTATGTCTTTTGGATATAAGTATGGAGTCCCCATCGATGTAGATTTGCTTATAGATGTAAGATTTTTGCCCAATCCTTTCTATACACTTGAATTAAAAGAAAAAACAGGTAATGATAAAGAAGTTCAGGATTTTGTTTTTAAGCAGAAGGCAACCATTATATTTTTAGAAAAATACACAGATCTTTTAGCCTTTCTGCTTCCAATGTATGAAAAAGAAGGAAAGTCTAATCTGACTGTGGGTATTGGTTGTACTGGTGGAAAACACAGGTCAGTTACATTAACCAATTACCTTGCGGAAAAAATAGGTGAAATGGGATATCAGGCAGAAAAAAGACACAGAGATATTGAAAGAAAGTAATGGTGAGGTAAATGTCGTTTTCCACAGCTGTTAAAAATGAGATATCCAGAGTAATTCCTGAAAACAATTGTTGTAAAAAGGCAGAGCTATCAGGTTTGATAAGAGTAGGTGGGGCAATTACAATTGCTTCAAATATGAAAATGGCTCTGGAGTTAAGAACAGAAAATGCAGCCGTTGCCAGAAAGTTTTTAACATTATCAAAAAGTGCTTATGGAATTGAAACTGAAATAAGTGTTTTAAGAAAAAATCGTCTTAAAAAAAATAATACCTATAGAATTAAAATTAGTGATGAAGATAGTGTTAAGAGAATCTTGGTGGACCTGGGAATAAGTGATGATGGTTTTTTTCTTAATTCTGGAGTAAGCAAAGAAATTCTTGAATCAACTTGTTGTAAAAGAGTATTTATCAGGGGTTTATTTCTTGGCTCCGGATCAATTACTGACCCGGAATTTGGATATCATTTAGAAATTATTTTCGAAAGTGAAGATATTGCAGAAATTCTTGTAAAGTTACTGGAAAGTTTTGAATTAAGTGGGAAAATAATATTGAGAAAGAATAATTATATTGTTTATATCAAAGAAAGTGAGCAGATTGTAACCTTTTTAAATATAATTGAAGCTCATAATGCCCTCTTTTCATATGAAAACACAAGAATTCAAAAAGGAATGCGTAATCAGGTAAACAGGCTGGTAAATTGTGAAACTGCAAATTTAAATAAATCTATTGATGCATCTTTCAGACAATTAAAAAATATTGAGATAATTGATCAGCATATTGGTTTAGATAAGTTGCCAGATAATTTGCGGGATATTGCCTTACTCAGAATTGAAAATCCTGATATCAGTTTAAAGGAACTTGGAGAAATGTTAAATCCACCTTTAGGGAAATCCGGGATTAATCATAGAATGAGAAGGATTGAAACTATTGCTAAAAGTTTTAGAAAAAAGTAATATAAATAGTGCAAATGGAGGAGGTGAAATTGATGGCTTACAAAATTGATAATAATTGTATTAAGTGTGGTGTATGTCAAGGAGAGTGTCCTGCGGATGCTATTTCTGAAGGAGATACAGTTTACGTAATCGATCCAGATGCTTGCATCGACTGTGGTGCATGTGAAGCAATCTGTCCAGTAGGAGCAATTTCACAAGATTAATTTTTGCAGAATTTAAAAAATATTGATGATCGTAAAAGGACCCGGCTAGTATTTAATACTAAACCAGGGTCTTTTTTGTTGACAAAATATGTAAATAGTTTATCCTTACAAATGGGATAAAAAATGTACCACCAGGTACAGGAATGTTAGGTTGATGCTATGGAATTAAAATCAAAAGATCTAATTAAAATTTTACCAGAAGCAAAAGAAATAATAAAGAGAAGAAGGCTGATTTTAAAAACAATTTTTGATTTAGAATCTCCTGGAAGAAGAACACTGGCGAAAGAAACTTCCTTTGGCGAGAGAGTTATTCGTAATGAAATAGAAACTTTGGTTACAGAGAATCTGATCTCAGTTTCTCCTCAAGGAATCAGAATTACTTCTTTGGGAAAAGAAATTCTTGAATTGATTGAAAACAGCTTTCAGGATATTTTCAATTTTGAAAGTATGGAAAAGAGACTTCAGGAGCTTTTAAAGATTCCAAAAGTAATTATTATTCCTGGTGACTCTGGAGAGAGTAAGGTTGCCTGGAGAGAATTAGGTAAAGCCGGGGCTAATATTTTTGGTGAGATGAAAAGCAGCTTTAAAAGTATTTCTGTTGCAGGAGGAACAACTTTGGCAGAGGTTGCTGCCCAGCTGGTTCCTTTTCAGAAACCTGAACTGCTGATTCTTCCTGCCCGAGGGGGACTGGGAGAAGAAATGGAATTGCAAGCTAATACAATAGCAGCAAAGATAGCAGGGAAGCTAGGGGCAAAATATAAGTTGCTTCATATACCCGATGCAATAAGTGAAAAAATTGCCGCAGAACTTCTTCATAACCAACAGGTTGCTCAGGTTATTTCTTTAATCCGGGAAAGCGAAGCTATTTTTTTAAGTGTAAGTAATATTAATGAAATAGTTCGAAGAGGTCAGATTGAAGAAAAAGAACTTAACCTTTTAAAGGGAAAAAATGCCGTTGGAGAAGCTTTGGGGTATTTTTATAACAATAAAGGGGAAATTGTTTATTCTAAAAGCAGTATAGGTATAAAGATTGAAGACCTGGAAAAAAACAAAAAGGTTGTATTAATTGCAGGAGGACAAGGAAAAAGTGAGGCTATTAAAGCAGTTGCCAAAAAAGGTTTTACAGATATTCTGATAACCGATGAAGGTGCAGCTGAAAAAATTTTAAATTAAATCAGGAGGAATTAAAATGAATTTTAAAGTTGGTATTAACGGATTTGGAAGAATTGGAAGAAACAGCATGAGATATGCAATGGAAAAAGGTATAGAGATTGTTGCAGTTAATGATTTGACTGATGCAAAAACTTTGGCTCATCTTTTAAAATATGACTCAGTGCATGGTACATACAAAGGTACAGTAGAAGAAAAAGACGGATCAATTTTTATTGATGGAAAAGAAATTAAGGTTTTTGCAGAAAAAGACCCAGAAAATCTTCCCTGGAAAGATTTAGGAGTAGACATTGTTTTAGAATGTACCGGTATATTTACTGCAAGAGAAGGAGCAGAGAAACATATTAAAGCTGGAGCTAAAAAAGTTCTTATTAGTGCTCCTGCAAAAAATGAAGATATTACAATTGTACTTGGGGTTAATGAAGAAAAATATCAGACAGAAGAACACAATATTATTTCCAATGCTTCATGTACAACAAATTGTCTTGCTCCTGTAGCTAAAGTTTTATTGGAAAATTTTGGAATTAAAAAAGGTTTAATGACAACGGTTCACTCATATACTAATGACCAAAGGATTTTAGACCTTCCTCACAAAGATCTTAGAAGAGCAAGAGCGGCGGCAGAGTCAATTATTCCGACTACAACAGGGGCAGCAAAAGCAGTATCTCTGGTTCTTCCAGAGCTTAAAGGAAAACTTAATGGATTTGCCATGAGAGTTCCAACTCCTAATGTATCTGTTGTTGACTTAGTTTGCGAACTTGAAAAAAATGTAACCACTGAAGAGGTTAACCAAGCCTTAAAAGATGCTTCCGAAAAAGAACTTAAAGGTATTCTTGGATACAGCGAACTTCCTTTAGTTTCTATCGATTATAATGGAAATCCAAATTCCTCAATTGTTGATGCTCTTTCAACTATGACAATAGGAGATAATATGGTAAAGGTAATTTCCTGGTATGACAATGAGTGGGGCTATTCTTCAAGATTTATTGATCTTGCAGTATTTGTTGGAGAAAAATTATAAATCTTTCAGAGGCAGGTATTGAAAAATGAGAAAAAAAACTATCAGAGATGTTGAGTTGAAAGGTAAAAAAGTATTTGTAAGAGTAGATTTTAATGTTCCATTGGATAAAGAAGGGCATATAACTGATGATTCAAGGATTATTACTTCACTTCCTACAATTAATTATTTGTTAGATAATGGTGCAAAAATAATTATAGCTTCCCACATGGGCAGACCAAAGGGTAAATATGTGGACGAATTGCGATTGGATCCTGTGGCTAAAAGATTGTCTGAATTACTGGGAAAAGACGTTAAAAAAATGGATGTAGTTTTGGATGATTATGTAAAAAAGGTCATTTCCAATATAAAGAACGGGGAGATTATTCTTCTTGAAAATATTCGTATGGATAAAAGAGAGACAGATAATGATCCAGGCTTCGCAGAAGAGCTGGCTTCCCTTGCAGATCTTTTCGTAAATGATGCTTTTGGTACTGCTCACAGAGCCCATGCTTCTACAGAAGGTATTACTAAATTTATTCCTAGTGTAGCTGGTTTGCTAATGGAAAAAGAGCTTGCCCACCTTGGGAAAGTTCTTGAAAAGCCGGAAAAACCTTTTGTGGTAATTGTTGGCGGAGCAAAAGTTACGGATAAAATTGGAATAATTGAAAATCTTCTTGATACGGTAGATGCTATTTTAATCGGGGGAGGAATGGCAAATACTTTTCTCCTGGCAGAAGGTAATATGATAGGTAAATCCTTAGTAGAGGAAGAAAAAGTAGATCTTGCCAGAGAAATCCTGACAGAAGCAAAGAAATTAAATGTTAATATACTTTTACCTGTGGATTGTGTTACAGCCTTTGGTCTTGAAGACAAAGAAGGGATTGAAGCCTGTCTGGTTTCTCAGGTTAAAGATGACAAAATGATTTTGGATATAGGACCTGAAACAGTAAAATTGTATGAAAAACAATTAAAAAATGCAAAAACAGTGGTATGGAATGGACCAATGGGTGTTTTTGAAATTGATGAATTCAGCCACGGGACTGAAGGAGTGGCAAAAGCAGTAGCAAATTCTGAAGCATTTTCCATTGTTGGCGGCGGAGACTCTATGGCAGCTTTGAAAAAGGTTGGATTATCTTACAAAATAACCCATTGGTCCACAGGAGGAGGAGCCTCATTAGAATTCCTTGAGGGGAAAGTCCTTTCTGGTATTGAAGCTTTAAACGATAAAGAGTACGATAAGTCCAGAAGGCCGATAATTATTGGAAACTGGAAAATGCATATGAATAAAAATGATACAAAAAACTTTTTTAATGACTTTTTAAAAGAATTTAAAGAAAATGGCCTTGAAGCAGGATTTTGCGTTCCCTTTACAGCACTGCCAGCTACAGAAGAATTTAAGGGCCGTGGAATAAAGATTGGTACTCAAAACTTTTATCCCCAGGATAAAGGTGCATTCACTGGTGAAGTTTCTTTGAAAATGCTTAAAGAATATGATATTGACTATGTTATTATCGGACATTCTGAAAGAAGAAGTATTTTTAAGGAAGATGATAATTTGATCAAAGAGAAGCTGGAAAAAGCAATATCAGAAAAAGTTACCCCAATATTTTGTCTTGGTGAAACTTTAGAAGAAAGAGAAGCAGAAAAGACAAAAGAGGTATTACAAAGACAGCTTGAAAGTGCCTTTGTAAATATTTCTTCTCAGGAAGCAGAAAAAATAATAGTTGCTTATGAGCCTGTTTGGGCTATTGGAACGGGAAAAACAGCAACGAAGGAAATGGCTGAAGAAACAATTGCTTTTATCAGACAATGGTTTGAGAAAAAGTATAGCAGTAAAACTTCAGAAAAAATCAGAATTCAGTATGGTGGAAGTGTTAAGCCAGAAAACATAAAAGAGATTATGGAGATACCAAATATTGATGGTGCACTGGTTGGAGGGGCAAGCTTAAAGCCTGAAGACTTTTTAGCTTTAATCAATTATAAGGAGCAGTAAATGAAAAAAGTAGTCTTAGCCATCCTTGACGGATTTGGCTGCCGGGAAGAAAAAAAAGGAAATGCTGTAGCTGCAGCAAAAAAAGAAAACTTTGATAAGCTGTGGCAAAAGTATCCTCATACTATGTTATCTGCTTCCGGAGAAGATGTTGGTCTTCCTCAGGGGCAGATGGGTAATTCTGAAGTGGGGCATCTTAATATAGGTGCCGGCCGAATTGTTTACCAGGAGCTTGTGAGGATCAATAAGAGCATTGAAAGCGGAGAAATTGAAAATAATCAGGAAATCCTTAAGCTTTTTGAATATGTGAAAAGTAATAATAAAAGACTACACTTTATTGGATTGGTATCTGACGGAGGGGTACATAGTCATCAGCATCAATTAAATGGCTTGCTTGAGTTTGCCAGAAAATATGGTGTTAAAGATGTTGCAGTTCATGCTTTCCTTGACGGGCGAGACGTTCCTCCCCGATCCGCTGAAGTGTATTTAAAGATTCTCGAGGAAAAACTTAAGGAATTAGGATATCCTCCAGTAGCCTCGATAATGGGCAGATGTTACTCAATGGACAGAGACAAGCGATGGGAAAGAATTCAGCTGGCGTATGATTCTTTGACAAAAGGAGAAGGATATCATTACAGTAATTCCCTTGAAGCCCTTGAGGCTGCCTACCAGCGGGGGGAAGATGATGAGTTCGTTAAACCCTCAGTTATTTCAACAGAGGAACATCCTTATACACTTTTAAGTAAGGGAGATGGGGTTTTCTGTTTTAATTTCCGTTCAGACAGAGTCCGCCAGTTAACCAGAGCCCTTACGGATGCAGATTTCAATGAATGTAAAATCGAAAGGCTGGATTTGAAATATCTTTGCCTGACTGAATATGATGTGACTCTTAATGTACCAGTGGCCTTTAAGCCAATAGATATGAAAAATACACTGGGAGAGTATTTAGGAACAAATAATAAAAAACAATTAAGAATTGCTGAGACAGAAAAATATGCTCATGTTACTTTCTTTTTTAACGGGGGAGTTGAGAAAGCCAACCCTGGGGAAGAAAGAATACTTATTCCATCACCAAAAGTTGCAACCTATGATTTGCAACCAGAGATGAGTGCGCCAGAAGTTTGCAAAGCATTGGTGGAAGAGATAAACAAGGAAAAATTTGACTTTATTCTGGTAAATTTCGCCAATGCAGATATGGTAGGCCACACGGGATATATAGATGCAGCAGTAAAGGCAATTGAAACTGTGGATTACTGTCTTGGAAAAGT
The DNA here is from genome assembly GCA_965228015.1 of Peptococcia bacterium. Classification (GTDB taxonomy): domain Bacteria; phylum Bacillota; class Peptococcia; order Peptococcales; family SKKY01; genus SKKY01. The sequence continues at coordinate 1,546,852 of OZ245787.1, forward strand.
TTATGAAGCAACCAGGGATAAAGACATGGTATTATTAGTTACAGCAGATCATGGTAATGCAGAGTTAATGCTTGATATGGAAAACAATAAACCACTAACAGCCCACACAACCTTCCCTGTGCCCTTTATTGTTGCCGGGTATGATGAATGTGAGCTTAGAAAAGATGGAATATTAGGAGATATATCACCTACGATATTAAAAATTATGGGCTTAGAACAGCCTAAAGAAATGACAGGAAAAAGCATTATTAAATAATGAAGGAGAGAAAATGATGAGTTATATTGATGATGTTTATGCCAGAGAGATTCTTGACTCCAGAGGAAACCCAACTGTAGAAGTCGAGGTGGTTCTGGAAGACGGAACAATGGCCAGAGCTCAGGTTCCATCGGGTGCATCAACGGGGGCTTTTGAGGCCTGTGAACTTAGAGATGAAGATGCAAGCCGTTACATGGGAAAGGGAGTTCTTAACGCTGTTGATAATGTAAATGCAATTATAGCTCCCGAACTTATTGGGGCAGATGTTCTTGATCAAACTGGAATTGATGCTTTACTTTTAGAATTAGATGGAACTGAAAATAAAAATAATCTTGGAGCCAACGCTATACTTGGAGTTTCAATGGCTGTAGCAAGAGCAGCTGCAGCATATTTAGAACAGCCCTTATATAAGTATTTAGGGGGAGTTAATGCAAATGCTCTTCCTGCTCCAATGATGAACATACTTAACGGGGGAGAACATGCAGATAATAATGTTGATATCCAGGAGTTTATGGTAATGCCTCTTGGTATAGAAACATTTTCTGAGGGAGTAAGAGTCTGTGTTGAAATTTATCACAATTTGAAAAAGGTTCTTAAAGGAAAAGGGCTTTCAACTTCTATTGGAGATGAAGGGGGCTTTGCTCCAAACTTAAAATCAAATGAGGAAGCATTAGAAGTAATTATAGAAGCAATCGAAAAAGCAGGCTACAAAGCTGGTGAAGAAATTTATCTGGCTCTTGATGTTGCTGCCACTGAAATGTATAGTGATGGAGTTTATGACTTCAAAGGAGAAGGAATAAAAAGAAATTACAAGGAACTTGTAGAATATTATGCTAACCTTGTAGATAAGTACCCTATTATTTCTATTGAAGATGGATTGGATGAAGAAGATTGGGAAGGTTGGAAGTATTTAACAGAAAAACTTGGGAATAAAATCCAGCTTGTTGGAGATGATCTTTTTGTTACAAACACCACAAGATTAGAAAAAGGAATTGAAAGTGGAGTAGCCAATAGTATTTTGATTAAAGTGAACCAAATTGGAACTATAACTGAAACTCTTAATGCAATTGAAATGGCAAAGAGAGCTGGATTTACTGCAGTTATTTCACACCGTTCTGGAGAAACTGAAGATACTTTCATTGCAGATCTTGCAGTTGCAGTTAATGCGGGTCAAATTAAAACAGGAGCACCTTGCAGAACAGATAGAGTTGCAAAATATAATCAATTAATGAGAATAGAAGAAGAACTTGATGAATCAGCTATTTACAAAGGTCAGAAAAATTTATATAATCTTGTATGGTGAGTAAATAAATTCACTTATAATACAGTTTAGAAATAAGAGCTTAAAAATTACAAAAATTTTTAAGCTCTTTTATAACTTGTATATACAGTGAAAAGGGGTGGAATAAATGGATGTAGTATTTACTATACTACAGGTAATTGCTTCAGTTGGATTAATCGCTACTGTACTTTTACAATCTGGAAAAAGCGCAGGAATGTCTGGAGCTATTTCAGGAGGTGCAGAAACAATTTTCGGCAAGAAAAAAGGGATGGATGCATTCTTTAGTAAATTATCAACTATTTTTGCAGTTGCATTTATGGTGGCAACTCTTTTAGCATCAATATTTTAGTAGTTATTTTTAATTAAAAATAAAATATAAAAATTTAATTATACAAGGAGGATGTACAACTAATGTATTTTTCGATTTATGTTCCCCTTGCAGGGATTCTGGCTTTGGCATTTGCTTTTTACCTGAGTCAGAAAGTTTTAAGAGTTGAGCCAGGTAATGCAAGAATGATTGAAATTGCTGAAGCGATTTCAGAAGGTGCTAAAGCTTATCTTACAAGACAATACAAAACTTTAGTATTTTTTGTTGCAGGTTTGGCAGCACTTATTTTTTTGGCAGGAACCCTTACTTCAGGTCTTAAGCCTGAAACAGCAATTGCATTCGTAATTGGCGCTCTTTGTTCTTCTTTAGCAGGTATTATTGGTATGACAATCGCTACTAAAGCAAATGCCAGAACTGCAAATGCTGCTCAAACTAGTTCAAACGCCGCTTTAGACGTTGCTTTTTCTGGTGGAGCTGTTATGGGTATGACAGTTGTTGGTTTAGGTTTAACAGGTTTAGGAATAGCAACATTCTTATTTGATGATACAATAGTTATTAATGGTTTCGCTCTTGGAGCCAGCTTAATCGCATTGTTCAGTCGTGTTGGTGGCGGTATTTATACAAAAACTGCAGACATTGGAGCTGACTTAGTTGGTAAAGTTGAAGCAGGTATTCCTGAAGACGATCCAAGAAACCCTGCAGTAATTGCAGATAACGTTGGAGATAACGTTGGTGACGTCGCAGGTATGGGAGCTGACTTATTCGAATCTTATATTGGTTCAATTATTGCTGCAGTTGCACTTGCAGTTGGTTTGGGACTTCCTATTGAGGCAGCATACCTTCCATTCTTTATTTCAGCTGCGGGTATTATTTGTTCGATTATTGGTACATTCTTTGTAAGAGTTAAAGAGGGAGAAAGCGCTTCTAAAGCTCTAAACATGGGTGAGTTTATTGCAATGGCGTTAACTCTTGTAACAACTTATTTCCTTGCTACTATGATGCTTCCAAAAACTGGCGATATTACTGGTGTGGGCGTATTTATTGCTACAATTGCAGGTCTTTTAGCAGGTTTCTTAATTGGTAAAATTACTGAGTACTACACTTCAGGAGATTATCAGCCAGTAAAAGATATCGCAAAATCATCCCAGACAGGTGCAGCAACAAACATTATTGAAGGACTTGCAGTAGGTATGATGAGCACAGTCCTTCCAGTATTAGTAATTGTTGTTGGTATTATTGTTTCATATAAATTTGCTGGTTTATATGGTATTGCCCTTGCAGCTGTAGGTATGCTTTCTGCAACGGGTATGGTTGTAGCTGTTGATGCTTATGGTCCAATTGCAGATAATGCAGGAGGTATTGCTGAAATGGCAGAGTTAGACCCACACGTAAGAGAAATTACAGATTCCCTTGATGCAGCTGGTAACACAACAGCAGCTATTGGTAAAGGTTTCGCTATCGGTTCAGCGGCACTTACTGCACTAGCTCTTTTCAATGCTTATACAACAGCAGCAGGAATCACAACTATAGATATTATGAATCCAAAGGTTGTAGCGGGATTATTTATTGGTGGTGTACTTCCATATTTATTCTCAGCAATTACAATGAAAGCGGTTGGAAATGCAGCTTTTGATATGATTGAAGAAGTTCGCAGACAGTTCAGAGAAGATGCTGGTATAATGGCAGGTACTTCAAAACCTGACTATGCTAATTGTGTAAGTATTAGTACAGCGGCAGCTTTAAGAGAAATGATTATTCCAGGTTTATTAGCAGTTGGTGTTCCGGTTATAGTTGGAATGCTTCCTTTCCTTGGCAAAGAAGCTCTTGGTGGTATGTTAGCCGGCGCTTTAGTATCAGGTTTCTTGTTAGCTATCATGATGGCAAACGCTGGCGGAGCATGGGATAATGCTAAGAAGTATATTGAGAAAGGACACTTCGGCGGAAAAGGCTCAGAAGCTCACGCTGCAGCAGTTCAAGGGGATACAGTTGGTGACCCATTTAAAGATACTTCAGGTCCGTCAATTAATATTCTTATTAAGTTAATGACAATTGTATCACTAGTATTTGCTCCATTATTTATGTAATATATTAATCTTATATAAAGCAAAACCCCGAATTTATCCGGGGTTTTGCTTTATATTTTTACTTTCCCTGCAAAGTTATTTTTTATAAATTCAATTAATGTTTGGGTTGCAACAGAAAGGTATTTATCTTTTTTCCAGGCAAGGGCAATGTTTATTTTAATGGAATCTTCCAAGGGTATTCCTACAAGATCTTTTTTTCTTTCAGCAATGCTGTCTAAAAGGAAGGAGATGCCAAGACCGTTAGCAACTAAAGCCCTGATTGTTTCAGTTTGATTTGATGAAATTGCAATTTCAGGGTAATATCCGCTTTTTTCGCAGGCTTCAATAACTGCCCGGCGATGGAAGGTATCTTCTTTTAACATTATAAATTTTTCATGTCTTAAATCATCAAAGGAAATTTTAGAAGAATCTGCCAGGGAATGATTTAAAGGTAAGCAGGCTACTATTTGATTTTCCTGAATAATTACAGTGTCCAGAAATTTAGATTCTTCTCTAAGCATAATTACCCCAATATCTAAATCTCCTTGTTCAAGCATTTCCCGAACAGCTAAAGATCCTTCTTCTGTAATTGTGAAATCAATTTTAGGATAAATTTTTCGAAATCCGGCAAAAATTTCTGGAAAAATGAAACTTCCTATCATTGGAGGTACTCCAAGTTTAATCATACCCTTTGCTAATTCTTGGTAATCCTGCATTTCTATAACAGCATCTTCAATATTGGTAAGAATGGTTTCCACTCTTTTTAGAAATACTTTTCCCTCTGAGGTTAAAGTTATCTTCTTCTGACTTCTATCAAAGAGCAAGACTCCAAGCTCATCTTCAAGTTTTTTCATTGCAACGGTCACAGAAGGCTGGGCGACATGAAACCTTTCTGCCGCTCTGGTGATGTTATTAAGTCTGCTAACCATTTGAAAATATTCTAACTGATGAAGATCCATAGATTCCCCTCCGGATTAACTATAGTTTTAAACTATTATAACATAGTTATTTAATATTTAACATCTTGCCTAAATGAAACTATACTGAGGTCAGATAAAAGGGAAGGTCGGATGGTTATGAAAAAAGAATTTTTAGAAATGATATCGGCAGCGAAAATGAATGGCATGAGAAAAATGTCAATAGCCTGCCCACATCAGTCATCGGTAATATTATCTGCAGTAAGAGCCAGAAAAGAAGGATTAATGGACCCCTTTTTTATTGGAGATAGAGAAATAATTCTTAGTATTGCTGCGGAAGAGGGAATTGATTTATCTGATTTTATTATTATTGACAGCAAAGATGATCAGGCGTCCTGTGATTTAGCAGTTGAAATGACAGCAAAAGGTGAAACGGATTTTGTAATGAAGGGTCTTGTTGACACTTCTGCAATTCTAAAATCATATTTAAAACCCGAGTTCGAAATGAGAACAGATAAATTAATAAGCCATGTTGCGATTTTTAATCCTGACAGTTACGAAAAGATGCTTTTTGTGACAGACGCTTCTATGAATATTACTCCAAGTCTTGATCAGAAAAGACAAATTATTGATAATGCAGTTTCTGTTGCCAGAAGTCTTGGAGTAAGAAAACCTAAGGTTGCAGCTTTAGCAGCAATAGAAAAAGTTAATCCAAAAATGAAAGAAACTGTAGAAGCTTATGAACTTCAGAAAATGTACGAAAACGGTATAATAAAAAACTCTGTAGTTGCAGGTCCTTTAGCTCTTGATAATGCAATTCTTGCTAAAGCAGCTAAAATAAAAAATATTGATAGCCCTGTTGCGGGTCATGCAGATATAATGATGGTTCCAAATATAGAGATGGGTAATATTCTTTACAAAGCTTTTGCATTCTCCTTTCCTGAGGGACATGCCGGGGTAATTGTTGGTGGAAGAAAGCCAATCGTGTTAACCTCCCGTTCCGATGGCGAAGGATCAAAATACAATTCCATCGCCCTGGCGAAATTCCTCGTAGACCAGGCGGAGTTTGCAGAAAGCAGTACTTTTGATCATTCTGCGTAGTAAAATATAGACCCCTTAAGCAGTCACATTTTGTGACTGCTTTTTTTATAGGTGCTTTGTCAAATGTTGGGGTAACCCAATTAGATTAGATTCCATGAGTACCGCATTGAAAAATGCGGTACTTTTTTAAATTGTTTTTAGTTCATTACGTGCATTATTCTGTTTTTGAATCTCCAAAAATTTCTTACACCATAAGCATTTCTTTTTAAAACCTTAATTTTGTTGTTAACTCCTTCTGTATATCCGTTAGTATAAGTACAAGTAAATGAATTAAGAATATATTTCTGCCAGTTGAAAATGGTTCTGGAGCATTTATCGAATTCTTCAAGCTCACAGGACATAACAAACATATACCAGGCTTTCAAATTCTTTTTTGCACTTTCTAAATCACTGCTGTCAACAAAGTTATAAAATTTTTCTTTTAACATATAAGCTTTTTGCAGTTTCTCAGAAGTAACAAGCATAACGTTTACCTGGTCAATTTCTTCAGGAGTTAAATACTTCATTCTTTTTAAGAGAAGGGAGCGACTTCTTTTGAAATATCTTCGCCTTTCCTTGGCAAATTTCTTTTGCTCATCTTTCCTAATTCTTTCAAATGCCTAAGTGACCTGCCTAATGAAATGGAATTTATCGATAATGATAGTTGCATTTTTAAAATATGTTTCAGCAATATCCTTGTAAGGTTGCCACATATCCATAATGAAGTATTTTACTTTATTCCTGTCATTGAATTTCCTGAAATAGTCCGATAAAATGTGTTGTTCTCTTCCGTGAAGAATATCAAGTACCTTCTTGTTTTAGGGATCAGTTAATATGCACTGGTACTTTTTGCCCCCCGGCATTACCTTTAAATTCATCAATAGAGATTGCTTCGGGCAATTTTGTTAGGGAATAGTTTATGAATCTAAAAAGCCTGAGAGCCGTTGATGGTGAAATATTATTCTCTTTGGCAATATCAGATACAGAGTAAACATTTTTCATTCGAGTAATTATGTATTTTATCAGCCTGCTGGTCATTCTTTGATAGCGGGGGAGAAAATCATTTTTTTGTAGAATTTTTTATTGCAGTGATTACAAACGTACCTTCTTTTTTGTAGTAAAGGTAGGTTTTCTTCCCTGAGATGGAAATATCTTTTATCATTTGAATTCTGTAATCATGAACTTTACTGGTTTGTTGATGGCATTTGGGGTAATTGTGAGTTTTAATCTCCAGAGAAAAAGGAAAGGACGTTGAATCAGAAGAAGTTTCTAATTGTTCTAAAATTATCCCTTTAAAACCAATTAATTTTTTAATATAATAGTTATTATAGAGCATAAGTAAATTCCTCCTTAGATTACAGTGGGTGTTCTCTAATATGGATTTACCCAATGCTCTGTATTTTTTCGCAAAAAATGTCAGAATGGTTTTTACCACCCCAACATTTATTGTAGAACCTTTATTTTTGTTAGTGTAAAATAATTATGGGTAAAAAAACAAAAAAATATTAGAGCAACTCCTTATGTTACAATTAAATCGCTAAACCAAATCGCAAAAAAGGAGAAACTCTAATGAATAATATTATACATGAAATTGCAACTAAAATCGGTAAAGAAATAGCAGAAAATATGGAAACAACTTTAATTGAGGGAAATAATATATCTGAATTCATTTTAAAAACCAAAAAAATGCTGGATGAAGTTGGGGTTGCAATTACGGAAAAAGCACTTGAAACTGTAGATATTTTAGTTAAAAAAGATTGTGTAAGAAAAAGAGGCTGGAAAATAAAGGAAACAAAGTCGAAGAAAAGTTTGGCGACGATATTTGGTGAAGTAACCTATAAAAGAACGTATTATGTTCATAAAATTACCGGTGAATATAAATACTTATCTGATGAAGCTGTTGGTATTGAAGCAAATGACAGAATGGATATATTGCTAGAATCAATGTTAATAGAAGAAGCAATAGAGACACCATACAGAAAAAGTAGCGAAAAAATATCGAAGAATGTATATCTTACTGGTCAAACAGTAATGAATTCTATTAGAAAGCTTAAAGATATTTCTAATCATGCAGCACCAGTGAAAAAACTGATTCTCAAGCTAAGATTTTGTACATCGAAGCTGATGAAGATCATGTTTCACTTCAAAGAGGAACATGCGCCGAACCTAGATTAGTTTATGTTCACGAAGGTAAGTGAAAGGTAAGTAAAGATAGATATGAATTAATAAATCCCAGATACTTTAGTGGTCTCTACCAAGATAGTGCTGATTTATGGCTTGAAGTAGCTGATTATATTGATAGCAACTATGAAGAAGAAACTATCGAAAAGATATATTTATCAGGAGATGGAGCCAACTGGATAAAACAAGGCAAAGAATGGATTAAAGATAGTATCTATGTTTTAGATAGATACTATTTGTCGAAATATATAAAGAAGGCAACTGCTCATATGAAAGGCACACACCAAATGATGTGGTATTACATAAATACGAAAAGGAAAGATTTCGTAAAAGATTTATTCAAAGCAATAATTGAAGAAACAGAATCAGAAACAAAAAATAGAAGCAATAAAAGATGCTAGAAGTTATGTGTTAAATAATTGGGAAGGTATAATGAATCAATATGACCCGGATTATATAGGCTGTAGCACAGAAGGCCATATTAGTTATATATTATCTACAAGATTAAATTCAAGGCCTCTAAGCTGGTGCAGAGAAGGTGTTGATCAAATGTCACGTCTGAGGGCTTTTAAGGCTAATTCAGGTAATGTATATGATTTAGTAAAAGAAAGAAGCAAGAAAAATAGAAACAAGAATCATAAAATTAGAAAGCCGTGTTATAAAAAAGCTACGAACCTAATATCAGATGAGAAATTCGGCAATGTGCCAGTAGTTTTAACTGGTAAGAGAACTTGGAAAAGAGAATTGTTTAAAAGGATAGCGAGTGCGATTTAGCACGTAATACATACAAGGAGTTTTTTTATTCTTTTAAAACCCATAATTAATTGACACGATCTTTTACCACCCCAACATTTATTGTAGAACCTTTTTAGTGTATAATTAATAAGTGAAAGTGTAAATTTTAAAGAAGGTGTGTATATAGTTATGGAGTTTTCTTACGATCATAAGTGTTTTGTATGCGGTGAAAATAATCCAATAGGAATGAAGGTTAAGTTTAAAGATTTAGGAAATGGGGAAATTGAGGGAACATTTACTCCATCAGAATATCATGAAGGATTTCCTGGTCACCTCCATGGGGGACTTGCCTCTACTTTGCTTGACGAAACAATGGCAAGATCTGTAAATACTTTAGGCATACATGGTATGACTGCCAGACTGGAACTTCGCTACAGGGAAAAAATTCCAGTAGGGAATCTAATAAAAGTTATATCAAAAATTATAAGATACAGAAAAACAATTGTTGATCTTGAGTCTAAAATCTTACTTGAAGATGGAACAATTGCTGTTGAGGCAACTGCCAGGTTTATGGTAATTGGTAAAATGAAAGATCCTGAAATATCCCACAAATAGAGGAGGGTACAAATTGAAGGAAATAGAAAGAGATGAAATACTTGAGGTAATGAGGGAAGCAAAGCAACCCCTTTCGTTACACGAACTTGCAGACCAGTTAGTTATTGAGCCAGGAGATTTGGAACCTGTTTTAATTGAAATGGAAATGAAGGGTTATGTAATCTTAACAAGAAAAGCTAAGTATGGTTTGCCAGAGCATATGAACCTGCGAGTTGGAAGAATCCAAAGGCACCAAAAGGTTTGCGTTTTTAATTACAGATAACCCTGATGAAGATGACATTTATGCAAGCGGGGAAGATTTAAATAACGTCTTAAATAATGACCGTGTAATAATCCGTTTATATAAGCAAATTATTCCTGGAAAAAGAGCCGAAGGAAAAGTTTTGCGTATTTTGGAAAGGGCAAATAATAAAGTTGTTGGAACATATGAAGAGGGTAATGGCTTTGGTTTTGTAATCCCAGATGATACAAGATTAGGGACAGACCTTTTCATTTCAAAGAAAAATGCCCGGGGTGCCAGAGAAGGCATGAAGGTTGTTGCCGAAATTTTGGAATGGCCTGAAAAAAGAAGAAATCCTGAAGCTGTTGTTATAGAAATTCTTGGGAAAAAAGGGGAACCAGGAATAGATATTGTCTCCATTATCAGAAAGCATGATTTGCCGGAAGATTTTCCCGAGGAAGTAAAGAGTCACGTTGCAAAACAAGACTATAAAATTTCTTCCAAGGAGCTGGAAAGAAGAAAAGATTTAAGAAACCTAAAAATGGTAACAATTGATGGTGAAGATGCCAAGGATTTAGATGATGCAGTGTCCTTGAAAATAAATGAAAAAGGTCATTACGTTCTTGGGGTTCATATCGCCGATGTTGGCCACTATGTTAAAGAAGACTCTGTGTTAGACAAAGAAGCTGTAAAAAGAGGAACCAGTGTTTACCTTGTAGACCGGGTTATTCCAATGCTGCCAAGAGAGTTATCCAACGGAATTTGCAGTTTGAATGCTAATGAGGATCGTTTATCTATGTCCTGCATTATGGAAATTACCAGTGAAGGTAAAATTGTTGACTATGAAATAGCAGAATCTGTTATTAATGTAAATAAAAGAATGACTTATGCAAATGTTAACCGCGTTATAACAGATGAAAATCCTGAAGCAATTGAAGAATTTAAGGAATTTGCAGATACCTTCAGAGAAATGAACAAGCTTCGCTAAATTCTTTTTGATAAAAGAATGAAAAGAGGAACAATCGATTTCGATTTCCCTGAGAGTAAAGTTATTGTAGATGAAACAGGTAAGCCTGTTGAAATTAAAAGACGGGACAGAGGCCAGGCAGAGTCGTTAATCGAAGAGCTTATGCTGGCAGCTAACGAGACAGTAGCGGCTCACTATCATGCATTGGGAATTCCTTTCATTTATCGTGTTCACGAAGAACCGGATAGTGAAAAATTGGCAGATTTGAAAAGCTTTATCGCAATCTTTGGCTACTATTTAAAAGGTGCTCAAAATAAAGTGTTCCCCAAATCATATCAGGAAGTAATTGAGTAGGTTAAAGGTAAAAAAGAAGAGCGGATTGTAAGTACTATGATGCTTCGCTCAATGAGGCACGCCAGATATGCAACAGAGCCACTAGGACACTTTGGCTTATCCGCACAATTTTATTCACATTTTACCTCACCAATCAGAAGATATTCAGACCTTGCAATTCACAGGGTTATAAAGGAAATGGTTGTAAACGAGAATAAATTATCATCAAAAAGAATTAAAATACTTAAAGATAAGTTAGCGGATTACACTGAAAGATCTTCAATCAGAGAGTTGGTTGCAGAGGAAGCGGAAAGAGAAACTACGGATCTTAAAAAAGTTGAATATATGTCACAGTTTGTTGGAGATGACTTTGAGGGAACAGTAAGCGGAGTAACTCCCTTTGGTATTTTTGTGGAGCTGGATAATTTAATTGAAGGCTTAGTACACATTTCTATCATGAATAAGAATTACTATATTTTCGATGAGAAAATGCTGGCCTTAATAGGTGAAAGAACAAAACAAAGGTTCACAATTGGAGATGTTGTAAAAGTTAAAATTGTAAGAACCAATATTGAGAACAGACAAATTGATATGGAGTTAGTGGATTGACGAACTCATTGTTTGGCAGGTAAAATTTTTATGATAACTTTATTCATGAAAATTTAATATTTAATGTATAAAGGTGCTTCATTTTTGAGGAGAATAGGGAAGACCGGTTGAAATCCGGCGCGGACCCACCACTGTAAGCGAAGGCAAGTCCCTAATTTGCCGCTGGAAATTTTTTCTGGGAAGGCGGGGAGGAGGAAGATGCGCGAGCCAGGAGACCTGCCTTGAAAAAGAGATTTAAAAGAAAGGGGACTAATTGCTTTTTAACAATTTACATAAATTGTTGAGGAGGTGTACCCGTTATGGTCAGGAATTTTAATGGAGGATAGATAAAATAAATGAAAAGAGGTGTTTTAATAAAAAAAGGAGGTAGTATAGTTGAAAAGTAAAATAAGAAAAATAGGTTCGTTATTAATTTTAGTATTTTTTTTGTTACAAGTATAATAACTGGATTTTCAATAGAACCTGTAAATAATGAAATATACTCATTAACTCGTCAGGGAATTATTAATAATTATAATGCTTACCAAGATGATAAAGCTTATGATTCAGGTTGGGGTAATTTTAGTGCTTTTGATTTTTATGTATTAAAGAAAACTGGTATTGATTTAGCCAGTTGGGAAAGAAATGAAACAAATATTATTAATGAGGCTAAGTCTTCAATTAGCACAGCTATAGCAAATCCAGGAGGTTTAAGTGCTAAAAGATTGGCACAAGAGCATTTAGCAGCAAAGGAAATAGAAGAATCTGCTAATGCAAATGAGTTATTAACGATTCTGGAAGCTAGAAAAGTAGCAAATGAAAATGGTGATGGATCATTTGACAGCAATATTTTTTCTTATTTGCCGGCTCTTGAAGCATTGGGCAGAGCAGGTAGTTTGGGAACATTTGCAACAGGAGATACTTTAACTTTTGTATTAGAAAATCAAACAGAAGATGGATATTGGGGCAGTGCCTGGGGTGCAGATTTTATTTCAACTGCCCAAGGGATTAGAACTCTCCATTATTTTAAGGACTATACTTCCGGAGAACAGCCAACAACTATTAATACAGCTATTCAGGAAGGTCTTGCTTGGGTTAAAACCCAGCAAAATTCAAATGGAAGTTTCCCGAATAGTACTGACTTTGCCTGGGATGATCAAGTAGTTGATACTTCAGAGGTTGTTTTGACACTTAAATTACTGGGAATCGACCCTGAGAGTGATGACTGGAAAACAAGTGGTAAAAGTGGTGTGGATTATCTTCTAAATGATGCAAAGAATGAAGATAGTACTTTTAGACCTAATAAAAATATTCCTGCTAATACCTCTTTTATTGATGCAATGCTGAAGATCGGTGCTTATTCTACTCAAAACTTGTATGTCCAGGGGCTGTATCCAGTGGCAAGCGATGCTAATACACCCGGACAAGGTGAACTCCTATAACTCAAAGCATATCAGTTACAATTTCAGTTACAGGTAAAAATGGAAGTTTGTATAGCGGAACGGTTAGTCTTGCTCAAAGTGATACCCATGGTCAAAACCCGGTGGGGCTTTGGACAAAACAGGATTAAGCTACCAATATGATTCAACAGATTATATTCATACAATTTCTGAACAAGGGCCAGAGGGATTAAATGGATGGATGTATAAAGTAAATGGTGTCAGCCCTGATGCTAGTGCTATAAATTATTCTCTTTCTGATGGTGATTTTGTTGAATGGTTTTACAGTACTGATCCAGGAAATATTGCAGGTGTTGGGGTAATAAATCCTCTCCAACAGCAGCAGGAAAAATCAGAAAAAGCAGAAAAAGACCTAATACAAACAATGGAACAAGGGAATAAACCTGTTTTATCATTAAAAGATCTTGCTGTTGATAGTGTTTCTATTACTAAAGAAACAATCAAGGATCTTTTTGAAAAAGAAAAACAATTATCACTAGAAAGTGAAAAAGCTAAACTAAATCTTGATCTTAATAAAATTCTTTCAAAAGAAATTAAAGAAGAAATAGCAAAGGGAAATGGAAGTATTGACTTTGGAATTAAAGAACTGGGAATATCAGATTCCCAAAAAATACTGGATCAGGTAAAAGAGAATAATTCAGCGGTTTTTGATATAAGCTTGGGTGTTTTTCAATTTGAAATTACTTTAAAAACAACTTTTGGAGATGGATCTGAATCATCAGAAAAAATAACATCTTTTGAAGCTCCAGTACCTGTGGCAATTGATCTTTCAAGTGTTTCTTTAACCAAAGAAGATATAGATAAATTATCTGCTGTTAGATACAAAGAGGAAAATGGTGAAATAGTAATTGAAAAATTAGGCGGGATCTTTGATCCGGAGAATAAAACATTCACTTTTTATACAGATAAATTTAGTAACTATGGAGTTATTAAAGATGAGAACCAAAAAAAGATTTTAATGTGGATAGAAGATACAAAGTATCATATTAATTCTTTAGAAAAAGCAATTGATACAGCTCCAGTTATTATAGATAACAGAACCATGGTTCCTTTAAGAGCGGTTGGAGAAGCTTTAGGTGCTGAAGTTGAATGGATATCTGCTGGGCATAAAGTTACGGTGGAGTTAGATTCAACAAAATTGGAGCTAATAATTGGACAAACATCACAAGATCTTGATGTTCCTGCGATGATTATTAATTTAAGAACCCTTATACCATTAAGGTGTGTTTCTGAAAAATTAGGATCATTAGTAGAATGGTCAGCAGAAGATAAATCTATTCTGATTATAAGATAAGAAAATATAAACACCAATAGCAAAGCAACCCCTGTTTTCACGGGGGAAGCTTTGCTATTGGTGTTTAGAGGCGAAACATGAAAAAACAGTAATCTTCCTTCTAATTTTATTCATATTAATATTATCTGGATGTTCAGCAGATAATATTAATGATGGAAAATCTTTGGATACGGTAAAACTAATAATTAGTAAAGATTATGGACAAGAGGTTCTTTATGATAAAGATTTGCCGTGGAGAAAAAATATGACCGTAATGGACCTGCTTTCAATATCAGAGTTAAAACTGGATCTTTCTTACGGAGGAACTTTTATTAATGGCATAGCTGGGAATGTTTCAGTTAATGACAGTAAAAGTAACAGGAGGATGGACTGGCTTTTCTTTGTAAATGGAATTTTTGCTGATGTTGGGAGTTTAGATTATTTTCCAAAAGGTGGAGAAGTAATTTGGCGGGATTATCATTCCTAGGGCTCTAAAAGTGGAACTACTACAGCAGCTATAGGTTTCTTGCCGTCATTGACGGAGTATGGATATTCAGACTCTATCAAACCGACATATTTTTATTTTAATGAAGCTGATTCAATTCTTTTGAAAGAAGAAAAATTAATTAGAGATATATCTAACTGGGAAAGTGATGAAAAGGATAAAGAAGTTGGACCCAAAATTATATTTGGAAAATGGCAGACCTTAAGTGAAATTCTTGAGCTAAGAGAAATTAATCAAGACTATAGAAAAGCGGGTTTGTTTGGCACTATCTCAGAAGAGGATTCTTTATTGCTCATGGATTATAAATTTAACCCTCTTGAAGAATACAAGGAAAATGCGGGATATATTTTTGCGGTAGGACAATATAGTGGAGATAATTCTCCTGATATTATAGTTACAGGGATAGATGAGGCAGGTTACGAAAGTGCTAAAGATATTTTTTTAAATTATCCCGAAAAAATTAATGGGAAATATAGTGTTGCAATAATTAATGGTGAAGTAATATCTTTGCCATTAAAGAACTGAGGCGGAAATGTATACTTTTATAGATAAAGACACTTTTCTTCACAAAGTTCATCCTTTAACTTTGATACTATATATTTTTTCAGTGTGTTCTTTTGCATTGATTTTTTTCTCATCCTATATATTTATTTATAATATTTTTTGCTCTTTTAAGTGTAATCTGGGCTACAGATATAATAAAGGAATGGTTAATCTATTTTAAAATGAGTTTAATTTTTATAGTAATAATCACTTTAGTAAATGGAGTTGTTGTTCAAGCAGGCTCAACCGTTCTTCTCTGGGGCCTAGGATACCAGGTCTGGGAAAAATTAGAATAACGTATGAAGCAATCTTTTTTTCTTTTACTATGGGAATTAGATTGATGATTGTCATAAGTGTTTTTTGTATATTGACTTACGTTTTAAATCCAGACCGGGGCCTACAATTGTTTGGTTTAGTTGGTAAAAACACTGCATTGGTATTAACCTTATCAATACGGTTGTTCCCATTGTTATTGAGTGATTTTAAAAGAATTTATGACGTCCAGCTTTGTCGGGGAACTCGATATGACGGTAATTTAAGATCAAAAATAAAAAACTATATTCCAGTAATCAATGCAGTAATTTTATCTAGTTTAGAGAGATCTTTTCAATTAGCAGAAACATTGCAGGCAAGGGGATGTGGAACTGGGAAAAGAAGCAAGTTAAAAAAAGATTTTTATAGGCCAAGAGATATTTTGCTTATTACTACTACAATTATTGCAATTATTTTTGGAATAGTAATACATTTTTATGGAGAGGGTACTTATATTTTTTACCCTCTGTTACAGAAAATTGATAATAAAGATTTTATCATATCCTTGCTTTTGGGCAGTCTCTTTGCTACACCGGCATTATTAAATTGGGGGTAGAAAAGATTTCATTTTTTAAAATTAAAGATTTAAATTATTTTTATCCTGAACAACAGGGGACTGCCTTAAAAAATATTAATTTAGAAATTGAAGAAGGAGACTTCGTTTTATTAGCGGGAGGCTCTGGAAGTGGGAAATCTACACTTGTAAAGGCAATTGCTGGTTTAGTTCCTGAATTTTATGGCGGAAAAGTAAGTGGAGAAATAACTATAAATAACAAAAATATTTATGAATTTAACAGAAGGGATTTAGTGCAAAAAAGTAGGTATAGTTTTTCAAGATCCTGAAACACAGCTTGTTATGACAAAAGTTGAAGATGAGATTGCCTTCGGATTAGAGAATGTTGCTTTAAACGAAAATCTTATTCGGAGAAGAATCTTTGAGGTTTCTGGTGCCTTAGCCTTAAACCCCTTCCTATGTAAAAATGTTCCATATTTATCAGGTGGTTTAAAACAAAAGATTGCTTTAGCTTCAATTTTAGCAATGCAGCCAGATATATCAATACTAGACGAACCTACCTCTCAGTTGGATCCAGTTGCGGGAGAGGAAATATTAACAATAATAAGAAGACTTAATAAAGAAAACGGGATAACCGTTATTTTAATTGAACAGAGATTAGAGAGATGCTTTCATTTGGCAGACAGGTTTGTATTTATTGAAAAAGGAGAAATAAAACTTAACACCAAGAATGTGAACATGGTAAATAATTGGGTTAGAAGTGAGCGCAGTCCCTTTGTACCACCCATAGTCAGACTTTTCTCAGAAATAGGTTGTTCGAAAATCCCTTTGACCGTTAAAGAAGGGAAAAAGTACTTGAAAAATATTAGGAGTAATATAGAAATAAATAATATTGAAGTTAATAGTATAGAAATGGATAAAGAAAAAATTTAACTCCTGTTATTAAAGTGGACAATCTTTGGTTTATTTATGAGAATGGGGAAGAAGCTCTGAGAAATATAAGCCTTAAAATTTTTCAAGGAGAATTCTTGGTTGTAATGGGGGATAACTCTGCCGGAAAGACTACTTTTATAAAAAATATCAATGGTCTTTTGACCCCTTCAAGAGGAAGTGTAAAACTTTGGGGTAAAGATGGGGTTAACTTTAAAAAAGAAGACATTTTTAAAAAGATAGCATATTTATCTCAGAATCCAAATGATTATCTTTTTAAAGAGACGGTAGAGGATGAATTAATCTTTACACAAAATAATTTTAATTGTCTTAATGAAGAGGTTAGAAGAAAACTATTATTAAAGTTGGGGTTGGAAGAAAAAACCTTAGAAAATCCAAGAGGTTTAAGCTCTGGTGAACGTCAACGTGTAACTCTTGCTTCAATACTTGTAAGTAATCCAGAAATAATAATTTTGGATGAGCCCACAAGAGGATTAGATTATGACTTGAAAAAAGTGTTAGGAGATTTACTTCTTGACTTACAAAAAAGAAGGAATAACAATAGTTATGATTACTCATGATGTTGAATTTGCTGCAGAATATGGAGAAAAAATAGCCTTAATGAGCAGAGGAGAGATAATAGCTTAGGGGAAAAAAGAAGAGATATTAAGCGGTTCAAACTTCTATTCCCCTCAGATTAGCAAATTGTTTAAGAATATTAACAATAGAATTGTTACGTTAAAAGAAGGAAAAAGATTTTTAGAAGAAATAGGGGGATTCAATGAATAATATAAATAAAAAAATTATAAAGGTGTTTCTGTTAGTATTTATTTTTTCTATATCTATTTTAGGATTTTCGCAAACTAGCAATGCTAGCACTTCTATTCAGAAAGGTGTTACATATTTAAAAAGTCTTGAAAGTTCTGATAGGGGATTTAGTGAGAAAATAGGTGAAAAAAGTAATAGTAGAATAACAGAATGGATAGTTTTAGCTCTTCATGCAAGCGGTGAAAATACTAATAAATATCAGAATTATATTTTGAAAAATAGGAAAGTCGAAGAAACTACAGACTATGCAAGAACCTTAATGGCTTTAAAAGCGACTGGTTATAAAGGAAAATTTAAAGGTATTTCTTTGGAAGACAAGTTATTATCATTTCAAAAAGAAAATGGTCAATTTTCTCAATTTGATAGAGGAGAAAATGAAATGATCAATGCACATATCTGGTCAATTTTAGCATTATACTCTGCAGAAGTTGATATTCCTAAAAAAGATAAAGCAAAGGATTGGTTGTTAGCCCAGCAAAATAATGATGGTGGTTTTAGCTGGCAGGTTGGAGGGTTAAGTGACAGCGATAGTACAGGTGTTGCTTTAACGGTATTAATTGCTTTGGGAGAAAATAAGGAAAATTCTTTGCCAGTCAGAAAAGCAATAAGTTATTTAAAGAATAATAGCCAAAGTAATGGCGGTTTTGCTTCCGGCTTTGCTCCAGAGAATATAGCCAGTACAAGCTGGGCTTTACAAGGATTAATTGCAGCAGGAGAAGAAATTAACAGCTCATTACTAAACTATATTATCAATTTACAAAAAAAGATGGATCCTTTTTTTGGATGGAGGGAAGAGAATCATCTCAGGCTTTAATGACTTCCTATGCACTGATGGCTCTAAATGAAAACCATTTCCTGTTAACATTGATTTCAAAAAAATAATAAAACAATAATTTTATATATAAATAATAAAACTGGTTTAATTGGGAATCAAAGTAAAGAAATGGAAGTTCCTCCAATGCTTGTTAATGGAAGAACAATGGTTCCTTTAAGATTTATTGCTGAAGCTCTTGATGCCCAAGTTGTTTGGGAAAGCAAAAGTAACAGCGTAACTATAAAGGCTAAAGAGAAAAGTATTTCTTTAAGCAGTCCAGAAATATTTGAAGGAAGAACAATCGTACCAGTTAGATATATTTCAGAGACATTTGGAGCTAAAGTAAATTGGGATAGTAAAGATAAGAAGATTACAATAGAATGCTAAAATTGGAGGAGTACTCTTGAATTGGGGAATAATAAGTGGAATAATCTTATTCATCTCATTAGGATCATTTTTCATAATGTTTGAGAGATAGAAAAAGACAGCAAAGGAGATTTTATTAATTGCTACATTGGCTACTTTAGCAGCAGTATCTAGAGTTCCCTTTGCGGTAATAATGAGTGTTCAACCTACTACTTTTATTGTAATGATTAGTGGTTGTGCTCTTGGTCCTCATATTGGTTTTATAATTGGTGCTACTGCAGCTCTTGTTTCTAATATATTCTTAGGGCAAGGTCCTTGGACGCCCTGGCAAATGATGGCCTGGGGTTTTGCCGGATTTTCCACAGGCGTAGTTGAATTAAAAATAGAGAAGTTTAGATTAAGTTCTTTTATTACTATGGCTTTTTTGTGGGGTTATTTATTTGGTTGGATAATGAATCTTTGGCATTGGATTGGTTTTGTATATCCTCTTAATCTCAAAACCTTTATTGCGACTTATATTGCAAGTTTTCCATTTGATACTCTTCATGCTGTAGGGAACACTTTATTTATTATTTTATTTGGCAATACTGTTTATAAAGTTCTTGATCGCTATAAGAAAAAAATTACTTTCGAGAGGATAGAAGAATGAAGAAATTAATAAATTTATCAACTGATAAATGGGATCTGGAGAAATTTGCTGGAGATTATCGGAATATAGAAGACTTTTTAATAAGGAATAATATTGATGGTTTAGAAATTATTCAAAGTATTGAGAGGTGGAATCCGAAAAAAATTCCGAAAAAATTAATAAAAGGTCAACATATGACCTTTTGGCCAATTTGGCTTGATTTTTGGAGAGAAAAAAACACAGAGTTAATAAGACAATTTGGTAATAAGGAAAGTTATGAAGCCTATTATGGGGGATCAAATAAAGAAATATTGACAGAAAGATATAGAGAAGAATTATTATCAGCAAAAGCTATGGAGGCTGAATATGTTGTTTTTCATGTAAGTCACGTTCAACTAGAACATAGTTATACCTGGGATTTTTCATACTCTGATTTGGAAGTAATTGAGGCTTTTATTGATTTGTTGAACAAAGCACTTGAAGGCTTGGATATTGATTTTAATATTTTATTGGAAAATCTTTGGTGGCCAGGTTTTAGTATGCTTAACAAAGTTCTTGCACATAAGTTGATAAAAGAAATAAATTATGACAAGGTTGGATTCGTTTTGGATATTGGTCATATGATGATAACAAATCCCAATTTAATTTCGGAGAAAGAAAGTGTAAATTATCTTTTGGAAAAAGTGGAAAACTTAGGAAGCCTTAAAAACCTTATTAAAACAGTGCATTTAAATTCATCATTAACAGGGGATTATATAAAAAAAATTCAGAAGGGCTTAATTCCCTTCAATAAAGAAGCGTCT
The DNA here is from genome assembly GCA_965228015.1 of Peptococcia bacterium. GTDB lineage: Bacteria > Bacillota > Peptococcia > Peptococcales > SKKY01 > SKKY01. Next base: position 1,567,393 of record OZ245787.1, read on the forward strand.
TTTAATGATAATTTCTTTAATTCCTTTAAGCATATTTCTAACATTGATAAACATGAACCATTTGAGGACTCAGAAATTACAAAAGTGATTCAAAGTATCAAGCCGGATTTTTTGGTTTATGAATTAATAAGTGATAGCCTTGAAGAGTTAGAAGAAAAAGTTAAGATTCAAAATAATATTTTAAGATAATGCCGCATTGACCTTTATTGACCTTTAACCTTAAAGATGTTATAATCAGAATAAGGAAAATATTTTATGTGCCCGTTTTCGGGCACTTTTTTCGCAGAAGGGTATGGATATGAGTAAAATAATTGTTGATAACAGAAAAGCCAGACATGATTATTTTCTAGTTGAAAAATTTGAGGCAGGGATTGTTCTTGTAGGTACTGAGGTAAAATCTCTCAGAGCAGGAAGAGCGAATCTTAAAGATAGTTACGCCCAAATTGATGACGGAGAGCTTTATCTTTACAATATGCATATCAGTCCCTACGAACATGGAAGTTTTTCTAATGTTGATCCAACAAGGAAAAGAAAGCTTTTGATGCACAAAAGGGAAATAATGCGTCTTCTGGGAAAAGTGAAGGAAAAAGGTTTAACCCTGGTTCCTACAAAATTATATTTTTTCAATGGCAGGGTGAAGGTTGAAATTGCCCTTGCCCAAGGTAAAAAGCTTCACGATAAAAGAGCTACACAAAAAGAGAAAGACGCAAAAAGAGAAATAGACAAAGCCATGAAAGCAAGGTAATTTACTATCATGGGGGTGTAATGGTTTCGACGGGGGACAATGGGACCTTAAGAAGCGAGTCGAGGTGGTATCTGCTCGTTAAACGGTACAAACTAAATTAAACGCTAAAAACGATTACGCTTTAGCTGCCTAGTTGCAGTTAGCCTCTTCCTTCAGCTTGCCTGTGGTTGAAGACAAGGGGTCACATTTAGCAGGCTACCTTCAGATAACTTCTCTGTAATCTGAAGGAACATTAACAGAGATACCAATGCTGAATCCTGCTTGTAGGAGCCGGCGGCGGGAAATTTAAATTACAAGCTACGCTCGTAGAAACTTTTGGAACTGGTCTTTCGGACAGGGGTTCGATTCATAAATAGAGTCGCCCTGCCTGGTGACAGGCAGTGGAAAAATCCGGCTTGATCGGTGAAACCTAAGTTTTGCAGCAATTGCAGAATAAGGCAATACCGAGGTGTATGTGGCGAAAGCCAACAGCACTGTATCGACTTATAGGCACCGTACAGGTGCACTAGGATGGAAAGCTAAGGGATAACAAGAAGTGTAATAAGTTGATTATCTTAAATATACAGCTTCCATAATACGCTGGACAACTTAATATGTAATAAGTTGGTGATATAGTCAGTACCTGCCAGAAATGTAGGGATAGTACGTCCCCTCACCTCCACCAAAATAATAAGCCACTCTGGGAAATCCAGGGTGGCTTATTATTTTAATTTAAAGAAAGTTTCTATGAATAAGAACTTCTTTTCTAGCATTTCTTTAGTATATATTCCATTTCTTGGTGTAAGTTTTTTATAATTGTTAAGTATAAAGCTTGCTCTTGCTTTTTTTGAATTTATTACTAAGTAGGGTTCAATTTCTTGTAGAATAAAGAGAGCATAATTTTATTTAAGCATGCATGACCATGAGCCTCTATGTTTTTCGGTATTATAATTTCTTTTTTTGAGATAGCTCCCTCTCCGATTCTTTCTTTTAACCATAACAATAATTCTATATCTGATGATGCAACAGATATAGTTGGAGATGGTAAATTACCTTTTTATGACTTGTAAGTGTTATTGCTCCTTCTCCATCTATAATTCCAGCAATATAAGCTGCTTCTTCAGCTTTTAGTTTTTCCACAAAAACACACCCGAACACTAATTCGAAAACAAGTATATCGAAGGAGCTACTCTTAAGCAATAATATTTGAAAAAAGATTAGAAATATTATATAAAAAGTAAATAATTGATAAAAGAAAGTTCGATTTCTCTTTTCTCCAGTCTAGTCCACCATAAAAACCATCTATTGATAAAATAATTTATCGATAGATGGTTTTTATGGTGCTTTGAAAACCTTTAAAGATAAGGCCTACATAAATTAAATAAAAACAGAGGGAAACGATAACCAAATTTTATATAGATCTTTTCCGGGAAATTGGTATCCTTTTTGTAAATGCGCTTTTACAATTTTTGAACATTAAAGTTAAGTGTTTGACAATTTGGAGATTATATTTCCCGTAGCACTATTGTTACATATATTTATGATAAAATAAAATTATAATAAACATAGAAGTAATTTCTCATGAAAAGTAATTTTGAAATAAATTTAGAATTTAAAGATATTCAGTTTTTATAATATATGAATCATCAAAGTGCTGCAGTATAAGGGGTTGTTTTTTAATGGATAAAAAGGATCTGGTTGAAAAAACCGCATCTGAAAATTGTACAATAATTTTGTTCCCGGAGTTTGTGACTCTGAAAACAGAAGTTGAGAAGCTTCGCACAGAGATGTCTATGTTGCTTTTGGAACGAGATGGACTCTTGTTTGTTGAATGCAAAAATATCGAAATGGCATATATGCTGGCTTTGGGCAATTTGGAATACAAGGCCTACGAGTTGCATTCTGCAGTTCTTCGCCTTAAGAGGAAAATCGAACTTATTCAATCAAAGAAAAATAGACAGGAAAAGATTATCCTTTCTGCTATAGAGCAAACCCTTGATGATGAATTTGCCAAGTATAAGGAGCAACTGGATGAGCAGATAAATAAGATGAATTCTGCTTTGGAACGCAGTAAGAGTGAGTTCCTTTCAGAAGAGGATTCGAAAGAACTGAAGAAACTATTTCGCTCCGTGGTAAAACCACTCCACCCAGATATTCATCTAGACATTACCAAGGCGCAAGTTGTTTTATTCCATAATGCAGTTTCTGCATATGAAAAGGGCGATATTGACAGCTTGCGAATTATCAGTGCAATGGTCTCAGAACCTGCGCTCCCCGATTATAGAGAAAACGGCATGACCATTCTGGCAAAGGAAAAAGAGCGTCTTACCAATCTTTTAGGTATCATTAAAGATAAAATTACTGAAATTAAAGGTGAGCATCCATATACAATAAAATCCCTTGTCAATGATGAGGGAAAAATAGAAGAGAAAAAAGTTGAATTGGAGGATATAATTTCTCAGCTTAAAGAAACACTGGAACTTTATAAAACAAGAATAAAGGAAATGTTGAGGTGAGCCTTATGAGTAATATAATTAAATCCGAAGGAACTAGGTTTGTTGGCCTACTACACGGTCAAAAGGGAGAACTTACCATTTCAAAGCCTTTTAAAAGGGATATTTTTCTATTCGATACCCATGTTGTGGGGACTACTCATGTTAAAGGAATTGAGGAACTAGTTCTACATCTGAGTATTGACGATAAATTGAGTTTCTTTCGAGAGCCGAACAACAATTATGACAAAAAGCCATTGTAATAAGAAATAAAGAAGGTGTGAAAATAGGCTATGTCCCAAGAGAGGATAATGCTGTATTTTCTCGATTGATGGATGCAGGCAAATTGCTCTATGGCAAAATTTCCAATAAGGAGATGAAAGGCAAATGGATTAATATAAAAATCAACATATATTTACAGGAGTGAAAATGAGACTCATTTATACATCAAGAGGATGAGGTAAATTAATTGAAAGGTGGAAAATAATATGGATAATGAAAAATTAATTTTTTCGGCTGAATCTTTGAAAAGTTTAAGCTCTTCATCAGTAAAGGTTTCTGTGAGCCTTTTTTTCAACTCCGTTGTTATTCACTATACATGGCAGGCTGGTTGCAATGCCAGTTACACCATATTCTCCATTTAAAATCGTGCTTACTGTAGAAATTGTTGTTTTTCCGTTGATAATTGCATCTGCAAGAGAGGCAACGCAGGTAGCAATTCCAAAATGAGTTTTACCTTTGGTTTTAATTATATCTGCTCCCATAGTTCTAACAGTGTCGGCAATCTTTTGCTTATCTTCTAGAGTAAAAGGAATTCCTTTAATTTTACAATGCTCATCTATTGGAATTCCAGAGACTGTGACCATAGACCATAGAGGCACTTGAGATTCTCCGTGTTCTCCAACGATCATACCATGCACAAGTTCAGTGTTAACATTTAGATGATCTGCAATTGCTCGGATAAAGTGGGAGCTGTCCAAAAGACAACTTGTGCCGAAAACACGCCCCTCAGGTAATCCGGTCCATTCAATAGCCTTTTGAGTAATTATATCCACAGGATTTGTAATCAAAACAATAATTCCTTTTGTGTAATGAGGAGCTAGATTTTCCAGGACACTTTTAACTATGGACAGATTCCTTTCAGCCAGCTCCAGGCGTGTTTCTCCTTCTCTCCGGTTTCTCCCCGCAGTAATGATTATCAAATCACTGTCTTTGCAATCTGAATAATCTCCAGCATAAATTGAACCTGAGCCCATTGATGGAATACCGTGGGCGATATCAAGAATTTCTCCCTGAGAAGCCTTTCTGTTAATATTCACAAGAACAATTTCCCTTGCCAGCTCTTTCGTCATTAGAGCATAAGCTGTAGTTGAGCCAACAAATCCAGTCCCGGTTATTGCCACTTTCTTTTTGTATGGTATATCTTTAATATTAGTTTTAAATAACACAATCTCACATCCAGGCATATAATTTTAATAACTTACCCAAAAAGTTGCACTTTAAATACTGTATACAAAAGGAATGGTTTTTGTAAAACTGTAAAAACTAAACAGATATTCTTTGTAAATTTACGTAGAAAAACTTGACACTAAATAGGATCAGCCATATAGTAAACATCACAAGTTAGTTTTGCCGAACTTTTTTGTTAAAGGAGATGTCCTAATGGAAATGGCTGTATTTAGCAGTTTATTTAAAAACAGAGCACTGAGCAGAAAATCAGTGAATGAATCAGAGAACAGAAATCTAACCCATTGTGATGTTAATATTCCCTATTTAATCAAGAAAATTGACGCCCAGGATAAGGAAATGGAAAAGTTTCTTTTTACTCTTGGTTGTTATGAAGGGGAAAGAATTACTGTGATATCCATATTAGCAGATAATTACATTATAAATGTTAAAGATGCCAGATATAGCATAGACAAAGAATTGGCCCAGGGGATTCTTATATAAACAGGTTCTTTGTCAAATGTTGGGGTAACCCAATTAGATTAGATTCCATGAGTACCACATTGAAAAATGCGGTACTTTTTTAAATTGTTTTTAGTTCATTACGTGCATTATTCTGTTTTTGAATCTCCAAAAATTTCTTACACCATAAGCATTTCTTTTTAAAACCTTAATTTTGTTGTTAACTCCTTCTGTATATCCGTTAGTATAAGTACAAGTAAATGAATTAAGAATATATTTCTGCCAGTTGAAAATGGTTCTGGAGCATTTATCGAATTCTTCAAGCTCACAGGACATAACAAACATATACCAGGCTTTCAAATTCTTTTTTGCACTTTCTAAATCACTGCTGTCAACAAAGTTATAAAATTTTTCTTTTAACATATAAGCTTTTTGCAGTTTCTCAGAAGTAGCAAGCATAACGTTTACCTGGTCAATTTCTTCAGGAGTTAAATACTTCATTCTTTTTAAGAGAAGGGAGCGACTTCTTTTGAAATATCTTCGCCTTTCCTTGGCAAATTTCTTTTGCTCATCTTTCCTAATTCTTTCAAATGCCTAAGTGACCTGCCTAATGAAATGGAATTTATCGATAATGATAGTTGCATTTTTAAAATATGTTTCAGCAATATCCTTGTAAGGTTGCCACATATCCATAATGAAGTATTTTACTTTATCCCTGTCATTGAATTTCCTGAAATAGTCCGATAAAATGTGTTGTTCTCTTCCGTGAAGAATATCAAGTACCTTCTTGTTTTGGGGATCAGTTAATATGCACTGGTACTTTTTGCCCCCGGCATTACCTTTAAATTCATCAATAGAGATTGCTTCGGGCAATTTTGTTAGGGAATAGTTTATGAATCTAAAAAGCCTGAGAGCCGTTGATGGTGAAATATTATTCTCTTTGGCAATATCAGATACAGAGTAAACATTTTTCATTCGAGTAATTATGTATTTTATCAGCCTGCTGGTCATTCTTTGATAGCGGGGGAGAAAATCATTTTTTTCGTAGAATTTTTTATTGCAGTGATTACAAACGTACCTTCTTTTTTTATAGTAAAGGTAGGTTTTCTTCCTTGAGATGGAAATATCTTTTATCATTTGAATTCTGTAATCATGAACTTTACTGGTTTGTTGATGGCATTTGGGGCAATTATGAGTTTTAATCTCCAGAGAAAAAGGAAAGGACATTGAATCAGAAGAAGTTTCTAATTGTTCTAAAACTATCCCTTTAAAACCAATTAATTTTTTAATATAATAGTTATTACAGAGCATAAGTAAATTCCTCCTTAGATTACAGTGGGTGTTCTCTAATATAGACTTACCCAATGCTCTGTATTTTTTCGCAAAAAATGTCAGAATGGTTTTTACCACCCCAACATTTATTGTAGAACCTATAAACAAAAGGAATCCCGGCTCTTTTTTTAAATAATTTGTTAGCCAAAACTAACATAAAATATAAGGAGGAAGATTATGCGCTTCGCATTGGCAGGTAACCCTAATAGTGGTAAGACAACATTGTTTAACGCAATTACAGGAAAAATTGAACAAGTAGGAAACTGGGCAGGAGTAACAATTGCCAAAAAAGAGGGAGATTTGAAAAAGAATCTTAATCCAGGAAAAGAGAAAATAAGAATTGTTAACCTTCCAGGAGTGTATTCCCTTACACCCTTTACCTCTGAAGAAAGTATTACCTACGACTTTGTCAGGGAAGAAAATCCAGATGTGATTATTAATATAGTAGATGCTACAAATCTTAGCAGGAGCCTGTTTTTCACAACTCAGTTATTGGAGCTGGGAATTCCTCTTGTTATTGCATTAAACAAAGGAGATCTTCTTGAAAAAAAGAAATAAAAATTGATAAAAATCTTCTTGGGGAAAAGCTTAATGTAGCTGTTGTTGAAACGGTTTCCGCTATGGACAAAGGACTAGACAAACTTATCTTAGAAACAGTATCATCCTCAGAAAAAGTTCAAAAGAATAATCTGCCTTCAGGTCTTGATGATGACAAAAATCGTTTTGCTTTTGTAGATGAAATTGTAAAGAAAATAGAAATAAGAGAAACTGCAAGTCATAAGCAAACAAAATAAGATGCAGTAGACAGAATAGTAACAAATAAATTTTTAGGTATCCCAATTTTTGCTGCAGTAATCTTCGCAGTATTTTCTGTATCTCAAACTTATCTTGGCCCTCTTCTTGCAGATTTTCTTGTTGGGTAGATAGATAAATTTTATGTATATGTAGCTTCTTTTCTTGGAGAAAGTGCTTCTCCGGTTTTAACTGCCTTGCTTCTTGATGGAATAATTGGTGGTGTGGGAGCGGTAATGGGTTTTCTGCCTTTGATTATGGCACTATTCTTTATGCTGGCCCTACTGGAAGACAGTGGCTATATGGCAAGAGTTGCTGTAGTAATGGACAGATATCTTAAAAAAATTGGTTTATCAGGGAAATCGATTATACCAATGATAATTGGAACAGGTTGTGCAATACCGGGAGTAATGGCCACAAGAACTATAAAGAATGAAACACAATGCAGGACAACTGCTATGTTAAATCCTTTCATGCCCTGTGGTGCAAAACTTCCGATAATAGCTCTCTTCGCAGGTGTCTTTTTTGAAGATGCTGCCTGAGTTGGAACTTTAATGTACTTCGTTGCAATTTTTATAATTATAATTGGAGCTCTTTTGGTTCAAAAAATAACTAAAGAGGGACCTTCAAGAAATTATTTTATTTTAGAATTGCCGGAATATAAATTCCCAAGTTTAAAAAGAGCCACATTAAATATGTTTTCAAGAGGAAAAGTTTTTATTATGAAAGCTGCAACAATTATTTTAATATGTAACGCAGCAGTGTAAATTATGCAAAGTTTTACCTGGAATTTCCAAGTTGTTGAAGAAGGAATGGAAAGTGCCAGTATTTTAGCTGGTATATCTGCTCCCTTTGCTTTTATCTTTATTCCTTTGGGCTTTGGAGTATGGCAGTTAACTGCAGCGGCAATTACAGGCTTCATTGCAAAAGAAAACGTAGTCGGAACCCTTGCAGTTGTTTATGGAATTACTAATTTTATTGACACTGAAGAATTAGTATTAGTTTTTGGAGCTGCGGATGTTGCTTCTGTTATGGGATTAACTTCTGTTGGAGCATTAGCATATTTAATGTTTAATCTTTTTGCTCCTCCTTGTTTTGCAGCAATTGGAGCAATGAATGCAGAAATGGATAGCAAAAAATGGCTTTGGGCTGGAATAGGTTTTCAATTTGGAATAGGCTATACTGTAGCGTATTTTGTTTATCAAACGGGAACTCTTTTAACAACAGGAAGTTTTGGAGCAGGAGCAATTTCTGGTTTAATCGGAGTGATTGCCTTTTTCGCAACAATAACTTATCTTATTAGAAAGAGAGAACAAGAAGTTAATTTAAGAGTAGGGGAGGTACATTAAAATGGCAGATATAATTTTAACTGCAGTTATTGTTTTAATTATTGGGGCAGCTTCCCTGAAAATGATTCGAGATAATAAAAAGGGTAGCAAGTGTGCCGGATGCCCCTACGTAGATCAAGCTACCAATGCTTGCAGCTATAAAAAATAAATTTTATTGATAAAATAAATTAAAGCAATTGACCATTTAAATTCTTAGTGATATATTAATTGATAATTTAATATTCATTAATAAAATCGTTGATGGAGAGAGTAAGTTTCAATAAGAAAGTTTCAGAGAGCTGGGTTTAGGTGGGAGCCCGGTACGAGTATGTTGAATCCGAAAATCACTCCTGAGGTGCGGACCGAAAAAGTTTTTTAGTAGGCTCCGGCGGTATCCTCCGTTACAGGGAGAACATATGATAGTATGTTTTAGTGATTAATGGGTGGTACAGCGAATGTTTATATAGACCTTCGTCCCTTAAGGGATGAAGGTCTATATAAATTTAGGAGGGAAAAAAATGACAAGTAATGAAATGGTAGAATTTCGCTGGCATGGACGAGGTGGCCAGGGTGTAAAAATGGCTTGTTTATTATTAGCAGAAGTTGCAGGTCTTCAGGGGAAATATGTGCAGGGTTTCCCAGAATATGGTCCGGAATGTATGGGGGCACCAATTACTGCCTACGACCGTATTAGTACAGAAAGAAGTAATATTCATTCTTTTATCTATTATCCTAACTACGTAATTGTTGTTGATGAAACTCTCCTGGATAGTGTTGATGTAACCTCCGGCTTAAAAAAGAAGGAGCGTTAATAATTAATACCCCATCATCAGGAGAAAAAATCGCCAAAAGCTTAGAGGCTGGCAAGGCAGAGTTTATACTATTGATGCCCGCCGTATATCAGAAGAAATACTTGGCAAAAATTTCCCAAATACTCCAATGCTGGCTGCAGCGGTAAAAGTTAGCGGAGCTTTGGATACGGATCAGTTTTTAGAAGAAATAGAGAAATCCTTTAAACATAAATTTGCATCAAAGCCTCAAGTAATCGAAGGAAATATGGCAACTCTTAGAAAATCTACGGAGGAGGTATCAGCTTAATGATAAAGGCAAAAGACATTAATGAGAATACACCCTGGCAGGATTTGACTCCTGGGGGAGAAATATATGAAGGTGGAACAGCAAGAGATTTTAATACGGAAACCTGGAGAACAAATACACCGGTTTTTCATGAAGAAGCCTGCAAACACTGTATGCTTTGTGTACCTTTTTGTCCCGATAATGTAATTCCTGTAAAGGACGGAAAGCGTCTTGATTTTGATTTTGATCACTGCAAAGGTTGTGGAATTTGCATGGAAGTTTGTCCTTTCCCAGCTATAACAATGAAAAGCGGAGGTAGCCCAGAATGAGATTAAGTTTATCCGGTAATGAAGCAGTAGCAAATGCTATTAAACAAATAAATCCAGATGTTATGGGAGCTTTTCCCATCACCCCTTCAACAGAAATAACTGAATATGTGGCAAATTTTGTAGCAAATGGGGAAATAGATACAGAGTATGTAACTGTGGAATCAGAGCACAGCTCAATGTCAGTTTGTATTGCTGCAGAAGCTGCGGGAGCAAGATCTGTTTGTGCAACATCCTCTTGTGGTTTAGCTCTAATGTATGAAATGTTGTATATAGCAGCATCAAGCAGACTCCCTGTAACCTTGGCCTGCGTAAACAGAGCCCTTTCAGGACCTATTAACATTAACAATGACCACTCTGATTCAATGGGCGCAAAGGACAGCGGTTGGATACAAATTTACGCTGAGAATAATCAGGAAGCTTATGATAACTTTATTATGGCTATCTCGGTTGGTGAGTCTCCAGAAGTACGTCTCCCGGTGATGACTTGTATGGATGGATTTATTACCAGTCATTCTGTTGAAAATATTGAGCTTTTGGATACAGAAAAAGTTAAAAACTTTGTAGGAGAATTTAAGCCTGAAAATTATCTTCTAAAAAAGGAAAATCCAATGGCAGTTGGTCCCTATGATATAAGCGCATATTATATAGAACATAAAGTCCAGCAAGCTGAGGCGATGAAGGCAGCTAAAAAAAGAATTTTAGAAGTTGCCGCAGAATTTGAAAAGATTTCAGGTAGAAAATATGGACTGATAGAAGATTACAGAATGGAAGATGCAGAATATGCTTTAGTTCTTATTGGGTCCAGTGCAGGTACAGCTAAAGCAGCAGTAGATATGTTGAGGGCTCAAGGAAAAAAGTTGGAATTATTAAGGTTAGAGTTTTCCGCCCCTTTCCCGGAGAGGAGCTGGCAAAGGCTTTATCTAAAACAAAGGCAGTTGCAGTTATGGATAAATCAGAAGGTTTTTCCGCCCAGGAAGGACCACTTTTCGCCGAAACAAGAAGTGCTTTATATGATCTAAAAGAAAGACCGTATCTTGTAAATATAGTATACGGGCTTGGTGGAAGAGACTTTAAAACAGAAGATGCAGATTATTTATTTAACCGTCTGGAAAATATAGCAGTAACAGGTGAAACAGGACCAGTTTATTCCCACATGGGTCACAGATCAAAGGAGGCTGGAAAATGAATAAAACATATAATTTGAAAAAAGAAGTAGAAAAACCAGTCCGTCTTACAGGTGGCCACAGACTTTGTGCCGGTTGCGGAGCAGGTATTGTAACAACCAGTGTACTCAGAGCTCTTAAGGAAGAAGACAAAGCAGTAGTAACAAATGCAACAGGATGTTTAGAGGTTTCCGCCTTCATGTATCCCTATACCGCATATACAGACAGCTTTATTCATTCTGCTTTTGAAAATGCAGCAGCTACATGTTCTGGAACTGAGGCAGCTTACAGAGCTTTGAAACGCAGGGGAAAAGTAAAGGAAAACTTTAAATTTATTACCTTTGGTGGTGATGGTGGTACTTATGACATTGGCTTTTAGTCATTATCTGGAGCAATGGAAAGAGGCCATGATATGGTTTATGTTTGTTACGATAATGAAGCTTACATGAATACAGGAGTTCAAAGAGCTTCCTCAACCCCAAGCTATGCAAGAACAACAACAACACCAATCGGTTCAGAAAATAATGGTAAAAAACAAAGTAAAAAAGATTTAACTGAGATAATGGTAGCTCATAATATTCCTTATGTAGCTCAAACGGCACCAATTGGAAATATGAAAGACCTTCATACCAAAGCTCACAAGGCATTATATACAGAAGGGGCTTGTTTCCTTAATATTTTATCTCCCTGTCCAAGAGGCTGGGATTATCCAATGGAAAAGCTTGCTGAGGTAACCCAATTAGCAGTGGATACTTGTATCTGGCCATTATATGAAGTTGAAGAAGGATCTTGGAGACTAACTTATTTTCCAAAGAAAAAACTACCAGTAACAGACTTTTTGAAAACTCAAGGCAGATTCCGTCATATGTTTAAAAAGGGCAATGAATGGATGCTTGAAGAAGCTCAGGCTTACGTTGACCAGAAATGAGAAGGTTTACTTAAGCGGGCTGGAGTGTAAAATATGATTATAAGTAGATTGGGAGGTTTTTTCTGTGGCAAAATCAATGTTTACAAATGATGTAATATTATCCTGGCTTCAGTATTTTTCAAAAAATGCACCTGTTGACCTGGCAAAAATTAAGATTCTTGATGTAACTGGTGAGAACAAAAATCTAATTCCTACAGTGATGAGTAATCGAATGGTTCTTGTTTTCACTGATGCAGGACATCCGGAAATTTTTTACGAAATGTGGAATGCAGAATTAGGAAACTGTGTTATCTGGTACAACGAAGGTTCAGGTCCTGTTGGGGAAATGAAGTCAGATAAAGTTTCCGATATGATAGACAGGGGAATAAATTCCTCTGCAGCAATGTTAATTATGAATCCAGATGCTAGAACCAATTACCATATTGGAATGGAAAACTTTAGATTTTCTTGCGGTTCTGTTCAGTATGTTTGCAGTGAAGTAAGATTGGCTATTATGAATAAGCTTGACCTGGCAGACAGAGATACAATTTGTATCGTATCGGGAGAAAGTATTGCTGTTGAATCATCATTAATTGTTTCCGAAGGAAATGTAGTAGCAATAGAATATGATTCCAGAGACAGAATGACAATGGAAGAAAACGTTGAGAAATTCGGACTAAAAAATGTTAGCATCGGAGATTCAATCCAGGATGGTTATTCTCAAGATCTCCCGATTCCAACAATTGCTTTTATTGTTGCTTCAAAAAGAATAGATAAGGAAATAAAGAGTCTTCTTGCAGTTAATCCAAAGATGAGAATTGTAATCTATACCTTGGATTTTGAAATATTAATGTCTATGGCTCAAATATTTAAAGAGAATGGATTGGTAAGACAGGAAATAGTTAACGTGGCAGCTTCCCGGGTAAATAGTAAAAATATGATAGAACCATTTCCGGCGCCATGGTTAATTTCTGAGGTTAAAGCATAATAAATAATGGTTAATTAGCTCTCTTTTCAGAGGGCTTTTCTTTTTGTAAAGAAATGGGTAATAATGGAGATATTAATAAATGGAAATAAAGAAAGGATGGTAGTAATGGGAATTTTAGATGGAAAAGTTTCAATAATAACAGGAGCAGGTTCTGGAATGGGAAGAGCAATAGCCAAAATATATGCCAAAGAAGGAAGTTTTGTTGTAATTGCAGATATGAATCTTAAGACTGCCCAGGAAACTCTTCAGCAAATAGAGGAAGCGGGAGGCAAAGGCTGTGCAGTATTAGTAGACGTAACCAAAGAAGAAGATATTAAAAAAATGTTTGATTGTGCAGTTGAAAAGTATGGAACAGTAGATATTTTAGTGAATAATGCAGGAATAATGGATAATTTTGAGCCAGCAGAAGATATGACCGATGAGCTTTGGGACAAGGTTTTTGCAGTGAATACAGCAAGTGTTATGAGAACAACAAGGAGAGCAATTCCAATCTTTAAAGAAAAGGGAAAAGGTGTAATAATTAACATAACATCTGCCGGAGGACTTTATGGATCAAGAGCAGGAGCAGCCTATACTGCTTCAAAGCGTACAGTAACGGGTTTTACTCATAATGTTGGCTTCCAATATGCACTTCTTGGCATCAGGTGTAATGCTATAGCGCCCGGGGCAGTAAAAACAAATATAGGCTCAACAATTACTAACCCTGATGAGTTTGGATCCTCAAGAGCCATGGCCGGAATGAATTTGAATCCAAGAGCAGGAGAGCCGGAAGAAGTTGCTGAAGTGGCATTATTCCTGGCATCAGACAAATTAAGCTTTGTAAATGGGGAAACAGTTAAGGTAGACGGCGGATGGACAGCATATTAAAAATAAGGAGAAAATTACATGAATAATTTAAAAATTAAAAGTGATAAGATTATAGGTTATTTTGGAGATACAATTAAAGTTCCTATGGAGATTTTTATTCAGGATTTAGGCTGGATCATAATTCTTAGAGAAGAAGTTGAGAATGTTACAGATAATTGGTTTATATCAAGTAAGTATAATGCATCAACAATAGAGAAAGTTGATGTTGAGGGTCAGGTTTTGAAACTTACAAATGTATATAAGGCTAATGCTTCTTTTGCTGATAATGAGAAGAACTTAAAATATAATCTTACTTTTGATGATATATATATCAACAGATAAGGTTGCGGCATATTTCTAATGAATAAATTTATTAAAATATTATTGATTGCAGTTTTAGCTTTGTTAATTACAGGTTGTGCAAAAGAATCAACATAGCTTGATTTTTTAAAACCTTTTACTGAGAAACAGGCAGTCAGAGCATTGGAAGAAAATTTTTCTAAAATGGATAAGGTTAATAAAGAAATAGAGGAAGATGATAAGATTCAAGGAGTTTCACCAGTTTTTTATCAGCCTGAAAATGATGAAGGTTTAGTTGGTATCTATATTTTTGATTCCCTGGGGGAAAGAAAAAAGCCGGAAGCTGGAACAGTTTCTTTGGCTTTGATTATGAATTAAATAAAAAGAGAATTTATTCAGCAAATAATGTATTAATTAAGTATCAATGGACAGAGGAAAACATTGAGCATTGAAAGACAGCAAGTTCTCTGGGAGATATAGTTTTAAAGAAACTTAACCCCTATGAGGAAATTTCTTTCTTTGGTCAAGGTGAAGACTGGATGGGTTTTTATAAAATAGGATATTATGAGTATTTCTCAGAAGATGAAAAAGGAACACTAATTTATGATGCCTGGAACGTTAAAGAAGGCAAAGCTGTCTATAAAAAATGGGAGCCGGGAGATGAATTCCAAATAGCTTATAAGCTTGATTTTCCCTATGGAAGCATTAGCGGAGAAACAGTTCTTCCATCTCGAGAATTAAAATTCAGCAACAGTGCAAGCAGCGGGGGGAGCTTTAATAATACAGAAAGCCTTGAAATGGAAATAAGCTGGGAAGGAAAGACTGAAAAAGTTATACTTCACAAAAATGATGTAGAAATCCGTTATGAGGCAGATAAAGATGTTCCCGAAATAGTAAAGGAAATGGCTTATGATAATGTAAGAATTAATATTGATTTTTATAACAGTCTGGAAAAAAGAAATAGTTAAGGATGCAAAAATCACAGGATTATCAAGAATAGAAACAGGAACTGCATCAGAAAATTTAGATATTCAAATGTGGCTATTGGAATACAGGATTCTTTCGGAATCTGAGGAGCCTTTAATTTTGGCTGGTGGTATGACCTCAGATGAAGAAGGATGGCGCACAGAATATGCTAGTATGGGGCAACCGATTATCGTAGTTGCTCATCATTTAGAGAAAGACTGGTGGGAAAAAGTTGGAATGACAAGCACAGGAACTATCGCTGAGGAAAATAATGATTACTCCTCAGCTGCAGTGGAAATGTATGAAAAGTATACTCAAAAGGAGCAAAACTAATATGGAAAATCTGATCCTTCAAGGACGTAACCTTACCTTTGAGGATCTTCAGGCAAAAGAACAAGATTTATCTTTTAATATATTGGAAGCTTTGTTGAAAAAAGAACTTAAAATCAGCAGCCTTACTTTCTGGTGATAATCCTTTGGAGTGTTCAAAATTGCAGCTTATTTCTTACATGGATCATTCTGTAAGAAACATAAAGGACCGGGATACAGTTCAATTCATTTCTATTTTAAAGCAATATGAAAAATGTATAGAATTCTACAGAAAACACATTAATGTAAGCGAAATTATTAAAGGACCTTACAGGAAGATTATTGAAGAGGTTCCTTTTATAGCTTATCGTGAAGCTGTTGCAAATTTAATAATTCATAGAGATTACTCAAAAAATGTTGATTCAAGAATAGAATTTTTCTCTGACAGAATTGAAATTATTTCACCAGGATCTTTACCTCCGGGAATATCTGAAGCTGAATTTTTGGAGGGCAGGATTTCAAATCCAAGGAATAAGAAAATTGCCCATATTTTTTACAGGCTGAAAATAATTGAAAAGCTGGCAACTGGAATAAGAAGAATAAAAGAAATTTATAGTGAATATAAGGAAGATCCGGAATTTATTTTAACTGAAAATACTGTAGTAGTTGTTTTGCCAAAAATAAATGTGGTAGAAATTATTATGCCTCCTGTACGAGAAAATCATGGTAATTATCTTACTCTGAAAGAAGAACAGGTTTATGATTTTATCAGAAGAAATCCTGGGTCAAAAAGAGAAGATGTTCAAAAGTATATTGGCTTAGGTAAAACACAGACAAACATAATACTAACAAAACTTAGAGATCAGGCTTATATAATTAAAATTGGTAACGGACCAGCAACAGCTTATAAAATTGCGAGGAAAGTGATTTAAATGGAAAATATTATTTTTTACTACACAGGTACTGGTAACTCTCTATGGGTAGCACGTATTCTTGCAAAAGAATTAGGAGACTGCCAGGTTCAGTCAATTACTGACTGGCAAACAGCAATCAATTTCAAAGAAGGGGATATAAAATTAAAAATGTTGGGCTGGCATTCCCTGTTCACATTTGGGGAGTTCCCAGAAGGGTTCTGGAATTTTTAGATGAGATTACTGAAATTGAAACTGAGTATTTTTTTGCAATTGCCAACAATGGCGGCCAGATTTCTAATACCTTGCTTCAGCTAAAAAGTGAGCTGAATAACAGAGGTGGAGATTTAGATAACGGATGGTCGGTTTATCTTCCATCAAATTATATTCCCTGGGGCGGACCAGGGCCGGAAGATAAACAGCAATTATTTTTTCTGAAACAGAAAAGAAAATTTTATCTGTTGCAGAAAAAATAAAAAAACAAGAAAAAAGTAATCCTGAAAAAGGTCCCTTGTGGCAAAGAATATTATTTACTCAGTTTTATAAGAGAGCCTTTTCATATGTTCCAAAAATGGATGGAAAATTTTGGGCAGATGAGAAATGTAATAGCTGCGGTATTTGTGAAAAAATATGTCCAAGCAATAATATTACATTAATAGAGGGTAAACCAGATTGGCATCAAAAGTGTGAACAATGCCTTGCCTGCATTCAATGGTGTCCCCGGGAAGCAATTCAATATGGCAAAAAGACAATAAAATATAAAAAGTATCATCACCCTAAAATAGAATTAAAAGACATGATTAATTGAAAACCTGACCTGTATTAAACGGGGTGGTTTTTTTCTTTGGGATTAAACTACTTTTTATAAGGGTAAGTTTTAGAAAGAGTAAAAATTATAAAGGGGTTGTTATATGTTTTTGAAAAGAATTGAAACGGAGGGATTGTCTTATTATTCCTATATTGTTGGTGACGGGTCAGATCTTGCGGTAATCGATCCAATGAGGGATATTGGAGTATATATAAGGGAAGTTCGAAAAGCAGGAATGAGAATCAAACATATTTTTGAGACCCACAGAAATGAAGATTATGTAATTGGCTCAATGGAACTGGCTAAAAAAAACCGGGGCCAAAATATATATTTCTGCTCATGAAGAATTAGGCCATGTTTATGGGGAGAAAATTAAAGATGGGTTTGAAGTGAAATTAGGAAGTATTACTCTGAAAGCTTTACACACTCCAGGTCATACTTTGGGGCATATGAGTTATGTTGTGTACGAAGATGGTAAAAAAGATCTTTATCTTGTATTTACAGGGGATTGTTTGTTTATGGGCGATCTAGGAAGAACGGATTTTTATGGTAGAGAAAATCTTGCTAAAATGACAGGTTTAATGTATGAAAGTATTTTTGAAAAATTAATGCCCCTTGGTGATGATGTTTTAATTTTTCCTGCTCATGGTCCTGGATCTGCCTGCGGAATAAGTATGGGTAATAGACCCTATTCAACATTAGGATATGAAAGAAGATACAATCCGGTCCTTCAGGTAAGTTCAAAAGAGGAATTAATTGATACATTTGGATATATGCGTATTAAACCTAAATATTTTGAGATAATGGAAGTTCTGAATGTTGAGGGAGCACCTTTCCTTGGGGAAGAAGTGATATTAAATGCTCTTACTGTAAAAGAAGTAAAAGAAATAACGGAGGGTATTCTTCTTATTGATGTAAGAACCAAGGAAGCATATTTTGGGGGACACATTCCAGGTTCTATATATATGTCGAAAAGTAATATTTCAACATTTATAGGAGCAATTTTCTCTTCAGACAGCAAAGTAGTATTTGCAATTGACGGAGATTATGGCGAAGTTGAGGATTTTTATTGGTACTGTAGAAGAATTGGCTTTGACAATATAGTTGGGTATCTTCCAAATGCCTGTAAAAAATGGGAGGAAAGTGGATCTGAACTGGAAAAACTTCCCACGATTACAGTAATTGATTTTAAAGAGCTGCCAGAAGATGGAGATTATATTTTGATAGACATTCGTAAGAGTGAGGAACTAGAAGAAGATGATCCATCAAGTAACGGATTGCATCTTCCATTGCAGCAAATCAGTCAGTGTTTTAGAAGAATTACTAAAGATAAATCAATTTATATTCTTTGCGGTTATGGTGAGAGAGCAACAATTGCAGCATCATATCTGAAGGCTAAAGGATATAAATCAGAAGTAATTACTGGTGGAGTGAGAATGCTTGCTGCTCTTAAATAAGGGTGAAAATTGGGGAGGAAATTATAACTTATGAAATTGTAGCATCTTTCATATTATTGTTTTTAGCCATATTTCTTTTTTCTACAGAAAAAATAAGAATTGATCTGGCTGCTATTTTAATTATGATTTTACTTTCCTGGACAGGAATAATTACTCCTGTAGAGGCATTTTCTGGTTTCTTCTCCAATGCAGTTGTAACAATAATGGCAGTAATGATTTTAGGATATGGGATAGAATCTTCAGGATCATTAAATTTTATAGCTGATTATATAAGTCTGAAGGCTGGAAGGGAAGGTAAAAAAGTACTGGTTTGGATTGCAGCTTCTGTAGGAGTTATTTCTTCTTTTATGCAAAATATAGGTGCTGTAGCTTTATTCCTTCCCGTAGCAAAAAAATTGGGAAAAATACGGCAGTAAGCTCTAGAAGGTTGTTAATGCCAATGGGTTTTGCAGGCATACTTGGCGGCACTCTTACAATGATTGCCTCAAGTCCCTTGATAATATTAAACGATTTCTTGGTTGAAAATAGTTATGAAGAATTGAATTTTTTTAGTGTAACGCCGGTTGGAATACTTCTATTAACAGCGGGGATACTGTTTTTCTATTATGCCTGGGATAAAATTCTTCCTGGTGATTTAGAGGAAGACGAGAATAGAGAAGATATTCAAGATATTTATAATCTTCCTAAACAGGTAATTGAAATCGAAATAACAGAAAACAGTCCCTTGATTGGAAAAACTATTGAAGAAATAGAATTGTGGATTAAAAACAAGATCCATATTCTGGCAATTTGGGACTCAGGAAGTATAACCTACACTCCCTGGAGAAAAACCAGATTTACGGCAAAACAAAGAATTGCAGTTTTTGGCAAACAAGAACATATAAAAGAGTTTCACCAGGTTTTTAATCTTGACAGAAAATCTTTTTTATATGCATTTCACGAGTTAAACGGTGATGAGACAGCAGGATTTTGCTGAAATAATTATTCCTCCTAAATCTTCAATTATTGGAAAGAGCATCAAGGAAATAGGAATCCGGAAAAACTTTAAAATTGAGCCAATAACATATGTAAATCCTGAGGGTGAAAGACTGGACTTAATAGAAAGACCTATGGAAGCAGGGTTGCAGATTATTGTTTTTGGTCTTTGGGAAGACATTAGAAGAATAAAAGAGTCAAGAGAATTTGTTGTTATTACTGATGTAAAGCAAGTAAAGAGACAAATGGATATAAAAAAAGAAACATTGCTCTTTTATCTTTAGCTCTTTCAATACTCCTGGTAATCTTTGGGCTTTCACTTCCATTAAGTTTTTACAGGTGCAATAATTATGGTGCTTTCTGGAGTAATTCCCAAGGAAGATATTTACAAAGCTGTTGACTGGAAAACAGTATTTCTTTTGGCCGGATTAATTCCCTTGGGTCTGGCATTTGAAAAAAGCGGAGCTGCTGAACTTACTGTAGATATAATACTTGGGCTAATCAGTTCCTGGCATGTTTTGGGAATTTTATTGGTTATTGGAATTGTTACAGGAATTTTTTCTTTATTTATGTCAAATGCGGCAGCGGCAGCATTAATGGTTCCAATTGTTTTAATAATGGCTCCTTCTTTGGGTGTTGGTCCAAGATACCTGGCTTTATTTACGGCTTTATCTGCTTCCAACTCTTTTATACTTCCCACACATCAGGCAAACGCATATATAAAAACTCCTGGGAAGTACAGCAATTTTGATTTTATTAAAGCGGGAGGATTAATGAGCTTTATTTTCCTTAGTATATCAACATTAATGTTTTATATATTTTTTTTTAAATAAAATAGAAGGAAGGTGTTTAGATGGAGTTTTTGTTTTTAGAAAAATAGTCTCCATATACTGTTGGGATTCTGATAGGTCTTTTAAATATTACCGTAATGATTATATCCGGTAAGGCTTTGGGTGCTTCAACAAGCTTTGTTAAAGCAAGCGGTTACCTGGTTAAGTTTGTAGATAAAGAAAAGGTTGCGAAAAATTCATATTATCAAAAAAACAAACCTGAGCTGGATTGGGGTATGATGCTGGTTTTCGGAATAATTATCGGTGCATTTATAGCAGCCTTTTTATCCGGAGACTTTAATTTTCAAAAAGTACCAGTAATGCGGACAGAACGTTTTTCAGATAGCTTTCTTCTTCGATTTATTGTTGCATTTATTGGGGGAGCTTTTCTTGGAGTTGGCTCAAGGTGGGCTGGTGGCTGTACAAGTGGGCACGGAATCAGCGGAACAAGTCAGCTTTCAGTACTTAGCTGGGCAGCAGCAGGTGCATTTTTTGCCGGTGGTATTGCCGTTGCCTTTATGATATTTGGATTGCCGGGGTGATGAGATGAAGAAGAATTATGATAATAAAAATCTTCAGCTGTTTTATGGTTTAATGATTGGTATCGCTTTTGGCTTTCTTTTACAAAAAGGGGGAGTAACAAAATATGATGTAATTGTTGGTCAGTTAAGATTAATTGACTTTACAGTGGTGCAAATAATTATTACGGCAATAATTGTAATAATGCTGGGAATTAGTTTCTTTTATCCCCGGGGAATTATTGAAGTAAAAACAAAAGCAGGATCAATAAAAAACTCTGTTATTGGAGGTTTAATTTTTGGTGCGGGTTTTGGACTTTTAGGCTACTGCCCTGGAATTATTGCAGGGGCAATTGGTAATGGATATTTAGATGCTATGACTGGTGGACTTTTAGGCATTATTTTCGGCTCAGCCTTATTTGCTTTTATGTATCCGGAACTAAAAGAAAAGAAAATTCTCACTGAAGATAAATTTAGCAAGGTTAGTTATTTTGACAAAGTAAAGGGCACTCCCTTTAAGATAACAATTCCTTTCTCCCTTATTCTTCTTGTGGTATTATTTCTTATAGAAATGTAAAAACGGGGGATACAAATCAGAGATGCATATACTTGAAATTGTTGAAATACTTGGAACCATTGCTTTTGCAATGTCAGGGGCTTTTGTAGCCATAGATAAAGAGCTGGATTATTACGGAATTGCAATATTTGCAATTGTAACCGCTACCGGAGGAGGAATAATCCGGGATATTTTGGTTAGCAAAAATGTCCCTATATCTTTGGAAAATCCATTTTTTGCTCTTATAAGTATTGCTTCCGCAATAATTATAATCTTTTTCTACAATAAGGTCACTTCAACAAACACCAGAAAGATAATACAATATCTTGATGCGGCAGGATTAGCTGCATTTACTGCAATTGGTGCAAGAGTGGCAATGTTTAATGGATTTGATCAGCCATATATAATTATTACCTTTGCGGTTTTGACAGGAACAGGGGGAGGAATAATCCGGGATGTTTTTGCCCGGGAAATACCCTTTGTTTTTCGCAAAGAAGTATATGCAGTTGCTTCAATTATAGGGGCAATAGTTTATATTCTTGCATTGGAATGGTTTGGGGCTCCAGCAGCTTTATACAGCTGTCTGGCAACCACCCTTTTTATTCGAATATATAGTATGGAAAAAGATCTGCACTTGGATTGTGTAAAAAAACATTAGAAAATCCGCCTCATATTATATGGGCGGATTTGTTTTTTTATGGTTTGCTTTTTCTTTTTACAAAATTTCGGGCGTTTTTAATTCCCCCAAATTCTGCAAACATACTTTCAATTTTCTTTTTTCAATTTCTTTGGAGTTCAGACCTTCATATCCTGCTTCTTTTTTCAGCTTAAGGTAGCTTTCCAGTCTTTCCTCAGAAATGGTGCTATCTTCAATACCTTTTCGAAGAGCACATCCAGGCTCACTTTTGTGAGAACAATCTTTAAACCTGCATTCAGTGGCGAGGGCTTCAATATCTTCAAAGGATCTCGAAAGGTCAGCTTGATCAATTCCCAATTCTCTCATTCCCGGAGTATCAATTACTACACCACCATTTGGAAGAATAAACAAATCTCTTCTTGTAGTTGTGTGGCGTCCTTTATCATCACTACGAATTTCACTGGTTTTAATTACATCTTTCCCCAGAACTTTATTAATTAAAGTAGATTTCCCAACTCCTGATGAATCAACAAAAGCTCCGGTTTTACCTTCTTTAATATATTTAAGAACCTGCAGATGATCATCATCATTTTCCATTGAGGTTATAATAACATCAACTCCGGGAGCAACTTCCTCTACTTCCTGCAATTTTTCTGAAAGATTATCAGCAAGATCAGCTTTCGTTAAAACAATTAGGGGAACAGCCCCGCTATCCCAGGCAATAGCTAAATAGCGCTCTATTCTTCTCAAATTAAAATCATTGTTAAGAGACATGCAAATAAAAATGTAATCAATATTTGCAGCAATAATTTGAGTGATTTTTTCATTTCCCGCTGCTTTACGAGCTAACAAACTTTTTCGTGGAAGTAATTCGTGGATTATGCCATTTTCTGCAGAATCACTTTCCCGGTCAACCATTACATAATCTCCAACAGCAGGAAAGGATGCAGGACTAGTAGCAGAAAACCGAAACTTACCAGACGCTTCACCAGTGAGTTCCTCATTAGTCATAGCTATCTTATATAAATCTTTGTATTGGGAAATAATTCTTCCTTTAAAAAAATTTACTTCATTATTCAATTTTTTTACCTCCTGTATTTTTAAATATAATTAATTACAGTGGTAAATTACGCTCTCCAAAATACTTATATTTCTCAAAAAAATACCTCTTCTTTTAAATTTTCGATTTAATTTTACATCTCTTCAAGCTGATTTTCAAGGCGGTTTTCTTTGTTGCTAAATCTTAGCAATATGGCAAAAAAAGGAATTATATTAAGGAAAGGGGAAATACTCAGAAAATAAAATAAGAATTTACTTCCGCAGCTCATGTTCAAAACCTTGTTTGCATCATATATGAAAAAAATCAACATAGCTGTTGTTAAAACCCATGTATTGGGAAAGAAAAATGCAACAGCCAAAGTAAGTAGATATACAGTTATAAACTGTTTCTTTTCAGATTGAAGGTTTAGTAATTCTTCTTTAATTGAAGTCATTTTTATACACCTCCGGTTAATTAATATTTCTGTATTTAAAGTATAGTTCAGATATATTAGTCTGGGATTAATGAATAATTAGAATCAGATTAGAGATTTACAACTGCTCTAAAGGGGTATTTATTAGACTAAAGGGGGAGATTACTTTGAAAAAAGCACTGCTTGTTATAGATATGCTAAATGATTTTATAAATGAAAAGGGAAGTTTGTATATTGGGAAGGCTTCAAAGCTCATAGAGAATATATCTGGAAGGATTAAGGAATATCGGGATAAAGGTGATACTATAATTTATGTAATGGATAAACATTTGGAAAATGATGAAGAATTTAATATGTTCCCATTCCATTGTATTGCTGGAGAGTGGGGATCAGAGGTAGTTCCGGAGCTTGCTCCTCAAAAGGGAGATTACCTTATTAGTAAAAGAAGATACAGTGCCTTCTTTGGGACAGATCTGGATCTTACTTTGAGGGAACTTGATATAAAAGAAATTGAACTCACTGGAGTTTGTACAAACATCTGCCTTCTTTATACTGCCGCGGATGCCAGAATGCTAAATTATGATGTTCTTTTGCATAAAGAATGTGCATCTTCCTTTGATATGGAAGCTCATAATTTTGCTTTAAAAGAAATGGATAAAACCTTGAGAGTGAAGGTGATATAAAAAAATGGAAAATTACAATGCGCTGCATACAGATTATTATCAGCTAAATATGATGCAAACCTATTTTAATAAAGGACTTCATGAAAAGCGGGGAGTATTTGATATGTTTTTCCGCAAGCTTCCCTTTGGAAATGGTTTTGCGGTTTTTGCAGGATTAGAAGAAATATTAAATTATCTTGAAAACCTAAAATTTACAGAAAGTGACTTAGAATATCTAAAGGAAAAGGGCTTCGGAGAAGAGTTTTTAAATTTGCTTAGGGACTTTAAGTTTCAGGGGGATGTTTATGCTGTGAGAGAAGGTGAAATAGTTTTTCCTAATGAGCCTATTCTTACAATAGAAGGAACTATTTTTGAAGCTATGTTGGTGGATTTGACAGAACTTCCTTGGTCGAAGCTGGAAAGAGATTTGGAATTCCGGTAATTGGAACAATGTCCCATGCTTTTGTGTAAAGCTTTGAAGATAGGAGTACCTAATGCAATAAAAGGCAGCAAAAATACTTTCAAAAAAAGGTATCAAAGTAGACGGAATTCGTTTGGACAGCGGAGACTTGGCTTATTTGTCAAAGGAAGCAAGAAAAATGCTGGATGGAGAGAGACTTCAGGATGTAAAGATTGTAGCTTTCAGTGATTTAGATGAGAATATTATAGCTACTTTAGAGCTTCAGGGCGGGAAAATTGATACTTATACTGTGGGAACCAAAGTAATTACGGCCTACGACCAGCCTGCTTTAGGGGGAGTCTATAAGTTATCTGAGACAATAGAGGAAGGAATTAGGATTCCCAAAATTAAGGTTTCTGATAATGTAGAAAAAATTATAATCCCGGGAAGAAAAAAGCTATACAGAATTATTAACCAGGAAACAGGGAAGGCTGAAGGAGATTATATCGCAAGGTTTATTGAAGCACTCCCACCTGAAGGAGACAATTTACTGCTATTTGATCCAATTCATACCTGGAAGAAAAAACTGTTGAAAAATATAAGGCAGTTGAGCTTCAGGAACAGGTGATGGATAAAGGAAAAAAATTAAGGAAGATCCTAATATTGAAGAGATAAAAGATTATAAAAAGAAGGCATTAAATCAATTTTGGGATGAATATAAGCGCCTGGTAAATCCTCAGGAATACTATGTTGATTTATCTCAAGAACTTTGGGAGCTTAAAGATAAAATGATAAAAGAAAAAAGGAAAAATTAATGGACATATTAAAAATGATTTCAGAACAACTTAATAATGAGGAAAATTTAAAAAAATTGCAGAAAAAGCCGGAGCACAACCAAATCAGGTTAAACAGGCAGCACAACTTGGATTACCAGCAATTCTTCAGGCTCTTGGGAAAAATGCAGCAAATCCTCAAGGAGCAGCTTCTTTATCAAAGGCCCTGGAAGATCATCAAAGTGATAATGTTCTTGATGTGAGCAGTTTTTTTAGCAAAGTTGATACAAAAGATGGAGCAAAAATATTGCAGCATATTTTTTCAGAAAAATTCCCGGCAGTAGGCAGTAAGCTTGCAAATCAATCCGGCATGGATACAGACCAGGCAATGGGTGTGTTATTTCAGCTGGCACCATTGGTTTTAGGAGCATTGGGACAGCAAAAGAAACAGGAAAATGTAGGAGTGTCAGATCTTTCGTCAATGTTAATGGGACTGGCAAAAAACAAGCTGGTGGAAGTAATATGATGTCACAAATTACAAATCTTTTGGATGCAGATAATGACGGAAGTATAGTTGATGATGTAACTGGATTATTAGGAAAATTTATGAAGAGATAGATTGCAGTTGACGTACAGTATTTTGTACAGTATAGCTTAAGTACAATAATCTGTACGAAAGGTGTGATTAGATGAAAGCGATAAACTATACGACACTTAGAGAAAACATGAAAACTTACATGGATGAAATAACTAATGATTATGAGGTAATGGTAGTTACAAGAAAAGATAATAAGAATGTGGTTATGTTGTCAGAAGAGACATACAATAATCTTATGGAAAATATTTATGTAACAGGCAACAAAGAGAATTATGGTTGGCTTATGAAATTCAAGAAACAGTTAGAGAAAGGTAAAGCTGAAATAAAATATCTTTATGAGGCAGATTCAGATGAATAATATTTTTACTGAGAATGCCTGGGCAGACTATTTGTATTGGCAGACAGAAGATAAAAAACCTTAAAGAAAATTAATACCTTGCTTTTGGATATTTCCAGGAATGGAAATGAAGGAATAGGTAAATTTGAACCATTGAGAGGTAATTTAGCTAGGTTTTGGAGTAGAAGGATAAATGATAAAGACAGATTAATATATAAAATTGATTCTGAAAATATTTATATTTTAGCATGTCGATATCATTACAATGAAAGATAGTACAATAAAAGTCCCACGGCCGGGGGAATAGCCGTGGGACTTTTATGTTATTGTGGTGGAGATATTCTTTCCTGTGATTTATTAGGACGCTCACCAGGGGGATTTTGTTGGAATTTCTGATCATCAAAGTTTTCCGGTCTTTGGCCTCCTCTGTTGTCAGGTCCAAATCCTTGAGCCTTTGTAGTTACGCCATCTTCATTTAGATAAGTGACCATGTTTTCAATTGTAAATTCTACAACTTTATTATCTTCGGTAAAGATAGAATATTTTTCACCACTTTTAAGCTCTGGATTGCTAAAGGCAGTAGAGTTAAAGGCTTTTGCTGACTGATGACTAATTATTACGCTTCCATCACTGTCCCGTAAAGAAATTATCGTACCTGCTTGCTGACTTGTGGAAAAGGTCATTAGCAATGAGGGTTGGGTAGAGCTTTCTCCTGCCGTCTGAGCCATTCCGGAGCTGCCAACTCCTACAATGCTTCCGCCAGAAAGGTTAAACTCTCTGCCATAATCAATAGCAGAATCACCGCCCCCGATTGGTCCGTCAACAATCACATTTCCTCCCGTCATTTCAATTGAACCATTTGAATTAAGGTCATCTCCATCAGCATTAACATAAATATCTCCGCCATGAATAGTCAGCAGGCCCCGCCTCATTTATATTTATTCCATCATCATTTGAAACAATGTTTACAGCTCCGGCGTTTATTGTTATAAAAGGAGCTTCCAGGCCTTCTTTGGATTTTAATATATTTATATTTCCACTATTAATAGTTAAAATCCCCTTCCCTTCATCTGTTTCGTTAGTTGCACGAATTCCATCTTTCCCTGCAGATATTTCAATTGTAGCATTGGCTATTTCAACACTGTATTTTTCCGTAATAGCATCTTGAAGACTAATGATTTTTAGATCCCTCCCGTTATTTTCAAATCATCTCTGCCATTTATTCCATCATTAAAATTAGCATTTATTTCCAAATAGCCAGGTCCAGTAATTTCCAGGCCGTCCTTACTGAAGATTGTGGACTTGGGTTCATCATCAGCATTAACTACAACGTTTTCTGTATCAGAAAGATAGTTTTTTGAGCCTTCCTGAAGATATATTGTTTTGTCTTTTGCGGCTTTAATATACACAGGAACACTGGTCTTACTGGTAATATTTACTCCATTAAAAATTAATATGACTTGGCCATCATCAGAATCCTTGTCCACATCAACAATTATCCCTCCATCGGATATTATGCCAGATAATTCATAAGTTCCGGAAGAAGTTATTTTATGCAGATCTGTTGAGGTTAGATTAATAATTTGTTTTTCTGAGTCAATTTCAGGGTTTTTGGCCATAATGTCAGAAGTCGCTGTATTTGCACAGCCGGGCAATATTAGGATTAATATTAAAATTATCAATAAGCTGGTTAATTTTTTCATATAATATTACTCTCCATTTGTATTATTTATTGTTAAGGAAATATTCAGATTCCCGTTTTTTGATCTTAATTCATCAATTAATTCCTTTTGGGAGTCAGAACTTTTTAAGACTATTGTATAAAAAAGCTCAAAAAGAGATCCGAAGTTTGAAGTTTTTACTTTATTTAACTTCCAATCGTGAAGATAACTAGTAAAGGTTTCATCAAAAAGATGGTTGTAATTCATATCCTCAGGGATAGTTATTTTAAGATTCATTTTGGGTGTAGATGACTGCCCGTAACGGGTTTTAGCAATTATTATCATAACAAGGCACAATATTAATGCGAAAATTAAAGCATAGAAAAGATAGCCCATTCCACAGACCAGTCCCACAGCAAGAGTAAAGAATACATAAGCAATATCTTTAGGATCTCCAGGGGCGCTTCTAAAGCGAATCAGGCGAAAGGCGCCGGCAAGACTAAAAGCCCGGGCAACATTATTTCCAACAAGTAATATGATTACTGCAATAATTACAGGGAGCATAATTAAAGTAACTGGAAAGTTTTCAGCGTATCCTTCTTTTCTATGAGTTTTAATGTATACCTGGCTTATCATTAAACCAAGTGTTAAAGATGAAAGTACTACCATAAGTATCCCCTGTAAGTTCAGATTCAGGGCTTCTGTTGAACCTAAGTTGAGGAAAGATTCAAGCATACTGTTTCACCTCCCGGCTGATACTGGATAAGGAAAAATTTTGGAACTCCCTGCCGTATTTTGAGAAGGATTGAGGGAATATTTTTTCTTTAGATAACAGCTCTGCCAGCCAAAGGGGGTAAGCTCCTGAAGTTTTAATTTTAAGTAAATACTCTTTATTCGAAATAAGAGGATTTCCAGATGCTCCATGTTTCAAATCTATATCAAATCTACGAGTGAAGATATTTTTGTCAAAGGTAAGGCGGAAATCTTTATCCTCCTTGCCGAACCAGGCAAAACGGTCATAGCTGATAAATACCTTTGGAGAAACAGGGTGCATATTTAGAAAATGACTGATTTCCTTTAGTACCTGATTATTTATGTACTCTGAAGATTCAGGCATCGTATTATTTTCAAGAAATTCTCTTGATTCTTTAAGAGATAATATAGCTCTTCTTTTGCATACAATACCTCCGATTTTCTTTTTAAGTTCTAAAAAACCTTTTCCTCATTATTTTTGATTTTTCCATAGCTTCTTAACCTAAGCTTTTCTTTATAATATGGCTTAGACAGGGAATGGCGTATAATCTGGTTGTCTGGAGTATCAAAATAAATATTATAAATTTTGTATGGATCTCCGCTTTCATTAAACTTATCTGAAACCATATATTTTTTAATGTGATTATTCAGAATTTGAAATTGATTTTCAGTAATCAGATATTTTTTCTCATATCTTTTAAAAGTTGTTAAAGCCATCTTAAAGCTCCTTTCTGTTTATCTTTACAAGTAAATAATAGAGCCTTAATCTGTATTTAATATGTTGGTTATGTGAAGAAATAAAAAAAGTAACCAGCATTTAGCCGATTACTTTTTGAAAGTTACTATTCTTTTTTCAGATTCCTTAGTAAGAATCGCAAATAGGAGAGTGATGGATCCATAGGTTAAAACTATATCCGAAAATTTTCCGGGATCTAAGGCTTCTTCTTCAAGACCGGCATTGAGGCCTCGGCGTAAACCCTTTCCTTCTTTTATATTGTCCTCAAAAGTAGTGGCAATCCAATGGGAGAAATCTGAGTTAATTGTATTGCAAACTCCTGTGACAAGAAGAAATACTATTAAGGCAGCTCCTAATATTTTTCCAATTTTTGCAGGAAGTTTAATCCTTTTGGTTATAAATCTTTTTAAATAGTTCCAGTGTAAGCCGATATGAATTCCAATTAATATTATTGCCAGGGCAGAGGCAAAATAATGAATACTTTTCCAAAGAATAATGTCTCCTTTAATATTAATAAAAACAGTTTTGGAAATCATAATACCACTGATTACGATCAGGATAAATGAAACAAACAAAAGGAAATTAATCATCCAGCAAATTTCACTTCTAATTGGAAGCATTTTATCTGTAAGTCTAAGTGAAATATTTTTAATCCATGACCAGTTTATTATATTGTGAATAATAAAAAGACCGATTAAAAACAGCCCCAATCTCATGATACTCCATAGATACAGTTTTTTGTTATACATAGAGAAAAGCATAATGGCCATAATTATATCTAATATTATTTTAAACCTGTTTTTTTCATCCTTATCATCTCCAAAAAGGATACTTTTATTAATTTGATTATATTCCTTAATTGTGACAAAATGGTGAAGAAAAAAGAAAAAGGACTCAAGAATACAATTTTCTTGAGTCCTTTTTATTGGGAATAGTTTTTTATAAATGGAAATGCCCTGCAGCTTCTGGTTGATAAACAATTTCTTTAATGTAAATTTCTGTTTTTTCTCCAGTGGGAAGTTCCCATTCAACAGTATCTCCCTCTTTGTAACCAATCAATGCAGTTCCAATAGGTGAGAATATTGAAAGTTTGTTTTCTTCCCAGTCTGAGTCTTGGGGGAATACTAAAAAAATTTCCATTTCTTCTCCATCAAGACTAATCGGTGCTTTGGAATTCATGGTGATTACGTTTTGAGGAAGCTCTTCTGGTGGCACAACGATGGCCTTATCCAGTTCCTTTTCCAGTTTTTTAAATAATTTTTCTTCCTTCGCTGATGTGAAAATCTCTTCATCAATAATTCTTTTAAGTCTTTCTTTGTCAAATTCTATAATATAAATTGCATCTGACACGGTGGTACCCTCCTTAATGGAAAGCAAATAATCTTCCATTGTAATTGAAAAGCTGTAAATATCGTTTTTCAAACCTTCTGACTTAAAACCTGCATTAATAAAAGCTTTAACAGATCGCAAATTTCTTTTGTCAATTTCTGCAATAAGTCTTTCAGAACGTATTTCAAAAAAAGTAACCTTCATACTTTCTCTGATAGTACAGGGACCCAGCTTTTGTCCCCAATTATTTCGGTCACCAATGGCAATTACAATCTCTGATTCATTTCCCTTTGTTGCCAGGCGGACAAATCCTACAGGTTCATTC
Organism: Peptococcia bacterium; assembly: GCA_965228015.1. Lineage (GTDB taxonomy): Bacteria > Bacillota > Peptococcia > Peptococcales > SKKY01 > SKKY01. The sequence goes on from OZ245787.1 coordinate 1,598,592, forward strand.
TTTTTGTTATAAGCCATAAAAAAACGGCCGTTTTGGTTAAAAAAGTGAGTCAGAACTGGAAGCTGTACCCGGTTAATAACATTTTCTATATCCTCAGAGACATCTTGATCATCTGTCAGATATTTTGCAACCTCTTCATCTTGCAGCCACTTTATTAATGTTAGCGCATTTTCCCTGGTTATTTCAGGGTATAAAAATATAGGTTCTACAATAAATGTTGGGGTGGTAAAAACCATTCTGACATTTATTTGCGAAAAAATACAGAGCATTGGGTAAATCCATATTAGAGAACACCCACTGTAATCTAAGGAGGAATTTACTTATGCTCTATAATAACTATTATATTAAAAAATTAATTGGTTTTAAAGGGATAATTTTAGAACAATTAGAAACTTCTTCTGATTCAATGTCCTTTTCTTTTTCTCTGGAGATTAAAACTCACAATTACCCCAAATGCCATCAACAAACCAATAAAGTTCATGATTACAGAATTCAAATGATAAAAGATATTTCCATCTCAGGGAAGAAAACCTACCTTTACTATAAAAAAAGAAGGTACGTTTGTAATCACTGCAATAAAAAATTCTACGAAAAAAATGATTTTCTCCCCCGCTATCAAAGAATGACCAGCAGGCTGATAAAATACATAATTACTCGAATGAAAAATGTTTACTCTGTATCTGATATTGCCAAAGAGAATAATATTTCACCATCAACGGCTCTCAGGCTTTTTAGATTCATAAACTATTCCCTAACAAAATTGCCCGAAGTAATCTCTATTGATGAATTTAAAGGTAATGCCGGGGGCAAAAAGTACCAGTGCATATTAACTGATCCCTAAAACAAGAAGGTACTTGATATTCTTCACGGAAGAGAACAACACATTTTATCGGACTATTTCAGGAAATTCAATGACAGGGATAAAGTAAAATACTTCATTATGGATATGTGGCAACCTTACAAGGATATTGCTGAAACATATTTTAAAAATGCAACTATCATTATCGATAAATTCCATTTCATTAGGCAGGTCACTTGGGCATTTGAAAGAATTAGGAAAGATGAGCAAAAGAAATTTGCCAAGGAAAGGCGAAGATATTTCAAAAGAAGTCGCTCCCTTCTCTTAAAAAGAATGAAGTATTTAACTCCTGAAGAAATTGACCAGGTAAACGTTATGCTTGCTACTTCTGAGAAACTGCAAAAAGCTTATATGTTAAAAGAAAAATTTTATAACTTTGTTGACAGCAGTGATTTAGAAAGTGCAAAAAAGAATTTGAAAGCCTGGTATATGTTTGTTATGTCCTGTGAGTTTGAAGAATTCGATAAATGCTCCAGAACCATTTTCAACTGGCAGAAATATATTCTTAATTCATTTACTTGTACTTATACTAACGGATATACAGAAGGAGTTAACAACAAAATTAAGGTTTTAAAAAGAAATGCTTATGGTGTAAGAAATTTTTGGAGATTCAAAAACAGAATAATGCACGTAATGAACTAAAAACAATTTAAAAAAGTACCGCATTTTTCAATGCGGTACTCATGGAATCTAATCTAATTGGGTTGCTCCAACATTTGACAAAGAACCAAAAAATAAAAGGCACCTTCATTCATACCACACATCCTTCTTGTCGTATTAAATAAAAGCCTTTCATAGAAAGTTAAAACTATGACAGTTCTTTATTAAACCCCATTATATTAATCTTTATTTAGAAATTCAAATTTAGTGGTAATAGTGTGCTATAATCAAAAAGTCGCAAGACATTAAAAATTTAGAATGAGGTATGTTTATGGATAAAGAATTAAAAGCTGGAGATATTGTTCTTCTTAAAGTTGTTGATGTAAAAGAATTTGGGGCGTTTCTTGATGCGGGCCTGGAAGAGGATATTCTTTTGCCAAAAAAAGAAATGACAGGACAGGTTAAAAAGGGCGAAATATGTTTAGTTGCACTAAAAGAAAATTTAAGAACTAAAAATTTATTTGGCACTATGCATTTGTATGATTTTTTAGAAACAGAATCTCCCTACAAAAAAAATGACATGGTAAAGGGAACTGTATATAAGACAAACAAAAATATGGGTGTATTTATTGCGGTTGATGATAAGTTTCATGGTCTGATTTTGAACAAGGAATTATATGGTAATTTTGAAATCGGTGATAATGTTGAAGTGAGGATTAAAAATGTAAGGGAAGGTGGGAAACTTGAATTGAGTACCCGTAAGCCAGCTTATAGTGAAATAGAGGAAGATGCTAAAAAGATTGTGGACTATTTAAAAGAAAATGATGGAAAAGCAACTTTGAATGATAACAGTTCTCCAGAGGAAATTAAGGATATTTTTAATATAAGTAAGAAAGCATTTAAACGTGCCGTTGGGCGTTTGTTAAAAGAAGGTGCCATTGAAATTACAGATAATGGAATAAAATCAAACTGGGTTGAATAAAGAAAAAAATAGGAATATAATAAATTCCGTTAATGAGATGCGGGAATGGCGGAATTGGCAGACGCGCTAGATTCAGGCTCTAGAGAGCTTTGTGCTTGTGCAGGTTCAAGTCCTGTTTCCCGCACCATTAATTAGGTATCTTTTTTGATTCCGAAAGGCTTCGAACAATTTGTCCATGTTACAGGGGAAGTCTTGTTGTATGATTATGAAGTCTTGGATATATATAAAATGCAAGTAAAAAATCTAAGCCTTGGGTGCCGAATTGGGGATTTTTTAGGAGAAAAAAATGGCAAAATTAATTGTTTTTATCGACATTGAGGTTGGCGTTGATGATAAAAGAATTCATGATTTAGGTGCAGTACGTAGTGATCGAGCTACATTTCACAGCTCGTCTATACAAGAATTTTGTGCATTTATTTCCGGGTCAGAATACTTATGCGGGCATAATATCGTTCACCATGATATGAAATATATCAAGCCTCATATCACTAGTAGTTTTTTATAAATACATTGATACCCTATACCTTTCTCCATTACTTTTTCCCAAAAGACCTTATCATGCTTTGCTGAAAGATGATAAACTCCAATCAGATGAGCTTAACAATCCCCTTAATGATGCTCAAAAGTCAGAAAAGCTCTTTTATGATGAGGTAAATGCTTTTCACGCACTGTCATTTCAAATAAAGCAAATATACGGCTGTCTTTTGTATAAATTTGAAGAATTTAAAGGTTTTTTCGAATATGTAAAATTTGTGCCGTATAATTCTAATGTAGAAAAACTCATTGCCACCGAATTTAACGGAAAAATATGCTCTAATGCAGATATTTCACTATTAATTAGGTACTATCCCATCGAATTGGCATATGCACTTGCGCTTATAGGAAGTGATGACTATCATCCCATTACACCGCGGTGGCTCCTTAAAAACTACCCCAAAATAGAAAATGCTATTAAATTTCTCTGTAACACTCCATGTAATAATGGATGTAGTTACTGCTCTGATGCGCTTAACATTCACAAGGAGCTTAAGAAAATATTCGGATATGATAGTTTCCGTACCTATAACGGGGAACATTTGCAGGAAAAAGCAGCTCAGGCGGCTGTTGATGGTAAATCACTGCTTGTAATGGTCAAGCATCTTTGTAACACTAAGTACGGAAAATCAGTTTATATTTCGTGCTTCAAATGGAGTCAGCCCTCCATTGTATGAATGAGGTCGAATGTGGTTGTACCACACATAAACATATTTATTGATAGTTTCATCTAATTGTAGGTCGGTTTCAAATTTTTGGTAGTAAATAAGCTCTGACTTAAGTGATTTATAAAATCTCTCCATTGGAGCGTTATCATATGGGCAACCTGTTTTACTCATGCTTTGCCTTATTCCTTGGCTTTTGCAGTACTCTACGAAAGCCCATGAGGTGAACTGTACCCCCTGATCTGAATGTAAGACTAACCCTTCATCTGGACTCTCTCTTTCGAGAGCTTTAGACAAGGCTTCTATTGCCAGATCTGAGTTGATTCATTTTGAGTTAACCGTTGCTATTGCTTCCCTTTTTGCTAAATCTATAATAGTACAATTATAACGCATTTTACCGTTTGTTAATCTTATATAGGTGAAATCAGTACACCATACTTTATTTCTTTCTGTGACAGAGAAATTTTGATTAAGAATATTGGGAAATACTTTGTTCTTTTCACCTTTTACATACTTGGGCCTTTTTCTTACAGTGATTGCATGCAGGTTTAATTCCTTGTTCATATACTTATGTGTTGTTGTCTTACTAATAAATATATTTTGCCTTGCAAGAAAAGCGACCATCCACCTATGGCCGATAATGCGTCCATTATTGTAATAAATACTTTTTATGTTTTCTTGAACTTTAGCCTTTCCTTCACGATACGTGGATTTTCTGTTCTTTAAGTAATTGTAGTACACATTCGGAGAGAGGTTGAACTTGCGGCATAACCAGCGCAATCCAAACTCAAGTTTATAGGCATCAATGAACCGATATACCACTAATCGATTTCCTTTGCGAAGAATGCCGCTGCTTTTTTAGGAAGTCATTTTCCTTTTGAAGTTCCATAAGCTTCTTGTTAAGCGCTCTATATTCCTCTGGTGATATTGCGTTTTCTTTATTTTGTGGTTTTGTGTAATGACATTCTTCGCTGTATTTTTTTATCCATCCGGACATTGTTGATTTTGATACACCGTAGGTTGCAAAAAGATCACCAAGGCTTTTGCCTTTTAGATATTCACGTACAACCTCCTTCTTGAATTCTAAATCGTAATGTTTGCTCATTTTGTAATCCTCCTAGTTCGGGTTTATTATATATTATCCGTACTAGGTGTTACAACAAGACTATACCATTACAATCAAACTATGAAGACTTTTATACAGATGAGATTGGTGCTGTATATTTTTCTACGATCCATAAATCTAAGGGCAGAGAGTTTGATAAAGTATATTTACTGTTGAGAAATATATCTGTCACTAATAATGAAGAGAAACGAAAGTTATATATAGCAATGACCAGAGCCAAAGAATCTTTGTACATTCACTATAACACTAATATTTTCAATAAATATTCTGTTGATAATATCATTAAAAATGAAGATACAACAGAATATGACGAACCTTCGGAAATATCTTTACAACTGACCCATAAAGATGTTATCCTTAATTTTTTAAGGATAAGAAGGAGATAATCCTAAAGCTTCGTAGTGGTGATAAACTTTTGGTATTGGGAAATTTTCTTGCTACTGAAGTAAATGGGAGAAAGGTTAGTGTGGTAAAATTCTCAAAGGCTTTTTCAGAGAAACCGGTGAATCTCAAAAACAAGGGATATGAGCCGGTCAGTGCTAATATAGCATATGTAGTTGCCTGGCAAAGAGAAGAAGATAGGGAAGAATCCGCTATTATTTTGCCGATTCTGCTTCTTGAGTATAAAGATAGCGTCAATAATTAAAAATGATTTCTATGTAAATTATATGAGTCAACTTCTACCTTTCAAATAAAAAAATAATATACTGAGAATAATAACCAAAGGTCTCATGATTTCTCATGAGACCTTTTTTCTTTTCCTTATTAAACTTCTTCTACATTTACATATCCGGTATCAAAGGCAATATAGCCGGTAATTTCTTTTGCTGCTTCTTTGGGCCCTGGATAATACCAGGCAGCATTTTCACTTAACTCGGCTCCCTGAATATGATAGTAGTAAGCCAGGCTTTTCCAGGGACAGGTGGTGTGATGATCGCTTTCTTTTAAAAAGGATTTCTCTACTGCAGCTTTCGGGAAATGTGGTTACCCTCAAGAAAAATTGTATTATCTGATTTGGCAATCTCTTTCCCTTCATAGGTAGCTCTGATCATTTTAAATCACCCTATTTCTATATCCTTTTTCTTGGCACATAGTGGGTGTGAAGAAGGCTATGTGCCTTTTCTCCTCCAGGTTCACCAAGATACTCTTCATATAATTTTTTGATATAGGGGTTTTCGTGAGATTTACGAATCTTCTTATTTTGGTCTGACTGATAAATAGCCATCTGTCTTTTTTTGATAATTTCCATATCTCCATGATGGTAAGGCTGACCACCGCCACCAATACATCCTCCTGGACATGCCATGATTTCAATAGCATCGAAGTGGGAAATCCCTTTTTGGATATCCTCAAGAAGTTTTCTGGCATTGCCAAGACCGTGGGCGATACCGATTCTTAAATTTCTCTCGCCTATTTTAACTGTTGTAGAACGAATTCCTTCCATTCCTCTAAGTTGCTTAAAATTAACTTCCTCTAGAGTTTCCTTGGTCATCCATTCATAAGCAGTACGAATTGCAGCTTCTATAACTCCTCCGGTTGTTCCGAAGATAACTGCCGCTCCAGTACTTTCTCCCAGAATAGAATCAAAATTACTGTCTTGAAGTCTGGTGAAACTTACCCCGGCTTCAATAAGCATATGTCCCAGCTCTCTGGTGGTAATTACTATATCTACATTATCATTATCATCCTTGGTAAGTTCTGAACGCTTAGCTTCAGCCTTTTTAGCCAGACAGGGCATTACTGAGACCATTACGATATCTTTAGGGTCGATGCCAATTTTTTCAGCGTAATAGCTTTTGGTAATTGCTCCAAGCATAATCATTGGAGATTTACAGGTTGAGGGAATGTCCAAAAGATCTGGAAACTGGTGCTCAAAGAATTTAACCCAGGCAGGGCAGCAGCTTGTTAGCATTGGCAGAGTTCCACCATTTTCAATCCTGTTAATAAGCTCTGTAGCTTCTTCCATAATGGTTAAATCTGCTCCAAAATTTGTATCAAAAACCGCATCGAAGTGAAGAGTCTTCAGGGCACTTACAAGTTTTCCCGTGCTTATTGTTCCAGGCTCCATTCCGAATATTTCACCAATGGCAACCCGTACTGCAGGTGCTGCCTGAACAACAACGTGTTTTTTAGGATTATTCAATGCCTGCCATACTTTAGTAGTGTTATCAATTTCAGTAAGAGCAGCCGTTGGGCATACAGCAACACACTGTCCGCAAAAAGTACAGGAAGTATCTGCCATGTCCAGATGAAAAGCGGGACCAACAATAACGTTGAAACCTCTGTCTACTGCAGATAAAATTCCGCAGGTTTGCAGTTCGTTACAAACAGTTTCGCAACGGCGACACATTATACATTTATTAGGATCTTTTATTAATACAAAGGAGGAGCTATCCTTTTCGTAGTGCATTTTCTCTCCAGTATAGTGAATTTCTCTGACGTTTAGATCCTGAGCCAGTTTTTGTAAATCGCAATTCAGGTTTTTGGTACAAACCAGGCAGTCGGAGGGGTGATTGGAAAGTAAAAGCTCTACAGCCATTCTTCTGGCAGAAATTGCTCTGATAGTATCTGTACGGATTACCATACCATCGGTACAAACCTCTGCGCAGGAAGGTACAAGGTTCCGTCTTCCTTCAACCTCTATTACACAAACTCGGCAGGATGCATTTTGATTTTTTATACCAAATTCTTTCAGGTCAAGATGACACAGAGTTGGAATTTTTAGATTAACCTGGCGGGAAGCTTCCAAAATGGTTGTTCCCTCAGGGACTTGTATATGCATATCATTTATTACAATACTTAACATTTTCATGGGGAAACCTCCTTATGGTTTGATAATTGCATTAAAACGGCAGGCATCATAGCAGGCACCACAGCCAATACAAAGTTCGGGATCAATAACATGTTTTTCCTTAGGTTTTCCTGAAATTGCGTCAACAGGGCAAACCCTGGCACAGGCAGTACAGCCGATACATTTTTCTTCGATTATTGAATATTTTAATAGTGCCTTACATCTTCCTGCAGGGCAGGTTTTATCAACAATATGAGTAACATACTCGTCGTAAAAATACTCCAAGGTGCTGAGAACTGGATTTGGAGCCGATTGCCCCAGCCCGCAAAGGGAGCTGTCTTTAATCATTCTGCCAAGAGTCCGAAGGCTTTCAATATCCTCCATTTTCCCTTCCCCTTCAGAAATTCTAACAAGGATTTCGTGCATTCGTTTTGTTCCCAGACGGCAGGGTGTACATTTGCCGCAGGATTCATCTTGAGTAAATTCAAGATAAAATTTGGCAATGTCTACCATACAGTCATCTTCTTCCAGGACAATCATTCCCCCAGAGCCCATCATTGACCCAATGGCGAGAAGGCTTTCGTAGTCGATGGGGGTATCCAGATCCCGGGCAGTGATAACACCTCCGGAAGGTCCACCAGTTTGCACGGCTTTGAATTCCTTATCGTTAGCAATGCCGCCGCCGATCTCGTAAATAATTTCCCGGAGAGTTGTGCCCATAGGAACTTCAATTAAGCCGATATTATTAATTTTTCCTGCAAGGGAGAAAACTTTCGTTCCTTTGGATTTTTCTGTACCCATTGAGCAAAACCACTGAGGTCCGTTAAGAATTATTGGTGGTATATTGGCAAAGGTTTCTACGTTGTTAACAGAAGTAGGTTTTTTCTTATACCCTTCAATGGAGGGGAAAGGAGGTTTTTTAGTTGATTCTCCCCGTTTTCCTTCCACAGAGTGGATAAGGGCAGTTTCCTCACCGCAAACGAAGGCTCCCGCACCAAGCTTTATTTTAATGTCAAAGTTGAATCTGCTGTCAAAAATATCTTTTCCCAAAAAGCCCAGGTCGTAGGCTTCTTTGATAGCGATTTCTAGACGCTGGATTGCTAGTGGATACTCAGCACGGATATAAATAATTCCCTGAGATGCTCCGGTAGCGTAGCCGGCAATGGCCATGGCTTCCAGAACTGTGTGAGGATCTCCTTCGAGAATCGAGCGATCCATAAAAGCTCCTGGATCTCCCTCATCTGCATTACAGAAAATATATTTTTCATCAGAAACCGGCTTTCTTGTTGCCTCCCACTTTAAACCAACAGGGAATCCACCGCCTCCACGACCTCGAAGGCCGCTGGCTTTCATAATTTCAATAACATCTTCAGGAATCATCGTTGTAAGAACTCTTCCCAGAGCCTCGTAACCCCTGTAGGCGATATACTCGAGAATGTTTTCCGGGTCAATATTTCCGCAATTTCGCAAGGCAATCCGGTGCTGCTTTTTATAGAAGCTGATATCATGCTGTTTAGGCAGATGCTCATGAGTTTTTGGATCTTCGTAGAGAAGGCGCTTAACAATTTTATTATTGACGATGTGTTCCTCGATCAGTTCTTCAATATCTTCCATTTTAACTTTTACATAGAAAACATCTTCAGGGTGAATTTTTATAATAGGGCCCTGGCTGCAAAAGCCGAAGCAACCTGTTTGAGAAACTAGAATTTCTTTATCCAGACCTCTTTTTTTGATTCCTTCACGGCAGGCTTCAATCATTTTTAAACTTTCAGCAGAAACACAGCCTGTGCCGCCGCAGAAAAGAATGTGACGTTTAAATTCATCCGTGGATTCGGGCACATCTTCCTCACGAAGCTTAATTTTTATAAACTCTTTGCTCTTTAATTCCCAGATCTCTTCAAGATTTTGAATTTTATTTTTCATAGATTAAGCTTTCTCCTTTTCCCGGTTTTTGTAGCTTTCAATAATGCCAGGAACATCTTCAGCATGAATGTGGCCGAAGGCTTTATCGTTGACCATAACTACAGGAGCCAGGCCGCAGGCCCCAATACAGCGGACGTTAGTTAGGGTGAAAAGATTGTCAGGGGTAGTTTCCCCGGTTTTGATGCCCAGAATCCGGTGAAACTCATTCATAACTTTGTCTGCCCCTTTTACGAAGCAGGCAGTACCCATGCAGATATTTATTGTATATTTCCCCCGTTTTTCTTCATTAAAGTAGGAGTAGAAGGTAACAACTCCGTAAATGTGAGCCGCAGGAAGATCCAGTTTCCGGGCTATGTAAAGCTGCAGTTCGCTGGGGAGGTAGCCAAAAAGATCCTGAGCCTTATGAAGGACCGCAATAACCTCATCCTTTTTATTCGGTAACGAATCAATAAAAGCATCAAGAACAGGGAGAAGCTCCTCCGCATTTTCCAATTTATAAACATCTTCCATAAAATACCATCCTTCCCTTTTCAGAATAAAATATAAATTAACCACATTCCTTAAAGTTTACCCCAAAAGGTGGTAAAATAAAAAGAAAATAACCCGCTGATTTGGGGACGTTTTGGTGTGATCCCCTAAAAGGGTACAGATTAGGGACAGTAGATTTCAATAAATTAATTACATGAAAAAATCTTTTTATAGAATCTTGGAGGGACACCTCCAAGATTCTATTGTGTCCTATCATTTATATAATGATTCATGTACTCCTCAGTTATTTCTTTTATTTCTTCAATACTTTTGAGTCTTTTTTTTGTGAAGATTAATACTTTCTGTTTTGTAATGGCTAAAAAAACTTTCCGCTTTAGCATTGTTCCAACAGTTTCCCCTTCTAGACATGCTTTGAATAGCTCCTAGGGTATTTAAATATCCTGAATATTCTTTGCTAGTGTACTGGACTCCCTGGTCACTGTGAATAATAGTATCATTAAGGTCAAACTTTTTTGATAACTTTTCAATCGTTTTCACCGTTAGAGTAGTGTCTGGATTTTTGCTATACTCCCAGCTAACTGGTTCATTATTAAAAAGATCTAATGCGACACACAAGTATAATTTTGAATTGCGATAAGGGATGCAAGCAATATCTGTAGCAATCTTTTTTCCAGGTTTGTCTGTTTTAAAATCTCTTCTCAGGATATTCTCTTTAATCTGCTTATCATCATGTATTTTATTCTTCTTCCTTCTGATAATTGATCCTAGGCTGTTCTCTCTCATGATTCTTTGTATCTTTTTATGATTTACAATAGTTTTAAAAACAAATCGAAGTTCATTTTGAATCTGTCTGTATCCATAAACTTTTTTGATTTATTATATATCTGAATAATTATTTTCTTAATTGGGACTTCTTTTTTTATTGGTTTGTTTCTGAAGTTGTAATAGGACTTTCTTTTTACTTCAGCAATTTCACAAAGAAGTTTTACTGAATATTTAAATTCCAATACAAAGATAGCTTTATATTTTAATTCTCTGGCTTTTATTTTTTAGGTATAAAGGGTTGTAAATGTTCTAATTATTCATAATATTCAATTCTGGCTCTTAATCTCTCATTTTCTTTTTCATATTCGATTTCTCTAGCTGTTCTTGGTTGATGTTCTATTTTATCTGGCTGGCTAGTTATTTTATCAGGATCTTTTTTAGAATCTTTAGAAATAAGTCCCTTTTCTTTTAATTGTTTTTCCCAATTAAGTATATAGTTTTTTGAAGATAAATTGTACTTTGCAGTAATCTTTCTTACCCCTAGGTTGCTTTCGTAATAGTCTTTAATTACAGAGAGTTTAAATTCATTAGAATAGTTCTTTTTTATTAAAATCAGCCCCCAAAATTAGTATATCTTACTGTCCCTAATTTGTGTAACTTTTGAGGGTCAGACTATTTCTAAAATCAGCGCGTTATCCACAGGCAGAGAAATTTTAAGGATATGAGGATATAGAAATGAGAAAAACCTATTTATATGTAATGGCGGGAGGAGCTGTAGGAGCCGCCCTTCGTTTTGGAATTGGGCAAAAAGAAATTCATATAATCGCCGACAACTTCCCTTCAGGAACGTTTATTGTGAATATTTTAAGAACCTTTATATTAGCATTTTTCTTAAGGTGGGCTTTCGATTCTGAAGTTTTCAGCAGAGACCTTCACGCCGGTGTCTCCCCGGGATTATTGGGGCATTTACAACATTTTTAACTTTATGTAAAGAATCACCCCAATTATTACTACAGGGGGAAATCTTTTTAGTCTTTATCTATCTTATTTTGTTAGTGGTAGTGGGCTTAAGCTTCGCATGGTTAGGATTCGCTCTCTCAGGTTGGAGGCAAAAGTAATGAAGATTATTTTAGTTGCCCTTGGCGGGAGTTTGGGTAGTTTAACCCGATTCAGGTTAGGGAAATTTTTTCTGGAAGAGGTTGGAATTCAATACCGATAGGAACCTTTTTTGTAAATATAACAGGAGCTTTTTTCTTGGCTTATTATCAGGTTTAGGTACAATAGGTACAGGTACAAGCGGGGACATATATATTTATAGATTTTTAGGAGATGGCTTTTTTGGAGCCTATACAACGTTTTCTACATTTATGTATGAAGGGTTCAATTTCTTTCAGGGAAAAAACAGTTAAACGCACTTGCTTACATAGGTTCAAGTATTATTTTAGAGATAATTGGTTTCACACTAGGTTTTTGGATTTCACCCTGTGGATAAATTGCACTAAATAGAACTGGTCTGACCCCCAAAAATTACACAAAATTGGGACAGTAAGATATACTAATTTTGGGGGCTGATTTTAATGACAAAGAACTATTCTAATGAATTTAAACTCTCTGTAATTAAGGAATATTACGAAAGCAATCTTGGGGCAAGAAAGATTACTGCAAAGTACAATTTATCTTCAAAAAATCTTGTTCTTAATTGGGAAAAACAATTAAAAGAAAAAGGACTTCTTCCAACAGAAGCTAAGAAAGATCCGGATAAGATAAAAATCAGATCAGATAAAATAGATTTTCCTGAGAAAACACAAAGAGAAATTGAATACGAAAAAGAAATAGAACATCTTTATGCTAAAATTGAATACTACGAACAATTAGAGCATTTACAGCCCTTTATTTCTAAAAAAACAAAAGTCAGGGAGCTAAAGTACAGAGCTATATTTGCTTTGGAATTTAAATATACAGTAAAATTTCTTTGCGAAATTGCTGGAGTAAAAAGAAAAGCCTATTGCAATTTCAGAGACAAACCAATAAAAAAAGAAGATTCCATTGAGAAAATAATTATTCAAATATATAACAAATCAAAAGGAATTTTTGGTTACAGAAGAATAGGAAATGAGCTAAGAAATGCGTTTAAAATAGTTGTTAATCATAAAAAGATTCAAAGAATAATGCAGGAAAACAATCTCAGATCCAGAATCAGAAGAAAAAAGAATAGGATTCAAGATGATAAACAATTCAAAGCCAATATATTAAACAGGGATTTTAAGGCAAGTCGCCCAGGAGAAAAAATAGCCACAGATATTACCTGTATTCCTTACAGAAACTCTAAGCTATATCTGTGTGTTGCCCTAGATCTGTTTAACAATGAGCCAGTAAGCTGGGAATACAGTAAGAATCCTGACAGCAAGCTGACTGTAAAAACTATTGAAAAACTTTCAAAAAAGATAGGTATTAAGAATACTGTTATCCATAGTGATCAAAGTGTTCAATACACAAGCAAAGAATATTCCAGCTATTTAAAGTCTTTAGGAGCAGTTCAAAGTATGTCCAGAAGAGGAAATTGCTGGGATAATGCGAAGATTGAAAGTTTCTTTAGCCATTACAAAACAGAAAGTATTAATCTCTACAAGAAAAGAATCAAAAGTTTTAAAGATATAAAAGAAATTACTGAAGATTACATTAAATTTTATATAAATGACAGGACGCATAGAAACCTTGGAGGCGTCCCTCCAAGGTTTCTATAAACAGATTTTTTCATTTAATTAATTTGGTGAAATTTACTGTCCCAGAAGTGTACCCTTTTTGGGGGTCACACCAAAGCGTCCCCTGCGGAGCTGATTTGCCTCTTTGTTTTTAATTTGTTTTATGTTATTATTTTTTAGATTGAAGGTGATATTATGAGAAAAGCTGTTGTTCTTGCTGCCGGGAAAGGTACAAGAATGAAATCAAAATTGCCCAAGGTTCTTCACAAAGCCGGAGGCAGAGAAATGATTAATCAGGTTTTTGATATATTGAAAAAAATAAAGATTGATGAAATTGTTGCTGTCCTTGGTCATGGTGCAGAGCTGGTTGAAGCCAAGCTTGCGTATCCGGCCAAGGTAGTTTTGCAAAAAGAGCAGCTTGGCACCGGCCACGCAGTAATGCAGGCGGCAGATCACATTGCCCCAGGTGATGAAATTCTGGTAATCTGTGGGGACACTCCACTTTTCACGGAGAATACTCTCAAAGAAGCTCTGGAAATGCACCAAAACTCACAAGCATCAGTAACTATCCTTACAAGTATTTTAGAAAATCCAAAAGGATACGGAAGAATTCTTCGCAGTGAAGATGGGAAAAATGTTCTTGGAATTGTTGAAGAAAAAGATGCCACTAATGAGCAAAAAAAAATCTGCGAGATTAATACAGGAACCCATGTCTTCGACGGAAAATTTTTAAAAGAAAATTTATTTAAAATAGACAATAAAAATTCCCAAGGGGAATATTACCTTACAGATCTTCTAAAACTGGCCAATGATTCGGGGCAAAAAACCGCCGGCTATATTTTGTCAGATTCAGGAGAAGCCCTTGGCATCAACGATAGAGAACAATTAGCAGAAGCATCTGCAATACTCCGGAAAAGAAAAATTCGTCAACTAATGCTTGATGGAGTAACTTTCATTCATCCGGAAACTGCATATATTGGCTCTCAGGTAAAAATATCTCAGGATGTAATTATTTATCCTAATGTTATAATAGAAGGTGAAACAGAGATTGGTGAAGATAATATCATCGGCCCCGATACTCTGATTATCGATTCAAAAATTGGTTCTGGTAACCAAATCGAGAAATCAAAAATTCTTAAAAGCACAGTAGGGTCAGAATGTAACATCGGTCCCTACGCATATCTACGTCCTGGAGCAGATATCCGGGACAAGGTAAAAATTGGAGATTTTGTTGAAATCAAAAAATCCATAATCGGTGAAGGAAGCAAAGTACCTCATCTGACCTACGTGGGAGATGCAGATGTAGGAACCAAGGTTAATATTGGCTGCGGAACCATTACCTGTAACTACGATGGGAAAAATAAGCATAAAACAACCATGAAAGACAACTCTTTTATAGGAAGTAACACAAATCTTGTTGCCCCAGTAACCATAGGGGAAAGAGGCTACATCGGCGCCGGTTCTACAATTACGATAGATGTGCCTGACAATCACCTGGCAATAGCCAGAGGCAGGCAAAAAAATATAAATCTAAAAAATAAAAGTAAGTAAAAAATCTGGGGGGAAAAGAAGAAATGGAAAAAAGGTTTAAAAACCTGAAAATCATTACCGGAAATTCCAATCCTGAATTAGCAAAAGAAATTTGTGACTACATTGGAATCGATCTTGGTAAAAGTGAAGTAAAAACTTTCAGCGATGGCGAGATCTCACTTTCTTTAACAGAAAGCGTAAGAGGTGCAGATATTTTTATTATCCAGCCAACAAGCAGTCCTGTAAACGACAACCTGATGGAGCTTTTGATTATGATAGATGCGGCAAGAAGAGCATCTGCAAGAAGAATCACAGCAGTACTTCCATATTACGGATACGCACGCCAGGACCGCAAAATTAAGGCCAGAGAGCCAATTACAGCAAAGCTTGTAGCCAACCTGGTTGTACAGGCAGGAGCAAGAAGAGTTCTTGGAATGGATCTACACGCTTCACAGATTCAGGGTTTTTTCGACGTTCCCTTTGATCACCTTTTAGCCGCACCAATACTTGCAGATTACTTTAAAAACATGGATTTAGAAAACACAGTAGTTGTATCTCCAGACATGGGTGGAGTAACAAGAGCAAGAGGCCTGGCAGAAAGATTAGAGGTTCCCCTGGCAATTATTGATAAAAGAAGACCAATGCCAAATGTTTGCGAAATTATGAACCTTATTGGTGATGTTAAAGATAAGAGCGTTATCATGATTGACGATATTATCGATACAGCAGGAACAATTGTAGGAGCCGCTGAGGCTTTAAAAGAAAGAGGAGCTAAAGATATGTACATTTGCTGCACACATCCAGTTCTATCCGGACCAGCAATTGAAAGAATTCAAAACTCTTGCATTAAAGAAATGATAACAACAAACACAATAAAGCTTCCAGCAGAAAAACATATTGATAAAATCAAAGTTTTATCCGTAGCTCCACTTATCGGTGAAGCTATTATGAGAATTCACGAAGATTTATCAGTAAGTAAACTATTTGACTAAAATAGGGGAAGCTTCCATTTGGTGCAATTTATCCACAGCCTCAACCCTGTGGATAAATTGCACTAAATAGAACTGGTCTGACCCCCAAAAATTACACAAAATTGGGACAGTAAGATATACTAATTTTGGGGGCTGATTTTAATGACAAAGAACTATTCTAATGAATTTAAACTCTCTGTAATTAAGGAATATTACGAAAGCAATCTTGGGGCAAGAAAGATTACTGCAAAGTACAATTTATCTTCAAAAAATCTTGTTCTTAATTGGGAAAAACAATTAAAAGAAAAAGGACTTCTTCCAACAGAAGCTAAGAAAGATCCGGATAAGATAAAAATCAGATCAGATAAAATAGATTTTCCTGAGAAAACACAAAGAGAAATTGAATACGAAAAAGAAATAGAACATCTTTATGCTAAAATTGAATACTACGAACAATTAGAGCATTTACAGCCCTTTATTTCTAAAAAAACAAAAGTCAGGGAGCTAAAGTACAGAGCTATATTTGCTTTGGAATTTAAATATACAGTAAAATTTTTTTGCGAAATTGCTGGAGTAAAAAGAAAAGCCTATTGCAATTTCAGAGACAAACCAATAAAAAAAGAAGATCCCATTGAGAAAATAATTATTCAAATATATAACAAATCAAAAGGAATTTTTGGTTACAGAAGAATAGGAAATGAGCTAAGAAATGCATTTAAAATAGTTGTTAATCATAAAAAGATTCAAAGAATAATGCAGGAAAACAATCTCAGATCCAGAATCAGAAGAAAAAAGAATAGGATTCAAGATGATAAACAATTCAAAGCCAATATATTAAACAGGGATTTTAAGGCAAGTCGCCCAGGAGAAAAAATAGCCACAGATATTACCTGTATTCCTTACAGAAACTCTAAGCTATATCTGTGTGTTGCCCTAGATCTGTTTAACAATAAACCGGTAAGCTGGGAATACAGTAAGAATCCTGACAGCAAGCTGACTGTAAAAACTATTGAAAAACTTTCAAAAAGATAGATATTAAGAATACTGTTATCCATAGCGATCAAGATGTTCAATACACAAGCAAAGAATATTCCAGCTATTTAAAGTCTTTAGGAGCAGTTCAAAGTATGTCCAGAAGAGGAAATTGCTGGGATAATGCGAAGATTGAAAGTTTCTTTAGCCATTACAAAACAGAAAGTATTAATCTCTACAAAAAAAGAATCAAAAGTTTTAAAGATATAAAAGAAATTACTGAAGATTACATTAAATTTTATATTAATGACAGGACGCAAAGAAGCCTTGGAGGTGTCCCTCCAAGGCTTCTATAAACAGATTTTTTCATTTAATTAATTTGGTGAAATTTACTGTCCCAGAAGTGTACCCTTTTTGGGGGTCACACCAAAGCGTCCCCTAAAAAATGAAAGGATCTTTTTATGTATGTGATTGTTGGCCTGGGGAATCCCGGGAAAAAATATGAGAATACGAAGCATAATGTTGGCTTTTGGGTTATTGATGCCTTGGCTGAAAAAATGGGAATTTCCCTGGACAAGAAAAACTGTAGCGCAATTTCAGGCACAGGAATTTACCAAGGGAAAAAAGTTCTTCTTGCCAAGCCTCAAACCTATATGAACCTTAGCGGTGAGGCGGTAATTCAACTTTTGAATTACTACGACAACCTGAATGAACTTCTGATTATCCATGACGACCTTGATCTTGCTGAAGGGGTAATCCACTTTAAGGAAGGCGGGGGACTTGCGGGACACAATGGTCTAAAATCCATTGCCCATCATCTTCATTCCAATGATTTTGACCGCCTCCGGGTAGGAATCGGCCGTCCAGAATTTCAAAAAGTTGTAAATTATGTACTGGAGTCTTTTTCAAAAGAAAAACAAGAGTTTTTAGATGAAGCAGTAAAAGCCACCATTCCTGGCGTTGAAACCTGGCTGGAACAGGGAATCCAGAAAGCCATGAATCAATTCAACCAGAAAAAAGAAAAAGAAAAAAATAAAGAAGAAACTAAAGAAAATAAAAAAGAGACTGAAGCTAATGAATGAGATGAGTACCCAAGTGGATTTCCGCCAATTCTTAAGCCTGGAAAAACTGGATCAGCGACTTCTTAATCTGCCAAAACACACCTTGATTTATGGTTTAGATGACCATAAAAAAGCAATTTTGGCAGCTTTGTTATGGTCAAAATCAGGAATATTTATATTCAAAAATGAAAAGAAAACAAAATATTTTCTGGAAAAGTTCCAGGAAACCGGCGTGGGAAGCTGCTACTACTACCCAGCGGAAGAGCGAATTCCCTTTGAAGTATTCGCCAAAAGTAAGGATATCGAAAGCCAGAGAGCGGAAGTTCTAACCCGCCTGGCAAACGACGAAAAAATTATTGTCTTCGCCAGCATTCAGGCTATCCGTCGCAAACTCAACCCCCTGGCAGACTACAAAAAACATTATACAACTAAAAACCGGAGACACCCTGGATCTGAAGGATTTCACATCCCACCTTATTCAGGCCGGCTTTGAGCGGAAAGAAATGGTAATAAAGCCAGGAGATTTCAGCATCCGCGGGGGAATCATCGACATTTTCCCTGTAATTTCTAACAATCCCCTAAGAATCGAACTTTTTGATGACGAAATAGATTCCATCAGAACCTTTGATCTGAACCCTCAAAAATCCTTTGAGAAAACAAACCAGATTCTTGTTGGACCCACCAGGGAGTTTATTTGTCCCACCCTCACGGAAGTTCCCCAGGCTCTGGAGAAAGATTACCGGGAACAGCTAGCCCGCTATGAGGAATCAGAAAGAAAAAATGACACCCTGAATTTCAAAAATGCAGCTTTGAATTTCAAAAACTTCTACGGGCAAATTAAAGAAAAAATACAAAATAACCTGTGCGTTAATGAAGAAGAGTATCTTTATCACTACCTCTTCTCCCAGGATACGACGATTCTGGACTATTTCCCAAACAATGCCCGAATCTACATTGATGAACCAAAAAGAGTTATCTCCGCCCTGGAGCTTTTGGAAAAAGAAGAAGGAAAAATTTACACAGACCTCCTGAAAAAAGGTCGGGTTTTAAAATATCAGCAAAAAATTTACAGCACAATAGAAGAACTTGCCCCAATTTTTAAAGAAAAAGAAACTGTTTTCATGGCACTCCTTCCAACATCAGGAGCCTTTGAAATACCTTTTTCCCAGCGAATTAACGGAGATTTTCTTGGAGACGCAATTCCCTTCTTCAACAAGACAGACCATCTTTTTCGCTTTATGGAAGACAAAACAAAAAAGGCTACCGCACAATTCTGGCCATCCACAGCAAAGGAAACCGGGAAGCTCTAATTAAGGAAACTCATCACTATAAAACAACAATATCCGATTTTAAAAACCAGCAGGAATCGGGAATATATTTTGCTCACCTGAACCTGGAAAAAGGTTTTGAAGATAAAAAAGGCAAGACCCTCTTTATTACGGAACTGGATATTTTCAACAAGAAAAAGAAAAAACCCGCCAGATTTATAACAAAGATGCAGAGCGTATCGGCTCCGTTTTCGAGCTGGAAATTGGGGATTTTGTGGTTCACTCATCCCACGGTATTGGCCAGTATTTCGGCATCAACACCCTAGAAGTGGAGGGAATAAAAAAAGATTACCTTCTTATTAAATATAAAGGGGAGGACAAACTTTACGTCCCGGTTGAGCAGGTTCACAATCTTCAAAAATTTATAGGCAGTGAGGAAAAACGCCCTAAGCTAAACAAACTTGGAGGCAGCGAATGGCAGCGTACTAAAGCAAAAGTTCAAAAATCTATTGAAGATATGTCTGAAGAGCTTCTTGAACTTTATGCCCAGCGTACAATGAACCAGGGATTTGCCTTTTCTCCAGATGATTTTATGCAGCAGGAGTTTGAAGATAACTTCCCCTACGAAGAAACTCAAGATCAGCTTCGTGCCATTATGGAAATCAAAAAAGATATGGAAAATCCAACTCCAATGGATCGTCTCCTTTGCGGCGACGTAGGATACGGAAAAACTGAAGTTGCAATGAGAGCAGCCTTTAAAGCAGTGCGGGACAGCAAGCAAGTGGCAGTCTTGGTGCCTACAACAATTCTGGCAGAGCAACACTTTCAGTCTTTCAGCAAACGATTTGAAGGATTTCCTGTAAAAGTTGAAGTACTAAGCCGATTTAAATCACCGAAGGAAGAAGTGGAGATTAAGGAAGACGCAGCCAAAGGTAAGGTGGACATCCTTATCGGCACCCACAAGCTCCTCTCCAACACCTTGAAATTTAAGGATTTAGGACTTCTAATCGTAGATGAAGAGCAACGCTTTGGGGTAAAAGATAAAGAAAAAATTAAGCAAATAAAAGCATTTGTGGACGTTCTCACACTATCAGCAACCCCAATACCCAGAACACTGCAAATGTTTCTGGCAGGACTTAGGGATATGAGCTTAATTGAAACACCACCAAAAAACCGTTATTCAATTCAAACCTTCGTAGTAGAAAAAACGATGAACTTTTAAGAGAAGTCATTCTTCGTGAGCTTGGAAGAGAGGGACAGATTTTCTACGTTCAAAACCGGGTTCACGACATCTATTTAGAAGCAGGGAAGCTGATGGAAACGGTTCCAGAAGCCTCCTTCGCCGTTGCCCACGGTCAGCTTAAGGAACATGAACTGGAAAAAACAATGATCGAATTTATGGAAAAAGAAAAAGACTGTCTTGTCTGCGCCACTATCATCGAAACCGGTCTGGACATTCCCAACGTTAACACTCTGATAGTGGACGAAGCTGATAAATATGGTCTCTCCCAGCTTTATCAGCTTCGAGGCAGGGTAGGCCGCAGTGAAAGGGTTTTATCTGCCTCACATACAAGGCAGATAAAACCCTTTCAGAAAACGCTGAAAAGCGTCTGAAAGCTATCAAAGATTTCGCCGAACTGGGATCCGGCTTTAAAATTGCCATTCGTGACTTGGAAATCCGGGGTGCGGGAAATCTTCTGGGCAAGGAACAGCACGGACACCTTGATGCCATCGGCTTCGCCCTTTACACTCAGATGCTTCAGGAAACTATTCAGGATCTGAAAATTAAAAAGAAAAAAGAAGCAGGAGAGTTTACTCAGGAAGATGCAATCAAGAGTAGAGACAGGGAGCAGGAAATATCTCTGCCCATCAGCGCCCTTATCCCGGAAGAATATATTCGGAACCACGGCCTGAAACTGGAGTTCTATCAGAAAATTAAAATGCCCCAACAGAGGATGTTCTTATAGATGTCACCGACGAGCTTATTGACCGTTTTGGAGATTTCCCCGAAGAAGTTGCCAACCTCATTTCTCTTGGTGAGATCCGCATTAAAATGGAAAAGCTGGGAATTTCATCTCTGAAATTGAAAAATAACACTCTGGAGTTTCTAATTTCAATAGATGCCTCCCTGGATCCTAAAACAATTTTAAAACTTTCTGAAAACTTTAAGAATCAAGTGTCATTTAAGGATGACAATGGTTTTATGATAAGATATAGTATAAAATACACCAATAAAGAAGAACTTCTGAGATACATAGAAGATTTTCTAAAACATTTAGGAGGCTAATTTAATGATTAGACAGGTACAAAAAATTCAAAAAAAATCTTCCCTGCTATTTCTTGCAGGGGCGTTGATTCTTATCCTTACACTTTCAGGATGCTCCGGCTCAGCTGGCAGCGACAAAATTTTAGCAAATGTTAACGAAACTGATATTACAGAAAGTCAGTTTAATCAAAGATTCAACATAATTGCAGGTCAGTACGACTTCGACCCGAATAATGCAGAGCACATGGCTTACCAGGAAGAATTAAAAACACAAATTTTAAACAGCATTATTGATGAAGCTGTTCTTCTTGAAGAAGCAGCAAAAAAAGGCTTAACAGTGGAGGCTCAGGAAATTGAAGACGAAATTGCAATGTATAAGTCAAGTTTCAGTTCTCAAGATGAGTTTAAAAAATATTTAAGTGATTATTTAAAGCTAACGGAAGATGAATTTAGAAATATTCTTCAAAATGACCTTCTTGTTTCCAAGCTTTATGAAGAAGTGGCCGGAGAAATTAATTCAACAACATCTTCACTAAGAGAATATTTTGATAATAACAAAGATCTTTTTGTAAAAGGTGAGGAAGTATCTGCGACTCATATTTTAGTGGAAACAGAGGAAGAAGCAAAAAAAATTATTGAAGAAATTAATGGCGGTGCAGATATGAACCAGCTGGCTGCAGATAAATCTACAGATCCAACAGCTAAGGATAACAAAGGGGAGCTAGGTTATTTTGGTAAAGGCAGAATGGTTCCTGAGTTTGAAAATGTAGCTTTTGCCATGGAGCCTGGGGAGTTTTATCCTGAACCAGTAAAAAGTCAGTTTGGATACCATGTAATCCGCTTAAATGACAAAATTGAGGGAGAAGATATTTCCTTCGCAGATGTGGAAGAGGAAATTAAATTTTATCTGATAGAGGAAGAAAGAAACAAAGCTTTTTCTGACTATATTGATGAACTAAGAAGCGCAGCAACAATAGAAATAAAGTAATTATTTTTGAATTGAAGTAACAGGGGAGATCACCTTGCAAAAAAAATCATTTATAAAAGGTGCTTTAATCTTAAGCGCCGCGGGGATCCTGAGCAAAACACTGGGAGCAGTATACAGGATTCCCTTTGCTCGTATAATAGAGGGAGAGGGATTAGGCATTTACCAGATGGCCTATCCCTTTTATACGTTAATACTGGCGGTGTCCACTGCGGGAATTCCTTTGGCCGTGTCCAAACTTATTTCCGAAAGGGAATGTCAAGGAGATTATGATGGGGTTCGAAAAGTTTTCCGCCTTTCTCTAATTGCTCTCACCGCCTTCGGTATTTTGGCATCGGGACTCCTTTTCCTTTCCGCAGACTGGATTTCCATCAACATTTTAAAAGAGCCGAGGGCAGCCCTAAGCTTAAAAGCAATAGCTCCAGCAATTCTTTTTACCTCAGTAATAGCAAACTTCCGGGGTTTTTTCCAGGGACATCAGCGCATGACACCAACGGCAGTTTCTCAGGTGCTTGAGCAATTTGTCAGAGTAGATACAGTCTTCATCGCTACCTGGTTTCTTCTGGATAAAGGCCTGGAGCTTACTGCAGCAGGGGCAAGTTTTGGAGCCAGTACAGGATCCTTCGCAGCCTTAGTGGTAATAATTTTAATTTATATGTTCTCCAGGGAAAGAAAAGAAACATCCCAGACTTGTAATGAAGAAAAAAGCGGGGACTTATTTAAAAAAATTGTCCAGTTGGCAATACCCATCACAATCGGAGCCTTGGTTCTTCCTTTAATGCAGATTATGGATACTTTTCTAGTTCCTGGAACTTTACAAAAAGCGGGTGTTGAAGCCGCCCGGGCAACAGATTTATTCGGTCGGCTTTCCGGAATGGCAGGATCAATCATCAACCTGCCCTTTATGGTAACAACAAGTTTAGCGGCATCTCTGGTTCCATCGATAAGTGAGAAAATTAAGCTTGGATTGGAAAAGGAAGTGCAAACCCTATTAAGCAGCGGATTCAAATTAGCTGCGGTTATCGTACTTCCCGCAACAGCTGGGCTGATGGTTTTATCGGAGCCAATAATGACCATGCTTTTTAAAGAGCCGGAGGCGGGATCAGCACTTCTGTGGATGGCGCCAACAGTTCTGGCAATCGGAGCATATCAGGTTGCCTCTGGGACACTTCAAGGCTACGGAAAGGTAATGGTTCCAGTTGTCAGTTTAGTTTCCGGAGCTACAATAAAGGCGGTTCTTACCTATTTCCTTATAATCAAAGGAATGGGAATCGAAGGGGCAGCCTTGGCAACAGTAATCGGCTACCTGGCGGCAGCAGGAATAAATATTCATATAATGAACAAATTTACCGGAAAAAGCTGGTTTTCATTCCAGGAACACTTAACTAAGCCCTTTAGCGCAGTTTTGATGATGTCAGTGGCGGCAATTTTTTTCCACCGCATTTTTATCTTTGCAGGAAATTCTATGGCAACCCTGGCAGCAATATCCTTAGCCGGAGTAGTCTACCTTTTGGTTTTGGTTAAAATCAAAGGAATCAAGGAAGAAGAAATCCAGCAAATGCCAAAATTCGGGGAAAAACTGGTAAAGATTGGTAAAAAGGTGAAATTATTATGAGTGAAATTAATTCAATAACAGGTAAACTTTCAGAAACTGGCAAAAAGATCAGTTTTGAAGATCTGGGGAAAATTATAGATCAACTCCTTGGGGAAGATGGTTGTCCCTGGGATAAAGAGCAAACCCATGAATCCCTTAAACGTTATTTAATAGAAGAATCTTACGAAGTTCTGGAAGCAATTGACGACAATGATCCGGAAGGATTAAAGGAAGAACTGGGAGATGTGCTCCTGCAAATCTTTTTCCATGGCAAGCTTGCTGAAAAAGCAGGAACCTTCACAATGGAAGATATCACCGACACAATCTCCAAAAAACTAACCCGTCGTCATCCCCATGTATTCGCAACAACTGAAGTTGAAGATGCAGAAGAAGTTACCAGGAACTGGGATGAAATAAAGAATCAGGAAAAGTTTGAAAAAATATCAGCTACGAAAGCATGCTGGATAAAGTTCCGAAAAATCTTCCATCCTTACTTGAGTCCTTGAAAATTCAGGAAAAAGTTGGCAAGGTTGGTTTCGACTGGGACACCATAGAGGAAGTTGCAGAAAAAGTCCGGGAAGAGGAAGAAGAACTTAAAGAGGCAATTCAAATTGGAGATCAACAGAAGATCGAAGAGGAATTTGGGGATCTTTTATTTACTCTTGTAAGCATCGGACGTTTCCTCAATTTAGACCCAGAGGAGTCTCTTTTTAAAGCAAATAACAAATTTCGAAGAAGATTTCGCTATATTGAGGAAAATTTTCGGGATAAAAGTCTAGAAATAGCCAAAAAAAACAGAAAAAGTATGGAAAAACTATGGAAAGAATCAAAAAAAAATGTATAATAAGACAAGAACAAGAGATACATATTTTTTGGGATATGATGTAACTACATATTAAATTGTGGTTAGTCAAAAAAGCCTTTGAAATTAAGGTGAATATAGGAGGGTTTATTTTGAACAAAGCGGAATTATTACAAAGTGTTGTTGAAAAGACAGATCTTAAGAAAAAAGATGTAGAGAAGGTTGTTGCAGCGTTATTTAAAACTATCGAAGAAGAAATGGTTAAAGGCGAGAAAGTTCAGTTAGTTGGATTCGGTACTTTCGAAGTTAGAGAGCGCGCTGGAAGAACTGGACGTAACCCAAGAACTGGGGAAGAAATTACAATTGAAGCGGCAAAAGTACCAGCTTTCAAAGCAGGTAAAGCTTTGAAAGACGCAGTAAACAAATAAGCAAAAGAGCCTCTCATCTGGGAGGCTCTTTTTTTAAAGGCGGAGGGGATGTTTCTATTTTGATCGCGTTTTCCACAGGATAGCCCCTGTGGAAAACGCGATCAAAATAGAACTGGTCTGACCCCCAAAAATTACACAAAATTGGGACAGTAAGATATACTAATCTTGGGGGCTGATTTTAATGACAAAGAACTATTCCGATGAATTTAAACTCTCTGTAATTAAGGAATATTACGAAAGCAATCTTGGGGTAAGAAAGATTACTGCAAAGTACAATTTATCTTCAAAAAATCTTGTTCTTAATTGGGAAAAACAATTAAAAGAAAAAGGACTTCTTCCAACAGAAGCTAAGAAAGATCCGGATAAGATAAAAATCAGATCAAATAAAATAGATTTTCCTGAGAAAACACAAAGAGAAATTGAATACGAAAAAGAAATAGAACATCTTTATGCTAAAATTGAATACTACGAACAATTAGAGCATTTACAGCCCTTTATTTCTAAAAAAACAAAAGTCAGGGAGCTAAAGTACAGAGCTATATTTGCTTTGGAATTTAAATATACAGTAAAATTTCTTTGCGAAATTGCTGGAGTAAAAAGAAAAGCCTATTGCAATTTCAGAGACAAACCAATAAAAAAAGAAGATTCCATTGAGAAAATAATTATTCAAATATATAACAAATCAAAAGGAATTTTTGGTTACAGAAGAATAGGAAATGAGCTAAGAAATGCGTTTAAAATAGTTGTTAATCATAAAAAGATTCAAAGAATAATGCAGGAAAACAATCTCAGATCCAGAATCAGAAGAAAAAAGAATAGGATTCAAGATGATAAACAATTCAAAGCCAATATATTAAACAGGGATTTTAAGGCAAGTCGCCCAGGAGAAAAAATAGCCACAGATATTACCTGTATTCCTTACAGAAGCTCTAAGCTATATCTGTGTGTTGCCCTAGATCTGTTTAACAATGAGCCAGTAAGCTGGGAATACAGTAAGAATCCTGACAGCAAGCTGACTGTAAAAACTATTGAAAAACTTTCAAAAAAGATAGATATTAAGAATACTGTTATCCATAGCGATCAAGGTGTTCAATACACAAGCAAAGAATATTCCAGCTATTTAAAGTCTTTAGGAGCAGTTCAAAGTATGTCCAGAAGAGGAAATTGCTGGAATAATGCGAAGATTGAAAGTTTCTTTAGCCATTACAAAACAGAAAGTATTAATCTCTACAAGAAAAGAATCAAAAGTTTTAAAGATATAAAAGAAATTACTGAAGATTACATTAAATTTTATATAAATGACAGGACGCAAAGAAACCTTGGAGGTGTCCCTCCAAGGTTCTATAAACAGATTTTTTCATTTAATTAATTTGGTGAAATTTACTGTCCCAGAAGTGTACCCTTTTTGGGGGTCACACCAAAGCGTCCCCTGAAGGAGGTGGGCGGCTTGCGCCTTGACAAGTTCTTGAAAGTCTCCTGGATCATTAAACGTAGAACTGTTGCTAAGGAAGTCTGTGACAATGACCGGGTAAAAATAAATGACAGACCGGCGAAAGCTGGCTCAGAAGTAGCCCCTGGGGATATCGTTGAAATTCGCTTCGGGGATAAAATTGTAAAATTTCGGGTACTTATAGTAAAAGACCACGTTTCTCAAAGTGAAGCTCCCGAGCTTTACGAATCTTTGCAATAAAATTTAGGAGGTAGTTTTTATGGCCAGCCAGGATAGAAAAAATCTTCAGGTTATTCAGGGACAAAAAAACAGAATAACACTAAAAAAATCCATTATCATCATCTGTATCCTTCTCCTGGTATTTTTCTCTGGGCAGCGCTTTATAAAAATCTATCAGCAAAAACAGGTTATCGACGAGCTGAAAATGCAACTGGAAAATGAACGAATCCGCAACACCCAGCTGGAAAAAGAAATCGAAAAAATTCAAAGTCCAGAGGGAATTGAACGCATCGCCAGGGAGCAGCTTGGCCTGGTAAAGGAAAACGAAATTTTAATTAAACCAATAACAGTGGAGGAAAAATAATGAAGGCAGCTATGGATATCGGCACCAACAGCACCCGCCTTTTGATAGCCACTCCCGAAAAAATAATTCACCAGGAAACCACCATAACCCGCATTGGGGAAGGGCTAAAGGAGCATCAGCGTATTCAGGATGAGCCTTTAGCCAGAACGATTGTGGTTTTAAAAAAGTATAAACAAATTCTTACTGATTATGCCTTAGATGAACCAGGCAGCCATTTTCTTGTTGCCACCAGTGCTATGCGGGATGCCCTAAATAAGGATGAAGTTGTTGCCAAAATAAAAACGGAAACAGGATTTCGGGTTGAAATTATCAGCGGAAAACGTGAAGCGGAACTTAGCTATCTGGGAGCCACGGGAGATTTTCTTGGCAGAAATGTCGTTATAGATATTGGGGGAGGCAGCACTGAAGTGATTTTTCAGGAAGAAAATTTTGATGAAAACTTTCAGGAGCCTAACTTTCAATCTGGCAGAACTGTTTTCACCAGCACAAATTTAGGTGGAGTTCGCCTTAAGGAAGACCCGGAGCTTTGCAAAAAAGAAAAAATCGCTAAGCTTTTTGCAGAGAAAATCCCTTCTAATAAAAATTTTCAAGACAGCAGTCTAATTGGAGTGGGTGGAACAATAACAACCATCGCCACAGTTAAACTTGCCCTTGATGAGTACCAGTGGGAAAAAATCCACGGGCTAAAGATGACCCTGGATAAGATAAAAAGTATCCATGAAAAATTAAAAGCCCTTCCCCTGGAAGAACGGAAAAAAGTTCCTGGACTCCAGCCTGAAAGGGCAGATATTATTATATATGGAACAAAAATTTTGATTACATTTATGGAAAAGTACGAATTTAGGGAAATCACAGCTTCAGATAAAGATTTGCTTTTCGCCCTTATCTCAATTTCTGAAAATTAATCAGCCAATAACACAAACACTTCCTTCTTGCTCCTTGCAGAGGGATTTTATTTTCCCCGCCGCCTCGCTAAGTTCAAAAACACTGCGATACTGCCCGGACTTCCCGTAAACCAGGGCGATAGATAATGAGGTCAAATTAAAACGCTGTTTTTTCCCTTGCCGGTTTTTCTCATAAAAATATCCAAGTTTAATATCATCTTCAGGGAAGAAAACTCTTTTCTCCTTCTCAAAATTTTTAATAATATTTTCCGCCAAGGCCTTCCTCTCCGGAATGCTTCCAGGTAAAGTTATTACAAAATCATCCCCGCCGATATGCCCGATAAAAGCAGAGTTTCCTTTCAAATTGCAAATATTATCCAGCTGATTTTTGGCAATCTGCCCCGTGAGGGAAATTAATAAATCCCCACGCTCAAATCCATACTTGTCGTTAAAAGGCTTAAAATTGTCCAGATCTAGATACAAAACGCAGTAATCTAAGACATTCCTGAAGATTTTTTTCGATCATAATGTTTCCCGGAAGCCCTGTCAGAGGGTTAGAATGCCGGGCGATACTCAGTTCGATCTGACTGGTTTTTTCCAGCAAATCTTTAATTGTCACCACACCGAAGTAGGATCCATCCCGAATAATAATTATGTGATCATAAATACTCTCATTATCCCGGTTCATACTTGTGCGGGAAACATCCCGGATAGGCATATTGTAATCCAAAATCATGGGAGCAGAATCCATCAGTCCGGCAACATTTTTCTTCAGAAAAAGTTCCAATCCATATTGGCGGCCAATCAGGAAATAAAACTTGTTACGCATAACCAATCCCATAGGACGGCCATCTTCTAAAACAGGTATTCCTAATATTTCTGGATGAGAGCGGAAGATTTTATCTAAATCATGACCTTGAGCGTTAGTACCTACTGTAATTTCAGCTTTTACTATACTTCCAACATTTATATCCAGTAGAAAACACTGGGATGAACTCTGACAATTTAGATCAGCCAAAAGTTTGATTTGATTTTGGGAGTCTTTGTTTAAGATAAAATCTGTCTGAGAAGGCCGTTTAAGAAAATACCCCTGGCCGTAATCTACTCCAATGCGAATTAAAGTTTCCAGTTCGTCAAGAGTTTCGATACCCTCGGCAATCATTTTTATCCCGCTGGACTGGCAGAAACTTTTAAAAGTTTTCAAAAGAGACTGTTTTGTAAGATCCTTGTCGATGTCCCGAACCAGAGCCATATCAATTTTCAAAAACTCTGGGCGGGTTGCCACCAGCATACTTAAATTAGAGTAGCCAGTGCCTACATCATCAATAGCAATCTGATAGCCCTGCTCCCGGTAATTTTTCAATGCAGTAGCGTAAAGATCTTGATAAGCCACAGAATTGTGCTCTGTAATTTCAAAAACAACATTTTTTGCAGAAATGCCATATTCCTCCAAAGATTTTTTGGTTAGGCCGGATTGATATTTAGAGTCGTTAAAAATATCTGCATCTACATTAATAAAAAGAAGTTGCCCCTCCTGCAAAAAGCTCCGGGAGTTTTCCAACGCCTGCTGACGGCAAAGATACTCAATATCCCAAAGAAAATCATTTTCTTTAGCGTAAGCCAGAAGAGCAAGAGGAGACTCAAAATCAGAACCCTCAGGTCCCCGGCTTAAAGCCTCGTAACCTAAAATCTCACCATTTTTTAAAGAAACAATAGGTTGGAAAAGAGATTTAATATTTTTTTGATTAAGAATTCTTAAAAATTCGTAATAACGTTTATATATTGTTGTATAATTTATCATATGAGACAATTTTCTCATCATCCTGCAAATCACCCTGAATTTATTCTAGAGAAAGCAGAATGAATTAAAGTTAAATTATTGTTATTTTTATGTTAAGGGGAATTAAGATGTACAAAGCAGTAGAAAAAATTATCCGCAGAAAATGGGACACGTCCCTTGGAATGAAAAGGGGAAACGGTTGCGAACACGGAAACATCCCCAGCGCAAGTGATGCAAGCGGGGACACTTCTAGAGATGTGAAAATTTCCAGAGTTGAGGGAAGTTCCCCCCCACCCGTTATCATTTTAGGCCTTTCAGGTGGTCCCGATTCCATGGCCCTTTTCCATATATTAAATAAATTAAGGGAAAAATATTCCTTTAAACTTGTTGCGGCTCACGTGAACCACATGTTCCGGGGAGAAGAGGCGGATGAGGAAGAAGCCTATCTGCAAAAAATGGTTAAAGAACTTGTCTCTCAGTCAGATGCCGGCTTGACCATTGAAACTCTTCGAGTGGATGTAAAGAAAATCGCTCAGGAAAGAAAACTTTCTAATCAGGATGCCGGACATCAGGTGCGGAAAGAATTTTTTCAGATGCTTAGTAAAAAATATGATGCAGATTATGTTTTTCTCGCTCATCATCAAGATGACCGGGTTGAGAGTTTTTTTCTTCATCTTCTTCATGGCGCCGGAGTTCAGGGCTTAACGGCTCTTTCGAAAGTGGAGAATTACGGTGAAGATGGAAGCGGGTTGAAAGTAATCAGGCCATTAATAGGATTTTCCAAGGATGAGATTCTTAAATTTTGCCAGGAGCAGGGGATTTTCTATTTCAAAGATCCCAGCAATGAAAAGGCTTTGTACAATAGGAATAAAATTCGCTTGGAACTGATACCCCAGCTGGAGCAAGAATATAATCCGAAGATTAAGGATGTAATTCTTCGCAGTGTGGAGATTCTTGAAGACGAAGATGCTTTTTTGAATGATGTAGTTCAGGAAAAGTACCAAGAGCTTGTTCGGGAGAATTTTTCAGAGGAAGTGGCGCTGCTACTTTTAGATAAGAAAGAATTCCAAAAATTTCATAAAGGAATCCAACAGCGCCTTGTGATAAAGATTTTAAATAAATTAGCTCCAGGAGAAGTCGGATATAACTTTGAAAAGATTGAAAAAATCCTGGAGCTTTTAAATGAAGAAAAAGGGCAGCGAAGGTACAAACTTTCCCACAACTCCTGGCTGGAAGTGGGCTACGAGGAAGGAAAGTTTGTGCTGTATCCTCAACGGGAATCAGCTGAAAATGTCGAGGATGCAGGAAGCCATTTCGATTTTGACGTGGACATCGAAATGGACATCCACGTCGATGTCCATTTCGATAAAATCGAAATGGAAGGCCCCCTCACCTTTCAGGCCGGGGGCCAAAGCTTCACCTTCGCTGCTGTCGCAGCTGGGACGCTTCCATTCTCAGCGGGTTTTTCACATCCCCAACCTTGTGGAAAACCCGCGGAAAAAAGAAGCGTCCCAGCTTCCGCGCTGATTTTTGCTCCGGGGAAGCTTACCCTCCGCACCCGTCGGGATGGGGATGTCATTAAACCCGCCGGGGGGAAGACTAAAAAGCTGAAGAAATTTTTTATGGAGAAAAAAATTCTTCAAAATGAGCGGGACAAGATCATCCTCCTGGCCTCCGGCAAGGAAATCATCTGGATCCCCAACATGGTCATCTCCCAAAACTATCTTCCGGAAAATCCTGCAGATTGTGTCTCTAATAAAAACAATCTTGAACAGAGTGGAAAAAAAATGTTAAAAGTCTTCTGGAGGGGGAAAGAGAGTTTGAAAAATAGCCCCTGATGTGATAAAGTCTATTAGTATCTTTATAAATAGTTAAAAAAGTAATAAATAGCAAAAAACGATTTCAACTTGGAAGGAGAGCGTTCGTGAACAGAGTTTTTAAGAATCTGGCAATTTACTTATTAATAGTTTTAATTGCTGTAACTGCTTTACGGCTGACTACAACTCCTGAGGTTCAGGCTGCCCCTTTTGGCGCTTTCTCTGAATTTATGGATGCTGCTGAGGCAGGTCAGATCAAGCAGGTTAAAATAGTCACCGAGGATAATTACCAGAAAATAGATGGAGTAACAACCGACGACAGAAGTTTTTCTATAGAAGCCCCCAAGGGTTATAACGGCCTAATCGATGTAATGCGTGAAAATAAAGTTATTATCGACCAAGAGCCAACACCAGTACCACCACTGTGGTTGAGCATTATCACCAGTCTTCTGCCAATCTTGCTGATTGTAGGAATATTTTTCTTCGTTATGCAGCAAGGTCAGGGTGGCGGCGGCCGTGTTATGCAATTCGGCAAAAACAGAGCCAAACTTCAATCTGAAGATAAAGTCAAAGTTACATTTAAAGATGTTGCCGGTGCAGATGAGGTAAAAGAGGAACTGGAGGAAATTGTTGAGTTTCTTAAAACACCCAAAAAGTTCGTCGCCCTGGGAGCAAAAATCCCCAAAGGTGTCCTTCTTTTCGGACCTCCGGGAACAGGTAAAACCTTACTTGCCAGAGCTGTAGCAGGAGAAGCAGGGGTTCCTTTCTATACAATAAGTGGTTCCGATTTCGTGGAAATGTTTGTTGGTGTAGGGGCATCCCGTGTTAGAGATTTATTCGAACAGGCTAAAAAAACATCACCTTGTATAGTATTTATAGATGAAATCGACGCCGTTGGTCGTCAAAGAGGCGCAGGTCTTGGGGGTGGTCACGATGAGAGAGAACAGACTTTGAACCAGTTATTGGTAGAGATGGATGGTTTCGATGCTAATCAAAGCGTTATCGTAATCGCAGCAACAAACAGACCTGACATCCTGGATCCAGCCCTACTAAGACCGGGAAGATTTGACAGACAGGTTACTGTAGATCGCCCTGATGTTGTTGGCAGGGAAACAATTTTGAAAGTTCACATGAGAAACAAGCCAATTGCTGAAGATGTTGACACAAGGATTCTTGCTAAAGGAACGCCAGGCTTCACAGGGGCAGATCTTGCCAACTTGGTAAACGAAGGTGCCTTGCTTGCAGCGAGAAAAGGATTGAAAAAAATCCATATGAAGGAACTTCAGCAGTCAATTGAAAGAGTAATCGCCGGACCAGAGAAAAAATCCCGGGTTATCAGCGAATATGAAAAAAATATCGTAGCTTATCACGAAACAGGCCACGCCCTGGTTGCAGCAAAGCTGGAGCACGCAGATCAGCTGCACAAAGTTACTATTATTCCAAGGGGAAGAGCTGGTGGATATACACTATTCCTGCCTAAGGAAGATGCAAATTACGTAACCAGAAGCCAGCTTATTGATAAAGTAACCACTCTTCTTGGAGGGCGGGTTGCAGAGCAGGTAGTTCTTAAGGAAATCAGCACAGGAGCATCAAATGACCTGGAAAGAGCCACAGAAACTATTCGCAGAATGATCACTGAGTGGGGTATGTCCAAAGAACTTGGTCCAATGACCTTTGGTAACAAAAAGGATCAGGTATTCCTGGGCAGAGATATCGCCAGAGACAGAAATTACTCCGAAGCCGTTGCTTTTTCTATAGATAAAGAAGCCAGAGCGATGATCGAAGAGTGTTATCAGAAGGCAGAGAAGATTCTTACAGAGAATATGGACGCCCTGGTTCTTATCGCCGAAACTCTTAAAGAAAGAGAAACCATTGACGCCAAAGAATTCTTTGCGCTGATGGAAGGCAAGGACGACGTTTTTGAAGAAGTAGACAGAATCGAAAAAGAAAGATATCAACAAACACCAGCAGAGGAAAAACTTCCTGGGGATGAAGTTGTCCCGGAAGATCCTATAGAGAAAAAAGAAGAGTAAGAAAAAAGTAAAAAAATAAAAAGTAAAGAAATTTATTTTTAAACAAAAATTTTGGAGGTCGAAGATAAGATGGAAAAAACTTTTCTAATGATTAAGCCAGACGGGGTACAAAGAGGTCTGGTTGGAGAAATCGTTAAAAGATTCGAAGCAAAAGGATTCAAAATGTTAGGAATGAAATTAATTCAGGTTTCAGAAGAGCTTGCTGGAAAACACTATGCAGAGCATGTTGGCAAACCATTCTACCCAGGATTGATTGAATACATTACATCAGGGCCAGTTTTTGCAATGTGTTTCGCTGGAAAAAATGTAGTAGCTGAAGCAAGAAAAATGATGGGAAGCACTAACCCAGCAGATGCAGCACCAGGAACAATCAGAGGAGACTTCGGCCAAGATATCGGCAGAAACATCATCCACGGATCAGACAGCGTAGAGAGCGCAGAAAAAGAATTAGCAGTATACTTCGATCCATCAGAAATTTTAGACTACGACTACCTGCCAGAAAAATGGTTGTTCGAGTAAAAAAGACCGCTGATTAGGGGACAGTTTGGTGTGACCCCCAAAAAGGGTACACTTCTGGGACAGTAAATTTCACCAAATTAATTAAATGAAAAAATCTGTTTATAGAAGCCTTGGAGGGACACCTCCA
Organism: Peptococcia bacterium; assembly: GCA_965228015.1. GTDB lineage: Bacteria > Bacillota > Peptococcia > Peptococcales > SKKY01 > SKKY01. Next base: position 1,633,098 of record OZ245787.1, read on the forward strand.
AGGCTTCTTTGCGTCCTGTCATTAATATAAAATTTAATGTAATCTTCAGTAATTTCTTTTATATCTTTAAAACTTTTGATTCTTTTCTTGTAGAGATTAATACTTTCTGTTTTGTAATGGCTAAAGAAACTTTCAATCTTCGCATTATCCCAGCAATTTCCTCTTCTGGACATACTTTAAACTGCTCCTAAAGACTTTAAATAGCTGGAATATTCTTTGCTTGTGTATTGAACACCTTGATCACTATGGATAACAGTATTCTTAATATCTATCTTTTTTGAAAGTTTTTCAATAGTTTTTACAGTCAGCTTGCTGTCAGGATTCTTACTGTATTCCCAGCTTACCGGTTTATTGTTAAACAGATCTAGGGCAACACACAGATATAGCTTAGAGTTTCTGTAAGGAATACAGGTAATATCTGTGGCTATTTTTTCTCCTGGGCGACTTGCCTTAAAATCCCTGTTTAATATATTGGCTTTGAATTGTTTATCATCTTGAATCCTATTCTTTTTTCTTCTGATTCTGGATCTGAGATTGTTTTCCTGCATTATTCTTTGAATCTTTTTATGATTAACAACTATTTTAAACGCATTTCTTAGCTCATTTCCTATTCTTCTGTAACCAAAAATTCCTTTTGATTTGTTATATATTTGAATAATTATTTTCTCAATGGAATCTTCTTTTTTTATTGGTTTGTCTCTGAAATTGCAATAGGCTTTTCTTTTTACTCCAGCAATTTCGCAAAGAAATTTTACTGTATATTTAAATTCCAAAGCAAATATAGCTCTGTACTTTAGCTCCCTGACTTTTGTTTTTTTAGAAATAAAGGGCTGTAAATGCTCTAATTGTTCGTAGTATTCAATTTTAGCATAAAGATGTTCTATTTCTTTTTCGTATTCAATTTCTCTTTGTGTTTTCTCAGGAAAATCTATTTTATCTGATCTGATTTTTATCTTATCCGGATCTTTCTTAGCTTCTGTTGGAAGAAGTCCTTTTTCTTTTAATTGTTTTTCCCAATTAAGAACAAGATTTTTTGAAGATAAATTGTACTTTGCAGCAATCTTTCTTACCCCAAGATTGCTTTCGTAATATTCCTTAATTACAGAGAGTTTAAATTCATCGGAATAGTTCTTTGTCATTAAAATCAGCCCCCAAGATTAGTATATCTTACTGTCCCAATTTTGTGTAATTTTTGGGGGTCAGACCAGTTCTATTTAGTGCGGGCTATCCACAAGAGTTACCCTGTGGATAGCCCGCTGATTTTGGAAGCGTCCGTTAGTGTAAAATAATTATGGGTAAAAAAACAAAAAAATATTAGAGCAACTCCTTATGTTACAATTAAATCGCTAAACCAAATCGCAAAAAAGGAGAAACTCTAATGAATAATAGGGGGGTGCGGACAAAAACCTGGACTAAAAATACAGGAGGATGTCCATATGTATTCCTACGAAGAAAAAATTAAAGCTGTAAAATTATTAATTAAATATGACAAATGTTATGCACAAGTAATGCGGGAGTTAGGATACCTAGATAGAAAATCCCTAACGGCGTGGTACAAACAATATTTAAGTAATGGTGACTTAATTAAAGAATGTGAAAGAAAAGCAAAATTTTCTGAAGAAGAAAAATACAGAGCTGTTAATCATTATTTAGAACACGGAAAATGTGTACGACGCACTACAAGAATTCTTGGATATCCAAGCAGACCTACTCTTGATAAATGGATACTAGAATTGGTGCCTGAACAAAAGAAATATTGTCGCTCAGGTAACGCATTGATAAAATATACTCGTGAACAAAAAGAAGCAGCAGTTATAGCTTTATGCTCACGGGAAAAATCGGCCAGAGAAGTAGCGAATGAAATTGGCATTACCTGTGAGAGGCTTTATAGTTGGAAAAATCAGCTTCTAAAAAAAGGGTGGAATAGGACAATGCCAAAAAAAGATAAAGTATCCCCAAAAGTGAAAACTAATATTAGTGATGATCAAGCAAAATTATTATTAAAAGAAAAAGATGTTCTTTTAAAACAAGTGGAAGAATTAAAAAAGGATATATATCATCTTCAGTTAAAAAGAGATATTTTGGAAAAAGCAGCAGAAATAATAAAAAAAGATAAGGGCATTAGCATAAAAACACTTTCTAATAGTGAAAAAGCCATGGCGATTAATGCCCTAAGAGAGAATTTTTTTAAAAGATTTATTGATAATTCTTAACATGGCAAAAAGTAGCTATTTTTATCAGGATTTTGTATTAAGTAAAGAAGATAAATATTCCAGTTTACGTAATAAAATTAAAGAAGTTTTTATTGAATCTTCAAAACGTTATGGTTATCGAAGAATTCATTCAGTTATAAAGAAAACCGGTATAATTATTTCAGAAAAAATTGTTAGAAGAATTATGAAAGAAGAGAAACTTTCAATACCAGGCATTAAGAAAAAGAAATACAACTCATATAAAGGTGAGATAAGCCCTGTAATGCCAAATTTGTTGAAACACAATTTTCATGCTGATAAACCAAACCAGAAGTGGCTAACAGATCTAACCGAGTTCCATATTCCTGCCGGGAAAATATATCTTTCTCCAATTATTGACTGCTTTGATGGGCTGCCAGTCAGTTGGAGTATTGGAACCTCTCCTGATGCCACATTGGTAAATACAATGTTAGACAAAGCCATCAGCACTTTAAATAAAAATGAAAGACCTATAGTACATACAGATCGTGGAGCACACTATCGTTGGCCTGGCTGGATTGAGAGAATGAAAAAAGCTCATCTTGTTCGTTCTATGTCAAAGAAAGGTTATTCTCCAGATAATTCTGCATGCGAGGGTTTCTTTGGCAGAGTAAAAAACGAAATGTTTTATGGATATTCATGGAAAGAAGTCACAATAAAACAATTTATTGAAATATTAGATGAATATTTAAGGTGGTATGCAGAAAAAAGAATTAAAATTTCCTTTGGGGGAATGAGTCCATTGACTTATAGAAAAAGCTTAGGTTTAATTGCTTAGGTCCAAAAAAACGTCCACACCCCCATATTATACATGAAATTGCAACTAAAATCAGTAAAGAAATAGCAGAAAATATGGAAACAACTTTAATTGAGGGAAATAATATATCTGAATTCATTTTAAAAACCAAAAAAATGCTGGATGAAGTTGGGGTTGCAATTACAGAAAAAGTACTTGAAACTGTAGATATTTTAGTTAAAAAAGATTGTGCAAGAAAAAGAGACTGGAAAATAAAGGAAACAAAGTCGAAGAAAAGTTTGGCGACGATATTTGGTGAAGTAACCTATAAAAGAACGTATTATGTTTATAAAATTACCGGTGAATATAAATACTTATCTGATGAAGCTGTTGGTATTGAAGCAAATGACAGAATGGATATATTGCTAGAATCAATGTTAATAGAAGAAGCAATAGAGATACCATACAGAAAAAGTAGCGAAAAAATATCGAAGAATGTATATCTTACTAGTCAAACAGTAATGAATTCTATTAGAAAGCTTAAAGATATTTCTAATCATGCAGCACCAGTGAAAAAAACTGATTCTCAAGCTAAGATTTTGTACATCGAAGCTGATGAAGATCATGTTTCACTTCAAAGAGGAACATGTGCCGAACCTAGATTAATTTATGTTCACGAAGGTAAGTGAAAGGTAAGTAAAGATAGATATGAATTAATAAATCCCAGATACTTTAGTGGTCTCTACCAAGATAGTGCTGATTTATGGCTTGAAGTAGCTGATTATATTGATAGCAACTATGAAGAAGAAACTATCGAAAAGATATATTTATCAGGAGATGGAGCCAACTGGATAAAACAAGGCAAAGAATGGATTAAAGATAGTATCTATGTTTTAGATAGATACTATTTGTCGAAATATATAAAGAAGGCAACTGCTCATATGAAAGGCACACACCAAATGATGTGGTATTACATAAATACGAAAAGGAAAGATTTCGTAAAAGATTTATTCAAAGCAATAATTGAAGAAACAGAATCAGAAACAAAAAATAGAAGCAATAAAAGATGCTAGAAGTTATGTGTTAAATAATTGGGAAGGTATAATGAATCAATATGACCCGGATTATATAGGCTGTAGCACAGTAGGCCATATTAGTCATATATTATCTGCAAGATTAAGTTCAAGGCCTCTAAGCTGGTGCAGAGAAGGTGTTGATCAAATGTCACGTCTGAGGGCTTTTAAGGCTAATTCAGGTAATGTATATGATTTAGTAAAAGAAAGAAGCAAGAAAAACAGAAACAAGAATCATAAAATTAGAAAGCCGTGTTATAAAAAAAGCTACGAACCTAATATCAGATGAGAAATTCGGTAATGTGCCAGTAGTTTTAATTGGCAAGAGAACTTGGAAAAGAGAATTATTTAAAAGGATAGCGAGTGCGATTTAGCACGTAATACATACAAGGAGTTTTTTTATTCTTTTAAAACCCATAATTAATTGACACGATCGAAGCGTCCCCTCCGCTTGATTACCTGAAAAAAAATGGTATAATTTTTTCAGGTAAATTTAATATATTTTAATTATTAAGGTGGAATTTATAAAATGTTTGACAGACTGGAAGCAATTGAAAAGAAATATGATGAACTGAATGAGTTGATGAGCGACATAAACGTCATTAACAACCACAGCGAGCTGCAAAAATATGCCAGGGCCCAATCCGCCCTGTCCGATACAGTAAACGCTTACCGCGCATATAAAAAAGTAATCGAAAGCCTTCAAGAATCTAAAGAAATGCTTAAAGACAAACTGGATCCTGACATGAAGGAAATGGTGGAGATGGAAATCGAAGAGCTTGCCGAGAAGAAAAAAGTTCTCGAGGAAGAGTTGAAGATCCTTCTTCTCCCCAAAGATCCTAACGACGAGAAGAACGTTGTTATGGAAATCCGCGCCGGCGCCGGCGGCGACGAGGCTAGCCTCTTCGCCGCCCATGTTTTCCGCATGTACTCCCGTTACGCGGAAAACATGGGCTGGAAAGTTGAGATCCTGAACACCAGCTGGACCGGCGTGGACGGAATCAAGGAAGTCAGCTTCCTCATCTCCGGCAACAAAGTTTACAGCTTCTTAAAATATGAAAGCGGCGTGCACAGAGTTCAACGTGTTCCCGACACAGAATCCCAGGGACGTATCCACACCTCCACAGCAACAGTTGCAGTTTTACCAGAAGCTGAAGATGTTGAAGTGAAAATCGAAGCCAACGACATCCGCGTGGATGTGTTCTGCTCCAGCGGCCCGGGTGGACAATCTGTAAACACAACCCAGTCCGCAGTCCGCATCACCCACATTCCCACAGGCATCAGCGTATCCTGTCAGGATGAAAAATCTCAGCACAAAAACAAAGACAAAGCTATGAAAGTTCTTCGCGCCCGCCTTTTTGAAAAAGCTCAGGAAGAAGCCGCTGGAGAAATGGCCTCAGCCCGCAAGAGCCAGGTAGGCACAGGAGACCGCAGCGAGCGCATCCGCACCTATAACTATCCTCAAGGTAGAATGACGGATCACAGAATCGGCCTCACCCTCCACAAGCTGGACAACATCCTCCTTGGAGATCTTGATGAAGTAGTCAACGCCCTGATCACCTACGATCAGGCTGAAAAATTAAAGGACGCAGGTAAAAATGACTGATAAAAAGGTTTCATCCATCCTCCGGGAAATTGGTGGCGACAACCAAGGCCTCACTCAGGATGAGATTAACGACCTCCGCTACATTCTGGCCCACATTTTGGACACAGAAAAAGCCCGACTTATACTTTACACGGACCGGGAGCTCACAGATAGTCAGTTTCAGCAATGGCAGGACGCCCGCATTAAGCTGATTCAGCAAAAAATCCCCGTTCACTACATTATAAATACAAAAAACTTTATGGGATTAGACTTTTTCGTCGACGAGAGGGTGTTGATCCCTCGTTTTGATACAGAAATTTTGGTGGAACAAGCCATGTTGGAGATAAAAAAGCTAAGGGATCTCGAAGAATTTTCTGAAGATTCCCTAGTCAGGGATATAGATAGGAAGATCAGAGTTCTAGAGCTTTGCACTGGAAGCGGTGCTATTCCAATAAGTTTGATTCATTACCTTGCAAATGATTCTGCCGACAAACCTATGCCGGGTATCCAAATTATGCCTTTAGAAATTACGGCTATAGACATCAGTCAAGATGCCCTTGATGTTGCAGATGTTAATAAGAAGAAACTTTTGTCTCCCGGGGAGCAAAAGCAGCTAAAGTTCATCCACAGCGATCTTTTTGAAAACGTCCCCCGACGGAACTCTCATCCGGAATCTCAATCGAGTCCGGATGAGAGTTTTTCTTCCGGCACTGGCTATCATCTAATTATCGCCAATCCCCCTTACGTGATTCACCAGGAGTACGAGGCTCTGGATGAAAAAGTAAAAAAAGAACCCTTCGGCGCTCTTGTCGCCGAAGAGGATGGACTTTTTTTCTACGAAAAAATCCTCTCCCAGGCCCGGGACTATCTACATCCGGACCAGGGTGTAATCCTATTCGAAATAGGAAGCCTGCAAGGCCCCGCCCTGCAGGCAATGACTGCCGCCAATGGCTACCAGGAGTGCACCATCATTCCCGACTACGCAGGGCACCCCCGGGTAGCCATAATACGCTGATTCTGGGACGTTTCGAGACCAGTGAAAAAGTCTTTCTTTAAAAGAAGATTCTTCCCTTTTCAGCAAAATAAGACTATTTTTTTAAATTCCAAATTTGATTTAAAAAATTGCACTCTAAAGAGGATAGTATTGATGCTATCCTCTTTATGTTTACCGCAATTGCTGCCAGCTTCGATTGAACAGACACACTTAAGAGACCATATCCTCTTGCACGACATAGTCCGTGAAATCTTTTTAGCTCGGCATTCTTGCCTTCAATGCTTGCTCTCTTCTTGTACTTTTCTTTAAACTCTTCCGTTTTTTGTTCTTAAGATATTTCATAATATTCTCCAGTATTTAAACCAGTTGTGAAAATTTCTCGTGCTTTTTTACCAGCACATTGATCATGCTTTGGGCAATTTTTACACTGCTTTGCTTCAAAATAATAATTGTAATATCCATAGCCTAAAGAATAAAATGTTTCTTTCCTTTTAAAATATCTCTTTTTTACACTTATGTTTCCTTGGCTACATTCCCATTCGTCCGAATCTTTGTTGTATGAAAATCCATTTTCATCAATTCTGTAAGCTGACCCACTTGCTGGAATAAAGGCTTTTGCTTTTAATTCCTTTATTGAATCTAAAATGTTTTTTCTGAAATAAGCTTTGTCTCCATATACTTCTTTTACAGAAACTCCTGCTTTTATGGTCTCTTCAAGCATTTCCTCTGTTAAATCTCCATCAGTATATACCCCATCTCCGGTTCTAACGCAGGTAATTAATCTTTCTTCTGTAGTCATAATAAATTCTGTTTTATAGCCAAAAAAGTCTTGGCTTTTACTTTTTCTGCCAACACGAGCATCTTCATCTATTAATGAACGTACTCCTTTTTGATTTATGAACTTGGGATCATTTAATATATTTTTAGCTTTTTCAATAATAGAATTGGTTTTGAGTAGCTCTGTATTTTTTCTGCTTCATAGATTACTTTTTCTAAGTAATCTATCATTACTGCTTTTGCTTCTTTATGGTCTTCAATCTCCTTGTACTCTGGAACATCAGGAAGACCGGGTAGTTTTTCTTCTGTTTCTTCTTCATATGTATTTATAATTTTTTAGCAAGATGTTTCGTTAATCTTTCCGGGGTTTTTATTGTATTGGCTTCTATATGTGTAGCACCAATACTTACACTATTTCCTTCAATAATTTTTTGTTCAACACATTGGCGAATAATTTCTGTAATAATTTCATCTAATGTGGAGTTTTGAAGTCTTTGGGTTCTGAATTTTGAGAGGAGACTTTTATCTGGGAGGGATTCTTCGGGATTGATTCCTAAAAAATACATATATGCTAAATTAAGTTCTGCTTCCTGTATAACCTTTTCGTCAGAAAGGTTATACAGGAAGCTGCAGGAAAAGAAGTTTACACATTAATTCTGGTTCTTTGGCTGGTCTGCCAAAAGTTTTGCAGTAGCTGTTTTTCCAATAATTTATTAATAAAGCTGAAATTTACTACAGATTCTATTCTTTTTAATATATGATTTTCAGGTATTTTATTATATAATTGTAAATATAAAGAAATTTGCTTTGATTTTAATCTAAGCATAAAAAGCCCACCATTTTGGTTTATTTTGTTTTGGTAGATAAATTATACCATAAAAAGGTGGGCTTTTTTCTGTTTTCTTAGATATATCAACGCTTTCAGCTTTTTTAGTATAAAAATTTGTCCTTCACCTTTAACTTAAAGAAAGGCTTTTTCACTGGTCTCGGACGCTTCCAAAATCAGCGGGCTATCCACAGGGTAACTCTTGTGGATAGCCCGCACTAAATAGAACTGGTCTGACCCCCAAAAATTACACAAAATTGGGACAGTAAGATATACTAATCTTGGGGGCTGATTTTAATGACAAAGAACTATTCCGATGAATTTAAACTCTCTGTAATTAAGGAATATTACGAAAGCAATCTTGGGGTAAGAAAGATTGCTGCAAAGTACAATTTATCTTCAAAAAATCTTGTTCTTAATTGGGAAAAACAATTAAAAGAAAAAGGACTTCTTCCAACAGAAGCTAAGAAAGATCCGGATAAGATAAAAATCAGATCAGATAAAATAGATTTTCCTGAGAAAACACAAAGAGAAATTGAATACGAAAAAGAAATAGAACATCTTTATGCTAAAATTGAATACTACGAACAATTAGAGCATTTACAGCCCTTTATTTCTAAAAAAACAAAAGTCAGGGAGCTAAAGTACAGAGCTATATTTGCTTTGGAATTTAAATATACAGTAAAATTTCTTTGCGAAATTGCTGGAGTAAAAAGAAAAGCCTATTGCAATTTCAGAGACAAACCAATAAAAAAAGAAGATTCCATTGAGAAAATAATTATTCAAATATATAACAAATCAAAAGGAATTTTTGGTTACAGAAGAATAGGAAATGAGCTAAGAAATGCGTTTAAAATAGTTGTTAATCATAAAAAGATTCAAAGAATAATGCAGGAAAACAATCTCAGATCCAGAATCAGAAGAAAAAAGAATAGGATTCAAGATGATAAACAATTCAAAGCCAATATATTAAACAGGGATTTTAAGGCAAGTCGCCCAGGAGAAAAAATAGCCACAGATATTACCTGTATTCCTTACAGAAACTCTAAGCTATATCTGTGTGTTGCCCTAGATCTGTTTAACAATAAACCGGTAAGCTGGGAATACAGTAAGAATCCTGACAGCAAGCTGACTGTAAAAACTATTGAAAAACTTTCAAAAAAGATAGATATTAAGAATACTGTTATCCATAGTGATCAAGGTGTTCAATACACAAGCAAAGAATATTCCAGCTATTTAAAGTCTTTAGGAGCAGTTTAAAGTATGTCCAGAAGAGGAAATTGCTGGGATAATGCGAAGATTGAAAGTTTCTTTAGCCATTACAAAACAGAAAGTATTAATCTCTACAAGAAAAGAATCAAAAGTTTTAAAGATATAAAAGAAATTACTGAAGATTACATTAAATTTTATATTAATGACAGGACGCAAAGAAGCCTTGGAGGTGTCCCTCCAAGGCTTCTATAAACAGATTTTTTCATTTAATTAATTTGGTGAAATTTACTGTCCCAGAAGTGTACCCTTTTTGGGGGTCACACCAAAGCGTCCCCTCCGCTTTGCAAAAAATTTACATTAATTAATTTGCCTTGTATAGTCTTAATTGATAAAATATCCGAGTAAATTTAATTATGAAAGAAGAGAAAAATTTGAACTTTAAAAACATTAAAAAAAGATATATTGTTCTTGCTTCAATTTTGTTCATCGCCCTGGTTATCAACTTCACACTCCTGGGCACATCTCAGCTTAGCGACAAAAAAATGAACAAGGATCAAACTGATCCAGCCCTCTCCCCTGAGGAGCAGGCGGTGAAAGAATTTGCCAACGCCGGGGTATTTGGAGAGTACGACGTTCTCCTTCTTGGAATCGACTCCCGCACAGAGCGTGGCCTGGAAGCAGAGATAACAGCAAAAAGTTACCGTACCGACACTATGATTCTGGCAACCTTGGACATTAAAAACAAAAAAGCAAAATTAATTTCCATTCCCAGGGACACGAAAGTTAAAGTAAAAGGAAACTACAACAAAATTAACGCTGCCTTCGTTTATGGGGGAATTGAGTTAGCAAAAGAAACAGTTGAAAATTTCGCCGGAGTCCGCATTGACCGCACCATGGTCGTTGACTTCCAAAGCTTAGTAAAATTTGTCGACCTTCTTGGTGGCATTGAAATAGATGTTCCAGTTCGTATGTACCGCCCAACAGAAGAAATTGACCTTCAGTCTGGCCTTCAGGTTCTAAACGGCCACGACGTCCTTGCCTATTCCCGTTATCGGGGAACCCCGGGTGGAGATATCGACCGTGCTGGCCGCCAGCAGGAGGTTATTCAGGCATTAATGAAGGAAATCATTTCAGTTAAAGGAGTATCCATGATCCCCAGTCTTTACAAGACAATGAAGGAAAACATGGTTACAGATATTCCTTTAAAAGAGTTAATGACCCTGGGCAAGCTTGCCCCTCAGATTTTAAACAACGGTCTTGAAACAATGGTAGTTCCCGGCCGCAACGCCCTAATCGAAGGAATATGGTTCTGGGAAGCGGATAAAAAAGCTTTTTTAGAAATGCTCCAGGGTACAAATGAACCCCAGTAAATAGAAAGCAGGTGCTGTTTTGTCTGATTTAAGCAGAATGGATCGCAGAAAAAAACCTCAAAAATCAACTGAGGAAAGAAACGCCATAATTGAAGAACTTGTCAGAGACAGAGAACCAGGGGCGCCACAAGCTCCTAAGCGGAAGCCTAAGCCAAAAAAATCCACAGTGGCTCGTAACGTAATTTTGTCCATCCTAGCTGTGTTAATCCTCTTCACAGCATTTAAAGTATATAACTTCGTAAAATCACCACTAAACGAAGCTGAACCACCAGAAACCAAGCTGGAAGAACCAACAGAGCCAACAGCTCTAGCAGAGGATGACGAGTTCGCCAAAAAGAGAGTCAATATTCTTGTTCTTGGCATAGATGAAAGAGAAGGAGAACCAGCTCGGGCGGATACAATTATTTTAGCCAGCCTTTTCCCTGAGGAAAGACAAGTTAAATTATTGTCCATACCCAGAGACACCCGACTCCTTATTCCAGGACACGGTAATGACAAAATTAATCACGCCCATGTTTACGGAGGCATCAAACTGGTTAAAAGCTCAGTGGAAGAATTTACAGGCATTCCTATAGACTATTGCGTAGAAACAAACTTCCAGGGCTTTATTAATATGATAGATATGCTTGGAGGGGTTTCCCTTAACGTTGAGAAAAAAATGTATAAGCCATTAGAAAACATTGATCTGGAGCCAGGACTTCAAACCCTTAACGGTTACGATTCCCTAGCTTATGTTCGTTACAGAGATGACGGTATGGGAGATATTGGCCGTATTGGCAGACAGCAAAACTTCATTAAAGTTCTTGCAGAAAACACAATCAGAACCAGTAATGTAACCAAGATTCCTGAGTTAGTGGATGAAATGAAAAAATATGTAAAAACTGATTTAAGTATTATGGATATGATTACCTATGCAACAAGATTCGCAAAAATAGATCCCACAGATCTTGAAGGATATCAGGTACCTGGTTTCAGTGGTATGCAGAATGAAGTAAGCTACTGGATTCCAGACCTTAATGCTACTAAAAAGATAGTGGACAAAATGAAAAGACCTACAGTAAAGGAAGTTGCTGATGGAGAAGGTACAAATACTGGGAATTAATATTGCCAAAGTTTCCTTTGATGAAGCAGTGGAAAATATTGCCCATTATATAGAAGAAAAAAATCCAGTGCAGATTGTTACCGCCAACGCAGAGATAGTTTATGCAGCCAGCCGGGAACAAAAGCTAAAAGAAATCGTCAATAATAGTGTAATGGTCACTGCCGATGGTATCGGTGTTGTCCATGCAGCAAAAATAAAAGGGGAACCAGTCCCCTGCAAACTTGCAGGAGTAGAGCTTACAGAGAAGCTTGTAGCCCTCTCCGGCCAAAGGAACTGGAGTATCTATTTTCTTGGAGGTGCTCCCGGAGTTCCGGAAAACGCAAAGGAGAATCTTTTACAAAAGCATCCTGATGCAAACATCACAGGAACCTGTAACGGGTATTTCACCCAGGAAGATGAAGATGAGATTCTTCAGGACATCATATTAAAGAAGCCGGACATTCTATTCGTTGCTCTGGGTTTTCCTAAACAGGAACAATGGATAGCAAAGCACAAAGACAATTTGAAAGTACCTGTTTCCATTGGAGTAGGGGGCAGCCTGGATATTTTTTCCGGGAATAAAAAAAGAGCACCCATCCTGGTGCAAAAACTAGGCATAGAATTTCTCTACAGATTCCTTCAGGAACCCAGTAGGTTCAAGAGATATCTCGCACTGCCAAAGTTTATTTTTGCATTTTTTTACATGATGTTTTTAAATTTCCTCCAAAGAGGGTAAATTAAAAGCATAATACTCTTGATTTTTACTGAAATAATAGTAAAATTTATGTTTGAAGGATATTAAAGGGGCCACGCCCTTGGTATAAAAGCACCAAAGTTGGCATAGCTATTCTTTTTACAGTAATTCCCTGAATTATTGACAAAATGAGTATCTGTGCTAAAATAGGTCAAGAACAAAATATCTCATCCTGACGTTTTTGACCAGCCTCACTTATGATAGAAAATATTCGTCATGTTATATACTAACTGTTAATGGCGGGTAAGCGATTTACATTGATATATTGTGAATTTTCTTTTTCTTGAGAGGAGGGGATAGGCCACTACCAAGTGTAGCCTGGGGTTATCTACATAAGGCTGAGACAAAAGAAACCCGTAGTAAAGCACATTAAAAAAAGCCCACAAAGGGCTTGGCCAAAACGGCCAAATAATTTAAGGAGGGAATTTATTTTGAATAAGAAACTTATAGCGATTCTTACATTGGTTATGTTTGCATTAACATTACTACCAATGGGCGCATTCGCAGCAACAAAAAATACAGTTATCGGTGGAGTTCCAAATATTTCAAGTACAACTGCACCATTAACTACTGTTAGTTTATCTACTATTAGAATTGATGAAGATGTAGTTGGCAACATGAAAGCTGGAGATACTCTAGTGTTGACATTACCAAGTGGCGTAGAGTGGGGTAACCTTATTGCAGGACCAGCTCCAGATGCAGTTATAGCTTTTGATGTTGATGGAGATACTTTTGCTATTGCTTCACAAACTATTCCATCTGCTAGAGTAATGAACGTTGTATTAGGCGCTAGAGCTGCAGGTGCTGGCCCAGCTGTTATGACAATTACTACACCAGTATTTATTAAGTCAGTTGGAACTGGTGACATTGTTGTAAATATTGAATCTCCAGGAACAGGTATTACTGAAGGTGATATGGTTATTGGTAGATTTGTAAGTGGAGCAGCTAGTGTAAGAATGCTTTCTACTCCAACTAAAAGTGAAGGATCACAAAATTTTGGTTTAATCAGAATTACTGAAAACTCAATTGGCCAATTAAATGGTAAAACAATTAGAATGAAACTTCCATCAGGTTTTAAGTGGACGGCTTCTCCAGCGATTAGTTTTTCTAACATTGGAACAACAACAATTGCTGACGGCGGAGCAGTTTATCCTACAAATGATATTACTTTAACTTTCACAGTGCCAGCAGGACCACAAGCGATTATTGACTTAACTGCTCCAATCACTGTTGAGTCTGGCGCAAGAGTTGGTGACATTGAAGTTTTATTTAGTGGAACTGCAGATGTATCTGGTTCAATCGTAGTTGGTAAATATGGTGAGTTTGGCGTTAATGTAACAGTTGCTGCCGCTGAAGAAGTAATTTCTGGTAAAGATTCACAAGAAATTGCTGATTTAAAAATTAAGGATCAAATTGCTGGTAGCTTGATTAACGGTAGAACTTTTAGAATGACATTACCTGAAAACACTAGATGGTCTGCTGTTCCTACTGTTACAGGTATTAGTGGTAATTTAGTGGCTGGAGCGTTATCAAATGATAACAGAACAGTTACTTATACTGTTGCAGCAGCTGGCACTACTGAATTTGATATTAAGAATGCTAATATTGATGTAGCAGCTAATTACTCAGGAGATATTAATGTTGAAATTACAGGAACTGCAGGAGCTTCTGGGAAATTCTTAGTTGCTAAAGCTGTTAAGCAAGTAAGTGCTCAAACAAGCCCTGTTGATCTTAAAATTGGCCGTCAAGAACAAGTTATTGGAGATATTTATGTAGTTGAAGGGGCTAAAGAAGCTTTAAGAGCATCAAGTAGTCTTGCTGCAATTGATAGAACATTAACATTAAGATTACCTGCTGGTTTTTCTTGGTCAGCAGCAACTGTAGAAGTTGTAGAAGGTAATGTTGGTGTTGATTCATGGATTCATGACTTTAGAAGGCTTGATATCGTTCTTTCTGGTGAAAGTACTACTCCTTCAAAAATTAAAGTAACTGGAGCAAAAGTTTCAGCTGATAGAACTGTTCCAGAAGGCGATGTAAATGTTGCTGTTCAGGGTGGAGCGGTAATGCAAAATGCTGTCGCGTTTACAAATGTTACTAATATGGGAACTTACTCTGTTGCTACAGTTGTAACTCCAGCTGCAGATGGTACAGTTAAGCCAGTTGTTATGACAGTTGGTTCTACAGTTTACACTATTTCAGGTGTTGAAATGACTATGGATGTTGCTCCATACATTAAAGATACTAGAACTTACTTCCCAGTTCGTTATGTTGCTCAAGCTTTAGGAATTACAGCTGACAATGTAGTTTGGGATGGCGCTCAAAGAACAGTTACAATTTTTAGAGCTAACAGAATTGTTCAAGTTACAATCGGATCTACTACAATGTTAGTAAACGGCGTTCCTTTAACAATGGATGCAGCTCCAGAAATTACAGCTGAAAGAACAATGCTTCCAATCAGATTCGTTGCTCAAGGTTTAGGAGTAAACGTAAACTGGGATGCAGCTACACAAACTGTAACTTTAAACTAGTCTAACTAGTCCAAAAAGGTTCTTTGTCAAATGTTGGGGTAACCCAATTAGATTAGATTCCATAAGTACCGCATTGAAAAATGCGGTACTTTTTTAAATTGTTTTTAGTTCATTACGTGCATTATTCTGTTTTTGAATCTCCAAAAATTTCTTACACCATAAGCATTTCTTTTTAAAACCTTAATTTTGTTGTTAATTCCTTCTGTATATCCGTTAGTATAAGTACAAGTAAATGAATTAAGAATATATTTCTGCCAGTTGAAAATGGTTCTGGAGCATTTATCGAATTCTTCAAGCTCACAGGACATAACAAACATATACCAGGCTTTCAAATTCTTTTTTGCACTTTCTAAATCACTGCTGTCAACAAAGTTATAAAATTTTTCTTTTAACATATAAGCTTTTTGCAGTTTCTCAGAAGTAGCAAGCATAACATTTACCTGGTCAATTTCTTCAGGAGTTAAATACTTCATTCTTTTTAAGAGAAGGGAGCGACTTCTTTTGAAATATCTTCGCCTTTCCTTGGCAAATTTCTTTTGCTCATCTTTCCTAATTCTTTCAAATGCCTAAGTGACCTGCCTAATGAAATGGAATTTATCGATAATGATAGTTGCATTTTTAAAATATGTTTCAGCAATATCCTTGTAAGGTTGCCACATATCCATAATGAAGTATTTTACTTTATCCCTGTCATTGAATTTCCTGAAATAGTCCGATAAAATGTGTTGTTCTCTTCCGTGAAGAATATCAAGCACCTTCTTGTTTTGGGGATCAGTTAATATGCACTGGTACTTTTTTACCCCCGGCATTACCTTTAAATTCATCAATAGAGATTACTTCGGGCAATTTTGTTAGGGAATAGTTTATGAATCTAAAAAGCCTGAGAGCCGTTGATGGTGAAATATTATTCTCTTTGGCAATATCAGATACAGAGTAAACATTTTTCATTCGAGTAATTATGTATTTTATCAGCCTGCTGGTCATTCTTTGATAGCGGGGGAGAAAATCATTTTTTTCGTAGAATTTTTTATTGCAGTGATTACAAACGTACCTTCTTTTTTTGTAGTAAAGGTAGGTTTTCTTCCCTGAGATGGAAATATCTTTTATCATTTGAATTCTGTAATCATGAACTTTACTGGTTTGTTGATGGCATTTGGGGTAATTGTGAGTTTTAATCTCCAGAGAAAAAGAAAAGGACGTTGAATCAGAAGAAGTTTCTAATTGTTCTAAAATTATCCCTTTAAAACCAATTAATTTTTTAATATAATAGTTATTACAGAGCATAAGTAAATTCCTCCTTAGATTACAATGGGTGTTCTCTAATATGGATTTACCAATGCTCTGTATTTTTTCGCAAATAAATGTCAGAATGGTTTTTACCACCCCAACATTTATTGTAGAACCGTTTTTGTGCTATAATTAAAATATATATATTTATATTGGAGGTCCTAAAATGAAACATCTTGATGTTCTTGAAATAAAAAAATACTTCCCCATCGATATCCGTTTTTGCTTATAGATAAAATAATAGATTTTGAAGAAGATAAATCGATTATCGGGACTAAAAATGTTACTGTTAATGAAGAATTCTTTAATGGTCATTTTCCTGATCATCCAGTTATGCCGGGAGTATTAATAATTGAAGCTTTAGCTCAGACCGGGGCTGTATTAGTACTAATGAAACCGGAGAATAAAGGTAAAATTGCATTTTTTGCTGGAATTGATAATGTGAGATTTAAAAGACAGGTTGTTCCAGGGGATCAATTAAAATTAGAAGTAGAAGTTATTAAGCTTAAGTCATCAGTTGGCAAATGTAATGCCAAAGCAACAGTAGATGGAGAAGTTGTTTGCCAGGGAGAACTAATGTTCATGATTAATTAATTTGTTCACATTTAAAGATTGAATTTATTATTATAATAATATATAATTAGCAATTGATTGAGAGAGTTTTTTACTGGGAAGGGATAATAATGGATTTTAGATATTTTGAAGGAATTATAATTGCTTATTTACTTGTTATTTTAATAGTTCCTTTTGTAATAAGATTTGCTTATAGAATTGGTGCTGTTGATAAACCCTGTGAACGGAAGGTTCATTGTGTCCCCGTACCTAGAATAGGTGGATTGGCTATATATTTAGGGTATATTATTTCAGTATTCTTCTATTTCCCTGACAGTGAAATTAAAACAGGGATTATTGTAGCTAATACGATAATTGTTATTTTAGGTATTTTAGACGATTTATATAATATTTCACCTAAACAAAAGCTTGCTGGACAAATTTTTGCAGCTATTTTATTAACAATGTACGGCGTAAAGATTGGTTTCTTAACTAATCCTTTTGGAGGAACAATATTTCTAGGTTACCTGGCTGTTCCATTAACGGTTTTCTGGATTGTAGGAGTTACTAATGCAGTAAATCTTATTGATGGTCTTGATGGCCTTGCTGCAGGGACATCTGCAATATCAGCATTAGTACTAGCACTTGTTGCTTTTTCCCAGAGCTTAAGTAGCATAGGTTTATTAGCCTTATTATTAGCTGCTTCAAGCAGTGCATTTTTGTTATACAATTTTAATCCGGCCAAAATATTTATGGGAGACACAGGCTCAATGTTATTAGGTATGAACCTGGCTGTAATTTCAGTTATGGGTGTAACAAAGAGCATTGCTGTTCTTTCTATATTTGTTCCGATAATAATATTAGGAGTACCACTTTTTGATACACTTTTTGCAATTATTAGAAGGTTCCAGAACAATCAGCCAATTTTTAAAGCAGATAAAGAGCATTTACATCATTGTTTGTTGAACAAAGGATTGTCCCATAAAAAAACAGTTCTTTTAATATACTGTATCAACATTATTCTTGGTATTTCGGCAATACTTCTTTCTAACTTAACCAAGAACCAAGGTATGGTTTTGGTAACTGTGCTTTCTGTAGTTATTTATTTAGGAGCCCAGAGTCTTGGAGTGCTAAAGCAAATTGAAGTGCAGAATATATTTTACAGGTTCTTAAAAGTAAAAAAATAGATTTGAGTTCAAAGCCTTGCTTAAATGCAGGGCTTTTTTGATTCATAAATTAATTAATTGGGTAAAAAAAGTTAACTTATTGTAACAAGGATTGACATGTATTGACTAGCGGGTCATAATTGTTTTTAGTTATTACATACATAAAAGGGGAGCAAAATAATGAAGAAAAAGCAACTGTATAAAAGTATAGTAATATTATTAATATTTAAGTTTATTAGTTCCGGTTTTAGGATTAGCAGAAGAAACAGAAGCAAAAAAATATACTCTTGATAAATTAGTTCAATTAGGTTTAAAAAACAATCCTTCAGTAAAAAGTGCGGAATATAAAATTGAAAGTGTTGATATAACTAGGGAGAGAGCAAATATAAACTTAAATTTTATTCCAGCTGCTCAGTTCTTCACACCACCGGCACCTTTGGTTCAATATCAACAAGTTGTAGCATATGAGACAGCCTACAGTAATGCAAAAGATAATTTGCAAATTGAGATAGATTCAACAAAACGTGATGTGATAAAAAAATACCAGGCTGTGTTGAATATTAAAGAAAACTACAATGTTTTATTGAAAGATTTAGAGTACAAAAGATCTCTTATGAATATTTTTATTTTGAAAAAGAATATGGGAATGATAAATGATATTGAAAATAATGCTTCAATCCAAACATATAATATTGCAAAAAATGCTCTTGATCTTAAAAAGAATGAGCTGAATAAAGCTTATGCAAATTTAAATTCAGCTTTAAATTCAGCAGTGGGGTTCTTGGAAGGTTTTTGTTATGAACTTGAAGTATCTGATTTTGCAGACATCGAAACTGAACTTAAAGAGATGGACTTGCAGTGCCTTGTCTCTTCTGGTAATAACGGTATAATTATTAGAATGCTTGAGAGAGGTCTATCTCAAACACAATTCAATTACAATTTTTATGTGTTTAATGTTGGTGCTAAACCCTTAGATGCTATTGGAGAGGACATTAAGGCTGATGAAGCAAATATAGCGGCAACAAAGAATGATTTAGCCGAAAGCATCCGAACCATTTTCTTCAACGCTCAGCAAACTCAAAAGAACTATAAAGATCTTTTAGCTAAAGATGAGATTGACCGCAGACTGTACGAAGTTAAAAAGATTCAATACGATTTAGGTATGATTACTAAAATTGATTTCATTGAGTCTGAAAAACTTTAATGGAAAATGAAGCTAATCTTTTGGCTTTAAGAAATGGCTTTAATGAATTAATATATATGTTAAATTCTCTCATGTGGCAAGCAGATAAAGCAAAAGGCTTTCCGGTTTTCCGGAAAGCCTTTTGCTTTGCGACAATAGTCACTTATACTTGTTTAAGAATCATAAAAAATTGTTTATATAAGTAAAAAAATATATAATTTAATGAGTTAAAAAACAAAGGATTGGTAAAGAATATGGCTGAGATTAAAAAACCAACTTCTGTTGAAGAAATTATTGAAAATACAATTAAAGCAATCGAAAGCTGCAAAAGATATCTTACAGATATTTCTTTGGCAACTCAGCAGGATTCTGATGATATAAAAATTAAGCTAATGGAAATTAAACAGGAAATAATTGATATTATTGATATAGTTGAAGATATAGAAAAAAAAGAGAAACACACTCGTATCCGTCTTTTGACAGTAAGTAAAAACCTAAAAGACTTTACTGAAGAACATATTAGGACTGCCTATGAAAAGGCTAATGAACTTCAGGTTAAGCTTAGGCTTTTAAAGTCCAAGGAGAAGGATTTAATAGCTTTAAGAACTGAATTGGAGTATAAGCTTGTGAAGAACAGGGAGAAGTTACAAAAAGCAGAGCAGGCTAATATGCAAATTAGCATTGCTTTGGAATATTTGAAAATAGATATAGAAGATGAAAAAACAGAAAACCCAAGGGAAAATCTTGGAGCTAAAGTAATTATAGCCCAGGAGAAAGAACGTATGAGGGTTGCCCGGGAGATTCACGATGGTCCTGCCCAGGCTCTTGCAAATGTTATTATCAGAGCAGAATGTTGTGAGCGTCTCTTTGATAAAAATATCGAAGAAGCAAGAATGGAACTTCGTAAATTAAAAGAACAAATTAGAGCGGATTTAAAGGATATCAGAAAGATAATATATAATTTACGCCCAATGACTTTGGATGATTTGGGACTTGCTCCTACAGTTAGAAGAATGATTGACGAACTAAATGAAAGACAGGATGAGGTTAAGATTTCCTTTAACACAGTTAATTTAAGTGAAAGACTTCCATCTACTATCGAAGTTGTTGTATTTAGAATTATTCAGGAAGCCCTTAATAACGTGTTTAAACACTCTGGATCAAAACATACAGATGTGAAGATAGAGAAGAAGGACAGATTGGTTACAATTGAAATTAAAGACGATGGCATGGGCTTTGAGTTTAACAAAGATGATCTTGGCAAAGATGCTGAGGGATATGGTTTACTTGGTATGATTGAACGGGTAGATCTTATTGGGGGAGAAATTGACATAGTTTCTGCTAAAGGGCAGGGTACAAAAATAAAAGTTGAACTATCACTGCAAGGAGCCAGCTATACAAAAGTCAAATAAAAAATTAACAAAATAACAAGTATTTTTGCGCACAGCAAACAAAGAGCCAAAGACTCTAATATACAAAAAAGTTAGTTTCATCTTTAGGCTAGAGGTTATAATCAAAATCCTTACCAGTAGTTAGTAAAGAAAAAAATAGTATTGTTCATATTCTTAGCAACATTAAATATTACAGAGTTGTGATGTTTACCTTGGGCGATTTTTTTAAGATATTTATCTCTGAACTTATTACCTTTAATATTAGGGTTGATGACAGCAACTCTAATTGCTATATACAGAGCGGAGCGAAGATATTTTGAGCCCCGTTTTGATATTCCTAATTTTTTAGCTTTAAAAAGACCTGATTCAAATACTACAGGATCCATTCCGGCATAAGCAATAAGAGCGCCTGGAGAATGAAAACGTCTTATATTACCAATTTCACCTATAATTAGACCCGCAACAACGGGGGCAACGCCAGGAATTGTAAGTATATTTGAAAAGTGGCTTTCAACAATGTTTTCTATTTCTTGTTTAATTTCATCCATTTGTGAATCATAATGCAGAATGTCGCGAAGAGCATTTTTAAGAAGAATTCTAGTTGTAGGAGTTGCTGTACCTATGGTGAATTTCGCTAGATTTTTGATGCAGTTTGCAGCTTCTGACCGGCATCCTTGGATCTTGATCATTGAAGTCAATGTATTTAAATGCATCTTGGCTATCTTATCTGGTGATGGATAATTATTGAATAGTTCATAAAACCATTTGGCGTGGTGGTTAAAGGATTGTCTGAATTCGGGAAACGAAATATCCAGAAGTCTGGTCCGTTCCACTTTTGCTTTAATCAGTCTTTCTTGAATATCAAGCTGGGCTCTTGATAGTGATTTTATCTCGTCAAAAATGTATAATGTAGGTGTATAGGAATTGAGACGTTTGTAATTAAACTCCACGTATCCACAAATGGCGAGAGCATCAATTTTGTCGGTTTTAGTGAGCCTCACGGATTGGACTTTTCGACTATTACTTGTAAGAACTGGATTGATCATGTGGACCGTAAATCCGCATAACGCAAGGAACTCGGAAATATTCTTTGAATAAATTCCGGTTTCTTCAATTCCTATACGTACATCATCAAGATGCTCCGTATGGGAAATAATCTCATCACGGAGCTTTTTATATCCGTTTAGATTGTTTGGAATAGTGAATGGCGTAGTGATAACTTTGCCATCAAATATAGTGATGGCAGCATCATGTTTTTTAGATGCAACATCAATTCCAACAAAAAGCATAATACACCTCCAAAAAATATTGTCACAGTGGTTAGTTTCCACAACCTGATTCCGAATAACCTTGTAAATGAAACGTCTAAGCGTTAACTAGCTAATTAATTTTTATGGAATTAGTTGTGGGTATATCCTCCTTAAAACAGTCGATGCTGTAGGCAAAACATGAAATACTCCACAACTGTAACTAACAATATTATATTGGATTTAATAAAAAGAAAGAAAGGAGAGTATACTTGATTTATATTTTTAGTATACAAGGCAAAGGATGACAATAAATGTATTAATAGCAGATAACCATCCATTAATAAGGGAAGGTTTATCTAAAATATTATCTCTTAATGATGATATTAAAATTATAGGGGAAGCCAGAGACGGCAGAGAGGCCGTTAAAATGACTATGAAGACACATCCGGACGTAGTCCTTATGGACATCAATATGCCCCACATGAATGGCATAGAAGCAGCCAGAGTGATTAAAAGTGAGCTTCCTCAAACAGGGATCATTGCTTTAACCATCCATGATGATCAGGAATATATTGATGAGATGATTGAGTCGGGAGTATCTGGATTTCTTTTAAAGGATGTTGAGCCAGAAACTTTGGTAAAGTCTGTAAGAGAAGTTTCCAAAGGGAAATCTTTGTTTGAGGAAGATCATAAAGGAAAAAAGACTGCTGACAGAAAAACTTACCTTAAAAGAGATGGACTGGAAGAGCTTACCAGAAGAGAACTGGATGTTCTTCAGTTTATTGCCAAAGGAATGTGCAACAAAGATATTGCCGAATCATTGTTTATCAGTGAAAAGACAGTAAAGAATCATCTGACTAATATTTTTAGAAAAATAAATGTGGACGACAGAACTCAGGCTGCATTGTTTGCAATTAAAAAGGGAATTGTGAAGTTAGTGTAAAATAATTATGGGTAAAAAAACAAAAAAATATTAGAGCAACTCCTTATGTTACAATTAAATCGCTAAACCAAATCGCAAAAAAGGAGAAACTCTAATGAATAATATTATACATGAAATTGCAACTAAAATCAGTAAAGAAATAGCAGAAAATATGGAAACAACTTTAATTGAGGGAAATAATATATCTGAATTCATTTTAAAAACCAAAAAAATGCTGGATGAAGTTGGGGTTGCAATTACAGAAAAAGTACTTGAAACTGTAGATATTTTAGTTAAAAAAGATTGTGTAAGAAAAAGAGGCTGGAAAATAAAGGAAACAAAGTCGAAGAAAAGTTTGGCGACGATATTTGGTGAAGTAACCTATAAAAGAACGTATTATGTTCATAAAATTACCGGTGAATATAAATACTTATCTGATACTTATCTGATGAAGCTGTTGGTATTGAAGCAAATGACAGAATGGATATATTGCTAGAATCAATGTTAATAGAAGAAGCAATAGAGATACCATACAGAAAAAGTAGCGAAAAAATATCGAAGAATGTGTATCTTACTGGTCAAACAGTAATGAATTCTATTAGAAAGCTTAAAGATATTTCTAATCATGCAGCACCAGTGAAAAAACTGATTCTCAAGCTAAGATTTTGTACATCGAAGCTGATGAAGATCATGTTTCACTTCAAAGAGGAACATGTGCCGAACCTAGATTAATTTATGTTCACGAAGGTAAGTGAAAGGTAAGTAAAGATAGATATGAATTAATAAATCCCAGATACTTTAGTGGTCTCTACCAAGATAGTGCTGATTTATGGCTTGAAGTAGCTGATTATATTGATAGCAACTATGAAGAAGAAATTATCGAAAAGATATATTTATCAGGAGATGGAGCCAACTGGATAAAACAAGGCAAAGAATGGATTAAAGATAGTATCTATGTTTTAGATAGATACTATTTGTCGAAATATATAAAGAAGGCAACTGCTCATATGAAAGGCGCACACCAAATGATGTGGTATTACATAAATACGAAAAGGAAAGATTTCGTAAAAGATTTATTCAAAGCAATAATTGAAGAAACAGAATCAGAAACAAAAAATAGAAGCAATAAAAGATGCTAGAAGTTATGTGTTAAATAATTGGGAAGGTATAATGAATCAATATGACCCGGATTATATAGGCTGTAGCACAGAAGGCCATATTAGTCATATATTATCTGCAAGATTAAGTTCAAGGCCTCTAAGCTGGTGCAGAGAAGGTATTGATCAAATGTCACGTCTGAGGGCTTTTAAGGCTAATTCAGGTAATGTATATGATTTAGTAAAAGAAAGAAGCAAGAAAAACAGAAACAAGAATCATAAAATTAGAAAGCCGTGTTATAAAAAAAGCTACGAACCTAATATCAGATGAGAAATTCGGCAATGTGCCAGTAGTTTTAACTGGTAAGAGAACTTGGAAAAGAGAATTATTTAAAAGGATAGCGAGTGCGATTTAGCACGTAATACATACAAGGGGTTTTTTTATTCTTTTAAAACCCATAATTAATTGACACGATCGAATATCCAGAAGCTGTTGCAGTAATGATTTTCTATAAAATTGGAGAAGCTTTTCAAGATAGAGCAATTGATAACTCTAAGAAATCTATTAAAGCACTTATGGACATAAAGCCTGATTATGCAAATCTATTTGAAAATGGTCAGGAGAAAATTGTATCTCCCGCAATTATTGAGCCGGGAAGTATAATTCTTGTAAAGCCGGGAGAAAAAATTCCTTTGGACGGCATTATAACCGAAGGTAATTCTTCCCTTAATACCTCAGCTTTGACTGGGGAGAGCAAACTAAGAAAAGTTTATCCGGGAGATGAAATTCTTAGCGGATCAGTGAATACAAATGGATTGTTAAAAATTCAAATAACAAAAACTTTTTCCCAATCTGCGGTAAACAAAATTATTGAATTTGTTCAGCATGCGGGAAATAAAAAGGCGGATACGGAAAAATTTATTACAAAGTTTGCCCGATACTACACTCTCGCTGTAGTGGCTCTTTCTGTATTAATTGCTCTTGTTCCCCCACTTATTATTCCAGGGGCAGAATTTTATGATTGGATTTACAGAGCATTGGTGTTCCTTGTTATTTCCTGCCCCTGCGCCTTGGTTATTTCTATTCCCCTTGGATTCTTTGCTGGAATTGGTGTTGCCTCCAGAAAAGGAATTTTGGTAAAAGGTGGCAATTATCTGGAAGCGTTAAACTATGTTGATACAGTAATTTTTGATAAAACCGGTACTTTAACAAAGGGAACTTTTGCAATAACATCAGTGATTGCCGATAAAGATTTTACTGAAAAAGAAATCTTAGAATTTGCTGCTCTGGCAGAAAGTCACTCCAGTCATCCTATAGCCAAGTCAGTAAAAGAAGCCTGGGGCAAGGAAATATCCTTAGAGAGAATTAAAGAATACAGTGAGGTTGCTGGCCAGGGAGTTATCGTAATAACTGAAGAAGAAACCATTTATCTTGGCAATGAAAAGTTAGGCAAACTTCAGGAACTGGAAGAGATAAATATAATTGAAGGGAAAAATATTGCTACAGATTCTGTCTCAGTATACCTTTGGATTAATAAAAGATTTGCAGGTAAGATTATTCTTTCTGATGTGATACGGGAAGAATCAGCAGTAACGGTAAGCGGGCTGAAAAACTTTGGAATTAAAGATATTATTATGCTTACTGGAGATGAAAAGTTTACCGCAGAAAAAGTTGCAAAAAAACTGGGAATTACAAAGGTTTTCAGTCAGCTTCTTCCTCAAGAAAAACTTGAAATACTTGAAAGTAATCTTCAAACAAAGGGGAAAAACCAAAAGACGGTTTTCATTGGTGATGGTATTAATGATGCTCCGGTTTTGGCAAGGGCTGATATTGGCATAGCAATGGGGGGGAATTGGTTCTGACGCAGCAGTGGAAGCAGCTGATATAGTGTTTATGAAAGATAACCTTGCCAGCCTTTTGGATGCATTAAAGATGGCAAAGGATACTAAAAAGATTGTCTGGCAGAATATTGTTCTTGCCCTTGGCATTAAAGTTGTAATTATGACCTTTGGCATTGCCGGACTTGCTGGTATGTGGGAGGCGGTTTTTGCTGATGTAGGAGTAGCACTTCTGGCTATATTAAATTCAGTTAGAATTTTAAAATAATACATCAATAAAAAGATTCCTTAATAGTTTAGGGAATCTTTTTATTGACCTAACTTCGAAAGATCACTGTTTTTCCTATAACAACAAGAATATCGTTTTCTTCTATCAATGAGTCAGAAGGAGGAGCAATAACAATACCTTAATGGTTGTGCTTTTTTATTGCGATAACGTTTATATTATAATTCGCCCGAACCCTTAATTCAGCCAGAGTTTTATTAAAAAATTCTTCCGGTGCAGATATTTCAAAAACATTATATTCTTTGGAAAGCTCAATATAATCAATAATGCTGCTTGAAACAAGGTTATTTGCAAGGCGTAAACCCATATCTTTTTCTGGAAATACAACCTTACTGACACCTAAGCGTTCCAATACCCTTCCATGGAGTTCATCTTGAGCACGGCTGATTATTTCTTTTATTCCAAGGTCCATTGATATTTGAGCAAACAGTATGCTTGACTCAATATCACTAATTGATACTACTGCAATATCAAATTCTTTAACACCAAGATCAACAAGGGTTTCTTCGCTTATGTTATGAATGATTGCACTTTGAGTAATTTGATTTGCAATAGCATTAACTTTTTTTCATCAAGGTCTATTCCCAATACCTGATGCCCTTGTTCTGCCAAACTTTTTGCAACACTTGCTCCAAAGGGATCGAGACCTATTACTACAATTTGTTTTTTCATTGTGCATTTCTCCTATCCGATCATTATTTTTTCTTCAGGATAATTAAAACCGCTTTTTTTATCTTTTCTTGAAAGGGCGTAAAATAGTGTAGGAGGACCGACTCTTCCTAAAAACATAGTAAAGATTATATTTAGCTTCCCTAAAAAAGTCAGGGAAGAAGTTATTCCAAGAGTTAAACCAACGGTTCCGAAGGCAGACATTGATTCAAAGAGAATGGACATAAAGTCAAAGGACTCCGTTATAGTTAATAAAGTTGTGCTTATTAAAACTGTCCCAAAGGAAATTAACATAATTACAAAAGATCGTTTTATAAAGTCTTCAGGAAGAGTTCTTTTAAAAACAATAATTTCTTCTTGACCTTTTAAAACACTTCTTACAACTAAAAAAGAAGTTGCGAAAGTTGTCGTTTTTATTCCTCCTCCAGTTGAGCCTGGAGAAGCTCTGATAAATATTAATGAAAAGAGTGTAAATTGAGTTGCAATGGTCATGCTTTTAATTTCAGTGGTATCAAAACCAGCGGTTCTTGCAGTAGCACTTTGGAAAAAGACTGTTGTTAATCTCTCGGAAAAAGAAGAATTAATTGTTTCATGGTTAGTGGATTCAAAAATAAAAATGAAAAAAGTTCCAATAAATAGTAATAAAATTGTAGTAACTATTACAACTTTTGAATTTAAAGATAAACTCCTGAATTTAAATTTTTTTGAAAAATATTTAAGGTAACAATAAATCCAAGTCCACCAAAAATGAATAAAAAAATAATTGTAAGCTGAACAATTAAATCATTATTGAAATTCAATAAACTATTCCCGAACAAATCAAATCCAGCATTATTAAATGCTGAAACAGAATGAAAGATTCCCAGATATAAGGCTCCCTTAATATCATACAGAGAAGAAAAACGCCAGGTTAAGATTATTGCACCTAATAATTCGGAAATAAAAGTAAAGAAAAATATGTATTTAACTAAATTCAGAATACCATGAAGAGACTCTTGATTTAAAACTTCTTTTAATACTAACTTGTTTTTGAAAGAGATTTTTTTCCAATAATAATAGCAATCATTGTAGCTAAAGTCATAAAACCTAAGCCGCCAATTTGTATTAGTATTAAAGTAATAATTTGCCCGAAGGTAGTCAAATCAGTACCGGTTGTAACTACTACAAGCCCTGTTACACAAACCGCAGAAGTAGACATAAATAAGGCATCAATAAAGCTTAGCCACCAGAGATTTTAGATGCCAAAGGCAAGGAGAGAAGATAGTACCCAGGATAATTAATGAAATAAAGCTTACAATTAATATTATAAATGGATTCTCTAATTTAGATTGTATTTTAACCATTTCAATTTCCTTTTTGATTTAACAATATTATTAAACAAAAAAAATGTTAAATGATGTAAATTGTAGTTACAAATTAATTAATCTGGGTATAATATTCAAGTAAAATTATTTAAGGGGGAAAGATCCAATGAACAAAAAGTATTTAGCAGTAATTTTGGTGGTATTCCTGCTAACCAATGTTATTGCAGGCTGTGGTGGCGGCAAAGCTGAACCAGCCGAAAAAGTAAAAGTAGGTATGGTAACTGATGCGGGAACTATCGACGACAAATCTTTTAACCAGGGAACATGGGAAGGTATTCTTAAAGCTGAAGCTGATTTAGGTGTTGAAGTTAGATACCTTAAGCCAGTTGGAACAACTGAAGCTGACTACATAAGAGAAATTACCAACCTTGTAGATGCTGGTTTTAAATTTATCGTTTGCCCAGGTTACAAATTTGAAACAGCAATTTTTGAAGCACAAACACGTTATCCAGAAGTCAAGTTCGTATTAATTGATGGTTCACCACATGCTGGTGATTATAACAACGTTGTTGGGGAAAACACAGTTGCAGTATTCTTTGCTGAGCATGAGTCAGGATTCTTAGCTGGTGTTGCAACAGCCCTTCAATTAAAAGAAGGGGAAACAGGTTTCGTTGGTGGAATGGAAATTCCAGCAGTACAAAAATTTAACTGGGGATTCCAGCAAGGTTTAGCTTATGCTAATGAAAATCACGGAACAAACGTAACAATTAATGCTGAAAACGTTATTTATCAGGGATCATTTGATAACGTAGCTGCTGGTCAGCAGTTAGCAGCTCAAATGTATGATAAAGGGGTAGATGCAATTTTTGCTGCTGCAGGCGGAGTTGGTATTGGTGTTATTAACGAAGCTAAAGCAAGAGCAAATGCAGGGGAAAATGTTTGGGTAGTTGGTGTTGACGTAGACCAATATCCAGAAGGTGTTTATATTGAAGGTAAATCTGCTATTCTTACTTCTGCAATGAAGTACATTGATGCAGCATCCTATGACATGGTAACTGCTTATCTTGATGAAACATTCCCTAGTGGAGAAACACCTACATTTAACGTAGTAAATGATGGTGTTGGTATTCCAAAAGATAATCCAAATCTTGATGATGAAGTAGAAGTAGAAGTTGCAAAAGTATATGATCTTATTAAAGATGGTACTATTGTAGTTGCAGATACTCAAGGGGATTTAATTAAGTAAAAAAAGGGCGGACGCTGTTCGCCCTTTTTTTAAATATGGAGGACGCTATGGACTATATAGTTGAGATGCTGAATATAAGAAAAGAATTCCCTGGAGTAGTTGCCTGCGACAATATTACTTTGCAGCTTGCAAAAGGAGAAATCCATGCTTTATTAGGAGAAAATGGTGCAGGTAAATCTACACTTATGAGTATTCTTTTCGGAATGTATCAGCCAGATAAAGGAAATATAAGGGTTAGAGGAGAAGAAGTAAAAATTACTAACCCTAATATCGCAAATGATTTGGGAATTGGAATGGTTCACCAGCATTTTAAGCTGGTCCAAAATTTTACAGTAACAGAAAATATTATACTTGGAATGGAAGAAACAATGGGCCTTGTGGTAGACACCAAAAAGGCATCTAAGAAGATAAAAGAATTATCAGAACAATATGGATTAAATGTTGATCCAGATGCATTAATAAGTGAAGTTTCTGTTGGTATGCAGCAAAGAGTCGAAATTTTTAAAATGCTTTACAGAAATGCAGAAGTTTTAATTTTTGATGAGCCAACTGCAGTGCTGACACCTCAGGAAGTACAAGAACTTTTAAAAATAATGAAAGATTTAATAGCCGAGGGCAAATCAATTATATTGATTACTCATAAGTTGAAGGAAATTAAAGCAGTAGCAGACAGATGTACGATAATAAGAAGAGGTAAATATGTTGGAACTGTAGATGTAAAAGAAACATCTACTGAAAAAATGGCTGAAATGATGGTTGGCCGGGAAGTTACCTTTGAAATTGAAAAAGAAGAAGCTAATCCTGGTGTTAGCGCCTTAGAAATAAAAGATTTATCTGTAAAGAATAATTTAGGAGTATTAGGTTTGAAAAACTTCTCCCTTGATGTAAAATGTGGAGAAATAGTGGGTCTTGCTGGTGTAGACGGAAATGGGCAGGGAGAGTTGGTTAAAACATTAATAGGATTGGTAAAGCCAGAATCTGGAGAAATACTTTTAAGAGGTAAAGATATTTCTGGATTGTCTATAAGGGAAAGAATTGAAAACAAGGTTTCTCATATTTCCGACGACAGACAAAAATATGGGTTGGTTCTTGAATACAGCCTGGAAGAAAACTTAATCCTTAAAAAATACTATAAAGAGCCCTTATCAAATAAAGGGATTTTAGACCATGAAGAAATAGAAAAATACGGCGAGATAATAATTAAAGATTTTGATGTAAGAGCAGGGCAGCAAGGTAAAACCCAAGTACGCTCAATGTCTGGTGGTAATCAGCAAAAGCTGGTTGTTGGAAGAGAGATTGATAGTAATCCAGATCTTTTAATCGCAGTTCAGCCTACACGGGGACTGGATGTGGGTGCAATAGAATATATCCATAAAAGACTAATTGAGCAAAGAGATAGTGGCAAGGCCGTATTAATGGTTTCCCTTGAACTTGATGAGGTATTGGGAGTAAGCGACAGAATTGCTGTAATAAATAATGGCGAGCTGATAGGAATAGTTAATGCCTCTGAAACTAATGAAGCTGAAATAGGCTTGATGATGACAGGAATAAAGAGAGGTGAGATTCTTGAAAATCAAAATTAAAAGGGAATACATTCTTTCAATTATTGCCGTTATTCTGGGTCTTATTGCAGGAGCATTATTAATGATTGTAACAGGTAATAATCCTTTTACCGGCTTTAGCTACCTTTTTAGAGGTGGTTTGATGAGTATAGAGAGAATTGGTAATACGATTGCTGCTTCTACGCCACTTATCTTTTCGGGCTTATCCGTTGCCTTTGCATTCAGAACAGGTCTATTTAATATTGGTTCTGCGGGACAAATGCTGATGGGTGGAGTAACTGCTTCTGCCATTGCCTTGAATTTAAATCTTCCAAAGGTATTATTGCTGCCAATTATGTTTATTGGTGCCTTTGCAGCCGGGGGACTTTGGGGATCCATCTCAGGATTTCTAAAAGCCAAATTTAATGTTCATGAAGTTGTATCAACAATAATGTTAAACTGGATAGCTTATTGGTCAGTTTATTATATTGTTCCTTTATATATGAAAGCTGAATTTTTAGAAACAGAATCAAGAAGAATTCCGGCAGCAGGGTCTTTAAGAGTAGAGTGGTTGAAAGACTTATTTAATGGCTCATACATAAATCTGGGTATTTTTCTTGCAATAATAATTTCCATTATAATTGCATTTATTCTTGATAAAACTACATTAGGTTACGAATTAAAAGCTGTAGGATTTAACAAGACTGCAGCTGAAACAGCTGGTATCGATGTTAACCGAAATATTATTATTTCTATGGCAATTTCAGGAGCTTTGGCGGGAATTGGTGGGCTCACTTTATATACAGGAATTGCTTCAAATATTCAAATTGGAATACTGCCAGCTCAGGGTTTTGATGGGATTGCGGTTTCCCTTCTTGGAGCAAATTCTCCTCTGGGGGTTTTTGTTTCGGCACTGTTCTTTGGCCTTTTGCATTCGGGTAAGGGTTTTATGACTGCGGTAACTGGAATACCTCCGGAAATTGCAGATGCAATTATTGCTACTATTATTTATTTCGCTGCGACTAGCGTAGTTATAGATAGAATTCTTGAAAACCGTAAAAGAAGAAGGGAGGAAAACTAAATGCTGGATCTTATTATTCAAATTTTTCCCTATGCAATAGCTTTTACTATTCCTCTGTTAATAACTTCTCTTGGGGGATTATATTCAGAAAGAAGCGGAGTAGTAAATATTGGCCTTGAAGGTCTTATGCTTGTTGGTTTGTTTACTGCAGCTTTAGTAATAAATAATCTTGAAACAGTATATCCGGGAAAGGCTATTTGGATTGGACTTTTAGCCGCTGTTGTTGCAGGTGCTCTTTTCGCATTGCTTCACGCTTTTGCTTGTATTACACTTAATGCAAATCAAATTATCAGTGGGATTGCTATAAATATGATAGCCACTGCATTAACGGTTTATCTTGCAAGGGGAATGACTGGCAGTGGAAATATTCAAATTATGCTAGGACTTCCAAGAAAGAATATACCTGTTTTAAGTGAGATCCCAATAATTGGTAAAATGTTCTTTACTGGTACATATGCAACTACCTGGCTTGTATTGTTAATATTATTTTTATCCTGGTTCTTGTTATATAAAATGGTTTTTGGACTTAGGTTAAGAGCCTGTGGAGAACATCCTCATGCAGCAGATGCAGCTGGAATTAATGTGTATCTGGTTCGATATATTGCTGTTATGATTTCCGGAGCCTGTGCTGGTCTCGGTGGAGGAATTATTTTAGTAACATATTCAGGAGAATTTAATGGAAGTGTGTCAGGTCTTGGATTTTTAGCATTGGCAGCTTTGATTTTCGGTCAGTGGAAACCGTTGGGCATATTAGCATCTACGTTTTTCTTTGGTTTCGCAAGTACAATTGCCAACATTTCACAGGTAATACCTGCTTTATCAAGTATTCCGGGAATAGTATTAAAAACTTTTCCGTACATTTTCACATTGATTGCCTTGGTTTTTTCTGCAAAATCATCTCAGGCTCCAAAAGCAGCAGGGGAGCTTTACGATAAAGGTAAAAGATAAGAGAAGGGAGTTAATATGGCAGAAATAACTTTATTATCTAAATTTTCTCTTTTTGTATTAGGTCTTTTGGTTGGAGCTATTTCTCCAACTTTTGGTATTGGCGGGGGCTGGTAACAGTCCCTATTCTGATTTTATTTTTTGGAATGGATGGTAATATAGCAACAGCAACATCTTTAGGGTTAATTGTTTTTACAACATTATCAGGTACCATTGTCTATTATGTTGAAAAAAGAATTGATTTTAAACTTGCGGGAATTTTTATGCTTTTTGCGGTTCCGGGTACTTTAATTGGTGATTATGGCGCAAACTATATTGCCAGGAATAACTATGAAATTGACATATTGCAATTTGTATTTGCAGCTTTTATGATTGTAATCGCTGGAAGCAAGTTGATAAGTATAGTTCGGGAATTTAAAAATAAAAACAAAAGAAGTCCAGGATGTGATTTTGAAGTTGCGGATAATACAAATAATGAAGATGGAATAAGAGATCCTGAGAGTTTTTGGAAAAGTAATATTATTTACAGAGAGTTCATGGATCAAAGAAAGATACGTTTTAAGTATAAAGTGAAGGTTTTTCCAAATATTCTTGTAGCCTTTATTGGCGGACTCTTTGGTTCACTACTTGGGCTGGGTGGAGGAATAATTTATGTTCCTGTTTTAACAATGCTTATGGGTGTTCCTATCGGAATTGCTGCAGCAACCTCAACTTTCACTATTTTAATCTCCAGTATTCTCCCAATTATATTAAGATTTGAATATATTCAATGGGAATATG
Organism: Peptococcia bacterium; assembly: GCA_965228015.1. Lineage (GTDB taxonomy): Bacteria > Bacillota > Peptococcia > Peptococcales > SKKY01 > SKKY01. The sequence goes on from OZ245787.1 coordinate 1,666,804, forward strand.
TTATATTTCTTGCTCTTGGAACAGTAATATCAGCAAGTGTTGTACCGAAATTTGTTTGTAAAGTTCAATCAGAAAAGCTGCTTTTGGGATTTTGGATTATAGTGGCTGTTACAGCGTTACGTTTATTGATTAATGTTATAATAATTTTAACTTGATGTATTGAGGTGTATTTATGGAGAGAGATTTTATTAAAGTGTTCAAGGTCCTTGGAGAAAATACAAGGATGAAAATTATTAAGCTTTTATCCTATAAAAGTATGTGCGTTTGTGAGCTAAGTGAAGTTTTGGGAATGCTTCAGCCAAGAATATCCCAGCATTTAAAAATCCTAAAAGAAGCAAAACTTGTTAATGAAAGCAAAGAAGGTTACTGGGTTTTTTATTCTCTTAATAAAGAGAATCTAAATAAATATTGGAAGGATTTTTCAGTTTTTCTTGAATCAGATTTAGATGATTTGGAAGAATTTCCCGGGATAAAAAATAAAATTGATAATTTAAATTGCAGAACAAAACAAGGTATTGCCAGTTTGTGATTAGAGTAGTATTATAAATATATAAGCAAATACTTATTTAGATTCGGGGGGTAATATAATGGAAATTAAAGTAGTGGGAACTGGATGTGCAAGTTGTAAAAAACTTGAGGAATCTGTAAGAGCGGTTGTTGCAGATAATAATATAGATGCTGAAATCATAAAAATAACAGATATGATGGAAATTGCGAAATCAGGTATTTTAATAACTCCTGGATTAATAATTGATGGGAAAATAAAATTAAGTGGAAAATTGCCAGAAAAAAGTGAAGTTGAAAAAATTATTCTTGAAGCCAAAAATAACTAAGCATCCTGGAAAGAATGTTTTTTCCCTTGAAGTATATAAGGAAATAAGAATATAGGAAGAAGGTAGTAAAGTGAGTGAGAAAAAAAGTTAGGACTATTTATTGCAGTTTTTTAGGTGCATATTTTATCTCCTTTGGTCATCCTAAAGTGGAAGGGGCAATTCTTGAATCTTTCTATATGCTAAGTGATTACGCGAGAGAACACGTATTGCTGTGTCTTATTCCTGCTCTGTTTATAGCAGGTGCAATATCAAATTTTGTATCTCAAAATGCAGTTCTAAAATATTTTGGCTCAAAAGCGAAAAAGTGGGTTTCATATGGAGTTGCCTCTGTTTAAGGAAGTATCCTGGCTGCTTGTTCCTGTACAGTTTTACCCCTATTTTCAGGAATATATGTAAGAGGGGCAGGCATTGGGTCAGCGATAGCTTTTTTGTACTCTGGACCCTCTATAAATATTTTGGCAATTATTCTTACCGCCAGGGTTTTGGGCTGGGAGTTTGGCTTTGCTAGAGTTATTGGTGCAATAGTTTTTGCGATTATAATTGGCTTAATAATGTCATGGCTTTTTGGAAAAGAAGATGCGGAAAGGGAAGAGTTTGCATTTCCTGATGGGGAAGCTGATGAGAAAAGGAAAGGCTGGCAGGAACTGCTTTATTTTGCCAATTTAATATTTATTTTAATTTTTGCTGCGTGGGCGAAGCCCTCTAGGGAAGAAGGTTTTTGGTTTATTGTTTATTCTGTTAAATGGCCTGTAACAATATCTTTATTAGTAGTTCTTGGAATTATTCTTTACAGATGGTTTGATAAAAAGGAGTTAAAAAGCTGGGTTAATTCTACCTGGGATTTTTCAAAACAAATACTTCCTTTATTATTTGCAGGAGTTTTAGTAGCAGGATTTTTAATGGGGAGTCCTGGGTCTGGTGGTGGAATAATACCATCACAATGGATTTCTAATTTAGTTGGAGGGAACTCCCTAAAGTCAAATTTATTATCTTCAGTGGTAGGAGTATTTATGTATTTTGCAACTCTTACTGAAATTCCAATTATACAAGGATTGATGTCCTCTGGAATGGGTAAAGGACCTGTTCTTGCCCTGCTTCTGGCCGGTCCTGCACTAAGTCTTCCCAATATGCTGGTAATAAGAAGTGTTTTGGGAAATTTTAAAACTTTTGTATATGTAATGTTGGTTATAGTAATGGCAACGATAAGTGGTTTAATATTTGGTGCTTTTTTCTAAATTTTGATGTGATATACTTAAGGAAGTAAATTAGTTGCTGATTTAACTAATTTACTTCCTTTTTTTGATAAATTTGGAGGAAATATGAAAAACAAGGCATTTTTAGTCAGGCTGGCATTTTACATAATAGGTATTTTTATTTTAACCTTTGGGATAGCACTTACAATTGAAGCTAATCTTGGAGCTTCTCCTATTGATGCTCTTCTTGTTGGTCTCCATAATTCTTTTGGATTAACTGTAGGTAGCTGGGAGTATATAATAGCAATATTTTTATTAATTATAAATTCTATAGCAGTTGGAAAAAGACCCCAGCTTTTGGCTTTGAGTACAGCAATTTTAGTTGGTGTTGGTATAGACTTTTGGTTGAGAATTTTTGCATCAACAGAAATTTTTGTAAGCCTGGAAATAAGTATAACTGCATTACTTATTGGTACTTTTTTGTGCAGCTTTGGGATAGCAACCTATCTTCAGGCAGACTTTTTACCTTCTCCTTTTGATGAAACGATGTTGGTAATAAGTAAAATGTTTAATATGTCATTATTTGTTGCGAAAACAATATTAATGACCTTCTTCCTTATTTTGGCATTTTTATTTAAGGGACCTGTTGCAATAGGTACCATAATTATATTAATAATTTCAGGGCCAATAATAGACTGGACTTTCCCAAAAATGAAAGCTTTAAAGACTAAAATAATGGGAGTATTATAATGAAAAATATATTAACAGAAAAAATTTTATTGAAGATATACCGGTTCTTATTTTAAAAGAAAATAATGAGAAAAACCCCGGGGACCAATTTTCCTTTATCATGGATGGTCTTCCAAAAAAGAAAACTATTATTTTATTGGTGGAATTTATGCAAATGAAGGATACCAGGTAATTATTCCTGATTCTATAAATCATGGAGAAAGAGGCACCCTTGAATATGATAATGAAAAGGTAATGGAGGAGAACTTTTGGGAAACCGTAATAAACAGTGTTAAAGAGTATTTTGTTATAAAGAAATATTTACAGGAAAACAAATTCCTTCTTTCCGAAAATATATGCATAACTGGAAATTCTATGGGGGAATGATTTCCTCAGGGATTTTTGTTAAAGACCAAAGTATCTTAACCATGGCTGTTATGAATGGAGCCTGTGACTGGCAGGATCTTGATGAAAAGATAATGGAAAGTAAAAATATAGACAGAAAAAAAGGTATTGATCAAAAAATCCTTGAAGAATATAATCCTTCCTCAAATTTTGATGATTTTTTATTCCGACCTTTTTTATTACAGCACGGGTCCGAAGATGAATCAGTTCCTATAAGTACTCAGGAATATTTTTATTCTAAAGTTCTTAAATTATATAAAGGGAAGGAAGATAGGTTGCGGTTTACAAAAATTCCGAATCTTAACCATTATAAAACCACTGGAATGATTGAAGAGAGTATGCATTGGTTTAACTATTTTTGTAAATTTGATTAAATATAAAAAGCAAGTTCCGCATATCAGGAACTTGCTTTTTCTGCTTTTTTAATATCTTGAATTTGATCATAAGCTTGATCATTAATTCTTTGGTCACCATCTTTTTTTATGATAGCTTTTAGAAAATGTTTTCTTGCATTTGTTGGATTATTGAATTTTAAGAAAAATAAACCAAGAATATATGAAAGCTGCTGATCTTCTTTTTGAGATGCCGCTCCGCTATTATAGTAGTAATCGTAATAATAGGCGAAAGCCTGTAAAGATGACTTTTCGTACATAACTTTATCACCCAGGTCTTTATATAACCAGGCAAGACGCATCCATATTTTTCCAAGATCCTTTGAATGTTCCTTTTTTACTATCAGAGACTGTATTGCCTGATAGTAATCATTTAGTACGTCGTCAATTGTTCTTTCGCTATTATTATTTGGATCAAAGATCCGCTTTAAAATATCCTTGTGTTTAAGAATAAGTTCCTGGTGATAGCTATGAAGCTTCTTAGGAAATTCTTCGTAGAAATTTGCATAGTAACAATTTGGGCAAGTCCAGATACTATACCATATTGGATCAAAATCCTTGTAAACCAGTCTGTAGTCATCTTCGATTTTATCAAGGTTAAGTTTTGAATGTCTAACTAAAAATGCATTAAAAACTTTTCCGCAGGCGGGACATTCTTTTTCTTTTTCAACAATAAAATTTTTATATGAATCTGGTTCAGGAACATTATATAAAATATGGCCTTGTGGGAAAAAATTTTCTATTAATGTTTCTTCATTAAAAATCAATTCAGGTTTTTCTTCCACAATAAATGAGAAGCTTTTTTTATTTTCACTGGGAAGAACTTGGCTCTCTGGTTCAGGGACGGGCCCTTTTACACAAAGTCTTTCTTCTAGCTCAGCATATCTTTTTGTCTGAAGACGAAGACGGTTACTTAAGCTTTGCATAATTTTTATGGCAAAACCAGGATCATCTTTTATCGCTTTTTCAAAATTAACTTTATTTATTACAAGAAAGAGGCACTCTTCTTTGGCAACAGCTGTAGTGCTTCGGGGAAAATCTTCCAAAAGAGCCATTTCTCCAAAAAAATCACCATTTTTCAAAATTACAAGAGGTGGAGTATCTTTTGAATATTCGTTAGCGTATATATTAACGGCCCCGCTAAGAATAATATACATTTCAAAACCGGAATTACCTTTTTTGAAGAGAACTTTATCTTTAGGCGCTTTCAGCAATCTTCCCGAATCTTTTAATGTTGCCAGTTTCACTTTTGAATCCACATCCCTCTTGTAAATATTATGTTTAAATTATATCATAAGGATACTAATTTAAAATATTAACTGCAAGGAGAATTTATTATGACTGAAATAAAAAATAATAATTCAACAGAAATTCTTCTCACAAAAAGATATACATTAAAGGAAGAGATAGCAAACAGCATTTTCCACGGACTTGGTGTTGTTTTTAGCATAGTGGCTCTTACCATTTTGCTTGTTTATTCTATTTCCAAGAGTGATGTGACTGCAACTGTTGCCTTTTCAATTTATGGAGCCTCTGGTATTTTTCTATATCTTGCTTCAACTTTGTATCATAGTTTTAGAATAGAAGGTGTCAAAAGAATTCTTAGGGTTTTTGATCATTCTTCAATTTATCTGTATATAGCAGGTTGTTATACTCCAATCGCTCTTCTTGGAATGGAGGGGGGCTGGAGAATCGGAATCATTGCCTCTGTCTGGCTTATAGCTATTGGGGGTATTACTTTTAAAATAATTACCTATAAATCTATGGAAAAATATAAAAAATATTCTCTTGCAATTTATCTTGCAATGGGCTGGCTGGCAGTAACAACAATAAAGCCCTTACTTGCAAATCTTCCTGTATCTTTTTTAATGTATTTACTTGCAGGGGGCCTTGTTTATACAGCTGGAACTATTTTTTATGCTTTTAAAAAGATTCCTTTTAATCATGCAATCTGGCATCTTTTTGTTTTAGTTGGAACGGTTGTTCATTTTATTGGAATTTTTAAATACCTAGCTTAATTATAAAGATATTTGGGTAATTTACTTGTATATAAAAATATAATACCTGGAGGTGGCGTTTTGGGCTGGAGGTTTATTCTTTCCCTTGGTTTTTCAATTGTTATAGCTCTTTTTGCAATAGCAAATGCTGGCAGTGTCAGAATTAATTTTATATTTGCAATATATGAAGTATCTCAGGCTATAGTAATATTGTTGTCTGCTATAGTTGGGGCAGTTATTGTTATGCTTTTAAGTATTGTAAAAAATATCAAGTTAAATATGAAAATTAGTAATCAAGAGAAGGTTGTTGCAGATTTGCAAAGAGAAAAGGAAAAAACTCTTACACAATTTGTCGAGCTGGAAAAGAAATATGAAGAGTTGTTTACTGATATTGAGCCGGAAGTTCCTCAAATTGAAGGGGAAGCAGCATCAGAGACAGATAAGGTTTAAAACAGAAAGGCGGAATATTAAATGTTATATGAATTCGAAGGCAAATTGCCGGTTATTGATAAAAAAGCTTATTGTGCTGAAGGTACAAGAATAATTGGTGATGTAGAAATTTCAGAATTTGCAAGTATATGGTATAATTCAGTAGTCAGAGGTGATGTTTCCTACATTAGAGTTGGAAAATATTCTAATGTTCAAGATAATTCAGTTCTCCATGTTGCCGATGACAAGCCTTGTATGATTGGTGATTATGTAACTGTGGGTCATAATGCGGTACTTCATGCTTGCGTAGTTGAAAACCATTGTTTGATAGGTATGGGAGCTACAGTTCTTGATGGAGCTGTTATTGGAGAGGGAAGTATTGTTGCGGCAGGTAGTGTTGTTACTGGTGGTACAATTGTTCCCCCAAATTCTTTAGTTGCCGGTATTCCTGCAAAGGTAGTTAAGGAAATTAGTGGTAAAAGAGAGAATATTCATGCTCAGGCAATTAAGTATAAAACTTTATGGACTAAAAGATACGGTCTTCTTCCTGATGGTGGGGGAGAAGAGTATACAGGAACAAAAATAGTTTAAACTAAATAAAAAGAGAAGGCACTTTTAAAAGGTTCTTTGTCAAATGTTGGGGTAACCCAATTAGATTAGATTCCATGAGTACCGCATTGAAAAATGCGGTACTCTTTTAAATTGTTTTTAGTTCATTACGTGCATTATTCTGTTTTTGAATCTCCAAAAATTTCTTACACCATAAGCATTTCTTTTTAAAACCTTAATTTTGTTGTTAACTCCTTCTGTATATCCGTTAGTATAAGCACAAGTAAATGAATTAAGAATATATTTCTGCCAGTTGAAAATGGTTCTGGAGCATTTATCGAATTCTTCAAGCTCACAGGACATAACAAACATATACCAGGCTTTCAAATTCTTTTTTGTACTTTCTAAATCACTGCTGTCAACAAAGTTATAAAATTTTTCTTTTAACATATAAGCTTTTTGCAGTTTCTCAGAAGTAGCAAGCATAACGTTTACCTGGTCAATTTCTTCAGGAGTTAAATACTTCATTCTTTTTAAGAGAAGGGAGCGACTTCTTTTGAAATATCTTCGCCTTTCCTTGGTAAATTTCTTTTGCTCATCTTTCCTAATTCTTTCAAATGCCCAAGTGACCTGCCTAATGAAATGGAATTTATCGATAATGATAGTTGCATTTTTAAAATATGTTTCAGCAATATCCTTGTAAGGTTGCCACATATCCATAATGAAGTATTTTACTTTATCCCTGTCATTGAATTTCCTGAAATAGTCCGATAAAATGTGTTGTTCTCTTCCGTGAAGAATATCAAGTACCTTCTTGTTTTGGGGATCAGTTAATATGCACTGGTACTTTTTGCCCCCGGCATTACCTTTAAATTCATCAATAGAGATTACTTCGGGCAATTTTGTTAGGGAATAGTCTATGAATCTAAAAAGCCTGAGAGCCGTTGATGGTGAAATATTATTCTCTTTGGCAATATCAGATACAGAGTAAACATTTTTCATTCGAGTAATTATGTATTTTATCAGCCTGCTGGTCATTCTTTGATAGCGGGGGAGAAAATCATTTTTTCGTAGAATTTTTTATTGCAGTGATTATAAACGTACCTTCTTTTTTGTAGTAAAGGTAGGTTTTCTTCCCTGAGATGGAAATATCTTTTATCATTTGAATTCTGTAATCATGAACTTTACTGGTTTGTTGATGGCATTTGGGGCAATTGTGAGTTTTAATCTCCAGAGAAAAAGAAAAGGACATTGAATCAGAAGAAGTTTCTAATTGTTCTAAAATTATTCCTTTAAAACCAATTAATTTTTTAATATAATAGTTATTATAGAGCATAAGTAAATTCCTCCTTAGATTACAGTGAGTGTTCTCTAATATGGATTTACCAATGCTCTGTATTTTTTCGCAAATAAATGTCAGAATGGTTTTTACCACCCCAACATTTATTGTAGAACCTAAAATTTTAATTTTCATTTTTAAGATATACATCCATTTTGGGGAAAGGAATTTCAATTCCTTCTTTATCAAATTCTCTTTTAAATTCTTCCATTAAGCTAAAATTAGCATCCCAGTAATCCTCAGTATTTACCCATACTCTTATAATAAAGTTTATTGAACTGTCTGCCCATTCACCAAGATGAACAAAAGGTGCAGGTGTTTCTAAAATCTGAGGAGTTCTTTCAATTACTCTCATAACAGCATTTTTAACCTTATCAGTATCTTCCTGATACCCAACACCCAAATTAAAATCAAGCCTTCTGGTTTTGTTCGCAGAAAAATTGATTATAGAGTCATTGGAAAGATGAGAATTAGGAATTGTGATTACCTTATTATCAGGAGTAAGAATTTTTGTGTAGAAAATTTGTATTTCTTCAACAGTGCCACTGTGTCCCGCACCTGTAATAAAGTCTCCGGATTTAAAGGGCTTTAGCATAAGAATTAAAAATCCACCGGCAAAATTTGACAAACTTCCCTGGAGGGAAAGGCCGATGGCAAGACCAACAGATCCCAATATTGCCACAAAAGATGTCGTAGGAATTCCAAGGAATGCTATTAAGCTAATAATTAATGCTACTTTTACAATAATCTCTCCTATTTGGAAAAGAAAGTAAACTGCATCATTGGAAATCCTGCTTTTATATGCTTTTTTAAGAATATAGCTTGCAAAATTTATTAGTTTAAATCCAACAAAAAGTACGACAATGGCAACAAGAACGTTCAAAGCATTTGCGGTTATAATATCAATGTATTTATCCAAAATATATACCTCCGATAGTAGTTTATGATCTATACTAACAAAACAATAAAGGTTAGCACAAGAGTATTACATTGTTGCACATTACTATAGTGTGTTATACAATTCTTATTAAGAAAGAGGTGTAAAATTATGAGTTCTGTTACTATACGATTGAACGATGAAGAAAAAAAGATTTTTTCTGAATATGCAAAATTGCATGATATGCCTTTATCCACTCTATTAAAAATTGCTTTGAAAGAAAAAATAGAAGATGAGTTAGATTTAAAATTAATTGAAAAATATGAAAAGAAAGTAAAAAATAATAAAGTGGAATATTTTACTCACGAAGAAGTATGTAAAATGTTTGTGGCTGAATGATGGAATATAAGGTTTGTAATGGTCAAGCATCTTTGTAACACTAAGTACGGAAAATCAGTTTATATTTCGTGCTTCAAATGGAGTCAGCCCTCCATTGTATGAATGAGGTCGAATGTGGTTGTACCACACATAAACATATTTATTGATAGCTTCATCTAATTGTAGGTCGGTTTCAAATTTTTGGTGGTAAATAAGCTCTGACTTAAGTGATTTATAAAATCTCTCCATTGGAGTGTTATCATATGGGCAACCTGTTTTACTCATGCTTTGCCTTATTCCTTGGCTTTTGCAGTACTCTACGAAAGCCCATGAGGTGAACTGTACCCCCTGATCTGAATGTAAGACTAACCCTTCATCTGGACTCTCTCTTTCGAGAGCTTTAGACAAGGCTTCTATTGCCAGATCTGAGTTGATTCATTTTGAGTTAACCGTTGCTATTGCTTCCCTTTTTGCTAAATCTATAATAGTACAATTATAACGCATTTACCGTTTATTAATCTTATATAGGTGAAATCAGTACACCATACTTTATTTCTTTCTGTGACAGAGAAATTTTGATTAAGAATATTGGGAAATACTTTGTTCTTTTCACCTTTTACATATTTGGGCCTTTTTCTTACAGTGATTGCATGCAGGTTTAATTCCTTGTTCATATACTTATGTGCTGTTGTCTTACTAATAAATATATTTTGCCTTGCAAGAAAAGTGACCATCCACCTATGGCCAATAATGCGTCCATTATTGTAATAAATACTTTTTATGTTTTCTTGAACTTTAGCCTTTCCTTCACGATACGTGGATTTTCTGTTCTTTAAGTAATTGTAGTACATATTCGGAGAGAGGTTGAACTTGCGGCATAACCAGCGCAATCCAAACTCAAGTTTATAGGCATCAATGAACCGATATACCACTAATCGATTTCCTTTGCGAAGAATGCCGCTGCTTTTTTAGGAAGTCATTTTCCTTTTGAAGTTCCATAAGCTTCTTGTTAAGCGCTCTATATTCCTCTGGTGATATTGCATTTTCTTTATTTTGTGGTTTTGTGTAATGACATTCTTCGCTGTATTTTTTATCCATCCGGACATTGTTGATTTTGATACACCGTAGGTTGCAAAAAGATCACCAAGGCTTTTGCCTTTTAGATATTCACGTACAACCTCCTTCTTGAATTCTAAATCGTAACGTTTGCTTATTTTGTAATCCTCCTAGTTCAGGTTTATTGTATATTATCCGTACTAGGTGTTACAACAAGACCATACCATTACAGTTATTTATGAAAAAAAGATTGATAAAAAAACTTAAAAAGATTGATAAAAAAACAACGGGATCTTATAATTGCCTGGATAGGAAAAAATTTAGAAAATACAAAGAACCCAAGAAAGTCTGGCAAGGCTTTAAAAGGTTCTTTAAATACTTATTGGAGATACAGAGTTAGAAGTTATCGTATAATTGCTGAAATTCAGGATAAAAATATAAAAATAATATTAATTGATGTGGGACATCGAGGAGATATTTATAGATAAATAAAATTTTTTAAACTATATTTTTTTCAGTGATTCAAGAACAGCCTCAGAATGACCTTTTACTTTAACTTTTCTGAACTCATCTCTTAGGATTCCTTTTTTATCAATAATAAATGTGGAACGTTCTGTTCCCATATATTCTTTCCCGTACATTTTTTTAGCTTTCCAAACCTGGTAGAGTTGGTTTACTTTTGTATCTTCATCACTTAAAAGGACAAAGGGAAGCTCATTTTTCTCAATAAATTTCTTATGATTTTTCACGGAATCTTTGCTTACTCCGATTATAACTGCATCAAGTTTTTTATATTCTTCGTGATATTCCTTGAAATTTAAGGCTTCCAGAGTACAACCTGAGGTCCCGTCTTTGGGATAGAAGCATAATACTATATTTTTTCCTGCAAAATCCTCCAGGGAAAGTTCGGATTCTGTAGATGCAGGCAGGGTAAAACTAGGGGCTTTTTCTCCTATTTTTGGGAAATCCATAATGATCAACATCCTTTCTATAAAAATAATACTATTTTTCCAAACTTTTTTCAAAAAAACTCTTTACAAAAATCCAAAATTTGATATAATTTTTTGGCACACTATTTATTTTTGTAGTATCATTTCCCTGAGTATATGAAAGGGGTGATACGATCATGAGATTAAGCCATGAAAAAACACCTGTCATTACTGCGATTAGAGAATATCAAAAGCTGAATGTAATTCCTTTTGATGTACCTGGTCACAAAAGAGGCAGGGGAATACCAGAGCTAGTTGATTTTTTTGGAGAAAATATCTTGATATAGATTACAATTCTATGAAATGTCTGGACAATATTGGGAATCCAAAGGGAGTTATTGAGGAAGCCCACGAACTAATGGCAGATCTTTATGGAGCTGACCATGCATTTTTCCTGACAAATGGTACTACCTCAGGAGTACAGGCAATGATTATGAGCGCCTGCGACTGTGGAGATCAAGTAATTTTGCCAAGGAATGTTCATAAATCAGTTATCAATGGTTTGATTATAGCCGGTGTAATTCGCAGTTTATATTCAGCCAGAAGTAAACTGCGAATTAGGAATAACAATTGGTGTTACTCCGGAGAGAGTTGAAGAGGTTATTCTTCAAAACCCCAATGCCAAAGCAGTATTCCTTATTAATCCAACCTATTATGGTGTTATTTCTGATTTGAAAGCAATTATTGAGATTTGTAAGAAGCATGACAAGGCAGTTTTAGTGGATGAAGCTTATGGCGCTCACCTTCCTTTTCATGAAGATTTTCCTGCGCCTGCAATAAGTCTTGGTGCAGATATGGCGGCGGTTAGCCTTCATAAAACAGGAGGATCTTTAACTCAAAGCTCAGTATTGTTATTAAGAGAAGGGAAAATTCAAAAATCAAGAGTTAATTCTATTCTTAATATGATGCAAACAACAAGTGCTTCATATTTATTAATGGCCAGCCTTGACGGAGCAAGAAAAATTCTTGCAACTAGAGGAAAAGAGATTTTTAACAAAGCTTTGCATATTGCAAGATATGCAAGAGAGGAAATTAACAAGATTCCTCATTTTACGCTTTTGGAAAAGAACTTATTGATGGTAAAAGCGTATTTAATTATGATGAAACAAAATTATTAATAAATACTTCTCAGCTTGGTATTACCGGATTTGAGGTATATGACATTCTGAGAAATGAATATATGATTCAAATGGAATTAGCAGATGTCCATAATGTTATGGCTGTAATCAGCCTTGGTGATAATATTGAAAATGTTGAAGCCCTGATTGCTGCTTTAAAGGATATTTCTGCAAAGTATAAAAAAGATAAAGTTATTAAAAACACTGTAGTACTTGAAAACTCTGAGGTAGTTGCTCCTCCAAGAGAAGCTTTCTATAAGCAAAGAAGCGGTATGCCTATAGAAGAGTCTGAAGGAAAAATTAGTGGAGAGTTCTTTATGGTTTATCCGCCTGGGATACCAATTTTGACTCCTGGTGAGAGAATTACAAAGGAAATTTTAAAGTACATCAGAATTTTTAAAGAAGAAAAGGCTGTATTTACAGATAACTCTGATCTAGAGATAAAAACAATAATGGTAATAGATTAAAAATAACCGGATTAACCGGTTATTTTTTTATAAAAAAATAAAAAATTTTTTGTGAAAGTATTGACAATTTTTCAAAAAATATTATAGTTATATTTAGCAAATTTAAACTAAAAGTTTAATAATAATAAACCACAGTAAAAAATGATAAAAAGTTTAGACTCACTAAACTTTTACCTTGGAAGTTACTATAATTTAATAATTAGTGTGCAAACTATTATTAAAAAAACGGAGCAATTATGAACATTGTAAATTTCATAGGATTTGACAGTGAATACGAAAAATCCCAAATGGTATTTTTCGGCGCACCCTTTGATGGCACTGTGTCTTATCGTCCAGGCACTCGTTTTGCTCCTTAGTCTGTAAGAAGTGAATCTTACGGAATTGAGACATATAGTCCCTATCTTAATTTAGATTTGGAGGACTATTTTTTATGCGATTCAGGTGACTTGGATTTTCCCTTCGGGAATAAGGAAAAAGTGCTAAAAATGATCGAAGAGAAAACTGAAAAAATCCTAAAAGACAAAAAAATACCAATTATGCTGGGCGGAGAACACTTGGTTTCTTATAGTGCAATTAAAGCAGCTTTTAATCAATATAAAGATCTGCAAATTGTTCATTTTGATGCCCATGCAGATTTAAGGGATGACTACCTTGATTAGAAGTTTTCTCATGCAACTGTAATCAGAAGAAGCTGGGATCTTTTAGGAGATGACAGAATCTTTCAGTTCGGTATTCGTTCCGGTACTAAGGAAGAATTTGAATTTGGCAAAAAGCATACTTTTTTCCAGCCTTTTAATTTAAACGGTATAGAAAAAATTCATGAAATCATAAAAGACAAGCCTGTCTACCTTACTATTGATTTAGATGTACTTGATCCTTCAATTTTCCCGGGTACAGGAACACCTGAAGCTGGTGGAGTTACTTTTAATGAACTTTTGAAAGCTATTCATTCTTTAAAAGGTTTGAATATTATAGGAGCTGACCTTGTGGAGTTATCTCTCCAATATGATCCTTCAGGAGTATCTACTGCTGTAACCTGTAAACTTGTAAGGGAAGTTGCTTTAACAATATTGAATAAATAACAATAATAATGAGCTTCAGAGGTTATTCTCTGGAGCTTTTTTTGTTATAATCATCATTAAAAGCGAGGTAGGTGGATTTATGTTAAAAGAATATATTGAAAATGGTTTTGGTATTAAGGAAGACTTAAATTGTGCAGAGCAAATTCTTCACGGTGCTAATGATGTTTACAAGCTTGGTCTTGATAAGGAGAGTCTTCGTCTTGCCGCTGGCTTCGGTGGAGGAATTGGTGCAGAGGATGCCTGTGGTGTTGTTACAGGTGCCAGTATGGTTTTTTCCAGAATCTTCATTAAAGACAGAGCCAGAGAGAGTGGATTGATTAAAGAGATTAACAAAGAGTTTAATAAGCGTTTTGTTGAGGCTTTAGGTACAACTAATTGTAAAGAGCTTAAGGAAATCCATTGCAAAGAAATTAAAGGATGCAAGTCTATTATTGTAGCTGGTGCAGGGATTGTTGATGATATATTAAAAGAACGTGGAATTACAGAATATAAGGAGCAGTAGGAAAATGATTGTTGAAAAAGTAGAAAATTTTTTAAAAGAAAAAGGATTTGCCGGTGAAATAATGACAGCAGAGGAATCTACAGCAACGGTAGATCTTGCGGCGGCGGTTCTTAGGGTATCTCCATCAAGAATTGCCAAAACAATTTCTTTTAAGTTAAAGGATGACACCTGTGTTGTAATTGTAAGCCAGGGCCAGGGTAGAATTGATAACAAAAAGTTTAAGGCAGTTTTTAACAATAAGCCAAAGATGCTTAAGCAAGAGGAAGTGCTGGAGTTTACCGGGCATCCTGTTGGGGAAGTCTGCTCCTTTGCCATGAAAGAGGGAGTAAAAATTTGTCTTGATGTTAACCTGAAGGAATTTGAAACGGTTTTTCCCGCGGCGGGTAATGCTCATTCAATGATAGAAGTGTCCCCGGAGGAGTTGCTTCGCCTAACTGATGGTGAATGGGTTGACGTTTGTGTTGAATAAATCGGAGGATGCAAAAATGGATTTTACCAAGGTGCTTAATTTGATTCGTGAGGTTGGGGAATATCAGCTGGAGAATTTTGAGAAGGCTCATATTATTGAAACAAAGTCTAATGTACATGATCTCGTTACTGAGGTTGATAAGGAGTCAGAGAGAAGGATAAATGAGTTTCTGGAAAGAGAGTATCCGGATCATTCAGTTCTGGGGGAAGAAGGAACAGACAGGGCTGGGAGTTCTGAATATAAATGGATTGTTGATCCTCTGGATGGTACGGTAAATTATGCCCATGGATTTCCGATTTTTGCAATATCTGTTGCTTTAGAGAAAAATGAAGAGTTTGTTTTTGGGGCAATTTATATGCCAAAGTTAAATGAAATGTACAGGGCGGAAAAGGGTAAGGGAACTTATCTTAATGACAGGAAAATTCAGGTAAGTAATTGTGAGTCTCTAAATGAAGCATTAGTTGCTACTGGATTTCCCTATGTGAGAAGCGGACTTTATGACAATATTCATTATTTTAACCACATGTACAGAATAACCTGGGGGATCAGAAGGCCGGGTAGTGCGGCTTTTGATTTAGCCTGTGTGGCAGCAGGTCGCATTGATGGTTTTTGGGAATTTAATTTAAAACCCTGGGATGCAGCCGCTGGAATGGGAATCATTCGTGAAGCTGGAGGGAAGGTAATCGATTTGACCTCGGAGGAAAGAGGAACAGCCTTAACAGCAGGAAATTCTATGATTTGTGATGAGATATATAGTGAATTGAAAAAAGTAAATGAAATGTTATAAGAACAAAAATATAAACTTTATAAATAATGTTTAGAAAAAACCTAATGAGTTTATATATTTTTCAAGGATTATAAAGAAGTTGTGTTGCTAACCGATGAAAAAAGTGGTATCCTAAGATAAAAGAATCAAGCATAAAGCAATAGGGAGCTGTGAAGTACATTGCGTATATGGGCATCTGCAATGTATGGAGTTAGTGATGCAACCTACCTAATATTTTTAGTTTGTAAAAATATTAGGTTTTTATAAAAAAACTAAATTTAATAAGAGGAGTGGATTTGTTTGAGAAAATTTATGAAAAACAAGAAGGGTTTTACCCTGGCAGAATTACTAGTTGTAATTGCAATAATCGCAATCCTTGCAGCAGTAGTAGCACCAAACGTAATTAAATCAATTGAAAAATCAAAAGTAATAGCAATTGAGGCTAATTACAGAGCGGTAAAAACAGCTACGTTAGTTTATTATAGTGATATTGGCCAATGGCCAGAAACACCAGCAACAGCTGAAGATGATCCAGGTTTTGTAGGTGCGTCTATTTGTAATGCTGCTGCTGGTTGGAATGGACCGTATTTAGATGCTTGGGTTGCCAATGCACCAATAGGAACAAATTATAATTTTGTAAATAGGGGGGCAACAGCGGTTCCTGCTAGTGGTGTTATTGCTATTGCAGATACAATACAAAACGCTGCTACTCCTGTTGCTGATGCTCCAACAGAAGCTATCTATCTTCGCATTACAGATCTTCCAAAGACAGCTTTTGATCGTTTAACTACTGACTTAGGTGTGGGACAGGTTTTCTCAGAAGGTACAACTTTCCCAACAGATGTTTATCTTTTAATTGCTAATAAATAATAAGTTAGTAAGAAATAATTTAATTTAAATAATTAGGGTGTAGGAAATTTCTACACCCTAATTTATTAGTTTTATAGGTTCTTTGTCAAATGTTGGAGCAACCCAATTAGATTAGATTCCATGAGTACCGCATTGAAAAATGCGGTACTTTTTTAAATTGTTTTTAGTTCATTACGTGCATTATTCTGTTTTTGAATCTCCAAAAATTTCTTACACCATAAGCATTTCTTTTTAAAACCTTAATTTTGTTGTTAACTCCTTCTGTATATCCGTTAGTATAAGTACAAGTAAATGAATTAAGAATATATTTCTGCCAGTTGAAAATGGTTCTGGAGCATTTATCGAATTCTTCAAGCTCACAGGACATAACAAACATATACCAGGCTTTCAAATTCTTTTTTGCACTTTCTAAATCACTGCTGTCAACAAAGTTATAAAATTTTTCTTTTAACATATAAGCTTTTTGCAGTTTCTCAGAAGTAGCAAGCATAACGTTTACCTGGTCAATTTCTTCAGGAGTTAAATACTCCATTCTTTTTAAGAGAAGGGAGCGACTTCTTTTGAAATATCTTCGCCTTTCCTTGGCAAATTTCTTTTGCTCATCTTTCCTAATTCTTTCAAATGCCTAAGTGACCTGCCTAATGAAATGGAATTTATCGATAATGATAGTTGCATTTTTAAAATATGTTTCAGCAATATCCTTGTAAGGTTGCCACATATCCATAATGAAGTATTTTACTTTATCCCTGTCATTGAATTTCCTGAAATAGTCCGATAAAATGTGTTGTTCTCTTCCGTGAAGAATATCAAGTACCTTCTTGTTTTGGGGATCAGTTAATATGCACTGGTACTTTTTTGCCCCCGGCATTACCTTTAAATTCATCAATAGAGATTACTTCGGGCAATTTTGTTAGGGAATAGTTTATGAATCTAAAAAGCCTGAGAGCCGTTGATGGTGAAATATTATTCTCTTTGGCAATATCAGATACAGAGTAAACATTTTTCATTCGAGTAATTATGTATTTTATCAGCCTGCTGGTCATTCTTTGATAGCGGGGGAGAAAATCATTTTTTTCGTAGAATTTTTTATTGCAGTGATTACAAACGTACCTTCTTTTTTTGTAGTAAAGGTAGGTTTTCTTCCCTGAGATGGAAATATCTTTTATCATTTGAATTCTGTAATCATGAACTTTACTGGTTTGTTGATGGCATTTGGGGTAATTGTGAGTTTTAATCTCCAGAGAAAAAGAAAAGGACATTGAATCAGAAGAAGTTTCTAATTGTTCTAAAATTATCCCTTCAAAACCAATTAATTTTTTAATATAATAGTTATTACAGAGCATAAGTAAATTCCTCCTTAGATTATAGTGGGTATTCTCTAACATGGATTTACCCAATGCTCTGTATTTTTTCGCAAAAAAATGTCAGAATGGTTTTTACCACCCCAATATTTATTGTAGAACCGTTTTATATTACATAATAGAAAGGCTGATATTTTTGAATAAAGATATTAAGGGTTTTACTTTAGTTGAATTATTAGCTGTAATATCAATAATTGCTATTTTAGCAGCAATAGTTGCTCCAAGTGCTCTTAGTTCTGTTGAAAAAAGTAAAGCTTCAGCTTTTTTGCAGATGCAGAAGCTATAAAAAATCTATGATACTCTATTATGCTGATACAGGAGAATATCCAAAATACAGATTAGCTGGTGAGAACAAGGAAGCCTTTATGTGGATGCAAGTACATTTTTGGTAGACGGAGATTTCTCTAGTACGCCTTCTGGTGTTACTGTAAGGCCTCATGGGTATAAATCAACAAGTGAGACTTATGTAGTGCAGCCAAAGTCAGGTACTTGGGATGGACCTTATTTAGATAGATGGCCTCAAAAAACTCCATTTGGTGGATATTATTATTTATTTGATTATGATCCAGCAATTCATTCTGGCTTAAATACTTTTTTGCCAGGTGCTCAAGGGGTTAGACGTTTTGATGATGAAGGTAATTTAGTATCTAATTTGTATGCTGATTTTAATGGTGCCAGAGTAGTAGTTTTTGAGATTTGTTTTGAGTCAGATCAGGCAGCAAGAGATAAGGCGGTTAAAATACTAAAAAAATTTGGTAATTCTGAATCAGTTTATCAGTAAAATATTAATGGGACCTTTAATTTAATGATACCGGTATTAGTAAATTAAGGGAGAAAATATGATTAATAAAAATTATATAATAAAAAACCAAGCTGGTTTTACTTTAGTTGAGTTATTAGTAGTTATTGCAATTATTGTTATTTTAGCCGCAGCAGTGGCACCTAATGCTTTTAAGGCAATCGACAAATCAAAAGCCGCCGCTTTAATTGAAGATGTAGAGGCAATAAAAACAGCTTCATTTATTTTTTACGCAGATACAGGTGTTTTCCCTGTAGGAACAGTTCAAGGAGATAGGCCTTATAGTGAATGGAATGCAGATTCAAAAAATATTTTCATTGATGGAATTGATGGTTTTCAAGCAATGGGGACATTTTCATGGAGTAAGCCTGAAGGCTGGGATGGACCATATTTAGATAAATGGCCTGAGAGAACTCCTTTTGGAGGACGCTACACCTACCGATACCTTCATGGTGATTCTGGGGGGTCATTAGGATGGGCAGTGGCTAATTTAAGAAATGTTGAAGATGGTTCTGTTTTTCCAAATCAAAATACTGAAGTTGTATACATTCGTTTTAATCAAGATGCAGTAGGGAAATAAAAAGAGATAAAGTTGTAAATCTGTTAAAAAAACAAATTAATTCTGCCAATCTGTATATAATAAGATCAGGAGTTGCAAGTTCAGATACAGGATTGATTGCTATGATATTGAGATGAATTGAAGGTGAATTTCAATGAATAACAGAGGATTTACTTTGGTCGAAGTAATAATTGTTATAATTATTGTTGCTGTTTTAGGAACTATTTTAGCTCTTGAAGCTTTTAAAGTTATCGAAAGATCAAAAATTAGTACGGATATTTCTAATTTGAAAACCTTAAATAAAGTAACGCCATTTTATGCCTACGAAATGAAAAAAGAAGAAGATATTTTTGAAGGTTTTGAAGAAGATTTCTCAAAAATAGAGGAACTTTTTGAGAAAGGATTTCTTGATAAGATAATAAAATCTAAAGTTAAAGATTCATTATTTATTTGGGATATTAATACTCAAAAATGGTATTATATTTCGGAAAAGGCTTCTAATATTTTATCAAATTCTTACATCTTTTCTAAGATGAAAATGACAGACTTTATATTTAATTCATGGGGTGGCGGTGGAGGAAGTACTTGGTCTATAACAGAAAAAGGTCTTTATTCAACTGGTGCTAATGCTGCAGATTTAGTTTTTATAAAAAATGAAAAAAGTAAATCACTGCTTGTAATGGTCAAGCATCTTTGTAACACTAAGTACGGAAAATCAGTTTATATTTCGTGCTTCAAATGGAGTCAGCCCTCCATTGTATGAATGAGGTCGAATGTGGTTGTACCACACATAAACATATTTATTGATAGTTTCATCTAATTGTAGGTCGGTTTCAAATTTTTGGTAGTAAATAAGCTCTGACTTAAGTGATTTATAAAATCTCTCCATTGGAGCGTTATCATATGGGCAACCTGTTTTACTCATGCTTTGCCTTATTCCTTGGCTTTTGCAGTACTCTACGAAAGCCCATGAGGTGAACTGTACCCCCTGATCTGAATGTAAGACTAACCCTTCATCTGGACTCTCTCTTTCGAGAGCTTTAGACAAGGCTTCTATTGCCAGATCTGAGTTGATTCATTTTGAGTTAACCGTTGCTATTGCTTCCCTTTTTGCTAAATCTATAATAGTACAATTATAACGCATTTTACCGTTTGTTAATCTTATATAGGTGAAATCAGTACACCATACTTTATTTCTTTCTGTGACAGAGAAATTTTGATTAAGAATATTGGGAAATACTTTGTTCTTTTCACCTTTTACATACTTGGGCCTTTTTCTTACAGTGATTGCATGCAGGTTTAATTCCTTGTTCATATACTTATGTGTTGTTGTCTTACTAATAAATATATTTTGCCTTGCAAGAAAAGCGACCATCCACCTATGGCCGATAATGCGTCCATTATTGTAATAAATACTTTTTATGTTTTCTTGAACTTTAGCCTTTCCTTCACGATACGTGGATTTTCTGTTCTTTAAGTAATTGTAGTACACATTCGGAGAGAGGTTGAACTTGCGGCATAACCAGCACAATCCAAACTCAAGTTTATAGGCATCAATGAACCGATATACCACTAATCGATTTCCTTTGCGAAGAATGCCGCTGCTTTTTTAGGAAGTCATTTTCCTTTTAAAGTTCCATAAGCTTCTTGTTAAGCGCTCTATATTTCTCTGGTGATATTGCATTTTCTTTATTTTGTGGTTTTGTGTAATGACATTCTTCGCTGTATTTTTTTATCCATCCGGACATTGTTGATTTTGATACACCGTAGGTTGCAAAAAGATCACCAAGGCTTTTGCCTTTTAGATATTCACGTACAACCTCCTTCTTGAATTCTAAATCGTAACGTTTGCTCATTTTGTAATCCTCCTAGTTCGGGTTTATTATATATTATCCGTACTAGGTGTTACAACAAGACTATACCATTACAATGCTATTGAAAACTAAATTTCAACTTAGTGAACATACAAGTAATGTGGGAGGGCTGGGAATTTTTTTGAAACAACCTTAAACTCATCGGATAATAATAAAGACACAGGATATATTTTGCGGTTTGATAGAGGATTTAGTGAGATTGTAATAAGGTCCAGGGTAAATGGTAGCGAAAGCTCAAGTCAAGGTGCTCAGATCTTGGCAAGGATTGGAAGCAGGAGTACATCTACAATATTTAATACAAATATTCCTCATAATTCGAATAGCGATTAGTGGCAAAGTGAAAAGGAATTAATACTATCTGTTAAGCCAAGTGATACTTTAGGAAAAAAACTTATATCAGTTTCCTTGAATGGTGAGGTTCTATTAAATAAATTTAGTATAGATAGTAATATAAATTCCGAAGATAATAATGCTGGCTTTAGAGCTTGGAATGGAGCTCCTGTTTCTGTTGAAAGTTTAAATCTTGAATAAATAAGCTAAGACCAGCCTTCCGGCTGGTCTTTTTCAATCAAAGGGAGGCTTCATCTTCAGCTCCGAATTTTCAGTTTAGCTTACCTTGTGGATAACCCGCGGAAAATAGAAATGGTCTGACCCCCAAAAATTACACAAAATTGGGACAGTAAGATATACTAATTTTGGGGGCTGATTTTAATGACAAAGAACTATTCTAATGAATTAAAACTCTCTGTAATTAAAGACTATTACGAAAGCAATCTTAGGGTAAGAAAGATTACTGCAAAATACAATTTATCTTCAAAAAATCTTGTTCTTAATTGGGAAAAACAATTAAAAGAAAAAGGGCTTCTTCCAACAGAAGCTAAGAAAGATCCGGATAAGATAAAAATCAGATCAGATAAAATAGATTTTCCTGAGAAAACACAAAGAGAAATTGAATACGAAAAAGAAATAGAACATCTTTATGCTAAAATTGAATACTACGAACAATTAGAGCATTTACAGCCCTTTATTTCTAAAAAAAACAAAAGCCAGGGAGCTAAAGTACAGAGCCATATTTGCTTTGGAATTTAAATATACAGTAAAACTTCTTTGCGAGATTGCTGGAGTAAAAAGAAAAGCCTATTGCAATTTCAGAGACAAACCAATAAAAAAAGAAGATCCCATTGAGAAAATAATTATTCAAATATATAACAAATCAAAAGGAATTTTTGGTTACAGAAGAATAGGAAATGAGCTAAGAAATGCATTTAAAATAGTTGTTAATCATAAAAAGATTCAAAGAATAATGCAGGAAAACAATCTCAGATCCAGAATCAGAAGAAAAAAGAATAGGATTCAAGATGATAAACAATTCAAAGCCAATATATTAAACAGGGATTTTAAGGCAAGTCGCCCAGGAGAAAAAATAGCCACAGATATTACCTGTATTCCTTACAGAAACTCTAAGCTATATCTGTGTGTTGCCCTAGATCTGTTTAACAATGAGCCAGTAAGCTGGGAATACAGTAAGAATCCTGACAGCAAGCTGACTGTAAAAACTATTGAAAAACTTTCAAAAAAGATAGGTATTAAGAATACTGTTATCCATAGTGATCAAGGTGTTCAATACACAAGCAAAGAATATTCCAGCTATTTAAAGTCTTTAGGAGCAGTTTAAAGTATGTCCAGAAGAGGAAATTGCTGGGATAATGCGAAGATTGAAAGTTTCTTTAGCCATTACAAAACAGAAAGTATTAATCTCTACAAGAAAAGAATCAAAAGTTTTAAAGATATAAAAGAAATTACTGAAGATTACATTAAATTTTATATAAATGACAGGACGCATAGAAACCTTGGAGGCGTCCCTCCAAGGTTTCTATAAACAGATTTTTTCATTTAATTAATTTGGTGAAATTTACTGTCCCAGAAGTGTACCCTTTTTGGGGGTCACACCAAAGCGTCCGAGACCAGTGAAAAAGTCTTTCTTTAAAAGAAGATTTTTCCCTTTTCAGCAAAATAAGACTATTTTTTTAAATTCCAAATTTGATTTAAAAAATTGCACTCTAAAGAGGATAGTATTGATGCTATCCTCTTTATGTTTACCGCAATTGCTGCCAGCTTCGATTGAACAGACACACTTAAGAGACCATATCCTCTTGCACGACATAGTCCGTGAAATCTTTTTAGCTCGGCATTCTTACCTTCAATGCTTGCTCTCTTCTTGTACTTTTCTTTAAACTCTTCCGTTTTTTGTTCTTGAGATATTTCATAATATTCTCCAGTATTTAAACCAGTTGTGAAAATTTCTCGTGCTTTTTTACCAGCACATTGATCATGCTTTGGGCAATTTTTACACTGCTTTGCTTCAAAATAATAATTGTAATATCCATAGCCTATTGTAATATCCATAGCCTAAAAAATAAAACGTTTCTTTCCTTTTAAAATATCTCTTTTTTACACTTATGTTTCCTTGGCTACATTCCCATTCGTCCGAATCTTTGTTGTATGAAAATCCATTTTCATCAATTCTGTAAGCTGACCCACTTATTGGAATAAAGGCTTTTGCTTTTAATTCCTTTATTAAATCTAAAATGTTTTTTCTGAAATAAGCTTTGTCTCCATATACTTCTTTTACAGAAACTCCTGCTTTTATGGTCTCTTCAAGCATTTCCTCTGTTAAATCTCCATCAGTATATACCCCATCTCCGGTTCTAACGCAGGTAATTAATCTTTCTTCTGTAGTCATAATAAATTCTGTTTTATAGCCAAAAAAGTCTTGGCTTTTACTTTTTCTGCCAACACGAGCATCTTCATCTATTAATGAACGTACTCCTTTTTGATTTATGAACTTGGGATCATTTAATATATTTTTAGCTTTTTCAATAATAGAATTGGTTTTGAGTAGCTCTGTATTTTTTCTGCTTCATAGATTACTTTTTCTAAGTAATCTATCATTACTGCTTTTGCTTCTTTATGGTCTTCAATCTCCTTGTACTCTGGAACATCAGGAAGACCGGGTAGTTTTTCTTCTGTTTCTTCTTCATATGTATTTATAATTTTTTAGCAAGATGTTTCGTTAATCTTTTCGGGGTTTTTATTGTATTGGCTTCTATATTTGTAGCACCAATACTTACACTATTTCCTTCAATAATTTTTTGTTCAACACATTGGCGAATAATTTCTGTAATAATTTCATCTAATGTGGAGTTTTGAAGTCTTTGGGTTCTGAATTTTGAGAGGAGACTTTTATCTGGGAGGGATTCTTCGGGATTGATTCCTAAAAAATACATATATGCTAAATTAAGTTCTGCTTCCTGTATAACCTTTTCGTCAGAAAGGTTATACAGGAAGCTGCAGGAAAAGAAGTTTACACATTAATTCTGGTTCTTTGGCTGGTCTGCCAAAAGTTTTGCAGTAGCTGTTTTTCCAATAATTTATTAATAAAGCTAAAATTTACTACAGATTCTATTCTTTTTAATATATGATTTTCAGGTATTTTATTATATAATTGTGAATATAAAGAAATTTGCTTTGATTTTAATCTAAGCATAAAAAACCCACCATTTTGATTTATTTTGTTTTGGTAGATAAATTATACCATAAAAAGGTGGGCTTTTTTCTGTTTTCTTAGATATATCAACGCTTTCAGCTTTTTTAGTATAAAAATTTGTCCTTCACCTTTAACTTAAAGAAAGGCTTTTTCACTGGTCTCGAAACGTCCCAGCTTCAGCGGAAGATGAGGCTGAGGATCATCAGTATGCCGAAGTGGGCGTTGTTTTTTGCTATCAGCCCCATTCCTGGTCCCATTGTTTTTGGTGTTGTGTTTTTCTTAAATATTTTTACTGCTCTTTCTGTTTTCCATGAACTTACAAATACTATCAGGGAGAAGATGGGCAGCCATTTTATATAAATAAACACTGGTATTATTAAAAAGGCTGTCCAGGATGTTATTCTTAAAAAAGTAATTGCTTTTTCTTTTCCTAAAATTATTGCAAGAGTTTTTCGTCCCCCTTCTATATCTTCTTCTATGTCTCTTATGTTATTGGCTGTAAGTATTGCCCCAATCAGCAGAGCGAAGGGGAGGGAGATAAAAAATATGTCTGCTCCGTAAAATCCTGTTTGAATGAAATATGAAATCCCAATGATAACAGTTCCCATAAAAAATCCTGCAAATGCTTCGCCGAAGGGTGTTCCTGAGATAGGTTTTGGTCTTGCTGAATACATAAATCCAGCAAGGATAGATATTCCGCCTATAAGTGCAATGATCAGACTTGTTCTTATAATGATATAAAGGCCCAGAAGCCCCGCTGAGGCAACGAAGGCCAGAGCCAGAGTGATAATGAGCCCAGGGGTTACATCTCCTGTAATCAAGGCTGTGGACTTCCCTACAGACTCTTTGTTATCGATACCCCTTCTGTAATCAAAAAAATCATTGAAAAGATTGGTGGCCATTTGAATCAACACAGAGGCAATAAGCATTGCTGCGAATAGTTTGGTATCAAAGACATCTTTTCGGTAATGGGCATACATAGTTCCGAAAATTACAGGAATATAGGATGCACTGAGGGTATGAAGGCGGAATATTGTAACCCATTTTTTAAATGAATTCACTTGGGCAACCCCTTTCAAATTGTTATATGTAATTTTTGTTAGTGTAAAATAATTATGGGTAAAAAAACAAAAAATATTAGAGCAACTCCTTATGTTACAATTAAATTGCTAAACCAAATCGCAAAAAAAAGGAGAAACTCTAATGAATAATATTATACATGAAATTGCAACTAAAATCAGTAAAGAAATAGCAGAAAATATGGAAACAACTTTAATTGAGGGAAATAATATATCTGAATTCATTTTAAAAACCAAAAAAATGCTGGATGAAGTTGGGGTTGCAATTACAGAAAAAGTACTTGAAACTGTAGATATTTTAGTTAAAAAAGATTGTGCAAGAAAAAGAGACTGGAAAATAAAGGAAACAAAGTCGAAGAAAAGTTTGGCGACGATATTTGGTGAAGTAACCTATAAAAGAACGTATTATGTTTATAAAATTACCGGTGAATATAAATACTTATCTGATGAAGCTGTTGGTATTGAAGCAAATGACAGAATGGATATATTGCTAGAATCAATGTTAATAGAAGAAGCA
Organism: Peptococcia bacterium; assembly: GCA_965228015.1. Lineage (GTDB taxonomy): Bacteria > Bacillota > Peptococcia > Peptococcales > SKKY01 > SKKY01. The sequence goes on from OZ245787.1 coordinate 1,692,980, forward strand.
ATAGAGACACCATACAGAAAAAGTAGCGAAAAAATATCGAAGAATGTGTATCTTACTGGTCAAACAGTAATGAATTCTATTAGAAAGCTTAAAGATATTTCTAATCATGCAGCACCAGTGAAAAAACTGATTCTCAAGCTAAGATTTTGTACATCGAAGCTGATGAAGATCATGTTTCACTTCAAAGAGGAACATGTGCCGAACCTAGATTAATTTATGTTCACGAAGGTAAGTGAAAGGTAAGTAAAGATAGATATGAATTAATAAATCCCAGATACTTTAGTGGTCTCTACCAAGATAGTGCTGATTTATGGCTTGAAGTAGCTGATTATATTGATAGCAACTATGAAGAAGAAATTATCGAAAAGATATATTTATCAGGAGATGGAGCCAACTGGATAAAACAAGGCAAAGAATGGATTAAAGATAGTATCTATGTTTTAGATAGATACTATTTGTCGAAATATATAAAGAAGGCAACTGCTCATATGAAAGGCGCACACCAAATGATGTGGTATTACATAAATACGAAAAGGAAAGATTTCGTAAAAGATTTATTCAAAGCAATAATTGAAGAAACAGAATCAGAAACAAAAAATAGAAGCAATAAAAGATGCTAGAAGTTATGTGTTAAATAATTGGGAAGGTATAATGAATCAATATGACCCGGATTATATAGGCTGTAGCACAGAAGGCCATATTAGTCATATATTATCTGCAAGATTAAGTTCAAGGCCTCTAAGCTGGTGCAGAGAAGGTATTGATCAAATGTCACGTCTGAGGGCTTTTAAGGCTAATTCAGGTAATGTATATGATTTAGTAAAAGAAAGAAGCAAGAAAAACAGAAACAAGAATCATAAAATTAGAAAGCCGTGTTATAAAAAAACTACGAACCTAATATCAGATGAGAAATTCGGCAATGTACCAGTAGTTTTAACTGGTAAGAGAACTTGGAAAAGAGAATTGTTTAAAAGGATAGCGAGTGCGATTTAGTACGTAATACATACAAGGGGTTTTTTATTCTTTTAAAACCCATAATTAATTGACACGATCGTAATTTTTCTGCTGATTGACTAAACTCTTTTCTGGTGTTAAAATTGTTTTTGTCAATTTCACATGCCGAAGTGGCGGAACTGGCAGACGCACTGGACTCAAAATCCAGCGGGGTTAAACCCGTACCGGTTCGATTCCGGTCTTCGGCACCATTAAGCAGTCCTTTAGAGGGCTGCTTTTATTTTACCATAATCAAGGGTATTATTTGTTCTGTGGTGGTTTTAAATAAAAAAATCTCCCGGGAGTGACCGGGAGAATCTGAAAAGAAAAAATGCAGAACAAAATTTTAGAAAAACTATAAAGCATAAATATAATAAGTTCAGGTTAAAGAAGGATGATAACCCTAACTTGATAACATAACTTACTATTAATATTTAGTATAAATTATTTAATATAATTTTGCAATACCTTTTTTATAATTAAAGGAACTTTTTAATCATTACATCGTCAAAATATATTAACGGGGGGAGGAATTATTTTGCAAAATGAAGAAAAGTTGATTCAGGATGCTAAGAAAGGTGATAATGCTGCCTTTGAAGCTATCGTGAAAGAGTACCAGAATAAAATATATACCCTTTGTTACAGGTACACGGGAAATTATGAAGACGCAAGAGATCTGGCTCAGGAGGTCTTTGTTAAAGTCTACCGTAATTTAAATAAGTTTGAAGGACGATCCAGTTTTTCCACCTGGATATACCAGGTAGCGGGAAATACCTGTAAAGACCATTTAAGAAAAATTAAAAACAAGTCAGAATTTTCTATTGAGGAAGAGGTTTTCAATAAAGATGAATCCTTCACTCCCCAGGCACTAAAGGACGAAAATACACCGGATATTCAATATGAAGAAAAAGAAAAAATATCTCTCTTAAAAGAGGCAATTAACAAGCTGAATCCGGAATATAAAATGGTAATTATAATGAGAGAATTTCAGGATTTAAGCTATAAGGAAATTGCCAGAGAAACAAATACATATGTCGGCACGGTGAAGTCCCGGTTAATCAGGGGCAGAAGTATGCTGAAGAATATATTTTTAAAAGGAATGGAGGGAAGTCTTAATGAAAAACCACAATTGCAGTGAAATACTTGAGCTTCTTATTCCATATATAGATAAAGTACTAGGGAAAGAAGAAACTAAGTTAGTTGAAAAACATATTGAATCCTGTTCAGAAGGCCGTAAAGAGTATACTGAACTTCTGGAGTTGAAAAAATTAATGGAGGAAATAAGCAAAGAAGAAATACAGGCACCGGAAGGTTTTGCTGAAAGTGTAATAAATAAAATTCAAGAGGAAAAAATTCAGCCAGAGGAAAATGGTAAAATATACAATCTTATCGATAAATTCTTTAAAAAACCATGGATCCCGGCAGTAATTGCAGCAATGTTGCCGGTGGCAATCTATATCCCTGACCAGCTTGGTCTCCTAATGTACAAAGATGGTGGAATCAAAGAAGAATCTTTAGAAAACCAGGTAACTCTTACTTTTACAGCAGATGAAGCAAAGTCCAAGGAAGGTTTAACCCGTGCTTCAGGAGCAATGGAAGCTCCAGCTCCACAGGCAGCCCCTGATATTGTACCAAGAGCCATAGAAATTGGTTTTGAAGATAATGTTGTTCCAGATGAAAGAAAAATTATCCGAAATGGTTATGTTTCAGCAGATATAACTGATTATGATAAAACAGAAAAAAAATATAGTTGCTAAAACTCAAGAATTAGGTGGATACATTGCAGGAAGCAATTCCTACTACTACGGTGAGAATCAAGATCTTCAAGCAGGAAGCATGGAGATAAGAATTCCAGATCACCGTTTTGATGAGACGATGTCTTTCCTTGAGTCAGCAGGGAAAATAAACAGTAAGAATACAAGCACAAATGATGTTACAGAACAGTTTTTTGATATAAATACCAGAGTAAACAATCTTAGAATAAAAGAAGAAAGATTACTGGAAATTCTCAGTAAACAGGGAGAACTAAAAGATTTACTGGCAGTAGAACAGGAACTTGCAAATACCCGTTCAGAAATTGAAAGTCTGGAAGGAAGATTAAACTTCCTTAGCGGCCAGGTTGCTTATTCTACAATCAATATAGAATTAAGAGAAGTAAAAAATCTTGATGATTCCATTGCAAAGGACAGTGTAAGTGGAATTGGCGGCAAAATAAAAGAATCAGTTATAAAAAGCATTAATAAAATTTTAGATCTTGGAGTAAAGGGAATTATACTCATCAGTTCAGCCTTACCCTTCTTGCTGATACTGGGAGTTGTATACTTTGTTTTCAGAGTTATCTGGAACAAAAAAATCGGGACCTGTGAAAAACAGGCCTCTTTTTTTATTCTTTATTTCCAGTTTATGGTATTATATCTAAGAAGAAATTTTATTAGGAGTGAGCTTTTTGGATAAGGAAAAATTAGTAATTATAGATGGAAACAGTTTAGCAAACAGGGCTTTTTATGCTCTTCCAGGTTTGAGCAACAGTCAAGGTGTTTTAACTAATGCTGTTTACGGGTTTAACATGCTGATTCTAAAAATTATAAAAAACGAGAATCCGGATTATATAGCTGTTTGCTTTGATAAGGGCGGTCCTTTAAAGAGAAAGGATGACTTTGAAAACTACAAAGCAAACAGAAAAGGCATGCCGGAAGAATTAAGAGATCAAATGCCTTTAATTAAAGAATATCTTACAGCGATGAATATTTATCAATGTGAAATGGCTGGAGTAGAAGCGGATGATTTAATTGGTACCATTACCAAAAAAGCAGAGTCAAGTAATCTTGAAACCGTAATTTACAGTGCCGATAAAGATTTGCTTCAGCTTATTACGCAAAACACAACAGTATCTCTTACAAAAAAAGGAATTGCTGAGCTTGAGACATATGGTTTGGAAGAGTTGATGGAAAGATACGGAATTTCTCCGAACCAGATGATTGACTTAAAAGGTTTAATGGGAGATTCTTCAGATAATATTCCGGGAGCACCAGGAGTTGGAGAAAAAACTGCTATGAAATTGATTCATGAATATGGATCGATAGAAAAACTTTATGAAAATCTGGACAATATTTCCGGCAAAAAACTTAATGAAAATTTACGAGAAAACAAAGAGATGGCTTTTTTAAGTAAAAAACTTGTGACTATTGATAAAGATCTCGATTACGATTTTCATATGGATGATCTTACATTTAAAGAGCCAGAATTGGAAGGGATTATAAACTTTTATAAAAAGCTGGAAATAAATCCTGAGCAGTTTTTAACTCTTTTTAATATGCAGACACAAATTTTCGAAGATAATCAGTACTCTGAGGAACCAATATATGAACTAACCACAAAAAGTGAATTAAAAAGTATTTTGGAAATAAGCCTTTTTAACGAAATGGTTCTTTTTTTAGAAATGGATAAAAGTAAACCAGCATTTCTAGATTTTTTAATAGAAGGAACTGCATACCGAATTAGCCTTAAGGAAGGAAAAGAAAATCTTCTTGATGAATTAAAAAAATACTTTGAAAATGACAGAATCAGAAAAATTACTTATGGTGTAAAGAATATCCACAGACTTGGCAAAAATAACGGTTTTTCTCTTAATGCAATTAGCTGGGATGTAGAAATTCAGGCTTATCTTATAAATCCAGAGGAAACAAATTTATCCTTACCGTACTTAGCGGAAAAATATTTAAATAAGATAATAAGTGAAGATGTAAAGACAGAAAGACTATTAGCAGTAAAAGAATTGGCAGGGGCGCTTTCTCATAAACTAGAAGATGATGATTTGCTTCTTCTCTATTCAGGAATAGAGTTGCCTTTGTCTAAAATTTTAGCAAGCATGGAGCATGAAGGAATTAAGGTAGATATGGCTGCATTAGCAGATCTAAAAAAAGAAACAGGGAAAATGATCAACAGACTTACAAATGAAATATATGTTATGGCAGGGGAAGAATTCAATATTAACTCTCCAAAACAAATGGCTGTAATTCTCTTTGAAAAGCTGGGGCTTCCTGCTTTCAAAAAAACTAAAACCGGATATTCTACAAACGCAGAGGTACTGGAAGAATTAAGATCTCACCATGAAATAGTGGAAAAAATACTGGAATATCGTGGAGTAAGCAAGTTAAAAAGTACTTATATTGATGGTTTTGAACCATTAATTGATTCAAAAACTAAAAAATTGCACACAAGCTATAACCAGACAACTACGGCAACAGGGAGACTAAGTAGTACAGATCCGAATTTACAAAATATTCCTATAAGAACTGAGCAGGGAAGAAAGATCAGAGAAATTTTTATTCCTTCAAAGGAAGGAAATATTCTGATTGCAGCAGATTATTCCCAAATTGAGTTAAGAATTCTTGCTCATGTTTCTGCAGATAAAGTTTTGGTTTCATCATTTAAAAATAAAGAGGATATTCACAGCAAAACTGCTTCTGAGGTTTTTGGTGTTCCTTTGGAAAAAGTAACTAGCGAACAGAGAAGAGCTGCAAAAGCAATCAATTTTGGGATTATTTACGGCCAGACAGACTATGGATTATCAAGAGAGATAAATGTTACCAGAAAAGAGGCTCAGGAATACATTGACTTGTATTTTGATAGATATAAGGGAGTAAAAAACTGGATAGAAACTCAAATTAAAGAAGCAAGAATAAAAGGTTATGTAACAACTTTACTAGGAAGAAGAAGGTATCTAAAGGATATTAACAGTAAAAACTACAATTTAAGAAATTTTGCTGAAAGAGCTGCAGTAAACAGTACTATTCAAGGAACGGCAGCAGATATTATAAAAATGGCCATGTTAAAAATTCAGTCAGTAATAGCTGAAAAAAATTATCAAAGCAAAATGACTCTGCAAATTCATGATGAATTGGTATTTGAAGTTCCACCAAGAGAGTCATTAAAGTTGATAGTAGATATAAGGGAAAATATGGAAAATGCTTATCCTCTAATTGTTCCTTTAACAGTTGATGTAAAAGCAGGATTTAATTTATATGATATGGAAAAAATATAGCAACCGATTACGGGAGGTGTTTTATGCCGGAGCTTCCAGAGGTAGAAACTATAGTCCGGGGCTTGTTTGCCCGGGTTATGAATAAAAAAATAGAAAAAGCAGAATTAAGATATGAAAAACTTTTCAGAGATTGTAGTGGCAAAATACTTGACCAGCCTCGTCGGGAAGGTTTTCTGAAAAAAATAGAAAACAAAAGGATAACAAATATTACCAGAAGGGGAAAATATATTCTTTTTCAGCTTAAAGACATATACATTATTGTCCACTTAAGAATGACAGGAAAATTTTCTTCAGATGAAGAGCTTCTTAATGATAAACATACTCATCTGGTATTGTGGTTTGAAGATGGAGATTTTCTTCTTTACAATGATGTTAGGAAATTTGGTACCTTTCAAATTGCTTTATGCCAGGAAGATATAATGATTACATCAATGAGCAAGTTAGGACCGGAACCACTAGGGGAAAGTTTTACCAAAGAGTATTTAAAAGAAGAACTTAAAAATACTAAGAAAAATATTAAGGCTTTCCTTTTGATCCAGGAGAAAATAGCCGGAATAGGTAATATTTATGCTGACGAAGTATTGTTTTTCGCAAAAGTATCCCCAAAAAGACCTGGCAATCAGCTAAGTGATGAAGAAATCCAAAAAATTCACAAGGGTGTTATTGAAAAGCTCCAAATGGGAATTGAAGCCGGGGGAGCAAGCATCAGAAATTATGTAAATGAATCTGGAGAAAAAGGTAATTTTCAGAACCTTATTAAGGTTTATGGCAAAAAAGGTGATAACTGCCCTGAGTGTAATGGGAAATTTATTACGGAAACTGTTGCAGGACGTACAAGTACCTGGTGCCCTTCCTGCCAAAAATAGCAATCTGGTAATATGTAAAGATTTATTTTCAGATAATAATTTGCGTAAGCTTTAAAAAAAGACATAGCAAACACATTCTATAGTTTTTAATAAAAAATAGGTCTGATAGAAAGTATATGCTATTTAATGTCTCCAACTTTATTGCTGGAGTAAAGTTGGTTTTTGGTCAGCAATCCAAAAATCAGACGTACTAATTTACGAGATGTCAGTGCGAGTGCTCTTTTATGGGAATGTTTTGATACTTCACTAACTTTCTTGTTATAAAATTCTCTATATTCCGGAATATTATTTTTAACACTATTAGCTGCTTCAGTTAAATAATACCTAAGATATTTATTTCCTGTTTTTGTCATCCGTGTATTTTCCGATGTATAGTTTCCAGACTGATTTACTCTCCAGGTTAATCCGGCATACTTTACCAGACTATCATGAGAATCAAAAGAAGTCATGGATCCAATTTCGGCTAAAATGCCACTGGCAAGCACCGGGCCAATTCCAGGAATGGAAATAAGAGAGTGGTACTCTGTTGTATTAAGTCCTTTAATGGTTTTTTCTATAGCTTTATCGATGGCCTTAATTTCTTCTTTAAAGGCTTTAATCACGTTAAAGGAAGAAGAAATGGAAGAATTTAGAGGTTTGTATAAGACTTTATCTAGTTTGTAAGAATCTCTGGCAGCCTTTTGCGGTATTTTGGCAGTTTGCAAGGGATCGGTAAAACGATTTTTACTTTTTTAGCGACAAAAGCAACGAGATCTTCAACAGGTCCGTAACTAATATCATCTAAAAAAAGGAACTCTGTTAAAACGGCTGCAGATGTTGAACCATAGGTATTTGAAAAAGGCCTGTCCTGCTTGTCTAATACAGCCAATTCACTGAATTTCAAATAGATATTTGAGACCATATAAGTTTTTTCTCTGGTCATGGATTCCACCAAATGGAGCCTGTGTCTGGAAAGTCTTTGCAAGGCAAGGAATTGGGCTCCTCGCCAAGGTTGTGATGTAATTCTCCCAACTCTTGCAAAGTCAGCGATGACATAGGCATCCAGTGGATCTGTTTTATCTATATCTACAAAAGATTTGCGATAATTAGCAACAGACTTAGGATTTAGACAATAAACCATGGGATTGTAAAATAAAAGTGGTTCATTAGAAGACAGAAAGTTAGTAATATGAGTGCTATAAAAAGAAATAGACTCCAAAGCAACAACAACATTTTTAAGGCAATTAGTATCTAAACAGGAAAGAATGCTATCTAAAATAGCTTCAGCACCTGGTTGATTGTTCAGTGCCTTAACATTAAGAAGTTTATTGCCTCGGAAATCGAGGGCACATAAGACATTAGTCTTAGAACTTACATCAATACCAATAAATAAAGTAGACATAAACTTGTCTTTCGTGAGATCACCACCTTTCATGTAAGATTAGTTTGAACAATTAGTAAAAGAGATATCCTAATCGATGCCGTTAACCGCAATCTCCCATTATTAGCATTCATCTTTGAAAAATACCTTGCTGTTGGCCAATCAAAGAGATGCAGCATCTGAGTTAGCAGAATATGGCGACAACGTCAGGAAGCACGCTTTTTTGGCAATAGCGATTAAGCTTTGCAAGGAGTGAAAGAATTATTCTTCGCTAATTATTCTTGATTAAATTTTAGCCTTAGGACATCTCTTTTAACAATAAAAAAATATTGTTAGACTGGTAAAAAACAAGGTTTAAACATAGTATACGAGGATTGAGTCAATGAAGGTAATTGGTCTTACAGGAGGTATAGCTTCTGGAAAAAGTACAATAACAAAGTATATTGAAAGTAAAGGAATTCCTGTTGTTGACGGTGACCGGGTTTCCCGGGAAGTAGTTCTTCCGGGCTCAGAGGCTTTGCAAAAAATAGAGGAAGAGTTTGGAAAAGAATATATTCTTTCAGATGGTAATTTGGACAGAAAAAAAATGGGGAACCGTGTTTTTAATAATCCATTGGAGCGAAAAAAACTGGAAGGGATATTACATTCAATTATCCGGAATGAATTTATAAAAAAAATAAATGAATATAAAGAAAACCCTGAAATTAAAATTGTTCTCTTGGATGCTGCTTTATTAATTGAGTCAAAAATGACCGACCTTACAGATAGTCTATGGCTGGTTTATGCAGATAAAGATATGCAAATAAAAAGAGTTATGACTAGAGACAATGTGTCAGAAAATATTGCATTAGCAATAATTAATTCTCAAATGCTTCTTTCGGATAAAAAGAAATATGCGGATGAAATTATTGATAACAACAAAAGCTTTTCTGAAGTATATGAAAAAGTTGAAACTTTATTAAAAAAATATAGTTAGTAATTCGCGTGTAAATCTTACTTTGAATTTACACGCCTTTTTTAGAAAAATACCTCATGGGGTAAGTAAATTTAAGTTAAAAATATATTAGGTATTACTAAGGAGAATAAAATGGAATCAGCAGTAAGTTTTCAAGGGGATTTTATAAAAGGCGAGCTATTCGATGCATATAACTATTTTGGAGCCCATGTGCAGGAAGAGGGTGTATTTTTCAGAGTATGGGGAGGAAATTCCTCTGAAATTTCTGTTGTAGGTGACTTTAATTCCTGGGATAAAAGTAAAAATCCAATGAAACATATTGATTCTGGTATATGGGAACTGTTTGTTGAAGGTCTGAAATCTGGAGAAATGTATAAATATGCAATTCTGGGCAAAGATAGAAAATTGACCAATAAAGCAGATCCTTTTGCATTTTATTCTGAGTACAGACCAGGTACTGCCTCAATTATTTACGACATAAAAAAGATACACAAGAAAAAAACATTTCAACTAAAGGAACATTTTAAAAATCCTCTCAATATTTATGAAATTCATTTAGGTTCATGGAAAAGAAAGAAAAAAGGAGAATTTTTAAATTACCGGGAAATTGCTCCTATGTTAGTTGAGCATTTAACAGAACATGGTTATAACTGTGTTGAAGTTATGCCGGTTATGGAACATCTCTTTGATGCTTCCTGGGGGTATCAAACAACAGGTTTTTATTCTCCCACAAGCAGATATGGAACTCCAGAGGACTTTAAATTTTTCATAGACTATCTTCATAAACATGAAATAGGAGTTATTCTTGATTGGTCTCCGGGATATTTTTGCCAGGATGAACATGGCTTAAGAGAATTCGATGGGGAAAAATTATATGAAAGTACTGCTCACCCAGAGTGGGGAACATTAAATTTTGATTTTCAAAGGGGTGAAGTAAGATCTTTTTTAATTTCAAATGCCTTATATTGGCTGGAAGTATTTGCTGTTGATGGATTAAGAGTAGATGCAGTTTCAAGCATGCTTTATCTGGATTATGGGATAAAAAATAATTCCTGGAGAAGAAATCTTTATGGAGGAAATGAGAACCTTGAAGCTATAGATTTTATTAAATATCTGAACAAGAAAGTTTTCGAAAAGTTTCCCCATGCCCTTATGATAGCAGAAGAATCCATAGCCTGGCCTTTAGTTACCTATCCGGTACATGAAGGGGGACTTGGTTTTAACTATAAGTGGAATATGGGATGGATGAATGATACTTTGAAATATGGAGAAATGGAACCATATTTTAAAGGATTTAATCATGGTCTTATTAACTTTTCAATGATCTATGCTTTTACAGAAAATTTTATTCTTCCTTTTTCCCACGATGAAGCTGTTCGTGGTAAAAAATCCCTGATAAATAAAATGCCAGGGTACTATGAAGATAAATTTGCAAACCTCAGATCCCTGCTTACTTATATGATTTGCCATCCTGGTAAGAAGCTGACTTTTATGGGAACAGAAATTGCTCCCTTTACCGAATGGAATGAGAACATTGAATTGGAATGGTTTCTTTTAGAGTTCCCAATTCATAAAGAATTTAATGAATTTGTAAAAAAACTAAATAAATTATATTTGTGGGAAGAGGCCTTATGGATAAAAGATAAAAGCTGGGAAGGTTTTCAGTGGATAGATGCGGAGAATCACATACAAAAAGTTATTTCCTTTGTAAGGAATGGAGAAAAAAGCAAGCTATTAACAGTAATAAATTTTTCCGAGTTTAATTATCAGGGATTCTGGCTGGGAGTTCCCGAGGAAGAATCTTATACCTTAATGTTAAATTCCGACCAGAAAGAGTTTGGTGGAAAAAATTTTAAAGTAAAGAAAACTGCAAGATCAAAAGAAAAAGAAATACATGGCTGTAAAAACGGAATTAGCATTAATATCCCGGCGTTTTCAGCTTTAATATATAAAATCAGGATGTGATTGTATGTTAAGAGATAAAGAAGCTTTTAAGAAAATGTATGTAGAAAAATTTGAAGAGACAACAGGAATGAATATTTCTGATGGTACTGATCAGGATAAACATCAGGCCCTGGCTGTTTTAGTAAGGGATGAAATAATGCCTTATTGGGTTGACAGCAATGTTGAGTACAGAGATACAGATAAGAAACAGGTGTATTATTTTTCTATAGAATATCTTTTAGGGAAGATGCTTAGATCATATTTATACAGCTTAGGTATTGAAGAAATTGTTGAAGAAGGACTGAAAGATTTAGGAATTGATTTAAAGAAAATTGAGCTTAGAGAAAAGGATGCAGGCCTGGGTAATGGTGGTTTAGGTCGTTTGGCAGCATGTTATCTTGACTCTATGTCCTATCGTAATGTAGCTGGTCACGGTTGTGGAATCAGATATAAATATGGCCTTTTTGAACAAAAAATTATTGATGAACATCAGGTTGAAATTCCTGACAACTGGCTTAAATACGATAATATGTGGGAAATTAAAAAAACAAGTAAACAAATATTAGTAAAATTTTACGGAACAATAAGGTCGGAAGAGAAGAATGGCCGCCTTGAGTTTATTCATGAAAATTATGAACCAGTTGTTGCTGTTCCCTATGATTTACCTGTGGTTGGACAGCATTACAAAGTAAATACACTGAGACTTTTTGGATCAGAGCCTTATATTAGTGATCATGATCTTTCTGATATGGACAGAGCCGCATACTTAAAAAGTATAGAATACAGAAGGTCTGTAGAGGCTATTTCAGAAATTCTTTACCCTAATGATCATAATTATGAGGGGAAAGTCTTACGACTAAAACAACAGTATTTTCTTTGCGCTGCAGGCCTGGGCTCAATAATAAGAACATATAAAAAGAAAAAAATGCCATTTTCCAGCATGGCGGATTACATTGCAATTCACATAAATGATACTCACCCCTGTATTAGCTATACCGGAATTAATGAGAATTTTAATGGACGAAGAAGAGCTTACCTGGGAAGATGCCTGGAATCTTACAACAAAAATAATTTCTTTTACCAATCACACAACTTTGCCGGAAGCTTTGGAAGTATGGCCTGAGCAGATGATAAAAAATCTTCTCCCAAGAATGTATATGATAATTCAGGAAATCGAAAAAAATTTGCACAGGAACTAACTGAAAATTTTCCTGATAAACAAGAAAAAGTGGACAAAATGAGAATTATTAATCATGGAACTATAAGAATGGCTAATCTTGCAATTGTTGCTTCTCACTCAATTAATGGGGTAGCAAAGCTTCATACAGACATATTGAAAAATCATCTTTTTAAAGAATTTTTTGAAATAATACCCCATAAGTTTAACAATAAAACAAACGGAGTAAGCCATCGCAGATTCTTAATAAAATCTAATCCAGAGCTGGCAAAGCTTATAGATAAGGAAGCTGGAGCACAATGGAGAAATGAACCTCGTCATATGGTGGACTTACTAAAGAATATTGATGATGACAGCTACCGTAAATTATTTTTGGATATAAAAAGAAATAATAAAGCAAACCTGTCTGATCAGATATTAAAATGTTGTGATTTAAAAGTAGATCCTGATTCAATCTTTGACGTCCAGGTTAAAAGAATCCATGCTTATAAAAGGCAGTTATTAAACGCCATGCACATTGCAGATTTATATTTACGCCTAAAGGATAATTCGAATTTTGATATATCTCCAAGGACTTTTATTATTGGCGGAAAAGCTGCTCCTAATTATTTTTTTGCCAAAAAAGTTATTCGTCTTATTAATCAGCTGGCCTATAGAATAAATAATGATAAATCTGTTAAAGGAAAAATAAAAGTAGTTTTTGTAGAAAATTTTAATGTGTCTAAAGGGGAATTAATATATCCTGCATGTGATATAAGCGAGCAAATATCCACAGCAACCAAGGAAACTTCCGGAACAGGTAACATGAAGTTTATGATGAATGGTGCTATAACTTTGGGAACTCTTGATAGTGCTAATATTGAAATAAAGGAGCAAGTGGGAATTGAAAATATTTTTATTTTTGGTCTGACTTCAGAGGAAGTTTTAAGATACAACAAGTTTGGTGGCTACAATGCCTGGGAGGAATATCAAAAAAATGAATCCCTTCAAAGAGTAATTGATTATTTTAACAGACGTTGTTTTGATTCCGGGAGTAATGAGTTTCATGATATATATGATACTTTACTTAATCGAAATGGTGAATTTTTTGTTCTTAAAGACTTTGACTCCTACGCTGGGGTTCAAAATCAGATTTCAGAAAAATTTAAAAACAAAAACAGATGGTCTAAAATGATGATTTATAATATTGCAAAATCCTTTTACTTTAGCAGTGACCGGAGTATTGATGAATATGCCAGAGGAATTTGGGGTCTATAGAAAGGGGAAGCTACTAATGTGGAAAAAAGAATGTGTGGCAATGATCTTGGCTGGAGGTCAGGGCAGCAGGCTTGGTATTTTAACAAAAGGAAATGCTAAGCCGGGTGTTCCTTTCGGTGGAAAGTTCAGAATAATAGATTTTGTACTAAGTAATTGTAAACGTTCAAATATTGATACTGTTGAAGTTCTGACCCAGTATAAGCCTTTGGTATTAAATAAGTATTTAGCAAATGGCAGTCCCTGGGATTTAGACAGTTATCATGGGGGCCTATATATTCATCCTCCATATGTTACGGAGGATGAAGGAAACTGGTATGAAGGTACGGCGGATGCAATATTTCAAAATCTAGATTATTTAGAACAATATAATCCGGAATATGTATTGGTTCTTTCTGGAGATCACACATACAACATGGATTACAGAGATATGTTGGAAGAACATAAAAAAAGTGTTGGAGATCTTACTATTGCAGTACTTGAAGTCCCCTGGGATGAAGCTTCACGTTTTGGTGTAATGAAAACAGATGAAAAGGGAAAAATAACAGGCTTTGAAGAAAAGGCAAAAAACCCCTCAAGTAATCTTGCCTCCATGGGAATTTATATATTTAACTATGAAATATTAAAAGAGTTTTTAACAGAAGATCATCAAGATAAAGATTCTGAACATGATTTTGGGAAGAACATCATTCCAAAAATACTGGAAGCCAATAGAAATCTATTTGCATACAGATTTAATGGATATTGGAGGGATGTAGGTACTTTGGAAAGTTATTATTAGGCAAACATGGATCTTTTAGAATCTACACCCTCGTTAAATGATGTTCTTTTTGGCGAACAGAGAGTTTACTTCAATTATAAATTTCTTCCACCTCATTACATAGGAGAAAGGGCAAAGATAAAAAATCTATTGCTGCAGACGGTTCAACAATACTTGGAGAAATATCAAATTCTATTGTTTTTGCAGGATCTTTTGTAGGGGAAAAAGTTAAGCTGGAAGGTTGTATATTGTTGCCCAATGCTCATCTTGAAGGAGAGAAAACATATAAAAATGTAACTATTACTGAAGATAATATTGTTATAAAAATAAGTAAAGGGGATGACCAATGAGAAGGTTCGTAGGCTTAATTGTTAACAAGAACCGGGAAAATAAAGGTAAAGCAATTACTCCTATTGCTTCAAAATATCGCCTTATTGATTTTCCTCTTTCTAACATGGTAAATGCGGGAGCAAAAAATATTGGGGTAATTTTAGATAATAATTCCAGGGCAATTTCTGACCATTTAGGTAGTGGGAAAGATTGGGGTTTGGAAAGAAATGCAAACGGATTATATTTTCTTGAAACGGATCATATGACACTAAAAAACTATGATGCTTCAAATGACCTTAGGGATTTACTGAAAAATATTGATTTTCTTTTAAATATTAAAGAAGAATATGTGTTAATATCCGGATGTAATTTTGTTGCGAATATTGATTATCAAAAAATATTTAAGGAAATGTGTAAAGAAAATTGTGATCTGTTGCTTTTTTATAAGAAAAATGCAGATAAATTATTTGATGTTAACGAAATAATTATAGACAATAATGGAAAATTCCAGGGAATTGAATATATAAAAGAAGAGGGAATCCCAGAGAATCTTTTTATGGAAAGTTTTTTATTAAAAAAGATGTCCTTATTGGCCTTTTGAGAACAGCAAATCGCTCAGGTATTTTATGTATGAACGAATTATTGGTAAAAATAAAAGAGGAAATTAATATATCTTTATATGAGTATCGAGATATATCTTTCTATATTGATGGACCAAAAAGATACTTTGAAGCAAATATGGCATTTTAAACCAGGAAATCTGGACTAATATTTTTAATAATGGATTAAGGCAGATATTCACTCAAAATAGTGATTATCCTCCAACAATTTATGGAGAATCCTCAAAAATATTTTAACAAGCGGGGACCAAATTGATGGAAAAGTAAAAAATTCAGTTATATTTAGAAACGTAAAGATTCAAAAAATGCAATAGTGGAAAACTGTATTATTGGAGATAACTCAATTGTTGAAAAGGAGTTCATTTGAAAAATATTATTCTGGAAGCAGATTGCAGAATAAGCAAAGATACAACCTTGATAAGCTCTTCGGAAAATCCCGTGGTAATTAGTTAGGCAGGTGATTAAACTGAACATTCTAATGGCAGCTTCAGAAGCATATCCATATTCTAAATCCGGGGGTTTAGCAGATGTAATGGGAACATTACCTAGATATCTGGGTAAAATGAATAATGAAGTTTCCCTTGTGCTACCTCTTTATGCTTCAACAAGAAGAAAATATTTCAAAAAATGACAAAAGAAAAAGAGTTAGAAGTTTCTCTTAACTGGAGAAAACAATATTGTGGGGTATGGAAAATTACTGAAGAAAATATAAACTGCTACTTTATTGAAAATGACTATTATTTTAACCGTGAAAATTTCTATGGATATTATGATGATGGGGAAAGATTTATATTTTTCAGCAAAGCAATTACAGAACTGATTCGTGACATGGAGAATCCCTCTCAGGTGGTTCATACCCATGACTGACAGACAGCGGCAGTAAATGTTTACTTGCAGGAAAAAGTTAAAACTGTTTTTACTATTCATAACTTAAGATATCAGGGCAGGTTTGGAAGAGAAGCTTTTGATGAACTAATGGATCTGCCAGAGACTTATTTTACTGATAAGGGCCTGGAGTATTATGGAGATTTAAATCTAATGAAAGGCAGCATAATCTTTGTTAATCATATAACGACAGTAAGTCCTAATTATAGTAAAGAAATTATGGGAGAATTTTTTGGCGAAGGGTTAGATGGAGTTTTAAGAGCAAATGAACAGAAGGTTTCTGGAATTTTAAATGGTTTAGACTATGAGGAATATAATCCTTGTAATGATAAAGCTTTGTTTTATAACTATCGGAGTTCCATGGACAGAAAATTAAGAAACAAAGAAAAACTTCAGGAAATTTGCGAATTGGAAGTAAATAAGAAGAAACCATTACCGACCCTGGCTTCCAGGTTTACCGAACAAAAAGGGCTAGATCTTTTAATATATATTATGGATGAACTTCTTAGGAAGGATATTCAGCTGATAGTCCATGGCAATGGAGAAAAATATTATGAAGATACTTTAAGAAGCTTTGAAAAAAATATCCTGATAATTACAGGCTTGTTCAAGGCTTTAAAGAGAACATGGCCAGAAGAATTTATTCTGGGGGAGATATTTTTTAATGCCTTCTCTTTTTGAACCCTGTGGAATAAGTCAGATGATTGCTTTAAATTATGGGAACATTCCTGTGGTGAGAGAAGTTGGAGGACTTAAAGATACTATTATTCCTTTTAACGAATTTACCGGTGAGGGAAATGGTTTCAGCTTTGCAAATTATAATGGTGAAGAATTTCTAAAAATAATTGAATATGCATTGGAAATTTATAAAGAAAAAGATAAGTGGAATGAATTATTTAAAAATGCTTTAAAATCAAAATTCACTTGGGAAAAATCTGCAAAAGAATATATGGAAATATATAAAAATATTAAATAAAAAGGACTGATTAAATAATGATTTACCATAATTCACAGGAAGAATATTACAGAAGTCCTTTAGGGGCCCTAGAAACGGGGAGTGATATAACTCTAAGAATTAAGGTTTCAGATAAAATAAATAATGTAAATGTATATTACTGGACTGAAAGTACAGGAAATATAAAAATGAAAATGAATCTATCTGAAAAACTTGAAGGATATGGGATTTATTCAGTAAAAATTAATGTTGGAATGAAGCCTCAGCTTTTATGGTATAACTTTAGTTTCGAAGAGGAAGAATTTTTTATGGAAACAATGAGGATGGACTGGGTGGAGAAGGCAGGGTTTACAAGGAAAAACTTTTAAGTTACCAGGTGACAATTTATAAACCATTTTCTCTTCCTTCTTGGTACAAGGAAAGTATAGTTTATCAAATTTTTCCTGACAGATTCAATAAAAGTAAAAATCAGGATCCTTTTAAGGCAGGGAAAAAGAATGCCTTGATTCATCTTGACTGGAATGATGAACCTCATTATATTCGGAACAAAAAGGGTGAGGTAATTTACTGGGACTTCTTTGGTTGCGATCTTGAGGGAGTTGTGGAAAAAATGACTACCTTCAGGAATTAGGGATTAACTGCATCTATTTTAATCCAGCTTTTGAGGCAAGAAGTAATAACCGCTATGATACGGGAGATTATCACAAAATAGACCCAATGCTTGGAACTAATGAATACTTTGAAAAGATGAAAAAAGAACTGGCTAAAAAAGGCATAAAGGTAATTCTTGATGGAGTTTTAACCATACAGGGGGCAGACAGTATATATTTTAATAAATTTGGCAGTTATGATTCTGAAGGAGCATATAATAGTCAGAATTTTAAATACTTTAACTGGTACATTTTCGGAAAATATCCTGAGAAATATGAATCCTGGTGGGGAATTACGGATCTTCCAAATGTTGATGAAATGGATCCGGATTATCAGGACTTTATTTACAATAATCCCGATGGAGTAATCAGATATTGGCTGGAAAAAGGTGCCGCTGGCTGGCGTCTGGATGTTGTTGATGAATTGCTAGAGCAATTTATTAAAGAAATCCGCAAGGCTGCAAAAGAGACTAAAGAAGATGCAGTAATAATTGGTGAAGTGTGGGAAGATGCATCTAATAAGGTAAGTTGCGGCAGAAGCAGGGAATATCTTCTTGGAGAGGAACTAGATGGTGCGACAAACTATCCTTTAAGGGAAATGCTTATTTCCTATATAAATGGAGAAACTACTGCAGAAAAATTCCACAAAAAGATTATGAATATTTATGAAAACTATCCAAGAGAGTCTTTCTAAGGTACTTTTAATATATTGGGTAGTCATGATGTAGAAAGAATAGGCTCCCTTATATCCAAAGAAAAACTAAAAGCTTGTGTATATTTTCAAATGGCTTTCCCGGGAGTTCCGGTAATATATTATGGAGATGAAGCTGGTTTAAAAGGTCATAAAGATCCAGAAAACAGAAAAACATACCCCTGGGGAAGAGAAGATATAAAATTACTTAAGACCTATAAAGATGCAATAAAGATGAGAAAAGAACACAAGGTTTTTGTTGAGGGAAGTTTTTCCTCAGGTTATTGCAATGACAGTGTTTATTATTTTACAAGAGAAAATGAAGAAGAGCGTGCAATAATTATTCTTAACAATACCCAGAAAGAATCTGAGTATAAAATAGAAATGTATGATGGGAAAATAGAGGCAGGTGGAGCAAGGGTTTTATATAAAAAAAAGACCTGAAAGCTTAAAAAGAAGTGCGGGAATATTATGCTATGTAACTTCTCTTAAGGGTGATGAAGCATATGGAACTTTTGGCGGTAAAGCATATCAGTTTGTAGATTTTCTTTCCAGAAGCTAACAAAAAGTATGGCAGATATTACCCTTAACCCAAGTTGATTCTTTGTTATCTCCTTATGCATTCCCTGACAGCTCTTCGGGGAATCATTTGTTAATTGATTTAAAAAACTTGATAAAGAAAATATATTGAGTAGTGAAGACTGGATAAGCATAAATAATAAAGATAAAAAAGAGTTTATAAAGAATAAAGAAAGATTATTATTTAAAATGTATGAAAGCCAGGAAAAGAAACAAGAAAGTTTTTCAGAATTTCTTCAAAGGATATTTTTGGATCAGTATTTAAAACTTAAAGATTATGCCAATAAAAAAAGAATTAAAATATTTGGAGATCTGCCATTCTATGTAAATTTAGATTCTAAGGATGTTTCTGAAAATAAAAAGTATTTTTTACTTGATGATAATGTAAAGCTTTTATATCAGTCGGCTGTTCCACCAGATGCTTTTCAAAAAAAGGGGCAGCTTTGGGGTGCTCCCGTATATGATTGGGATAATTTAGAAAAAGATAACTTTTCTTATTGGGTTGAAAAAATAAAAAAGTTATCTCTTCTTTATGATTATTTGCGAATTGATCATTTCAGAGGCTTAGAATCCTACTACAGAGTAAGCTGGGATGCAAATGATGCAAAAGAAGGAGAATGGGTTAAAGTTCCAGGAGAGAAGCTTCTTGAACAGTTAAGTAAAATCCCCCAGGTTAAATTAATTGCAGAAAATCTAGGTTATATTACTCCTGAAGTAGAATATTTAATGGAAAAATATAATATTCCCGGAATGAAAATACTTCAATTTGTTGATGATGATTTATATTTAAAAAATGAAAAATCTGATACAGTATATTATACAGGGACTCATGATAATTAAATGCTTCTTTCCTGGATAAGAGAAAAGTATAATCCGGAAGAAGAAATGGAAAAAGATTTGTTATGGGATTTTATTAAAAAGGTATATTTTAGTAAAGCTGCCTGGGCAATTTTTCCTTTTCAGGATTTACTTGAACTGGATGATTCAGCAAGAATGAATACTCCAGGAACAGTTAATGGGAACTGGACATGGACATGGGAAGGGAATTTTGAAGAATTATCTGAATTAGAAAACAAACTAAATCAACTAACAAAAATTTCTGACAGGAGATGAAGCTAATATGGCAGGAAATATAATACTACTTAATAACGAAGTTTATTTTGATTTTAGTAATGCTTTAATAAATATTGAAAAAACTGATGAATATTAGGAACTTCTTGATAAGGTATTGAAAGATCTTGCAGACCTGGAGTCAGGAGAAATTGTAAATACTGATGAAGAAAGAATGGTTGGTCACTACTGGCTGAGAGATCCAGAACTGGCTCCCGCTGGAGAAATTGAAAAAAATATAAAATTGGAGATACAAAAGGTTATTGAGTTTTGCAAAGAAAATAAGCACTTTAAGGGAATGATTTATCTGGGAATGGGAGGATCGGCTCTTGGACCTCAACTGATTGGAGGGGTTTTTAAAGAGGAGAATTCTCTTGATTTCAGAGTACTTGACAATATAGATCCAGAAACTTTTTATCGGCTTATTAAAGAATTGGGAGATAATTTGAAAAACTATCTTATAGTTACTGTTTCAAAAAGTAGAGGTACCCGGGAGACAGATAACTTATTAAATGAATTTAAAGCTTATTTTCGTGAAAAAAAGTGGGACCTCCCTAATAATGCAGTATGTATAACAATTCCAGGAAGCAAACTTGAGGAAAAAGCAACTTCCGAGAAATGGCTTGAAGTATTTTATATGTGGGACTGGGTGGGGGGAGAACATCTGTAGCATCTGCAGTAGGACTTTTACCATTAGTTTTTTTAGGAAGGGACAGCAATAATTTTTTGGAAGGACTTAAGTCTGCAGATAAATCTGGAAGAAGAAGAGCCTATCATAATCCAGCCCTGTTGATGGCTTTAGAATTATATCAGAATAAATTAATTCAAGAAAAACGACAACTGGTTGTACTACCTTATAAAGATAAACTTGAGCTTTTCCTAAAATATCTCCAGCAACTTATCATGGAATCCCTTGGAAAAACAGAAGAAGGAATAGCAGTGTGCGGAAACAAAGGTTCATCTGACCAACACTCTTATCTACAGCAGCTTATGGAAGGGCCGGACAATTTTACAGTTAATTTTATTAATATAAGAAATTTTTTCCAGATTCCCCAGGTATTGCCTAATGGAAATTACACTGGAGATTATCTTTTTGCCTTTCAGCTGGGAACAGCAAATGCTTTGGCAGAAGAGGGACGAAAAAGTATTGCAATCAGTTTTCCTGAATTGAATGAATTTTATTTAGGATTTTTAATTGGATTATATGAAAGGATTACAGGTTTTTATGCTTCCTTTGCTGGAATCAATGCTTATAATCAGCCAGCAGTAGAAAAAGGAAAAGCAGCTTCTGAAAGAATAATGCTCTACAAGAACAAGGTTATTGAATTTTTAAAAAGTGAGCTGGAAAAAGAATTTACCAGTGATGAGATAGCGGGAATTCTTAAAATAAAAAAGAAGATGTTTTTGCAATTTTTGAATATTTATCTGCTTCTGGGCTTTATCCCGTAGAAAGAATAAAGGAAGAAGATGATTGCAGTTATTTGAGCGTCAGATATAAGTATAGTCGATAAAGGTCTGCAAACCCTTTAGTGGTGCGGAGCCTTCAATGAAATAAACTAGTATATTTTTTAGGAAAGATTCCATTTTTTGGTTGTTTTTGAAAGTTATTTCAAAATCAGAGAGAGTAATAAATTTATAAAAATTAGAAACTATTCCCCTGGTAAAGCAAACTCCTTTCTGGGAGTTTGTTATTAGAGCTAAATTTTGTGCAAAGAGAGCAAGATTATGGAAAAATATATTAATGGTCTTTAGAGAATTTATATCATTGTCTAAAGCAAGTTGGTACAATTCCCTGGTGTTTGTTAAGTATTTTTTATTTTCATTAAGGCATAAATCATTATAGGAATTTAAAAGGCCTTTTCCTGAAAGAATATCTTCCCAGCTTTCTTTTTTTCAGCATTTTTTAAGGTATGCCCAGCTTCTACTGGAACAATAAAATATTCATTTTCCTTGGTAATGTAGCAGGCAAAAGTTGCACCCAGGTCAGTTCCTAAAGAAATAACAAGATAGTTGCCATTCGGGTATTCATCTTTAAGATTTTTAGGATACCAGACTGCGGCTTCAAGATCATTTAATAAAAAGGATTTTCCCTTTGAAATTTCAGGGAAGAAGTCATTTCTGATTTTTTCAATATTAATTATCCATGGAAGATTCGTTAGTTTACATATCCATCATTAATAGGACCAGCAGCGGCAATTCCAAGAATATTTGGGTTTATATAATTCCCACTAAGAAAGTCTTCAAGTAAATTTTCAAAGGAATCATAATTTTTATTTTCACATTTTGTTATTTTATTTTCATATTCAAGTTCAGTTTTTGTTCCCCCAATATCAATCAGGAGGGCATTTTTTGATCATTTTAATTACCACCTTGTAAAAAAACTTGATTTTTGCTATCATTTAGAAAATTGAAAAAGACCTAATTGAGTTCAGGTGCCCTTTTTGGGGAGAATAGGAAACACCGGTGAGAGTCCGGGACGATCCCGTCGCTGTAATGTGGAGCTGTAATTAAATTATACCACTGTTAGGAGAAAACAAATCTTAATGGGAAGGTTAATTACCGCAGAGAAGCAAAGTCAGAAGACCTGCCTGAATGATTTTTCATCGGACTATGGTAAGACCCGTGAGTATACTCACGGGTCTTTTTATTTTGTAAAAAAAACAGGAGGATGAGAAAAATGAAATTAGAAAAAATTATTCAAGAAATTAAGGATTGGGAATTAGACAAAGAGGCAGGTAATGCTGTTGATACTTATCAGTATGAGTTAATAAAGCCTAAAGGAAGTCTTGGCAAGCTGGAAGAAATATCAATAAGACTGGCAGAGATTACCGGAGAAATGAAGTATGATATTAATCAAAAGGAAGTAATAATTTTTTCTGCTGACCATGGCTTTTCCAAATATGGAGTGAGTGCATATCCAAAAGACGTCACTAAACAAATGACCATGTCTTATTTAAGGGGTAAAGCAGGAGCAAATGTTGTTGCCAAAGCAAATGGTGCAGATGTTACAGTTGTTGACATGGGAATGGATGGCGATATTAAAAATCCATTGTTAATAAATAAGAAAATCAGATATGGTACAGATGACTTTACTAAGGGTCCGGCCATGACTTTGCAGGAAGCAAAAGATGCAATCTATGCTGGATTTGAAGTAACGGAAGGGGTTATAATAAAGGGAGCAGATATCATCGCTCCTGGGGAAATGGGAATTGGAAATACAACTTCCAGCAGTGCTCTTCTTGCGGTTTTTGCAGGATTAACAGCAGAGCAGGCAACAGGCAGGGGATCAATGATTAATGATGAAACCTGGAAAAGAAAAGCAAAAATTGTTGAACAGGCTTTGGAAGTTAATAATCCCGACAAAAATAAGCCAATTGAAGTTCTGGCAAAATTAGGTGGCTTTGAAATAGCCGGTGCAGTAGGTGCATACCTGGCTTGTGCAAAATACCGAAAGCCAATAGTTCTTGATGGATTTATTTCCACAGCTGCAGCACTTGCTGCTATGATGATAGCTCCAGGGGCAGAAAAAGTTATGTTTGCATCTCATAAATCTGCTGAAATTCAGCATATATATATGTTAAAATTATTGGGTCTGGTACCTTTGCTGGATCTTAACATGAGATTGGGAGAAGCAACAGGAGCTTCTATAGGAATGCAGTTAATTCAAACAGCTTCAAAGGTTGTTAATAATATAGGAACTTTTTCAGAAAGCGGAGTAAATGAGGCAGAAAAGAATCTGGAAATGGAACTAGAAAGAATATCCAGATAGGAGGAAAAATGAGCCATAAACGAATACTTAGCTCAAAGGAAATAAAAGAATTTAAAATAAGTGAAGATAGAAAACTTTTTTCAGCGGAACATAATGAAATCTTAGAGGGTCTTACTACAGATGTTTATTTTGTAAAAACCTATGAAATTCTGGAAGCAATGGGCAAACTTGATACAGAAGTAACAGTAGAAATATTTGCCAGAAGTTACGGAGTTTTTTGCGGTTTACCTGAGGCCTTGGCTTTACTTGAGGGTACAGGAGCAGAAGTATGGTCTCTCAATGAAGGAGATTTCTTTCAGGCTAAAGAAGTGTTAATGAGAATTAAAGGAAAATATTCTAATTTTGGTATATATGAAACTGCTTTGCTTGGAGTTCTTGCAAGTTCATCAGGTTGGGCAACTGCGGCTAAAGAGGTAAAAGAAGCAGCGGGAGACAGGCCAGCCATAATTTTCGGAGCAAGACATGTTCATCCTGCAGTAGCTCCTGTTATGGAAAGATCATCAATTATTGGTGGAATGGATGGATCCAGTTGTATTCTTGGTGCCAATTTAGCAGGAATTAAACCTAAGGGAACGGTTCCCCATGCAGTAATGTTGATTGCTGGAGATACTCTGAAAGTTGCAAAAAAATATGATGAAATAATGCCAGAAGAAGATGCAAGATTAGTTTTGGTTGATACATTTAAAGATGAAGCAGAAGAAACCCTTCGTATTGCAGAGGAGATGCAGGGAAGGCTTCAGGGGGTTCGTCTTGATACTCCAAGTGAAAGAGGTGGGGTAACTCCTGCTCTCGTAAGAGAAATAAGAGTACGCTTGGATCTTAAAGGATTTACTGATATAATGTTATTTGTGTCCGGTGGTTTAACTCCTGAGAGAATAGTTCAGTTAAAAGATGCAGGAGCTGACGCTTTTGGAGTAGGAAGTTATGTATCTGGTGCACCAGCTATAGATATGACTATGGACATTAAAGAAATAGACGGAGTTCCAGTTGCTAAAAGAGGCAGAATTCCCGGGATAACATATACAGAAAGGTTGATTAAACATAAAATCCTTTGATTTTTCATTTTTAAAAAATATTGAAAGAAGAGTAATAATTTTAACCATGGCCACATTTTTCGCAGTTTTTACTGGTGGTCTTTTTGGAGATATGTTAAGAGGAAATGAGTTAAATTTTACTTACGCTTTCATCAACGCTTTCTTTATTAGTTTATCTTTGGGTGCGGCAATCACAATTACAAAAAGCAGAAGCAAAGACAGTGAAAAAAGATCATATAGAGAAATTAAAGAAAAAAAGAAGAAAAGAAAATAACTTGTCACTCAAATATAAAAGTGATAATATGATTTCTGTTCTATAACGCGGTGGTGCTGGAATCGGCAGACAGGCATGTTTGAGGGGCATGTGTCTTATGGACGTGCGGGTTCAAGTCCCGCTCACCGCACCATATAAAAAACCATCTATTGATAAAAATTTTTATCAATAGATGGTTTTTTATATTTTTTATGGGTATATACTTTTTATTATGATAAAATATCTGTGGTTTATTTTTTTGAATTATATACATATAGGAGGAATTACAGATGAGGATTGAGAGAAGAAAAGAAAAAATGATAAAGAAAAAAGAAATATTGTCAATTTTTCTAGTAGTCACGCTATTACTGATCTAAATACCTTTCTTTATATTAGGTGCTGATGTTACTAATCTTCTAATTGACCTTGAAGTTGATGCTAAGCAAAATAACACCAGCATTGCTGAAGATGACTGGGGAACTATTGATTTGCAGGAAGAAATTGTTCTTTCTTTTTCATTTCGTGTCCCGGTATTAGGTGACGGTACGTTTGGTATCGATATTGTGAATCATAATGATACTACAGTTTTTCAGATCGCTCAAGGTTTTGATCTGCAGGGATCTGCCGGGCCCTTTGACTTAGTATGTGATGGTCAAAAAGTAGGTATACTAAATGTAACAGGTGTTCCTGCAACGAAAGTGTTAAATGCAAATATTGATTTTGATGGCAATCCTGATATTTTTGACTCAACCGGGAATAATTGGAGTGATGTATTTATTAATTTTGATTGTAATGGTCAAGCATCTTTGTAACACTAAGTACGGAAAATCAGTTTATATTTCGTGCTTCAAATGGAGTCAGCCCTCCATTGTATGAATGAGGTCGAATGTGATTGTATCACACATAAACATATTTATTGATAGCTTCATCTAATTGTAGGTCGGTTTCAAATTTTTGGTGGTAAATAAGCTCTGACTTAAGTGATTTATAAAATCTCTCCATTGGAGCGTTATTATATGGGCAACCTGTTTTACTCATGCTTTGCCTTATTCCTTGGCTTTTGCAGTACTCTACGAAAGCCCATGAGGTGAACTGTACCCCCTGATCTGAATGTAAGACTAACCCTTCATCTGGACTCTCTCTTTCGAGAGCTTTAGACAAGGCTTCTATTGCCAGATCTGAGTTGATTCATTTTGAGTTAACCGTTGCTATTGCTTCCCTTTTTGCTAAATCTATAATAGTACAATTATAACGCATTTTACCGTTTGTTAATCTTATATAGGTGAAATCAGTACACCATACTTTATTTCTTTCTGTGACAGAGAAATTTTGATTAAGAATATTGGGAAATACTTTGTTCTTTTTACCTTTTACATATTTGGGCCTTTTTCTTACAGTGATTGCATGCAGGTTTAATTCCTTGTTCATATACTTATGTGCTGTTGTCTTACCAATAAATATATTTTGCCTTGCAAGAAAAGCGACCATCCACCTATGGCCGATAATGCGTCCATTATTGTAATAAATACTGGTTCTTTGTCAAATGTTGGGGTAACCCAATTAGATTAGATTCCATGAGTACCGCATTGAAAAATGCGGTACTTTTTTAAATTGTTTTTAGTTCATTACGTGCATTATTCTGTTTTTGAATCTCCAAAAATTTCTTACACCATAAGCATTTCTTTTTAAAACCTTAATTTTGTTGTTAACTCCTTCTGTATATCCGTTAGTATAAGTACAAGTAAATGAATTAAGAATATATTTCTGCCAGTTGAAAATGGTTCTGGAGCATTTATCGAATTCTTCAAACTCACAGGACATAACAAACATATACCAGGCTTTCAAATTCTTTTTTGCACTTTCTAAATCACTGCTGTCAACAAAGTTATAAAATTTTTCTTTTAACATATAAGCTTTTTGCAGTTTCTCAGAAGTAGCAAGCATAACGTTTACCTGGTCAATTTCTTCAGGAGTTAAATACTTCATTCTTTTTAAGAGAAGGGAGCGACTTCTTTTGAAATATCTTCGCCTTTCCTTGGCAAATTTCTTTTGCTCATCTTTCCTAATTCTTTCAAATGCCCAAGTGACCTGCCTAATGAAATGGAATTTATCGATAATGATAGTTGCATTTTTAAAATATGTTTCAGCAATATCCTTGTAAGGTTGCCACATATCCATAATGAAGTATTTTACTTTATCCCTGTCATTGAATTTCCTGAAATAGTCCGATAAAATGTGTTGTTCTCTTCCGTGAAGAATATCAAGTACCTTCTTGTTTTAGGGATCAGTTAATATGCACTGGTACTTTTTGCCCCCGGCATTACCTTTAAATTCATCAATAGAGATTACTTCGGGCAATTTTGTTAGGGAATAGTTTATGAATCTAAAAAGCCTGAGAGCCGTTGATGGTGAAATATTATTCTCTTTGGCAATATCAGATACAGAGTAAACATTTTTCATTCGAGTAATTATGTATTTTATCAGCCTGCTGGTCATTCTTTGATAGCGGGGGAGAAAATCATTTTTTTCGTAGAATTTTTTATTGCAGTGATTACAAACGTACCTTCTTTTTTTATAGTAAAGGTAGGTTTTCTTCCCTGAGATGGAAATATCTTTTATCATTTGAATTCTGTAATCATGAACTTTATTGGTTTGTTGATGGCATTTGGGGTAATTGTGAGTTTTAATCTCCAGAGAAAAAGAAAAGGACATTGAATCAGAAGAAGTTTCTAATTGTTCTAAAATTATCCCTTTAAAACCAATTAATTTTTTAATATAATAGTTATTATAGAGCATAAGTAAATTCCTCCTTAGATTACAATGGGTGTTCTCTAATATGGATTTACCCAATGCTCTGTATTTTTTCGCAAATAAATGTCAGAATGGTTTTTACCACCCCAACATTTATTGTAGAACCAAAAAAGTATTCTTTTTTGCATGAAATGCAAAATTATTGTACAAAAATTGTTATAAAATAAATAAATTCTCTTTATGGTTTTAAAAAGGTTATTTGCGCAAACTAAATTATAAAAAATTCTGGATGTATACTTAGTCATAAGGATTATTAAAAATTCATTATAACTAAGGAGGATATATGAAAAGTATTAAGTAAAAATTAGTTATTGTGTTCTCGTTGTTATTAGTTGTTTCAATTTCTTTGATAGCAGTTGTGTCTTTGTTCAATTCAGAAAAAGCATTGCAAAATGAGGCTGAGAAAGGTTTGCAAGGTATCTCTGTAGAGTCAGCAAATTTCGTTAAAAGTCAAATGCAGGTTCAGCTTCAAAGTTTAAAAATTATATCTGGTTTAGAAGAAATTAAAAGTATGGACTTGTAATGGTATAGTCTTGTTGTAACACCTAGTACGGATAATATATAATAAACCCGAACTAGGAGGATTACAAAATGAGCAAACGTTACGATTTAGAATTCAAGAAGGAGGTTGTACGTGAATATCTAAAAGGCAAAAGCCTTGGTGATCTTTTTGCAACCTACGGTGTATCAAAATCAACAATGTCCGGATGGATAAAAAAATACAGCGAAGAATGTCATTACACAAAACCACAAAATAAAGAAAATGCAATATCACCAAAGGAATATAGAGCGCTTAACAAGAAGCTTATGGAATTTCAAAAGGAAAATGATTTCCTAAAAAAAGCAGCGGCATTCTTCGCAAAGGAAATCGATTAGTGGTATATCAGTTCATTGATGCCTATAAACTTGAGTTTGGATTGCGCTGGTTATGCCGCAAATTCAACCTCTCTCCGAATATGTACTACAATTACTTAAAGAACAGAAAATCCACGTATCGTGAGGGAAAGGCTAAAGTTCAAGAAAACATAAAAAGTATTTATTACAATAATGGACGCATTATTGGCCATAGGTGGATAGTCACTTTTCTTGCAAGGCAAAATATATTTATTAGTAAGACAACAGCGCATAAGTATATGAACAAGGAATTAAACCTGCATGCAATCACTGTAAGAAAAAGGCCCAAATATGTAAAAGGTGAAAAGAACAAAGTATTTCCCAATATTCTTAATCAAAATTTCTCTGTCACAGAAAGAAATAAAGTATGGTGTACTGATTTCACCTATATAAGATTAACAAACGGTAAAATGCGTTATAATTGTACTATTATAGATTTAGCAAAAAGGGAAGCAATAGCAACGGTTAACTCAAAATGAATCAACTCAGATCTGGCAATAGAAACCTTGTCTAAAGCTCTTGAAAGAGAGAGCCCAGATGAAGGGTTAGTCTTACATTCAGATCAGGGGGTACAGTTCACCTCATGGGCTTTCGTAGAGTACTGCAAAAGCCAAGGAATAAGGCAAAGCATGAGTAAAACAGGTTGCCCATATAATAACGCTCCAATGGAGAGATTTTATAAATCACTTAAGTCAGAGCTTATTTACCACTAAAAATTTGAAACCGACTTACAATTAGATGAAGCTATCAATAAATATGTTTATGTGTGGTACAATCACATTCGACCTCATTCATACAATGGAGGGCTGACTCCGTTTGAAGCACGAAATATAAACTGATTTTCCGTACTTAGTGTTACAAAGATGCTTGACCATTACACCCAGATACTTTAGTGGTCTCTACCAAGATAGTGCTGATTTATGGCTTGAAGTAGCTGATTATATTGATAGCAACTATGAAGAAGAAACTATTGAAAAGATATATTTATCAGGAGATGGAGCCAACTGGATAAAACAAGGCAAAGAATGGATTAAAGATAGTATCTATGTTTTAGATAGATACTATTTGTCGAAATATATAAAGAAGGCAACTGCTCATATGAAAGGCACACACCAAATGATGTGGTATTACATAAATACGAAAAGGAAAGATTTCGTAAAAGATTTATTCAAAGCAATAATTGAAGAAACAGAATCAGAAACAAAAAATAGAAGCAATAAAAGATGCTAGAAGTTATGTGTTAAATAATTGGGAAGGTATAATGAATCAATATGACCCGGATTATATAGGTTGTAGCGCAGAAGGCCATATTAGTTATATATTATCTGCAAGATTAAATTCAAGGCCTCTAAGCTGGTGCAGAGAAGGTGTTGATCAAATGTCACGTCTGAGGGCTTTTAAGGCTAATTCAGGTAATGTATATGATTTAGTAAAAGAAAGAAGCAAGAAAAACAGAAACAAGAATCATAAAATTAGAAAGCCGTGTTATAAAAAAAGCTACGAACCTAATATCAGATGAGAAATTCGGCAATGTGCCAGTAGTTTTAACTGGTAAGAGAACTTGGAAAAGAGAATTATTTAAAAGGATAGTGAGTGCGATTTAGCACGTAATACATACAAGGAGTTTTTTTATTCTTTTAAAACCCATAATTAATTGATACGATTATGAATAACTAAATTCTTGACACCCTAAAGGTCCGGTGATAAAATATTTTAGTGTGTGCAAGCAACTAAAAGAATCAATGAAAGAGAGTGAGCTTGAGATGTCGAATTTAATCGGACACAAAGTCATTGGTACTAAGCAAACTCTGAGAGCTTTAAAAAGTAATGAAGTTAAGGCAGTTTATATTGCCAGAGATGCTGAGGAAAGAATAGTAAGTGATGTTCAGAAAGCAGCAAAAGAAAGTAATGTACAGAGAGTATTTGTTCCTACAATGATGGAGCTTGGAAAAGCTTTTGGTATCGAGGTAGGGGCAGCGACAGCAGCTTTATTAAAGGTAACGGATGAAGACTAATTTAGTCTTCATCCAATTCTTATAATCCTTAATTGGGAAGGAGGTGCGATTGATGCCAACAATCAGTCAGTTAGTACGCAAAGGAAGAAAGAAAATAGTTCAAAAATCTACAGCGCCAGCATTAAAAAGCAATCCTCAAAAAAGAGGTGTTTGTACGAGAGTTTACACTACAACTCCAAAGAAGCCTAACTCTGCTCTTCGTAAAGTAGCTAGAGTTAAGTTGACTAATGGCTTGGAGGTTACAACATATATTCCAGGAATTGGACACAATCTTCAGGAACACAGTGTTGTTCTTGTTAGAGGTGGAAGAGTAAAAGACTTACCAGGCGTTCGTTATCATTTGGTTCGTGGAACATTAGATGCAGCAGGAGTTCAAAATAGAACACAAAGCCGTTCAAAATACGGCACAAAGAAGCCAAAAGTAAAAAAATAATTTAAAAATAAGTGGGGGTTTAGGAAATGCCAAGAAAAGGACCTGTCCCTAAGAGAGATGTATTGCCAGATCCAATATACCAAAATAAAAGAGTTGCTAAGCTTATTAATCAACTTATGGTTGATGGTAAGAAAAGTATTGCTGAAAAAGCGGTTTATGATGCTTTTGCATTAATTCAAGAGAGAACAGGAAAAGAGCCAATTGAGGTTTTTGAAGCTGCTCTGAATAATGTAATGCCAGTATTGGAAGTTAAGGCACGTCGCGTAGGTGGGGCAAATTATCAAGTTCCGGTTGAAGTAAGACCAGAACGCAGACAAACATTAGGTGTTCGCTGGTTAGCGTTATACACAAATCAAAGAGGTGAGAAAACACTAGTACAGAGGTTAGCAGGAGAGTTAATTGATGCTTCCAATGGTGCAGGTGGTTCTTACAAAAAGAAAGAAGATACTCACAAAATGGCAGAAGCTAACAAAGCATTTGCTCATTATAAGTGGTAAATAAAAACCTGAAGGAGAGATAATTAAAGTGGCAAGAGAGTTTCCTATTGAAAAAACCAGAAATATAGGGATCATGGCTCATATCGACGCAGGTAAAACTACAACAACTGAGAGGATACTTTTTTTCACTGGAAGAACTCACAAAATTGGTGAAGTTCATGATGGTGCTGCTACTATGGACTGGATGGTTCAAGAGCAGGAAAGAGGGATTACTATTACCTCAGCGGCTACAACCTGTCAGTGGAAAGATCACAGAATAAACATCATAGACACACCAGGACACGTTGACTTCACTGTTGAAGTTGAACGTTCTTTAAGAGTTTTAGATGGTTCTGTTGCTGTGTTTTGTGCAGTGGGTGGTGTTGAGCCTCAGTCTGAGACGGTATGGCGTCAGGCAGATAAATATAAAGTACCAAGAATTGCCTATATAAATAAAATGGACCGTGTAGGTTCTGATTTTTTCAATGTAGCTGGTCAGATAAAAGAAAAACTTGGTGCTAATCCTGTTCCTCTTCAAGTTCCAATTGGAGCAGAGGATCACTTTGATGGATTGGTAGATCTTGTTTTAAATAAAGCTTTTTACTATATTGACGAAAAAGGCAACACAGAAGAGAGAGAGATTCCTACTGATTTGGCAGACGTTGTTGAAGAATACAGGGATAAATTACTTGAGGCTGTAGCTGAAACTGATGAAGAGTTAATGATGAAGTATCTTGAGGGCGAAGAGCTAACTGAAGAAGAGATTAATTCAGGGATCAGAAAGGCTACTATCGGTGTAAAAATTATACCGGTTTGCTGTGGATCTTCTTTTAAAAACAAGGGAGTTCAAAGATTGCTTGATGCTGTAATTGCATATATGCCGGCTCCAACAGATGTCCCTGCGATTGGCGGAATTAATCCGGAAACTGATGAAGAGGATGAAAGAAAATCTTCTGATACAGAGCCTTTCTCTGCTTTGGCTTTTAAGATTATGACAGATCCTTTTGTTGGAAGACTTACTTATTTTAGAGTTTACTCAGGAGTTCTTAAGTCTGGTTCTTATGTTTACAACTCAACAAAAGGTAAAAGAGAGCGTATTGGTAGAATACTTCAAATGCATGCTAACAGCAGACAAGAGATCACTGAAGTTCATGCAGGAGAAATTGCAGCGGCGGTTGGACTTAAAGATACAACAACAGGAGATACATTGTCAGCTAAAGATACTCCAATTATTCTTGAATCAATGGTATTCCCAGAACCAGTTATCAGGGTTGCGATTGAGCCAGCTACAAAAGCTGATCAGGAAAAAATGGGGATTGCTTTATCAAAGTTAGCTGAAGAAGATCCAACTTTCAAAACTTATTCAGATAAAGAAACTGGTCAGGTCCTAATTGCTGGTATGGGTGAGCTTCACCTTGAAATAATCGTTGACCGTCTTCTAAGAGAATTTAAAGTAGATGCAAAAGTTGGCAAACCTCAGGTTGCATATAAAGAAACAATTACTGAAAAGATTAAGGCTGAAGGTAAATTCGTTAGACAATCTGGTGGTAGGGGGCAGTACGGTCATGCAGTTATTGAACTTGAGCCGATTGAAAGTGGTACTGGTTTCGTATTTGAAAGTAAAATTGTTGGTGGTGTAGTTCCTAAAGAATACATTGGACCAATTGAAGCTGGTATAAGAGAAGCTCTTCAAACTGGTGTTATAGCTGGGTACCAAATGGTTGACATGAAAGCAACTCTTATCGATGGTTCTTATCACGATGTGGATTCTTCTGAAATGGCCTTTAAAGTTGCTGGATCCATGGCTTTTAAAAATGGAGCACAAAAAGCTAAACCAATTCTTTTAGAACCATATATGAAAGTTGAAGTTCAGGTTCCAGAGGATAACACTGGTGATGTAATGGGTGATATGAACTCAAGAAGAGGACAGATTGAGGGCATGGAACCAAGAGGAAACACACAAGTTGTAAGAGGTTATGTTCCATTATCTGAGATGTTTGGTTATGCAACTGATCTAAGGTCAAAGACTCAAGGTCGCGGAATATATACTATGCAATTTGATCATTATAAAGAAGTCCCCAGAAATATTGCTGAAGAAATCGCAGCAAAAAGAATGGGTAAATAGAAGAATTTAAGGGAGGAAAAAGTAAAATGGCAAAAGCTAAATTTGAAAGAACTAAACCCCACGTAAATATTGGAACAATTGGTCACGTTGACCACGGTAAAACAACATCAACAGCAGCAATCACTGCAGTTTTAGCACAAAAAGGTTTTGCGAAAGTATCAAAATTCGACGAGATTGACAAGGCACCAGAAGAAAAAGAGAGAGGTATTACAATTAATACAGCTCACGTAGAATACGAAACAGAAAACAGACACTATGCTCACGTAGACTGTCCAGGTCACGCTGACTATGTAAAAAATATGATTACAGGAGCAGCTCAGATGGACGGAGCAATCTTGGTAGTAAGTGCAGCAGATGGCCCAATGCCACAAACAAGAGAACACATTCTTCTTGCACGTCAGGTTGGGGTGCCATATATCGTAGTATGGTTAAACAAAGCAGACATGGTTGATGATGAAGAATTATTAGAGTTAGTTGAAATGGAAGTAAGAGAACTATTAAGCCAGTATGAATTCCCTGGAGATGATATTCCAGTAGTAAGAGGTTCAGGTTTGAAAGCTCTTGAAGATCCAACAGGCCCATGGGCAGAAAAAGTACTTGAGTTAATGCGGGCAGTAGATGACTACATTCCAACTCCAGAGCGTGCAATCGACAAGCCATTCCTAATGCCAGTAGAGGACGTATTCTCAATTACAGGCCGTGGAACAGTAGCAACAGGCAGAATTGAAAGAGGAGAAGTAAGAGTTGGTGAAGAAGTAGAGATCGTAGGTCTTTCAGAAGCTCCAAGAAAAACAGTAGTAACAGGAGTAGAAATGTTCCGTAAACTTCTTGACTATGCACAAGCAGGAGACAATATAGGCGCATTATTAAGAGGTGTTGACAGAAAAGATATTATCAGAGGCCAAGTATTAGCTAAGCCGGGATCAATCAAACCTCATACAAAGTTTTCCGGAGAGGTTTATGTATTAACAAAAGAAGAGGGTGGAAGACACACTCCATTCTTTAACGGATACAGACCACAGTTTTACTTCAGAACAACAGACGTAACAGGATCAATTGCAATGCCAGAAGGAGTAGAAATGGTAATGCCGGGAGATAACATCAAAATGGACATCGAATTAATTACTCCAATAGCTATTGAGCCAGGCTTAAGATTTGCAATCCGTGAAGGCGGAAGAACTGTTGGTGCTGGTGTTGTTTCAGGCATTAACGAGTAATAAAAGACTTTCCTTTTAAAGTGTAAGGCAACCAAACAGGAAAAACTCAAGTGCCGCGTTGAAAAATGCGGTACTTTTTTATTGGGACTTTGAAAATTAAAAAAACTTTTAAAGTATTTTAGAAAATAATTAAAATGTAAAAAAATATTTCAAAAATTAAAAAATAAAGAAAAAATGTAGACAAATACTAAAAAATATATATAATAATAGGGTATGCACAAAGTGCGATGAGGCGGAAGGTTGTTGTCCGGATGATACGCCAGACACCGTGGACAAGTTAATTTCCGTTGAGAATGTCCGAAAATCGGGCGGTAAGGAGGAATGAAAATGGCGAAACAAAAAATCAGAATCAGATTAAAGGCATTTGATTACAAAATTATTGATCAATCTGCACAAAAAATTGTAGAGACTGCAAAAAAGACAGGTGCTAGTGTATCGGGTCCAATACCTCTTCCAACAGAGAAGAATGTTTTTACAATTTTGAGATCACCTCATGTCAATAAGGACTCAAGAGAGCAATTTGAAATGAGAACTCATAAAAGATTAATTGACATTCTTGATCCTACACCAAAGACTGTTGATTCATTAATGAGATTAGACTTGCCTTCTGGTGTAGATATCGAGATTAAACTCTAATATTGGGAGGTGGATAGGATGAGAGAAATGATTTTAGGAAAAAAAATAGGAATGACGCAGATTTTTGATGCGGAGGGAAAATTGATCCCTGTAACAGTTGTTGAAGCAGGACCATGTATAGTGGTTCAGCAAAAGGACACAGAAAATGATGGCTATCAAGCTGTAAAAGTAGGATATGGAAGCATTAAGGAAAAAAATGCAAATAAACCTCATAAAGGTCAGTTTGCAAAAGCAGGTATAGCTCCTTTGAGATATTTAAGAGAAGTTAAAGTTGAAGACATTTCTGAATACCCATTAGGACATGAAGTTAAAGTTGATGTTTTCCAGTCTGGTGACATGGTTGATGTTACTGGAGTGAGTAAAGGTAAAGGTATTCAAGGGGTTATAAAAAGACATAATTTCTCAAGAGGACCAATGGCTCACGGATCAAGACATCACAGAAAGCCTGGTTCTATAGGAGCTTTGGGGCCAAACAGAGTATTTAAAGGTAAAAAGCTTCCTGGCCATATGGGTAAAGATAAAATTACTATTCAAGGTCTTGAAATAGTAAAAGTAGATGTAGAAAAGAATCTTTTGTTAATCAAAGGTTCTGTCCCAGGGGCAAGAAAAACATTAATTACAATTAAAAAATCAGTGAAGTCATAAGGAAAGATACCAGCAGGAAGGAGGAAATGAAATGCCAAGTGTAAAATTATTTAATATAGAAGGCAGCGAAGTTGGTCAGGTGCAGTTGAGTGAAGAAGTTTTTGGGATTGAACTAAATGAAGGAGTTGTTCACGAGGTTGTTGTTATGCAGCTAGCTAGCATGAGAAAAGGTACATCTTCAACAAAGCACAGGGGAGAAGTAAGAGGAGGCGGACGTAAGCCTTGGAGACAAAAAGGTACGGGAAGAGCTAGAGTAGGTACTATCAGATCTCCATTGTGGCGTGGCGGTTCAATTGTATTTGGACCAAAACCAAGAAGCTATTCTTACAGTATTCCTAAGAAAAAAAGGAGATTGGCTCTTAAATCAGTTTTAAATGATAAAGTGTTAACTGAGAGTCTTGTTGTTTTAGAATCTCTTGCTATGGAGCAACCAAAAACAAAAGAAATGATTAAGATTTTAACAGCTCTTAAAAATGAAGGCAAAGCGTTAGTTGTAACGGCTGAAGAGAATTTTAACGTAGCTAAATCAGTAAGTAACATCCCAGGGATTACTTATACTACTTCTGAAGGATTAAATGTATATGACGTAATTAGTCATGACAAACTTATTATCACTCAAGAGGCAGTTACTAAGACAGAGGAGGTGCTTTCCAGATGAAAAATTCATACGATATTATCCTAAAACCTGTAATTACAGAAAAAACTGTATCTATGATGGAAGAAGGAAAATACACTTTCAAAGTATTAAAGAGTGCGAATAAGTTTGAAATTAAAAACGCTATTCAGGAAATCTTCAAGGTTAACGTTATAAATATTTCAACTATAAATGTTAAGGGCAAGACAAAGAGAATGGGGCGTTCTGAAGGGAAGGCTGCTAGCTGGAAAAAGGCAATAGTTACTTTAAAAGAAGGCCAGCAGATTGAAGTTTTCGAGGGACTATAAAATCCTGAAATTTTGATTAGGAGGTAAGGTTAATGTCTATAAAGAGTTTTAAACCTACATCTCCTGCTAGAAGACATATGACAGTATTGTCATTTAAGGAAATTACTACTGATTCTCCAGAAAAATCATTGGTTGTTCCTTTAAAGAAACATGCAGGAAGAAATGCTAGGGGTAAAATCACTGTGCGCCATCAAGGTGGTGGACACAAGAGAAAGTATAGAATTATTGATTTTAAAAGAAATAAAGATGTTATTCCGGGAAAAATAAGCACTATTGAATATGATCCTAATAGATCTTCAAATATTGCTTTGATTACTTATTTGGATGGAGAAAAGAAATATATTATAGCGCCAAACGGATTAAGCGTTGGGGATGTTATTTATTCTGGTCCAGAATCAGATATTAAAGTTGGAAATGCTTTGCCAATTAAAAACATACCAGTTGGTACAATTATTCATAATGTTGAACTAAAACCTGGCAAAGGTGGTCAGCTTGCAAGATCTGCTGGTGGAAGCATTCAGCTAATGGCTAAGGAAAGCGAATATGCTCAAATCAGAATGCCTTCCGGTGAAGTTAGAATGGTTCATGTAAATTGTCGAGCAACAATTGGGCAAGTAGGTAACCTTTCTTATGAAAACGTTACTATTGGTAAAGCTGGAAGAAGCCGCTGGATGGGCAAAAGACCTACAGTTCGTGGTTCTGTAATGAATCCATGTGATCACCCTCATGGTGGTGGGGAAGGTCGTGCTCCGGTTGGACGTAAAGCACCTGTTACTCCATGGGGTAAAGTTGCAATTGGCAAAAAAACTCGTAAAAAGAAAAATCAAAGTAATCAATTTATTGTTAAGAAAAAAAAATAGTCTGAGAAAGGAGGCAATCGCTTAATGGGCAGATCAGTAAAAAAAGGACCTTATGTTGAAGAACGTCTGTACAAAAGAATTCTTCAGATGAACGAAAACAATGAAAAGAAGCTGATTAAGACATGGTCAAGAAGCTCAACAATCTTTCCAGAGTTTATAGGACATACAATTGCCGTTCATGATGGTAGAAAGCATGTTCCAGTTTATGCAACAGAGGACATGGTAGGACATAAATTAGGGGAGTTTTCTCCAACCAGAACATATAAAGGTCATACAGATTCAGAAAAGTCTTCAGGTTTGAAATAAGGAGTCCGGAAGAGAGAGGGGGTTCTTGGTAAAATGGAAACAAAGGCAGTTGCTAAGTATATTAGAATATCACCAATGAAGGTTCAGCAAGTTATGAACATTATCAGAGGAAAAGACGTGCAAGAAGCATTTGCTACTTTAAAATTTACTCCTAAAAAAGCATCTTTTTTAGTTGAGAAGGTTCTTAAGTCAGCAGTTGTTAATGCTGAAAATAATTTAGAATTAGATACAGACAATCTTTATGTTAAAGCTTGTCATGTTGATCAGGGTCCGACTTTAAAGAGACAAAAACCAAGAGCAATGGGTAAAGCGGATTTAATTCGTAAGAGAACAAGCCATATTACTGTGGTTGTAGCTGAGAAGAAGGAGGGATAATTAAGTGGGTCAAAAAGTTAGTCCTAAAGGTCTCAGGATCGGTATCATCAGAAATTGGGATGCAAGATGGTGTGCAGATAAATTATATGTTGAGTTACTGCAAGAGGACTTGAAAATCAGAGAATATATTAAGAAAAAACTATTTGCTGCAGGAATTTCTAATATTATTATTGAAAGAGCAGTAAATACTAGAGTAAAGATTACTATCTTCACTGCTAAGCCAGGAATTATAATTGGAAGAAATGGTGCGGAAATTGAAGCACTAAAAGAGCAGTTAAAGAAAATGACTAACAAAGAAGTAAATATTAATATACAGGAAGTAAAAAAACCGGAAAAGGATTCACAGCTTGTTGCTGAGTCAGTGGCAGCTCAACTTGAAAAAAGAGTTGCTTTCAGAAGAGCTATGAAACAAGCTATTGGCAGAGCTTTAAAGAGCGGTGCTAAAGGTATCAAAATCGCTGTGTCTGGAAGACTTGGCGGAGCGGAAATCGCAAGAACAGAGTGGATGAGTGAAGGGAAAATTCCTCTTCATACACTTAGAGCAGATATAGATTATGCATTTGCGGAGGCAGATACTACTTACGGTAAACTTGGAGTAAAAGTTTGGATTTACAATGGTGAAATTCTACCAGAGGCAAAAAACACTCCACAACCTGTTAAAGAGGAGGAATAAACCATGTTAATGCCTAAAAGAGTAAAATGGCGCAGACAACACAGACCAAAAATGACTGGAAATGCACACA
Organism: Peptococcia bacterium; assembly: GCA_965228015.1. Taxonomy (GTDB): domain Bacteria; phylum Bacillota; class Peptococcia; order Peptococcales; family SKKY01; genus SKKY01. The sequence goes on from OZ245787.1 coordinate 1,732,687, forward strand.
AAGGTAATAAGGTTTCATATGGTGACTATGGACTTCAGTCTTTAGATGCATCTTGGATTACCAGCAGACAAATAGAAGCAGCCCGTATTGCGATGACACGTTATATAAAACGTGGTGGTAAAGTTTGGATTAAAATATTCCCTCACAAGCCTATTACTGCAAAACCAGCTGAAACCAGAATGGGCTCAGGTAAAGGTTCTCCAGAATATTGGGTAGCAGTAGTTAAGCCAGGACGCATTTTGTTTGAAATGACTGGTGTTTCTGAAGAAATTGCCAGAGAAGCTTTCAGACTAGCTATGCATAAGCTTCCTGTAAGATGCAAGTTTGTGAAAAAGGAAGAAATTGGTGGTGATGAATAATGAAAGCAAAAGAATTTAGAGATTTAACAACACAAGAATTAGAGACAAAAGTTTTAAGTCTAAAAGAAGAATTGTTTAATCTTCGCTTTCAGATGGCTACAAGCCAGTTGGATAATCCAATGAGAATTAAGACAGTGAAAAAGGATATTGCAAAATCAAAAACTGTTCTTAGAGAGCGTGAATTAAATATCGAGAGACCCAAAGTTAAGTGAAGGGGGTAAAAAAAGTTGGATAGAGTAGCTCGTAAAGTTAGAATCGGAAAAGTAGTTAGTGACAAAATGGACAAAACCATTACTGTTGCTGTTGAAAGTCAGGAAAGACATCCGATTTATAAAAAATATAAAACTGTTACTAAAAAATATAAAGCCCATGACGAACAAAATGAGTGCAAGATTGGCGATAAGGTTAAAATAATGGAGGCCCGCCCTCTTAGCAAAGATAAAAGATGGAGATTGATTGAAATAGTAGAGAAAGCGCCTATTATCTAAAATAGGTAACCTGCTTTCGAAGGGAGGTTTTCGAAAGATGATTCAACAAGAAACAAGACTAAAAGTTGGCGATAATACTGGAGCGAAAGAGCTTCTTTGTATTAGAGTATTAGGTGGCACAAGACGCAGATACGCTGGTGTTGGTGATATCATCATTTGTGCAGTAAAAGATGCTGCTCCTGGTGGCATGGTAAAAAAAGGTGATGTTGTAAAGGTTGTAGTTGTAAGAAGTGTTCGTCCTGTTAAAAGAAAAGACGGTTCTTATATTAAATTCAATGAGAATGCTGCAGTAATAATTAAAGATGATCGCAGTCCAAGAGGTACACGTATTTTTGGCCCAGTTGCTAGGGAATTACGTGACAAAGATTTTATGAAAATTATATCTTTGGCTCCTGAAGTGCTGTAACAACAAGCCCTGGAGGTGAAATAAATGGCAAAACTTCATGTAAGAAAAGGAGATTCAGTAGTAATTACTGCTGGAAAAGATAAAGGAAAAAAAGGCAATGTCCTTCAAGCTATGCCTAAAGAAGGTAAAGTAATAGTTGAAGGTGTTAATATAATAAAAAGACATTCAAAGCCAAACAAGGCTAATCCTCAAGGTGGTATTATTGAAAGAGAAGCAGCAGTTCACGTTTCAAATGCAATGCCTTACTGCTCAAAATGCGGCAAAGGTGTTAGAATTGCGAGGAAAGTTCTTTCAGATGGCACTAAAGTTAGATCTTGTGCGAAATGTGGCGAAGTGTTCGATAAATAAGAAATGCGGAAAGGAGGCTTATGGAGTTGGCCAGATTAAAGGAAAAGTATCAGAATGAAATGATTCCCTTATTGCAAGAAAAGTTTGCATATAAAAGTGTTATGGAAATTCCTAAATTTGAAAAAGTAGTTATTAATATTGGTCTTGGCGAAGCAGTAGCTAATACAAAAGTGTTGGATGCAGCTGTAGAAGATTTAACATTAATTTCTGGTCAGAAGCCGATTGTTACGCGGGCTAAAAAATCAATTGCTACTTTCAAGCTAAGAGAAGGAATGCCTATTGGTGCTAAAGTAACTCTACGCGGAGATAGAATGTATGATTTTATTGATAAATTAGTAAATATTGTACTTCCAAGAGTTCGTGACTTTAGAGGTGTATCCCCTAAAGCTTTTGATGGTAGAGGAAATTACAGTTTGGGTTTAAAAGAACAATTGATTTTCCCGGAAATTGACTATGAAAAAGTTGATAAGGTTCGTGGGTTAGAAGTGGTTTTTGTAACAACAGCAAAAACAGATGAAGAAGGAAGAGAATTATTGAGATTAAGTGGAATGCCATTTAGTAAAAACTAGATCTCTTTAATTAGAAGGAGGTAAGAATTTAGTGGCTAAAGTTTCAATGAGAGTTCGCAGGGCTCCCAAGTTTAAAGTACAAGAAGTAAACAGATGTAAGGTTTGTGGAAGACCACATGCTTACATGCGTAAATTTGGAATATGCCGTATCTGCTTTAGAGAACTTGCTTATAAAGGGCAACTACCTGGAGTTAAAAAAGCCAGCTGGTAAACCTCAAGTGATGGAAGGAGGTAAATAAATAATATGGTTATGACTGATCCAATTGCTGATTTCTTAACTAGAATCAGAAATGCAAATATGATTAAACACGATACTGTAGAGGTTCCTGCATCAAAAGTTAAAATTAACTTAGCAGAGATACTAAAATCAGAAGGATTTATAAAAGACTATGAGGTTATCGAAGATAGTAAGCAGGGAATGATTAGAATTTTCCTTAAATATAGCGATAACAATCAAAAGGTAATAAGTGGATTAAAAAGAATTAGTAAGCCGAGTTTAAGAGTTTACTGTAAAAAAGATGAAGTACCTAAAGTGTTAGGTGGCTTAGGAATTGCAGTTATTTCTACATCTCAGGGTATAGTAACAGATAAAGTTGCTCGTAAAAATGGCCTGGGCGGAGAAGTAATTTGCTACGTATGGTAATAATAATCAGGAGGTATTAATATGTCCAGAATTGGTAAACTTCCTGTCAACATTCCAAATGGTGTTGAGATAAATGTAAAAGAGGGTAATCTTGTTGAAGTAAAAGGACCTAAGGGGACTCTTTCAAGAACACTTTCAAGCGAAATGGAACTATCTTTTGAAGATGGTGCGTTAATTGTTAAACGTCCAAGTGATGAAAAAAACCATAGAGCTTTACATGGTCTTACAAGAACTTTAATTAACAATATGGTAATAGGCGTTTCTGAAGGATATCAAAAAATATTAAAAATGGTTGGTGTTGGTTATAGAGCTTCAATGCAAGGGAAAAAACTTGTTTTGGCTGCTGGTCACTCACACCCTGTTGAAATGGAAGCTTATGAAAATACTGAAATTGAAGTTCCGTCTCAAGACACTATTATAGTAAAAGGAATTGACAAGGAAAAAGTTGGAAGCTTAGCAGCAAACATTAGAGCTGTTAGAGAGCCGGAGCCATATAAAGGTAAAGGTATAAGATATACAACAGAAGTTGTAAAATTAAGACCAGGAAAAACTTCTGGTAAGTAGTAAGACATAGTGGAAAGGGGTAACTTTAATGATAAAGAAAACACCTAGGAAAAAAACTAGAGCGAGTAAACATGCAAGAATTAGATATACACTAAAAGGTACGGCTGAAAGACCCCGCCTGTGTGTTTATAGAAGTTTGAATAACATTTATGGACAAATTATTGACGATCAAAAGGGAGTTGCTCTTGTATCTGCTTCTTCTTTAAAAGAAGAATTTGGAGGAAATACAGAGGGTGCTAAGAAAATTGGCGCCGAAATTGCTAAAAAAGCTCTTGAAAAAGGGATTACAAAAGTAGTTTTTGATCGTGGCGGATTAATGTATCATGGCAGAATTAAATCTTTTGCTGAAGGTGCAAGAGAAGCAGGATTAGAATTTTAATTTTTTTGGTGAAGGAGGGAAAATCTTTTGGCTAGAGGTACAGATAGACAAAGAGGCGCAGAAAAGCAACAGGAATTTCAGGAAAAAGTTATTTTTATTAATCGTGTTGCTAAAGTAGTTAAAGGTGGACGTCGTTTTAACTTTAGTGCTTTAGTTGCAGTTGGCAACCAAAATGGTAAAGTTGGAGTTGGGATGGGTAAAGCATCAGAAGTCCCAGAAGCAATCAGAAAAGCCGTAGAGGATGCAAAAAGAAACGTTGTTGAAATTCCAATGACAAATACAACTATTCCTCACCAGGTTCTTGGTAAATTTGGTGCAGCAAGAGTGATGTTAAAACCAGCAGCACCAGGTACAGGAGTTATAGCTGGTGGGGCTGCAAGAGCTGTTGTTGAATTATGTGGCATAAAAGATATTCTTACAAAATCTTTAGGGTCAAGTAACAGTTTAAATATTGTAAAAGCAACTATGCAAGGTCTTGAATCTTTAAAAAGAGCTGAAGATGTTGCGGCTCTTCGTGGCAAGACTGTTGAAGAAATTCTTAAATAGGAGGCAAGGCAATGGGAAGAATTAAGGTTACCTTAGTGAAAAGCACTATAGGAAGAGGACCAAAACAAATGGCAACAACCCAAACTCTTGGCCTAACAAAGTTAAATAAAACAGTAATTAAAGAAGATAACGAAGCCATTCGTGGTATGGTTAAAACAATAGGTCATTTAGTTAAAGTAGAAGAAGTTTAGGTAAAGGATAGGAGGCGTTCTCTGTGAAGCTCCATGAAATAAAACCGGTTGAGGGTTCAAGAAAAGAAAGAACTCGTAAAGCCAGAGGTATTGGAAGTGGATTAGGAAAAACAGCAGGTAAAGGCCATAAAGGTCAAAAAGCACGTTCTGGTGGTGGAAAAGGACCTTACTTTGAGGGTGGTCAGACACCATTGCAAAGAAGACTTCCAAAACGTGGTTTTTCGAATGCTAGATTCAAGAAGGTTTATGTAGGTATAAACCTAGATATGATTAATGAGAAGTTTGAAGCAAATGCTGAAGTTACACCTGAAACATTAAAATCAGCAGGTATTGTTAATCAAATGAAAGATGGAGTTAAAGTTCTTTCAAGAGGTGAATTATCTAAGCCCCTAGTTTTCAAAGTTCATGCTGTTAGTGAAGCAGCTAAGGCTAAAATTGAACAAGCTGGCGGTAGTGTCGAGGTGATTAATTAATAATGGTTGATGCATTAAAAAGTGTATTTAAGGTTGAAGAACTCAGACGAAAAATTATATTCACATTGATGATGGTGCTTGTATTTAGGATAGGAGTTCATATTCCTGTACCAGGAATAAAACTTGAAGTAATACAAGAATTAATTGGTCAGGGGCAGCTTTTAGGATTTTTTGATATTATTTCCGGTGGTGCTTTTGCAAACTTTTCAATTTTTGCCATGAGTATCACGCCATATATTAATGCTTCGATCATTATTCAATTATTAACAATAGTTGTTCCTTCTTTAGAAAGATTGGCTAAAGAGGATGTAGAAGGTAGAAAGAAAATTGTAGAATATACAAGATATTTAACTGTAATTCTTGGTTTTGTTCAAGGTATTGGTATTTCTTTTGGCTTAAGAACTGCGCTTGAAAATACTTCCTTTCCGAGTATTTTACTAATTGCTCTTACCCTTACAGCAGGGACTGCATTTTTAATGTGGTTAGGCGAGATGATTACTGAAAAAGGTATTGGCAACGGTATTTCCTTAATCATTTTTGCAGGTATAGTTTCAAGTTTACCGGGTGGAGTAATGTCAATGGTTGAATACTTCAGAACTGGTACAATTGGAATTATTACATTATTAGCATTTGCTGTAGTAGCAAGTGTTGTAATAGTAGCAATTATTGCTGTTAATGAAGGACAAAGAAGAATTCCAGTGCATTATGCAAAGAGAATTGTTGGTAGAAAAGTCTATGGTGGACAAAGCACACATATTCCAATTAAGGTAAACTCCGCGGGTGTTATTCCGGTTATTTTTGCAATGTCAATTATGATGTTTCCAGGAACAATTACATCATGGTTCCCAAATAATAGTTTTGCAAGAGCAGTAGGAGCATTCTTTGATTTTACATCTGTTCCTTATATGGTTTTTTATGCGATGTTAATTATGTTTTTCACTTATTTTTATTCCGCTATAACATTTAATCCAGCAGATGTTTCTGAAAACATCAAAAAAAATGGCGGGTTTATTCCTGGCATTAGACCTGGAAGACCAACAACAGACTATATTACTAAAATTATGAACAGAATAACCTTAGCAGGTGCAATTTTCCTTGCTGCTATAGCTGTTCTTCCGAGTATTCTGATTGCTTTAACAGCTATTCCTGTTTACTTTGGCGGAACTGCTCTACTAATTGTAGTGGGCGTTGCTCTTGATACAATGAAGCAGCTTGAAGCTAGCTTGTTGATGAGACACTATGAAGGCTTTATGAAGTAAAATATATAACATCAAGGGGAAGGTAGTATGAGGATTTTATTAATGGGACCTCCCGGAGCCGGAAAAGGTACGCAGGCAGAAAAATTAACGGAGATTCTTAACATTCCGCATATCTCTACAGGTGATATGTTTAGAAAAGCTATTAAAGACCAAACTGATCTTGGAAAACAAGCAAAAAGTTTTATGGATAAAGGTGAGTTAGTCCCGGATGAAGTAACGGTTGGAATTGTAAAAGATAGAATTACAGAAAAAGATTGCGGAAATGGTTTTCTGTTAGATGGTTTCCCAAGAACAGTAGTTCAAGCGGATGCTTTGGCTAAAATGCTTGAAGATTTAGGGATAAAATTAAATTCAGTGATCAATGTAGAAGTTCCATATGAAGAATTGATTGGTCGTTTAACAGGAAGAAGAATTTGTAGATCCTGTGGGGCAACTTATCACATGGTTTTCAATCCTCCAAAGGATGAAGGTGTTTGCGATAAGTGCGGTGGAGAACTATATCAAAGAGATGATGATACAGAAGAAACAGCAAAAAATCGTTTATTGGTATATGAAAAACAAACAGCACCCCTTTTAGAATACTATAATAACACTGGCCTTTTAGTTAATATTAATGGAAATCAGTCAATGGAAGAAGTTTTAGCAGATATACTAAAAGTTCTGGGTAAGTAGAGTTTAAGTGGGTGAGACTTATCTAGATATACTCATATTTTATCCTGGTTTTACTTCCTGACTAATAATAAAGGTGATTTTATGCCAATGATGAGAGAAATGAAAAAAGGTCAACTCGTAACTTCCAGAGCTGGTCGTGATAAGAACACAAATTATATTATTTATTACTGGGATACGTCTTTTGTGTATGTTGTTGATGGTGAATATAAAAGAATTAGTAACCCCAAGAAAAAGAATATAAATCATTTATGGTATTCTGAAAAAACGGACCAGGAGTTAAACGATAAACTTGTAAATGGTCTGAAAGTTACAAACAAAAATATTCGAGATGCATTGGAAAGATTGCTTTCAAAGAGTTGAGGTAAAAAGGAGGTTTTTGAGTATGTCTAAAGAAGTAATAGAAGTAGAGGGTACAGTAATTGAACCTCTGCCAAATGCAATGTTTAATGTTGAACTTGAAAATGGACATAAAATACTTACCCATGTTTCTGGTAAAATCAGAATGAATTTTATTAAAATTCTTCCTGGTGATAAAGTAACAGTGGAACTTTCACCATACGATTTAACCAGAGGACGCATTACTTACAGGTATAAATAGAAGGAGGGTTTCTTATGAAGGTAAGGGCTTCAGTTAAACCTATTTGTGAAAAATGTAAAATCATTCGCAGAAACGGTGTAATAAGAGTGATCTGTGAAAATCCCAAGCACAAGCAAAGACAAGGGTAATAAAACCTAGGGGAGGTGCAATAAAAGAATGGCAAGAATTGTTGGCGTTGATTTGCCAAGAGATAAAAGAGTTGAGGTTGCTTTGACTTATATTTTTGGAATTGGCAGAGCACAATCTTTGAAGATTTTAGATCAAACAAATATTAATAAAGATACAAGAGTTAAAGACCTAACTGAGGAAGAAGTAGCTCAGCTTAGAGAAATTATTCGTGGAATGCAAACTGAAGGTGACTTAAGAAGAGAAGTTTCACTGAATATTAAGAGACTTATTGAAATCGGTTGTTATAGAGGTTTAAGACATCGTAGAGGATTACCTGTTCGTGGTCAGAGAACGAAAACAAATGCTCGTACTCGTAAAGGTAAAGTAAGAGCATTTGTTACAAAGAAAAAGAAATAAGGGGTGAGAATTTTTAATGGCAAGTCCAAAGAAACGCACACGCGTAAAAAGAAAAGAAAGAAAAAATATTAGTAAAGGTATTGTTCATATTCAGTCTACTTTTAATAATACTGTTGTGACAATAACTGATACAAATGGTAACACCATTGCTTGGGCAAGTTCTGGTGGCGTTGGATTTAAAGGTTCAAGAAAAAGTACCCCTTTTGCGGCTCAAATGGCCGGAGAACAGGCAGCTAAAGCTGCAATGGAGCACGGCTTAAGAGAAGTTGAATGTATGGTAAAAGGACCTGGTTCAGGACGTGAAGCGGCTATTAGATCTTTGCAAGCTGCTGGTTTGGAAGTAAATATGATTAAAGATGTTACTCCAATTCCACATAACGGATGTCGTCCACCAAAACGTAGAAGAGTATAGGGAGGTGTTAAGTTAGTAATGGCTAAATATACAGGACCTATTTGTAGGTTATGCCGTAGAGAAGGTGTAAAGCTTTTTCTAAAAGGTGATAGATGTTATTCAGAAAAGTGTGCTTTTGAAAAAAGAGCATATGCTCCTGGTCAACACGGTCAGAGAAGATCAAAGCAGTCTGAATACGGTATTCAGTTAAGAGAGAAACAAAAAGCTCGTAGAATATACGGTATTGGCGAAGGTCAATTTAGAAAATACTTTAAGGAAGCTGACAGAAGAAAAGGTGTTACTGGCGAAAATCTTATTGTTCAGTTAGAACAAAGATTTGACAACGTCGTTTTCAGAGCAGGTTTCGCTGATTCAAGATCACAAGCGAGACAGTTTGTGAGACACAACCACTTTAAAGTTAATGGGAAAAAAGCAAATATTCCTTCAATGCTTTTAAAGGTTGGGGATGTAATCCAACTTAAAGAGGGAAGCAAAAAATCAGTAGTGATAAAAACTATTGTTGATAAGTTTGGACAAAAGAACTTGCCAGAATGGTTGAATCTTGATGCAGAGAACTTAGCTGTTAAAATTGTTGCGTTACCAGCCAGAGAAAATGTTGACATCCCAGTAAGTGAACAGTTGATAGTTGAGTTGTACTCCAGATAGTCTCAATTAAAAATATAGGACTAGGGGGTTATTAAATGATAGAAATTGAAAAACCAAGTATTGAACTTGTTGATTCAGATGAGAATAAAACGTATGGGAAGTTTGTCCTTGAACCACTGGAAAGAGGTTATGGAACAACTTTAGGAAATTCCCTTAGAAGAGTGCTTCTATCTTCCCTTCCAGGAGCCGCTATAACTTCAGTAAAAATAGACGGTGTTCTTCATGAGTTTTCAACAATAACTGGTGTAGTTGAAGATGTTACTGATATTGTATTAAATTTAAAACAATTAAACTTAGCCTTAAATAGTGATGAAGCAAAAGTGATTCGTATTGACAAGGAAGGTGAGGGTGTTGTTACAGCTGGAGACATTATTGCAGGTCCAGAAGTTGACATTCTAAATCCAGAACAAATTATTGCGACACTTGATAAAAACGGCAAACTGTTTATGGAAATGTTTATTGAGCGTGGCAGAGGCTATATGCCGGCAATTAGTAATAAGAAAGAAGAAGATTTAATAGGTACAATACCTATTGATGCAATTTTCTCTCCAATTAAGAAAGTTAATTTCTCAGTTGAAGATACAAGAGTTGGTCAAAGAACAGATTATGATAAATTAATTCTTGAGGTATGGACAAGAGGAAGTATAACACCATCTCAAGCTATTAGTCTTTCAGCAAAGGTTTTAGCTGATCATTTATCATTGTTCATTAATCTTTCTGAATCTACTAATGATATTGAAATAATGATTGAAAAAGAGGAAGACACTAAGGATAATATTCTTGAACTTACAATAGAAGAACTTGATTTAACTGTCAGATCTCATAACTGTCTCAAAAGAGCTGGAATAATTACTGTAAATCAGCTAACTCAAAAGACAGAAGAAGAAATGATGAAGGTTCGAAATTTGGGAACAAAATCTTTGGTAGAGATAAAACAGAAACTAGCAAGTTTAGGATTGGGTTTAAAATCCTCCGAAGAATAGAGATAACTAATATTCTAAGGAAAAGGAGGCGAAGTATATAATGGGTTACAGAAAATTAGGCAGAAGAAGTGATCACAGAAGATCGATGTTAAGAAATATGACAACTTCTTTACTAAAAGAAGGTAGAATATTAACGACTGAACCTAAAGCAAAGGAAGTTAAAAGAATTGCTGAGAAAATGATTACCCTTGGTAAGCGCGGTGATCTTCATGCAAGAAGACAAGTAATGGCTTATCTTCTTGATGAAACTGTTGTACACAACTTGTTTACGGATATTGCTCCAAGACATGCGGAGAGACAGGGCGGATATACAAGAATAATTAAAGCCGGTTTCCGTAGAGGTGACGCATCACCAACAGCAGTTATAGAACTAGTATAAATAAGGGTCAGGATAAAACTTCCTGACTTTTATTTATTTAAGGGGAATTTTTTATGATAAAGGTGAATAATTTATATCACTATTACTCTCAAGGAAAAGAAAATGAGACGCTTGCTCTTGATGGTATTAATCTCCAAATAAACGAAGGTGAGTTTCTTGTAGTATTAGGCCATAATGGATGTGGTAAGTCAACATTAGCCAAGCACCTAAATTCTCTATTATTACCAGGGAAAGGTGAAGTGCTGATTGATGGTCTTGATTCCAAGGATGAAAGTCACCTTTGGGATATTAGAAAAAAAGTAGGTATGGTTTTTCAAAATCCCGATAATCAGCTTGTTGCTACTACTGTTGAAGAAGATATAGCTTTTGGAATGGAAAACCTTGGCATTCCTCAAGAGTTAATGATTGAAAGAATTAATGAAGTTCTTGAAAAAGTAAACATGATTGATTATAAAAATAAGCCACCGCATCTGTTATCCGGAGGCCAGAAACAAAGAATTGCTATTGCGGGTATTATTGCAATGAGACCAGTATATCTGGTATTAGATGAGCCCACTGCGATGTTAGATCCAGAGGGAAGAAGAGAAGTTATTGATACAATCCTTCAGTTAAATAAAAAAGAGGGTTTAACGATAGTCCTGATAACCCATTTTATGGAGGAAGCAGTATTAGCTGACAGGTTAGTTGTTATGAAACAAGGGAAAGTTGTAATTTCTGGTAATCCTAAAGAGGTTTTTTCTAAAGTAGATCTTTTAAAAAATTTACGATTAGATATTCCTCAGGTTACGGAAATTGCTTATGAATTAAATAAAATTGATAAATCTTTCCCAAGTGATATATTAACAGTAGAAGAGATGGTGGAGAGATTATGCCAATAATAATTAATGATCTTTATTATACCTACCAAAAGGGCACACCCTATGAAACTGATGCATTAAAAGGCCTGAATCTGGAAATTAATGAAGGAGAATTTGTTGGACTTATTGGTCATACTGGTTCTGGTAAATCTACATTAGTTCGGCATTTAAATGGTCTAGTTTTGCCAACTTCTGGAATAGTTAAAGTTGATGAACTTGTAACTAATGACAAGAAAGTAAAAATGAGGGATGTAAGAAAAAAGGTAGGTCTTGTTTTTCAGTATCCTGAACATCAGCTTTTTGAAGAAACCGTTGAAAAGGATGTTGGATATGGCCCGGAGAACCTTGGCTTTTCTGAGAAAGAAAAAAAGAGAATAGTTAAAGAGGCGCTGGAAGCAGTCCAGCTGGATTATAAAAGCATAAAGGATAAGTCTCCTTTTAATTTAAGCGGGGGACAAAAGAGAAGAGTAACTATTGCAGGTATTATTGCAATGAAACCTAAATATCTTGTTCTTGATGAGCCTACTGCAGGTCTTGATCCAAGAGGAAGAGAGGAAATTTTATTTCAGATTAAAAAGTTACATAAAGAAACGGGTATGACTATCATTCTTGTTTCTCACAGCATGGAAGATGTTGCCAGATTTGCAGATAAACTTATTGTAATGCATAAGGGGCAAATAGAAATAATGGGAAAACCTTCTGAAGTTTTCCAAAGTCGCGAAAGATTAAAAGAAATTGGTTTGGGCGTTCCTGTGGTTACAGAATTGTTTTATTTGTTGGAAGAAAAAGGGATTATTTTAGATAAAAATATTTTTACAGTAGAAGCGGCAATCCGGGAGTTAAAAAAGGGATTTTTTAAAGGAGCTGATGCTCATGCTTAAAGGTATTACTATTGGTCAATATGTTGCTGGAGATTCTTTTGTTCACAGAATGGATCCCCGGGGTAAAATATTTTCCGTTTTTATATTAATGGCAGCATTATTTACGGCAAAAAATGGTCTTTCATATAGTATTATTACTGCTTTTACGTTTTTTATTATTCTTTTATCTAAAATACCGATAAGACATTATTTAAAGGGTTTGAAACCTTTGTTAATTATTATTGCTTTGACTTCAACTATGCATTTTTTCCTTACTCCAGGGGAGGAAATCTGGAGTAAGGGTATCCTTAAACTTACAAAAGAAGGACTTTGGCAAGGTCTTTTTATGGGAATAAGGTTAGCCTTGTTAATTATTATTACTTCAGTATTAACTCTTAGCACAACTCCAATTTCTTTAACTGACGGAATAGAAAAATTGTTAAATCCATTTAAGAAAATTGGTATTCCGGCGCACGAGTTAGCGATGATGATGACAATTGCATTGAGATTTATACCTACTCTAATAGAAGAAACTGAAAAGATTATGAATGCGCAAAAAGCCAGGGGTGCGGATTTTGAAAGTGGAAATCTTTTAAAAAGAGGGAAAGCATTGATTCCGATTCTTGTTCCATTATTTATTAGTTCTTTTAGAAGAGCTGATGACTTAGCAATTGCAATGGAAGCAAGATGTTACCGTGGTGGAGAAGGCAGAACAAGGCTAAGAGAATTAGCATACTCTTATAGGGATTTCACTGCTATTTTGCTAGTTTCAATATTATTGTCCCTGGTAATTTATTTTAAAATAACTATATGATGGTGTTTTATGAAGAGAAATATCAAGGCTGTTATTGAATTTGATGGAAGTTATTTTAAAGGATTTCAAAAACAGACTAAATGGGCTCCGACTGTTCAGGGTGTATTAGAACAAGTGATAAGACATACATTAAAGGAAAAAAACAAAATATATGGTTGCAGCAGGACTGATGCAGGTGTTCATGCTTGCAATTATACTATTAGCTTTAAAACTGATAATCCTATTCCAGCAGATAATTTAAGGTTTGTTACAAACAAGAAGCTTCCTCTTAGTATTTATATAAAATCTATGGAGGATGCTCCTTTGGAATTTCATGCGAGACATCTTGCTGCTAAAAAATATTATGTTTATAAGGTTCTTTGCGGCGATCACCCTGAGGTGTTCCAACATAATTACAAATACTATTTCCCCTTGGATTTAGATATAGAAAAAATGAAATCAGCATTAAGTGAATTTGTAGGTAAAAAGGACTTTAGGGCATTTTCATCAAAACATACTGATGTTACTGACTTTAGAAGAACGGTAAATGAAGCATACTTAACATTAGAAGGAAATGAGATTTGGTTTCACTTTATTGGAAGAGGCTTCGTTTATAATATGTTAAGAATAATTGTTGGTACAGTGCTTGATGTTGGTACAGGGAAAAGAAATATTGAGTCAATTAAAGAAGCTTTGGAAACTGGTGACAGGAGCTTGCGATCAAAAAAAGCACCAGCATCAGGTTTATATCTAAAAGAAGTTTGCTATTGACATAGAGTAAGTGTTTTATTACAATAAATTGTGGTTTATTGTTAAGCGAGCCCCGTTAACTTGTTTAGTACTATGAACCTTATCAGAGGAGGAAATTTATATGCGTACCACGTACATGGCTAAGCCAACTGAAGTGGATAAAAAATGGTATATTTTTGACGCAGAAGAACAAACTTTAGGTAGATTGGCTTCTGTAGTTGCTTCAGTATTAAGAGGAAAACACAAACCTACATTTACACCAAATGTTGATTGCGGTGATCACGTAATTATTATTAATGCAGAGAAAATTCAGCTTACAGGAAAGAAATTAGATCAAAAAGAATTAATTCGTCACAGTGGACATCCTGGTGGTTTAAAAAGGACTAAGTATAGAGATCTATTAGAAAAAAGACCTGAATTAGCCATTGAAGTAGCTGTAAAAGGTATGCTTCCCCATAATCGTTTGGGTGCAAAAATGTTTACAAAATTAAACGTCTACCAAGATTCTGAGCATCCTCATCAAGCACAGAAGCCTGAAGTATGGCAAGGTTAGGAAGGAGGAAGCAAATCATGGCAGATCAAGTTCAATACTATGGAACAGGACGTCGTAAGAAGTCAATCGCGAGAGTAAGATTATTACCGGGAGATGGAAACATCACTATTAATGACAGAGAATTAGAAAACTATGTTGATAAAAAGACTTTAGAAATGATCATTAAGCAACCTCTGGTATTAACTGAGACAGAAGGTAGATTTAATGTTGTTTGTAAAGTTCAGGGTGGCGGCGGAACAGGCCAGGCTGGCGCAATCAGATTAGGTATTACAAGAGCATTGCTTAAAGCAGAGCCAGGTTTAAGACCATCATTAAAAAGAGCGGGTTTCTTAACAAGAGACCCAAGAATGAAGGAAAGAAGAAAATACGGTCTTAAAAAGGCGCGTAAAGCTTCTCAGTTCTCAAAAAGATAATAATAATAACTGGTTCTTTGTCAAATGTTGGGGCAATCCAATTAGATTAGATTCCATGAGTACCGCATTGAAAAATGCGGTACTTTTTTAAATTGTTTTTAGTTCATTACGTGCATTATTCTGTTTTTGAATCTCCAAAAATTTCTTACACCATAAGCATTTCTTTTTAAAACCTTAATTTTGTTGTTAACTCCTTCTGTATATCCGTTAGTATAAGTACAAGTAAATGAATTAAGAATATATTTCTGCCAGTTGAAAATGGTTCTGGAGCATTTATCGAATTCTTCAAGCTCACAGGACATAACAAACATATACCAGGCTTTCAAATTCTTTTTTGCACTTTCTAAATCACTGCTGTCAACAAAGTTATAAAATTTTTCTTTTAACATATAAGCTTTTTGCAGTTTCTCAGAAGTAGCAAGCATAACGTTTACCTGGTCAATTTCTTCAGGAGTTAAATACTTCATTCTTTTTAAGAGAAGGGAGCGACTTCTTTTGAAATATCTTCGCCTTTCCTTGGCAAATTTCTTTTGCTCATCTTTCCTAATTCTTTCAAATGCCCAAGTGACCTGCCTAATGAAATGGAATTTATCGATAATGATAGTTGCATTTTTAAAATATGTTTCAATAATATCCTTGTAAGGTTGCCACATATCCATAATGAAGTATTTTACTTTATCCCTGTCATTGAATTTCCTGAAATAGTCCGATAAAATGTGTTGTTCTCTTCCGTGAAGAATATCAAGTACCTTCTTGTTTTGGGGATCAGTTAATATGCACTGGTACTTTTTGCCCCCGGCATTACCTTTAAATTCATCAATAGAGATTACTTCGGGCAATTTTGTTAGGGAATAGTCTATGAATCTAAAAAGCCTGAGAGTCGTTGATGGTGAAATATTATTCTCTTTGGCAATATCAGATACAGAGTAAACATTTTTCATTCGAGTAATTATGTATTTTATCAGCCTGCTGGTCATTCTTTGATAGCGGGGGAGAAAATCATTTTTTTCGTAGAATTTTTTATTGCAGTGATTACAAACGTACCTTCTTTTTTTGTAGTAAAGGTAGGTTTTCTTCCCTGAGATGGAAATATCTTTTATCATTTGAATTCTGTAATCATGAACTTTACTGGTTTGTTGATGGCATTTGGGGTAATTGTGAGTTTTAATCTCCAGAGAAAAAGAAAAGGACGTTGAATCAGAAGAAGTTTCTAATTGTTCTAAAATTATCCCTTTAAAACCAATTAATTTTTTAATATAATAGTTATTACAGAGCATAAGTAAATTCCTCCTTAGATTACAGTGGGTGTTCTCTAATATGGATTTACCTAATGTTCTGTATTTTTTTCGCAAATAAATGTCAGAATGGTTTTTACCACCCCAACATTTATTGTAGAACCTAATAACTTTAATCATCTGTGTATTTTATGCACAGATGATTTTTTTGTACTAAAAGGGTAAGTATTCTCAGGTGATGAAAAATGATAAAAAAATAGGAATATTCCCTCATCCTCCTTTTGTAATTCCGGAAATAGGAAAGGATGAAAGCTTAAAGGTTAAAGAGACTTATAAATCTATGAAAAGTCTGGCAAGGGAGTTTATTAAAGATGGAATAAAGAAAATTCTGGTAATATCTCCTCATGGTCCTGCGTATTCAAGGATGCTTGCTGTAAATACTAATGAATACTTAGTTGGAAGTTTGAAAGATTTTAATTATACGAAAGAATTTTCATATAAGAATCTCTTAAATCTTAGCCAAGAATTTACAAAGAGAGGTTTTTACCCAATAAAAGCTAATTTAGACCATGGTGTATTAGTTCCTTTATACTTTTTTAATAAGTATAAGGCAAATATTGAAATATTAAGTATTAGTACAGGGTTTATGGATAAAAAAGATTTGGAGTCTATGGGTAAGATTATCGGAGATATCTTATTAAAAGAAAATAAATATAAGGATGAAACTTTCGGCTTAATTGTATCTGCAGATTTAAGTTACAGGCTGAAGCCGGATTCTTATTATGGTTATTCAGAAGATGGCCCGGTTTTTGATAAAATGGTTTGTGAAGCAGTTGAAAATGGGAAAGTTGAAGAACTTATTAACATACCGATGAACATTGTGGAAAGGGCGGGTCAGTGTGGCTTTATTCCCTTTCTATTAGCGGCCTTTGCTGTTTCAGGTTTAAAAATAGACAGTGAGCTATTAAGTTATGAAAAGCCCTTTGGAGTAGGTTATATGGTGGGAAAAGGTGATGTTATTTATGAATAATAATTATATTAAGATTGCCGAAAAGGCAATTTATGAATATCTGAAGACTGGAGAAAAGCTAAAGGCGGAAACTAATGATGAATTAAAGGAAATTAAAAAGGAGTATTTGTTTCTTTAAAAAAATGGGTAGACTAAGAGGTTGTATTGGAACAATTCATGGGAGATATTCTGTTGAAGATGAAATTATTAATAATGCTATTGCAGCTGCCACGGAAGATTCAAGATTTTATCCAGCAAGTATAGAAGAACTTGATGATATTGAAATTTCGGTGGATATTCTTGAATCAGAGGAAACGGTTAGCAGTATTTCTGAGCTGGATCCGAAAATTTATGGGGTTATTGTTGAGCAAGGATATAAAAGAGGTTTGCTTCTTCCAAATCTTGTGGGAGTTGATTCTGCGGAGGACCAAATAAAAATTGCCAAGGAAAAAGCGGGAATTAAAGATGGGGAATATAAAATTAAGAAATTTAAGGTGACAAGATATGAAAGAGGCTAACTATTATACTGAGAAGGAGAATATGGAAGTAAGTTGTAATCTGTGTCCGAGAAAGTGTAATATAAAGGATAATTACAGAGGGTATTGCAGATCAAGATATAATATTAAAGGGATTTTATATACGGAGAATAACTTTTTATCTTCCATGGCTTTAGATCCAATTAAAAAGAAACCTTTGTTTCGTTTTTCACCAGGGGGAAAAATATTATCTGTAGGGGCAAGCGGATGTAATTTTTGTTGTGATTTTTGCCAGAACTGGCAAATTTCTCAATGTGAAAATAAAAATGTAATTAAAGTTTCGCCAAGAGATCTTAGTAATAAGGCAGCTGAGCTTTTATCTTCTGGAAATATTGGAGTCGCTTATACCTATTCAGAACCGGTAATAATGATTGAGTATGTTTTGGAAACAGCGATGCCAATTAAAGAAAAGGGAATGAAAAATATGTTTACATCAAACGGATATATTGAAGAAATACCTTTGTTTGATTTACTGAAATATATAGATGCTTTTAATATTGATGTTAAGGCATTCTCCGAGGAAAGTTATCTTAAAAACTTTTCTGCAGACTTTAAAGTAATTAAAAAAATCTAGAGCTTATTAAAGAGAAAAAGAAACATCTGGAAATTAGTTGTTTAATTGTTCCAGGTGTTAATGATAAAATAGATGAGGGAGAAAATTTTTTTCATTGGTTGTCTGAGATTGATGAGGAAATCCCGGTTCACATTAATCGTTATTTTCCCTGCTATAAATCTGAAACAGAGGCAACTAGCACAGAAGTATTAATGGCAATGAAAGATGTTGCTGAAAAATATATGAAATTTGTTTATGTTGGAAATGTTTAATAATTAGGAGGAGATGCAAAATGATTCAGGAAGTGATATTTAAATTGAATAATGATGATTTTGGCTTGGAGATAATGAATGTAAATGAAATTATCAGAATGCAGGAGTTAACTGCAATGCCGAATACTTCAGCTTATATTCTTGGAGTTACTAATATCAGGGGTAAGGTTATTCCTGTTATTTCTATGAAAAAAATATTAGGGATGGAAGAATCATCGGATGATGACGCTTTGGTGTGACCCCCAAAAAGGGTACACTTCTGGGACAGTAAATTTCACCAAATTAATTAAATGAAAAAATCTGTTTATAGAAGCCTTGGAGGGACACCTCCAAGGCTTCTTTGCGTCCTGTCATTAATATAAAATTTAATGTAATCTTCAGTAATTTCTTTTATATCTTTAAAACTTTTGATTCTTTTCTTGTAGAGATTAATACTTTCTGTTTTGTAATGGCTAAAGAAACTTTCAATCTTCGCATTATCCCAGCAATTTCCTCTTCTGGACATACTTTAAACTGCTCCTAAAGACTTTAAATAGCTGGAATATTCTTTGCTTGTGTATTGAACACCTTGATCACTATGGATAACAGTATTCTTAATACCTATCTTTTTTGAAAGTTTTTCAATAGTTTTTACAGTCAGCTTGCTGTCAGGATTCTTACTGTATTCCCAGCTTACTGGCTCATTGTTAAACAGATCTAGGGCAACACACAGATATAGCTTAGAGTTTCTGTAAGGAATACAGGTAATATCTGTGGCTATTTTTTCTCCTGGGCGACTTGCCTTAAAATCCCTGTTTAATATATTGGCTTTGAATTGTTTATCATCTTGAATCCTATTCTTTTTTCTTCTGATTCTGGATCTGAGATTGTTTTCCTGCATTATTCTTTGAATCTTTTTATGATTAACAACTATTTTAAACGCATTTCTTAGCTCATTTCCTATTCTTCTGTAACCAAAAATTCCTTTTGATTTGTTATATATTTGAATAATTATTTTCTCAATGGAATCTTCTTTTTTTATTGGTTTGTCTCTGAAATTGCAATAGGCTTTTCTTTTTACTCCAGCAATTTCGCAAAGAAATTTTACTGTATATTTAAATTCCAAAGCAAATATAGCTCTGTACTTTAGCTCCCTGACTTTTGTTTTTTTAGAAATAAAGGGCTGTAAATGCTCTAATTGTTCGTAGTATTCAATTTTAGCATAAAGATGTTCTATTTCTTTTTCGTATTCAATTTCTCTTTGTGTTTTCTCAGGAAAATCTATTTTATCTGATCTGATTTTTATCTTATCCGGATCTTTCTTAGCTTCTGTTGGAAGAAGTCCTTTTTCTTTTAATTGTTTTTCCCAATTAAGAACAAGATTTTTTGAAGATAAATTGTACTTTGCAGTAATCTTTCTTGCCCCAAGATCGCTTTCGTAATATTCCTTAATTACAGAGAGTTTAAATTCATCGGAATAGTTCTTTGTCATTAAAATCAGCCCCCAAAATTAGTATATCTTACTGTCCCGATTTTGTGTAATTTTTTGGGGGGTCAGACCAGAACAAGAATTATTGTAGCTTCCCTAGGGGAAAAAACTTATGGTTTTAAGGTCGATTCCGTTTCGGAAATTATTAAAATCGAAGAGGAACAAATCGATAAACAAGAAGGAATTGGAGAAGATGCAGAGAAGAACTACATCTTTGGTATTGCCAAATTAGATGAAAGACTGGTAAAATTGATAGACTTGGAAAAAATATTTCAATAAAGATTAGGTGGGAAACTAATAAATGAGATCAATTGCCATCGAGGATATAAAAGATGGCCAGATTATAGCAAAGAATGTATATGATAAGGAAGGAGACTTTTACTTAAAGAAGGAACAGTTGTAAAAAAATTGTATGTAAAAAGGCTTGAGGATATGGGCCTTCCTTTTGTTTATGTAAAGGATGAACTTCTTGAAGATGAAATAGAGAAGGAAGATCTGGTAAGTGATAGTGTAAAAGTAAATTTTGTCAGAGTAGTAATGGATGTGCATGTCAGGCTTAAGGCTGGTAAGAATATCGATAGTAAAGAGATGTATCGTATAGTAAATAAGGTTCTTGAGGATGTAACCAGTAGTAAAAATCTTATGGTCTCCGGAGTGGATTGTTATAGTGAAAAAATAAAGTTTTTTGTTCATAGCTTAAATGTTTCTGTGATTTCGATTTTGATTGGAAAATATATTGGCTATAATGATTTTCAAATTAAAGATCTTGCTTTAGGAGCTATGCTTCATGATATTGGCAAAATAGAAGATAATGGCGAGGGACATACTGAACAGGGTTTTGAGATTCTTAAAAAGATTCCTGAGATAAAAACCCAGGTAGCTCATATTGCTTTCCAACATCATGAAAATTATGATGGAACTGGTTATCCGAGAAAAATTAGTGGAGATGAAATACAAGAGTATTCGAAAATTGTTGCTATTGCTAATTATTATGATAATTTATCTTTTGTGAACCCGGAAAAAGAAAGAATATATCCATACCAGGCTATAGAAAAAATTATGAGTTTAACCAGAACCATGTTTGATCCTAAGCTGGTGGATATTTTCACAAAACATATAGCTCCTTTTCCAGTAGAATCTTTTGTTAGATTAAGCAATCTTCGAATGCAGTTGTATTGAGAATTTCGGAAGGGCTTCCAAGCCGTCCTGAAGTTATGGAAATTGCGGATAGGTATGGTGCAAGACTTGCACAATTCAGAAGAGTTAATTTAATGGAAGAAAGAACACTATTTATAAATGAAATATTACCTGAGAATAAGAGGGAACTAATAGACTTAGTATAAAACTTGACTTTTTGTCAGGTTTTTTTACAAAATAATTGTATATATATGCATTTTTATGTATAATAATAAAACAAACTTAAGGAGTGATATTTTATGATTCAGGCAGGAATAATTGGAGTAACAGGATACACTGGGGCGGAGTTAATAAGAATATTGTATTCTCATCCTGAAGTAAATATTCAAAAAGTTGCTTCCAGAAGCAATAAAGGATGTCAGATTTTTGAGAATCACAGTCACCTTTTTAAAGTTATAGATATGGTTGATGGGGGTCTTGATAATCCTGAGAAGTTTGTTAAAGGTCTTGATGTTGTGTTTTTGGCTCTTCCTCATGGGACAGCTTCTGAAATAGTTGCAAAAATAAAAGGAAAAGTGAAAATTATTGATTTGTCTGCAGATTTTCGTTTAAGAGATCTGAATATATATGAAAAATGGTATGGAGTTAAGCATTCTTGCCCGGAGTTTTTCAAAGATGCCGTATATGGTCTTCCAGAAGTGTATAGAGAAGACATAAAAAATCGGATTTAGTTGCTAATCCGGGATGTTATCCTACTAGTATAATACTTGGTTTGTATACCTTGTTAAAAAATAATATGGTTGTAGAAGGAACGATAATTGCTGACAGTAAATCTGGGGTTTCAGGTGCCGGAAAAAAGCCGCGGATCATACTCATTATCCTGAAATAAATGAAAATTTTTATGCATATAATCTTGGCAAGCATCGTCATGCACCAGAGATTAAACAAGAGATTATTGCAGCTTCTGGGCTGGAAAATATGCAGGTAATTTTTACTCCTCATCTCTTGCCAATGACCAGGGGAATTCTTTCAATGATATATGTAGGTTTAAATAATGATTTAAGCATTGAAGAAATATATAGTTTATATAATGAATATTATGAAAATGAGTTTTTTGTAAGAGTAAGAAAAGACAAGTTGCCTCAAACAAAATTAGTTTCAGCTTCAAATTTCTGCGATATTGGTTTATAAAACCTGGAGCGGGGAAAAAATTGATAATTGTATCGGCTATAGATAATTTAATTAAAGGAGCATCGGGTCAGGGAGTTCAAAATATGAACCTGACATTTGGATTACCTGAAAAAACAGGTACAGACTTTTTACCAGTATATCCTTAGGAGGAATAAAGTAATGAAAAAAATAGATGGAGGAGTAACTGCTCCTCAAGGTTTTTTAGCTGCAGGAATAAATGTTGGAGTTAAACCAGGAAGTAAGAAAAAAGATCTTGCTGTAGTATATTCTGTGAAAAAAGGCATTGCATCTGCGGTGTACACAAAAAATAAGTTTAAGGCACCCCCTCTTTTATTACAAAGGAAAATTTGATTAATAATGAGGCCCAAGCCATTATTGTTAATAGTGGATGTGCCAATGCCTGCACTGAGGAACAAGGCAAAACTGATGCCTTAAAAATGACGGAATTAACCGCAGATGTTCTGGGGATTGATTCAAAAGATATTATTATTGCTTTCACAGGGATTATTGGAGTGTATCTTCCTATGGAAAAAATTGAAAAAGGGATAAAAGAAGTAAAGAACCATCTTTCTAAAGATGGTGGTACTGATGCCAGTCTTGCAATTATAACAACTGATACGGTGAATAAAGAGTTTGCTTATGAATTTGAAATGGGAGGAAAGAAGGTAAGGGTTGGAGGAATGGCCAAAGGTTCTGGAATGATTCACCCTAATATGGCTACTATGCTTGGATTTCTTACTACGGATGCGGCGGTAAGCAAGGATGCTTTAAAGGATATTTTTAAAGATGTAATTAATGATACTTTTAATATGATTTCTGTTGATGGAGATACAAGTACTAATGACATGGTTTGCATTTTAGCTAATGGTGAAGCCGGGAATCCGGTTATTGAGAAAGATACTGATGATTATTTTAAATTTAAAGAAGTCGTTCGCAGAATTTGCGAAGAAATGTCTATTTCTATTGTTAATGATGGGGAAGGGGCAACAAAACTTCTTATGATCAAGGTATTAAATGCTCTTAGCAAAGATGATGCTAGAAAAGCTGCAAGAAGTATATCTACCTCAAGCCTGGTAAAGACAGCATTTTTTGGCGAGGATGCCAACTGGGGCAGAATTATAATCGCCCTTGGATATTCAGGTGCTGAAATAGATCCTTCAAAGTGTGATATTTTTCTTGGCAATATGATAATGGCAAAACAGGGAAAAGCTATGGTTATAAACGAGGAAGAAGCTTTGGAAATTTTAAAAAAGAGAGAAATAGAAATAGTGTGCAATTTAAATATAGGTTCTGAGAATGCTGTTGCCTGGACTTGTGATCTTTCTTGTGAATATATAAAAATAAATGCGGAATATCATAATTAGGAGTATTGAAATGAATATGAGTAAGCTTACACCTGGAGATAAGGCTAAAATATTAATTGAAGCTCTTCCATATATAAAAAAGTTTTCTGGAAAAACCTTTGTAATTAAATATGGCGGGAATGCTATGGTTGACGATGAGCTTAAGCAACAGGTCATTAATGATATTATTTTAATGAAGTATGTTGGAATTAATCCTGTAATTGTTCATGGTGGTGGTCCGGACATAAATGAATGGCTTGCTAAAACTGGTTCTGAAAGTAAATTTATTTAGGGTTTGAGAGTTACTGATGAAAAGGTCATGGAAGTGGTTCAGATAGTCTTAATTGGAAAGGTTAACAAGGAAGTTGTTGCTCTTTTTGAAAATAATGGAATAAAGGCTCTTAGATTTAGTGGTATTGATGGGCAGACACTTCTTGCTAAAAAGAAAATGGCGGAGATTGATGGAAATTTTTATGATTTAGGCTTTGCTGGTGAAGTAGAAAGGTTAATCCTGCACTAATTGACAAGGCTATTAATGATAAATATATTCCGGCAATTGCACCTGTGGGTGTTGATGAAGAAGGGCAGTCTTATAATATTAATGCTGATTATGCTGCTGGAAGTGTTGCTGCCAGTCTTAATGCGGAAAAATTGTTTTTGCTCACTGATATTGACGGTGTTTTAGATAAAGAAGGAAAATTGATTTCCAGGATTAATCAGACTTCTGCAAAAAGGATGATTGCTGATGGTACAATCTCTGGAGGTATGATTCCTAAAATTGAATGTTGTATGGAAGCAATAGAAAACGGAGTGTCTTCTGCCCATATTGTTAATGGTACTTTGCTGCACGCTTTATTGCTTGAAATCTTCACAGATAAGGGTGTTGGAACTATGTTTGTCGAGGGGGATGATCTTTAATGAAAATGGAAGATAAAATTGCCAAAGGTAAAAAGTATATAATGAATACTTATGGACGTCTCCCGGTTGTTTTGGAAAAAGGTGAAGGTTCCTGGGTTTTTGATATGGATGGAAATAAGTATTTAGATTTTGTAGCTGGTATTGCTGTCAATTCTTTGGGGTATAACAGCCAGGTTATAAATAAGGCTTTAAAGGAACAGAGTGAGAAGCTTATTCATTGTTCTAATCTATATTGGATTGAGCCGCAAATTGATTTGGCAGAGGTTTTGTGTAGTGTGGCGGATATGGATAAGGCTTTCTTTTACAATAGTGGTGCGGAAGCTAATGAAGCTGCTATAAAACTTGCTCGTAAATGGGGCAGTGAAAGATATGAAATTATTTCTGCCATTCAGTCCTTTCATGGAAGAACAATGGGTGCTTTGGCTGCTACTGGCCAGGAAAAATATCACAAGTCATTTATTCCGGTTCTTACAGGATTTAAATATGCTGTCTTTAATGACCTTAAGTCTGTAGAGGATCAAATAACTGAAAAAACTTGCGCAATAATGCTTGAACCTATTCAAGGTGAGGGTGGCATTAACGAACCTTCTGAAGAATTTTTTAAAGGGGTCAAGGAATTGTGCCAAAAACATAGCCTTCTCCTTATAATTGATGAGGTCCAAACCGGAATTGGCCGTACTGGAAGAGCTTTTGGTTTTCAAAATTATAATTTTCAACCAGACATTATAGCTTTGGCGAAAGGTCTCGGGGGTGGGGTGCCAATTGGCGCAATGCTTGCAAAAGATGAGGTAGCTGAAATTTTTCAGCCTGGAGATCATGCTTCTACTTTTGGTGGAAATCCTCTTGTAACAAACGTTGCATTAAATGTTTGTAAAGTTGTTTTTCATGAAGATTTCCTTAAGGAAGTTCAGGAAAAAGGCAAATACATGTCTGATAAGCTTAAAGATCTAAAAGAAAGATTTTCATTTCCCGGAAAGGTTAAGGGAAAGGGATTAATGATTGGAATGGATTATCCCGTTGACGCAGGAGAAATAGTTAATAAAATGCTTGAAAAAAATATTCTGATTAATGCCATAGGAGGGAAGACTCTTAGATTTGTACCTCCCTTAAACGTAAAGTATGATGAAATAGATATAGTTATAAGGGCTTTAGAGGAAGTTTTTGAGGAGGTGAGTGCTTAGTGTCCGGTGTATTAATTTTAGAAGATGGAACTTGTTTTCCTGGGAAAGTATTTGGATACATGGGAAAAAATCAAGGTGAGGTAGTTTTTAATACAGGAATGACGGGTTATCAGGAGGTACTTACAGATCCATCTTATTTTGGACAGATTGTAATTATGACCTATCCTCTTATTGGTAATTACGGAATAAATATAGACGATAAAGAGTCCCTTAAGTCTCATGTAAGAGGCTTTGTAGTGAGAGAAAAAAGTATGTTTTATGAAAATTACAGGGCAAGTGAAAGTCTAGAAGAATTTTTGGCTTCGCATAAAATCGTAGGTCTTGAGGGAGTGGACACTAGGGCTTTAACAAGACATTTGCGTAATAAAGGTACGATGAGAGGTATTATAACCACAGCTTATGATATGGGGAAAACAGATTTTGAAGAAGTTCCAAGAAATCAGGTTCAGCAGGTTACCACGGACAAGATTTAAAATATCCAAATCCCGGTGGTAAAAAACTTGCGGTTCTAGATTTAGGCCTAAAACATAGTATTTTGAAAGGTCTGTTGTCGAAAAATTTTGCCGTTGATGTTTATCCTTCCTGGACAACTATTGATGAGCTGGAAAAAGCTAACCCGGATGGAATTTTTCTTTCAAATGGACCTGGAGATCCCAAAGATGCAAAAAATGCAATTGAGATTGTAAAGCATTTCCTTGGTAAAAAACCAATTTGCGGAATTTGTCTTGGACATCAAATTATTGCTTTAGCTTTAGGGGCAGATTACCTACAAAATGAAGTTCGGGCATCGGGGACTTAATCAGCCGGTTAAAGATTTAAGAAGTGACAGGGTTTATATAACCAGTCAGAATCACGGATATGCGGTTAAGGAAGAATCACTGGGACCTGACTTATACGTATCTCATAGAAATCTTAACGATAACACTGTAGAGGGAGTAAGTTGCAAGAATCTTCCTGTATTATCTGTTCAGTATCATCCGGAGGCGACTCCTGGTCCTGCAGATTCCATGTATTTGTTTGATGATTTTTATAAGCTTATAGAAGGAGTAGAACATGCCTAAAAGAAAAGATTTGAAAAAAGTAATGGTTATAGGTTCCGGCCCCATTATTATTGGGCAGGCTGCTGAGTTTGATTATGCGGGTACTCAGGCTTGTAAAGCAATTAAAGAAGAGGGCATAGAGGTAGTTCTGGTAAATAGCAATCCGGCAACTATTATGACAGATGAGAACACGGCGGACAGGGTTTATATTGAACCTTTAAATATTGAGTCAATTGAAAAAATTATTGCAAAAGAGAGACCTGAAGGAATTATCCCGGGGCTTGGTGGCCAGACGGGTCTAAATATGGCTGTGGAGTTATCTGAGGCTGGGATTCTTGAAAAATATGCTGTTGAGTTGCTTGGAACTAATCTTGAGGCTATTAAAAAGGCTGAGGACAGAGATGAGTTTAAGCAGATGATGAATCAGATAAATGAGCCAATTCCTGAAAGTGGTATTTTTACTGAATATGCAAGTGCTTTGGAATTTGCCAATAAAGTTGGATTTCCTTTGATAATTCGTCCTGCATATACTTTGGGTGGTACTGGTGGTGGTATAGCCCATGATGAAAAGGAATTTCAGGAGATTGTGAACAGGGGAATAAAAGCCAGTCGCATTAATCAGGTACTTGTTGAGCAAAGTGTTTTTGGCTGGAAAGAAATTGAAATTGAAGTTATGAGGGATCGTAAAAATAATTGTATTATAGTTTGTAGTATGGAGAATCTTGACCCACTGGGAGTCCATACCGGAAATAGTATTGTTTTTGCACCAGTACAAACTTTGACTGATAAAGACTTTCAAATGTTAAGAACTGCTTCTTTGAAAATTATTCGTGCTCTTGAGGTTGAGGGAGGATGTAATATTCAGTTTGGTCTTGATATGTATAGTGGGAATTATGTAGTAATAGAAGTTAATCCAAGGGTTTCTCGTTCATCTGCACTTGCTTCCAAGGCTACAGGATACCCTATTGCTAAAATAGCCGCAAAAATTGTTCTTGGCTACTCTTTGGATGAGCTGACTAATCCGATTACAGGTAAAACAAGTGCTTGTTTTGAACCAAGTATTGATTATATTGTGTGTAAAATACCCCGCTGGCCCTTTGATAAATTTGCCGAGGGTGATCGTAAGCTAGAAACCCAGATGAAGGCAACGGGAGAGGTTATGGGAATTGAAAGAACCATTGAAGGGGCTCTTTTAAAAAGTGTTGAATCTTTAGATTTGAAAATTACGGGACTTACCTTAAAAGAAACTGGTCTTTGGTCTGAAATGAAACTTGAAAACAAGCTGGAAAAGGCAGATGATGAACGTTTATATGCTTTGTCCGAGGCTCTTAGAAGAAAGTATACAATTAAAGAATTGCAGCACCTGACAAAAATAAATCCTTTCTTCCTTGCAAAGATTAAAAATATCGTTGATATGGAAGAAAAGCTCAGAGGAAATAAACTGAAATATGATTTAATAATTGAAGCAAAGAAAATGGGCTTTTCAGACAAACAAATTGCTTCAATTAAGGGAATTAGTGAAGATGCAGTTCGTAAGGAAAGGGATAATATTAACCTAAAGCCTGTATATAAGATTGTTGATACTTGTGCTGGGGAATTTGAAGCTGTTACCCCATATTATTACTCAACCTATGAAACTGAGAATGAATTAATAAAAGATGACCAGAAAAAAGTTTTGGTTCTTGGATCCGGGCCTATCAGAATTGGTCAGGGAATTGAGTTTGACTATTGTTCTATTCATGCTGTCTGGGCTTTACAGGAAGCAGGATATCAGGCTGTTATAGTAAACAATAATCCAGAAACTGTTAGTACTGACTTTGATACTTCTGATAAATTTTTTTTGAGCCAATTGACTATGAAAAGGTTATGAATGTTGCTGAATAGTTAGATGTTGCTGGTGTTGTAGTTCAGTTTGCTGGTCAGACAGGCATAAATCTTGCAGAAAAACTTGAATATAGTGGCGTTAAAGTTCTGGGGACTCCTGTAGAAATGATTGATAGGGCAGAGGATAGAGAAAAGTTCGAGAAATTGATGAAAGAGCTTGGAATACCTCAGACTCAGGGAAAAACTGCAAAAAGTGTTAATGAAGTTGAAGCTATTGCTAATGAATTAGATTTTCCTTTATTGGTTCGTCCATCCTATGTCCTAGGAGGAAGGACAATGCAGGTAGTATATGACAGGGAAGAACTGATTCATTATGTTCAATCTGCCGTTGATCTTTCAACAGAGCATCCTGCGCTTATAGATAAGTATATTTTGGGAAAAGAAGTTGAAGTTGATGCTATTGGAGATGGGGAAGAAATTTTAATTCCTGGGATTATGGAGCATATTGAAAGAGCGGGGGTTCATTCGGGAGATTCTATGTCCGCATATCTTTCCTATTCCATTTCTGAAAATGTAAAGAAGAATATTGTAGATTATACAATAAGATTGGGTAAAGTATTAAAGGTTTCCGGAATTTTTAATATTCAGTTTGTAGTTGCTGATGAAGAAGCTTACGTTCTTGAAGTTAACCCAAGAGCAAGTCGTACAGTTCCTATAATGAGTAAAGTTACTGAAGTTCCCATGGTTAAGCTTGCAACTATGGCTATGGTTGGCAGGAAACTTAAGGATATGGGTTATAGTGAAGGTTTGTTCCCTGAAAAGCCATATTTTGTAGTTAAAGCTCCGGTATTCTCCTTTGAGAAGTTTATTCAGGTGGAAACAACTCTTGGCCCTGAGATGAAATCAATTGGAGAAGTTCTTGGAATAGATTTGAATTTTGAAGCAGCATTATACAAAACTTTTATTGGTACTGGAGTTCGTTATCCTTTGTCAGGAAAAGTAATGGTTGCTTTAGCAAGAAAAGATTATGAAGAAGGAAAAGAAATTGTTAAAGATTTTCTAAAAATGGGTTATGAAGTTTTTTGTACTGAAGCTACAGGAGAGTTTTTTTGCTAAGGAAGGCCTTGATGTAGTAATTACTGAAGAGTCTTTAAGTATGGTAGAAAATGAGCAGATTGATTTGATTATTAATACTCCAACTAAATCAAGAAATAAGTTAACAAGAGGATTTAAAATGAGAAGAATAGCAGCAGAAACCAGAACGCCATGTTTTACATCTCTGGATACGGCAAAAGCATTTTTGAAAGCCCGGGTTTGTGAGATTGATAAGACTTTAATTAGTACAAATACAATTCAGGATTATCTTAAAATGTAAAAAAGAAAATCCCTTCTGAGTTTATCAGGAGAGATTTTTTATAATTTTAACAAGGTTTTCTATAATTTTAGCTGTAAAACCCCAGATAATTCTGTTTTCATATTGGTAGAACAAAACCGAATATTTTCCAACTCTCCAATTGTAGTCGGTATCGACCCAGTGAGTAGGAAATTTTTTTTCCGGATTAATTTTAGCCTGAATATCAATAAAATATTCTTCGGGCTCATTTGTTGTGAAAAAGCTAAGAGGAACAGTGAAAACTTCTTTAACTTCTGATTCATTTGGAATAATTTTTTCGTAATCCATGATTTCCGCGACGAAGGGCCTTATGACAATATTGTATGGAGTTATAAGAGTATCCAGGTGGGCAAGAACATTTATCTTATCTCTGCTTAGTCCAAATTCCTCCTGGGTTTCTCTTATTGCAGTTTCGATTATTGTTTTATCTCTAGGTTCCCGTCCTCCACCGGGGAAACTTATTTCCCCGGGCTGGGTAGAAATATTATCGGATCTTACCTGAAAAATAAGATGGTACTCATTATTTATACATGTCAGAGGAACAAGAACACCAAACTTTTTAAGGTTTTCATATCCGTTTATTCTAAGTTGTCTGTCTTTAAGTTTTTCAAAAAATGCTCTGTTCATGATGTGTATCCTTTCTGTAATTAAAATTACCAGTTAATTTGTTTCTTTTCTTTGAAGGCATTGTGGCCTATTTTAGCCTCTTCTGTAGCACAAAGGCTTGCGAAGTGCTGTGAAACAAAATCCAGAGCTTTGGCGTATTCTAAATCTGCAACTTCATAAAAGGAAGATTTGCCGATTTGAACAGCGGTTGGACTTTTAGAAGCAATTTTAATTGCAAGTTCCATTGTTTTTTCTTCAAGTTGTTCCTTTGGAACGGTATAGTTTACTAACCCGATTCTAACAGCTTCTTCTGCGTCGATCATATCTCCTGTAAGTAACATTTCTAGAGTTTTCTTTCTTCCGATATTTTGCATTAAAGTTGCAGCAGGGCCTATGCAGAAAAGCCCGATATTCACAGCGGTTGTTCCGAACTTGGTATCATCAGATACTATTGCTAAATCTGCTCCTGCAACAAGGGCAACTCCGTTGGCAACGGCAAATTTATGGGCAGAGGCAATAACTGGTTTCTTGATTTTGCTTATTGTAAGTGTAATATTATTGATTGGTTTTACCCAGTCAACAAGCTCGCAGTAACTTTTTCCTTCAAATTCAGAAAGATCAATTCCTGCACTAAATGCCCGGCCTTCTCCTTTAATTATTATTACCCTGATTTCAGGATCTGAATCCATTTCCAGCAAAACTGCGTTTAAATCTGCAGCCATTTGACTGCTAAAGGTATTTAATTCTTCCGGCCGGTTCATTGATATTGTTCCTATGTAGTTTTCTTTTTTAATTAATAATGTTTTATAACTCATAAAAACACCTCCTTATTTATAAGTCTAGTACTTTGACATTTAGAATTCAAGGAAAAGGGGTATAAAATTAAAAATAGAGTATTGCAAAAATATGCAAATATAAGTATAATTATACATTAATGGAGGATGATTTTATGATTAATTTAAAAGGGAAAAATTTTATATCACTTAAAGATTTTTCCAGAGAAGAATTGCAATATATTTTAGATTTGTCTTTTGATATTAAGAAAAAGCAGAAGGCGGGAGAAGAAACTCTTGTTTTGAAGAATAAGGTGCTTGCAATGATATTTAAAAAGGCTTCTACACGCACCAGAATTGCTTTTGAGGTAGGTATGTATCAATTAGGCGGGAGCAGGTCTTTCTAAGTCCTCGGGAGTCTCAAATTGGTCGTGGTGAGCCTATAGAATATACCGCAAGAGTGCTGTCTGGTTTTGTTGACGGAATTCTTATCAGAACTTTTAATCAAAAAGAAGTTGATGATCTTGCCGAATACGCTTCAGTTCCAGTAATTAATGGATTAACAGATTTATTCCACCCAACTCAGGTTATGGCAGATATGATGACAATAATAGAGGAAAAGGGAAAACTTGAAGGAATTAATTTGACTTATATAGGTGATGGGAATAACATGGCTCATTCTTTGTTAATTGGGGGAGCAATAATGGGAATGAATGTTACCATTATTGCTCCTGAATGTTATCAGATTAATCCCGAAATTAAAGAACTTGCGGAAACTTTAAAGACAGATGATAATACTGTTCTGAAATATGTAAATTGTCCATTGGAAGGTGCAAAAGATGCTGATGTTCTTTATACAGATGTTTGGGCAAGTATGGGGTAGGAAGATGAAGCTGCTGCAAGAAAAGAAGTTTTTAAAGGTTTCCAGATAAATGAAAAAGTGCTAGAATTAGCGAAGAAAGACGCCATTGTAATGCATTGTTTACCTGCTTACAAAGGACAAGAAATTACGGCTGAAATATTTGAAAAATATTCCCGGATTATCTTTAATGAATCTGAAAACAGACTGCATGCCCATAAGGGAATTTTAGCTGCAATAATGTAATAGAAAAGGAGAAATAAATAATGAAAAAAGTTATATTAGCGTATTCTGGAGGATTGGATACATCAATTATTATTCCATGGCTTAAGGAAAATTATGATCTTGAGGTTATTTGTATGGCTGCAGACCTGGGCCAGGGAGAAGAACTTGCTCCTTTAAATGAAAAGGCTATTAAATCAGGTGCTGAGAAAATTTATATTGAGGATTTAAAAGAAGAATTTGTTAAGGATTTTGTTTTTCCAGTAATAAAATCTGGAGCTTTATATGAAGGGAAATATTTATTAGGGACTTCTTTTGCAAGACCGTTAATATCCAAGAAACTTGTGGAAATTGCAGAAAAAGAAGGAGCTGACTACATAGCTCATGGAGCTACTGGAAAAGGAAATGACCAGGTTCGTTTTGAACTTACAATTTTTGCTTTGAATCCAAGCTTGAAAGTTATTGCACCTTGGAGAGAGTGGGATATTAAGTCAAGAGAAGACGCTATTGACTATGCAGAAAAAAGAGGTATTCCAGTTCCTGTTACTAAAGAGAAAAACTATAGTATGGACAGAAACCTTTTCCATTTAAGTCATGAAGGATCAGATCTTGAAGATCCATGGAATGAGCCCAAAAAAGATATTTATATGATTACATGCCACCCTGAAAATGCTCAGGATGAAGCAGAATATGTAGAAATAGAGTTTGTTGAAGGTAATCCTGTAACAGTAAATGGTAAAAAACTTAGACCAATTGAAATACTTAAAGAATTAAATGCTATTGGTGCAAGAAATGGTATTGGTATTGTTGACATGGTTGAGAACAGACTTGTGGGTATGAAGTCAAGGGGTGTTTATGAGACTCCAGGTGGCACTATTTTATATAAAGCTCACCAAGATTTGGAATCTTTAACATTAGACAGAGGGACACTGGAATATAAGCAACTTGTTGCAGTTAAGTATGCACAATTGGTTTATGATGGTTTATGGTATACGCCATTAAAAGAATCTTTAGATGCATTTATTAATACGACTCAAAAAAATGTTACAGGTACTGTAAAATTAAGATTATATAAAGGAAATTGTTTATCTGCAGGTTCAAAATCACCATATTCCTTATATAGTCAGGAATTTGTAACTTTTGAAGAAGATGATGTGTATAACCAAAAGGAAGCTGAAGGTTTTATAAATTTATTTGGTCTTCCTTTAAAAGTAAGAGCTATGATGGAAAAAAATACTAAGAAATAAGGAATATTAGCTGACTTTTGTCAGCTTTATTTTTTAATTTGAACGGGAGAGAGTAATTATGAAAAAAATGTGGGGTGGAAGGTTTTCCAAAACAACGGATCACCTGGTTGAAGATTTTCATTCTTCTATTTCCTTTGATCAGCGATTATATAGAGAGGATATTAAGGGAAGTATAGCCCATGCCAGAATGCTTGGATTTCAAAACATAATTAGTGAGTCTAAAGCAGATCAGATTATTAATGGTCTTCAGGAAGTTTTAAAGGAAATAACTGAAGGTAAAGTTGAGTTTGATGTTGGGGCGGAAGACATTCACATGAATGTTGAATCACTTTTAACAAAAAAAATTGGGGATGTTGGCAAGAAGCTCCACACGGGAAGAAGCCGTAATGACCAGGTGGCATTAGATGTAAGATTATATTTATTAACTGAAATGGAAGAAATTGGTGAGTTACTTGTTAATCTTATGAAAACTCTTACTGATGTTGCTTCTGAAAATGTACGGACAGTACTTCCTGGATACACTCACCTTCAAAGAGCTCAGCCGATAAACTTTGCGCATCATATGCTTGCGTATTTTGAAATGTTTTACAGGGACTTCCAAAGACTCCAGGATACTGCAAAAAGAACTTCAGTATCTCCTTTGGGTTCAGGTGCCATAGCGGGAACTACATTTCCATTAAATAGAGAAATGGTGCAAAAGGAGCTGGGTCTTTCTGGGATTACTAACAATAGTCTAGATGGGGTTAGTGATAGGGATTTCATTATTGAATTTACATCTTTTTCTGCAATTTTAATGATGCATTTAAGCAGATTATCCGAAGAAATAATTTTTTGGTCAAGTCAGGAGGCTGCATTTATTGAATTGGATGATGCTTACAGTACTGGTTCAAGTATTATGCCCCAAAAGAAGAATCCCGATGTGGCAGAATTAGTAAGAGGTAAAACAGGTCGGGTTTATGGTAATCTTATGGGTATACTCACTGTGATGAAGGGCCTTCCTCTTGCTTATAATAAAGATATGCAGGAGGATAAAGAAAGTCTCTTTAATACAATTGATACTGTAAAAAAATGCCTTTTGGTATATGCACCAATGCTTAAAACCATGAGAGTAAAGAAAGATAAAATGCTTCAGGCGGCTCAAAAAGGGTATACAAACGCAACAGATCTTGCTGACTATCTTGTATATAAAGGGTTGCCTTTTAGAGATGCCCATGAAGTTTCGGGGAAACTTGTAGCTTACGGCATTCTTCATGGGAAAGAACTTGATAATCTTACAATAGAAGAGTTTAAAGAATTTTCGGATATGATAGATGAAGATATTTATAATGCAATTGATGTTAGGGCTTGTGTTGAAAGAAGAGATATAAAAGGTGGTACAGGATTTAAGAAAACAGAAGAAGAATTAAGAAGAGCTTTAGATATACTGGAAAAGATATAGTCAAAAAGATTATCATACCCTATGTTGATATAAAACAAACATTAACATAGGGTATTTTTCATTAAATTTATCCTTATTTATAGTACTTAATATATTGATTATTTAAATGCTAAATTAAGTAATAAATATATTAATAAATTGTTTACAAGGGGAGAGTTATGATGTTATAATCATCGGAGTAGTGAAAAAAATACGGAGGTGTATTTAAGAAAATGAAAAGAGGTTGGCTTATAGTACTAGCCGGTATTGGTATTAACTTGTCATTTGGTGTTCTCTATGCGTGGAGTATTTTTGCAAAGAACCTTAGAGAAATAAATGGCTGGACTGCGTCGGAGGCTTCGCTGCCATATACAATGGCAATAATAATGTTTGCTGTTTTAATGATTCCTGGTGGAAGACTTCAGGATAAAATGGGTCCAAGATTTGTTGTAGTATTAGCGGGAGCTTTAATAGGTTCTGGTATGATTTTATCTAGTTTTGTTTCAACATCATCAGTTTTACTAGCAATTACTTTTGGTGTTCTTGGTGGAGTGGGTATTGGTCTTGGTTATTCTGCAACGACTCCAGTTGCTGTAAAGTGGTTTCCTCCATCTAAAAAAGGTTTAATTTCAGGATTGGTTGTTGGCGGATTCGGTTTAGCTCCTTTATATATAGC
Organism: Peptococcia bacterium; assembly: GCA_965228015.1. Classification (GTDB taxonomy): domain Bacteria; phylum Bacillota; class Peptococcia; order Peptococcales; family SKKY01; genus SKKY01. The sequence goes on from OZ245787.1 coordinate 1,768,252, forward strand.
TCCATTAACAAAAATGTTAATTGCTTCAATGGGTATTGCGGGAACTTTCAGAAGCTTAGGTTTCTTATTCTTAGGTGTTGTTGTAGTTTTAGGTATGACACTTAAAAATCCAGAAAAACCAGCTGCAGATGCTCTATCTACTGCTCCCGGTGTAGTTCAAAAGCCTGCAGGAAAAGATTATGTATGACAAGAGATGATTAAAACTGTTCAGTTTAAGCAACTTTGGATTATGTTTTTCGTTGGTGCTGTGGCTGGGTTGGTGATTATTGGTCACCTTGCAACAATTGTTTCTGAATAATCAAATGGACTTGTTAATGCTTCTGCAGTTGTTATGATAGCTTCTATTGCGAATGCTCTTGGAAGACCTGCTGCAGGTGTAATATCTGATAAAATTGGAAGAACTAAGACAATGATGGTGCTTTATACATTGCAAGGAACTGCTTTAATTCTATACTCAACATTCTCAAGCTTTATTCTTTTAACATTAGGTGCATGTATAATAACTTTTGGTTACGGTGCTATGCTTGCAGTTTATCCTTCAGCAGCGGGAGATTTTTATGGTGCTAAGAACCTTGGCTTAAACTACGGAGTTCTTTTCTCAGCCTGGGGCGTTGGAGGAATTGTAGGACCACGGCTAGCTGGTTTCTTCCTTGATTCTACTGGAACTTATCAGACTGCTTTTTATACAGCAGCAGCACTTTGTTTTGTTGGAGCTTTCATTGGATTTATCCTAAAGCCGGTAAAGCACAGTTAATATTAACTTAATGTCTAATATATTAATAAATAAGTGGACAAGGTTAACGTAAACCTTGTCCTTTTTTTGTCTATAAATAAAATAAATTTAGAATTACATACCTTGCCATTTCAAAATTAAAGGAGTATAATATCAAATCGTAATCAAGTTTGTAAAAACTTTATGTAAAAAATTACGAATTTGAAAACTTGAATTTGAAAACTTATAGGTTTTTAAACACAAAAAAAGAAAAAGAAAAGATTTTGACTAACTAAAATTTAAAACAAAATAGGAGAGATGTTTAAGGTGAATGTTGTAAATCCAGAAGCAATTGGCGTATTTGGCCTTTGCGTAACAGTTTGGATATTTGGTGTTGAACAGCTTGGAATCGGTGTTGACAAAGATACTGACTACGCTAAATTAGGTAGAAGTCTTGCAAATGTTGCTTTATACTTTGGTGGTTTTGCACAATTATTTACTGCTTTTTGTATGTTTTTCTTTGATATGGGTATTGCACCAGAAGCTAGAATTTTTTCAGGTACAATTTTTGCTACATACGGATTATTCTGGGTGGTTGTGGCTATGCACTTTTACAATCCTGGCGATAAAAAAGTATATGCCCATTTTTTCCTAGGCATTTTCTTCATGACAGCTGTATTTGCATACAAACACATCATGGTAAATGGAAACTTTGGTGCTTTAGGTATTACGCTATTATTAATTAATGTTCTTACAATTATTCTTCCATTTGCTTGGTATAAGCCAAGCCCAATGTTAAGTAAACTTGCTGGTGCAGTTAATATTGCAATAGGATTAGCTGCACTTCCTTTAATGTTCCACGTTTTAGGACTATAATTTAAATTTTTTGGTATTAGTTAGTCAACTCGCCCACTTTAAAGTGGGCCTTTTTTTATTAAATTTTGTACTAAAATTAAATAATTAATAATTATGAGAAGAAGGTGTTTTCGTGGGACATGATCATGGAAAGAAAAAAAGAATGGACATCCCGGAGGATAAAATTGGCAACGGAATAACTAATAATATTAACAAAGTAATTGGAATCGCTAGTGGCAAAGGTGGTGTAGGGAAATCATCAATAACCGCACTAATTGCAGTGGCATTAAAAAAAAATGGGTACAAAGTCGGAATTTTGGACGCGGATTTAACGGGGCCCAGCATACCAAGATTGTTTGGTGTAGATGCTGTTCCGGAAAAAATGGAGCTGGGGGTTTTGCCAGTAAAGAGCAGAGATGGCATTACAATTATGTCAATAAATCTTTTACTCGAGAATAAGGAAGATCCAGTTTTGTGGAGAGGTCCTATTCTTTCTGGGGTCATAAAGCAATTTTGGGAAGAAGTAATTTGGGCTCATCTTGATTTCTTATTAATTGATCTGCCACCCGGAACCGGAGATATTCCTTTAACAGTAATGCAAAGTATCCCTGTTGACGAGGTTATTATGGTTACAGGACCTCAAGATGTAACAAATATGGTTGTGAAAAAGGCTGTAAAAATGATGGATAAAATAGAGGTTCCGGTATTAGGAGTTGTTGAGAATATGTCTTATATATCCTGCCCTGGATGTAGTCAGGATATCAGGCCTTTTGGAGAAAGTTATGCGAAAAAGATGTCCCAGGAATGCAATTTAGAGTTAATTACATCTTTGGAAATAGATCCTGATTTTATAGAATTAGCAAACCAAGGTAAAGTTGAAGACTATATTGGTAGAAATTTAGAAAAAATTGGAAAAGTTATCGAGAAATTAATATAAATTTAATTAAATAAATATTGCACAATAGCTGATTTGTCTTTATAATTAAAAACTTTGTGATAGTTGTAGAGCCAAAAAGGCTCTATTTTTTATGGGAGGAATATATTTGAAAAAGGAACTAATTAGAAACATCGCCATAATTGCTCACGTTGATCATGGTAAGACTACCTTTGTTGACAAAATGCTGATGCAAACTGGTAATTTTCGCAGCAATGAGAAAGTCGTTGAGAGAGTTATGGACAGCAACGATCTTGAAAGAGAAAAAGGAATTACAATTTTAGCAAAAAATACTGCCGTTGATTACGGCGATTACAGAATAAATATTATAGATACACCAGGACATGCTGATTTTGGCGGAGAAGTAGAGCGTATAATGAAAATGGTTGATGGGGTATTGCTTGTAATTGATGCCTATGAAGGCTGCATGCCTCAAACTAAATTTGTTCTTAAAAAAGCTCTTGAAGAAAATTTAAAACCAATTGTAGTAATTAACAAAATGGATAGAGATTTTATTAGGCCAGCAGAAGTAATTGACGAGGTAATAGATTTATTTATCGACCTTGGCGCTCACGAAGATCAATTGGATTTTCCGGTTCTTTATGCTTCTGGTATTCAGGGAATTGCTTCAACAACACCAGATGATCTTGGAATAGACCTAGAACCATTGTTTAAAGAAATTATTAATCATATCTCAGCCCCTGCAGGAGAGGCAGAAAACGATCTTCAGCTTCAGATTACCCTGCTGGACTACAGTGATTTCCTTGGGAAAATTGGAATAGGTGTAGTTAGAAATGGTAAGATTAAACTTAATATGCCTGTGGAAATTGCAAAAAATGATGGAAAAACAGACAGACAAAAAATTACAAAATTGTATGCTTTTTCCGGTTTAAAAAGAATTGAAGTTGAAGAAGCAGAAGCAGGGCAAATTGTTGCCATTGCAGGTGTTGGGGAAATTAGTGTTGGAGATACTCTTTGTGAAGTAGGGAAAGTTGCACCACTGGACAGAGTAATTATAGAAGAGCCTACATTGCAAATGAACTTCTTAGTTAATGATTCACCTTTTGCCGGTAAGGATGGAGATCCATTTACTGCCAGAAAGCTTGAAGTAAGGTTAATGAAAGAGATGCATACAGATGTTTCCTTAAGAATTGAAAAAACTGATAAAGCAGAAGTTTTTTCTGTTGCGGGCAGAGGAGAACTTCACCTTGCTGTTATTATTGAGAAGTTACGTCGTGAAGGTATCGAATTTCAGGTATCCAGACCACAAATTATTGTAAAAGAAATTGATGGTAAAAAAATGGAACCTTATGAGCTTCTTTTTGTAGAAACTCCCGAAGAACGCTTGGGGGCTGTAATGGATCTTTTAAGCAGAAAAAAAGCAGATATGATCGACATGGCTAATATTGGTGGAAACGTAAAAATAAAATATGAGATTCCTTCCAGAGGTGTTATTGGTTTAAGAACAGATTTCCTTACTGAAACAAGAGGTTATGGAATTTTAAATCACTCCTTTGTTGATTACAGACCTATGTCTGGAGAAATATCAGACCGTAAAAATGGAGTTTTAGTTTCCTGGGAAACTGGAACAACTACTGGTTATGCATTGCAGTCCGCTGAAGAAAGAGGAACACTTTTTGTAGATCCGGGAACTGATGTATACGAGGGAATGATAATTGGAGAAAATAAAAAAGATGAAGATTTAACGTTAAACGTATGTAAACAAAAACAGCAAACTAATGTACGTTCTTCTGGTAAAGACGATGCTATTAAATTAAAAGGAAAGAAAGCTCTAAGCCTTGAGCAGGCCCTTACTTATCTTGCGGAAGATGAGTATCTTGAAATTACTCCAAAAATCTTCCGTCTTAGAAAAATATATCTTACTAAGAATGAAAGAGACAAACAGAATAAATATAAAAAATACAGTCAGGGTGCATAATTCTATAATAGTGTATACAATTTGCTCATTGATTGACTTTGAAAGCAGCAGATAATATAATTTCAATATAACAAAGTTGAATAGATTTATGGACAATGGGGTCTTTGGAAAATTTTATATGTTTCCGAGGACTTTTTTATTCCGGAAGTGTGGTGCTGTTTATGGGGGAATCAGCAATTATCTGTATGAAGAAAAATTTGCTTTTCCAAAATGTTAAAGCTGGATTAAAGCAAATGGGTTTTACTCAGATTATAGAAACAGATGATCTGGAAAATCTTTTGAGACTAACACATTCATTAAAGAATTCATTAGTAATCTTTGACCCTTCAGAATACGGGACAAACGGTGTAAGGGTGTCCAAGGTTCTGACCAGAGAAAAAATGGGACCGCTAATTTTTATTATTTCAAATAAGAGGTTAGTTAAACCCGTTGAAGAGATTACAGAAAGAGATTCCTGGGGTGCAACATATATTACTACTCCCTTGAATTTTGAAACTCTTAGAGTAGTTGTAAGGATGATGATTCAAAGTTATAAAAAATATTAGAGTTGGAAAAAAGCTCCTTGAAGTTAATGAAGTTCTTGCAGAAAAGAAAAAAATAAATATAGCTAAGGAACTATTGATTAAACAAAGACAAATTTCAGAGCCGGAAGCTCATAAACTAATTCAAAGAATTAGCATGAAAACTGGCAAAAGTCTGAAAGTTGTATCTGAAAAAATAATCAAAGAATTATCCTTATAAGCCGGGCAAAGGCGCCCAGAGAAAATGTATCGAATTCTCGATATGTTTTTCCTGGGCGCTTTTTTTATTAAAGCAATCTGAATGTTAAGGGTCATGGATTTTAGTTTCAGGATCCCCCATTAATCCTTTCCATTCCATGACCCTTAAGTTCAATAAGAAAAAGAAAATTGAAAATTAAAAATTGGAAGTTGAGCAATATGAAAAAAATTGAAGCAGCAATTCGTCCTTCCAGGCTTGAAGGAGTTAAAACAGCTCTTTCTGATTTTGGAATTAGCGGGATTACAATAACTCAAGTTGTTGGATGTGGTTTACGGAAGGGTCAGACGGAATTTTACAGAGGCAATCCTATACACATAAATTTATTGCCAAAAATAAAATTGGAAATAGTTGTAAAGCTGAGCAGGTTGAAGATGTGATAGCAATAATAATCGAAAATTCAAAAACTGGAAAAGTTGGAGATGGAAAGATTTTTATTCAGGATATTTCCGGAGCTGTGAGAATCAGAACCGGTGAAAAAGACAGGGACGCTTTATAAATAAATTAATAAGGGAGAGGGAGAAGATAATGAAAAAATTATTAATATTACTGGTCTTATTTATGATTTCAGGAATAAATGGATTTGCTCTGGAAGCTGTTGAGATTGAAGAAACTTTCAGTGCAGTTACACTGGCTATAGATACAATATGGATTATGGTTGCAGGTTTTATGGTGTTTTTTATGCACGCAGGTTTTTCTTTGGTAGAGATTGGTTTTACCAGATCCAAGAATACAATTAACATATTAATGAAAAATATGGTTACGGTAGCTCTTGGTGTACTTTGTTTTTTCCTTATAGGATTTGGTATCGCTTATGGAGATAGTATTAAAGGATTTTTAGGAAGTTCTGGATTTTTATTATCAGGTTTTGGAGACTTTGATTTTAGAATTTATTTGTCGGGAGCCTTCTTTTTTCAGGCAGTATTTGCTGCAACAGCAGCTACTATAATTTCTGGAGCAGTGGCGGAGAGAATTAAGTTTCAGGCCTATTTAATAATTGCAATAGTAACAACAGCTCTTACCTACCCTGTAGCTACACACTGGGTTTGGGGTGGAGGTTGGTTATCTGAGCTTGGTTTCCGTGATTTAGCTGGCTCAACTATAGTACATTCAGTAGGTGGTTGGTCTGCATTAATTATAGCTTATGTTTTGGGAGCAAGAATTGGGAAATATGGACCTAAAGGGGAAATAAATGTTATTCCTGGTCACAATATTCCGCTTGGAGCACTTGGAGTATTAATTTTTTGGTTTGGCTGGTTCGGCTTTAACCCAGGTAGTACTTTATCTGGAATGGCCTCATCAGCAATTACAGTTATTGCAACGAACACATTGCTTTCTGCTGCTGCAGGTACAATCAGTTCCATGGTATACTCATGGTTAAAATTTGGTAAGCCAGATATAACCTTTACTTTAAACGGTGCTTTGGCTGGACTAGTTGCAATAACTGCTGAGGCAGATGTTATGTCACCTGTAGGTTCAATAATTACTGGTTTATTTGCTGGTGTTATTCTTGTAATGGCAGTACAATTATTTGACAGAGTAATTAGAATTGATGATCCTGTTGGAGCGATTTCTGTACATGGTGTTTGTGGAGCTTTTGGTACTTTCGCAGTTGGAATTTTCGCTCTTGAAGGTGGGCTTGCCTACGGAGGTTGAGCTAGTTTGTTATTAGCTCAGTCAATTGGAATAGGAGCAACTTTCCTCTGGTGTGTAGTTATTGGCTTTATTTTAGCAACAGCAATTAAAGCAACTATTGGAATCAGAGTTCCTGAGCACGAAGAGTTAAATGGACTAGACATGGAAGAACATGCAATGTCTGCTTACAGTGAGTTTTATATTGATCTTCCTCCAATAGATGTTACGGTTAAAAGCAAGGCAATTAGTGATTAATTTTTCCCAAAGGTACCCAAACTGCTAATTTAGCAGAGGGGACCTTTTTTTATGCCTGAAGAGTGCTAAAATATAGAACAGTTCAGGATAGGGGTATGAAGAATGAGAGAAAAAGGCACATCAGGATTATTAAAAGACTGGTACTCTTTTAATTTAAAATTAGTATTACAAGGGATTATAATAGGCTTCATAACAGGTTTAATAATAGTATTCTACAGGATAGCAATTAGTGTGGGAGATTAATCCAGGGAAAAAAATTATAATTTTCTAAAGAATGAATCTTTAATTTTTATATTAGGCTGGTTTCTATTTCTTGGGGTTGTAGGTTTATTTTTAGGATATATTGTAAAAATAGCTCCTATGTCTAAAGGAAGTGGAATCACTCAGATAAAAGGATTTTTAATCCATCAGATTAAACTGGACTGATTTAAAGATATAATTGCAAAATTTATAGGCGGAGTGATAGCCCTGGGATTTGGGTTATCTCTTGGCAGAGAGGGCCCTTCAGTTCAGATTGGCGCTGAAACAGGGCTTGGATTTAGCAGGCTGAATAAGAGACTTCCTGTTGAAGAAAAATTCTTGGTTACCGCAGGGGCAAGTGCAGGTTTGGCTTCTGCTTTTAATGCTCCTCTGGCAGGGGTGATATTTGCTTTAGAAGAATTGCATAAATATATATCTCCTGTTTTATTAATGTCCGCAATGGCAGCATCTGTTACCGGAGATTTTGTTTCAAGATATTTTTTTGGATTAGGACCGATTTTTCAATTTGAGGATATGGAGGTTCTTCCCCTTTCTTCTTATATATACGTGATTTTTCTAGGAATAATAATAGGATTTTTAGGTAAAATTTTTAATTGGGTTATATTATTTGTTCAATCTAATTATAGTGAAAATAAATCTATAAGCGATATTTATAAGCCTGTACTGCCTTTGCTGGTATCTGGATTCCTTGGCTTTACTCTTTCTGAGGTTTTAGGGGGCGGTCACCATCTTATTGATGAATTAAGTACCGGACATCTGGCGGCGGGATTTATTTTCTTTTTGTTTATAGTAAAAATAATATTTACAGGTATATCTTATGGAGCCGGGGTTCTAGGGAGAATCTTTCTTTCAATGCTTGTGTTAGGAGCTTTAGCAGGCAAAGGGGTTGGGGAAGTATTTTACGGATTTGGTATGATTCAGGGAAATTTTGTATTGAATTTTATGACCCTTGCTATGGCGGCGTTCTTCACTGCAGTAGTCAAAGCTCCAATAACAGGTACGATTTTGATAATGGAAATGACTGGGATCTTTAATCATCTTTTAGCACTCATTACAATTTGCTTAACTTCATATATAGTTGCTGATGTTATTGGCTCTAAGGCTGTTTATGAAACTTTGCTGGAGAAGTTATTTGAAAACAGTAAAAAACTCCAAGTAAAAGAAAAAAGAGAAGCAGTGGTAAATCAATTTTAGAAATTCCTGTGATGGGGGGATCTGAAGTTGAAGGTAAAAAAATTAAAGGAATAAAATGGCCGGAAAGATTTTTGATTGTAAGTATAAGAAGAGGGGAAGAAGAATTGATTCCTGACGGTAATTTTGAAATTTATTCTGGAGATTGTCTTGTTATACTTGCGGATAATGATGAAGCCCCTCTGGTTAAAGAGGAACTTATGAAAATAACTTCAAATTGATTCTTAAAAAGATTTTTCATCAAGTAATTGCAGATTATAAGCGTTAATTATATTAATAAGCTTTATTGGATACTGAGAGTCGGTTGCATAACCGGCTCTTCTTAATGCCCAGGCTCCCTGGGTACTGTTGTGCATTACATCTCTGAATATTGAGTAACGCTGAGCTTTAATAATAAGTTTTTGTGGTCATCCCAGCTTTAATTTGCATTACTGTAAGCCCTAAAAGCAGCATCTATGCGGAACACAGTTCCATTATATTCTTCCCAGGTATTTGAGGTAACTGACCCGGAAGGTCCGGTTCCTTTTATTTCGAACAAGTTATAAGAAAATTTTCCAGAGTATTTATCTATAGGAACACTTTGTCCCCAGCCAGTTTCTAAAATTGCCTGTGCAGTTTGAAGTGCGGCAGACATCCCTGTTTTTTGTGCAGAACTTAATGCCATTTCAGAAGCAAAACTTTGAAAATTGCTTTTTTCAATAACAGGTTTTGCAGTATAGATTGTTCCCAGATAAACTTTGAAATTTATCTTTTCACTAACTAATTTTTGTCCTTGATATTGTCCCTCCGCGAAGATTATTCTGTTTCCTTCATCTTGGGATTCTGGAGTCCAGGATAATTCCTGAGATTTTTCGAATCCAGATAAGATAACTTTTTTTGAAGGATTAGAGGGATTTTCAAGTACTATTTTTAAATCAGTAACATCGGTATTACCTTCAACTTTAAGTTTCTGAGTCCCTGTTAAAACTTGATTTGGACCAATTCCTTCCAAATGAATTTTTGGTGTTCCGATAACAGTAGCATATACAGGCTCGCTTGTGTGAGGAGTAAGGCGGGTGTCCTTTACTCTTACATAGATTTCTTTGTTTCCGCTATCCTCTGGCTTTGGGAACCACTTAAATGATCCGTATCCCGTTGAGAAAAGTATAGTTTCCTTTTGTGTTAAAGGATCTCTCGTTACATAATTAGTTTCACTGACCTAAAAATTTCTGTTTGCAGATAAAGTTACGGGATTTTGAATTGTTCCCCCGTTTTTTACCCCAGATAATGATAGTTTTTTATCTAAAGCAAGCTGAATATTTATCGGGGAACTTTCAAAAGCATTATTATTGTTGTCATAAGCGACAGCTTTAAGAGATATTGAACCATTGTCTTCATTCATAAAAGACCAAGTATATGGTCCGTAAGGATCTGCCTCACCAGTGGTTATTTTTTATCTTTGTCCAGGTATGTCATTTCGTATTTAATATATTTTGGAGCAAAGTTCAAGTTAACACTGAGACTTAAGGGAGTTTCGGTAATAATGACTCCGTTACCAGGAGATTTAATAGTAATTTTAGGATTTATATTAACATTCACTGAAGCAGCAGCGCCTTTAATAAAATTGCCATTAATGTCATAAAGGACAGCAAAGATAATTTTATTCCCCTGTTTATCTGTCTCTGGAAGCCAGGAGTAGCTTCCTCCAGGGCCTTGTCCTCTTGCAACCACTGTTCCTTTTCTTGTTGTGCTGTCTAATAAATAATATCTGACTTCTGCAGCATTTGAAGGAAAACCTTTAGTTGCAGTTAAAGATAAAAAGTTTTGACCTTGTACATCCTCACCTGAGGAAATATTAACGGATAAATCTGAATACTTACTATATGGTACACGAGGGGATGAATTTATAGTTACGGTTTTGGAAGAATCTTCCCAGCTGATCTCTGTGCCAAGAACATTGCTAACAAGTCTTAGAGGAACAAAAGTTCTATCACTAATTATTTTTGCAGGTATATCTGAAGTATCGAAGTTTTTGCTTCCTTTACCAATTTCAAAAATCAGACTGTCAACTTTTAGTACAACGGATTTTTCACCTTGTTCTATTAGCACTGTACGATTAACTTCGTCCCAGGTTACATCTGCTCCAAGCTCTTCTGAAATAATTCTTATGGGAACCAGGGTACGGCCGTTTTCTATTACAGGTCCTGGAGAAGAATTTATTATTTTCCCGTCTATAATGAGCCTAGGGCTTACCTGAGAGAAAGCTGAAACTGATATTAAGAGAAATAAACATAGGGTTGAAGTAAATAATATTAAGTTATTAAAAAGAAATTTTTTGTTCTTCATTGCAGAAATTCCCTCGTTAGTGTAAAATAATTATGGGTAAAAAAACAAAAAATATTAGAGCAACTCCTTATGTTACAATTAAATCGCTAAACCAAATCGCAAAAAAAGGAGAAACTCTAATGAGTAATATTATACATGAAATTGCAACTAAAATCGGTAAAGAAATAGCAGAAAATATGGAAACAACTTTAATTGAGGGAAATAATATATCTGAATTCATTTTAAAAACCAAAAAAATGCTGGATGAAGTTGGGGTTGCAATTACGGAAAAAGCACTTGAAACTGTAGATATTTTAGTTAAAAAAGATTGTGCAAGAAAAAGAGACTGGAAAATAAAGGAAACAAAGTCGAAGAAAAGTTTGGCGACGATATTTGGTGAAGTAACCTATAAAAGAACGTATTATGTTTATAAAATTACCGGTGAATATAAATACTTATCTGATGAAGCTGTTGGTATTGAAGCAAATGACAGAATGGATATATTGCTAGAATCAATGTTAATAGAAGAAGCAATAGAGACACCATACAGAAAAAGTAGCGAAAAAATATCGAAGAATGTGTATCTTACTGGTCAAACAGTAATGAATTCTATTAGAAAGCTTAAAGATATTTCTAATCATGCAGCACCAGTGAAAAAACTGATTCTCAAGCTAAGATTTTGTACATCGAAGCTGATGAAGATCATGTTTCACTTCAAAGAGGAACATGTGCCGAACCTAGATTAATTTATGTTCACGAAGGTAAGTGAAAGGTAAGTAAAGATAGATATGAATTAATAAATCCCAGATACTTTAGTGGTCTCTACCGAGATAGTGCTGATTTATGGCTTGAAGTAGCTGATTATATTGATAGCAACTATGAAGAAGAAACTATCGAAAAGATATATTTATCAGGAGATGGAGCCAACTGGATAAAACAAGGCAAAGAATGGATTAAAGATAGTATCTATGTTTTAGATATATATCATTTGTCGAAATATATAAAGAAGGCAACTGCTCATATGAAAGGCACACACCAAATGATGTGGTATTACATAAATACGAAAAGGAAAGATTTCGTAAAAGATTTATTCAAAGCAATAATTGAAGAAACAGAATCAGAAACAAAAATAGAAGCAATAAAAGATGCTAGAAGTTATGTGTTAAATAATTGGGAAGGTATAATGAATCAATATGACCCGGATTATATAGGTTGTAGCGCAGAAGGCCATATTAGTCATATATTATCTGCAAGATTAAGTTCAAGGCCTCTAAGCTGGTGCAGAGAAGGTGTTGATCAAATGTCACGTCTGAGGGCTTTTAAGGCTAATTCAGGTAATGTATATGATTTAGTAAAAGAAAGAAGCAAGAAAAACAGAAACAAGAATCATAAAATTAGAAAGCCGTGTTATAAAAAAAGCTACGAACCTAATATCAGATGAGAAATTCGGTAATGTGCCAGTAGTTTTAACTGGTAAGAGAACTTGGAAAAGAGAATTATTTAAAAGGATAGCGAGTGCGATTTAGCACGTAATACATACAAGGGGTTTTTTTATTCTTTTAAAACCCATAATTAATTGACACGATCGAGTATAATTCTGTAAAAAAAGACTGGGAAAAAACAGGTGTAAAGCCTCTCTTTGCATTCCCAGATTTATATGAAGTAGGGATGAGTTATCTTGGTTTGAAGATTATATATAATATAGTTAATCAGCATCAAGATATGTTAATGTAAAGAGTTTTTACACCTTGGGGGTGCGGACAAAAACCTGGACTAAAAATACAGGAGGATGTCCATATGTATTCCTACGAAGAAAAAATTAAAGCTGTAAAATTATTAATTAAATATGACAAATGTTATGCACAAGTAATGCGGGAGTTAGGATACCTAGATAGAAAATCCCTAACGGCGTGGTACAAACAATATTTAAGTAATGGTGACTTAATTAAAGAATGTGAAAGAAAAGCAAAATTTTCTGAAGAAGAAAAATACAGAGCTGTTAATCATTATTTAGAACACGGAAAATGTGTACGACGCACTACAAGAATTCTTGGATATCCAAGCAGACCTACTCTTGATAAATGGATACTAGAATTGGCGCCTGAACAAAAGAAATATTGTCGCTCAGGTAACGCATTGATAAAATATACTCGTGAACAAAAAGAAGCAGCAGTTATAGCTTTATGCTCACGGGAAAAATCGGCCAGAGAAGTAGCGAATGAAATTGGCATTACCTGTGAGAGGCTTTATAGTTGGAAAAATCAGCTTCTAAAAAAAGGGTGGAATAGGACAATGCCAAAAAAAGATAAAGTATCCCCAAAAGTGAAAACTAATATTAGTGATGATCAAGCAAAATTATTATTAAAAGAAAAAGATGTTCTTTTAAAACAAGTGGAAGAATTAAAAAAGGATATATATCATCTTCAGTTAGAAAGAGATATTTTGGAAAAAGCAGCAGAAATAATAAAAAAAGATAAGGGCATTAGCATAAAAACACTTTCTAATAGTGAAAAAGCCATGGCGATTAATGCCCTAAGAGAGAATTTTTTTAAAAGATTTATTGATAATTCTTAACATGGCAAAAAGTAGCTATTTTTATCAGGATTTTGTATTAAGTAAAGAAGATAAATATTCCAGTTTACGTAATAAAATTAAAGAAGTTTTTATTGAATCTTCAAAACGTTATGGTTATCGAAGAATTCATTCAGTTATAAAGAAAACCGGTATAATTATTTCAGAAAAAATTGTTAGAAGAATTATGAAAGAAGAGAAACTTTCAATACCAGGCATTAAGAAAAAGAAATACAACTCATATAAAGGTGAGATAAGCCCTGTAATGCCAAATTTGTTGAAACACAATTTTCATGCTGATAAACCAAACCAGAAGTGGCTAACAGATCTAACCGAGTTCCATATTCCTGCCGGGAAAATATATCTTTCTCCAATTATTGACTGCTTTGATGGGCTGCCAGTCAGTTGGAGTATTGGAACCTCTCCTGATGCCACATTGGTAAATACAATGTTAGACAAAGCCATCAGCACTTTAAATAAAAATGAAAGACCTATAGTACATACAGATCGTGGAGCACACTATCGTTGGCCTGGCTGGATTGAGAGAATGAAAAAAGCTCATCTTGTTCGTTCTATGTCAAAGAAAGGTTATTCTCCAGATAATTCTGCATGCGAGGGTTTCTTTGGCAGAGTAAAAAAACGAAATGTTTTATGGATATTCATGGAAAGAAGTCACAATAAAACAATTTATTGAAATATTAGATGAATATTTAAGGTGGTATGCAGAAAAAAGAATTAAAATTTCCTTTGGGGGAATGAGTCCATTGACTTATAGAAAAAGCTTAGATTTAATTGCTTAGGTCCAAAAAACGTCCGCACCCCCTTGGGTTGATATGGAAGAAGAACTGAGGAAAAACGATATTAGCATATTTAGTCTGGAAAATAAAAAGCAATTAATGATTTTGATGTAATTGGTTTTACATTGCAGTGTGAGATGACCTTTACTAATATTTCGAACATTTTGGACTTGGGAAAAACTCCCTTATTATCAAAAGACAGGACTAATGATAATCCTTTAATAATAGCTGGAGGACCTTGCGTTTATAATTCTGAACCTCTGGCTGATTTTGTTGATGTTTTTATAATTGGTGATGGTGAAGAGATTATTCTGGAACTTCTGGAAGAGGTTAAAAAGAATAAAGATTTAAATAATGGTCAGATTGAAAAAGAAAGTTTATTAAAAGAATTGCTGAAAATACAGGGACTTTATATACCTGTGTTTTATGATGCAGGTGATTTGGGTATAATTTATCCTGTTGTGCAAAATGCACCCTGCCCGGTTACAAAAAGGACTGTGGATGATCTTGATCAGGCTCAGTCCTTTTTGTAACCTATTGTTCCATATATTGAGACGGTTCATGACAGAGCAATGGTTGAAGTTTTGAGAGGCTGTAACAGAGGGTGCCGCTTTTGTCATGCGGGAATTGTTTATCGCCCTGTAAGGGAGAGAAGCAAGGAAGTTCTTTTAGATCAGGTAAAGGAAATTATTAAAAATACAGGTTATGATGAAGTATCCTTTACATCCCTTAGTATAAGTGACTACAGTGGAATTGAAGGACTTATAAGAGAAACTGCTGATGAATATAGTGAGAAAGGAATAGGTGTTTCTTTACCTTCTTTGAGGGTAGATAATTTTTCTGTAAATATCGCAAAAGAAGTAAGCCGAGTACGTAAGAGTACCCTTACCTTTGCTCCTGAAGCTGGGACACAAAGAATGAGAGACATAATTAACAAGGGAGTAACGGAGGAAGGGATACTTGAAGTTGCCAGAGCAGCATTTTTCGAAGGATGGCAAAATATAAAGCTTTATTTTATGATTGGTCTTCCCTGGGAGACTGAAGAAGATGTATTGGGTATAGTTGATCTTGCCCAAAAAGTTCTTGCAGAAGGAGATAAAACCTACAAAGAAAGTCATCACAAACCGAAAGTTACAATTTCCGTTGCAGCCTTTGTACCTAAGGCGCATACTCCCTTTCAATGGGTTCCTCAGGATACTCCGGAAATAATTAGAGAAAAGCAAATACTAATTAAAAAGAATATCAGGAGTAAAAGAATTGTATTTAATTATCATGACGGAGAACTGGGTTTGATTGAAGGAATTTTTGCCTGGGGAGATAGAAAGGTTGGCAAAGCCCTGTTAAACGCTTTTAATAAGGGATGTAGACTTGACAGCTGGCGTCATTTTTTTAATTTTGAAAAATGGCTGGAAGCATTTTCTGAAGAGGGAATTTCATTTGAAAAATATAATTTCAGAGAAAGATCTGCAGATGAAAAGTTTTCATGGGATATTATTAATCCTGGAGTGAGAAAATCATTTTTAAAGAGTGAATATGAAAAAGCTTCAAGAGGGGAATTAACGGGGGACTGCAGACTTACTTTATGCAGTGTTTGTAGTGTATGCCAGAATCTTCCTGTAAAAATCGATTACAAGGGGGACCGGAAAATTGAAATTAAGAGTTAAATATAAGGTAACAGAAGAGGGACGTTTTCTTGGTCATCTGGATTTAACAAGAACTATTATGAAAATTTTAAGGAGAGCAGATCTGCCGGTTATGCTTTCTGAGGGTTTTAATCCTCATCCCAGACTATCTTTTGCAATGCCCTTGTCAGTAGGTCATACTGGGGATGGAGAGTTTTTTGAAGTTGTTTTAAAAGAAGAAATAACTGAAGAAGAATTTATTAAAATTTTTAATAAATTTGCCCCCAGGCAATTGAGGCTTTGGAAGTCAAGGAAGTTAAGGGAAATCATAAATCTATGTCAAGCATAATAAACAGTGCAATTTATGTTCTGGAATTTACTGATTCAAATTGTACGCCGCTAAAAAAGAAAGCCATGGATATTCTGGCAGAAAAAGAAATTCTTATATTAAAAACCAGCAAGAAAAAAACTAAAGAAGCAGACATCAGACCATTTATATTCGATATACTAGTGAATGAAGCAAAGGATGGGAAATGCATTTTAGAGGTGTATATTGCTCATGGAAATAAAGAAAATTTAAAGGCTCAGGAATTAATAAATATTTTTTCTATGGAAGGAATATCTATTGAAAAAGTGAGTATTAAAAGAAAGGGATTATATATCAAAAAGGGTAGTGAATACCTTGATTTGATGGGTGTCCTGACAAATGTGGGGTAGTTATGAGACAAGAATTAATTATTCAGGCAGGTGAAGAAGAAGTACAGATTGCTGTTTTGGAAGAGGGTAAGCTTACAGAATTATTCTTTGGAGAATCCATTAAAGAAGGGTATTCAGGAAATATTTATCTGGGCAGAGTGGAAAATGTACTTCCAGGAATGCAATCTGCTTTTGTTGATATTGGTTTAAATAAAAATGCTTTCTTATATGTTGAAGAAGCAATTTTGAATAATGGTGTTAAAGAAAACGGAGAATACCATATTGCAGATTATGTAAAAAAAGGAGAAGAGATTCTTGTACAGGTTATAAAGGAACCTGTTCGACAGAAAGGATCCCGTATTTCACGACAGATTACTTTACCAGGAAGATATCTGGTGCTTATGCCTCTTAACAATCATCTTGGTATTTCCAAGAAAATTGAGGATCAGGAAAAGGTTCAGTACCTCAGAGAAATAATGGAGGAAATTAAACCTCCGGATATGGGTGTAATCGTTCGAACGGTAGCAGAGAATATTAGTAAAAAATGTCTTGAAGAAGACATGGAAAATTTATTGGAAACCTGGAATAAAATTACAGAGAAGGCAAAAAAGTCCAATCCACCAGAGTTAATTAATACAGAAAAACCTGTTCTTGAAAAAATAATGAGAGATATTTTGAATCATAATGTGAAAAAAGTTATTGTTAACAACAAAGAAAATTATGAAAAACTTCGCCTCTTCAGCAAAGAAGAAGGAAAAGGTTTTGAAATAGAAATGGTTCAGGAAAAGGATCTTTTTTCACATTTTGATATTAAAAATCAAATTAATAATGCCTTGTCAAGAAAAGTATGGCTGGAAAACGGAGGCTATATTGTTTTTGACGAAACTGAAGCGTTAACCTTAGTGGATGTAAATACCGGGAAATATATCGGAAAAACAAATGTTTTTGAGGATACTATTTTAGAAACAAATATTGAGGCAATTAAAGAGATAGTAAGACAAATAAGATTGAGAAATATTGGCGGGATTATTATTATCGATTTTATTGATATGCAGGATAAAGAAAAAAAAGATTATTTAGTTGAAGAATTAAACAAAGAATTAAAAAAAGACAGAATAAAAAGCCATATTTTTGGAATAACCCATCTTGGTTTGGTAGAAATGACCAGAAAAAAAGTTGGCAGTGCCCTTTCTTCTGCTTTTGAAAGAAAATGCCAGAATTGTGAAGGCAGGGGCAAGGTTACATCTGAGAGACTTGTTTTTTCGAATATAAAAGAAGACCTTAAGATACTTGTAAGGGAAAATGGATACAAAACTCTAATTGTGAAAGTTTCATCCTTTATGTATCGATATCTTCTTAATCATAACGCTAAGATTATTAAAGCCATGGAAGAGAAGATGGGAATAATCATAGTAATAGTTGAAGATTATAATTACAGGGATGATTATTATGAAAATAGAAGGTATCTATAAATGAAGCTATGGGCAATAGGAGATTTTCATTTATCCTTTTCAGAAGAGGGTAAACTAAGAAAATCTATGGGTATTTTTGGAGAAAACTGGGAAAATCATGACCGAAAAATTAAAGATAACTGGATTGAAAATATTTCCGGTGATGATTTAATTTTGATTCCTGGAGATTTTTCCTGGGCAATGAATCTTGAAGAATTGAAACTGGATATTGAGTATTTAAATAAGCTTCCTGGTAAAAAAATATTTATCAGAGGTAATCACGATTACTGGTGGACAAGCAGCAAAAAAATGAAGGAATTTTTTCCTGAAGGTATTTATTTTATACAAAATGACTATTTTCAGATTAAGGAAGATCTTTATATTTGCGGTACCAGAGGGTGGTCAGTTCCCGGAGAAAAAGGATTTAGCCAGAAGGATGAAAAAATTTATCTTAGAGAGTTAAGCCGGCTTAGACTTTCTCTAAATTCTGTCCCCAAAGGAGATAATATAGAAATAATTGTTATGCTCCATTATCCACCAGTAAATATGAAACATGAATATAGCGGTTTTATTGAATTGCTGGAGGAGTATAATGTGAAACTATGTATATACGGTCATCTTCATGATGCTTCAATTGGATGCAGAATTCCTGATTCAAAATGGGGAATTGATTTTAGGCTTGTAAGTGCAGATGCGCTGAATTTTAAGCCATCCCTGATTAAGAGTTAGTGTAAAATAATTATGGGTAAAAAAACAAAAAATATTAGAGCAACTCCTTATGTTACAATTAAATTGCTAAACCAAATCGCAAAAAAAAGGAGAAACTCTAATGAATAATATTATACATGAAATTGCAACTAAAATCAGTAAAGAAATAGCAGAAAATATGGAAACAACTTTAATTGAGGGAAATAATATATCTGAATTCATTTTAAAAACCAAAAAAATGCTGGATGAAGTTGGGGTTGCAATTACAGAAAAAGTACTTGAAACTGTAGATATTTTAGTTAAAAAAGATTGTGCAAGAAAAAGAGACTGGAAAATAAAGGAAACAAAGTCGAAGAAAAGTTTGGCGACGATATTTGGTGAAGTAACCTATAAAAGAACGTATTATGTTTATAAAATTACCGGTGAATATAAATACTTATCTGATGAAGCTGTTGGTATTGAAGCAAATGACAGAATGGATATATTGCTAGAATCAATGTTAATAGAAGAAGCAATAGAGATACCATACAGAAAAAGTAGCGAAAAAATATCGAAGAATGTGTATCTTACTGGTCAAACAGTAATGAATTCTATTAGAAAGCTTAAAGATATTTCTAATCATGCAGCACCAGTGAAAAAACTGATTCTCAAGCTAAGGTTTTGTACATCGAAGCTGATGAAGATCATGTTTCACTTCAAAGAGGAACATGTGCCGAACCTAGATTAATTTATATTCACGAAGGTAAGTGAAAGGTAAGTAAAGATAGATATGAATTAATAAATCCCAGATACTTTAGTGGTCTCTACCAAGATAGTGCTGATTTATGGCTTGAAGTAGCTGATTATATTGATAGCAACTATGAAGAAGAAACTATTGAAAAGATATATTTATCAGGAGATGGAGCCAACTGGATAAAACAAGGCAAAGAATGGATTAAAGATAGTATCTATGTTTTAGATAGATACTATTTGTCGAAATATATAAAGAAGGCAACTGCTCATATGAAAGGCACACACCAAATGATGTGGTATTACATAAATACGAAAAGGAAAGATTTCGTAAAAGATTTATTCAAAGCAATAATTGAAGAAACAGAATCAGAAACAAAAAATAGAAGCAATAAAAGATGCTAGAAGTTATGTGTTAAATAATTGGGAAGGTATAATGAATCAATATGACCCGGATTATATAGGCTGTAGCACAGAAGGCCATATTAGTTATATATTATCTACAAGATTAAATTCAAGGCCTCTAAGCTGGTGCAGAGAAGGTGTTGATCAAATGTCACGTCTGAGGGCTTTTAAGGCTAATTCAGGTAATGTATATGATTTAGTAAAAGAAAGAAGCAAGAAAAACAGAAACAAGAATCATAAAATTAGAAAGCCGTGTTATAAAAAAAGCTACGAACCTAATATCAGATGAGAAATTCGGCAATGTGCCAGTAGTTTTAACTGGCAAGAGAACTTGGAAAAGAGAATTGTTTAAAAGGATAGCGAGTGCGATTTAGCACGTAATACATACAAGGGGTTTTTTATTCTTTTAAAACCCATAATTAATTGACACGATCTGATTAAGATAATTTTTTGACTTTATATAAGGTATGATGTAATATATTATAGTCTATAGTGGTCTCGCTGTGTGACGTTAAAACCGCGCGGAAAAGGTTCCAAAACTGTTTTTACAGTACCTTAAGAGGCGAGTCTTTCGAATTGGAGGTGCAGACATGTACGCTATTATTGAAACAGGTGGAAAACAATACAAAGTTCAAGAAGGTGACAGCATCAACGTTGAGTTATTAAACGCTGAAATTGGTGATGTTATTGAGCTTGATAAAGTATTAATGGTTTCTAATGGACAAGGCATCAAGGTTGGTGCTCCATATGTTCAAGAAGCAAAGATTCAGGCTAAAGTGCAAAATCACGGTAAGGCAAGAAAGATTATCGTTTATAAGTACAAAGCTAAAAAGAACTACCGTAAAAAGCAAGGTCACCGTCAGCCATTTACAAGCATTATTATTGAAAAAATTGTAGGCTAATAAATGATTAAAGCCAGGTTCTTGTTTAAGGATTCAGATTATTCAGGTTTGGAAGTTTCCGGCCATGCTTTTTTTGATGAGTATGGGAAAGATATTGTTTGTGCAGGTGTTTCTGCATTGGCAACAACAGGATATAATTCTTTGTCCTTTCATATTGGGGAAGAAAAAATCCGACTTGAAATTGACGAATCTAAAGGTTACCTGAAATTTGAAATTATTGACGGAAATAAAGAAGATTATGAAAAATCAAATTTAATTTTGAAAACTATTGAGATTGGCATAGATTCCATTGCTCAGGCTTATGCCGGGCATGTTACAGTAAAAAAAGGAGGTGGATGGCATGCTAAAAATTAATTTACAGTTATTCGCATCTAAAAAAGGTGTAGGTAGCTCAAAGAACGGTCGTGATTCAGCTGCCAAAAGACTTGGAGTAAAACGTTCAGATGGTCAGAGTGTATTAGCAGGCAATATTCTTGTTCGCCAAAGAGGCACGAAGCTTCACCCAGGTAATAACGTGGGTATTGGTGGAGATGATACTTTATTTGCACTGGTTACTGGTGTAGTTAAGTTCGAAAGAATGGATAAAAAGAGAAAAATGGTAAGCGTTTACTCTGCATAATAAGGACCTGGCTGAAATGCCAGGTTTTTTTCTTGTTTATTAATTTAGGAAGGAGGTTATACCAATGTTTTATGATTATACAAAAATAAATGTTAAAGCCGGTGATGGGGGAAATGGTTGTTCTGCCTTCAGGAGAGAAAAATTTGTTCCCTTTGGTGGTCCTGCAGGTGGTGATGGAGGCAAAGGTGGAGATATAATTCTAAGGGCAGACTCGGGTTTACGGACATTAGTTGATTTTAGATATCAAGCTCATTATAAAGCTGATCGTGGTGAACATGGGAAAGGTTCATCTATGCATGGAAAAAATGCAAAGGAACTTGTTCTTAGAGTTCCTGTTGGAACAATTGTGAAAGACTCGGAAACAGGGAAAGTATTGGCGGATTTAATTGCCCCTGGGCAAGAATTTATTGCAGCCAAAGGTGGCCGGGGTGGAAAAGGTAATAAGCGCTTTAAATCTCCGAAAAATACAGCTCCAACTTTTGCTGAAAATGGTGATATGGGCGAAAACCGCTGGTTAATACTTGAGTTGAAATTACTTGCTGATGTTGGATTAGTAGGCTTCCCGAATGTAGGGAAATCAACAATTATTTCTCAGGTATCTGCCGCTAAATCTAAAATTGCTGATTACCACTTCACAACATTAAGTCCAAATCTTGGTCTGGTTAAGCTTGAACATGGTGCAAGTTTTGTAATGGCAGATATTCCAGGACTTATTGAAGGTGCAGCGGAGGGAGCTGGCCTTGGTCACAGATTTCTTCGTCATACAGAAAGAACAAAGGTATTAATTCATGTTTTAGATATTTCAGGGTCTGAAAACAGAAATCCTGTTGAAGACTTTCATCTTATTAATAAAGAATTGGCAAAGTATAGTGAAAAACTTACAAAAAGACCAATGATAATAGTGGCAAATAAAATGGATATTACCGGGGCAGAAGAAAAGCTTGAAGAATTTAAAAAAGAAATTACCGGTTATGATATTTTTCCTGTCTCTGTAGCAACGGGTGAGGGACTAAAAGAATTAATTTATCATGCTTACAAGGTTCTGGAATCTCTTCCAGATGATATTCAGCTGGAAGAGATTCAGGAGGATCAAATTAAAGTTACTAAGGTTGAGGAAGAAAAGCAGTTCTATATTAAAAAAGATGGTAATGTTTTCTATGTTCTTGGTGACGAAATAGATAAGCTTTATCATAAAACTCAGTTTTCCAGCGAAGAGGCAATGCTTAGATTTATAAAAATTCTTGAAAATATGGGTGTCGTAGATGAACTGAGAGAAAAAGGTGCTGTTGATGGAGACACAATAGTTGTTAAGGATATAGAGTTTGACTTTTTAGACTAAGGAGAAATTAATTATGATTAATAAATCTAATCAGGATTTTAAAAAAGCTTCTTTAGAAATGTTAAATAATTATTGGGTTCCGGCTTTATTTGTATCTTTAATTGTTTGGTTTTTGGCAAATAGTGCTAATACTTTTGCTACCACAAGCGTTGAGGAAGTTTACCGTAATGGAGAGATTATAAGACAGACTGTTGAGAGGCAGAGTAGTTTTCTTGGGCTGTTAAATTTTTTCTTTTCAGGACCAGCATATTTTGGAGGAGCGGCTTTTTTCTTGAATTTATATCGAAGGAATAATCCTGAAGTAAGAGATGTTATTTCTGGTTTTTCAAAATTTAGTAAATATTTTCTTGCTGATTTAGTAATGTTTATTTTTATTGTACTATGGGCTTTATTATTAATAATTCCCGGGATTATTGCTGCTTACAGATATTCCATGGCTTGGTATATTTTAAATGATAATCCGGAAATGAGCTTTATGGATGCAATTCAAAGAAGTAAAGAGCTTATGGATGGTAGCAAAATGGCATTATTCAGCTTACAATTATCATTCTTTGGATGGTTCTTGCTTGCAATTCTGACTATGGGTATTGGGTTTATCCCACTATTTGCATATTACAGCGGAGCGAAAACAGCATTTTATGAGGAGCTTATAACAGAATAAGGAATATTTAAACTTCCCGGGAAGTATAAATGAAAAATCATTTATATGAATCGGGGAGTTTTTTTATGCATGAATTTATTGAAAAAA
The DNA here is from genome assembly GCA_965228015.1 of Peptococcia bacterium. Taxonomy (GTDB): domain Bacteria; phylum Bacillota; class Peptococcia; order Peptococcales; family SKKY01; genus SKKY01. The sequence goes on from OZ245787.1 coordinate 1,791,702, forward strand.
ACAAATTATTTATTATGGTAGGAGTTCTTTTTACATTATTCACTGTTTTTTCTTCAGAAAAGGAAGGAAGTGAAATTATAATAAGTGAAATAAATGAAGATCAAGAAATGCAGGAAGAAAAAGAGATAATTGAAGAAAAAATAAAGATTTTTGTTCATGTTGCGGGAAATGCAGGCAAACCAGGTTTATATGAGATAAATAAGGGATCACGTCTAAATGATTTGATAATACCTGCTGAAATTACAAATATTGAAATTCTTGATAAATATTTTAACAGAGCCCAGATTTTATCTGATGGAGAAAAAATATATATTCCCTTTCCTGAAGAACTGGATGAAAATCTTGAAGAAAAAGGATATTTCCGGGAACAATCAGATGTAAAACTTATTAATATAAATACTGCGGATATTAATGATTTAATAAATCTTCCAGGAATTGGAGAGATGAAAGCAAGAGATATAATTGATTTTAGAGAAAAAATGGAAAATTTAAAATAATTGATGATATAATAATGGTTAAAGGTATAGGCGCTGCCACCTTTGAAAGAATAAAAGAGTTAATAAAAACTTGATTGGAGTGGATTGGATTGATTAGTGATCAGGTAACTAAAGGCGTTGAGAGGGCACCTCACAAATCTTTGTTTTATGCAACAGGGTATTCCCCTGATGATTTAAAAAGCCTCTTGTAGGGATAGTGAATGCACAGAATGAGATAATTCCAGGACATGTTCATCTGGATGAAATAGCAGAAGCGGCAAAAAAGGAGTTATTGCCAGAGGTGGTACTCCAATGGAATTTCCAGCAATAGAAATTTGTGATGGAATTGCCATGAATCATAGTGGAATGAGATATCCTTTGGCAAGTCGTGAGCTTATTGCTGATTCAATAGAAGCTATGGCCGTTGCTCATAAGTTTGATGCCCTGGTTTTAGTAGGTAATTGCGATAAAATAGTTCCTGGAATGTTAATGGCTGCCGCAAGACTAAATATTCCCAGCATTTATATATCTGTTGGACCAATGCTTCCAGGTAAATTTGACGGTGTTGAAACGAATTTAATAAAAGGGGCTTTTGAGGCAGTAGGCTAGTATGATAAAGGTCAGATTTCAGAGAACACTTTAGAAGATATGGCTTTAAGTGCTTGTCCTACATGTGGAAGCTGTGCAGGGATGTATACTGCAAATACAATGAATTGTCTTACTGAGGGTCTTGGCATTGCTTTACCTGGTAACGGTACAATACCTGCGGTTTATGGTCAAAGAAAAGCTCTTGCTCAAAAAGCCGGAGAGTCTGTTATGTATTTATTGGAAAAAATATTCGTCCAAGGGATATTATGATTAAAGAGGCATTTATGAATGCAATTGCTCTCGATATGGCTATTGGAGGTTCAAGTAATACAGTTCTTCATCTTATGGCTATTGCCAATCAGGCAGAAGTAGCTGTTGATTTGGAAGATTTTGACAGAATCAGCAACAAGGTTCCAAATATCTGTAAACTTAATCCTTCAGGAATTCATAGAATCCTTGATTTATATGAAGCTGGAGATATATCGGCAGTAATAAAAAGATTGATTGAAAATAATTATTTAAATGGAGAAACAAAAACAGTATTTGGTGTTTCTCTTGCTGAAAGTGTATCTCATGCAAAAGCAAGGAACAATGATGTTATAAGAGAAATTGAAAATGTATATTCAAAAACCGGCGGCATCGCAATATTAAAAGGTAATCTGGCAATGGACGGAGCAGTGGTAAAACAAATTGGTGTTGCTAAAGAAATACTTGTTCACCAAGGACCTGCAAAGGTATATGATTCAGAAGAAGAAGCGTATGCTGCTATTCGTGGTGGTGAGATTGTAAAAGGTAATGTTGTTGTGGTTCGTTACGAAGATCCAAAAGGGGGACCTGGAATGAGAGAGATATTAAGTCCCACAGCTTCAATTATCGGAATGGGTCTGGATAAAGATACTGCCCTGATTACTGATGGAAGATTTTCTGGAGGTACAGTAGGTGCAGCTATCGGTCACGTTTCACCAGAGGCTGCTGAAGGTGGAGTCATAGCACTTATAAAATCCGGAGACCAAATTTCTATTAATATCCCTGAAAGGAAACTGGAAATTCTTGTTTCTGAAGAGGAATTGAGTGAAAGAAGAAAAAATGGGTAAAACCGAAGAGAGACTTAATGAAAAATTCCTATTTAAGACGTTACGCAGCTTTAGTTACAAGTGCAAGCACAGATGCTGTTATGAGGGATGATATTTAAGAAAAAAGTATAGTTAATACTAAGGAGTTTTATAAAATGACCGGGGATCGGAAAAATACAAAGAAATATAATATATTGGGTCCTAAACTTGAGGCCTTACGATTTTCTTTAATCTATCTTTTCCTGGGTTTATTATTGATTCTTCTGTCAGATAAAATCCTGTCGGTTTTTGTTAAAGACTTTGAGGTGTACAGTCACCTACAGTTATATAAGGGTTGGTTTTATGTATTTATAACAACGGTTTTGATTTATTTTCTGATTTATAAAAGAGGAGTAATAATTAGGGAAGCCTTTGACGAACTTAAAAAAGCAGCCTACTCAGATTCTTTAACGGGTCTTCCTAACAAAACAGCCTTTTTAAATGTTTTGGATAAATCTACCGGGTAAGGCAAACCTTTTTATTTTGCTTATATTGATTTGGATAACTTCAGATATATAAATGATACCTTAGGACACAAAGCCGGAGATGATTATCTTTGTTTTATTGCAAAGGGTCTGTCTGAGATTTGCAATGATAATGAGTTTTGTGCAAGGCTTGGGGGAGATGAATTTGGTATCATTTTCTCCTATGAAGCAGATACTAAAAGAATAAAGGAAAGACTTGATGAAGTTTTCCAAAAATTCGGTAAGTTTTAGAAAAGAGAAAATCATCAGTTTTTTATTTCCTTTAGCACAGGAGTAGCAAAATACCCTGGAGATGGAAGCAGCTCTTCTGAATTGTATAAAAATGCCAATATTGCAATGAATAAGGGTAAAAAAGCCGGGAAAAATACAATAATATTCTTTGAAGAAATTCACTTAAAAAATGTTACAGAAAATGTTGAATTAGCCAATGATTTATAGGAAACCATAGAAAATGAACAACTAGTACTTTATTATCAGCCGGTCTTTGATATTAATACAATGGAAAAAATTGGTCTTGAGGCGTTAATCAGATGGAAAAGTAATAAAAGAGGTTTTGTTTCTCCAGATGCATTTATACCTTTAGCTGAAGAAACTGGACAAATTTTACTAATAGACAGATGGGTGTTAACTCAGACTTTAATAATGAAAAAGAAATTAGAAGAGCAGGAAATTAATTTGGGTCTTGGTATTAATTTATCAAGTAAAACCTTAATGGGAGAAATTAACTTCCCTTATTTCCTGAATATTTTTGATGATTATGATGTTGATTTTTCAGGAATTACTATTGAAATAACTGAGACTGCAATAATCAATGATATTGAACCGGCAATTGACAGAATTAAAAAATTGAGAGGAAGAGGGATAAAAATAGCTCTTGATGATTTTGGAACAGGATACTCTTCCCTTAATCATTTGAAAAAACTTCTTATTGATATTGTAAAACTTGATAAATCTTTTGTAGGAAGTATTTCTGAAAATAACCGGGAAGGCCTGATAATTAAAGCAATAATATCATTAAGCCAAAGTCTTGGGTTTGAAGTAATTGCTGAAGGAATTGAAACCGAAGAACAACTCATATATTTATAAAAAAATGGCTGTCCTTTTGGACAAGGTTTTTATTTACAGCGACCTGATACCATAGAAAAACTTTTATAAAAATATCATAACCTCCGGTAAGGAATTCTTGTTTATTTCTTGAAAGATAAATAAACAAGAATTCCTTACCGGAGGTTTTATTATGCCTTTTATTAAAAACTGGATATTAGAAAGATATCTTTTCATTTTTGTTATATCTTTTATACTCGGGATATTTTCTGGCTGGGGCCTTGGAAAACTTGAAGTTTATTTTATTTTAGGTGTTTTAGTTTTTATATTTAAAAAAATAAAATATACATTTTTATATTAATTATTTCATTTCCTTTAGGCTTTATTTATTCGGATTATATTCTTGAAAAAACAGAAGAGAAAAGTGCTGAATATCAATCAAGAAAATTAATAGTCCTGATTGAGGAAGAGAAAAACAATAACTATACAGGGATAATATTAAATCCGGAAATGAAAGTATTAATTAATAGAAAAATTAATTTTTATTATAAGGGCAAGCTGGAAATTGGTGAAAGATATAGTGGAATTTTTAAGCTGGGAAATTTTAAATTACAAAGAATTCCCGGAGGGTTTAATGAAAAAATATATTATTTTAGTAATAATGTATTTTATAAAGGTAAAGGGGATAATTTTCAATTAATTGAGGACTCAGATAATTTATATTCATTTCTGTTAAAGTTCAGAAAGGAAATAATGGGAGAATATAGGGAACAATTTACAGGAAAAGCCAAAGGCCTTCTTCCTGCCCTAGTCTTTGGAGATAAATCGCTTTTACCTGAAGAAACAAGAGACAGTTTTCAGTTGCTGGGCATATCCCACTTACTGGCGGCATCCGGACTTCATGGAGGGATTATTGCAGGGGCTGCATATAAATTATTTTCCCCAGGAGGATTTTATTTTAAGAATGGCGTTGCTTGATTTTTCTTTTAGCTTATTCCTTTTTAGCCGGTTTTTCTCCTTCAATAAATAGAGCAGCATTAATGTTTTTCTTTTTTTCTCTAAGAAAATTTTATTTAAGATATCCGAATCTCTGGACTATTTTATCTTTAAGCGCCATCCCTCAAATATTAATAAATCCCTTTGTGGTTTTTTCGGCAGGTTTCCAGCTGTCATATTTAACAATTGGTGGTATAGTACTTTTTCATAAAAAAAGAGATAGTAAAATCTCTTTATCTTTTGCTACAGTAGCAGGTACTCTTCCCATAGTAATTTATTATTTTAATAAGATTTCTTTTATTGGAATACTGGTAAATTTATTTTATGTTCCTTTATTTTCTTTGATTACCCTTCTGGCAATGTTAAGTTTGTGTTTTAATGTCTCTTTCTTTACATTATATCTGGATAAATTTGTAAATTTTATAATTTTTGGAACAGAGCAGCTTTCTGAGAAATTTTTATTTTTGGATATAAATATTTCTTCCCCAGAATTTTGGGAGATTTTATTATATTATTGTTTTTTGTTTTTGATATTAAGTAACAGAAAAATAAAATTAAAAATTTCCGGGATGCTTTTAATATTTCTTTTAATAGTTAGTTTTTCTCCGAAAAAGTGGGAAATATCATTTTTAGATGTGGGACAAGGGGATTCAATCTTTATTTTTACAGAGAATGAAAAAACAATTCTTATAGATGGTGCCCCTGGGGAAAAGAAGTAGGAAAGTATTTATCATATATGGGTATTAATAATCCGGATTTATTTATAGTAACTCATGGAGATGCAGATCATATTGATGGAATAATATGGCTGATTGAAACCCACCCCCCTAAGAGTTTGCTGCTGCCAATTAATCTGGAATCAAATCTTTTACTTGAAACACTACTTGATTCAGCAAAGAAAAATAAGGTTAAAATAATTTATGGCTATACAGGTCAAAAGTTCTATATTGGTAATACTACCCTGGAGATACTATCTCCGGATAGGTATCAAAAGTATACTACAAGCAACAATCATTCTTTTCTTGTTTTAGTCAGTTACGAAAACAAGAAAATATTACTAACCGGAGATATTAAAAAAGAAATAATAAATAAAATTAGTATACAAGAAGATATTGATATTCTTAAAGCTCCTCATCATGGGGGCAATACCGGGGTTTCTAAAGAATTTTTTAATAACTCAAATATTAAATTAAGTGTTATTTCCTGCGGAGAAAATAATTTATATGGTCATCCTGGGGAAGGTTTTCTAAATTTACTTAAAGATAAAAAGATCTCCTTTTTACGAACAGACAGTCAGGGAACGGTATCATTTATTTTCAATGGGAAGAAAGATTTTCTTATTAAAACAATTTTAGACTAAAAAAAGATTCAGTATAATGATATAATCATGGAGAGGTGATGAGGTTGCATAGAAAATTCCTTGTATTAATATTATTGTTTATGTTTTTAGTATCTTCAACAGCATGGGGAGCCCCGGTTATTGAAGAAAATGATTTGGATAGTTATGTTTTAATTGACAGAACTTCAGGTCATGTTCTCCTTGAAAAAGGTAAGGACACCATTGTAAATGTTGAAGGAGCCACAAACATTCTAACCTCAGTAATTGCTGTTGAAAAAGGAGACCTTGATAAAAAAGTTTCCATTGGTGAAAATCCTGTAAAAGTTATGGGAACTAAAGTCTATCTTCAAGAGAAGGAAAAAATTCTGTTATCAGATTTGGTAAAGGCTGCTTTAGTTTATTCTGCCAATGATGCTGCTATGGCTATAGCAGAACATATTTCCGGAGACGATCTGTCTTTTGTGGAACTATTAAATATCAAGGCCCGAGAAATAGGCTGCGAAAATACAGTTTTTACAAATTCTTATGGTCAAAAAGACTCAAGACACGTTACAACTGCATATGATTTAGCTTTAATTGCAAAATATGCAATGAATAATGAAAAAATTGCTGAATATGCAAAAATAAAAAGCTTTAACTGGTCTGGAGCAAGCTGGCAGGCTTTGTTAACAAACAGAAATACTTTGCTGGAAGATTATCCTGGAATTACAGGGGTGATGGCTGCTACAAGAGGAGATCAGGAAAGACTGGATCTGGTTTTTTCATACCAGCTGGATGATAAAGATTACATATTAGTTATGACAAATGCCAGAGCAGTTAAGGCTTTTGACTATGCTGCTCAGCTTATTGAATATGCTTCAGAAAATTTCCAGGTTGTAAGACTGGTGGATGAGAAAGAACCTATAATTACAGTTAATACAATTGATGGAGAGGTAATTCATGGTTTAAGTGAAAAGTCCATTAGTATTCCAATTCGTATTGGAGTTAAGGTTGATGCAACAAAGGAATTTTTTATGGATGAAATAAAAAGACCATTAAAAGAAGAAGAGAAAATTGGAGAGGTTGTTTACTCTGTAGGTGGACAAGAACTGGAGCGGATAAATGTTCTTTCCAGTAAAAAACTATCTATAAAATTAAGTTATTTTGATATGGGAATATATGCTTTTGCAGGTTTATATTTGATACAAATAATTTACAGAATTATGAAAATAAGAAGAAAGCCAAAAAGAAGATAATGGATAATTTTATAAAAGACATAAAAGAAAATAAATTCAGAAACATATATTATTTCTATGGTAATGAGAGATACCTTATTGATTTCTATTTAAAAAAAGCAGAGAAAGCTGCCCTCCCTGAAAAAACTGAGGGAATTAATTTTGATTTAGTAAATTATCAGGATTCAAGTATTGGGCAGATAATCAGCAATGCCAATACCAACCCTTTCTTAGGTGATAAAAAAATAATTCTGGTTAAGAATGCAGATTTATTGGGCAAAGAAAAACAATTATCTCCAAAGGAATTTAAAATTGCTGAAGAATATATAAAGAATCCCAATCCTTCTTGTATTTTATTTTTTCTTGGTGAAGAGGAAATAAAAAATATTTCTAAAAATAAACTTGCTTTAATTCTAAAATCCTCATCTTCGGAAAGACTGATTGAGAGTAAAAAACTTAAAGGGCAGGAATTAAAGAAATGGATTGAAAGTTATCTGGTGGCTAATGAAGTTAAAATATCCCCCGGTGCAATGGAAATACTTCTTATGATTGGGGAGAAAGGCCTTTATAATCTTCATAATAAATTAGAAAAGTTAATTTTATTTACTAATGGGAAAATAATTACCGAGGAAGAAGTCAGAGACCTTATTACTTTGACTCCCGAGGGTAAAATTTTTGAATTAACAGATGCTGTAATCAGCAAACAAGGAAAGAAAGCCTTAACATTAGTGGATGAATATTTTGCTGCAAGAGAGCAGCCAATAGTATTACGTAGTATGTTAATTAGCAGTTTTAGAAGGATGATTATAATAAAAAATGCTCTCCAGGAAGGATACATGAAGCCTGTCTACAAAGATTATCTTGATACAGGTTCGGATTTTCTTATTGACAAAACAGTTCGCCAGGTTAAGAACATATCTCTGGAGGAGCTGCTAGCTATATATGATGAATTATATAATCTTGAATTTACTTCAAGAAACAGCAAGCAGGATCAAGCCCTTCTTGTTAAGGATTTTATTATTAAGACAGTTTTTTAATCGTTTTTGAAAATAAAAAAAGCACCTTAGGGTGCTTTTTGTTATGCTTTAAAAGAGTTAAGCATTTTTGCAAATCTTGATTTTTTATTAGCAGCATTTTTCTTGTGAATAAGACCTTTAGCTGCAGCTTTATCTATCTTTTTAATTAAAGTTGGTAAGAAGTTTTTAGCATCTTCAAACTTTTCAGAAGCTAAAAAACCTTCAAAAGTTTTAATTGTAGATTTTAAACCTGATTTTTGTATTTTGTTTAAAAGATTGCTTTTTTTAGCTTTTTTTGCTCTTTTGATAGCTGATTTAATGTTTGCCATTTTTGCAGACACCTCCTTTTACAGACACGAATAGAGTTATCGTCTTTTTCAATACACTTTAGTTTAACAGAGCTTAATAAACAATTCAAGATTTCATTAAAAGAATTAATGCGAAATTCTCATTAATATTGTAGAATATAGGTTAATTATACGTATTGGAGACAGATATGCAAGAGTCTAAAAAAGAGTCAAATAATCAAATATTAAAGGCCACAGGAATAATCATGGCAGCTATGATGCTGTCAAGATTACTTGGCTATGCCCGGGACGTAATAATATACAGTAAATTTGGGCAGAATTATTATACAGACGCTTACAATGCAGCATTCTCAGTTCCAGATTTAATTTATTATCTTCTGGTAGGGGGAGCCCTAAGTTCTGCTTTTATTCCTGTTATCTCAGGTTATTTAGCTAAAGATGAAAAAAATGAGGCGTGGCATGTTGTAAGCACAGCATTCAATTTAATAATGATTTTACTTTTCTTTGGAATATCTTTAGGAATGATTTTTACTGAGGAGTTAATATATATTCTTGTTCCTGGTTTCAACCAGGAAAGTATTGATTTGACAGTTAAACTCACAAGAATTATGTTTGCCCAAAGTTTTCTTATGATTATAAATGGAATTATCCAGGGGGTTCTTCACTCCAGTAAGCACTTTCTTTCTCCTGCAATTGGCTCGGTTTTATATAATGTTGGAATAATAGCAATTGGCTTATTATTGTCAAAGCCTTTTGGAATTGCAGGATTTTCTATTGGTGTTGTTGGAGGTGCGTTGCTAAATTTTTTAATTCTTTTGCCAGCTTTAAGGAATACGGGAATAGAATATTACCCGGGAATAAACTTAAAACATCCTGGGGTTATAAAACTATTTAGGTTAATTATACCTGTATTTATTGGTTTGTCTGTTACACATTTAAACCTTTTTGTTACGCAAAATCTGGCTTCCCAGCTTCCTGAAGAAGGAATGATTTCTGCCTTAAGGGCTGCATATCGTATAAGTATGCTGCCAATTGGTATTTTCGGCCTGGCAATAGGAGTATCTTTTTTTCCTTCCCTTACCGGGCATGCTGCCAGAAATGAAAAAAAAGAATATATTAAGCTTTTGAGTTTAGGAATGAGGACAATAGTGTATATTACTCTTCCTTCAACTATAGGAATAATCGCACTGAAAACACCAATTGTAAAAGCAATGTTCCAACAGGGCAATTTTACTGTATCAAACACTGAGGCTACTGCCCATGCATTATTGTTTTATTCTTTAGGAATAGTAGCATATTCTGCCCAGGCTCTCCTTTATCGTTCTTTTTATGCAACAGAAGATACCAGAACCCCGGTTGTTGTGGGAGTTACCACAATGTCTTTAAATATAATATTAAGTATTATTCTTGTAAAATATATGAATCATGGCGGTTTAGCTTTGGCTCATTCCACTGCAGGAATATTTAATATGGTAATTCTTCTTGGGGTTATTAAACTTAAATTCGGTCAGATTGATGGTAAAAACATGCTGATATCCTTTACAAAAACCAGTATATCTTCAATAATAATGGGAATATCTGTTTATCTTTCAGCGCAAATCTTTGGTAATTTTTTTGGAACAGAAGATAAAATTTTTCAGATATTGCAAGTGCTTATAGCAACAGGTGCTGGAGTTGCGGTATATTTTATTTCCACAAGTATTATAAAAATGGAAGAAGCTTCAATAGTTAAAAATATAATTATGAAAAAGTTAAAACGAGGTTAAATGGAGGTATTTTTTTGAAACAAGCTAATATAAGAAATTTTTCTATTATTGCCCATATAGATCACGGGAAGTCAACTTTAGCTGATCGTATTCTGGAGTACACTGGTGCATTGTCTAAAAGAGAGATGCAGGAGCAGGTTCTGGATAATATGGATTTGGAAAAAGAAAGAGGAATTACAATAAAGCTTCAAACAGTTCGCTTGAATTATAAAGTTGATAATGGTGAGGAGTATATTCTTAATTTAATTGATACACCGGGACACGTAGATTTTACCTATGAAGTATCCCGCAGCCTTGCAGCTTGTGAAGGTGCTTTACTTATAGTTGATGCTGCTCAGGGAATTGAAGCTCAAACACTGGCGAATGTATATCTTGCCCTTGAACACAATTTGGAAATTATTCCGGTAATTAATAAAATTGATTTACCAAGTGCTGAACCTGAGAGAATAAAAAGGGAAATAGAAGATGTAATAGGTCTTCCTGCAGAAGATGCAATTTTAGCATCTGCAAAAGATGGTACTGGTATAAAAGAAATATTAGAGGCAATTGTTTCAAAAATTCCAGCTCCAAAAGGTGATCCGGAGAAACCTCTTCAGGCTTTGATTTTTGATTCTGTCTATGATTCATATAGGGGAGCTATTTCCTATATAAGAGTTTTCGATGGTGTATTAAGAAAAAATTCTGAAATTCAAATGATGTCTACGGGAAGAAGTTTTCCGGTGACAGATTTAGGAACTTTAAATCCAGGAATAAGACCTGTAGATTCTTTATATCCTGGTGAAGTAGGTTTTGTTGGTGCAAGCATAAAGAATGTTAAAGAAACAAGGGTTGGTGATACGATTACAGACAAAAACAAACCAGCCGAAAAACCTTTGGAAGGTTATAAAAAAGCTAATCCAATGGTTTACTGTGGCTTGTACCCAATTGATAATACTGAGTATCCGGAATTGAGAGATGCATTAGAAAAACTTCAGCTTAATGATGCAGCACTATACTTTGAGCCAGAATCTTCCAATGCCCTGGGTTTTGGTTTCCGCTGTGGTCTCTTAGGCCTGCTTCATATGGAGATTATTAAAGAAAGAATTGAAAGAGAATTTAATATTGATATTCTAACAACGGCTCCAAGTGTTGTTTATCATGTTTATAAAACTGATGGAGATATGCTGAGGATTGATAACCCGGATAATCTTCCTGAGATACAAAGAATTGAAAGAATAGAAGAGCCTTATGTTTATGCAAGTATTATGGTTCCAAAAGATTATGTGGGGACTATAATGGAGCTTGCACAAGACAGAAGAGCAATTTTTCTTGATATGGAGTATATTGCTGAAACCCGGGTTAATTTAAAGTATGAAATCCCTTTGAATGAAGTAATCTTTGATTTTTTTGACCAGTTAAAAACAAGAACTAAAGGTTATGCATCTCTAGACTATGAAATGAAAGATTATAAGCCATCTAAGCTGGTTAAACTGGATATTCTTGTAAATGGAGAAGCTGTAGATGCTTTAAGCTCAATTGTTCATAAAGATAAGAGTTATCAGAGAGGTAAAGCTCTTGTTGCAAAACTTAAAAAACTTATTCCCCGCCAAATATTTGATGTTCCTATACAAGCGGCAGTTGGAGCAAAAGTAATTTCCAGGGAAACTGTTAAAGCATACAGAAAGAATGTACTAGATAAATGTTATGGTGGAGACATAAGCAGAAAAAGAAAGTTACTGGAAAAACAAAAAGCTGGTAAGAAAAGAATGAAAAACGTTGGTAACGTTGAAATACCCCAGGAAGCCTTCATGGTAGTACTGAGTCTGGATGATGAATAATGATAAAATCCCTTTACATTCACATACCTTTTTGTAAAAACAAATGCAGCTATTGCGATTTTGTAAGCTTTGCAAGAAATAGTCAGGATTATGATAGGTATGTTGATGTATTAATTAAAGAATTAAAATTTAAGAAAAATGAATATAGTTTAAGCAGTTTAAATACTATATATATCGGAGGGGGAACTCCTACAGTTCTTCCTCTTTCTTCACTTAAAAAACTATTTGAATATGTAAAAGAAAGTTTTGTTTTTTCTCAAAATTACGAGTATACAATAGAGGGCAATCCTGAAAGTATTGATATAGAAAAACTAAAACTTATGAGAAGCTTTGGAATAAACAGAATATCAATGGGTGTTCAGAGCTTTAATGAAGAAATATTAAAATTTTTAGGGAGAGTTCATGATAAGAAGCAGGTGGTCAATGCTTTTAATCTGACTCGTGAAGCTGGTTTTGAAAATATAAGTATTGATTTAATATACGGAATTCCTGGTGAAAATATAGAGTCCTGGAAAGAAACACTGAAAACAGCAGTAGCCTTATCTCCGGAACATATCTCTCTTTATCAGTTGAAAATAGAGGAAGACACCCCTCTGTGCAGTAAAATGAATAAGGGTGAAATTTCATTATTTCCCGATGATTTAGCTGAAAAAATATATAACTGGAACAATTCATATTTGTCCGAAAATTTGTATATTAATTATGAGTTTTCAAATTTTGCAAAAAATAATCTATATTCCAAACATAACTTAAATTACTGGAACTATCTTCCTTACGCAGCAGCAGGTTTTGGGGGGATTGGTTTTTATGGCAATTACAGAAGCGGTTTTTTAGAGAATTATAACAGCTTTATTAATAAAGATGATTTCTCAAAGGCAGATTTTTATGAGGAGCTGCTATCAAAAGAAGATAAAATATCAGAATATATAATAATGAATTTAAGAAAAACCGAAGGCTTTCTACTGGAAGGCTTTCATCAGAGATTTTATGTATCTTTTTTGGAAATTTATGGTAAACAAGTGGAAAAACTAGAAAGAGAAAACTTCTTAAAAGTAAGTGGCCATAAGGTTTCTCTGACAATGCAGGGCAGATTAATAAGCAATTTGGTTTTAGAAGAATTTGTTTGATAAAGGTTGACAAAAACTCTAATATATATTATTTTTTTAATAGGCGTTAGCACTCAATCAGACAGAGTGCTAACAATAAAAAGGATGATTGCTATGAGTTTGGATGAAAGAAAAAGTAAAATACTAGAAGCAATTATCCTTGATTATATTTCTACAGCAGAACCTGTTGGCTCAAGAACAATTTCAAAAAAATATGACTTGAGCATCAGTCCGGCGACTATTCGTAATGAAATGTTTGATTTGGAAGAAATGGGTTATATAGAACAGCCATATACCTCTGCAGGAAGAATGCCTTCTGACCAGGGGTACAGATATTATGTAGACTATATTGTGAAAAAAAATAAGCTGGATGAAGCAATTGAAAGGCTTGTAATATCCTCTTTCAAAGGTAAGATTGACAGGTTTGATGATGTTATAAGAATATCTATGGAATTAATTGCCAAGATTACAAAATATCCTTCTCTAATTCTCGCTCCTGGTTCAGAGAGTTCTTCTCTTTCAATGATCAGGATGCTTAAGGTTGATGACAAAAGAGCCCTGCTTATAGTTATTACTGAAAATAATCAGGTGGAAAATATTTTTGTTGATCTGCCTTATGGATTTAAGGAAAGCGATTTGAATTTACTGACAAACGTTATTAATTCGAAACTTTCCGGTACCAGAATTTCACAATGGAATAAAACACTTATCAGCGAACTTTACGGTGACTTATTAAAACAAAAAGATGTTCTTGAAACAGTTCTCGATTCTATTGAAGACCGTTTGAATCAGAAAAAAGAGCACAGAGTTTACCTTACGGGTATAATTCAAATGTTAAATGAGCCGGAATTCAGAGATGTTGATAAAGTGAAAAATATTTTATCTTTTTTTGACGATAAAAGAATTCTTGAAGATATTTTAACAAGGGATTCTCAAATTGAAGATTTCCAGGTTTTAATTGGAAATGAAAACGAAGCAAAAGAAATAAAGGAATGCAGCTTGATAAAACGGAACTATAGTTTTAAAGGGGATTTTCAAGGTGTAATGGGAGTTTTAGGACCCAAGAGAATGGATTATTCCAATGCAATTTCTCTTTTGGAATTAATATCAGAAGTACTGGAAAGAAAAAAATAATGGTGGTGAAGAAATGGAAGAAAAGAAGGAAGATTTATTTAACGAGAATGAAGAGATTCAGGAGAAGGGAAATCTTAATGATGACTCTGAGAAGGCTGGAGAAATAGCCTTGGAAGATAAAATTAAAGAATTGGAAATGGAAAATCTTCGCCTCAGAGCAGATATGGAAAACCTTAGAAAAAGAGCATTTAAGGAAAAAACAGAATTTGCCCGTTATGCAAATGAGAACCTTTTAGGAGAAATTATTCCTGTTTGTGATAATTTTGAACGGGCAACTCAGGTAAATATTGATGACCCTGAAATGGAAAAATTTCTAAAAGGATTTAAAATGATTCAAGATCAGCTGGACTATGTATTAAAAAATGCAGGTCTGGAAAAAATTCAGACATCAGGCCAGACCTTTGACCCCAATTTCCATGAGGCAGCAGAGGTTGTTGAAGAGGCAGAGGGAGAAGAAGGCACTGTAATTGAAGTAATGAGAATAGGTTATAAGTTTGGTGAGAAAGTAGTCAGACCAGCTTTAGTTAAAGTTAAAAAATAAAATTTTAAATAAATTATTAAATTTTTAGGAGGAATATAAATGGGAAAAGTTATTGGTATCGATTTAGGTACAACAAATTCATGTATGGTATTTTTAGAAGGCGGAAAGCCAGTTGTTATTCCAAACGCTGAAGGTAACAGAACAACTCCATCAGTAGTTGCTTTCACAAAGGATGGAAGACTTGTTGGTCAGGTAGCAAAAAGACAAGCAGTTACAAATCCAGATAAAACAATTAGTTCAATCAAAAGACATATGGGTACAGACTATAAAGTTAAAATAGATGATAAAGAATATTCACCTCAGGAAATTTCTGCTATGGTTCTTGGAAAAATCAAAGCAGATGCAGAAAGCTATCTCGGTGAGAAAGTTACTCAGGCAGTTATTACTGTTCCTGCATATTTTTCAGATAGTCAGAGACAAGCTACAAGAGACGCAGGAAAAATTGCCGATTTAGAAGTATTAAGAATTATTAACGAACCAACAGCAGCAGCTCTTGCATATGGTATAGATAAGGAAGGAGATAAAACTGTTCTTGTTTATGACCTTGGTGGTGGTACTTTTGACGTATCAATTCTTGAACTTGGAGATGGAGTATTTGAAGTAAAAGCAACAAGTGGTAATAACCGTCTTGGCGGAGATGACTTTGATGACAAAATAATCGAATGGTTAGTTGCAGAATTCAAAAAACAAACTGGAGTAGATTTATCAAAAGATAAAATGGCTCTTCAAAGATTAAAAGAAGCTGCTGAAAAAGCAAAAATGGAATTATCATCAGTAATGAGCACGAATATTAATCTTCCATTTATTACTGCAACAGCAGAAGGGCCTCAGCATTTAGATTTAACTCTTAGCAGAGCTAAATTTGAAGAATTAGCTGCAGACTTGTTTGAAAAAACAAAAACTCCTACAAAACAGGCTATTAAAGATGCAGGTATTTCTCCATCTGATATAGATAAAGTTTTATTAGTAGGTGGATCTACAAGAATTCCAAAAGTACAGGAAATAATTAAAGAAATTATTGGAAAAGAAGCAAGTAAGGATATTAACCCAGACGAGTGTGTTGCTATTGGTGCGGCTATTCAGGGTGGAGTTTTAGCTGGAGAAGTTAAAGATGTTCTTCTTCTTGATGTTACCCCATTATCTCTTGGTATTGAAACTCTAGGTGGAGTTACAACTAAGCTGATTGAAAGAAATACAACAATTCCAACTTCAAAGAGCCAGGTATTCTCAACTGCAGCTGACAGCCAGACTTCAGTTGAAATTCATGCTCTTCAGGGAGAAAGAGAATTTGCTAAAGATAATAAAACCTTAGGACGTTTCCAGTTAACAGATATTCCGCCAGCTCCAAGAGGAGTTCCGCAAATCGAAGTTTCTTTTGACATTGATGCAAACGGTATTGTTAACGTAAGAGCAAAAGACAAGGGAACAAATAAAGAACAAAGTATTACAATTACTGCAACAAGTGGATTATCTGATGATGAAATTGATAAAATGGTAAAAGATGCAGAAGCTCATGCAGAAGAAGATAAGAAGAAAAAAGAAGAGATTGAAACAATAAATCAGGCAGACTCTCTTGTTTATCAGACTGAAAAAACTCTGAAGGAACATGGAGACAAACTTGATGAAACAGAAAAGAAAGAAGTAGAAGATGCAAAAGAAGAGCTTAAAAAAGTTGTTGAAAGTAAAGATGTAGAAGGAATTAAGACTAATTCTAAGGCTCTTTCAGCTCTGGTTTACAAATTATCTGAAAAAATCTACAAAGATACTGCTGCTGAGGGAAGTGCTGAGGCTCCTCAGGAAGAAGCAACTTCAGCTCCTGCAGACAATGATGTTGTGGATGCGGAATTCAAGGAAGTAGATGAAGATAAATAATTAATCAACTTATTTAAACAGGAGCTTAGCTCCTGTTTATTTTTTCTTTAATTGTTATAAATTTAATACTATAATATTATGATGTGAATTATAGTTAGGAGGATATTTGTGGCTAAAAGAGATTACTATAAGGTTCTTGGGGTAGGTAAAGGCGCAACAGATGCTGAATTAAAAAAAGCATATAGAAATCTTGCGAGAAAGTACCACCCGGATGTGAACCCTGATAATAAAGAAGCAGAGGGAAAGTTTAAAGAAGTTAATGAAGCTTATGAGGTTCTTTCTGATAAAGAGAAAAGACAGACTTATGATGCTTATGGACACGACGGACTTGATCCAAATAGTTTTGCAAGTCATGGAGCAGGTTTTAGTGGATTTGAAGATATTTTTGATATGTTCTTTGGGGGAGGATTTTCCCAGGGTAGAAATAATGGTCCTCGCCGGGGATTAGATTTAAGATATGATTTAGATCTTGAGTTTACTGAGGCTGCTTTTGGTGTTAAAAAGACTATCGAAATTCCTTTCTGGGATGAGTGTCTGGAGTGCCACGGAACAGGAGCAAAAAAAGGAACCTCTCCTGAGACATGTTTAACTTGTCGCGGTGCCGGTCAGGTTACCATGAGCCAAAAAACTGCTTTTGGAAACTTCCAAACAGTAAGAACTTGTCCTACTTGTGGAGGACAAGGGAAAATAATTAAAGAAGAATGTCCTGAATGTTCAGGAGAAGGCAAGAAAAGAGCAGTTAAGAAAAAGGAAATTGAAGTACCTGCAGGTGTTGATACCGGTACTAGAATCCGCATAAGCGGAGAAGGAGAGCCTAGTGAAAGAGGAGGTACTGCAGGAGACCTTTATGTTTTCATAAATGTTAGACCTCATGAATTTTTCCAAAGAAGAGATAATGACATTTATCTCGAAAAAAATATAAGCATAATTCAGGCAGCTCTTGGAGCTGTTATTGAAGTGCCCACACTCCATAGTAAAGTAGAATTAACTATTCCTGAAGGAGCTCAAACAGGTTCTACCTTTAGAATGAGAGGAAAAGGAATTAAAAATCCAAGATCCTTTGCAAATGGTGATCAGTATGTGAAAGTTAATGTTGTAACTCCACGAAATCTTTCTGAAAGTCAGAAAAATTTGTTAAAAGAATTTGGGAAAACCTGCAGTGAAGAGCAGTATACGGTTTCAAAAGAAGAAGGAAAATCTTTTTTTAGCAAAGTAAAAGATGTCTTTTCTTAAATACAGGTTAAAGATATGGGGATGAATAAATGGAATGGCTTGCCATTAAAGTTGTTTTAAATAAAGAATATCTGGAGGAAGTTGCGGAAGTATTTAATGAGCTGGGGTCCGGAGGAGCTGTTATTGATGATCCGGATCTTGTAGAAGAATATGCTGAAAGCGGCCAATGGGATGCCTGGGAGTTTCCGGAAATCCCAGGGGGAAAAAATATAGCGTTACCGGATATCTTCCGGTAAATCATGAACTTGAAGGAAGGCTTGAAAATCTTTTTCTACAACTTAATGAGCTCAAAAATACCAGAGAAAATTTTGACTATGAAGTAGATCAGACCCCAGTGGATGAAGAAGACTGGGCAAATTCCTGGAAACAATACTTCAAGGTTCTTAAAATTGGAGAAAGAACAGTAATCCGCCTTTCCTGGGAAGAATATGAGAAAAAGCAAGATGAAATTGTAATTGACCTTGATCCAGGTATGGCCTTCGGCACAGGAAGTCACGCTACAACAAGTCAGGCAATGGAACTTACAGAAAAGTATTTAAAAACAGGAGATAAAGTAATTGATGTAGGAACAGGCGGCGGTATAATAAGTATCCAAGCAGCTAAACTTGGAGCATCTTTTATTAATGCCTATGACTATGATGCGGTAGCAGTAAAATCTGCAGAAAGAAATGTTGAAGATAATAATCTGTCAACAGTGATATCTGTAAAGCAAAATGATCTTTTGAGTGGAATTCAAGAAAAAGCAAATCTTATTATAGCTAACATTGTTGCTGATGTAATAATCAGATTAATTCCCCAGCTAGATTCTCATTTGTCTGAAAATGGAAAAATAATTTTATCAGGAATAATTGAAAAACGTTTTCAGGAAATTAAGGAACTTTTAGAAGAATATAATTTTGAGATTTTTGAATCCAGAGAAAAAGAAGGCTGGTATGCTCTGGGTGTGAAGAGGGTTAAAGAATGAAAAAGATTTTCCTTGAGAACAACGAATTGCAGGGTGAATATATAAAAGTTAATTCAAAAGAGTCTAATCATATAATGAATGCCTTGAGACATATAATAGGGGATAAAATTGTTGTTTCTAATGAAAATGACAAAGAATATATCACTGAAATTTTCGATTATTCAGAGGGGTTAATAACTTTAAAAATAAAAGAAATATTTCCTTTGCAAAAAAGTGACCGGGAAATTATTTTATACCAGGGTTTGTGCAAGGGAGACAAAATGGATTTTATTGTTCAAAAGGCTACGGAACTTGGAATCAGCAAAATAATTCCAATAGAAACCATGAGGACAATTGTTAAACTTCATCAAGAAAAAAGCGGAAAGAAAACAGAAAGATGGCAAAAAATTGCCTCTGAAGCTGCAAAACAAAGTAATGCACCCATTATTCCTCAAGTTAGTTCAGTTATTAATTTTAAGGAAATGATTAACAGTCTGGAAAAGGATGTAAAGTATATCTTATTCTGGGAAGAAGAAAAAAATCTAAAACTCAGGGATCTTTTGAATATAACTACTGAAAAACGCCTTGCATTAATAATTGGCCCTGAAGGGGGCTTCGATGAAAAAGAAGTCCGCTTATTAAAAGAAAAGGGAATAATTAGTGTTTCCTTGGGTGAAAAAATACTTAGAACTGAAACTGCCGCTTTAGTGGCTTCAGCCTGTGTAATGTATCATTTTGGAGAGTTGGGGTAGAATGTTAAAAAGGTGTGCAACGTATACCTTGGGCTGTAAAGTAAATCAAACAGAAACAGAAACCATCGAAGGTATGCTTCAGGATAATGGTTATCAAATTGTTGATTTTGAAGATATTGCAGATGTCTATATTATAAATACCTGTACTGTAACCTCTTCAGCGGATAGAAAATCCAGACAAATAATAAGAAGAACAAGAAACCACAGGGAAAGCAGAGACAGTGTGGTAATTGTAATGGGGTGTTATGCCCAGTCATCATCACAAAATATTTTAGAAGACTTGGGTGTTGACCTTGTAATAGGAAACACCCAAAGGCTTTATCTTTTGGAACATTTAAATAAATTTTTGGCAGACAGAGTACCAAGAGTATACGTTGATGATATAATGAAAGAAAAGAATTTCGAACAAATAGATATAAAAAGAAATATTACCAGAACAAGGGCTTTCCTTAAAATACAGGAAGGTTGCCAGCAGTTCTGCAGTTATTGTATAATTCCTTATACCAGAGGTCCGGTTAGAAGTAAAACTCCCGATAATGTAATTAAAGAAATTATTGAATTGGAAAACAACGGATTTCATGAGGTTGTTTTAACTGGAATTCATATCGGAGCCTATGGTCAGGATTTACCTTATGAATATAACTTTGGTAAGATATTAGAAAAGATTATTTCAAATACAGAGAAAATAAGAGTAAGAATTAGTTCAATTGAGCCAACCGAAGTAACTGAAGAAATAGCAAAATTAATTTCTAAAGAAGAAAGATTGTGCAGTCATCTTCATATACCATTGCAAAGTGGAGATGATTTTATATTGAAAAAAATGAACCGTCCTTATGATACTTCTTGTTTTAGAGAAAAAGTTCAAATGATCAGAAAATATAATCCGGAAATCGGATTAACAACAGACATTATGGTAGGGTTTCCTTTTGAAGAAGAGGAGAATGCCGGTAACACCTTAAAGTTTGCAGAAGAAATGAAATTTAGCGACATTCATGTTTTTAAATATTCACCTAGACACAATACTCCTGCAAGTAAGTTTACTAATCAAGTTTTATTAAAGGACAAAGAGAGAAGAAGCAGAGAATTAATTTCTTTAGCTAAAAAAATGAAAAAAGAGTTCTTAGAGAAGTTTACTGGCAGAGAAATGGAAGTTTTGCTTGAACAAAAACATGGTGATTATTGGGAAGGACATACTTCCAATTATTTAAAAGTTCTGGCTGCCGGAAATGGAGAAAAGAACCAATTTCGTAAGGTATTTATTGAAAAAGCTGAAAATGAGTACCTTTCAGGAAAATTTATTTAAAAATTGTTGGGGGGGTGAATCTATGGATTGTATATTTTGCTCAATCGCAGAAAAGAAAATTCCCAGTACTGTAGTTTATGAAGATGATAATTTTTTAGCTTTTAAAGACATTAATCCGGAAGCCCCTGTGCATATTCTTGTTATTCCGAAAAAACATATTCAGGGAGCAGATAAAGTTCAGGAAGAAGATGCGGACTATTTAAAAAATATTTATTTTGTTATTCAGAAAATAACAGAGGAACAAGGAATTACTTCAAGTGGTTACAGAGTGGTAACTAATGTTGGTGAAGACGGAGGACAGACTATTAACCATCTGCATTTCCATCTCCTTGGAGGAAGAAATTTACAGTGGCCGCCAGGCTAAAAGTAAAAATATTGTTAGTGTAAAATAATTATGGGTAAAAAACAAAAAAATATTAGAGCAACTCCTTATGTTACAATTAAATCGCTAAACCAAATCGCAAAAAAGGAGAAACTCTAATGAATAATATTATACATGAAATTGCAACTAAAATCAGTAAAGAAATAGCAGAAAATATGGAAACAACTTTAATTGAGGGAAATAATATATCTGAATTCATTTTAAAAACCAAAAAAATGCTGGATGAAGTTGGGGTTGCAATTACAGAAAAAGTACTTGAAACTGTAGATATTTTAGTTAAAAAAGATTGTGTAAGAAAAAGAGACTGGAAAATAAAGGAAACAAAGTCGAAGAAAAGTTTGGCGACGATATTTGGTGAAGTAACCTATAAAAGAACGTATTATGTTCATAAAATTACCGGTGAATATAAATACTTATCTGATGAAGCTGTTGGTATTGAAGCAAATGACAGAATGGATATATTGCTAGAATCAATGTTAATAGAAGAAGCAATAGAGACACCATACAGAAAAAGTAGCGAAAAAATATCGAAGAATGTGTATCTTACTGGTCAAACAGTAATGAATTCTATTAGAAAGCTTAAAGATATTTCTAATCATGCAGCACCAGTGAAAAAACTGATTCTCAAGCTAAGATTTTGTACATCGAAGCTGATGAAGATCATGTTTCACTTCAAAGAGGAACATGTGCCGAACCTAGATTAATTTATGTTCACGAAGGTAAGTGAAAGGTAAGTAAAGATAGATATGAATTAATAAATCCCAGATACTTTAGTGGTCTCTATCAAGATAGTGCTGATTTATGGCTTGAAGTAGCTGATTATATTGATAGCAACTATGAAGAAGAAACTATCGAAAAGATATATTTATCAGGAGATGGAGCCAACTGGATAAAACAAGGCAAAGAATGGATTAAAGATAGTATCTATGTTTTAGATAGATACTATTTGTCGAAATATATAAAGAAGGCAACTGCTCATATGAAAGGCACACACCAAATGATGTGGTATTACATAAATACGAAAAGGAAAGATTTCGTAAAAGATTTATTCAAAGCAATAATTGAAGAAACAGAATCAGAAACAAAAAATAGAAGCAATAAAAGATGCTAGAAGTTATGTGTTAAATAATTGGGAAGGTATAATGAATCAATATGACCCGGATTATATAGGCTGTAGCACAGAAGGCCATATTAGTTATATATTATCTACAAGATTAAATTCAAGGCCTCTAAGCTGGTGCAGAGAAGGTATTGATCAAATGTCACGTCTGAGGGCTTTTAAGGCTAATTCAGGTAATGTATATGATTTAGTAAAAGAAAGAAGCAAGAAAAACAGAAACAAGAATCATAAAATTAGAAAGCCGTGTTATAAAAAAAGCTACGAACCTAATATCAGATGAGAAATTCGGCAATGTGCCAGTAGTTTTAACTGGTAAGAGAACTTGGAAAAGAGAATTATTTAAAAGGATAGTGAGTGCGATTTAGCACGTAATACATACAAGGGGTTTTTTATTCTTTTAAAACCCATAATTAATTGACACGATCAAAAATATTACTGTACTTGTAAGAACTGAATTTATTTTGTATAATAAGAGTTGCTTTAAGTACCTTTAGCACTAGAGGGGAGGGAAAGTGATGTCTGAAGTTGTAGTTGGAAAAAATGAAACTCTTGATAGTGCTTTGAAAAGATTTAAAAGAAACTGCCAAAAATCTGGAGTATTATCAGAATGGCGTAAAAGAGAGCACTACGTTAAACCTAGTGTGAAGCGCAAATTAAAAGAGGCGGCTAGAAAAAAGAAAAAAAGATAAGGTGATTTGAATGTCTCTGCAGGAAAGACTCATGGAAGATATGAAGCAGGCAATAAGAGATAAAGAAGAAGGAAAGTTAAGGCTTTCTGTAATCAGAATGACTCGTGCAGCTATAAAAAATGAAGAGATAAATAAAAAAACGGAACTTAATGATGAGCAGGTTGAAGATATTGTCATTAAAGAAGTTAAAAAAAGAAAAGATGCCTTAGTCGAGTACGAAAAAGCAGGGAGACCTGATGAGGTTGCAAAACTTGAACAGGAAATAGTTATTCTTATGTATTATCTTCCCAAACAGCTTTCTGAAGAAGAGCTCACTTTGATTATTACTGAAGCTATAAATGAAGTTAACCCCTCTTCTCATAAGGACCAGGGAAAAGTAATAGCAAAATTGATGCCCCATGTAAAAGGTAAAGCTGATGGAAAAATTGTTGGAAATTTAGTGAAAGAACTAATAGAAAAAAAGATAGCTGAATAAGCTATCTTTTTTTGTTACATAATTTTAACAAAAGATTCTATTTAAATAGATATTATAAGGGTAAAATATACAGATTAAGAGAAAAAGAAAGGAAGATAAAATGAAGAATACAAATAAAATATTAATTCTCTTTTTTATATTTTTTTGCTTTTACTGTTAGTTGTTTTTCTGCAGATAGTCTTTTAGAAATAAAAATTGATAAGACTATTAAACCAGGACTCCTGCTTATATAAGCAGGAGTTACGAAACTGCAGAACAAGAAGGTTATACCGGAGTTTTAATTATAATGGATACACCGGGAGGACTTGTTGATGCAAGTATCGATATTAAAAACACAATTATTAAAAGCAAGTTGCCAACCTATACTTATATTGATGGTCAGGCAATTTCTACAGGTAGTTTAATTGCACTATCTTCAGAAAAAATTGCAATGAGAGCCGGCTCAACTATGGGGGCGGCAGAACCCAGAATAGGAAGTGAAATAGCTGATGAAAAAAATTCTTTCTGTTTGAAAAGAAGAGCTGGCATCTGCAGCAGAAACATATGGAAGAGATCCAGAAATAGCCAGGGCTTTTGCGGACAGAGAAATGGAAATTGACGGAGTAAAAGAGAAGGGTAAAATTCTCTCTTTGTCCAGTACTCAGGCTCTGGATTTAGGAATGGTTGACTATGTTGTTCAGTCAAAGGCGGAATTCCTCTCAGAAATAGGGTTGAATGATGCATTACTAGTTGAAAGCAATTTGACAATTGGTGAAAGAGTTGCCAGGTTACTTACTAATCCTTTTGTAGCTCCTATTCTTTTGACTATTGGTATTTTTGGTTTAATCCTTGAAGTATTCTCTGCTGGTTTCGGAGTTTTTGGGATTATAGGTGGTTTATCCTTAGGATTATTCTTCTTAGGAAATATTGCTGCGGGATTTTCAAGTTGGATTGTAGTTTTGGTGTTTTTGTCAGGATTAATTTTAATGGCAATAGAAGTTTTTGTTCCAGGCTTTGGAATATTTGGGATATCCGGACTAGGATTATTTATACTTTCAATTGTATTAGTATCTCCAAGTGTTGAGTTAGTGTAAAATAATTATGGGTAAAAAACAAAAAAATATTAGAGCAACTCCTTATGTTACAATTAAATCGCTAAACCAAATCGCAAAAAAGGAGAAACTCTAATGAATAATATTATACATGAAATTGCAACTAAAATCAGTAAAGAAATAGCAGAAAATATGGAAACAACTTTAATTGAGGGAAATAATATATCTGAATTCATTTTAAAAACCAAAAAAATGCTGGATGAAGTTGGGGTTGCAATTACAGAAAAAGTACTTGAAACTGTAGATATTTTAGTTAAAAAAGATTGTGTAAGAAAAAGAGACTGGAAAATAAAGGAAACAAAGTCGAAGAAAAGTTTGGCGACGATATTTGGTGAAGTAACCTATAAAAGAACGTATTATGTTCATAAAATTACCGGTGAATATAAATACTTATCTGATGAAGCTGTTGGTATTGAAGCAAATGACAGAATGGATATATTGCTAGAATCAATGTTAATAGAAGAAGCAATAGAGACACCATACAGAAAAAGTAGCGAAAAAATATCGAAGAATGTGTATCTTACTGGTCAAACAGTAATGAATTCTATTAGAAAGCTTAAAGATATTTCTAATCATGCAGCACCAGTGAAAAAACTGATTCTCAAGCTAAGATTTTGTACATCGAAGCTGATGAAGATCATGTTTCACTTCAAAGAGGAACATGTGCCGAACCTAGATTAATTTATGTTCACGAAGGTAAGTGAAAGGTAAGTAAAGATAGATATGAATTAATAAATCCCAGATACTTTAGTGGTCTCTATCAAGATAGTGCTGATTTATGGCTTGAAGTAGCTGATTATATTGATAGCAACTATGAAGAAGAAACTATCGAAAAGATATATTTATCAGGAGATGGAGCCAACTGGATAAAACAAGGCAAAGAATGGATTAAAGATAGTATCTATGTTTTAGATAGATACTATTTGTCGAAATATATAAAGAAGGCAACTGCTCATATGAAAGGCACACACCAAATGATGTGGTATTACATAAATACGAAAAGGAAAGATTTCGTAAAAGATTTATTCAAAGCAATAATTGAAGAAACAGAATCAGAAACAAAAAATAGAAGCAATAAAAGATGCTAGAAGTTATGTGTTAAATAATTGGGAAGGTATAATGAATCAATATGACCCGGATTATATAGGCTGTAGCACAGAAGGCCATATTAGTCATATATTATCTGCAAGATTAAGTTCAAGGCCTCTAAGCTGGTGCAGAGAAGGTGTTGATCAAATGTCACGTCTGAGGGCTTTTAAGGCTAATTCAGGTAATGTATATGATTTAGTAAAAGAAAGAAGCAAGAAAAACAGAAACAAGAATCATAAAATTAGAAAGCCGTGTTATAAAAAAACTACGAACCTAATATCAGATGAGAAATTCGGCAATATGTCAGTAATTTTAACTGGTAAGAGAACTTGGAAAAGAGAATTATTTAAAAGGATAGCGAGTGCGATTTAGCACGTAATACATACAAGGGGTTTTTTTATTCTTTTAAAATCCATAATTAATTGACACGATCAAATTGAAGAGTGATTATTGACATAGAGGGTTTTTATCAATATAATTAT
The DNA here is from genome assembly GCA_965228015.1 of Peptococcia bacterium. Lineage (GTDB taxonomy): Bacteria > Bacillota > Peptococcia > Peptococcales > SKKY01 > SKKY01. The sequence goes on from OZ245787.1 coordinate 1,818,075, forward strand.
ACAGTATGCTAACTAATGAATAGAGGTTTGTTAAAATTTTAGTTAATGTAAGCACTTTTAATAAAAACAGTAAGAATCCAGTTTTTCAAGGAAAGGTTTTGTTTGAAAATCAGGAAGATAAATTGACCTTTGATGTTAAAGTTATTTTTCAGGACGATAACTATTTGGTCGAGGGGACCTCGGAATTTGAATTTTCTATGGAGTGTTCCAGGTGTCTTCAGCTAACAAAATCAAGTCAGCAAATATATTTTAAAGACTTGTATTTGAAAAACCGGGAAGATTTAGAAAAGTTTGAAAATGATTTCCCGGGCAATATATTTTTTATCGAAAAGGAAAGTTTGAATTTAGCTGATAGTATTGTCGCAGCATTGAAAGAACAAAAAGTAGATTCAATTTTATGTTCCGAAAAATGTAAAGGGCTTTGCTCTCAATGTGGCACTAACTTAAATATAGCAAAATGCAAATGTAAGGATGATAACATTGATCCTCGATTAGAGGCATTGAAAAATTTTAAAATTTAATTATCCTATTTTAGGAGGTGTAGTGTAATGGGTGTACAACAAAGTAGAAGATCAAAATCAAGAACAAGAAGAAAAAGAGCTGCGTGGTTAAGTACTGATAAGCCAAGTGTTATGGAATGTCCACAGTGTCATTCTGTGAAACTTTCTCACAGACTTTGTCCTGAATGCGGATACTATAATGGCAGAGAAGTTATTGCTAAAAATGATCAGGCTGCCTTAGATAAAACAAAAAAAGAACAAGCAGAATAATTATTTTAAAAGATAAACTCCCTAAGGGAGTTTTTTTGTGCATTTTTTATTGCTTTTTTGCACACTATAAATTATATTTGGTACTGTTACTAGGTACTAATACATGGTTAGGTGATTAATAATGAAAAAATTAGCAAGGAAAGAAAGACAAGTTGAATTAAAAAATATAATAGAAATAAACCCTTTTATAACTGATGAAGAGCTTGCAAAAAAATATGACTGTAGTGTCCAGACAATCAGGTTAGACCGCTTGTTAATGGGTATCCCTGAAGTTAGGGAAAGAATGAAATCTGTGGCCCAGGAGAATTATGACAAAGTAAGAACAACAAAAGACTATGAAATTGTTGGAGAATTACTTGAAATAGACCTGGATAATAAAGCTATTTCCTACATGGAAGTTTCAAAAGACATGGTTTCTGAAAAAAACAATATTTGTCGAGGCCACCATATTTTTGCTCAAGCTAATATGCTTGCCCTTTCAATGGTAGATGCTGAAATAGCTTTAACAGGAAGTGCAAGAATCAGATATAAAAGACCAGTTTATTTAAAAGAAAAATTAGTTGCTACAGCTTTTGTAGCAAAAAAAAGATCGAACAAATTACTTATTAAAGTAGCAACAAAATCAGGAGCTGAAGAAGTTTTTGTGGGTAAATTTATTATAGTGACCCGTTAGGAGGTTTAACATGAGAGTAGCTTTAGATGCAATGGGTGGAGATAAAACCCCGGTTGAAATTATTAAAGGTGCACTTCAGGCAGTGAATCTTTATCCTGAATTAGAAAAAATTTTTCTTGTTGGTAAAGAAGAGGAAATAAAAAAACATCTTAATGGGAATCTTGAAAAAATTGAAATAATAGATGCCAGAGAAGTAATAGAAATGGATGACCATCCGGCATTGGCTTACAGAAAAAAGAAAGATGCTTCAATAACGGTTGCAACAAAATTGGTAAAAGAAGGCAAAGCAGATGCAATTATCTCTGCAGGTAATACTGGTGGACAAATGACATCCTCTCTGTTTGTTCTAGGTAGAATAAAAGGAATTTCCAGACCTGCAATAGCCACTCCCCTTCCGGGGATGAAAGGGATAAACCTTTTGCTGGACTCTGGTGCTAATGCAGATTGCTCAGTTGAGAATCTTCAGCAATTTGCATTAATGGGCAGCATTTATGCAAAAAAAGTTTTAAAAAAGGAAAACCCCAAGGTTTCTCTTGTAAATATTGGCAGTGAGAGAACAAAAGGTAATGAACTTTCAATTAAAGCTTATGAAGAACTTGAAAAAATGGATAACATTAATTTCGTTGGAAATATAGAGGGCAGAGAAATACCTCAGGGAAAAACAGATGTGATTGTTGCTGATGGTTTTGTAGGTAACATTGTTTTGAAATTAATTGAGGGAATGGGAAAAGTCTTTACTTCTCTTATTAAAGAAGAAGTATCAAAGTCTTTTGTTAGTAAAATCGGAGCTCTTTTAATGAAAGATGCTTTGACGGGTCTTAAAAAGAAAATGGATTATGCTGAAATTGGAGGAGCACCTCTTCTTGGAGTAGATGGAATAAGTATAATCTGTCATGGCAGCTCTGACTCCAAGGCTATTCATAATGCGATAAGAGTTGCTATTGAATGTAAAAAAGAAGATTACGTTCAGGAAATTAAAAACAATTTATGAGGAGAAATGTAAATTAATGAAATCAGCAGGAATAATTGGAACAGGTTCCTATCTTCCGGAGTATATATTAATGAATGATTATTTTGTAAATTATCTGGATACAACAGATGAATGGATAAAAACCAGAACAGGTATTTCAGAAAGAAGAAAAGCAGATCCAGGGGTAACTACTTCGGATCTTGGAGCAAAGGCAGGAGAAAGGGCAATAAAGGACGCAGGTTTAATCCCTGATGATATAGATTTAATAATAACTGCAACAGTAACTCCAGATATGTTGTTCCCTTCTACAGCTTGTCTGATACAAGAGAAAATTAAAGCGAAAAATGCTGCTGCCTTTGACTTAAGTGCAGCATGCTCTGGATTTATATATGGTTTGAGTATTGCAAATAGTTTTGTAGCTTCGGGAACATATAAGAATGTTTTAGTAATTGGAGCAGAAGTATTAAGTGCGGTACTTGACCCTCAGGACAGAAGAACAGTAGTGCTTTTTGGAGATGGAGCAGGAGCTGCAGTGGTTTCTGAAGTGGAAAAAGGTTCAGGTTTCATGGCTTTTGATCTTGGAGCTGATGGTTCTGGAGGCCATGTTCTTAAAGTTGATGCAGGTGGTTCAAAAATGCCAGCATCAGAAGAAACAATAGCAACAGGTTCCCATTATGTAAAAATGATGGGGAAAGAGGTATTTAAATTTGCAGTAAAGATTTTAGGAGTTACTGGTAAAAAAGTTTTAGAAAAAGCGGGAATAAGTAATGAAGATGTTGACTTTCTTATCCCTCACCAGGCAAATATAAGAATTGTTGACGCAGCACTAAGGAGGTTTAAAATTTCCAAGGAAAAAACTGTGATTAACCTGGAAAAGTATGGAAATACTTCCGGAGCATCAATTCCTATAGCTTTAGACGAAGCTGTAAAACAGGGAAGAATTAAAGACGGTAACGTAGTTGTTATGGTTGGTTTTGGAGCGGGTTTAACCTGGGCTTCAACAGTAATGAAGTATTCTTTTCCGGGGAAGGGAGAAAAAACAGGTATTTAAAACAGAAATTTGTAAATTATTAGGTATAGAATATCCTCTTTTTCAGGGAGGTATGGCTTGGGTTGCAACAGCTGAACTTGCTGCAGCAGTTAGTAATGCAGGAGGTCTTGGTATTATTGGAGCAGGTAATGCCCCTGCAGAGGTAGTAGTAAATGAAATAAGAAAAGCAAAGAAAATGACAGATAAGCCTTTTGGTGTAAATGTTTATTTTATTTCTCCTTTTATGGAGGAGGTAATTGCCGGAATTCTTGAAGAAGGAGTCGTCGTTGTTACAACAGGGGCTGGAAATCCTGGAAAATATATTCAGGCTTTTAAAGATAAAGGAATAAAAGTATTTCCATTAGTATCTTCAGTTGCTTTGGCAAAAAGACTCGAGAAAACCGGAGTTGATGGCTTGATTGCAGAAGGTATGGAGTGTGGAGGACATGTTGGTGAAATTACAACAATGACTCTAACACCTCAAATTGTGGATGCGGTTAACATTCCTGTTATTGCCGCCGGAGGTATTTTTGATGGCAGAGGTATGGCTGCCGCTTTATGTCTGGGTGCTAAAGGGATTCAAATAGGAACCAGATTTCTGGCAAGTAAAGAGTGCATTGTACATGATAATTATAAAGAATCTCTTATTAAATGTAAGGACAGAGATACAGTATTAACTGGGTATCATGGTCACTATGTAAGGGTTTTAAAAAATAAGCTGACAAAAGAATATGATGCTTTAATTAAATCCGGAGCTCCGGAGGAAGAGCTTGAAAAGCTTGGAGCAGGGAAGTTAAGAGCAGCAGTGGTTGAAGGGGATTCCCAAATGGGTTTATTAATGGCAGGTCAGGTTGCAGTTATGATTAAAGAAGTTCAGACTTGTGATGAAATCATTCAGGAAGTAATAATCGGAGCACAAAAAACACTAAAAAAATATTGTTAATCGGGAGGATAAATGGATAAAATAGCATTTATATTTCCAGGACAAGGTTCTCAGTATCCTGGAATGGGTAAGGAAATAGCAGAAAAATATTCTGAATCAATGGAAGTTTTTAAAAAAGCTGATAAAAGACTAGGTTATTCATTATCAAAATCGTGTTTTGAAGGACCTGAAGATAAATTAAAAATAACATATTATACACAGCCTGCTTTATTGACTACAAGTATTGCAATATTGGAAGCCTTTAAGAACAGAGGAATAAAAGCTGACTTTACTGCCGGCCATAGTCTTGGTGAATATTCAGCATTGGTTTGTGCAGAAGCAATTAGTTTTGAAGATGCGGTATGGCTTGTAGAAAAAAGAGGTCAGTATATGGCCGAGGCTGTACCACCAGGGGAAGGAACCATGGCAGCAATTTTAGGTCTTCCTGAAGAAAACATTGATGCTCTTTGTGCAGAGGCAAGTAAAGTTGCCTTAGTTGAACCTGCAAACTACAATTGTCCTGGTCAGTTGGTAATTGCCGGAAAGACAGAAGGAATAAAAGAAGCTATTAGAATTGCTAAAGATTTTGGAGCTAAGAGAGCAATGGAATTAGCAGTAAGTGGTCCTTTTCACTCATCTCTTTTAGAGCTTGCAAGTCATAAATTGTTAAAGGTTATGGATGAAGTTACTTTTTTCGATCCAAAGACTAAAGTTGTAGCAAATGTTTCTGCAGAAGAAGTTAGCAGCAAAGAAGAAATTAAAGAGGCCTTATTTAATCAGGTTAATAATTCTGTTAAATGGGAGCAATCTGTAAGATATATGATAAATCAGGGTGTTGATACATTTATTGAAATTGGATCCGGTAAAGTTTTAACAGGACTTGTTAAAAAAATATCCGGGGATGTAAAAGTCTTTAATGTTGAAAATATTGAAAATATGGAAAAACAATATCTGAACTGAAATGAGGTGCAGTAGTTGGATTTTAAAGGAAAAACAGTGCTGGTAACTGGTAGATCAAGGGGAATTGGAGCTGCAATTGCTCAATCCTTTGCAGAACAAGGGGCATCAATTGTATTGAATTATGCTGGAAGCCAGAAAGCAGCAGAAGAAATCAGAGAGAAAATTTTATCAATGGGTATTGAATGTAAAATTTACCAGGCTGACGTTTCTGATTATGTTTAGGTAGAGAATATGATCAAAAGTGTTGAGGAAGACTTTTCCGGAATTGATATTTTAGTTAATAATGCGGTAGTCACTAAAGACACTCTGTTCATGAGAATGAAAGAAGAGGATTGGGATAAAGTAATAAATATAAATCTTAAGGGTGTATATAATTGTTCAAAATCTGTTATTAGAGGAATGATTAAAAAGAAATCCGGCAAGATAATTAATATCACCTCAGTAGTTGCATTGTCTGGAAATATTAGTCAGGCAAACTATGCTGCAAGTAAAGCCGGAGTTATTGGATTTACAAAATCATTGGCTCAGGAGCTTGGGTCAAGAAATATTCAGGTAAACTCAGTTGCCCCTGGATATATTGAGACTTCAATGACAGAAAGTATCCTTCAAACTATTAAAGATAAACTGATCAAAAAAATTCCTTCAGGACGTATAGGAAATCCTGAAGATGTTGCAAATACAGTTTTGTTTCTTGCTTCCGGCAAGGCAGATTATATAACTGGCCAGGTAGTATCAGTTAACGGTGGATTGTATATGTAATAATACAGAATTAATTTTTGAGAGGAGGTGACAAAATGGATATCTTAGAAAAAGTAAAAGAGATCGTTTCTGAACAGTTAAATGTTGAGAAGGGAGATATTAAGTTAGAAACAACTTTTGAAGATTTAGAAGCAGATTCTTTAGATGTTGTTGAATTAATTATGAAGCTTGAGGAAGAGTTTGATATTGAAATACCTGATGAGGACGCTGAGAAAATCAGAGTTGTTGGATCAGCGGTAGAATACATTAAAGAAAAACTTGCATAAGTTGAATAAAAAAGTCCTGCAGGTTATGCAGGACTTTTTTAAAAAAATACGGAGGAATTTATTGTGAAATTACCTGAATTGAAAATTGGATCTCTGATTCCCAAGTATCCCATAATTCAAGGGGGAATGGCTGTAAGGCTATTAACTTCAAGACTGGCAGCTGCAGTAGTAAATGCAGGTGGAATAGGATTAATCGCCGCTACAGGAATGAGTGAAGCGGAATTGAGAGATGAAATAAGAAATGCCAGAAAATTGTCTAAAGGCATAATTGGTATAAATATTATGTTTGCTTACAGTGAATTTGAATTGCTTACAAAAACAGCTATAGAAGAGGGAATAGATCTTATTGTTCGGGGGGGCTGGTTTTTCCAGAGATATTTTTAAATGGTGTAATGAATCTGGAACTCCCTTTGTGCCAATTGTTTCTTCTGCAAAACTTGCTGCAACATCAGAAAAACTTGGGGCATCAGCAGTGGTTGTAGAAGGTAAGGATGCTGGTGGTCATTTGGGAACTGATAGAGGAGTCTATGAATTGCTGGAAGAAGTGGTTCCGGCTGTAAATATACCTGTAATTGCTGCAGGAGGAATAATGACTGGGAATGAAATGAAAAAGGCTTTTTCATTAGGAGCTAAAGGTGTTCAGTTAGGTACTCTTTTTGCTGCGACCTTAGAGTCTAATGGAGCAGATAATCTAAAGGAAGTATATGTTAAAGCCACAAAAGAAGATATTGTTCTTATTGATAGTCCTGTAGGCTTAAAGGGACAGGCAATAAGAAATGAGTTTACTGAAAAAATTGCCAGGGGTGAAGCTGCTCCAAAGGCTTGTTATAGATGTTTAAAAAAATGTACAAAAAACTTTTGTATAATGGTAGTTTTGAATAATGCTCAGCAGGGGAATCTTGAAGAAGGATTTATCTTTTCAGGGGGAAATATAGATTATATTACTGAAATATTACCCGCAGCTGAAGTTATAAACAGATTAGTATCTGAATTTAAATAAAATTGAGAAAAGCAGGTGGATTATGAAAGAAAGAAGAGTTGTTATTACAGGTGTTGGAGTAATTTCTCCAGTAGGAAAAGGTAAAGATGAATCCTGACAGAATTTGCTGGAAGGTAAATCAGGAATAGGACAAATTGCAAGATTTGATACAACAGAATTTCCGGCAAAAATTGCAGGGGAAGTAAAAGACTTCGATCCAGGATTGTATATGGATAAAAAAGAAGCAAAAAGAATGGATCTTTTTAGTCAGTATGCAGCACCTGCGACAAAGCTTGCTTTTGATGATGCAGGTCTTGATAAAGAAACAATCAATCCTTTCAGGGCTGGGGCAGTAATTGGTTCAGGTATAGGTGGCATTCAAACTTTTGAAGACCAGCACAAAACTCTTTTGGAAAAAGGGGCAAAAAGAGTAAGTCCTTTTATGATCCCAATGATGATAGTAAATATGGCATCTGCTCAGGTGGCAATTAATTTTAATTTAAAAGGACCAAACTTTTCAACTGTAATAACCTGTGCTGCCGGTACAAATGCTTTAGGGGAAGCTTTCAGAACAATAAAAGCCGGAGCTGCCGATATAATGGTAGCCGGAGGAACAGAGGTCAGCATCACATCTATTTCTGTTGCAGGATTTTGTTCAATGAGAGCTTTATCTACGAGAAATAATGATCCGGAAGGTGCAAGCGGACCTTTCTCTGCTGACAGAGATGGTTTCGTAATGGCTGAAGGTTCTGGAGTATTGGTACTTGAATCCCTTGAACACGCTCTTGAAAGAGGAGCAGAAATATATGCTGAATTTGTTGGTTATGGTGCTACCTGTGATGCAAGTCACATTACTGCACCAGCTGAAAATGGTGAAGGGGGAGCTCGTGCAATGCAGGCTGCCATTGATGAGGGGAAAATAAGCCCTGAAGAAGTGGATTATATAAATGCCCACGGTACCTCAACAGATTTAAATGATAAATTTGAAACCGTAGCAATAAAAACTGTTTTTGGAGAGAACCCAGAATTAGTTGTAAGTTCAACCAATTCTATGACTGGACATCTTCTTGGAGCTGCTGGTGGAGTTGAAGCTGCTGTTATTGCACTTGCAATAAAAAATAGAGTAGTTTCTCCTATAATTAATTTAAATGAACCAGCTCCTGAGTGTGATCTTGACTATGTTCCAAATGTAAAAAGAGATATGAAAGTTCATGTAGCATTATCCAATTCTCTAGGTTTTGGCGGACATAATGCGAGCGTTGCATTTAAAGAATATATAGGGTAAATTATACTTGAGGTGAAAGTATGAATAGAATAGCTATAGTTACAGACAGCACTGCAGATTTACCAATAGATTTAGCAATTAAAAATAATATTACGGTAGTTCCTCTTAAAGTGAATTTTCAGGATAAAAGTTATACTGAGGGCGTAGATATTACTAATCAGGAATTTTATGAAAAGCTTGAAAAAGCAGAATTATTACCAACAACATCTCAACCTTCCCCAGCAGATTTTATGAAGAAATATGAAGATATAACTGAAGATGGTTATGATTCTATAATATCTATCCATATCTCCGACAAATTAAGCGGTACCCGTCAATCTGCCACAATAGCTGGTAATGAATTGGGAGAGAAAATCAGGAACTTTTCTGCTGTCGATTCCATGCAGGTAACAGTTGGAATTGGATTGGTTATAAAAATTGCCGCTGAGAGTGCAGCCCAGAACAAGAGTTATGAAGAGGTATTGGAAGATACAAGAAAGGCAGTTGAGAATATTAAGTTATACGCCCTTGTAGATACCTTAAAGTTTCTTGAGAAAGGCGGACGTATTGGGAAGGCAAGAGCGATTGCGGGATCTTTACTAAATATTAAGCCAATTTTAACAATGAAAAACGGAGAAATTGTGGATAAAGATAAAGTCCGCACAAGAAAAAGGGGAATTGCAGAAATTGTATCTCTGGCAAAGGAATATAAAGAATCTAACGGAACTATTCGGTATGCAATAAGTCACAGTCTTGCCTTAGATGAGGCCCTTAAGTTAGAAGAAACACTGTTCAGTGAAGTAGGAGTAAAAAGTGAGTTTATTTCAGAAGTGGGTTCAGTAGTTGGAACCCACATTGGACCAGGAGCACTTTTTATATCATTTTTATAAGATAATAGATTACAAAAAATAATGGTTGGTGAAATTCTTACACTTTCAGGGAATTTTTACCTGCAAGTGTAAGAATTTCACCAATTTTATTTTCCGGTTTTTTATAAAAAAGGCCGGAATTTTTTTCTTCCCAAAAAGATTCCAAATATGAAAAATGATCCATGAGGTATTATTGGGTAGTAGTCAAGGGGGGCAAAAGAATTTGTAGTAATTCCCAAAAATAAAAAACAGATTATTCCCAGATTGAATTTCTTTTGTAATAAAGCTAAGTAAAAATACAATAAGCCCTGTAATAATCAAATATTTATCAGATTTTTGTTTTAAATAATTACTAAAAATCATCATAATACCAATACAATGAAGTATCCCAAAATAAACAGGAGCCTCTGGAATGAACAAAAAGGTTACAATGGTTATTATCATTCCCCAAAAGAGAACGTATAAACCTCTATTAAATGAATTTCGTGAAAGGTTGGAAGAATATCCGCTTACTAAAAGAAAACATGAAGAAAAAACCGGAGGAATAATTTTTAAAAAGAAAACATCCAGGTTGACAGGGTAATTAAAGAAATATGAAAGGTTAAATTAATAATGATAAATTACCATTATTAATAGAAGCGTACCTCTTAAAAAATCTAAAAAATATAAACGGTTTTCTTTCATTTTTATCTCCAGGGAATAGTATTATATAAATAAAAAGCAATAATTGACTGTAATAACATTAACACAGGAATTTCGGCATAAAATTTATATTTTTTGGTTTTATGCCTGAAGAAGAACGTTCCTGAATATATACCGGGACTTCCAAATAAGGCTGCACAAATAAAAAGAAAGTTTTCAGAAATTCGCCTTTTGTTTTTTTCAGCTAGTTTTTTTATCAATAAACATTACAGAAAAAGAAAATAAATTTATACATAATAAATAATAGAATAACATAATACCCACTATCACTTTCCTTTGACAATATAGTATAATTATAAAGATATAAAAGGGAAAGGTATATATAAAATGGATTTTTTTAAAAGATCATTTTTATTTTTTCAATCAAAAACTCCTGGAGCAAGAACTTTGAAAACTGGAATTGCAGTTTCAATTAGTATGCTTATTTGTGAATTGATAAGCATTCCAAGCCCTGTATTGGCTGGTGCTGCAACAGTTTCAAATATGCAGCCTGGCACAGGAGAGAGTATAAAAAATGCTAAGAATCAGGCTTTGGCCCATATAATAGCTATTATTACTGCTATAGTATTTGGTGTTATATTTGGTCCTAGTCCGTTAATAATTGGCCTGGTTACTATTGTTGTAATAACTATTTGTCTTAATTTAAAAATAGAAACCTCAATTCATGTGGCAATTATTGCAGCAATATTTATTTTATACAGTCCCGGGAGTAATTATTTTCAAAGTGCCTTACAAAGGGGTGTTGCTATCTTTGTGGGTATTTTTGTTGCTTTCTTAATTAATGTTACTATTCTTCCTCCGGAAAATGAAAAAAGACTAAAAAAAGAGATAATAGAACTGCATAAAACTATAACTGATTTCCTTGAAGAATCCCTTAATAATTATTTACTTATTCAAAACACGAAAAAAGAGGATTTTGAAGAGAAAGAAAAAAATATACAAGAAAAGATAGAGACAATTGAAACTATTTTAGATACTTTCAAAGCTGAGCTGGAAATACAGAGTAAAGCAAAAAAAGAGAAGGAGCTGTTTTACAGCAAATATATTAATTATCAAAAGATCTTATTGAAAAATATTATTGATATATATTCTTTAAACGAAAAAAGAAGGGAAAGGGTTTTTAACAGAAAGGCAGGTATTCCAGAGGGCTATTTCTCTGAAATGAACTCAGTTATTTTCCAGCTTTTTTCCGATTTCCAAAAGTGGAACGATCAGGTAATAAAAATTGTAAAGGAAGAGCCTGTTGAAGTTCCTGAATTGAAAGATTTCTGGGATGTATTTAATCAAAAAATTGTAAGTCAATACGATGCAATTTCCGATAAAAAGAAATTTATTCCTACAATTATTGAAGTATCAATAGTTGTTTATAAATTAAAATGGACAAGTGAAGAAGCAAAAAAAATAGTAATTAATAATCAGGCAGGTGTAGAAAAAATATGATCTCTGAAAAAAGAAAAAAAGAACTGGAAGCTTTTTTAAATCAACACAATATAAAGGTTGATAAAGATGATCTTATTAACTCTTCTTTGACTCATCCTTCATTTATTTTTAAAAAAGATTATCCTAAAAATCAGCATAACCAGCGTCTTGAATTTCTTGGAGATGCAGTTGTAGGATTGGTTATAGCGGAATATCTTTTTAACAGCTTCCCTGAAAAAAAAGAAGGTGTTCTTACTAAGATGAGAGCAGCCATAGTATGTGAAAGTTCTTTAGCAGACGCTGCAAGAAAAATACATATTGGCAAATACATTCTTATGGGCAAGGGTGAGAAAATGGGAGGAGGAGAAAAAAGATCCTCTAATCTTGCAGATGCCTGGGAAGCTTTGTGTGGTGCTATTTATTTGGAATGTGGATTGAAGCTTGCTGAAGGATTTATTCTTTACTCTCTTCAAGAAGCAATTGAAAATGTAATAAAAGGTAATTTTGGGGATTTTAAAACCCGTCTTCAGGAATTGATTCAAAAATCTCCCGAACAAGAAATCGAGTATCAGATATTAGAAGAGAACGGACCTGATCATGATAAAGATTTTGTTGCTGGAGTTTTTATTAACGGGGAAATGATGTCCAAGGGTGCAGGAAAAACAAAAAAAGAAGCAGAGCAAGGTGCAGCAAGAGAAGCTCTTGTAATTATGGGGGAAATAGATTGAAAACCAGTATAATCCCAATTTTCATTCCTCACTTAGGCTGCCCTCATTTATGCACTTTTTGTAACCAGAAAAAAATTTCCGGGACTCTTAAAATACCCTTAAAAGAAGATATTATTGCCCTTGTTGATGAATATATATCTGCAGATATTTCTAAAGTATATGAACTTGCCTTTTTTGGAGGATCCTTTACTGCTCTTGAATTGGATTTACAAAAGTATTATTTAGAAACAGCTGCAAAACTTAAGGATGAAAACAAGATAGTAAAAATAAGGTATTCAACAAGACCGGATTGTATTAATGAACAGGTATTGGATATTTCTAAAAAATATAAAACAGATATAATTGAACTTGGACTTCAGTCAATGGATAATAAAGTTCTGAAGTTGGCAGAAAGAGGGCACACTGCAGAGGATACAATAAATGCTGCTAAGCTTATTAAAAATCATGGATTTTCTCTTGGTCTTCAGATTATGCCTGGCTTAATGGGGGATACTGAAAATAGTATCATGGATGCTTTTATAAAAGCTGCAGAATTGAAACCAGATTTTGTTAGAATATATCCTACTATAGTAATTAAAGGAACAAAACTTGAGTATTATTATAATAAAAAACAATATGAACCAATGGCTCTTCAAAAAATGGTTGAGTTAACAGCCAGGGGATGGGAAATTTTTGAAAAAAACAATATAAAAATAATAAGAATGGGGCTTCAGTACTCAGAAAATCTTACTTCAGAAAATGATTTAATAGCTGGACCTTATCATCCTGCCTTTGGGGAGTTGGTTTTATCTGAAATATTCAGGAATAGAATTATTTCTAAAATTTTACAATATAATTTAAATGACAAAAAAGAAATTGTAATAACGATTAATTCCAGTGAATTATCTAAAGCCCGAGGACATAAAAACTATAATATTAAAAGTATTAAGGAAAATTATAATATTGATCTTAAATTTATAACTGACGATTTTTTTAAAAAAGGACAAATTGAAATAGAGGTGTAGTATTTGTATTTAAAAAGACTTGAAATACAGGGATTCAAATCCTTCGCAAAAAAAGCAGATTTAAGTTTTAATAACAGCATAACAATAGTGGTTGGACCTAATGGAAGCGGAAAATCAAATATTGTAGATGCTATTCGCTGGGTTTTAGGGGAAGGTAGCGCTAAAAGCCTTAGAGGTTCAAAAATGGAGGATGTTATTTTTTCTGGAAGCACAGATAAAAAATCTCTTGGAATGGCTCAGGTCTCTCTTACTCTAGACAATTCTTCAGGTATTTTCCCTGTGGATTATAATGAAATAAAAATTACCAGGAAACTATATCGTTCAGGTGAAAGTGAGTATCTTATAAATAATGTAAGATGCCGTCAAAAGGATATTCATGAATTAATAATGGATACGGGAATAGGGAAAGATAGTTTTTCAATTATCGGTCAGGGAAAAGTGGACCAGATTTTATTATCCCAGGCAGAGGAAAAAAGAGCTTTAATAGAGGAAGTTGCGGGAATTTCCAAGTATCGTTATCGTAAAAATGAGGCGAAGAGAAAACTTGCAGATACAGAAAATAGTCTTTTGAGGGTAAAGGACATTGTTGCAGAGCTGGAGTCTCAAAAAGAGCCTTTAAGAGAACAAGCAGAGAAGGCAAAAATATATAAAGAATATAAAAATCAACTTGATGATTTAGAAATAAACCTTGCTAAGTTTACAATAAGCAATCTTGAGGAAAAATCTGAAAAAATATCCGCTGAAAAAGAAATTATAATAAAAGACAATATTATGCGGGAAACAAAAATAATTAAAGATGAAACAAAAATTGAAGAAATGTCTTTAAATCTGGAAAATCTTATTAGAGAATCTTCAGAAATCCAAAGTAAAATTTATCAGATTAATAATGAAATTAATGACTTTGAAAATAAAAGGGATTTTTCTGGGAAAATGAAGGAAAATCTTAAAGAAAATTACACAAAGCTGCAACTAGAAAAAAGCAGGATTTCTGAAGAATTAAATAAACTTTCTTTGAAAGAGAAGGTAGAAGAAAGTGCCTGTAAAGAAATTTTAGAAAAATTTGAAAAAGTTTTTCAGGAGTTTAAAGAAGAAGAAAATAAAATTAATAAGATCAAAAATTCTGAAAGTGGAGTAAATCAAAAAATCCAGGACATTAAAGCAGAATTATTTGAACATGCCCAAAATCTTTCCGAAATAAGAAACAAAATTATTAATCTTGAAAAAAGAGAAGCAGTAATAGGTTCTGGGGAAGAAGGAATAAAAAACAAACTTTCCAGAGGGCATGAATTTAAAAAAGGAAAAACTGAAGAAGCCGAAAAATTAAAAAATCAAATCCTTTTAATTAATAAAGAAAAACAGGAACTGCTGGAGAAAATTGGAAGTATTATAAAAAAGAAAGAGAGTATTACTGTAAAAATTAATAATATTGAGGATTCCTGCAGCAAGAAAAATAAAGAAAAAGAAAGAAGAGAAATAAATGCCCAGGCTCTTGAGGCTCTTGAAAACAACAAAGAAGGATACTCAGCAGGGGTTAAGAGTATTTTTGCAAATAAAAGCTTAAAAGGGATTATTGGTACCATTGCAGATATTGCCGAGACTCCTTCAGAATACAGGCTGGCAGTTGAAACGGCTCTGGGAGGGGCAATTCAAAATATTGTTACGGAAAACGAAGCATATGCAAAAAATGCAATAGAGTATTTAAGAGAAAATAAAGCTGGAAGGGCTACCTTCTTGCCTTTAAATTTAATTAATGAAAGAGTTAAAAACAGAAAAGCTGATTCTAAAAGATCAGGCTTAATATCAGCTATAGATGTAATTGAATTTGAAAAAAAATATTCTGGAATTTTTCAGCATCTTCTTGGAGGTATTTATTTTTCTGCAAATATGGAAGAAGCTCTTAGTTACAATAAGAACCAGGAGAGACCAGTAAAAATTGTTACTCTGAAAGGTGAAGTAATTGATCCAAGAGGAGCGATGACAGGGGGACAATACAGAAATAATCAGGATGGATTTCTTCTGCGTAAAGAAAAAATAAAAGACCTTAATTCAGAAGTTTCTAAATTAATAAAAGAAATTGAATCAGAAAGAAAAGAACTTTTTGATTTTAATGAGGAAATTAAAATAATAAATGAAGAATTAGATATTCTTCAGCAAAATAGTTTGGAAAAAGACCAAAAGAAACGGGAATTAGAAAATATTCTTACTCAAATTAATTTTCAAATTACTGAAACAGAAAAAGATATTCTTCTTTTAGAAGAAGAGGGTAAAGAGCTGAAAGAAGAAAAAGATAATATTATAAAGGAAAAAGATGAATTAAAAGTAAGATTGTTAAATCAGGAGAAAGAAAAAAATAACAAAGAAAACCTTTTGCAAAAACTTCATATTGAATCAGAAGAAGAAAAAAATACACTTATTGATCTTGAAAGATCCCTTGGAAAAATTGAAATTTCTTATATTGATTTGAAAAATAAAAAAGAGAATAAAAAATCTCAATTAGCTGACTTCAGATTAAGAATAAAAAATCTGGAAGAAAAATTCCATGACCAGGAAAAAGAAGAAAAGGAAATCAATATTAAAATTAAGGATCTTCAGGAAAATGAGAGTACTTTTAATAAGGACATAAAATCTTCTGAAGTTATTTTGAATGATTTGGAAAAGAAAGCCGAAGCTGTAAGAGAAGAGAAAGAAGAGAAAGAAAAAAATAAGAGACTTCTGGAAGAAGAAGTAAAGAAAAATAAAAAACGCTTTGGTGAAATAAAAGATTCTGCTCATTCAAAAGAAATAATACTGGAAAAGTATCTAACAGAAATTAACAGCCTGAAGGAAAATCTTCAGGAAAGATTTAATATTATATACCACAGAAGCATTAAGGAGTTTTCAGAAGGTTTTAATGAAAGAACAAGTAAGCAAAGGGTACGCGAATTAAGAAGGAATATTGAAGACTTAGGAGAGGTAAATTTAATAGCAATATCAGAATATGATAAATTGCTGGAACGTTATACTTTCCTAAACACACAATGTATTGATCTTGATGAAGCCAAAGATTCATTAATAAAAATTATTAATGAGATGGATCACATTATTGTTAAGAAATTTAAAGATACTTATGTAAAACTTAACGAAACCTTTAAAGAAACCTTTAAGGAAATGTTTAATGGAGGTTCTGCAGAAATAGTAATGACAGATAAGGAGAATGTTTTGGAAACAGGGATAGAAATTATTGCCCAGCCTCCTGGGAAAACACCAAAACATTTAAGTCTTCTTTCTGGCGGAGAAAAGGCAATGACAGCAATTTGTCTTCTTTTTGCAATTTTAAAAATAAAGCCAGGGCCATTTTGTATTTTGGATGAAATTGAAGCCAGTCTTGATGAAAGTAACGTTGCAAGATTTGCAGGGTTTCTTAAAAAATTTGCTCAGATTACTCAATTTGTGGTTATCTCTCACAGAAAAGGTACAATGGAAGCGGGAGATGTGTTATACGGAGTTACTATGGAAGAAAAAGGTATTTCCAGCTTAATGTCAGTAAGAATAAGTGAAACAATTAAGCTGACCAGTTAAAGGAGATTATTATGGGAATTTTTGATAAATTAAAGCAAACACTAAAATCAGGTTTTGGAAATGAGAAGCTTGAAGAAAGTTTAAGCAAAACAAGAAGAGGTTTTATTGATAAAGTTGTAGATGTATTTACAGGAAGAGAAATTGATGATGATTTTTATGATGAGCTTGAAGAATTATTAATTCAGGGTGATGTTGGAGTTAATACCTCAATTAATTTAGTAGAGAACATAAGAAAAAAAGCGGATAAGGATAGAATTAAAACAACAGATGAATTAAAGGAAATATTTGTTGGTGAAATTGCTGAACTTATGGGTACCGAGAAAACAGTACTAAATTTAAAAGATAATCAGTTAAACATTATTCTGGTTGTTGGAGTAAATGGAGCAGGAAAAACAACAAGTATTGGAAAATTAACATATAAATTGAAAAATGAGGGTAAGAGAGTTTTACTGGCTGCAGGAGATGCTTTTAGGGCAGCTGCTATTGATCAGTTAAAAATCTGGGGGGACAGAAATGCTGTGGATGTAGTTGCCCACCAGGAAGGTGCGGATCCGGGAGCAGTTGTATATGACGGCATTCAGGCTGCTTTAGCCAGAAAAAGCGATGTTCTTATTGTTGATACAGCAGGAAGGCTGCAAAATAAAGTAAATTTAATGGAAGAATTGAAAAAAATAAAAAGAATTATAGACAGAGAAGCAGAAGGCAGCCTTTCAGAAGTTTTGTTAGTTCTGGATGCTACAACGGGGCAAAATGCTCTTACTCAAGCAAAGCTTTTTAAAGATACTGCAGATGTTACCGGAGTTATACTATCAAAGCTTGATGGTACTGCTAAGGGTGGCATTGTAATTGGCATCAAATCAGAACTGGAACTTCCTGTTAAATTAATAGGAACTGGAGAAAAAATTGAAGATATGCAGGACTTCAATCCTGAAAGTTTTATTGGAGCCCTGTTCTCAGGAATGGAGGATGAAACAAATGAATAGTAATATTAAAGCTGATTTTGCACTTATTGGAGGCACAGGTCTTTCAGATTCAAATTTAATAAGTAACTCAGAGAATTTTTTGATTGAAACTAAATATGGAAATGTCCCCGTAAAGATAGGTGGGTTTGCAGGTAAAAAAATATGTTTCCTTGCAAGACACGGAACGGATCATTCAGTTCCTCCACATTTGATTAATTATCGTGCTAACATTATGGCATTAAAAAGCATTGGAGCAACCAGTGTTATTGCTACTGCAGCAGTGGGATCTTTAAACGAAGCTATGGGACCAAATCATTTTGTTATTTCAGATCAGTTCCTGGATTTCACTAAAAGCAGAGTAACTACTTTTCATGAAGGTGGCCCTGAGGGAGTCGTGCATTTAGATGTTACTGAACCCTATAACAGAGAAGTAAGAGAATTTTTAATTAAAGCTATTATCGAAGTAAAGAAAGAAAAACCTGATGTTGAGTTTCATGAAAAAGGTACTTATGTAACATGTGAAGGACCAAGATTCGAAACACCAGCTGAAATTAAGATGTTCAAGATGCTTGGAGGAGACCTTGTTGGAATGACAAGTGTTCCTGAATGTATATTAGCAAAAGAAGCAAAATTAAAATATGCCAATATTTCTTATGTAACTAATTTTGCAGCAGGAATATCCAAACATAATCTTTCCCATCAGGAAGTTCTTGATGCAACTGCAGAAAACTTTGAAAACTTACAAAGTATTATTTTCAAAACTTTTGAATTAATGGCAAAAGCTTAGGAATTTGTTATGAGGACAATCTATTTTGGAGGAGAAAAACTCCATATACTTGATCGGCGAAAGCTTCCTTCAGAAGAAGTTTATATAATTACAGAGGATTATCTTGTTGTTTGTGAAGCTATAAAAACCCTGGCAGTAAGAGGTGCTGCTGCAATAGGTGTTGCAGCAGCCTATTCTGTTTATCTGGCTTCTAAAGCTATAGAAAATGATGATATTTTTTAATGAACTTTCCAAAGCGGGAGATGTAATTAAATCTGCCAGACCTACTGCGGTAAATCTCAGCTGGGCAGTAGATAAACAATTGAAAACAGTTGAAAATATTCCTCAAAGAAAAAATTCAGAAAAGAAACTTCTTGAAACTGCTGATGAGATATTAAAAGAAGATATAGAAATAAATAAAAAAATGGGAGACAATGGCAGTTCTTTATTCAATAAGAAAATGAATATTCTTACCCACTGTAATGCAGGCTCGTTAGCTACAGGAGATTATGGAACAGCTCTTGGAGTAATTCGTTCTGCCTTCAGAGATGGAAAGATAGAAATGGTTTATGCAGATGAAACCAGACCACTTCTTCAGGGAGCTTGTCTTACAGTATATAAACTAATGAAGGATAAAATTCCTGTTACTCTAATTACAGATAATATAGCTGCATGGCATATGAAACAAGGAAAAATTGATTGTATTATTGTTGGTGCCGACAGAATTATTGCCAATAGAGATACAGCAAATAAAATTGGAACTTATAATTTGGGAATTCTTGCCAAATATCATAATATTCCCCTTTATGTTGCAACACCCTATTCTACCTTTGATTTTAATTTGAAATCCGGAAGTGAAATTATAATAGAGGAAAGAAACCCAGATGAAGTAAGGAGCTTTGCAGGATACTATTCAGCTCTTAGGGAATGTTTAGTATCAAATCCAACTTTTGACGTGACACCGGCTGAATTAATAACAGGAATTATTACAGAAAGAGGAGTTATTTCTCCTGTAAATAAGGAAAATATAAGGAAGTTAATGTATGAATAGTAAAGAGGAACTTATTCAATATGGTTTAAAAATGAAAAATGACTGTCTAATAAAAGCTAACTGGGGAAATCTGAACATCAGAGTTCCCCAGGGCTTTATTATAAGTCCTTCTGGGATGAATTATGAAGACATATCTATTGAAGACATCGTTACTTTGAATTTATCAGGTGAAATTGTGGAAGGGTTCAGAAAGCCTTCAAGCGAATATCTTTTACATTTGGAAATTTATAATAAATATCCAAATATTAATGCAGTAATGCATACTCATAGTACATACGCCAGTGCTTTTGCTGTTACCAGAAAAGAAATTCCTCCGATTATTGAAGATATGGTACAAATTGCAGGAGGAAATATTAGGGTTGCAAATTATGCTCTCCCGGGAACTATTCAATTAGCTGTGAATGTTGTTGAGGCGCTAGAAGTAAGAAATGCATGCCTCCTTGCAAATCATGGATTGACTGGAATTGGAAGAAACATAGAGGAAGCTTATAAAGTTTGCCTGATTGTTGAAAAATCAGCTGAGATTGCTTACATAAGTCAGAATTTAGGGAAACCTTTTGTGTTAAGTGATGAAGATATAAAGATAATGAGAGAATATTATCTTAATTCCTATGGACAGAAATGAGGGGGAAAAATGGAAAGAATAATTATAAAAAAATGCCAGTATTTAGCTTACAAAAACAAAGATCTAACAGTTGAAAAAGGTGATATTTTAATATCTGGAAATATTATCGAAAAAACAGGAGAAAATATAGATTCTGCTGGAGCACGTGTTATTGATGGTAACAATGCCTTTGTAATGCCTGGTCTTGTAAACACTCATACTCACGTAGCCATGAATTTACTAAGAAGTTATGCTGATGATATGGAATTAAAACCCTGGCTTGAAGAAAAAATCTGGCCTGCAGAGGAGAACTTGAGGGGAGAGCATGTTTACTGGGGCTCTATGCTTGCCTTCCTAGAAATGATAAAGTCTGGGACTACAACTTTTGCCGACATGTATTTTTTTATGGATGATGTAGCTAAGGCAGCGGTAGAAATTGGTATCAGAGGTGTACTTGCAAGAGGTTTAATTCAATTCACAGATTCTGAGGGTAAAAATCTTCAGGAAAATATAGAGCTAGTAAAAAAATATCATAAAAAAGATGATGGAAGAATTACCTGCTTAATTGGCCCCCATGCTCCTTATACTACAAGTCCTGAGTATCTTAAAAAAGTAATGGAAGCTGCTGATGAAAACGGAGTAGGTTTGCATATTCATATCTCAGAAACGAAACAAGAGGTAGAGGATATTTACAAAGAACATGGTGTAAGCCCAGTTGAATACCTGGAAAGCCTGGGATTGTTTCAGAGGCATATTGTGGCAGCTCATTGTGTTCATGTTTCAGAAAAAGATATGGATATATTAAAAAAATATAATGTTGGTGTCTGCCATAATCCTGGCAGTAATCTTAAACTTGCAAGTGGTATTGCTCCGGTTCCAGCATTGCTGGTAAAGGGAATAAATGTTGGAATTGGTACTGATGGAGCTTCAAGTAATAATAACTTAAATATGTTTGAAGAAATGCATTTAACTGCTTTGATTCATAAAGGCTATAATTTAAATCCTTTGATTTTAAATGCCAGAGAAGTCCTTGAAATGGCAACAATTGGAGGGGCCCGTGTTTTAGGCCTGGAAAATGAAATAGGCTCTCTTGAGGAAGGGAAAAAGGCGGATATTATTATTATTGATTTGGAAAGGCCACATCTATACCCTAAAGCAGACTTAATTTCCAATATGGTTTATTCAGCCCAAGCTTCAGATGTGAAAACAGTAATTATTAATGGTAGAATAGTAATGGAAAATTATAAACTTACAACTTATGATGAGAAAGAAATATTAATTAAATCTGATGAAATGAAAAATGACTTACTTTAAAGAGGTGTTTATCTTGCCACAAAAAATTGCAGTAGTTGGTTCTTCTTTCCTTGATTTTAAAGGTTTTCCTGAAGGTGAGATTAATTTAAAAAAGAATAATTATGGTAAAATTGATGTTTCTTTTGGAGGAGTGGGAAGGAATATTGCTGAAAATCTTGGTAAACTTTCGGTATCTCCTAGTTTTATTTCAACTATAGATAATAATTCTTTTGGGATGAATATGAAGGAACAATTAGAGGAAATTGGTGTGGATACAACTTTCTTGTTGCCTATTAATTCCGGAGGTATGGGAAGATGGATGTCGCTCATCGATAAAAAAGGGTATTTAATATCTGCAATTACACAGGTACCGGACATTTCTCACCTGGAAAAGTATATTGATAAATATGGAGAAAAATTTGCCAAGGAATTTGAAGTTCTTTTATTGGAATTAGATTTAAGTGAAAAAATTTCCAAAAAAATAATTGGATCATTTAAGAAAAATAAAGGTAAAGTATTTATTTACAGTGCCAATATGGAAAACCCTTATAATGATAACTCAATATTTGAAGATGTTGAATGCCTTTTCTTAAATGAAAAATCTGCGGAAAAAATATTATCCTGTGATATTTTAAATATGGAAATACATCAGATTCAAAAATCTTTGAAAGAATTCATACAGAATAATTCTGTAAAAAGAGGTATAATAACCTTATATAAAAGAGGAACGGTTTTTTATGATAATGTGTTAAATCACAGCAGCTTTATTGAAGAATCTGAAGGTGGATCAGTTAACTTGGTTGGTGAAGGGGAAATGCTTTTTTCAATGGTTACAGTAAACTTATTAAAAGATCTTCCGTTAAAAGATGCAGTGAGAATGGAGAAATAAGTTGCTTGCTTATTTATTTTTGTTTTTAAGAATTATTTTCCTTGCCCTTGAGAGAATAACGGTAAAAAAACTTGGAGATTTTGGAGGTAATACCGGGAAAAATATTGCTGCAACCTTTTTGTTTTTCTTTATTGGGACAATTTCATTAATTCCTTTTGTTTTTAATGAAAGAATTGAGAGTGGGGACTTTATTGTTCCAGTATTAATTAATGGTGTAATATATTCTCTCTATGCTTCTTTATATATTATAAGCCTTGCCAGAGGAGAGGCCTCTGTAGTTACTCCGGCATCAAGTCTTGGTTCATTAGTATTATTGTTTTTAATCGGTTATCTTTTTAGGTGAAAGTTTTAATATCAGTAAAATCACAGGAATTTTGTTAATTATATTTGGACTGAGTTATATTAGAAGAACTAACAATTTCTTAGCATCTATGAAAAGTTTATTTAAGGAAAAGGCTGTTCTGATAATGTTGGCAGCTGTAACCATTCAGTCTTTTGGGCGGATTCTTGATAAATTATTTATAATTAAAATAAATCTTGTTACATATGTTTTCTTTTTTATATCTTATGGTTAGTTTTTATCTTTTTATGTATTTAGCTTTCAAAGGAGAATCTATGCTTATTTTTTGCTTGCTGAAAGCTAAGCCAGGTTGGGCTTTAGCCAGCGGAATTATAAATGGCTACTCTTATTATTTTTTGATGATGGCAATAAAGGATATTAAACTAAGTCTTGCGGAACCACTAAGTCAAACATCTATGATAATTACAGTATTACTTTCGGCAGTTTTTTTAAATGAGAAAATAAAAGATAAAATTGCCGGTGCGTTAATTATTTTACTTGGTGGATGGTTGTTGCTTTTAGATTTTTAAAAAATAAAAATATTTTGAAAGGAGGAAACAAAATTGCCGGGTCTGGAAATTGGAAGTGAGATTCCAAAAATTGTTTTAAAAAATCAAAAGGGTGTTGAATTTAATTTTGAAGACTACAAAGGAAAATATGTTCTATTATCCTTTCATCTCCTGGTTTGGACTTCAATTTGTGAAAAGCAAATGAAGAATATTGAGTTACATTATGATTATTTTACAGAGCAACTTAACATAATGCCTTTTGGCGTCAGTATTGATCATACTTTTTGCAAAAATGCCTGGGCAAAAGCAATTGGTGTTGAGAAATTAAATATGCTAGCTGACTTTTGGCCAACAGGTGAACTTGCGAAAGCCTGTAATATCTTTAGGGATCACGCTGGTTCTTCTGAAAGAGCAGATTTGCTCTTTGATGAAAAAGGTAAACTGGTATTTCAAAAAAATTTATCCAATTAGTGAAGTACCAAATCTGAGTTTAATAGTTGATGCTGTAATGCAGGGGTAGGTGCTCTTCAGGCTAAGAAGAGGTGTTGGAATGTTAGCCTTAAATAATGAACAGTTGATAAGAGAGGTGTAATGGTCAAGCATCTTTGTAACACTAAGTACGGAAAATCAGTTTATATTTCGTGCTTCAAATGGAGTCAGCCCTCCATTGTATGAATGAGGTCGAATGTGATTGTACCACACATAAACATATTTATTGATAGCTTCATCTAATTGTAGGTCGGTTTCAAATTTTTGGTGGTAAATAAGCTCTGACTTAAGTAATTTATAAAATCTCTCCATTGGAGCGTTATTATATGGGCAACCTGTTTTACTCATGCTTTGCCTTATTCCTTGGCTTTTGCAGTACTCTACGAAAGCCCATGAGGTGAACTGTACCCCCTGATCTGAATGTAAGACTAACCCTTCATCTGGGCTCTCTCTTTCAAGAGCTTTAGACAAGGTTTCTATTGCCAGATCTGAGTTGATTCATTTTGAGTTAACCGTTGCTATTGCTTCCCTTTTTGCTAAATCTATAATAGTACAATTATAACGCATTTTACCGTTTGTTAATCTTATATAGGTGAAATCAGTACACCATACTTTATTTCTTTCTGTGACAGAGAAATTTTGATTAAGAATATTGGGAAATACTTTGTTCTTTTTACCTTTTACATATTTGGGCCTTTTTCTTACAGTGATTGCATGCAGGTTTAATTCCTTGTTCATATACTTATGTGCTGTTGTCTTACCAATAAATATATTTTGCCTTGCAAGAAAAGCGACCATCCACCTATGGCCGATAATGCGTCCATTATTGTAATAAATACTTTTTATGTTTTCTTGAACTTTAGCCTTTCCCTCACGATACGTGGATTTTCTGTTCTTTAAGTAATTGTAGTACATATTCGGAGAGAGGTTGAACTTGCGGCATAACCAGCACAATCCAAACTCAAGTTTATAGGCATCAATGAACCGATATACCACTAATCGATTTCCTTTGCGAAGAATGCCGCTGCTTTTTTAGGAAGTCATTTTCCTTTTAAAGTTCCATAAGCTTCTTGTTAAGCGCTCTATATTTCTCTGGTGATATTGCATTTTCTTTATTTTGTGGTTTTGTGTAATGACATTCTTCGCTGTATTTTTTTATCCATCCGGACATTGTTGATTTTGATACACCGTAGGTTGCAAAAAGATCACTAAGGCTTTTGCCTTTTAGATATTCACGTACAACCTCCTTCTTGAATTCTAAATCGTAATGTTTGCTCATTTTGTAATCCTCCTAGTTCGAGTTTATTATATATTATCCGTACTAGGTGTTACAACAAGACTATACCATTACAAAGGATAGCGAGTGCGATTTAGCACGTAATACATACAAGGGGTTTTTTATTCTTTTAAAACCCATAATTAATTGACACGATCCTACAAATACTATAACTTGCAGGGGCCTAAAAAAAGATATTATATAAAAAAATTAAAGGATGATTAAATGAATACGAAAGTATTAAGAATAATTGTTTTATTATCTATATTTACCTTACTGATCCCTGCCTTTTCTCTTGGTGAAAATTATAAAAAAATGGACAATCTTAATTTTATAGTTGATTTTGAATTTAAAGAATTTGAAAAAAGCCCTGCGAATATTGATGGAAGAATCTTGCTGCCAATGAGGGAATTTTTTGAAACTATTGGAGCAACTGTAGAATGGAATAATGAACTAAAAGAAATTAACGCCTTCTATGAAGATAATAAAGTTTTTCTAAAAATTGGATCCAGGGATTCAATAGTAAATGGAATTTTTAAAGAACTGGATGTTGCACCAACTTTGATTGAGGATACCACTTATATTCCCCTTAGATTTGCCGCAGAGTCTTTAGGGTATGAAATTCTTTGGAATGAAGAATTTAAAACGATATATGCTTTTTCAGACTACGAAGAAGCTGATTTGTCAGAGCTAAGAGAAACTCTTTCCGGCCACGGAATGATTCCAAATGATACAAGGATTATTGATACTTTTTCAGGTATTGGATCTTGGTATGGCGGGAAATTCCACGGAAGAAACACTACCAGCGGCGAAGTCTTTGATCAATATGCTTTAACTGGTGCACACAGAACATTATCCTTTGGTACATTTGTCAGAGTAACCCACACTTACAACAACCAATCTGTTGTAATAAGAATTAATGACAGAGGACCCTTTGTTGTGGGAAGAGTAATTGATCTTTCTATGGCAGCAGCCGACATCATAGGACTAAAATCCAGAGGTCTCGGGAAAGTATATGTTGAAGTATTAGAAAATTATTATTAATTAAAAGAGGTACTGATATTTTTATATGCCAGTACCTCTTTTTTCATAAATATTTTGAAACCTTTTCCAAAACAGATTCTTTTTTAAAGGGTTTAACTAAAAAATCCTCTGCTCCAGCCATAAAGGCATCTAAAATCATCCTTTTTTGTCCTAAAACAGAACAAATTAATATTTTTGCTTCCGGGTCTATTTTTTTTATTTCTCTTGTTGCTTCAATTCCGTTCATTACCGGCATTGTAATATCCATTATCACAAGATCAGGCTTTAGATTTGAGAATTTCATAACAGCTTCCTGGCCATCCTGAGCCTCTCCCACGATATCAAAGTTATTTTTCGTTAGTAAATCTTTTAGTGTTGTTCTTACTATTGCAGCATCATCTACAAGCATAATCTTTAAAGACAAATCATATCTACCTTCCTGAATTCCGTTCTGTAAATATTGTATTACAAAATGCACTTTTTTTCACTCTTTTTTCTTTTTTAAGATCAAAAATCCCTGTAATGGTATAGTCTTGTTGTAACACCTAGTACGGATAATATATAATAAACTCGAACTAGGAGGATTACAAAATGAGCAAACGTTACGATTTAGAATTCAAGAAGGAGGTTGTACGTGAATATCTAAAAGGCAAAAGCCTTGGTGATCTTTTTGCAACCTACGGTGTATCAAAATCAACAATGTCCGGATGGATAAAAAATACAGCGAAGAATGTCATTACACAAAACCACAAAATAAAGAAAATGCAATATCACCAGAGGAATATAGAGCGCTTAACAAGAAGCTTATGGAACTTTAAAAGGAAAATGACTTCCTAAAAAAGCAGCGGCATTCTTCGCAAAGGAAATCGATTAGTGGTATATCGGTTCATTGATGCCTATAAACTTGAGTTTGGATTGTGCTGGTTATGCCGCAAGTTCAACCTCTCTCCGAATATGTACTACAATTACTTAAAGAACAGAAAATCCACGTATCGTGAGGGAAAGGCTAAAGTTCAAGAAAACATAAAAAGTATTTATTACAATAATGGACGCATTATCGGCCATAGGTGGATGGTCGCTTTTCTTGCAAGGCAAAATATATTTATTGGTAAGACAACAGCACATAAGTATATGAACAAGGAATTAAACCTGCATGCAATCACTGTAAGAAAAAGGCCCAAATATGTAAAAGGTAAAAAGAACAAAGTATTTCCCAATATTCTTAATCAAAATTTCTCTGTCACAGAAAGAAATAAAGTATGGTGTACTGATTTCACCTATATAAGATTAACAAACGGTAAAATGCGTTATAATTGTACTATTATAGATTTAGCAAAAAGAGAAGCAATAGCAACGGTTAACTCAAAATGAATCAACTCAGATCTGGCAATAGAAGCCTTGTCTAAAGCTCTTGAAAGAGAGAGCCCAGATGAAGGGTTAGTCTTACATTCAGATCAGGGGGTACAGTTCACCTCATGGGCTTTCGTAGAGTACTGCAAAAGCCAAGGAATAAGGCAAAGCATGAGTAAAACAGATCGCCCATATGATAACGCTCCAATGGAGAGATTTTATAAATCACTTAAGTCAGAGCTTATTTACCACCAAAAATTTGAAACCGACCTACAATTAGATGAAGCTATCAATAAATATGTTTATGTGTGGTACAACCACATTCGACCTCATTCATACAATAGAGGGCTGACTCCATTTGAAGCACGAAATATAAACTGATTTTCCGTACTTAGTGTTACAAAGATGCTTGACCATTACAATTTGTAGAAGAAAAACGGAGGTGTAAAAATGAAAAACTTAATTATTTATTCGAGCAAACACGGTTTCACTAAAAAATGTGCGGAGATGTTAAAAGAAGGTTTAAAAGATGGAGGTGATTTGATTAACCTTAAAGAAAATCAAAAAATTGATTTAGATAATTATCAGGTTATAATTTTAGGAAGCTCAGTTTATGCGGGAAATATACAAAAAGATATGAAAGATTTTATTGAGAAAAATCATGATGTTCTAATGGAAAAAATACAGGTTTGTTTACCTGTAATATGCATAAGGGACAGGAAGCTGAAGAACAATTGAAAAAGGTTTATCCGTTAAATCTGGTTGAAAAATCATTTATGGCTACGTTTTTGGTGGAAGTTTTGACTTTGAAAAAATGAATTTTATTGAAAAGCAAATTGTAAAAAAGATTGCAAAAGTTTCTGAAAGTGTAGAAACTATTGAAGTTGAAAATATAAGGAAGATGCAGGAAAAGGTCAATTCTTTGGTTTAAAACCATAATCATATTTAATTCCTCCTGTTTATATGTAATTAAACAATTACATATAAACAGGAGGAATTAAATATGATTAACAGAGAAGAGAAAAAAGCAAGAGTAATAGAAGTATTAAACAAAGCACGTTCTATGGAGCTTCAGGCTATTCATCAGTATATGAATCAACATTATAATTTAGACGACAGAGATCTTGGGGAATTAGCAAAAAATATTAAATTAATAGCAATTGACGAAATGACTCATGCAGAAGCTTTTGCAGAAAGAATTAAAGAGTTGGGTGGAGAACCTACATCAGAATTATCAACTCCGGTAATTAAAGGACAAGAAACAGTTGAAATATTTACTGCAGATGCTAAGGCTGAAGAAGATACTATGGAAGCATATAATGAGTTTGCAAAAGTTTGCAGTGAAAATGGGGACAGTATTACTAAAAAATTATTCGAACAAATTATTAATGATGAGCAAGAACGTTTAAATTATTTTGATAACATTGCTGGTCATATAGAAAACCTTGGAAATGTATATCTGGCTCGCATTGCTGGAACTTCAGCTTCAACTGGTGGTACAACAAAGAGTTTTGTAAATTAAGGTGAATAATATAAATACTTAATAATACTTAAGGCCACACTAAGTTGTGGCTTTGTCTTTTTGCTAACTAACAACCTTGCCTGAGAATAAGAGTTGTTGATTAAAAGGGAGATTTATGGTACAATAAGAAACGAACAAAATAAAAAAAGATACTCTCTTAGGACTTTATTAGTAACAAGAGAGTATCTTTTTTTATTTTGAAGGTGAAAATTTATTATGAAGGAAAAAATGAAGTTAGAACAGCGGAAAGACTGGAAATGGCAAAGAAAAAATCTAATCAGGGATGTAGAAACAGTAGAAAAAATGCTTGGGATTAGTTTTGATAAGGAAGAAAAACAAAAAATACAAAATACTATAGAAAAATTCCCCATGGCAATTACTCCATATTATCCTTCTCTTATTAACCCATCTAATTACAAAGATGACCCTGTATTTAAACAAGCCTTTCCCGATCCCGAAGAACTTTCAATTTCGTCTTGTGATATGAAAGATCCCTTAAGTGAGGATATAGACAGTCCCGCTCTTGGAATAACCCACCGATATCCTGACCGGGTATTGTTTCATGTAAGTAATATATGTGCCATGTATTGCAGACATTGCACCAGGAAAAGGAAAGTTAGAGATACAGACAATGTTCCTTCAAGAGACGAACTCAGGGAAGGAATAGAATACATTAAAGGAAATCAGGAGGTTAGAGATGTTTTGTTATCAGGAGGAGATCCCCTAATGTTTTCTGACGATAACCTTGATTGGATTTTAAGTGAAATTTATTCAATTCCTCATGTGGAAGTTATTAGAATTGGATCCAGAATACCAGTAGTTCTGCCTTATCGAACAACGGAAGATTTAATCGAAGTATTTAAAAAATATGAAAAGCTTTGGCTAAATACACACTTTAATCATCCTAATGAGATTACAGAAACAGCAAAAAAAGCTTGAGAAAGTTATCTTTAGCTGGGATTCCTTTAGGAAACCAGTCAGTATTATTAAGAGATGTAAATGATTGTCCAAGAATTCAAAAAAAGTTAGTACAAAAACTTGTTCAGAACAGAGTAAGGCCATACTATTTATATCAATGTGATCTTTCTGAGGGACTTGAACATTTCAGAACATCTGTAGGAAAAGGTATTGAAATTATGGAAAGTCTTCGTGGACATATAAGCGGTTTTTCTGTTCCGACCTATGTAATAGATGCTCCGGGTGGAGGAGGTAAAATTCCTGTTATGCCCAATTACTTAATTTCATGGTCTGCCAACAAAGTTATTTTAAGAAATTATGAGGGTGTAATAACTACCTATAAAGTTCCGGATAATCATACAAGTAATTCTTGTGATCTTGAATGTAAAGACTGCAATTTGCAACTTGATATTGATAATGCGGAAGAATACAAAGCATTGGGAGTATATAAATTACCAACAGATTATGATGAAGAAATAACCTTAACTCCGGAAAATCTGGAAAGAAGAGAAAGAAGTGAGAATGGAGATGATGAAATTGGATGAGATAATAAGAATAGATGACTCGTTTATTCAACATGGTAAATATAATGACAGAGTATATATTATGAAAATCACTGATGAAAACTATAAAGAGGTTATAAAGACCTCTGAAAAACTTGCTAAAGAAAACAATTATGGGAAAATTTTTGCTAAAGTACCTTTTCATATTGGGGAAGAATTTTAGAAAAAAGGTTATATTCTTAAAGCCGCTATACCTGATTTTTACAAGAACAGTGAAGAATGCTTGTTTTATTCAAAATATTATTTTGATAAAAGAGCTGAAGATTATTTTGAAAAAGAAAATGAAGAGTGTCTTCAAGAAGCTTTTAAAAGTACTTTGAAATCCAAGGAAGATAAGCAAGATGAAGAATTGTTTATTAAAGTGGCAGGAAAAAAATGCTGAAGATATCGCTTGTTTATTAAAAGCAGTTTTCAAAACCTATCCTTTCCCGGTTTTTGATAAAGAGTATATTTTGAAAACCATGGAGGATAATATAAAATATTATTGTTATTATGATGGAAATATTCTTGCAGGTGTTCCTTCCTCAGAAAAGGATATTTATAATAAAAATGCTGAAATGACGGATTTTGCAGTAAAAAAAGAGTATAGAGGGAAAAGTATATCTAAAGCTTTATTAAAAGCTATGGAAAAGGATTTAAAGGAAGAAAATTATAGGGTTCTCTATACAATCGCCCGGGCAGGAAACTTAGGAATAAATATTCTATTTGCCCGGTAAGGATATATTTTTTCAGGGAAAGCAGTTAATAATACCAATATCTCTGGAAATATTGAAAGTATGAACCTTTGGTATAAAAAATTATAAATATTATTCTGGGATGGATGAAAATGGAGCCTGAAAAGAAAAGGGTTTATTGCAAAAACTGCATAAATTATTATATTACATGGGATAAAAAATTTCCCCACGGCTGTAAGCTGTGGGGAATTAAATCTATGCAAATGCCTTCCCTTGTAGTATACCGTTCAAAGGGGAATACCTGCGAATATTATAAAAAAAGAGAAGGTAATGTTTGACTATTGATTCGTTTTTTCTACAAGGTGATAGATTAATCTTTCTGTAGCCGGCCAGCCTAAACATGGATCTGTAATGGATTTCCCGAATATTCCACCATTTACAGCTTGAGAACCTTCTTCCAAATAACTTTCTATCATTAAACCCTTTACATATTTACCAATAATTGGCTCTTTTCTTTTGTTGTGAATAATCTCTGATGCAATTCTTGGTTGTTGATTAAATTGTTTATCAGAATTTGCATGATTTACGTCAATTATAATAGCTGGATTTTCTAAATTACGACTTTCATACTCTTCAATAAGACGCATTAAATCTTCATAATGATAATTTGGAATGCTTCTTCCATATTGGTTTACGGCACCTCTTAAAATAGCATGAGCAAGAGGGTTGCCTTCAGTTTCAACTTCCCAGCCTCTGTATATAAAATGATGACCTATCTGCCCTGCTTTAATAGAATTTAGCATTACGCTTAAATCACCACTGGTAGGATTTTTCATTCCTGCAGGAACATTAAATCCACTTACAGTAAGTCGGTGCTGTTGATTTTCAACAGATCTTGCCCCAACAGCAACATAACTCAGAAGATCATCAAGGTAAGCGTAATTCTCTGGATATAACATTTCATCTGCACAACTTAAATGAGATGTTTCAATTGTTCTTAAGTGAAGTTTTCTGATTGCTTTAATACCTTCGTACATATTCGCAACTTTATTAGGGTCTGGCTGGTGCAACATTCCTTTATAGCCTTCACCGGTGGTCCTGGGTTTGTTAGTGTAGACCCTTGGGATAATAATAGTATCATCTTTTACTTCTTCCTGAACCTTTGCAAGTCTTTCGATATAAGATAAAACTGAATCTTCATTATCCGTAGAACATGGCCCGATAATCAGAAGGAATTTACCGCTTTTTCCTGTAAGCACATCTTGAATTTCTTTGTCTCTTGCATTCTTTATTTTTTTAATTTGTTCTGAAACGGGTATTTCCTGAAATAACACATTTGGTGGTGGAAGTTCTCTTAAAAATTTATATGACATTTTTTCAGCCCCTTTATTTATATAAAATCATTTTTCCCAATAAATTCTCTTAATATTGAATTAGAGGGTATTTGTGCATCTTTAGTTAGCGGGTAGAAAAAAGATGCCAGCCTAATTAGTCTTTGAGCCTCATAATATTCTGGCTCCCTGGGAGATATTTCCTGAAGAAGGGGAATAAGATAGTCTCTTATTGTTGCAAGTTCATAAACTAAAGAAGAATTGAAAATTATGTCAGCTTCTTCATTATAAGGGAAAATGCGTCCTTCTTCACCTTTTCTTACTGTTGACCAATACCTTAGCGTTTCTAGAGCAGAACGCCCACGGGCATTATGATCCCTGACAATCCTTCTCATTAGTCGTGCATCTGTTGTAGGGAGCCTGTTGTGGTAGTCAATGCCAAGTTGGGTTAATGCGTTAATGTAGATTTTGGCTTTGTTTTTTCTGTATATAGAGGAAGTAAGTTTTTCATTAAGTCCGTGGATTCCTTCAATTATTAATATTTCTCTTGGATCCAGCTTAATTTTGTTTCCTTTAAAAGATCTTGTTCCTGAAACAAAATCATATTCAGGAATTTCTATTTCTTTTCCATCGAAAAATCTTTGTAAATGATTTTGAAAAAGCTGAATATCTACAATATCAAGAGATTCAAAATCTGGAGCTCCATCGGGACCTAGAGGTCGGTCTTTTGCATCAATAAAGTAATCATCAATGGAAAGAAGTTCCGTTTTATAACCTATAACCTGTAACTGGATACTTAATCTTTTGGTAAAGGTTGTTTTCCCAGAAGATGAGGGCCCGGCTATACAAATAAGTTTTAAGTCTTCATTTTGAACCAGGGTATCGGCAATCTGAGCAATTTTTTTCTCATGCAAAGCCTCTGAAATTTTAATTATATTATTTATTTCTTTGTTTTTTATATATTCATTTAGTGATGAAATGTAGTTACATTCAATAATTTTTGCCCAGCGCCGGGTTTCTGTAAAAACTTTTGCAAGTTTTGGATTTTCAACAAATTCCGGTAATTCAAGGGGGTTGCTTCTTGCAGGGAATCTTAGTATAAACCCTGGAGGATAGAATTTTAAATCAAATAAATTTAAGTATCCTGTAGAAGGAACCATGGTTCTGTAAAAGTAACCAAACTTGCTTCCAAGATAGTATATGCTGGAAACAGGGTTCTTTAGTTGATTTAAGAGCAAAGCTTTATCTTCCATGTCATGATTCTTATACAGATCTATTACTTCCTGAGTTGGTAGTACTTTTTTAATAAAAGGTAAATCTTTTACTACATATTCTCTCATTCTGTCTTCAATCTTCTGCAGTTCTTTTCTTGTCAGGGCGGGTTTGATTTGTATTTTGCAGTAAACACCCTGGCTTAATGAGTTTTCAATAGTAAGTTTTGATCTGGGAAAAATTTCTTTTGCCGCAACAATCAAAAGAAAAATCAAACTCCTTTGATATACTTTGCTCCCAAGTTCTGATGATAAGTCTAAAAATTCTATCCGACAGTTTTTCTTTGAAGAATTAAGAACATAAGTAAGATCTTTTACATTGCCATCTACCATTGCAACTATTATTGGAGTCTGATACATATGCTGAAAATCTTTGCTGACTTCAAGTAAAGAAATATTTTCTGGATATTTTTTTTCAATGTTTCCATTAATTATTAAGCTTAACTCAGTCATAAGGGTACCTGCCTTTTTTATAGTTGAAAATACACCCTCGCCAATTGGAGAGGGTGCTAAGATTACCTGTGTTTATTTTTTTCTCTTTTACGGGCAGCTTTTTTTTCTGTTGCTTTTTCATAATATTTTCTGATTTGTTCAAAGGGATTTAGTTTTTCCCAGTTTGTTGGTTTTGACATCATAAGATTATCGCTTCCACATTTTCTGCAGTGGTTCCAGTTGTTAATGAACATGGAAATCATGCCGCCGTTTCTTCTGACTATTGAATGCCAGCCGCAGTCTTTGCAGGTAATTTTAAAGGAACGTTCAAAGAGATCTTCCACGTTTTCAACTTTTCCTGCTGGGAAAGCCTTATCAATTAATTTCATATATTATAACCTCCGGAAAACTTCTTTTATTTTCTTATATAATAACAATTTTTTTCAATATTAAAAAGGGGGGTTGCTTAAAAAATACAAAAAGTGTATAATATTCAATTAAATAATATCGAAAGGAGATAGTTATGCCTCATTATTACAGTGAACCATCAAGAACCTTTAGTGAATTTTTATTAATCCCAAATTTAACGACAAAAGAATGTATACCCGGAAATATTTCATTAAAAACACCTTTAACAAAATTTAAAAGAGGTGAAGAGCCAGATATTCAATTAAATGTACCTGTTGTATCTGCAATTATGCAGTCGGTTTCTGGAGCAGAGATGGGAATTTCTTTAGCAAGATCAGGAGGGATTGCATTTATTTTTGGTTCTCAGACAATTGAGGAGCAAGCAGAAATGGTTAGGAAAGTAAAAGGCTACAAAGCAGGATTTGTTGTAAGTTCATTAAACTTAAAACCTGACCAGACTCTTGAAGACATTCTTGAACTTAAAAAAATTACAGGGCATTCAACTGTAGCTATAACAGAGGATGGTTCCCCTAAAGGAAAATTGCTTGGAATTGTAACCAGCCGGGATTATCGTCTTTCAAGAACAGAACCAAGTACTGTAATAAGCGAGTTTATGACTCCTTTTGAAGAGCTGATCTACGGAAAAGAAGGAATATCATTATCAGAAGCTAATGATATGATCTGGGATCATAAATTAAACTGTCTGCCAATTATTGACAACAATCAGAATCTTTGTTACCTGGTTTTCAGAAAGGACTATGACAGTCATAAAGAAAATCCGGATGAGTTACTTGATGAAGATAAAAGACTTATCGTTGGTGCTGGTATAAACAGTCGTGATCATATAGAAAGAGTTCCTGCTTTAATTGAAGCTGGAGCAGATGTACTTTGCATTGATTCATCTGATGGCTATTCTGAATGGCAAAAAGATACTATTGAATATATAAAGAGTAAGTATGGAAACAAGGCAAAAGTTGGAGCTGGCAACGTTGTTGATCGTGAAGGTTTCTTTTACCTTGCAGAAGCAGGAGCTGATTTCATAAAGGTCGGAATTGGCGGGGGGTCAATTTGTATTACCCGAGAGCAAAAAGGTATTGGCAGAGGTCAGGCAACGTCAATAATGGAAGTTGCTGAGGCAAGAAATGAATATTATGAAAAAACAGGTATTTATACTCCTATTTGTTCCGATGGTGGTATCGTTCATGATTATCATATGACCCTTGCTTTAGCAATGGGGGCAGACTTCTTAATGCTTGGCAGATATTTTGCCAGATTTGATGAAAGTCCTACCAGAAAATTAAAAGTTGGCTCCAATTATGTAAAAGAATATTGGGGAGAGGGCTCCAACAGAGCGAGAAATTGGCAGCGTTACGATGATACTGGAAAGGGTAAAATGGACTTCGAAGAAGGAGTTGATTCCTACGTTCCTTACGCAGGAAAATTAAAGGATAACCTTTATGTATCAATGAGCAAAATTCGTTCAACTATGAGCAGCTGTGGGACTAAAACAATAAGAGAATTACAAGATACAGCAAGAATTGCTCTTGTATCCGCAACAAGTATTGTTGAAGGTGGAGCTCATGATGTAATTTTAAAAGACAATACTCCAAATTGTTTTAATTCATAACAAAATATCAATATATTTTTTAGAAGCTCTTGTATTTTCAAGAGCTTCTTTTTTTATTGGAAATGTTGTATACATTCCTTATTTAATTGACTTTATAACTAAAGTTTATGATAATACAAAAGAAATATCAGATAGGGGGAATATGAATTATGAGTAAATATTTTACTGAAGATAAAAACTTTTTCAAAGAAATAAATCCTCAGGAATTAATAGAAAAATATGGTAGTCCATTATATGTATATAGTGAGGAAATATTAAGAGAACGTTGCAAGGAAATGAAAAATCTTGTTAGTTATCCTAAGTTTTTATCAAATTATTCTATAAAAGCAAATTCAAACCTGGAAATTTTAAAAATAACAAAATCAGAAGGTTTAGTTGCAGACGCAATGTCTCCTGGAGAAATATATGTTCTTGAAAAAGCGGGTTTTGAGTACAGTAAAATTTTCTATATAAGTAATAACGTATCGGAAGAAGAAATGCAGTTTGTAATAGACAGGGGCATAATGGTTAGTATCGATTCTTTATCTCAGCTGGAAATGTATGGGAAATTAAATCCCGGAAGTAAGGTTGCTATAAGATTTAATCCTGGGGTTGGTGCGGGACACAGTGAAAAAGTAATAACAGGTGGAAAGAAAACCAAGTTTGGTGTGAATATTAATCTTGTTTCAGAAGTAAAAGAAATATTAAATAAATATAATCTTACTTTAGCTGGAATAAATCAGCACATTGGATTACTTTTTATGGAAGCAGACTCTTATATTGAAGGAGTTAAATCTGTTCTTGCTGTTGCAGAAGAATTTGAAAATATTGAGTTTGTTGATTTTGGTGGAGGCTTTGGAATCCCTTACAGAAAACAAGAAGGGGAAGCAAGACTTGATGTTAAAGAGTTTGGCAGAAAGCTTGATGTTGTAATTAATGAGTGGGTAGAAAAAACAGGGAAAAATCTATTATTTAAAATAGAGCCAGGCAGATATATTGCAGTTGAGTGTGGAATAATACTCGGAACAGTTCATTCTATAAAAAATAATTATGACAGAAAATATGTGGGCACAGATGTTGGCTTTAATGTTCTGGCAAGACCGATGACTTATGGATCTCATCATGATATGGAAATTTACAGAAATGGTAAGATTGTAAACGAAGGTCCTGAAGAAAATGTTCATGTAGTTGGAAACATTTGTGAAAGCGGAGACATTCTTGCAGAAGACAGATGCCTTCCGGTAATTAAAGAAAAGGATTTAATTTGTATAACAGATACAGGGGCCTATGGATATTCTATGGCATCGAATTATAATAACCGTCTTAGACCGGCAGAGGTATTAATTGCTTCCGATGGGAGTGTTAAGTTAATTAGAAAAAGAGATACTTTAGATGATTTAGTTAAAGGATTTTTAATATGAAGAAAATAGTATTGGCTGGGGGATGTTTTTGGGGAGTAGAAAAATACTTTAAAAGAAAAGAAGGTGTTGTTTCCACTCAGGTAGGTTATGCAAATAGGAACACCCCTGAACCCACTTATGAAAAAAATTTGCTCTGGTAACACTGGCTATGCGGAAGTCTGCGAAGCAACCTATGATGAAAGTATAGTATCTCTGGAAAAAATTCTGGAATATTTTTGGAAAATTATTAATCCTGTTTTACTAAACAGACAGGGAAATGATATTGGGACGCAATACAAGACTGGAATATACTATATAGATAAAGAGGATTTGCCGGTAATAAAAAAATCTTTTCAGGAAGAAGCAATGAAATACAAGGAACCAATTGTAACAGAAGTGAAGCCTTTAGAAAATTATTACCCTGCTGAGGAGTACCACCAGGATTATCTTACAAAAAATCCTGGTGGGTATTGTCATGTTGCTGATAATTGATAATTATGATTCCTTTACTTATAATCTGGTTCAATATTTTCAGGTTTTAAAAGAAGATATTCTTGTATTAAGAAATGATCAGGTAGATATTGGAGAAATTGAAAAATTAAACCCCAGTGGGATAGTTATTTCCCCGGGGCCGGGACGACCAGAAAATGCCGGTATTTCTGCTGAAATTGTTAATAAGTTTAAGGGTAAAATACCCCTTTTGGGAATATGCCTGGGTCACCAGGTTATTGGAATGACTTTTGGTGGAAAAATAGTTGAAGCAAAAGAACCTGTTCATGGAAAGATTCATGATATTGTCCATAACGGGGAGGGGTTTTTCACGGGATAAAAAATCCTCTTAAAGTCACCCGTTATCATTCTTTAGTTGTTAGTGAAGAATCTTTTCCGGAAGAATTAGAGATAACTGCAAAAACAATTGATGGTGAAATAATGGGAATAAAGAGCAGGGAATATATGCTGGAAGGTATTCAGTTCCATCCGGAAGCAATATTAACTGAAATGGGAATGGAAATTCTAAATAATTTTCTTATTGAAATAGAAAGAAAATGAATATGGAGTATAGAAAATTAAAACAAGAAACAGATTTTACGTTACTTTTAAATAAAATATCTAAAGAAAACTATCCTTTTGTTTTGGATGGCTGTTCTGGCTATGAGAACAAACTTGGAAAATTTTCTTTTGCTGGTTTTAATCCTGTTGGGATTTTTAAGGCAAAGAATAATAAAGTTGAAATAATGGAAAATGGGTCTTGGAAAGAATATTCTCAAGAAAATATTATAGAAGCTTTTAATTCTTTTTTTAATAAGTACAAAAAAGATTATGTTGGTAAGTATCCCTTTAATGGTGGAGGGGTAGGATTTTTTCTTATGATTTATGTCATATGATTGAAAAACTCCCCAGAACTGCAAAGGGTGATATGAAAATACCGGACATATTTTTTGTATTTATGATGGAATTTTTATTTTTGATCATAATAACAAAGAAATTATTATTTCTGCTATGGGTTTGGAAAGAAATAAAGATTATATTTTTGATCATCTGGAAAATTTTGCTTTGGGTAAAGACGAACATATATTTAAAAAAGCTGAATATAGTGCGTTTTTGGATAATAAAATATTTCTTTCAAATTTCCGGAAAAATGAATACCTTGAATCGATAAAAAAATAAAATCATATATAAAAATGGGAGAAGTTTATCAAGTCAATCTAACTCAAAGGTTTTCTGCAAAAACAGAGGAAGATCCCTGGGTTCTGTATGAAAGACAAAGAAAAATAAATCCAGCTCCCTTCGCTGCTTATCTGGATTATGGTGATTTTCAAATTTTATCAACTTCTCCGGAAAGGTTTGTAAAAATTGAAGGTAAAATAATTGAAACCAGACCTATTAAAGAAACTATTGCCAGGGGAAAAATAAAGAGGAAGATAAGATAAATAAAGAAATATTATTAAATAGTGAAAAAGACAAATCGGAATTACTTATGATTGTAGATCTTGAAAGAAATGACCTTGGAAAGATCTCTAAGCCAGGAACGGCTAAAGTAGAAGAAATATTTGCTCTTGAAGAATATCCTTCTGTATATCACCTGATAAGTACAATTACTGGTGAGTTAAGAGTAGATGTTGAGCTAAAGGATGTAATAAATGCAGTTTTCCCAGGGGTCTATTACAGGGACCCCAAAAATCAGAGCTATGGAAATAATTGACGAATTAGAACCTACGCAAAGGAATGTTTATACCGGCTCCCTGGGATACATTGATTTTAATAGGAACCTTGATTTAAATATAATTATAAGAACGATTTTGCTTAAATCCGGAACAGCTTATTTCCAGGCTGGAGGAGCGCTATTGCCTGGGATTCAGAGGAAGAAGCAGAATACGAGGAAACTCTTGTAAAAAGCAATGCTTTAAAAAGGGCCTTGGAAGGAAAATTAAGATGAAGATAATTTATGATTATAACGAAATCAATTTTGATTTTTTCTCAACAGATTTACTTAATTATGGTGTAGGTTTGTTTGAAACCATTAAGGTAATTAATGGGAAAGCAATTTTTCTTGAAGAAAATTTTTTAAGAATGCAAAAAAGTATAGCAGATCTGGGCTTTGGTGTATCCTTGAATTTTGAAAAAATATCAGAATCAGCAAGATTTGTTATAGAAAGAGATTTAATCTCTTTGGGCTCTTTGAAGATTAATTTTTTTAAAATTGAAGAGGGATCCTTTTTTTAATAAGATGCTTTGAAAAGAAATATGATAAAAAATTATATTCAGATGGAGTCGAACTTAAAATATCTTCCCTGTGGAAAAACGAACATTCTCAAATTTGTTATCATAAAACAAATAATTATATGGAAAATATTATGGAAAAAAGAGAAGCAGAAAAAGAAGGATTTTTTGATTCTTTATTTTTTAATACTTCAGGATTTCTTGCTGAAACAACTGTCGCTAATATTTTTTTATTAAAGATGGAAGGTTTTATACTCCCTATGAAAAGGCTGGAATACTTCCTGGGATTATAAGAGGAAAAGTTATAGAAATTATAAAAAAGATAATTTTATAGAAGAAGGATTTTTTACTAGGAAAATTATTAAAGAAAGTCAGGGGGCTTTTATAACAAACTCTTTAATGGGAATAATGCCTGTAAAAAAATAGGAGAAAGAGAGTTTGATTCTGGAAATAAAGAGACCTTTTTTTGATGAAGGAGTATGAAGATGTTTTACACTTATATGCTGGAATGTAATGATGGAACATATTATACTGGCTGGACTAATAATCTTGAAAAAAGAGCAGAGACCCACAATAAGGGCTTAGGTGCCAAATACACAAAAAGCCGGCTTTCAGTGAAAATAATATATTTTGAACTCTTTGATAAGAAAGAGGATGCAATGAAAAGAGAGTGGAAAATTAAGAAACTTAATAGAAAAAGTAAAGAAAAACTGATTATGATGTTTAATAAATATAAATAGTGGTTATTATTTTTAATTTAGTTAGTGTAAAATAATTATGGGTAAAAAAACAAAAAATATTAGAGCAACTCCTTATGTTACAATTAAATCGCTAAACCAAATCGCAAAAAAGGAGAAACTCTAATGAATAATATTATACATGAAATTGCAACTAAAATCAGTAAAGAAATAGCAGAAAATATGGAAACAACTTTAATTGAGGGAAATAATATATCTGAATTCATTTTAAAAACCAAAAAAATGCTGGATGAAGTTGGGGTTGCAATTACAGAAAAAGTACTTGAAACTGTAGATATTTTAGTTAAAAAAGATTGTGCAAGAAAAAGAGACTGGAAAATAAAGGAAACAAAGTCGAAGAAAAGTTTGGCGACGATATTTGGTGAAGTAACCTATAAAAGAACGTATTATGTTTATAAAATTACCGGTGAATATAAATACTTATCTGATGAAGCTGTTGGTATTGAAGCAAATGACAGAATGGATATATTGCTAGAATCAATGTTAATAGAAGAAGCAATAGAGATACCATACAGAAAAAGTAGCGAAAAAATATCGAAGAATGTGTATCTTACTGGTCAAACAGTAATGAATTCTATTAGAAAGCTTAAAGATATTTCTAATCATGCAGCACCAGTGAAAAAACTGATTCTCAAGCTAAGGTTTTGTACATCGAAGCTGATGAAGATCATGTTTCACTTCAAAGAGGAACATGTGCCGAACCTAGATTAATTTATGTTCACGAAGGTAAGTGAAAGGTAAGTAAAGATAAATATGAATTAATAAATCCCAGATACTTTAGTGGTCTCTACCAAGATAGTGCTGATTTATGGCTTTGTAATGGTCAAGCATCTTTGTAACACTAAGTACGGAAAATCAGTTTATATTTCGTGCTTCAAATGGAGTCAGCCCTCCATTGTATGAATGAGGTCGAATGTGATTGTATCACACATAAACATATTTATTGATAGCTTCATCTAATTGTAGGTCGGTTTCAAATTTTTGGTGGTAAATAAGCTCTGACTTAAGTGATTTATAAAATCTCTCCATTGGAGCGTTATTATATGGGCAACCTGTTTTACTCATGCTTTGCCTTATTCCTTGGCTTTTGCAGTACTCTACGAAAGCCCATGAGGTGAACTGTACCCCCTGATCTGAATGTAAGACTAACCCTTCATCTGGACTCTCTCTTTCGAGAGCTTTAGACAAGGCTTCTATTGCCAGATCTGAGTTGATTCATTTTGAGTTAACCGTTGCTATTGCTTCCCTTTTTGCTAAATCTATAATAGTACAATTATAACGCATTTTACCGTTTGTTAATCTTATATAGGTGAAATCAGTACACCATACTTTATTTCTTTCTGTGACAGAGAAATTTTGATTAAGAATATTGGGAAATACTTTGTTCTTTTTACCTTTTACATATTTGGGCCTTTTTCTTACAGTGATTGCATGCAGGTTTAATTCCTTGTTCATATACTTATGTGTTGTTGTCTTACTAATAAATATATTTTGCCTTGCAAGAAAAGTGACCATCCACCTATGGCCAATAATGCGTCCATTATTGTAATAAATACTTTTTATGTTTTCTTGAACTTTAGCCTTTCCTTCACGATACGTGGATTTTCTGTTCTTTAAGTAATTGTAGTACATATTCGGAGAGAGGTTGAACTTGCGGCATAACCAGCGCAATCCAAACTCAAGTTTATAGGCATCAATGAACCAATATACCACTAATCGATTTCCTTTGCGAAGAATGCCGCTGCTTTTTTAGGAAGTCATTTTCCTTTTAAAGTTCCATAA
Source organism: Peptococcia bacterium (assembly GCA_965228015.1). Classification (GTDB taxonomy): domain Bacteria; phylum Bacillota; class Peptococcia; order Peptococcales; family SKKY01; genus SKKY01. The sequence continues at coordinate 1,860,925 of OZ245787.1, forward strand.
GCTTCTTGTTAAGCGCTCTATATTCCTCTGGTGATATTGCATTTTCTTTATTTTGTGGTTTTGTGTAATGACATTCTTCGCTGTATTTTTTATCCATCCGGACATTGTTGATTTTGATACACCGTAGGTTGCAAAAAGATCACCAAGGCTTTTACCTTTTAGATATTCACGTACAACCTCCTTCTTGAATTCTAAATCGTAACGTTTGCTCATTTTGTAATCCTCCTAGTTCGAGTTTATTGTATATTATCCGTACTAGGTGTTACAACAAGACTATACCATTACACTTGAAGTAGCTGATTATATTGATAGCAACTATGAAGAAGAAACTATTGAAAAGATATATTTATCAGGAGATGGAGCCAACTGGATAAAACAAGGCAAAGAATGGATTAAAGATAGTATCTATGTTTTAGATAGATACTATTTGTCGAAATATATAAAGAAGGCAACTGCTCATATGAAAGGCACACACCAAATGATGTGGTATTACATAAATACGAAAAGGAAAGATTTCGTAAAAGATTTATTCAAAGCAATAATTGAAGAAACAGAATCAGAAACAAAAAATAGAAGCAATAAAAGATGCTAGAAGTTATGTGTTAAATAATTGGGAAGGTATAATGAATCAATATGACCCGGATTATATAGGCTGTAGCACAGAAGGCCATATTAGTCATATATTATCTGCAAGATTAAGTTCAAGGCCTCTAAGCTGGTGCAGAGAAGGTGTTGATCAAATGTCACGTCTGAGGGCTTTTAAGGCTAATTCAGGTAATGTATATGATTTAGTAAAAGAAAGAAGCAAGAAAAACAGAAACAAGAATCATAAAATTAGAAAGCCGTGTTATAAAAAAAGCTACGAACCTAATATCAGATGAGAAATTCGGCAATGTGCCAGTAGTTTTAACTGGTAAGAGAACTTGGAAAAGAGAATTATTTAAAAGGATAGCGAGTGCGATTTAGCACGTAATACATACAAGGGGTTTTTTTATTCTTTTAAAACCCATAATTAATTGACACGATCATTAAGTGCCATGGTTTGGCTTATGGACACTTTTATTTTATGATAAAATTGAATTGGTAAAAAAGAAGGGAGTGAAAATGATTAATATTTATTTTAAGTCATTAAAGGTTGCTTTAGGAAGTACTGTTGCAATATTAATTACTTATTCACTCAACCTGAATTATTTTACTTCTGCAGGTATAATTACATTACTAACGCTTCAAAATACAACTAAAGAAACCATGATTGCTGCAGTTAGAAAAATTTTTGCATTTGTTGTTTCTGTTCTTATTTCATATATTGTATTTGAAACTTTTTCTTATAGTTTAATTTCTTATGGAATATTTTTGCTAATATTTATAATAAGTTGTAATTATATAAAAATGTATGAAGCGATTCTAATTAATGCAGTATTGGCAACACATTTTTTACTGGAAAAAGATATGTCTCTGCTAATAATAAGCAATGAAGCTCTTTTAATGTTTATAGGAGCTGGAACAGGAATAATCTTAAATTTTACATTCCTAGTAATATAAAATTTATAAGAACTGAACAAGAAATTATAGAAAGAGATTTTAAGAATATTTTAATATATTTTGCAAATAATATAATTGATCAAAATAAATCTGATTTTGCATATACTTGTTTTGATTCTTTAAATAAACATATTGAAAGCGGTATAAAACAGGCGAAGGAAAATATGAACAATACTTTTTTCAGTGAAAATAAATATTTTTTGGAATATATGAAGCTTAGAAGACAGCAATATAAGGTGTTGGAAGAAATATTATTAAAAATAAAGACACTAACATCTGTCCCATCTCAGGCCTATGAGGTTTCCGAATTTATAATATTGGTATCTGAGTCATTAACTGAATCACAGGAGGCAAAGGGATTATTACTTTCATTGGAAGACTTAATGATAAAATTCAAGGAAAGTCCTTTACCTGTATCAAGGGAAGAGTTTGAAAACAGGGCTATATTGTATATGGTGCTTATGGATTTAAAGGTTTTAATTAAAATGAAAGAAAATTTTGCTGAATCTTTGACTAAAGAACAAATAAAACTATATTGGAGATAATAATGTGGCTCACTTAACAGGAAGAACAGGGTATAAAAAGCTTATAGACAGGTTGAATAGTTTTCCTCAGGGAGCACCTGAATCGGATACTCTTTATGAAATATTAAAAATAATATTTACTCATGAAGAAGCTTCTTTAGTTTCCCTTTTACCAGTGAAACCTTTTTCTGCTAAAGAAGCTTCTGTGGTTTGGAATATGAAGGAAGAAGAAGCTTGCATAATATTAAATTCTCTTGCAGAAAAAGCCTTGTTATTGGATATGAATGATGGCGAGGAACAAAAATATGTATTGCCTCCACCGATGATTGGTTTTTTGAATTTGCCTTAATGAGAACGGGTGGGGTTTTTGATCAAAAGCTTTTAAGTGAACTCTTCCACCAATACATAGAAAAAGAAGAAGAATTTACCAAAAAACTATTATCTTTAAAGACTCCAGTAGGTAGAATTTTAGTTAATGAAAAATCTATAAGTTCTGAGGATGAAGTTTATGTTCTGGACTATGAAAGAGCAACAGAAATAATAAAAAATGCCGAAAGTATCGGGGTAAGCAGGTGCTACTGTCGTCATAAAGCGAAGCATTTAGGAAAAAATTGTGATGCTCCCCAGGAAGTATGTCTTTCAATAAACAACCTTTCTCAATCCCTTTCAAAACACGGATACGCAAAGCTTATTACAAATGAAGAAGGAATAGAAATACTTGAGTTAGCCTATAAAAACAATTTGGTTCAGTTCGCAGAAAATGTGCAAAATGATGTGGGTTTTATTTGTAACTGTTGTTCTTGCTGCTGCGTGGCTCTAAAAGGTGCAAGAAAAATAGGTGTGCCCCAGGCAATTAGTTCTTCAAATTTTATTGCAGAATTAAATGATAAATGTGTAAGTTGTGGTAAGTGTGTTCAAGTATGTCCCGTGGGGTGTTTTAAGTTTCAGGAAATGGAAGGGAAAAAGAAAGTTAGCTTTGATCCATATTTGTGTATAGGTTGTGGTGTATATCAGCGTGTTTGTAAGGTTAATGCAATCAAAATGGTTAAAAGAGAAAAAAGAATATTTACCCCTTGAATACAGCACATAAACTTGTTCTTGAAGCAATAGAGACTGATACACTGCATAATCTTATTTTTGATAGTCAAGGCCTGGCAAGTCATAGATTTATGAATGCATTTACCGGTGCCTTTTTAAAGCTTCCTCCAGTAAAACAAATTTTAATATCTGAGAAGTTTCAGTCTAAATATTTGTTGAATATTCTAGAGAGGTTTAAATCTGAAAATATCTAGTCCTGAAAGGATGATTTCATGGTATCATTTTTTATTTCTTTATTTGCTTTAATATTAGGTTATTTTATATATGGAAAATTCGTAGAAAATATATTTGGGATAGAGGAATCAAGAAAAACACCAGCTTGTAGTATTAGTGATGGTGTTGATTATGTAGAGATGGATTGGAAAAAGATTTTCCTCATTCAATTTTTAAATATTGCTGGAATTGGTCCAATATTTGGCGCAATAGCCGGAGCTCTTTGGGGACCGATAGCTTTTTTTTGGATAGTTTTAGGATCAATATTTGCAGGGGCTACTCATGATTACTTCTCAGGTATGTTATCTGTAAGACACAATGGAGAGACAATTGCTGAGATAGTAGGACTATATCTTGGAGTGACTGCTAAAAACATAATGAGAGTATTTTCAGTAATATTACTTGTTTTAGTTGGGGTAGTTTTTATTAATGGTCCTGCGGGGCTTTTAGAAACTATTACAGGAATTAATAAGTTTTTCTTTTTGGGAATTATTATTATTTATTTTATGATGGCAACGATTCTTCCAATAGATAAGTTAATTGGAAAAGTATATCCATTATTCGGAGCAATTCTTTTAATTATGGGTATAGGTATTATAAGTAGTATTATTTTAAAAGGATATAAAATTCCAGATCTTTCAATTTCTAATATGCATCCATCAGAGATACCTGTGTTCCCGTATTTATTTATTACAATAGCATGTGGTGCTATTAGTGGTTTTCATGCTACTCAATCACCATTAATGGCTAGGTGTATAAGAAATGAAAAAGATGGAAGACTTATTTTTTATGGAGCAATGATTGCAGAAGGTGTAATTGCTTTAATATGGGCAGCAGCAGCAATGAATTTTTATAGTGGAACAGAAGGATTATCCAAGGTTGGTGATCCTGCAATTATAGTTAATAATATTTCTACAATACTTATGGGGCCAGTTGGAGGATTATTTGCTCTCCTTGGTGTGGTATTGGCTCCTATTACTTCGGGAGATACTGCATTTAGAAGCGCAAGATTAACTATTGCAGATGCTTTAAAACTAAAGCAGGATAGTATTAAAGCAAGGTTTATTATTGCAATACCACTATTTACAGTAGGCTTGATACTATGTTTTATAGATTTTACAATTATCTGGAGATACTTTGCATGGTCAAATCAAACACTTGCAACTATTATGCTATGGACTTCAGCTGTATATTTAGCAATTAGAGATAAAAATCATTGGATTGCTTCAATACCCGGAGCATTCATGACCTCTGTTGTTGTATCTTATATTCTTGTTGCAGCAGAGGGATTTGGACTAAGAGAATCATTAGGGATACCTTTAGGTATTATTTCAGGGATTTTTGCATTGATTATATTTTTATTAAAAAAGCAAAGGTGAAAACTATATGAGAAAAACGTTTCTTTCTTGGTTAATGATACTTATGATTGGTGCTTTCGCACTGGCTTTCTTCATTTCCTTTTATATCCAAACAAATCATGCTTCAAGTAATGCGGAGATGTTAATACAACTCAAGATTGAAGATATCAAAAAACAATTGGATATTAACAAAAAAGAATATAATTGAAATTAGGGAAGAGTCTGACAGCAATGCCCTTGCTAAGGCATTAGCTTTTGCGAAAATGATAGAAATGAATCCTGAAATACTAAATAGTTCATCTGAATTAAGTCGTATTAAAGAAATTCTTGATGTTGATGAACTTCATGTATCAAATGAAGCTGGAATTTTAATTGCTGGAACCATGGAAAGTTATATTGGTTATGATTTCGCATCAGATTCCCAATCGGAGGCCTTTCTTCCGGCAATTATGAATAAAAATTTTAAGCTAGCTCAAGATCCCTTACCAAAGGGGATAGGTGGAGAAATTTTTCAATATGCAGGTGTAGCTCGACTGGATTCTCCTGGAATTGTTCAAATTGGATACAAACCTGAAAAACTGGCTCAGGCAATGGAAGTGGCAGATATAAAAAATCTTGCACCAGGTTTCAGAGTAGGGAGATCTAGAAGTATTATGATTTCCGATCTTGATGGGAGCATAATTAGTGCTCATAAGGAAGATTATCTAGGAAAAAATATCTCAGATTATGGATTACCAAAAAAATTTTTAAAGAATCTCAGGGAAGTTTTATTGGAGAAATTGAAGGAGAAAAAATCCTTTTTACTTTAAACATTATAATGGATTTTATATAATTGGGCAACTTCCTGCGGATGAAATGTACTTAAATAGAAACAGCACAATAACCTTTTTAGGTATTTTTAATATTTTACTATTTCTAATTGTTTTTATTCTTATAGCTAAGTTGGTCCAAAGTGTTGCAATAAGCGGCATATATAAAATAAACAAATCCCTGGCAAAAATTACGGATGGTAATTTAGAGGAAGTAGTAGATGTTTGTACTAATCCGGAATTTACATCACTTTCTCAGGGTATCAACACAACAGTTGATGCTCTTAAAAAAGCAATAAAGGAAGCAGAATCCAGAATCGATTCAGAATTAGATTTTGCCAGGGCAATACAACACTCAGCAATGCCAGTTAACAACTCCTTAAAAATACCAAAGGAAAAAGCTGATGTTTACGGAGGGATGTTTACAGCAAAAGAAGTTGGAGGAGATTTCTACGATTTCTTTATGATTAATGAAAATCGATTAGGGTTTGTAATTGCAGATGTTTCTGGTAAAGGTATTCCGGCAGCTTTGTTTATGATGGTATCAAAAACAATAATTAAACATTTTGCTTTAACGGGTATTTCTCCTGCTGAAGTTCTTTATAAAACAAATAATTCTTTGTGTGAAAACAATGAGAAAAATATGTTTGTTACTGGAATTGTGGGATTTTTGGATTTAGGCACTGGTGAAATTGTATATTCTAATGCTGGTCATAATACGCCAATTATTTGCAGAAAAGAAACAGGTTGTGAGTGGATGAAATCTAATCCTTCCTTTGTATTAGGAGGAATGGAGGATATTGAATATAAGAACAATAATGAAATATTGAAACCAGGAGACAAGCTGTTTCTTTATACAGGTGGTGTTACAGAAGCTGTTGATTCCAGAGGAAATTTATATTCAAATGAAAGACTTTATAATACTCTCAATGAATTTTCCAATTGGAGGTTCAGGGATTCATCTTGTTAAAAATATAATGGATGAGATAGAATATGAAAGAAAAAATGAGCAGAACATTCTAACACTAAAGAAGGAGCTGATTTTATGATTATAAATGAAATAAAGATAGGCAATATATATGTTTTCAATATTGAAGAAAGACTGGATTCTAATACTTCGGTTCTTTTTGAAGAACAAGTCAGCAAGACTATAGACTCCGGGGAGGTAAATTTACTTATAGACTTCTCTCAAATAGATTATATAAGTAGTGCTGGACTAAGGGTTATTTTAATGGCTGCGAAAAAAACTAAACCATCTGGGGGTGAAGTTGTATTGTCGGCTTTAAATGAAAATGTTAAAGAAGTATTTGATATTGCAGGATTTTCATCGATTTTCTCTATTTACCTAAGTCAGGAAGATGCTTTAAAGGCTATATAATATAAAAAAGAGTCCCTCATTAAATGAGGGACTCTTAGCTTATTAATAATATTATTCTGTTTTTTTATTGTAGTAAAACATTCCTAGAATCATAAATATCGCAAATATAACCAGGTAAGCAACTACTGCCATTTTATGAGAGAAGAAAGCAGCGATGATCATAAATATACTTCCCAATAATGCCATAGATGGCATAAAGAACCTTTTAAAAGTAGTTAATTTTGTTTCTTTTTTCATCATTATAATGAAAATTGGAATATATAAAGCATAAATTGTTACAATTGGTAGCTCTGAAGAATCAAAGGAAAAAAATCCAAACCATGGTGCAGTTAAGCTCGCTCCATAGAAATATAACAACCAAAATCCACTTAAAAGTAAACCGAATACAGCAGAATTAGTTGGCATGTTTGTAATTGGATCAACCTGTTTGAATAATTTTGCTTCAGGTCCATGCCCTCTTGCTGCGATGGAATACAATCCTCTCGTACAACCCAGCATCAAGCCATTTAAAGTTCCAAGACAAGATATAATAACAAATACAAAAATTAATGTTCCCCCAATACCAGAGAAAATACTTTCAAAGGCCAATTTTGCCCCAGCTTCTCCACCTGCCATTAGTATTTCATTAGTTACTGTACCCGCTAAGCCAATATAGTAAAGAATATACACAATCATAACTGTGAATGTACCTGAAATAAGAGCTATTGGTAAATTCTTTTTTGCATCTTTAAGTTCTGCATTTATACTTGTTGCGATAATCCATCCTTCATAAGCAAAGGCAGTTGCGACAACTGCAGTGAAAAGTGCTGTAGAGGTATTTACTTCAGATACAACAGTTGTAAAATTTTGAAAAATAAGTCCGCTTTTTAAACCGGCAAAAGTACCAATTATGGCCATTAAGCCCAGAGGTATTAATTTAATTATGGTGGTTGCAACTTGAAATTTCCCTGCAATAACTGGTGAAAGAGAATTGATTGCATAACTTGAAACTAAATAAAAAGCAGCAATCGTCATACATTCTCCGCCAGTAATATCCCAGCCAAATAAAACTGCAGTATATCTTGCTGATACCCAGGCAAGAACTGAGGTTAATGTTGGGTAATAAATCATGGTCATAAACCATCCTACATAATATGCATATTTTTCTCCAGCTGTAACTTCTGCATAATCTACTATTCCGTTAACATGAACATAATGGGTCGCCATTACCGCGAAAGTATAGGCACAGGAAATCATTATTAGTCCTCCGATTATCCAGGCCAGAATTCCCAGTGGCAAATTTCCTCCGGTAGCTGTTAGTATCTTTTCTGCTTTAAAAAATACTCCGCTACCGATTACAATACCTACCACCATAGCTATTGCAGTAAAAAGACCATATTTTTTTGTTAATTCACTTTGCATTTTACCATCCTTCCTAATACTTAATTTAATTGATTAAAAATATTGGTTCTTTGTCAAATGTTGGGGTAACCCAATTAGATTAGATTCCATGAGTACCGCATTGAAAAATGCGGTACTTTTTTAAATTGTTTTTAGTTCATTACGTGCATTATTCTGTTTTTGAATCTCCAAAAATTTCTTACACCATAAGCATTTCTTTTTAAAACCTTAATTTTGTTGTTAACTCCTTCTGTATATCCGTTAGTATAAGTACAAGTAAATGAATTAAGAATATATTTCTGCCAGTTGAAAATAGTTCCGGAGCATTTATCGAATTCTTCAAGCTCACAGGATTGTAATGGTCAAGCATCTTTGTAACACTAAGTACGGAAAATCAGTTTATATTTCGTGCTTCAAATGGAGTCAGCCCTCCATTGTATGAATGAGGTCGAATGTGGTTGTACCACACATAAACATATTTATTGATAGCTTCATCTAATTGTAGGTCGGTTTCAAATTTTTGGTAGTAAATAAGCTCTGACTTAAGTGATTTATAAAATCTCTCCATTGGAGCGTTATCATATGGGCAACCTGTTTTACTCATGCTTTGCCTTATTCCTTGGCTTTTGCAGTACTCTACGAAAGCCCATGAGGTGAACTGTACCCCCTGATCTGAATGTAAGACTAACCCTTCATCTGGACTCTCTCTTTCGAGAGCTTTAGACAAGGCTTCTATTGCCAGATCTGAGTTGATTCATTTTGAGTTAACCGTTGCTATTGCTTCCCTTTTTGCTAAATCTATAATAGTACAATTATAACGCATTTTACCGTTTGTTAATCTTATATAGGTGAAATCAGTACACCATACTTTATTTCTTTCTGTGACAGAGAAATTTTGATTAAGAATATTGGGAAATACTTTGTTCTTTTTACCTTTTACATATTTGGGCCTTTTTCTTACAGTGATTGCATGCAGGTTTAATTCCTTGTTCATATACTTATGTGTTGTTGTCTTACTAATAAATATATTTTGCCTTGCAAGAAAAGCGACCATCCACCTATGGCCGATAATGCGTCCATTATTGTAATAAATACTTTTTATGTTTTCTTGAACTTTAGCCTTTCCCTCACGATACGTGGATTTTCTGTTCTTTAAGTAATTGTAGTACACATTCGGAGAGAGGTTGAACTTGCGGCATAACCAGCACAATCCAAACTCAAGTTTATAGGCATCAATGAACCGATATACCACTAATCGATTTCCTTTGCGAAGAATGCCGCTGCTTTTTTAGGAAGTCATTTTCCTTTTGAAGTTCCATAAGCTTCTTGTTAAGCGCTCTATATTCCTCTGGTGATATTGCATTTTCTTTATTTTGTGGTTTTGTGTAATGACATTCTTCGCTGTATTTTTTTATCCATCCGGACATTGTTGATTTTGATACACCGTAGGTTGCAAAAAGATCACCAAGGCTTTTGCCTTTTAGATATTCACGTACAACCTCCTTCTTGAATTCTAAATCGTAACGTTTGCTCATTTTGTAATCCTCCTAGTTCGAGTTTATTATATATTATCCGTACTAGGTGTTACAACAAGACTATACCATTACAAATAATTGAAGAAACAGAATCAGAAACAAAAATAGAAGCAATAAAAGATGCTAGAAGTTATGTGTTAAATAATTGGGAAGGTATAATGAATCAATATGACCCGGATTATATAGGCTGTAGCACAGAAGGCCATATTAGTCATATATTATCTGCAAGATTAAGTTCAAGGCCTCTAAGCTGGTACAGAGAAGGTGTTGATCAAATGTCACGTCTGAGGGCTTTTAAGGCTAATTCAGGTAATGTATATGATTTAGTAAAAGAAAGAAGCAAGAAAAACAGAAACAAGAATCATAAAATTAGAAAGCCGTGTTATAAAAAAGCTACGAACCTAATATCAGATGAGAAATTCGGCAATGTGCCAGTAGTTTTAACTGGTAAGAGAACTTGGAAAAGAGAATTGTTTAAAAGGATAGCGAGTGCGATTTAGTACGTAATACATACAAGGGGTTTTTTATTCTTTTAAAACCTATAATTAATTGACACGATCGACACTCTGGGCCATGCTTATGGAGATAAATTATTAAAGCATATGGCAAACGTTTTATTAAGTTTATTAAAAGATAAAAGTACTATTTATCGTCTTGGAGGAGATGAATATTATATCCTTCTTGAAGGAATTACTTTAAAAAATGAGATTGAGTCATTTCTTGGGGAAGTAATATCAGAAATAGAAAATAATAATTATCTTGAAGGAACAAGAAATCATATCACAACCAGTATGGGTATTGTATCTTTTCCTGAAGATGGATCAGATGTAAATGAACTGCTTATGAAGGTTGATCTTACCATGTATAGTGCAAAAAAATCAGGGAAAAATCAATATAAGTTTTTAATGATCAAATTATATCAGCCTTTGATGAACAGGTTGGTATGGAGAAGAAGCTTCGGGAAGCCCTTGAAAATGGAGATTTCGAGATAGAATATCAACCAGTTATTTGCGCTAAGACACTTCAAATGGATTATTTCGAAGCATTAGTAAGAATGTACGACAGAGAAACAAACTCCCTTGTATTACCTGGAAGTTTTATTTCAATTGCTGAATCTACAGGTATTATAGTGTCCTTAGGGAAAATGGTTTTTAATAAAGTTTTTCAGCAATTAAGTATTATAAAGGAACAGGGGATAACCCCAAGACCTATATCTGTAAATCTTTCTCCTAGACAAGTTAATGATCCAGAATTATATGGATTCTTAAAAAGAGGTATTGAAGAAAACAATATTGATCCTTCTCTTATAGAAATAGAAATAACAGAAAGTGTTCTGATGGAGAATAGTGAAGAAAATATAAAAATTCTTGAGAGAATAAAAGATTTGGGGATTAATATTGCCTTGGATGATTTTGGAACAGGATATTCATCTATGAATTATCTTACCTATTTGCCCGTAGATAAAATTAAATTTGACAGAAGTCTTAAAGATAAAATTGTATATCATGAAAACAATAAAGTAATGTCTGGGTTAATTGAATTTGTTCATGGACTAGGATTGAAAATTGTCGCTGAGGGGATAGAAGAAACAGAAGAAGTAGTAAAACTGAAAAAAGAAGGATGCGACTTTTTCCAGGGGTATCTTTTTGCAAGACCCCTGAAAAAAGAAGATATGATTAAGTGCTATAATTTTAACTATTTTGAACATGGGCAATAATTTTATTCCGGGCTTTTTCAAGGAGGATGTTACCATAACCTTCTTTAAGCCCGGAATCTAATTTATTCTAAGTATAGTCGACGAAGGACACTATAGCTTTCTGGTTTTCTATTCTTGATTTCTCTATGGAAAAAAGCAAACCCTGAAGCATTGAAAGCATTACAGAAATGTCGCTCTTCCCGTAATGAACAATTTGATAAAGGGTATAATATATTTCTTTTTCAAAGCTGATTGTTCGGAATATTGCTTTACCCTCTTTATTATCATTTTCTTTGAAAATGATATATCCATCTTTCAACTTTGCAATCTTACCTAATAAGATTCCTATGATTTTCAAACAGTGATTTGCAGTATTGGGATCATTCACTTCTGGAGATATTGCTCTAAGAGCAATATCAACTATTTTTTGAATTGCAAAACTAAAATCCTGTATCTCACTTTTTCCCATTCCAATAGTAAGTGTTTCTAACAGCTTTTCAGTATAATCTTCTTTATATTCACTATTCTCATTTAAATGTAAAGTAAAAATTACAGTTGAATCACTGACAAAAGAGCCTATTCGCTCTTCAAAAACAAGTAAACAGTTTATTTCTGAGGCAATTTCAGAGATTTTGCCATGATCAATCAGCTGAATATAACCATTATCTCTGCTTGTAATTCTTATAATTAAATCTTCCGTTTCCTTTATTTCCCTTTCAACGATATCTTTATCTTTAATCAGATCTTTGTATTCTTCAATTCTTTTAAGAGCTGAGACGTATAATCTTTCTATTAAATTATTCGTTTGAATGAAAGATCCTACATGAGTTATGTATAAAATGAAATAAGCCAGGCAGACAAGGGAGTATATTATTGCCAGAGTTGCTGATACTACAAGCTGTTCACCAAGAGTAATTCTCATAAATAATAATGCGGTTATTGAATATACAAAACCACCGGTAAATATACCTAGGGTTTTCATTGTTGTTTCATCAGAAAGAAAGTTTTCGACTGTGCGGAGAGAAAATTGAGATGAATAGGTTGTAAGCACAACCATTGTTGTTGAAAAAGTAAATGTTGTCATTATAATTAATGCTCCTGCTATTACTGTAAGTATGGTTTTCGATAAATCAACACTTGTAAAAAGAATAGAAGGAAGAAATTCCGTTAAATTAATATAGATACCACTATCAAGATAAATAACGAAAAGCGCCCCAAAAAATAAAATCAGACTAATCATAGCAGGATATAGCCAGATGCTTTTTTTAAAAATAAGCAACAATTTATTAAACATAAGTATTCCCCCTTATTCAATAATTTATATATAAACATATATTTTAAATTATAAAAAAAGGTGAAAAATATATTGTATAATTGAATAAAATATAAATGCTTGGGAGAAGTACATAAAATATGGAAAAATATCATAACTGGGAAAAAATATAACAATATTTCTAGCAAGCCAGACTTTAACTCTTTTTGGCCCATCTTTGGTACAATATGCTATTTTATGATATATAACACTTCAGACTCAGTCAGGAATTATGATGACGATTTCAATTATATCTGGGTTTATTCCCAGCTTTTTTATATCACCCTTTGCAGGAGTTTGGGCAGACAGGTACAGCAGAAAAATGCTAATTATTATTTCCGATTTAACAATTGCATTCTTTACTCTATTACTTGCAATTATGTTTTTTAGGAAAAGATTCATTAGTATTAATTTTTCTTGTTTCAGTAATAAGATTTTTTGGATCAGGGGTCCAAACACCAGCGGTGGGGGCTTTTATACCTTCAATTGTTCCAGAGGATAAATTAACAAAAGTGAATGGCATTAATACGAGCATACAACCCTTTATTTTTCTTCTTTCTCCTATGTTGAGTGGAGCCTTAATGGTTGCTGCAGATATAGAATATATTTTTTTATAGATGTACTTACAGCAATTATTGGAGTACTGGCTTTGGTGTGGTTTCTCAAAGTTCCACATCATAAAAGAGCCGAAGACAACGAGAAGATTGAGTATTTTCAAGATATGTTAAAAGGAATTAAATATATTAAGGAGCATGCATTTATTAAAATTTTATTTTTGTATTCAGCAGCATACTTTATATTAGCTGCACCTTTAGCCTTTTTAACACCCTTGCAGGTTGCCAGAACATACGGAGATGATGTTTGGAGACTAACTGCAATTGAAATAGCATTTTCAGTTGGAATGATGCTTGAGGGAGTTTTAATGGCGTATTGGGGTGGATTTCAAAATAAATTACACTCTATGGCACTTTCAACATTCATTATTGCTATAGCTACATTAATTTTGGGCATACCACCCTCTTTTTGGGTATACCTTATTGTAATGGGATTAGCAGGTTTGGTAATGTCTTTGTTTAATACTCCCTTTATTGTGTTGATTCAGCAAAAAACTAATGAAAACTACCTTGGCAGAGTATTGGGAGTCTTGAATATGATTGCCAGTATTGTTATGCCGATGGTAATGCTCTTGTTTGGGCCTTTATCAGATATTATAAAAATTGAATGGCTACTTCTTATTACAGGGGTTTTGATTATGATTCAAGGTATTTTTATGGTGAAAAATAAAGTTCTTTTTGAAGCAGGAAGGAACAATTTGTAAAAAAAGTACGTCTTTATTATTAATATATGATATTAAGGATGTGTTTAAATGAATAAAATTATAAGTATTATAATTATTTTATTATTATTTTCAATTACGGTGGGTTGTGAAAAGGAAAAGGAAGGAGTAAAGGAAGATTATTTAGATTTAAGCATAATTCATCTTTCAGAGTATATTAAAGATAATATAGAGAAAATGAGCAGAGAAGATGCAGATAAACTACTACTCTATTTTGAAGATTTGCAAATAAAAGAGATTAGTAATTTCCAGAACAAAAATTCAAAAGAATTTACTGAAGAGCTAAGGAGTATTGGTTACAAGCTTGAAAGGGTTGAAGGGGACTTTTTTCCTGTTATTGACTATACTTTTTATAACAGTTATTTTCAGTTTATCTCCCAAGATTTGAAGGAATATTTTTCAATAATGATAATTGAATCAGAACAAGTACCGGCAAAAAATGCAGCTTTAGTAATTGATAAAGAAGAAATTTTTACAAGAGCATTGAGGCAAGAAAGTTTTTTATTTAATTATCCAAATTCACAAAGAAAAGAAGAAGTGGAGCAATTATTAAATAAATATATTTATTTTATTTATTATGGTTTAAACAACACTCCCTTATTTAATTTTTATTCAGAAAAGATGAAGGAAGAAGATATAATAAAATACTTAAAATTTACTAAAGAGAATCAAGAGAGCCTGTTAATAAAAGATTTATCTGTATTTGTTGATATTATTGAAAAAAATAATTACACTCTGGATAACACATCTAAAGAATACAGAGAGGCAATTATTCCTGGTCTGGAGTCGTAAAAACTATTATATGAGGAATGGAAATATTGTGTAGATTTAACCGCCAATTCAATATTAAAGGTAAGAAAAGTGTTGTATTAATAATGCTAATTGTATTTTTACTATCGAATATTATTGGGATAAATTCTTTTGCAATGGAAGAGAAATATTTAGAAAATCCTGTTATAAGATTTGCCATGGGGGAAAGTGAATTGCCAGAATATGATTTAATTAAGGCTAGTGATTTTTTCCCGGCATTAAATTATGCAGTTAATGATGATAAAAAACTGTTGATAATATAATAAATAATTATTGAAATTCCAACATTTAAAAATACAATTGAACCCCTGGAAGGCTTAAATAAGGTAGGATATATTGAAAATATTTTATATAGTCTTTATTCAACGGATTCAAATGAATTAATAGACAGAATTGTTAGTGAAACATCTGGTATATCTTCAAAGCATTTTTCAGAAATCTTTTTTAATAAAGAACTTTTTGAAAAAGTAAATTATGTATATGAAAATGAAGACAGAAGCAAGCTTTCACCTGCTCAAAATCTTGTTTTAGAAAATACATATTATTCTTTTATTAACAGCAGTACTGATTTACCCCTGGAAAAACAGGAAAGAATTAAAGAGATAAACAATCGTCTAAGCTATTTAGCTTATAATTATTCTTCAAATTCGTTATCTTCACAAAAAGAAAGTTTTATTCTTGTTACAGATATAAATAAACTAAGTGGACTGTCTCCGAAATTTATTGAAGAATTGGAAATAGAAGCAGAGAACAGAGAATTATCAGGTTGGGTAATCCCAACTTCTTATTCATATTATCTTCAGGCAATGGAAAATGCAGAAAACAGAGATTTGAGAAAAGAGTTATATATAAAGAGCCGCTCTGTTGCTGGCCCGGAAACTGATTTTGACAACTCAGAATTGGTTAAAGAATTTGTTAATTTAAGACTCGAGCTTGCAAATATCTATGATCATTCTTCCTATTCAGAGTGGATTCTTGAAAACAGAATGATTGGCAGTAAAGAAAATGCTTTTTCTTTTCTTGAAGAATATAATGATAAAGTATTTGAACCAGCAAAAGAAGAAATTGAGTTATTAAAAAAGGTTCTACAATAAATGTTGGGGTGGTAAAAATCATTCTGACATTTTTTGCGAAAAAATACAGAGCATTGGGTAAATCCATGTTAGAGAATACCCACTATAATCTAAGGAGGAATTTACTTATGCTCTGTAATAACCATTATATTAAAAAATTAATTGGTTTTAAAGGGATAATTTTAGAACAATTAGAAACTTCTTCTGATTCAATGTCCTTTTCTTTTTCTCTGGAGATTAAAACTCACAATTACCCCAAATGCCATCAACAAACCAGTAAAGTTCATGATTACAGAATTCAAATGATAAAAGATATTTCCATCTCAGGGAAGAAAACCTACCTTTACTACAAAAAAAGAAGGTACGTTTGTAATCACTGCAATAAAAAATTCTACGAAAAAAATGATTTTCTCCCCCGCTATCAAAGAATGACCAGCAGGCTGATAAAATACATAATTACTCGAATGAAAAATGTTTACTCTGTATCTGATATTGCCAAAGAGAATAATATTTCACCATCAACGGCTCTCAGGCTTTTTAGATTCATAAACTATTCCCTAACAAAATTGCCCGAAGCAATCTCTATTGATGAATTTAAAGGTAATGCCGGGGGCAAAAAGTACCAGTGCATATTAACTGATCCCCAAAACAAGAAGGTACTTGATATTCTTCACGGAAGAGAACAACACATTTTATCGGACTATTTCAGGAAATTCAATGACAGGGATAAAGTAAAATACTTCATTATGGATATGTGGCAACCTTACAAGGATATTGCTGAAACATATTTTAAAAATGCAACTATCATTATCGATAAATTCCATTTCATTAGGCAGGTCACTTAGGCATTTGAAAGAATTAGGAAAGATGAGCAAAAGAAATTTGCCAAGGAAAGGCGAAGATATTTCAAAAGAAGTCGCTCCCTTCTCTTAAAAAGAATGAAGTATTTAACTCCTGAAGAAATTGACCAGGTAAACGTTATGCTTGCTACTTCTGAGAAACTGCAAAAAGCTTATATGTTAAAAGAAAAATTTTATAACTTTGTTGACAGCAGTGATTTAGAAAGTGCAAAAAAGAATTTGAAAGCCTGGTATATGTTTGTTATGTCCTGTGAGCTTGAAGAATTCGATAAATGCTCCAGAACCATTTTCAACTGGCAGAAATATATTCTTAATTCATTTACTTGTACTTATACTAACGGATATACAGAAGGAGTTAACAACAAAATTAAGGTTTTAAAAAGAAATGCTTATGGTGTAAGAAATTTTTGGAGATTCAAAAACAGAATAATGCACGTAATGAACTAAAAACAATTTAAATGAGTACCGCATTTTTCAATGCGGTACTCATGGAATCTAATCTAATTGGGTTACCCCAACATTTGACAAAGAACCTTAAAAAATTATGCGGCTTCCAAGGGTTTCTCAGAAGAATTCCAAATTTATGATTACTATTATTATTTAATAAATATAAAGAAGAAACATATAGCTTTGATCAGGAAGTTCTTAGGGAATATTTTGAATATGAGAATATAAAAAAAGGAATTTTCAATTTATATAATAAACTATATGGTATATCTCTTATTAAGAGAACAGATTATCCTGTTTATTATCCTGAAGTTGAATTATATGAAGTAAAAGATTCTTTAGATTCAACTGTTGGATTTTTGTATCTGGATATCTTTGACAGAAGTTTAAAAAGTTCAGGAGCCTGGTGTGCTTCCATAAGATTTCAGAAATCGGGAGAAAATGAAAAAATATTGCCTATCGCAAGTATTTCAGCTGATGCGGGGAAAAACTTATCAAAAGGAAAAATTCTTCTGACGCATTTTGATTTAATTACATTCCTTCATGAAAGTGGTCATGCTATGCACTTATTGCTTTCCGATGTTGAATACCAAAGTCTGTCTGGTTTTAATGTATCATGGAATTTTGTTGAATTACCTTCAAGTATTATGGAAAATTGGGCTTATGAAAAAGAATTTTTTGAGACATTTGCTTATCACTATGAAACAGGAGAACTGATACCGGATGAACTGGTTGTAAAAATCCAGGACCAAAGAAAAATTCTAAATGCTTTTGATAATCTTGGGTATAAAAGATCTGCTGGTTTAGACTTAGCGTGGCATTCAATTGAAAAACCATATACAGGAGAAGTCAAAGATTTTGAAAGGAATTATTTTATCAATTCTGATATTTTACCTGTAGTGGGAGATTCCGTTACCAGTACAAGATTTAATCATATTTTTGATGGAGGATATTCCGCAGGATATTACAGTTATTTATGGGCCTGGGTACTGGATGCCGACGCATTTACTGAATTTAAGGAAAATGGAATAATGAGCCGAGAGTTTGGGGAAAGATTTAGAAATTTAATTCTTGCTAAAGGTGCATCTGAAAAAGCGTTGAAGTTATTTAAAGGTTTTACCGGAGAAGAACCTTCAATGGATGCTCTGGTAGAAAGAAATGGATGGAATTAAGATAATACTTTTTGCTGGTGATAAATATCACCAGCTTTTTTAAGCTTATGGTTAACCGGCAAAAATAATTGGTTGACAAAGAAAGAGAAATAATATATTCTTAATAACTGTAGGGAAAAAATGGAGGTTGAAAAATGGTATTTGTTTTCTCAAATATAATGAAAGAGCTATCTTCAGAAATTTCAGATGGTTTTTTCCTTACAAAAATAGAAGCTTTTTCAGAAAGATTTACTAATAAATTACCAGTAACGAATTTTTCTGCAAGAGTTGTCAAAAAAAAGGAAACATCCTTATATTCTTATTATCTTTGCGAAGGGGTGGGGTTAGGGAAAGATAAGGAAACTATATATTTAAATTTTTTTTAATGAAGGAAAATTCTCAAAATGGAAAAGAAAACAATAAAGAAAAGTTGAAATATTTACTTGAAAAATATGAGTACTCTATAAAATTTTCATTCTTGGAAATAGAAAGTTTTTGCAATGATGTTGGTGATGAAAATGAAATACATAAAGGGGAAAGTCCAGTTGTCCCTGGTTTATTAATTATTAAGAAGTCCTTAGGTGAAATGACAACTATAAATAGTTTGCTGGTAAATTTTTATAAACCAGTGTACTCAGAGCAAGAAGTATTTATTAAAAAAACAATAATGAAATATTTGGAATTTACGAAGGTTCTTTATGTTTCAAAATTAAAATATCTTAGGAGGTAGTAATTTGAACAAGTTAAAAACAAAGGATTTTATGTATTCATCAATCTTTGCAGCAGTAATTAGTGTATTAGGATTTTTATTGTTTCCACTGCCCTTTAGCCCGGTTCCCGTAACAGGACAGTCTTTAGGAATAATGCTTGCGGGTTGTTTACTTACTACAAGACAGGCAGCTATGGCTGTTGGAACTTTTTTATTAATTGGAATTGCAGGAGTTCCTGTTTTTGCTGGTGGAACAGCTGGGATAGGAATTTTGTTAGGTCCAAGAGGTGGTTATTTAATAGGATTTTTTGTAGGTGCAGTTGTTATTTCAATTCTTAAAAAACGTTTTAATAGCATTACAGGGCTTGGCTTTGCAAATGTCGTTGGTGGAATAGTTGTAGCATATCTGTTGGGTGTACTTTGGTTAAACTGGGTTACAGGCATGGGTATTCAGGCAGCTTTTGCAGGAGGAGCACTTCCATTTATACCAGGAGACATATTTAAAGCAGTTGTTGCTTCTGTAGTTGGATGCAAGGTTAATAAAAGAATGGAAAATTATTAAGAAGGTTAGTTAATGAAAAAGGTATATATTGTTGGGGGGATGAGAACCCCAATTACAAAAACTGGCGGAGCATTTAAAAATATTCTTCCAGAAAAACTTGGAGCCTGGGTTCTTAAAGGGATTTCTGAAAAATATAAAATCCATCCCGAATATATTGATCAGGTTATTTTGGGAAATTCTGTTGGATCGGGAGGTAATATTGCAAGGGTTACACTTCTTGAAGCAGGCTGGCCAGAAAGCATTCCTGGTATAACCATAGACTTTCAGTGTGGCTCTGGTATGAGCGCTGTTAATCTTGCTGCAAGTCAGATACTTGCAGGCCAGTCAGATTTAATTATTGCGGGAGGTATTGAAAGTACCAGTCTCGCTCCTAAAAGACAATTTAATAAGAGAGATCCTCGTTTTGACAAGAATAACTCCTTTTTTGAGAGAGCTCCATTTGCACCAGAAAATTTTGATGATCCGGATATGGGAATTGGGGCCGAAAATTTAGGGGAATTAACGGGAATTTCCAGAGAAGAAATGGATTCCCAGGCTTTTTTAAGTCATCAAAGAGCAGAAAAAGCTTTTGAAGAAGGTATTTTAAAAGATCTAATCATTCCAATTGAAGTTGAAGGGAAAATAATAAGTAAAGATGAGTCCCTTAGAAATTTGTCAGAAAAGTTAGTAAAAAGAACGCCCCCTGTTTTTAAAAAAGATGGGAAATTAACCGCAGGCAATTCATGTCTGACCCATGACGGAGCTGCTGGAATACTTTTAGCTTCGAAGAAAGCTGTTAAAAAGTTTGGTCTAAAGCCGGAAGGGATTTTCATAGATGGAATGCATGTTGGAGTGCCAACGGATTTGTTTCCATTAGCACCTGTAAAAGTAATTAAAGATATTTGCATAAAAAACAATTTAAAATTGGAAGATATTGATTTAATTGAAATTAATGAAGCCTTTGCAGTTAAAGTAATTGTTTGTTCAAAGGAACTAAATATTAATCAAGATAAAATTAATATTTTGGGAGGGGCTCTGGCTTATGGTCATCCTTATGGGGCATCAGGCTGTATTATAATTTTACATTTGCTGAAAGCTCTTGAATATTCAAAGGCTAAAAAAGGTATTGCTGCAATTGGAGTTGGAGGAGGAACAGGCTCGGGACTTCTCTTGGAAAGGCTGTAAAAATATATGAAAATTTATGATGGAGTAGAAAAAATGCTCAACTGAATGGGAATAAAACTGCTTTGATTTATGGTCAAAAAAACTATCTTATGAGGAACTTAAAGTTGACTCAGATTTATTAGCAGAGGAACTTAATAGGACTTTTCCTAATAATTCAGTTTTAAATTTCCAGGCAAAAGATCCTTTAAACAGCATTGTTTTTTTAATTGCTGCATCAAAAGCTGGAATGAGAGTTGTTTTGACTGATGATTCTTATCCTGATGAATATTTAAGAGATACTTTGAAGAACTCTTTTTACAATAAAGATAATAATGTTTTTTTGGGTATACTAAGTTCGGGAAGTACAAACAATCCTAAGCTTATTTGGAGAAGTCATGAAAGCTGGTGCAAAGCTTTTCCTTTTCAGAGAGAGTACTTTAAGATATCTGAAAAAGACACCCTCTTTTTAGCCGGGTCTTTAATTTATTCTGCAAATTTAAATTCTTCTCTCCATATGTTAAATGAAGGAGGGAGCGTAGTATTTTCTTCTTCAAAATTTCCAAAAATATAGCTTGAGGAGATAAATAAAAATAATGTAACTACAATTTTTTTGGTACCTGCAAATTACAGAATATTGTTAAAAACTATGAAAGAAAATATTTCCCAGGTAAGAGTTTTAATAAGTGCAGGAGAAAAGATGGATAAAAAACTTTTTGTGAGCTTCTTGAAGTATTTGAAAATCCAGACTTTTTTGAATACTATGGAGCAGCAGAAATGGGTCATATTAGCTGGATAGGAAAAGAGGAGCTCATAGAAAAACCACAATCTGTGGGCAAGGCTTTTCCTGGAGTTAAAATTACTATAAAGAATAACAGAATATGGGTTTCCAGTCCCTTTGCTGCTTCTGGTTTTGAATCAGAATCTACTATTAAGGATTTAGGTTATTTTGATAAAGAGGGCTTTTTATACTTAACAGGAAGAGAAGGTAACGCAATAAACAAGGGTGGAATAAAGATAATACCCCAGGATATAGAAAAAATAATTAAAGAAATACCGGGTGTTGAAGATTCCCTTGTAATCGGTCAAGAAGATTCTTCAAAAGGTCAAATTGTTGTTTCTTTTGTGGAAACAAAAAATCCTGAAATGGGGGTGCGGACAAAAACCTGGACTAAAAATACAGGAGGATGTCTATATGTATTCCTACGAAGAAAAAATTAAAGCTGTAAAATTATTAATTAAATATGACAAATGTTATGCACAAGTAATGCGGGAGTTAGGATACCTAGATAGAAAATCCCTAACGGCGTGGTACAAACAATATTTAAGTAATGGTGACTTAATTAAAGAATGTGAAAGAAAAGCAAAATTTTCTGAAGAAGAAAAATACAGAGCTGTTAATCATTATTTAGAACACGGAAAATGTGTACGACGCACTACAAGAATTCTTGGATATCCAAGCAGACCTACTCTTGATAAATGGATACTAGAATTGGCGCCTGAACAAAAGAAATATTGTCGCTCAGGTAACGCATTGATAAAATATACTCGTGAACAAAAAGAAGCAGCAGTTATAGCTTTATGCTCACGGGAAAAATCGGCCAGAGAAGTAGCGAATGAAATTGGCATTACCTGTGAGAGGCTTTATAGTTGGAAAAATCAGCTTCTAAAAAAAGGGTGGAATAGGACAATGCCAAAAAAAGATAAAGTATCCCCAAAAGTGAAAACTAATATTAGTGATGATCAAGCAAAATTATTATTAAAAGAAAAAGATGTTCTTTTAAAACAAGTGGAAGAATTAAAAAAGGATATATATCATCTTCAGTTAGAAAGAGATATTTTGGAAAAAGCAGCAGAAATAATAAAAAAAGATAAGGGCATTAGCATAAAAACACTTTCTAATAGTGAAAAAGCCATGGCGATTAATGCCCTAAGAGAGAATTTTTTTAAAAGATTTATTGATAATTCTTAACATGGCAAAAAGTAGCTATTTTTATCAGGATTTTGTATTAAGTAAAGAAGATAAATATTCCAGTTTACGTAATAAAATTAAAGAAGTTTTTATTGAATCTTCAAAACGTTATGGTTATCGAAGAATTCATTCAGTTATAAAGAAAACCGGTATAATTATTTCAGAAAAAATTGTTAGAAGAATTATGAAAGAAGAGAAACTTTCAATACCAGGCATTAAGAAAAAGAAATACAACTCATATAAAGGTGAGATAAGCCCTGTAATGCCAAATTTGTTGAAACACAATTTTCATGCTGATAAACCAAACCAGAAGTGGCTAACAGATCTAACCGAGTTCCATATTCCTGCCGGGAAAATATATCTTTCTCCAATTATTGACTGCTTTGATGGGCTGCCAGTCAGTTGGAGTATTGGAACCTCTCCTGATGCCACATTGGTAAATACAATGTTAGACAAAGCCATCAGCACTTTAAATAAAAATGAAAGACCTATAGTACATACAGATCGTGGAGCACACTATCGTTGGCCTGGCTGGATTGAGAGAATGAAAAAAGCTCATCTTGTTCGTTCTATGTCAAAGAAAGGTTATTCTCCAGATAATTCTGCATGCGAGGGTTTCTTTGGCAGAGTAAAAAAACGAAATGTTTTATGGATATTCATGGAAAGAAGTCACAATAAAACAATTTATTGAAATATTAGATGAATATTTAAGGTGGTATGCAGAAAAAAGAATTAAAATTTCCCTTAGGGGAATGAGTCCATTGACTTATAGAAAAAGCTTAGATTTAATTGCTTAGGTCCAAAAAAACGTCCGCACCCCCAATTAACAGGTTCCAGATTAAAAAATATTTAAAAGATAAAGTTCCAAAAGGAGCAATTCCACAAAGAATTTATTTTTTAAATATTTTTCCAAGAAACAAATCTGGTAAAATTAATTTTAAAATATTAAAAAATTTAAGTAATAAAAAATAAGCATAGATAGTAGACTATGCTTATTTTTTATTACTTAAATTTAGGAGATGAATCTTGTGAATAAGAAACTAATTGTTTTAATGTTATTAATTTTAGCCTTATCTATTACTGGATGCGGTAAAAATGAAGAGAAACCTGTGGAAGATATTTTAAAGATTGCATATACTACTGATCCTCAAGGCCTTGATCCTCAAAGAACTGCAGCTGTATCTACATTTAATGTAACAGGTAGTATTTATGAAACATTACTTGCAATTACTCCTGACTGGGAAATAGAACCTCGCCTTGCAGAAACTTATGAAGTTTCTCCAGATGGAATGGAAATTACCTTTAAATTAAGAGAAGGTGTATTATTCCACAATGGAAGAGAAATGAAAGCAGAAGATGTGAAAAATAGTTTTGAAAGACTAAAGGGTGAAGAAAGTCCTAAGGCAAAGGACTATGCAAATATTAAAGAAATTAATGTATTAAATGATTATGAAATTAGTTTCAGAACAGAAAAACTTGATGCGGAACTAGCAAAAGCCTTTATTTATCCCTGGACTGCAATTGTTCCAATAGAGGAAGCAGAAACTCTTAAATCAAAGCCTGTTGGTACAGGAGCATATAAATTCAAAGAATGGATTCCTCAGCAACAAGTTATTTTAACTGCAAATGAAAACTATTATCTTGAATCAGCGAAAATTAAAGAACTTGAATTTAAATTAATTCCTGATGCTACATTTCAAATGGCAGCTCTTCAAACTTGTGATATTCATTTAGCAGAGATTCAGGGTAATCAAGTTGAAGTTTTAAAAAATGGCGAGAATCTAAAAATCTATTCTGAACCAATGAATGCTGTTCAGTTATTGGCTTTAAATCTTGATAATGAAATCTTTAAGGACGTAAGAATTCGCAGAGCAATAGCAATGGCAATTAATAAGGAAGATATAAATTCAACAGTTGTATATGGATATGGCAGCAATGTTGGAGCTCATTTACCAGTTAACTATCCAGACTATTATGATACAAATGATGTTATTCAATATAATCCGGAAGAAGCAAAAAAATTGCTTGCAGAAGCTGGTTATGAAAATGGTTTAACTCTTGAAATGATTCTTCCAAAGAATTATCAGATTCATATGGATGCAGGGCAGGTTATTGCAGATCAGTTAAGTAAAATTGGCGTAAATGTTGAAATTAAAGTTGTAGAATGGGGTCAATGGTTAAGTGATGTTTATAGTGGCAAACAATATGAAATGACAGTTATTGGCTTGTCGGGAAGACTTGATTCATATTATTTCTTAAAAAGATATAACTCACAAAGTGGAGACTTTATAAGTTATATTACTGGTGATATTGATGCACTATTAGAAGCATCTACTTCAGAGTTGGATCCTGTGAAGAGGAAAGACATTTTTAAAGAAATACAGGTAACTTTGGCTGAAAATGTTCCTGTTGTTTATTTGCAAACACCAGACAGAATATTTGCATTAGCAAAGAATGTTGAAGGATTCAGAACATATCCAATAGATATATATGAATATAAGGATGTATATTTCAAGTAAGGGTGAACCTTCGTGCTAAATTATATTTTTAAGAGAATTATCCGCGCTGCAGAGGTACTTTTTGCTGTTTCATTAATTACCTTTGTAGTCCTTTTATGGATACCTGGTGATGTTGCCCAGCTTATCTTAGGGTCTGATGCTACACCGGAAAAATTAGAGGCTTTGAGAATTTCATTAGGTTTAGACAGAGCCTGGTATTTACAATACTGGGATTGGTTAAAAGGACTATTCTGCATGGATTTAGGGCAGTCGTATTTATTTGGTCAAAATGTGACAGATTTGATTGGTCAAAGACTTCCGGTTACCTTATCTATTGCGGTTTTTTCCATGTTAATTGCTTCTGTTACAGCAATACTTTTTGGCTCTCTTGCTGCTATTAAAAAAAATACAAAGATAGATTATTTTATTACCGGTTTGATGCGGTTAGGTTCATCAGTTCCATCATTTTGGATCGGTATGCTTTGTATTGTTTTTTTGGTCTGAAATTAAAACTTTTTCCTATTACTGGGTATGTTCCAATTGAAAAGGGTTTTTTACCGTATTTAAACAGTATTTTTCTTCTCAGTCTGGTTTTAGCAGTTGGAGAAATAGGCATGCTTTTAAGAACAGTACGTACTTCTATGCTAGATTCTTTAAGGCAGGATTATATGGATATGGCTAAAGTAAAAGGGCTGCCTAAGGTAACTGTTTATTTTAAATATGCATTAAGAAGTGCAATGATAGCTCCAATTAATGTAATGGGTATTCAGTTTGCCAAACTTGTAGGTGGAACTGTTGTTATTGAATCAGTTTTTTCCCTTCCGGGTTTAGGAAGGTTAATTCTTATTGCAGTTGAACAAAGAGATATAATGTTACTTCAGGGATTGGTTATATTTATTACCTTCCTGGTAATTATGATCTCTCTTATTGTAGATATAGCTGTTATGTTTTTAAATCCTCGAATCAGAGTCCAAATGGAGGGTGAGTAAATATGTCAAAAAGTAAAATTAAAGTCAGCAAAAAAATATCATCTCCTTGTAGGGGGAGTTTTATCTTTTTTGGTTCTTTCTTTGTGTCTTATTTCTTTTTTTTATACTCCATATCCACCTGGAGAAATGAATCTCTCAGAAAAATTCATTTCTCCAGGTGAGTCTGGTAAATACCTTTTAGGAACTGATCGTTTTGGCAGAGATGTTTTAAGCAGAATAATGTATGGCTCTCAAAGTATTGTAATCGTGTGTCTGTTGGCAGTAGCTATAGGTGCTTTTTTTGGATCTTTTTTAGGAGGATTATCAGGAATATTCAAAGGTCGGTTATCATCTTTGATAATGAGAGGTATCGATGGTTTAATGGTTTTTCCTGGAATCCTGTTAGCTATGATGATGGTTGTTGTAGGTAAAGGAAAAGAGGGTGCAATTGTTGCTATAAGTATTTTTATGGTTCCTTCTTTTGCCCGTCTTGTATATTCATTGATTTTAGACAGTGAAAGCAATCTTTTTATTAAAGCTGCAAAAAAGTTATGGTATTACCAGAAGAAGACTTTTAGTAAAACATTATCTGCCAATAATTCTTCCAAGATTAATAACTCTTTTTACCGCCTGCCTTGGTGCAGTAATAATGATTGAAACATCATTATCTTTTCTTGGCTTAGGTGTTCAGCCTCCAAACGCCAGCTGGGGTATGATGTTAAATGAAGCAAGGCAAAATTTTTTGCAATATCCATATTTAGCCATACCTTCTGGAATTGCAATTTCTTTGTCTGTTTTAGGCTTTAACCTTTTGGGAGATGGACTAAATGAATTGTTTACCAAGAGGAGGTCCTAATTTATGAATTTAAAAGAAAATGAAGAAAAACTAATTGATATTCGTAATTTAACTATAAAGACTTCTAGTGGTCAGATTCGTTAGTGTAAAATAATTATGGGTAAAAAAACAAAAAAATATTAGAGCAACTCCTTATGTTACAATTAAATCGCTAAACCAAATCGCAAAAAAGGAGAAACTCTAATGAATAATATTATACATGAAATTGCAACTAAAATCAGTAAAGAAATAGCAGAAAATATGGAAACAACTTTAATTGAGGGAAATAATATATCTGAATTCATTTTAAAAACCAAAAAAATGCTGGATGAAGTTGGGGTTGCAATTACAGAAAAAGTACTTGAAACTGTAGATATTTTAGTTAAAAAAGATTGTGCAAGAAAAAGAGACTGGAAAATAAAGGAAACAAAGTCGAAGAAAAGTTTGGCGACGATATTTGGTGAAGTAACCTATAAAAGAACGTATTATGTTCATAAAATTACCGGTGAATATAAATACTTATCTGATGAAGCTGTTGGTATTGAAGCAAATGACAGAATGGATATATTGCTAGAATCAATGTTAATAGAAGAAGCAATAGAGATACCATACAGAAAAAGTAGCGAAAAAATATCGAAGAATGTATATCTTACTAGTCAAACAGTAATGAATTCTATTAGAAAGCTTAAAGATATTTCTAATCATGCAGCACCAGTGAAAAAAACTGATTCTCAAGCTAAGATTTTGTACATCGAAGCTGATGAAGATCATGTTTCACTTCAAAGAGGAACATGTGCCGAACCTAGATTAATTTATGTTCACGAAGGTAAGTGAAAGGTAAGTAAAGATAGATATGAATTAATAAATCCCAGATACTTTAGTGGTCTCTACCAAGATAGTGCTGATTTATGGCTTGAAGTAGCTGATTATATTGATAGCAACTATGAAGAAGAAACTATCGAAAAGATATATTTATCAGGAGATGGAGCCAACTGGATAAAACAAGGCAAAGAATGGATTAAAGATAGTATCTATGTTTTAGATAGATACTATTTGTCGAAATATATAAAGAAGGCAACTGCTCATATGAAAGGCACACACCAAATGATGTGGTATTACATAAATACGAAAAGGAAAGATTTCGTAAAAGATTTATTCAAAGCAATAATTGAAGAAACAGAATCAGAAACAAAAAATAGAAGCAATAAAAGATGCTAGAAGTTATGTGTTAAATAATTGGGAAGGTATAATGAATCAATATGACCCGGATTATATAGGCTGTAGCACAGTAGGCCATATTAGTCATATATTATCTGCAAGATTAAGTTCAAGGCCTCTAAGCTGGTGCAGAGAAGGTGTTGATCAAATGTCACGTCTGAGGGCTTTTAAGGCTAATTCAGGTAATGTATATGATTTAGTAAAAGAAAGAAGCAAGAAAAACAGAAACAAGAATCATAAAATTAGAAAGCCGTGTTATAAAAAAAGCTACGAACCTAATATCAGATGAGAAATTCGGCAATGTGCCAGTAGTTTTAACTGGCAAGAGAACTTGGAAAAGAGAATTGTTTAAAAGGATAGCGAGTGCGATTTAGCACGTAATACATACAAGGGGTTTTTTTATTCTTTTAAAACCCATAATTAATTGACGCGATCTCTGTTCTTTTTAATATATGATTTTCAGGTATTTTATTATATAATTGTGAATATAAAGAAATTTGCTTTGATTTTAATCTAAGCATAAAAAGCCCACCCTTTTGGTTTATTTTGTTTTGGTAGATAAATTATACCATAAAAAGGTGGGCTTTTTTCTGTTTTCTTAGATATATCAACGCTTTCAGCTTTTTTAGCATAAAAATTTGTCCCTCACCTTTAACTTAAGGGAGGGACTTTTTCACTGGTCTCGAAGCGTCCCCTAATCAGCGCCAGCTTCCCCGGGCTCTGACTTTTCTTGACCTTTGATTTTATTTCTGTTATTCTATTTTCAAGAAGGTCAAGGAAGGTCAGTTGCCTTTTCTTTTTCTACTGGAGGTTTTGTTATGCCTACGATTTCTAAACAAATTGAATTGTACTTGAAGCTTCTCATAAATGATGCTGATGGTAAAATTATTGAAATTCAGCGTAACGCTTTGGCTGAGCATTTCAACTGTGTCCCCTCTCAAATAAATTACGTCTTGAGCACCCGCTTCACCCCAGATCAAGGCTACTGTATTGAAACCCGACGTGGGGGTGGCGGCTTCGTCCGCATTAAGAAATTGGATCTGGGTCTCAGGGAACGAATCGAAAGTCTCACCCCGGATATGAATGAAGATCTTTTCATCACGGAAAATATACATTCATTTATCGACCGTCTTCATGATGAGAAGTTTCTTTCAAAAAGGGAAAGCTTTCTTCTTAAAAAAGTCTTTTCCTCATCAATTTTCCAGGAACTCCCTGAGAAAAAATTAAACACTATTAAATCATCCCTTCTCGGAGATGTTCTCAAGGCAATAATTAATATGTAATTCTAATTTATATAATTTAAATTTGTTAAGCAAAGGAGTGTGTGAGATGTTTTATTATAACCCCTTTAACCCAAATGGATTTTTATATATTCAGCAACCACCCCGGGATGAAAAAAGTGCCCAAATTGCGGCCTCTCCAATACAGAACTTTTTACAAAAGGGAAAATAGGCTGCTCTCAATGTGCAGAAACTTTTCAAAATGAGCTTGAAACAATTATTCTTCACATTCAGGGGCGAAATAAATTTTCCGGCCGGGTACCTAAATCTCTGGCTGAAGAAAATGTGTTTAATATAGAAGAAGTTCAGGAAAAACTTAATTTGGCTATAGAGGAAGAACGTTATGAAGATGCAGCCATTTATCGTGATCTCATCCGCAGCCACCAGGGGGCCTGAATAAAATGGAAAATTATTTACTTGAAATGATAAAAAATGACGATACCTTTTGGACTCGCTCTGCCGGCAATAATTCTGATGTAGTTTTAAGCACAAGAGTTCGTTTAGCCAGAAATTATAAAAATTACCTTTTTCATCTAAAATTGATGAAAAACAGTCCCGGGAGCTTTTGGATAATCTTCGCTCTGCCATGGTAAAGGAAAAAGATCTCTACTTTTCTGATCTGTCTCTATTTATCGATGAACTGAAACAAGCACTCTTCGAGAAACAGCTAATCAGTAAGGAACTGGCAGTCAAAAATCAGCCCACAGGACTGATTTTGAATAAAGAAAATGACCTAAGCATTATGGTAAATGAAGAAGATCACCTGCGTATCCAAGCCTATTCAACAGGTTTGGACTTCGATTCAGCCTTGGCTAAAGCCATCCCCATGGATGAGCTGTTTTCAGGTTTTGGTGATTATGCCTTCAATAAAGATTTGGGTTTTTATACATCCTGTCTTTCTAACTTCGGAACAGGACTCCGGGCCTCTGTTATGGTTCATCTACCGGGAATTACAGAAATGGGAATGCTTTCACAACTTAGCAGAGAACTCCACAAAGCCGGCTACACTCTCAGAGGCATGTATGGAGAAGGCACAGAAAGCTGGGGAGGCTTTTTCCAGATTTCAAATCAGCTGACAACGGGTATAAGTGAGGAAGAAATAATTCAGCGAATAACTGTTGCAATTGAGAACCTTGTTAAACAAGAAAGAGAAATTCGCCATCAGCTAGCTCAGGACAAAAAACTTCTTCTTGAAGATAAAGTCTACAGGGCTTTGGGACTCTTGAAAAATGCCAGAATTCTCACTCAAAAAGAGGCAATCTTAAATATCTCCATGATCAGAATGGGAATTTGTGAGAAAATTATCGGAGAAAACTCCGAAAATTACAAAAATCTCATATTATCCCTGACTAATAAACCTATACTCTATAGCTGTGGCAATTATCTTAAAGCTATAGAAATCAACAGAGCAGAAAAAATCAGAGAAATTTTATCTACTATATAAAATAATATCTTCAATATAATAAGGAGGCAGCAAAATGTTTGGAATGTTTTTTACAGAAAGAGCGCAAAAAGTTATAGCCTATGCCCAGGAGGAAGCAATACAGCTGGGTCATCCCGCCACAGGCACAGAGCACATTTTACTTGGTCTTCTCCGTGAAGGTGAGGGAATTGGAGCAAAAGCTTTGACATCCCTGGATGTTGATTTACAAAAAACTCGGGATTTAATCCAGAAATCGATAAAAAAAGTTGCCGATGCTCCTTCAAAGGACATTAATTTTACACCAAGGGCAAAAAAGGTGTTAAGCCTTGCTCAGGATGAGGCTGGAAAATGGGGAGTAACCTATGTAGGCACAGAACACATACTTCTTGGCCTGATTCGTGAAGGCGAAGGTGTAGCTGCCCAGGTATTGCTAAATCTAGGAGTCAATCCAGAAAAAATACGTAAACAGGTTTGGGCTCTTCTTGGTGGAAATATGGCTGCGGATAACAGTAAAAGAAGCCGTGGAGAATATCCGAAAGCCCGTGAGGAGCAGAGTAAACAAAGTACTTTAGACGAATATGGTAACGATTTAACAAAACTTGCTAAAGACAACAAAATTGACCCGGTA
The DNA here is from genome assembly GCA_965228015.1 of Peptococcia bacterium. GTDB lineage: Bacteria > Bacillota > Peptococcia > Peptococcales > SKKY01 > SKKY01. The sequence goes on from OZ245787.1 coordinate 1,892,680, forward strand.
ATAGGTCGTCAGAATGAAATTGAACGTGTTATTCAGGTTCTTAGCCGCCGCACAAAAAATAATCCGGTTCTTATTGGTGAGCCAGGTGTTGGCAAAACCGCAATTGCTGAAGGCCTGGCCCAAAGAATTGTTGACGGAAATGTTCCTGAAATTCTGAAAATGAAAAAAGTTATTTCCCTGGAAACGGGTTCCTTAATCGCCGGATCCAAGTATCGTGGAGAATTTGAAGAACGCTTGAAAAAAGTAATGTCAGAAATTAAAAAATCAGGAAATATAATCCTGTTTATAGATGAAATGCACACCCTTATTGGTGCCGGTGCTGCTGAAGGTGCAATTGATGCAGCCAATATTTTAAAGCCAGCACTTGCCAGAGGCGAGCTTCAGACAATAGGGGCAACAACTCTTGATGAATACAGAAAATATGTAGAAAAAGACCCTGCCCTTGAGCGTAGATTCCAACCTATTCAGGTAAGCGAACCAACCCTTGAAGAGGCAGAGCAGATTTTACTTGGACTTCGTGACAGATATGAAGCCCATCACAGCGTGAGAATTAAAGATGAAGCAGTAAAGGCTGCGGTGAAACTCTCTGATCGATATATAACCGACCGCTATTTGCCAGATAAAGCCATAGATCTTATTGATGAAGCATCATCCAAGGTGCATCTAAAAGTAGGAACAGCACCTTCTAACTTAAAAGAAATGGAAGAAAAAATAGAAGAAATCCGCAGCGAAAAAGAATCTGCAGTAGTTCAGCAGGACTTTGAAAAAGCAGCAAAACTTAGAGATGATGAGAGAAAACTTAAAGAAGAACTAGAAGCTCAAAGGGAAGAATGGAAAAAGAACAACATTGGAACAGTTCAAGAAGTTATTGAAGAAGATATTGCTCAAATTGTTTCCAGCTGGACAGGAATTCCCGTTCAGAAAATTGCCCAGGAAGAAAGCGAAAAGCTTCTTAAATTAGAGGAAGTTCTTCATAAAAGAGTAATCGGCCAGGATGAGGCAATTAAAGCTATTTCCAAAGCAGTACGCAGAGCCAGAGCCGGTCTTAAGAGTCCAAAGCGCCCAATTGGATCCTTTGTTTTCCTTGGACCAACAGGAGTAGGTAAAACTGAACTTGCCAGAGCCTTAGCAGAGGCACTTTTCGGTGCAGAAGATGCCCTGGTAAGAATTGATATGAGTGAGTATATGGAAAAACATGCAATATCAAGACTTATTGGCTCACCTCCTGGATACGTTGGACATGAGGAAGGTGGTCAGCTTACAGAAGTTATTCGCAGAAAGCCTTACTCAGTAATTCTTTTTGACGAAATCGAAAAAGCTCACCCAGAAGTTTTCGATATCCTGCTTCAGGTAATGGAGGATGGACGCCTTACAGACAGTAAAGGAAGAACAGTAAATTTCAGGAATACTGTGCTGATAATGACCTCTAATCTGGGGGCAAGTGAAATGAAAAAAACAGGTTCCCTTGGATTTAATCGTGAAAAATCAGCTCAAGATAATTTTGATGAAATGAAAAAAAGAGTTCTTGAGTCATTGAAAAAAGTTTTCAAACCAGAATTTCTAAACCGTATTGACGATTCAATCGTTTTCCATAGTCTTGAAGAAACTCATATCACAGAGATTGTTGACCTGATGCTTAAAGAAATCGAAGGACGCCTGAAGGAAAATGAAATGACAATTGAAGTTAGTCCCGAAGTAAAGGCTCTCATCGCCAAAGAAGGTTTTGACAGTGAATACGGAGCAAGACCATTACGCAGGGCAATTCAAAGAATGATTGAAGATGCTCTTGCAGACGAACTTCTTAAAGGGGAGTTTAAAGCAGGAGATCATATTAAAGTTTCTGAAGCTGAAGGTAAAATTGTAATTTCAAAATAAATAAAGGACAGCCCTCTTCTTTTCTCCTTATGGGAAAAAGGAGGGCTTTTGGTGATTATTGTGAAAAAAAAGTCAAAAGTAGTTTTCTACTGTACTAATTGTGGGTATGAGAGTCTCAAATGGCTTGGGAAATGCCCGGACTGTAACGCTTGGAACAGTTTTGCCGAGGAAGAAAAAATTACAACAAAAATGCCTCTTCCCCGGGAAGCAGCAGCCCCGGAAAAAATTGGTGAAATTACTATTAAACAGGAAATGCGGGTTTCTAGTGGATTCCCAGAAGTAGACAGAGTTCTTGGTGGAGGATTTATTGCAGGGGAACTAATTCTTCTTTCAGGAGAACCAGGAATTGGAAAATCCACCTTGGTTTTGCAAATAGCAAAAAATCTTGGTGAGGAATACAAGGTTCTCTACTGCAGTGGGGAAGAATCAAAGGAACAAATTAAGTATAGAGGAAATCGACTTGGCATAACCAATCAAGAAATTTTAATCTCAGCAGAAAATAATTTTGAAAATATCACAAAAATTGTTGAGAAAGAAAATCCAGAATTTTTAATTATCGATTCTATTCAAACAATGTATACTAGTGATGTAGACTCTGCCCCGGGAACAATCAGTCAGGCCAGAGAAATTAGCGGCAAGTTATTAAAACTGGCAAAAAATTCTGGAATGACAGTCATGATTGTTGGTCATATAACAAAAGACGGAGGAATTGCAGGACCAAAATTATTGGAGCATATGGTAGATGTTGTTCTCTATTTTGAAGGGGAGAAATATTATCAGTACCGCAGCCTTCGCAGTTACAAAAACCGTTTTGGTTCATCTTCAGAAATTGGAATTTTTGAAATGGTTAATGAAGGACTAAAAGAAGTTCCAAATCCATCAAAGTTTCTTCTCCAGGAAAGAGCAGAAAATGCTCCCGGATCAGTAATCACTGCAATCTTTGAAGGCAGCCGGGCAATTCTATTGGAAATTCAGGCCTTGGTTAGTGAAAGCCATTACAATCAGGGACGCCGGGTAACTACAGGTTACGATTACAACAGAATAAATATGATTATCGCAGTTCTTGAAAAAAAACTAGGGGTTCATCTTTCCGGCAGTGATATATATGTAAATATTGTTGGAGGAATAAAAGTTGCAGAACCAGTGGTAGATTTGGCCATCGCTATGGCGATAGTATCTAGTTACAGAAATAAAAGTATTGGTCAGGATATGATAGTCCTTGGAGAAATTGGCCTTTCCGGAGAGGTTAGAAGCGTTTCTAATTTGGAAAAAAGAATTAAAGAAGGAGAAAAAATGGGATTTGCTAAAGCATTGGTTCCATTTAACAATAAATCTACTCATAATGAAGGCGATATAAAGCTTCACAAGGTAAAAAATATTGGAGATGGAATTTTGTTCATAAATTCCTAACATTAGATTAATGGAGATCGATTGATATTCTTAAATAATCCTATTATAATAAGGGTTATGCATTTAAGAGGAGGTGAAATTGTGGGTAAAAAAATTGCTGGTATTGTGGTTGTTTTTATATTCGGATTAGTCGGTGTAATCCTGGGAGATTTCCTGGTGAATGACGTTCTGGCGGGAAGCAGCATACCTGATCCAAGATTATGGATGGTAGTTGTTCCTGGAATTGCCTTGGCAGGATTAGGGTACAAGCTGTCTCCTTTTATTGTAGAGGGAATTGCCTCATCTGTTCGTTATTTTGTGTGTCTTCTTCAAAGAATGCCTATTCAGGATCTTATTGGAGGAACCCTGGGACTTATTATTGGACTGATTATTGCCAGCTTTATTGGGATCTATCTTTCTAAAGTTCCCTTTGTTGGATATATTTTCTCTGTACTTCTTGCAGTACTTTTAGGATACGTTGGAATGCTTGTAGGAACGAATAAAAAGGAAGATATCTTTGCCGGAAGAAACTTATTTAAGAGTGAAGTCAAGGAAAAAACTACTCTTTCTCAAGGAAAGAAAAATTCTGAGGTTCCAAAAGTTCTTGATACAAGTGTAATTATAGATGGCAGAATTCTTGATATTGTTAAAACCGGATTTATTGAAGGACCTTTAGTTATTCCAAACTTTGTACTGGAAGAACTACGCCATATTGCAGATTTGTCTGATGTTCTGAAAAGAAATAAAGGCCGTCGCGGTCTTGATATTTTAAACCTTATTTCTAAAGGAAAAGATATTGAGGTAAGAATTTATGAGGAAGATCTCCCTGAGATACAGGAAGTTGACAGTAAGCTTGTTAAATTGTCTCAGGTTTTAAAAGGATATATTGTAACTAACGATTATAACTTAAATAAAGTTGCACAGCTTCAAGGGCTGCAGGTTCTTAATATTAATGATTTAGCAAATGCTCTTAAACCTGTTGTAATTCCTGGAGATACTATGACAGTGGAAATTGTTAAAGAAGGAAAAACGGGAAAACAAGGCATCGGTTATCTTGATGACGGAACAATGATCGTTGTTGAAGAAGGCCGTGATTATTTAGGAAGAACAATGGAAGTAATGGTAACAAATGCTCTTCAGACATCAGCGGGAAGAATGATTTTCGCTAAGATTGATGATGGAGAGGTGTAAATTTCAATATGAAAATATCTTTAATAATTCCTGCAGCTGGAACAGGTTCAAGAATGGGTTCTGCAATCAATAAACAATACTTAGAGCTTGAGGGGAAACCTGTACTTATCCATACTATTGAAAGATTCCATAGAATTCCCGAAATTGATGAAATTATTGTGGTTGCTGCTGAAAAAGAATTGGATTATTGCAAAGAAGCTGTAGTTGAAAAATATGCTTTTAATAAAGTTAAAAAAGTAATCCCCGGGGGAGCCCAAAGACAGGATTCTGTTTATAACGGACTTCTGGAAGCATCACCGAATTGTGACTACGTAATTATTCACGACGGAGCCCGGCCATTTATTAAGGAAGAAAAAATTAAAGAATTTATAAAAACTTTAAGGGCTGAAAATGCTCTGGTAATGGGCGTTCCTGAGAAGAATACGATTAAAAAAATTAAGGACTCATTTATTATTAATACAATCCCCAGGGAAGATGTGTGGGAAATTCAAACCCCCCAAGGTTTCAGCCGGGAGTTAATTTTCCACGCTTTCAAAGAAGCCTCTGGGAAATATCACCTTTTTACAGATGACTCATCTATGGTAGAAAGTCTCCAGGCTCCCGTTAAAATTTTTCAGGGAGATTATTTAAACATAAAAATTACTGCGCCAGAAGATTTAAAACTTGGAAATGCAATTCTTTCATTAATAAATGAAGAAATTCCAGGGGAAGTTTTGGAGGAAAATCAAAATGAAAATTAGAACAGGATTTGGTTTTGATGTTCATGTTTTTGCGGAAAGTCGTAAATTGATTTTAGGTGGTATTGAAATTCCTTATGCAAAAGGACTTTTAGGTCACTCGGATGCAGATGTGCTTACCCATGCAATCATGGATGCTCTTCTTGGCGCCGCAGCTGAAGGAGATATTGGCAAACACTTTCCCGATACATCCCTGGAATTTAAAGGTGCATTCAGCATGGATCTCCTGAAAAAAACCATGGAAATTGTCCGTAACAAAGGATATGAAGTGAATAATATTGATGCCACAGTAGCTGCAGAACGGCCCAAATTGGCAGGATATATTAATGAAATGGTAAATAATTATGCTCAGGTAATGAAACTTTCTCCTGAGGATATTAATGTAAAAGCAACAACAACAGAAAAACTTGGATTCACAGGGCGGGAAGAAGGAATCGCCGCCTTTGCTGTTTGTACGATATATAAAATGGAGGAAAGCAAATGACTCAGATTCACGTAAGATTCGCTCCAAGTCCAACAGGACCCTTACATATTGGGGGAGCAAGATCAGCCTTATTTAATTATCTATATGCCAAAGGCAGAGATGGAAAATTTATTGTAAGAATTGAAGATACAGATTTAGAAAGATCTAAAAGAAAATCTG